>JBGTHP010000017.1:0-387888 GCA_041746105.1 Acidimicrobiia bacterium
GGCCCAGAGAACCGCCTTCGCTACTGGTGTTCCTCCCGATATCTGCGCATTCCACCGCTACACCGGGAATTCCATTCTCCTCTACCAGACTCTAGCCACAGCAGTATCGACTGCAGTTCCGGGGTTGAGCCCCGGTATTTCACAGCCGACTTACTAAGCCGCCTACGAGCTCTTTACGCCCAATAATTCCGGACAACGCTTGCCCCCTACGTATTACCGCGGCTGCTGGCACGTAGTTGGCCGGGGCTTCTTCTGGAGGTACCGTCAATTTCTTCCCTCCTGAAAGGGGTTTACAATCCGAAGACCGTCATCCCCCACGCGGCGTTGCTGCGTCAGGCTTTCGCCCATTGCGCAATAGTCCCTGCTGCTGCCTTCCGTAGAAGTCTGGGCCGTGTCTCAGTCCCAGTGTGGCTGATCGTCCTCTCAGACCAGCTACCCGTCGATGCCTTGGTGGGCCGTTACCCCACCAACTAGCTGATAGGCCGCGAGCCCATCCCAAAGCGCAAAAGCATTTCCTCGCAGAATCATGCGGTTCCGCGAGGGTATTCGGTATTAATCCAAGTTTCCCTGGGCTATCCCGATCTTTGGGGCAGGTTGCTCACGTGTTACTCACCCGTTCGCCGCTCCGTCATAGGTTTGGTTACCCTCTCCTATGCGTCGCTCGACTTGCATGCATTAAGCACGCCGCCAGCGTTCGTCCTGAGCCAGGATCAAACTCTCCATCGAACACTCACTTGACTGCTCCTTTCGGAACAATCGAGATCCTGTCAAGTTTTTGAGTTGCATCCCGACTAGCCGATTTTGTTGACCGGTTTGTCAATTTAGGTCCCGAGCCTCCTCCGGCGAACCGGACTCGACTCGAGCGATGCATTTGCTCCGTGAGCGATCGAGCGACCGGACTCGTGACTACGAGCCGACGCCAATGACCGCTTCGGTAGCGCTTGCTGATTTTTGGTGCGCTGTTCAGTTGTCAAGGAGCCCCTCCGGGCCCTGCCGGGCAGGCAAGGCGGAGCGACATTGTAAAGACGCTCGTGGATCCCATCCAAATTGTGCAGCCAAACTGCTGCGCATCGTGAACGGGCCGGACTCACACTCTGATCTGGGTCCCTCGGTGCAAACAACATCGAAACGTTGCGGACTCGGGGGACTCAGGCCAAAACCATCGACCGGTTGGCCGACGGAAACGGAACAGTAACACCTGCTCGAGCAGAGTCAAAGTCAAGGTTCTGCACCGGTTCGACACGCCGACGAGACGCGGAAGCGGCCGAGGCGGCTAGACGAGTCTGGCGAAACGACGTTTGCCGACCTGAAGAACCTTGCCCGCCAGAGCAGCGCGGGCGATTTCGATCTCTCGAACCACTTCACCGTCTACTCGCACCGCCCCTTGCTCGATCAGCCGGCGAGCCTCTCCACCGGAAGCCGCCAGACCGCCATCGCGAATCAGGCCGGGAAGCGACACCGGATCTTCGTCGGGAAGAGCGACTTCGGCGATGTCATCGGGGATCTGGTGCTGCTTGAAGATCAAATCGAACCCGGCCTCCGCGATGGTGCCCGATCCTGACCCGTGATAGAGGTCGACGATTTCACGTGCCAAACGCCTTTTGACATCGCCCGGATGGAGGTCGCCTGTAGCGAGAGCCGACATGATCGACTCGATTTCGTCCTCTCCCACCTCTGTCGCGAGCCGAAACCACTGCGTCATCAGGGCGTCGGGAATCGACATGGTCTTTCCGAACATCTCATCCGGTGAATCCACGACCCCGATGTAGTTGCCAAGCGACTGTGACATCTTCTGTACCCCGTCGGTCCCGATCAAGAGCGGCATTGTGAATGCCACCTGAGGATCCATTTCGTAACGCTCCTGGATGACTCTTCCCATCATCAGATTCCAGAGTTGGTCGGATCCTCCGAGTTCGATATCGGCTTGAACGGCAATGGAGTCGTATCCTTGCAGGAGCGGATACATGAACTCCATCACCGATATCGGTGATCCTTCGTCGAATCTGTTGGCAAAGTCGCTGCGTTCCAGCATTTGAGCCACAGTCGACTTCGAGGTGAGTTCCAAGATCCCGAGCATGTCGATGGCTCCAAGCCATTCGGAGTTGTAGCGGATCTCGAGCGGCTCAGGGAGCAGCACCTTCTTGAACTGGCTCAGAACCGCTTCGGCGTATCCGTTGACCTCATCCGTCGACAGGCGGCGGCGAGTTTCCGATTTCCCGCTCGGATCGCCGACCTGGGCCGTGAAGTCCCCCACGATGAGAACGGCGGTATGGCCCAGTTCTTGAAAGTGTCTCAGCTTCCGCAACACCACGGCCCAACCGAGCGTCACCGAGGGGGCGGTCGGATCCATCCCGAGCTTGATCCTGAGCGGCCGATCAAGTTCGAGTTTCTCTTTGAGGGCCTCTGGCGGGCTGACCGTGTCCACGCCGCGAAGAATGCGGGCGAGCTGCTGATCGACTGGAAGCATGAGGCGCAGAACCTTAGAGCAGATTGGGATTGGCCGAGGACTGCATCAGATCCCAGCCCCGATCGAGGGGCTACAGCTCACAAATCGGCAACAAATCGCCATGGCGCATCAATTGCTTTGGTGATCCCGATACGGGGCGTGACCCGAAAAGGCACTGACGCGCCGGCAGGCTCCAGCCGGACGAGACCGTTGGACAGATCGGTGCCGTCGTGTTCCCTGGTTATCCCGAGCGCTTGGGCGAGTTTGCCAGGACCATTGGTCAATTCGCTCGCTCGACCCCGCCTCTGCACCATGACGTCCATACCGTCGATCGGGATGCCGTCGCGCAGGAGCACACCGGCACCGACGCCGGCGACCCCGGTAACAACGTTTGCGCACCAGTGGATTCCGTACGAGCGATACACGTATAGCCGACCGGGAGGGCCAAACATCGTTGCGTTGCGAGCAGTGGGACCGGAGAACGAATGACTCGCAGGGTCGTCGTGCCGATATGCCTCGACCTCGACAATTCGCACCGAGGTCAGAAGCCCACCGATCTGCGAGGTCAAAACGGCACCGAGCAGGAGCGGAGCCACCTCGGGAGCATCGCCTTCGAGCAGACGCAGCCCTTTCACCCGAGGAGATGGAGGAGGATGGCCTTGAAAGCATGAAGCCGATTTTCTGCCTGATCGAACACACGCGAACGAGGGTGATCGAGCATTCCGACCGTGACCTCCTCGCCACGGTGTGCAGGGAGGCAGTGTAAAAAGGCGGCCTCTGCCGAGGCGAGGTTGAACAGCGCCTCATCTATCTGAAAACCTGCAAAATGACGCCGCCTCAGCTCGGCCTCTTTCTCTTGTCCCATGGAGGCCCAAACATCGGTGTAGACGACGTCAGCTCCCGAGACGGCTTCTTTGGGGTCGTTCGTGATGAATACCGATGCGGGTTGCCCTACCGGCTCGTAGCCGGCCGGCGATGCCACTCTCATCTCGCCTCCACAGGCAACAACTCCCGCGGCCAGCGATCTGCAGACATTGTTCCCATCGCCGATATACGCCACTTTGGCACCGGCCAGGGGCCGCAGCTCGGCAATGGTCATGAGGTCGGCGATGGCCTGGCATGGATGCTCGAGATCGGACAAGAGATTTATCACCGGCGCATTCATCCCCGCCGCCGTCAGCTCGAGGTCACCGTGGTCGAACACTCGCACCCCGAGAACATCGAGGTACCTATCGAGAACGCGACCTACGTCTTCCGGTGCCTCCCTGGTACCGAATCCTGTCTGCTCGTTCCGGATCGAAATGGGATGCATCCCGAGTTGGATGGCGGCGATGTCGCAGCTCACCCAGGTCCGCAGTGATTGTTTCATGAAGAAGAGTCCGATCGATTTACCCGACAAGGCGGTGCGATACCAGCTCGGATCCGACTTGACCGATGCGCCCAATTCGAGGACGCGGCCGAGCCCTTCGCTCCCGAGGTCGCCGACGGTCAACAGGTTCACAATTGACCTCGGAGCTCTCCGCCGAGGGCGGACGCGGCATCTGCCATCGACTTGAGGATGGGCTGCACCTCGTCGCCGCTCAAGGTCCGGTCACCTGCTCTCAGGACAAATCGAATGGCAAGGCTCTTGCGACCCGCACCCACGGTGTCTCCGATGTACTCGTCAAAAACCCATGACCGTTCGACCAGGCCGCCGGCGGCGGCCGAAGTGGCCGCCAATACGTCGGCCGCCCGAGTCTCCAGTGGGAACAAGAACGCCAGATCGAACTCAACCAATGGATACACAGAAGGCCCGTTGAACGATGGACTTCCAGCTGCATTCACAACGCTGGCGAGATCGACCTCGCCGATGACGATTCTGCCGGTGAGGTCGAAGCGGCCGGCGATTGTCGGATGGAGTTCACCGATCGTCCCGATACGGACACCGCCGGCAGTGACGGCTGCGGCGCGGACAGGATGAAAACCGCCCGCCATGAGCGGGGACAGCTCTGAACGAATCGAGAGGCTCTCGGCCACGGCCGACCATATGGCAGATGCGGTATAGAAGTCGACGGATCGTGCGCCGGCACCGAGTTCGCTTTGACCGAACGTCCCGCTCATGGCAAAAGCCATACGCTCCGGCTGATCCGGAATACGAGGGTCGTCCGGTGACGGCCGATCGAAGAACACCCTCCCGACCTCGAACAACGCTACATCGGAGGCACCGTGTGAGTGGTTGTAGCGCAATGCCCTGACCAGGCCTGGGAGGAGGCTCGTCCGCAGGATCGACTCCTCATCCCGCAGCGGGTTTTTGACCCTGACCACCAACCGCGCCTCGTGGTCTGCCGGATAGGAGAACGCATCGAGGTCGTCGGGGTTCAAAAAGGTGAGGGAAACGGCCTGGCGCAAACCGGCACCCACCAGAGACCGACGGACACGCTCCACCAGTCGTTGGTCGGCGCCCCAACCAGACCCCGCCCACGTTGGGAGCGACTCCGCGAACTCGTCCAGCCCGTGCAGCCGCGCGATCTCTTCGACGAGGTCGATCGGCCGGGAGAGGTCGGGGCGAAACGTCGGAACCTCGACCTCCAACGGATCCGTGCCAGAGACGGTCAGCCCCAGGCTCGTCAACATCGTTGCCACCTGCTCTGGGGTGATACCGCGCCCAAGCGTCCGATCGACTTCACTCATGGGCAGAGACAATCGCCACGGATCAATCTGGTTCGCCACCACGTCGATGTGGCCGTCGAGGACTTCCCCGCCGGCGATCCGGGCAAGGAGAGCAACTGCGCGATTGTTGGCGAAGAGCGAGAGGTTTGGATCGACACCGCGCTCGAAACGGGCAGAAGCTTCGGAACGAAGGCCATGCCGACGGCTCATGTGGAGAATCGTCGGTGGATCCCAGCCGGCAGCCTCCATGTACACCCTCGTGGTCGATTCGACCACCTCGGAATCGAGACCTCCCATCGTTCCCGCCAGGCTGGTGGGTCCGCCGTCGTCACAGATGACGAGGTCCTCTTGTCCCATCAAACGCTCGACGCCGTCCAGGGTCACCAATGACTCCCCCGCCGTCGCCCATCGCACCTCGAGCCGATCTCCGCGAACCCGGTCGGCATCGAACGAGTGAAGCGGATGACCCAGTTCGATCATCACATAGTTCGTGACGTCGACGATGTTCGAGATCGGGCGTACCCCGGCTGCTCTGAGTCTCCTCCGCATCCAATATGGTGAAGGGCCGGGAGTGACACCCGTGACTTCTCGCAAGGTGAATCGGTTACATCCGTCAACCGCCGAAATCTCGACAGAAACGGCCGGCGACCCTGCGACTGTGACGAGCCTCGCCTCCGGCCGGCGAAATGTGACGTCAAAAAATGCTCCAAGTTCCCGCGCCACCCCGACCATCGACATCACATCGGGTCGGTTGGGGGTCAGGGCGAGATCAAAAACGGTGTCGGGCAGTTCGATGAACTCGCCAAAATCGGTTCCAACCGCGGCCGAGTCCTCGAGAACGAGGATCCCGGCGTGTTCATCGCCGAGGCCAAGCTCGCTTTCCGAACAGATCATTCCATGAGACTCGACCCCACGAATGGCTCGTACCCCGATATCGAAGCCTCCGCTCAGCACCGCACCAGGATTGGCGAACGCCACTTTTGCTCCGGCGCCAAAGTTCCAGGCGCCACATACGACCTGGATCGGATCGCCACCGGTTGTCACAGAGCAAACCCTCACCTTGTCGGCATCGGGGTGTGCCGACACACTCAGGACCTCGGCGACGGTCACCCCTGTCCAATCCGCGGTCATCTCTTCGATTCCGTCGACCTCGTGACCGAGCGACTCGAACGCTCGGCGGATCTCACCAACCTCAGCGGTCGGAATGTCGATGAATTCGGATAACCACCTGAGTGAGACTCTCATGACCCGCTCCCAGGTATCGGACCAACCGTGTCAAGCTTCGCCCGACAGAAAATCGAATCACCGATCATGGGAACTGCCTCAAAAAGCGGATGTCGTTCTCGATGAAATGTCTGATGTTGTTGATTCCGTGTCGCACCATGGCGAGTCGTTCGACTCCCATGCCGAATGCGAACCCGGTGACGGCACTGGCGTCGTACCCGACCGCGTCGAAAACATTCGGGTCGACCATCCCACATCCCAACATCTCCAACCAGCCGGCGCCACCACATACCCGGCAGCCCGCCTCGCCGCCATCACACGCAAAACATGAGACATCCAGTTCGGCAGACGGCTCGGTGAATGGAAAAAAGTGGGGACGCAACCGGACCGTGGTCTCCGGCCCAAAGAACGCTCTGGCGAAATGGCCGAGGGTCCCTTTCAGATCGGAAAAAGTGAGGTGGGCGTCGACGGCGAGGCCTTCGATCTGGTGGAACACCGGGAGGTGACTGGCATCGATGGCATCGGCTCGATAGACCTTGCCAGGAACCACTACCGCGACCGGAGGTTTTCGCTCCTCCATCCAGCGAGCCTGCATCGGTGAAGTGTGGGTCCTCAACAACAACTCGTCGCCCTCTGGAGCCGGAAAATCGAGATAGAGGGTGTCTGACTCAGCCCGCGCCGGATGAGTCACCGGTGTGTTCAAGGCATCGAAGTTGTACCAACCGAGTTCGGCCTCTGGCCCGTCGGCCACGTCATAACCAAGTCGGACAAAGATGTCACACACCTCGTCGATGGTCTGTTGGATCAGATGAGTGGATCCCACTGGCAGTCCAAGCCGTTGCAGAGTGACATCGACGGCGTCGCGTTCGAGCATCGAATTGGCTTCACTCAGCTCCAGGTCTGAACGCCGCTGATGAATCAGGGGAGTGAGTTGGTTTCTGGCCTCCTGGAGTGCTTTCCCCATCGCGGGTTTTTCCTCTGGGGGCAGAGATCCGAGGGCTCGCTGGAGCTCGTTGAGGCGTGACCGCTTCCCGATGAGTTCGGCTTCCAATACCTCGAGGTCTTCCAGGGTCTCGGCACCGGCCAGCCTGTCGGGCGCTGCTTCGATGATGGGCTGAAGTTCGTTACTGGTCATGAGTGGGTGAGGGCGGGAGGTTAGCGAGGGGTCAGGTCGCAGCCATCGCCATTCTCCAGCGTGCCAGTTCGTAGGCAATGATGGAACCGGCCACGGAGGCGTTGAGGCTCTCGGTCATACCGGGCATCGGGATTGTCACGGCGACGTCGGCCGATGCGATCCGCTCTGGCGAGAGTCCGTGCGCCTCGGAGCCGACGAACACCGCCCAATGAAGCGCCGGGTCCAACACCTGCGCCAGCCGAGAGGGATCGATTCCGCCCCGAACGACCGTGGCGAGTGCGCCGCAACCTTCGGCCGTTTCGACGAACCGAGTGCGGAAGTGGGCGCCGGCACCTGCCCGAAGCGTCTTGGGTGACCATGGATCCACTCCTGCCGTCACCATCACATCGAGCCCAAAGGCGGCTCCGGCCCTGATCAACGTGCCTGCGTTTCCAGGATCGCTCACCTCGAGCACGAGCACATCCCGCCGGAGTGGTCGCGGTCCAGGGATCCTCATTGTCGCCACCGGGCCGCGTGGGTGTTCGGTCGGCGCCAGTCTCTCGAGCACGGTCTGGGTCACCAGAGTCGCCTCCAACCCGCGGCTTCTCGCCAACTCGATCGAACGAACATCGTCTTCGAGACAAAAGACCATATCTATCGCCTGCCCGGTCGCCATGGCCTCTTGCAACACGTGAGGGCCCTCGAGCAACGTAAGACCGCTCTCGCGACGTTCGGCCGCCCGCTTGAGGCGAACGGCCGAAACGACACGTTGATTCTTGGTGGAGGTGACTACCTCGGTCATGTCCCTGACCCGGTCGGCATCATGAGCCCTTGGCGACCTCGACCAACTGTGCGAATGCGCCCGGATCGGAGACTGCCATCTCTGCCAACATCTTGCGGTCGACTTCGATCTCGGCGGCCTTGAGCCCGGCGATGAATTGTGAGTAACTCATCCCGTGCTGACGGGACGCTGCATTGATCCTCGCGATCCACAGGCGGCGGAATTCGCCCTTGCGATCCCGACGATCCTTGTACGCATCCTGCATCGCATGCATGACCTGCTCGTTGGCGGTCTTGAAACGACGACTGCGCGAACCTTTGTATCCGCTGGCCCGGTCGAGCACCTTTTTGTGGCGTCTCTTGGCCTGTACTGCGCGTTTTACTCGTGCCATCGGTTCCTCCTACAGACCCAACTGCTTCTTGATGACCTTGGCATCGCCCGGGGCCAGGTCGGTGGTCCCCTTCAGACGGCGGAATCGATCCTTGCCCTTTGTCAGTTTTAGGTGTCCCCGGCCAGCCTGCCTGCGTTGCAGCTTGCCAGAACCCGTCACTTTCACACGCTTCTTGGCGCCTGAATGAGTCTTCATCTTCGGCATTGCCCTACTCCTCTTCTTGTGATTGCGAAATCTCGTCCAGCAACTCCGGTTCGTCCTGGCTTGTGCTCTGCTCCGACGAAGGTTCTTCGCTGCGCTGGGGGCGGCGACGTGCCGGAATCAACGTCATGACCATGTTTCTTCCGTCGAGGGAGGGCGCCTGTTCGACAATTGCGTGGTCACCGATCGCCTCCACGAGCCTGATCAAAACTCGCTCGCCGTACTCGGGTCGTTCACGCTCTCTCCCCCGGAACCGAAGGGTGACCTTGACTTTGTCACCGTCATCGAGCCATTCGGTGGTTTTGCGTACTTGAAGCTGGAAATCGTGTTCGGCGATTCGCGGTGTCAGCCTGGCTTCTTTGATCACGGTCTTGGTCTGCTTTTTCCGGGCCTCCCGGTCCCTGACCGACTGCTCGTATTTGAACTTGCCGTAATCCATGAGGCGGCAGACAGGCGGTCGAGCATCCGGAGCGACCTCGACGAGATCCAGCTCCAACTGATCGGCGAGCCAAAGGGCCTCAGCCAGTTTCTTCACCCCGATCTGGGTTCCATCGGGGGCAATCACCCTCACCTCTTGGGCTCGGATGTAGCCGTTCACACGCAAGTCTGAGATATCGCATCCTCCTGGTTTGTCGATACTTTCCACACTGAGGAGTTCTCCCCAGACAACAAAAAAGGCAGCACATGGATTGCTGCCTACACCGGTTCAATCCGGTGAACCGGGACACGGCACCGATTTTCGATTGTGTCCCGAACAACCTCGGCGCACGTAAACGTGGCCAGGTGGGAAGCAGCTGCCTCCACTTGAAGCTCTGTTGTGAAGAGAAGTGTATCTCGCAGAACTCGATCCGGAAAGTCGATGAACCTCCGAGTGTCGCCCGGCGGTCAGAGACTCTTGATCCCCGAAAGGACTTTCAGGGTCTCGAGAAGGGCACCGGCGGCCTCGGAACCCTTGTTGCCGCTACCAGGCCGGGAGCGTTCGACGGCGTGGTCGTACTCGCGAACGGTGAGAACGGCATTGGCAACCGGCCGTCCGGTGCGCAGGGCAACTTCCGTGATCGCTCTGGCGGCTTCCATGCTGACGTATTCATAGTGGTCGGTCTCGCCCTTGATGACCGCTCCTACACACACCACTGCTGCACACCCGGCATCGATGAGAGCGAGGGCCGTAACGCCCAACTCGAGTGCTCCCGGCACCCTGGCCACGACGATGTCTTCGATTCCGGCAGCCTCGAACACTCCGATGGCCGCGGACGCGAGGTTCTCGGTGATCGCTGCGTTAAAGGTCGAAACCGCCACACCGACTCGTTCGGGGACGCCTCCTTCTGCTGATATCTCACGAAGAGGCATCGGCGTCGCCTTCGAATCTGTGGCCCAGTTTGTCGCGTTTGGTCTCGAGGTACCTCTCGTTGTGCGAGTTCGGCTCGACGGTCAGGGGCACTCGCTCGGAAATGATCAGGCCGTATCCTTCGATCCCGGCTCGTTTGGTTGGATTGTTGGTGAGCAGGCGCATCGATCTCACCCCGAGGTCGTAAAGGATCTGAGCGCCCATCCCGTAATCGCGCGCATCCACCGGCAACCCGAGATCCTGATTCGCTTCGACCGTGTCACGCCCAGAATCCTGAAGTCCGTAGGCAGCAAGCTTGGAAAAAAGACCTATGCCCCGACCCTCATGACCTCGGATGTAGAGAACCACCCCTCGACCTTCTGTGGCGACCTTCTCGAGGGCACGATCGAGTTGAGCACCGCAGTCACAACGTAGGCTTCCAAATACGTCCCCCGTCAAACACTCGGAATGGACCCGGGTGAGAACATCGGCGCCTTCGCCGATCTCCCCTCTGACCAAGGCCATGTGCTCGCGCCCGTCGAGCCGGCTTCTGAACCCGATCGCCTTGAACCACCCGTGCTTGGTCGGAATCGGAGCTTCGACGACCCTCTCGACAAGGATTTCCTCTTGTGATCGCCTCAGAGCGATCAGGTCGGCGATGCTGCCGAGAAGGAGGTTGTGTTCTTTGGCAAACCGCTCGAGTTCTGGAAGCCGGGCGACGGAACCGTCGTCATTCATTATCTCGGCGAGGACACCTGCCGGCTGCAGGCCTGCAAGCCGCGCTAGGTCGACTGCCGCCTCGGTGTGTCCGGCGCGTTTGAGGACCCCTCCGGGATCAGCCCTGAGTGGGAAGATGTGACCCGGTCGGGCAAGATCCTCTGGTCGCGTCGAAGGCTCGAGCACGACTTTGATCGTTTTGGTCCGGTCGGAGGCCGAGATTCCGGTACTGATTCCGTCACGGGCGTCGATCGATTGAGTGAACGCGGTGTGGCGGCGATCGGTATTGATCCTCACCATCTGAGGTAGAGAAAGGTGGTCCAACTTCTCCTCGGTCAACGGCAGGCAGATGATTCCCGAGGTGTGTCGGATCATAAAGGCCATCTGGGATTCGCTGATCAACTCGGCAGCGACGATCAGATCCCCTTCGTTTTCGCGGTCGGCGTCATCGACGACGATCACCATTTCACCACGCCCAATTGCGGCGATCACATCTCGGGGATCGGAAAAACTCATGTGTCAACCCTCGACAGGAGTCGCTCGACGTATTTGGCGAGGATATCCGCCTCCAGGTTGACCTGATCCCCCGGCTGGAGCGACCCCATGGTGGTCACCTCCATCGTGTGCGGAATGAGCGCAACCTCGAAATCTGCACCGTCGATACGAGCAACGGTGAGGCTGACTCCCTGGACGGTGACGGAACCCTTTTCCACCAGATAGGCCGCCACGGCTGAGGGAGCAGATATGGCGAAACGCCAGCCCGTTCCTTCACGATCTACTTTCGTGATACGGCCTACACCGTCTACGTGACCTTGCACGATGTGACCGTCAAAGCGCCCGGTCGCGATCATTGCCCTCTCGAGATTGACGGCCGAACCTTCTCTCGCAGAACTCAGCGATGTCCGTTCCAACGTTTCCATCACCAACTCGACGTCGAACCAACCCTGGGCGGAATCGACCACCGTGAGGCAGGCGCCGTCGACCGAAACCGAACTCCCGAGCGGGAGCGCGCCAAAATCGTCGCTGTCGATTCGGAACCGCATGCCGGCATCAGAGCCGCTGACGCGACTGACAACACCAACGGACTCGATGATCCCTGTAAACATCGTGCAAGAGTCTAGGAGTGCGGCGAGAGACCGCCCACGGCCTTCACCGGCGCGGCACCCATTCCACCCTCAGATCCGACCCCAGCCTGGTCACGTCGACAATGTCGATGTCGGAGGCATGGTCGAGTGAACCAAAGACGTCGCCGAACACACCCCGGCCGATGCCTCCCGCCAGCTTCGCGGCCAAATAGAAGACGCCACGATCGACCAATCCTGCTGCGAGCAAGGAAGTTTGGAGACCGGACCCACCCTCCACGAGAACCTCGAGCAGGCCGTGACCGGCCAGATCGGCGGCCATCGCTCCCAGGTCGACCCGTCGTTCAGATGGCTCCGGCCAGAAGATGAGCGGATCACCCTTGAAAACCCGCAACGAGTCAGGAAGTGGGCGCACACCTTTGACAACGACCGGGCGGGGCTGGGGTCCGTCGTAGCCGGGAATGCGGACGGTGAGGAGCGGATCGTCTGCCAGGACGGTGCCCGATCCAACAACGACGGCGTCGGCCTCGGCTCTGAGTTTGTGACCATCGAGGCGGGCCTCCTCACCACTGATCCATTGGGAGGTCCCGTCGAGCGCTGCCACCTGACCATCCAGGGTCATGGCCGCCTTGATGGTGAACCTGGGCCGCCCGGTTCGGCGATGGTGGAAATAGGCCGGATCCGCCGACTCGATCATGAGATTGTCGCCGAAGTCGATCACGTCGACACCTGCCGCCAACAAACGGGCTCGTCCGGCACCCGCCACCCTGGTGTCAGGGTCGATGGCACCGATCACGACGGTTTTGATTCCGGCCTCGATGATTGCCTCGGTACAAGGCCCAGTTCGTCCTTGGTGGTGGCACGGTTCGAGCGTGACGACCAGGGTGGAGCCCGCTGGGATCGTCTCGACGCTCTCGAGCGCAACAACTTCGGCGTGCGGCCGGCCAACCGCTCGATGAGATCCGGAGCCGATGATTTGGCCGTCTGCGTCGATCAGAACGGCGCCGACCCGCGGATTTGGGTGAGGTCGCTCCTGGGAAGCCAGTTCGAGCGCCAGGCCCATCGGTACCTGGTACACGTCAGGGACTACGACGGTCGATCTTGTAGGAGGACCCCGGCTGTTTCTTGGCGAATTCTTTCATCTCGACCGCCACCGCCGATGCCTCCCATTGTGATGCAACCGGCCGGTGCAGGTTGGATACCACGCCCATGGACATCGAGACCATGGGAAACGCGTAGCGCTCCCCGCGACGGTCGGTCACTTCGATGTAACCCTTCATCGCATCCGCCGTGTCGTAGTAGTCGAGGATGCCGTCATCGAAACGGTCGATGACGGATTTGCAGAACCCCTCCGCCAGCGCGCCATCGGTGACGACGACGAAATCGTCACCACCCACATGACCCACGAACCCGCTTTCATCACCGACATCGTCGACTGCCGCCACCAAAACGTCGGCGGAGAACTTGATCACCTGGTCGCCTCGCATGAAGCCGTAGTGATCGTTGAAGGCTTTGAAATTGTCGAGGTCGCAGTGGATCAAAGCGAAGGGCTGGCCGGATTCGATCCGGCTCTCGAGCTCCGTTCCAATTCGGAAGTTGCCGGGAAGCCCGGTCAATGGAGAGGTGTCGCGAGCCGCCTTGGTGCGCCGGAGGACCGCCTTCACCCTTGCAACCAGCTCCTCCACATCGAATGGCTTGGAGATGTAGTCGTCCGCTCCCAGCTCGAGCCCTTCGACACGGTCTTCGGTGAGTCCGCGTGCGGTGAGGAGAACGATCGAGGTCTGCGCAAGGCTCGGGTGCGAGCGCATCTTGCGGAGTGCCGAAAGGCCATCCATCCGGGGCATCATGATGTCCATGAGAACCAATTCGGGGGGATTGGCCACCGCCGCCTGCAGCGCCTCTGCCCCGTCATAGGCCATCGACACGTCAAAGCCTTCGAGTTCCAGATTGATTCTGACGACTCGAACGATATCTTCGTCGTCGTCGACAACCAGGATCTTTTCGCTCATTTTGCCTCGATCATCGATCGCAATTCCCTTGCCGCGGCACCCGGGTTGGATGCCCCAAAGATGGCGGTACCGGCCACGAACACGTTGACCCCGGCATTGCGAGCGCGAACGACGTTGTCGATCTTGATGCCGCCATCTATTTGGATATCGGCCTTCAAACCGTGCTCCTCAACCCATTTTCGAGCGCTCTCACACTTCGACAGAACTTCCGGGATGAAGGACTGTCCTCCAAATCCGGGGTGTACCGACATGATCAATAGGAGATCGCACTGTTCTGCGAAGGGCTCGATCCCTTCCCATGGAGTGTCGGGCGACACCGCCAAACCCACCCGCAACCCGAGATCACGGGCACTTTTGATCACAGAGGTCGGGTCGGTCGCAGCCTCGATGTGAAAGCTCACGCTGTCGGCGCCCGCCTCGGCCAGCGCCGGCAACAAGGCGTCGGGGTTGGTGGTCATGAGATGGCAATCAAATTCGAGGCGGCTCGCCGGTCGGAGCGAAGCGATCACCGGAATCCCAAAACTGAGATTGGGAACAAAATGTCCGTCCATCACATCGAGGTGGAGCATCTCGACGTCATTCTCGATGGCCGCCACCTGTTCCCCCAGTCGCCCGAAATCGGCCGCCAGGAGTGACGGCGCCAATTTCACCGATCCGAATTCAGATGCTGGCACGCCCTGAGTCTATCGACCTATACCGCCGCGCACTCTGATCACCGCTCGAAGATGCAGACGAACATCCCGTCAGTCGGGCCTAGATCCGGTGAAAGCAGCCAGCCATCTCCCCATGGCCTGCCTGGAAGCAAGGCGGGAGCCCTGCCGCCCAATCCGCCAACCACCTCGATGGTTTCGGCAGGCGTCACCGTGCACACCGAATACACCAGGCGTCCACCCGGCCGAACCAGGTCGAGCGCCACCCCGAGCATGTCACGCTGAATCGCTGCCAGCCGGTTCATGCCTTCTGGCGTCACGTTGTAACGAACCTCCGGCCGGCGGCGGAGGGTGCCGAGCCCCGTGCACGGGGCGTCTACCAAAACTCGGTCGAAGGTGGCCGGTCGAAAGGGTGGCCTGGTTCCGTCGGCGACCACCCAGGAGGCACCGGGCACTCGCCCCGCCCCCGTTTTCACCCTTCGACGATGGCTGTCGGCCGCTACCACCCGAGCCCCGAGATCGAGAAGATGTGAGGTTTTCCCACCTGGGGCGGCGGCCATGTCGAGCACCAACATGCCCGGTTCAACTCCGAGTGAGTTTCCGACCGCGACCGATGAAGGGTCCTGAACCCTGGCGTTGGCGGGCGGCGCACCGTTTGACCAGATCCAGGCGTCCGCGATCCCGGCCACGGGTTGAGCACCCTCGATCGGGGTGGTCGATCTCAGCCCCACCGGGGCACCTCGATCACTTGCCTTCCACAACGCCGTGGTCTCCTCACGGCCAAGCTCGTCGGCCACCACACGATCAAGCCAATCCGGTATCCCCCTATCGGATGCCGACGCCGGTTCCGGCAACGGACCCTTTTCTGCCATTCGGCGAAGCACTGCGTTGGCGAACCCACGAAACCGAGGCTCGAGCAAGGAGGCCGCCCTGACGCCGGTATCGACCACCACCGCGGTTGCCCTCTCCGGTTCGTCCGCCAACTCGAAACCAACGACTCGCAACAAGTCGAGCAGATCTTTGGAGATGCGATCCAGGGGGCGACTCGAGCAATCCGTCAGGCGGGCGTCGATCTGATTCAAGCGACGCAAAGTCCCATAGACGAGGTATTGGGCGGTGCGAGGATCACTCGCCTCCCGGGACACGATGTTCGACCAGGCTCCTGCCCTGACCACTCGCCCGAGCGCTCTGGCGGCGTCTACTCGGTCCTGCGCGCTCATGTGACCTCTGTCAACAAGGTGCCTCTCGCCCAATCGGTTGCCGGCATCGGTCGCTTGCCTGCAGGTTGCACTGTCTCGAGGCGGAGCAAACCGCTCCCTGTGCCCACGAGTACCGCTCCGCCAATGATGTCGATTCGACCCGGTTCGCCGGCACCGGGCAAGGACTCGGCAGCGAGGATTTTCATTGGCCCGGTCGCTGTTTCGAAAAAGGCACCGGGGCTGGGAGCCAGAGCCCGCACTCGACGCGCCAAATCAACAGACGCCGCGGAGATGTCGAGACGTCTGTCTGCGCTACGAATCTTTTGAGCATATGTGGGCTCGGTCCCTCCCTGGATGCTGGCGTATCTGGCCCCGGCCAGCCATGGCTTCAGCTCCCTGGCGAGAAGGGATGCACCAATCACGCCGAGTCGTTCAGTCAACGTATTACCGTCGTCACTATCGGATATGGCGACCGAATGGCAAGCAATCACCGGGCCGGTATCGAGCCCGGCGTCGAGTTCCATGAGGGACACACCGGTTCTGGAATCGCCGGCTGCGATCGACGCCTGAACCGGGGCTGCCCCTCTCCATCGTGGCAATAGCGAAAAGTGGACGTTGAGATAACCAAGCCGGGACAAGGACAGGGTCCGGCGGTTCAACAGGTTCCCAAACGCCACGACCACACCTGCGTCAAAGGGCATTGCCAGCTCCAGCGCGTCCGCGACTTGTTTGGAATCGGAGGCCTCCACGACCTCGATCCCCTGATCGAGGCAGTGCTGTTTGACAGGTGTCGGAACCGGTCTGGCGGATCGTCCTTTCGCCCGGTCGGGTTGCGTGATGACCAGTCCCACCATCGGCTGGATCGATTTCAGACTGGTCACCGCCACCTCCGGTGACCCCAGGAATACGATCTTGGTCACTCGAACCGGATCAGACCGAGAGCCTCGTTGCGAAGATCGCGGAGAGCCTGTTTCCGGAGGCCGGACTCGAGCCGCTCCAACAGAAGACTTCCTTGGAGATGGTCGAACTCGTGCTGAAGCACCCGTCCCATCAGCTCGTCGCCCTCGTAAGAGACCTCGGCGCCATCGAGATCGATTCCGCTGACTCGTGCATAGCCTGGACGAGTGATCGCCCAGTAATAACCGGGCACCGATAGACAGCCCTCTTCCGATTCCGACGACCCTTCCGTTGCATCCAGCGCCGGGTTGATGACAACTCTCGGGCCCAGATCATCGTGTATGTCAAAGACAAAAACTGCTCTCGAGACGCCGATCTGGGGCGCGGCCAAACCGACCCCAGGCGCGTCGTACATCGTCTCGATCATGTCGGCCACGAGTTTGCGGACGCCCGCGTCGATGACCGCGACCGGCTCGGCTTTGGCCCGGAGCACCGGGTCGCCAAAGGTTCTGATTGGAAGAATGGCCATCATGACCTCTTGGTAAAGGAAAACCGCATCGTACCCAAGCGCCCATGGCCTCAGCGCCGAGTCAAAGGTCGATCGGATCGGCGTCGACGCGTATCGTCACACCCGAGTCTCGCCAACGCTGTATGAGCGGCCGGACCGAGACCTTGAACCCGCCAAGATCCGGACCTTGGAGCAACCAGCGCGAACCGTCTCGGAATCCCGCAGGGCCGAGGATGGTCGGATTGGGAGTGGTACTCGACCCTGTCTCGGTCAGTTCTCGGTCGATCTGACTCACATCATGAACACCACGCGCTTCGATCACCATCAGTTGCCCTGCAGGTGGGTAGCCGAACTCAGAGCGGGTTCGAACCTCTTCGAGCAAGAACTCGACCGGGTCCGCCCGACGAAGCGCGATCACCGCCGGATGTGATGGATCCTGGGTCTGAACCATCATCCGGCCCCGGCCGACCTTGCCGGCAAGCCTGGCCCCTATTCGAAGCGCCTCCTCCGATGCCCGATAACTACTGCCATACAACAGGCCGTCGAAATCGACCATCACGACGAGGTCACGCTTGTCCAAACCGGCCAGGTCGCGTTCGCTCCCGACCGCCACCGGTCGCCGCGTGGGGTGGGCCTCGACTTGCCCCGCCCCGGCGACGCGTCCGGCTTCTTCTACCAATCGACCCACCCCTGCCCCAAGCGGCTCATATCTGGTGCCACCGCATTCAGGGCATGGAGTCGGGGACGCCCCGCAGCGCCGGCATGGGTCGGCTCCGGTCGAAGCTGTGCCACAGGAAGCGCAACGTTTCAGTGCGCGACATTCTGCACAGCGGAGTGCCGATGCATATCCACGCTTGTGGGCGAACAAGAAGACCGAACCGCCATCTCGAACGACCGCCTGGATCGCACGCCGGGTGTCGGTCCCGAGCAAACCGGATCCAGGGGGATCGTTTCGCCGATCAACGACTTCGACCAACGGCCAGGCCCGTCCCGCGGACCGGACCACTTCCGGACCCCAACCCAAAGCCTCCACACTCGGGGTAGGACCGACGACGGCCAAGGCGAAGCCTTCTCGCTTCGAACGTTCACGAAGCAGATCGCGAGCATGAACCGCGGGAGTTTGACGGTCCTTCATCGCCCGCCGGCCGTCCTCGACGATCACTGCCAGTCCCAGCTGTCCCATCCGCCACGAAGCCACCCGGGGGGTGCCGATCAAAACCGATCCATTACGTGAACACTTTGCCCAGGCCGACGTCACCTGGCGGTCGTCCATATCGCCATGAACGACCTCCGCCACCATGCCCGCTTCCGCCGATCCCTCCGCAGCCGAGACGGCTTCTGCTGCGGTGGGGACAACGATGAGGACCGAGCGGCCTGCACCAACAACAGGGCCGGCCAGAGTCCCAAGCCATGCACCGTCGGGCACTGGTCCAACATGGACAACCGCTCGGCGCCGTTTGGCCGCGCCTGCGGATTCCGACAGTTCCGGTAGAGGCGATGCCCGCATTTGGCTGGGAGGTGAAGTCCGGGTTCTGTCTATCAAAGGGTTGTTCGGAGGAGCCGCTCGCTCGAGCAACACCGACAGGGGGGCGACATAGTGACGGGCGGCCCAACGCAGGGCCTCCAACAGTTTTTCCTCGAAGATCGGGGCGTCGCCGGAACGTGCCGCCACCGCCTTGAGTCGGCCCGACTCCCGGTTGCCCAACTCCACTACGTAGCCGCGAACACGGCGACCACCGAGCGGGACCCTCACCAGCGATCCGACGCTCAATTCGAGGTGGTCGGGTTTCGAGTACCAAAACCCTTCGTCTACCGAAAAACTCGGGACCGCCGGAACGACGCGTACGGCCGGAACTGTTTCGCCGCTCAGAACCGGGCAGCCAGCTCGCCTGCGTTGCTCGTGTCCTCCCACGGGAACTCGGGACGGCCAAAGTGACCGTACGCCGATGTCCGCGAAAAAATCGGGCTTCTCAGTCCCAGGCGCTCGATGATTGCTGCGGGACGAAAATCGAACAGCTCGTCTAGCGCTAGTGCCAGCGCCACCGGGTCCACCTTTTCCGTCCCAAACGTCTCGACCAGTACCGAAAACGGACGCGCCTGGCCTATCGCGTACGCGAGCTGGACTTCACATCTGGTCGCCAGTCCGGCCGCGACCACGTTCTTGGCGGCATGCCGAGCGGCGTAGGCGGCGGATCGGTCGACCTTTGTGGCGTCCTTGCCGGAGAAGGCACCGCCACCATGGCGGGCATAGCCGCCGTAGGTGTCAACGATGATCTTTCTGCCGGTCAGGCCGGTGTCTGCTGTCGGTCCGCCCAATTCGAAACGCCCCGACGGATTGACCAACAAGGGGACCGTCCTGGCGTCGATATATGCCTCGAGCACCGGCTCGACAACATGGTGGGCGAGTTCCTCGCGCATTTGGCCCATGTCCGTTTCCGCCGCGTGATGGGCGCTTATCAGCACATTTGTCACTCGAAGCGGCCGCTGGCCGACATATTCGACCGAGACCTGGGTTTTGCCATCAGGGCGCAAATAACCAACCCTGCCGTCGCGGCGCACCGTGCTCAGCATCTCGGCGAGGCGATGGGCGAGTGTGATCGGCAACGGCATCAACTCTGGTGTCTCGTCGCAGGCAAACCCGAACATGATTCCTTGATCCCCCGCGCCCAGTTGGTCGAGAGGGTCCCGCGAACCTTGTCTGACCTCGAGAGAATCTGTCACACCACCCGAAATGTCAGGGCTCTGAGAGTGAACCAGATTGCGAACTTCCATCGATTCGGCGTCGAATCCGATGCCGGGTTCGGTATACCCGATCCTCCTGACGGTGTCGCGGGCGAGCGATTCGATGTCTAGAACCGCGGCCACGTTGATCTCGCCGGCGACGATCGTCATGTCGGTTGTCACCATGGTTTCACAGGCAACCCTGGCAAGAGGGTCCTTTGACAGTGCTGCATCGAGAACGGCGTCAGACACTGCGTCGGCGACCTTGTCGGGGTGGCCCTCAGTCACCGACTCGGAGGAAAAGAAATGAGTTCGTTCCATCATCGATCGCCTAATCCCGCCAGAGCTGAAATGAGCACGCTAGTCGCTGTCTGATAGGACACCAGAAGGGTCCCGACGCTGGATCACAGCCGCCCACAATCTACGGGCCACATCGTCCTTGTGCATCAATGGCCACTCCTCCGACTCGCCGGCGGCATCGATGACCGTGACCCGGTTGGTATCTGTTCCAAACCCCGACCCTTCCTCGGCGACGTCGTTGGCGACCATTAGATCGACTCCTTTGGCTTTTGCCTTGTCGAACGCGCGCTCAACGCCACCGGCTTCTGCCGAGAACCCGATCAGAAACGGTCGCGGGCGACGCGAGCCGACGCCTGCCAGGATGTCTGGATTGTCCTCGAGGACGATCTCGGGCGGACCGTCCGCCCGCGACAGTTTCGCCTCGGATGACGAGGACGGTCGAAAATCGGCGACCGCGGCCGCCATCACGGCGATATCGGCTGGAGTTCGCCTGACCGCTTCGTCCATCTGAACGGCGGTTTCGACCTGAATCCGATGGATCGAAGGCGTAGTCGGAATCGACGAGGTCGTGACCAGAGTCACTTCGGCGCCGAGTCGAGCGGCCTCTTCTGCGATGGAATGACCCATTTTTCCTGACGACCGGTTCCCTACGTAACGAACCGGGTCGATCGGTTCCCTGGTACCACCTGCCGTGACCAACACCGTGGTTCCATCCATAGGACCGGACAACATCTGAGAGATCGCAGCCAAAAGCGCTTCGGGTTCGACCATTCGCCCACTGCCGTCGTCGCCACCCGCCAGACGCCCGGACTCCGGCCCAACGATTTCAACCCCGTCCTTTATCAGGAGTTCGATCGAACGTTGAGTCGCCGCGTGCTCCCACATCTCCGTGTGCATGGCAGGTGCAACCAACAGCGGGGCCCGTGAGGCCAAAACGGTTGCCGACACGGGGTCACCCGAAATCCCATGTGCGAGGCGAGCCAATGTGGCTGCCGTGGCGGGCGCAACCACCACCAGATCTGCCCATTTGGCCAGGTCGGTGTGCGGGCTGACGGAGCCGGGATGGGCCGTCAGCGACAAGACCACAGGGTGGCCGCTCAGACCGGCGAGGGTTGCCGGTCCGATAAAATCGCTCGCAGCCGGCGTCATGACACAACGGACCTCGCAGCCGGACTCCATGAGGAGCCGGACCAGGTATGCGGCCTTGTAGGCGGCGATGCCCCCCGAAACGCCGAGCACGATCCTGCGCCCGGCCAGAGACATCAGACTTCCTCTTGCTCCACTGTCACCTTGCCTTCGGCGATTTCCTCCATGGCGATGGTGAGTGGCTTACGTGACAGGGTATGAACCTGTGGAGGGACCCAGCCGCCGTATCCACCGCCGAGCTGATGGAAATAGGCGTTGATCTGGCGAGCCCTCCGAGCCGAGACCACGACCGTTGCAAAACGATTACCAATCTGATCAATGACGTTTTCGAGTTTCATGTCGAAGAGAGTCTAGGGCAGAGTCACGGCGATTCCGACCCCGATGCGTCCAGAATGGCCGAAACGTCTTCTATCGCCTTCTCCAGGTCCTCGTTGGTGACGACGTGATCAAAGAGACCCGGCGCCTCGGCCATCTCGATCGAGGCAATCTCCAGACGCCGGGTTATCTCCTCGGGGCTCGTGTCTCCACGTGCCGACAGACGGCGCTCGAGGTCCTCGAGAGACGGCGGGGAGACAAAAATCATCAACGATTCTGGATACCGTCGACTCACCTGGCGCGCACCCTGGATGTCGATCTCGAGCATCACATCCCTCCCCTCCGCCAGACGACCGCTCACCTCGCTTCGGAGTGTGCCGTAGAAGTTGCGTCCGTATTGCGCCCACTCGAGAAACGCATCGTGCATCACCAGGCGTTCGAACTCTGAAACGTCGACAAAGTGATAGCTGACGCCGTCTACCTCTCCGACGCGAGACGGCCGAGTCGTGGCCGACACCGAGAAGTCGAGAGTGCGTCTTTTTCGAAGCTCCCTGACGATTGTCGACTTGCCGGCGCCAGACGGACCGGAGATGACAATCAGGCGCCCGCTCTCAGGAGAATTCGGCAACCAGTCCGGCCCGTTGTCGGTCGCCCAAACCCCGCAGCCGGCGGTTGCTGGCGATCCCGTGTGTTTCCATCAGGCGCTTGGCCTTCACCTTTCCGGTTCCAGGCAATGAGGAGAGCACGGATTCGACTTTCAGACCCCCGACGATCGAGTCCTTGTCCGCCCGCTCCAGGAGTTCGTTGAACGTCACGGTCCCCGTTTTGAGCAACTCCTTGAGTTCGGCCCGCACTCTCCTGGCTTCGGCAGCCTTCTGTAACGCAGCCGCCCGCTGTTCATCTGTCAGCTTCGGTGGTGGCATCGTCCGTCTCCCTCTTGGTTGATCGATAGTACCCGAGGCCGAGCATCCGAAGCGCCCAACTGGTCATTTCAGAAGCCTGTTCGTGCAAGCTCGAGGAGTTCACCGGCCGCCTCCCGGCCCCGCTCGGAGTCGGGCAGCCCGGCCAGCATCCTCGACAACTCCTCAACACGATCATCTCCATTCACCAGACGCACGGTGGCGCCAGTGGGCAGGCGCTCGACGACGTAGTGCTTGTCGGCGAAGGCTGCGACTTGCGGCAGATGGGTCACACACAACACCTGGCGTTCAGTCGACACCGCAGCCAGCTTTCTTCCAACGGCCAGCGCCGTCGCCCCTCCCACCCCCGCATCGATCTCGTCGAACACAACGGTTCCCGAACCTCCGGCGCCTCCTGCCAGTCGCAGCGCCAAGACCAATCGACTCAACTCGCCGCCAGATGCCACTCGCGATATGTCGCCAGGAGTCAGGCGTTCATCCGACGCGAATCGAAGTGTGACCGAGTCGGCGCCGTCTCTGGCCGGGGGCGCCGGTTCGACCGCCACCGACAGATGCGGCGCCACGAACCCGAGCTCGACCAGATGCCGGGCGGCGTCCTCGGCAAGGCGGGCGCCTGCCTCCTCCCGATGGGCCCGGAGATCCTTGCCCGTCTGCTCCAGAACTTCGAGGGCCAGTCCAACATCGTTTTCGAGTTGACCGGCGCGGCCCAAGAGTGCTGTGACGGCGGTCTCGCGCTCAACCGCTTCCCGATGGAAGGCCATGACGTCTTCCAGGTTCGGCCCATATTTGCGTCGAAGATCGTTCAATTCACGCAGCCGTGCCTCGAGTTTCTCGAGCTGGTCTGGGTCTGCAGCCAAATCCTCCAGGGCGACACGGAGCGAGACGGTCAACTCGCCGGTATCGGCCTCCAGCGCCTCGGCTGTGGCCAGCAGAGCCGACAGAGAAGGGTCGAGTTGTCCGGCTCGACGAAGCTCTGCCACTGCGCTCCCGACGCGGTCCCTGGCTTTTGACACCGATTCGGCTGCCGCGTTCAGATGCTGGTTGAGACTGTCGGAATTACGGAGTCGAGCGAGACCGATGTCGAGTGCTTCCTCGTCACCGACCTCGAATCCGGCGCTGCCGATCTCACGTGCCTGAAAACGAAGTAGATCTCGCTGGCGCTCGAGGGCCCGAACATCGCCTCCGATCTGATCGATATCTCCTCGAATCCGAGCAACCT
Organism: Acidimicrobiia bacterium; assembly: GCA_041746105.1. Lineage (GTDB taxonomy): Bacteria > Actinomycetota > Acidimicrobiia > Spongiisociales > ZC4RG35 > JBFHRE01. The sequence continues at coordinate 23,817 of JBGTHP010000017.1, forward strand.
CGTCCCACGCCCGGCGGTACGCCGCAAGGCGATCCCTGCCACTGTCCGAGAGGGAGTGGTCGACGAGCCTCCGAGCCTCTCCCGGTTTGGTGAGAAGGAGATGGTCGTGCTGGCCGACGATCTCGATCAAACCATCGGTGGCATCGTCCAAAGCGGCGGCAGAGGCAATCGAACCGTCGAGATAAGCCCTGCTCCGACCGCCCGAGGTCATTCGGCGACCTGCGCCGAATTCACCTGTTCCGGTCACAAATCGGCCTTCGGCGACGGCTTCGTCTCCGAAGGGGCCGATCAAGTCTGGCCGGGCTGCCTGGCCGAGCAGAAGACGGAGGGCGCCCAACAAGAGAGTTTTTCCGGCGCCGGTTTCACCAGTGATCACGGTGAACCCCGGTCCGGGTTCGAGCCTCGCTTCTGCAAGAACTCCCAGGTTTCGAACTATCAGTTCATCGAGCATGTCAGCGCAGGTCGAACTTGCGGGTGACCCGGCTCGGAAAACCTTCCGAATCGAACTTGATGAAACGCACCGGCCGCGGCCCTTTTTGGACCACCACGGATCCACCCTCATCGAGACTGCCGACCTCCCGGCCGTCGACGCTGACCCTGACCGGTCGATCATCGACGACCGTGATCTTGATCGCGACCTCGGCCGGCAAAACGAGCGTCCGGTTGAAAAGTGAATGAGGGGCCACCGGCGTGAAGAGCAACGCAGGCAACCTGGGATCGACCAACGGTCCCCCGGCCGAGAACGCATAAGCAGTCGACCCCGTAGATGAGGCAACCACAATGCCGTCGGCACGGTGGGTGAGAAAACCTTCGCCGTCAACCTCAACGGCCAGCACAACCAGACGTTGTGAGTCGATTTTTTCGACGACGACGTCATTCAAACCTGTGGACCCAGGAGGCCCATCGGGAAAAGTCGCTTCCACGGTCAACCGGTCTTCGACCCTGAAGTCGCCGTCGGCGATCCGGCGGATCGCCTCGGTCAATCGGTCCGGCTCGGCTTCTGCCAAAAAGCCGATCGTCCCGAGATTGAAACCGAGGAGCGGCACGTCGAGGGTGAGCGCGGTCTGAGCAGCTTCTAGCACTGTGCCGTCTCCACCAACGGCGATCACCATCGAAGGCCCATCGAGCACATCGACGACGGCTATGCCGAAAGACCCTGCAACTTCCGTCAGAGTCTGGGCGAACGTGGCGGACGACTCGCGTCCGCTCAACACCAGACCCAGCCTCAGACCCATGTCTTCCACCTGCCGGTCGGTGCGACGCATCTCCGCTCAGGCTTTGGCCGGATCAGGTCTCCTCCCGATCGAGAGCGGCGCCAAGCACCTCGGCGATCTGCGACGCCGTATCCGCGGCTTCCGCCGGGTCGAGTTGCGGCAACACCGCGATCATCGCTTCGATTTCGTCGAGGGTGAGAGGCGCAGACGAGTTGTCGTAGGTATCCATGACGGCCATTATCGCCTGGCCCTCCGACAGGATTCATGATTGATCCCTCTCCGTGACGAAAACCCGTCATTCCTACGCCCGATCGTGACCGTGACGATCATCGGGCTCTGTGTCGCCATTTACTTCGGCTTCCAATCGTCCGACCCGGCAGCGGGCTTCGCCCAACTCTATGAGCAAGCCACCGTTCCGTGCGAGGTCATCTCCGGTCAGCCGTTGACGGTAGAAGAAATCAACCGCGGATTGTGCGAATCGACATCTGGCATCCCGGCGTTTCCAGACAAGTCGATCTTGGTCAGCCTTGTCGCCTCGCTGTTCATGCACGGCTCGATCGGACACCTCTTGGGCAACATGTGGGTTCTCTTCATCTTCGGCAACAACGTCGAGGACCGAATGAAACACCGCCATTTCGCAGTCTTCTATGTCATAAGCGGCCTTCTTGCGTCGGCGGCCCATATCCTGAGAAACCCGGATTCGACACTACCGGTGGTCGGCGCGTCCGGCGCGATCGCCGCAGTCATGGGCGCCTATGTGGTCCTTTTCCCCCGCCATCGAGTGGTAACGATCGTCCCGCCATTTTTCTTCTGGCCTTTCCGAGTTCCGGCAGTGATATTTCTCGGTGTCTGGTTCATCGGGCAATTCGCCCTGAACGGACAGGACACCTTGATCGCCTGGGAGGCACACGCCGCAGGGTTTGCCGTCGGCGCGACCTACGCCCTATTGCGACGGCGCCGGCTGCTGACCGACTAGAGCCGATCGGGGAGTTCGGCAAGCGTGGCCAGCACCATGCCTGCACCCGATCCGGTCGGGTCCTCGGTCACACCAGTCAACACCAGCACCGAATCCCAGCCTTCGGCGTAGGCCATGGCGAGATCGGTGTCGTCGCGATCACCGACCACGATGACCGATCTGTCACCGGCTATCTCTCTGATCATCCGGCGCATGGGCTGGTGAGGTTTGCCGGCAGGAACGGCTCTGACGCCGGAGGCGACCTCGAGGGCGGCGATCAGGGCACCGGCACCTGGGTACAAACCTGCGGCAACCGGATAGGTGGCGTCCAGGTTGGTCGCAATGAAATCTGCCCCGCCTCGAATCGCCACGGTGGCCCGAGCGAGCGTGTCGTAACTGAGAGCGAGATCAAGCCCGGCCACAACCGTCTCTGCGGATAGCGCATCCTCGGTCAAATCGAAGCCCCTCTCGGAAATGGCAAGCCGAATCCCATTTCCACCGACCGGAAGCACTGGACCCCGTTCGATCAAGGTGGCAGCAGCCATGGCGGATGTGACCACGTTTTCTGGTCCAACCTCAAAACCGGTCACTCTCAGGATCTTTTCTGAGACCTCGGCCGGAGTCTTCCAGGCATTGTTGGTGCAGAAGAGAACCTGGTTCTCGACGGACAGCCGGGACAGTGCCGCTCCCGCTCCCGCGATTGGCTCATCTCCTCGATAGACGACACCATCGAGGTCACATACGATCAGCCGGCCCATCGCTCGTTCCATCGTTCCAACAAACCCTCGAGCAGCCTCGTCGTCGAGGCCACCGATTCGAGCGACACTCTCTCGTCGTGACCGTGGAACATGGTGAGGAAGTCGGGGAAACTCACACGTTGATCGAACAGACCGACGCCATAGCTGGGAATCCCCCTGGACCTGAAAAATCGGGCATCGGTGGTCGCCGGCATCATCGTGGGCAGCACCTGGCGTGAACCGGTCTCGGATTCGATGCTGTCGACGATCACCTCCCACAGTGGATCGTCTGTGTTGGAGGCGTTCGCCTCGTGGTCCGATATAGGAATCAGTTCGATTCTGTCGCCCGACCGACCCATCGCTTTTCGAAGATGTAGGTCGACATCGCTTCGGCTCATGCCAGGAAGAGCGCGTAGATCCACCTCGGATCGCGCCAGGTCGGGAATCACGTTGGCCTTGACGCCGCCACTCACCACATTGGGGCTCACCGTGAGGTGGGTGCAGGCATGGACGTAGGCCGCGAACCCGGGGTCTTCGACCGCGATCGTATCGATGGCGCGATCGACTCGATCAGCGTCGGTCAGTGCCATCGCAAGTTCCGGTTCGAGGCCGAGCCCCTCGACAAAACGTTCCCAGACAGGAGTTATCAGGACCGGGGAGGGAGTCGCAAACAGGCCATGCAACGACGCCACCAAAGGTTCTAATGCGTTGTCGCGGCCAAACGGCGTACTCCCGTGACCGGGAGTTCCACTGCTTTGGAGAACCGTCCAGAACGGGCCTTTCTCCCCAACGGAGACGGGATAGGCCATTCCTGTCGATGTCGAAATCGGCGGGTATGCGATTTCGGTCAGGAGGTAATCACAGGCGACACGATCCCAATGATCCTTGACCAGTAATTCGGCCCCAAACTTGGCCGCGGCCTCCTCGTCGGCCACGGCCAGGAAGATCAGGTCACCGGCCGTTTCCCGTTCGCCTCTCAGATAGGGCAAAAACGCAACGGCCATCGACGCGGTGAGGTTGAGCATGTCGACAGCACCCCGGCCCCAGACAAAGCCGTCGGATATCTCCGCTCCGAACGGATCACGAGACCAGCCTGCCGGGTTTGCCGGAACGACGTCGAGGTGTCCCATCAACATCAGGGCCGGAGCCCCCGGGACAGAGCCGGCGACCCGATAGGTGACAGATTGACGTCCTGGGATCGGCTCGAAGATCGTCCCCGCCCTGCCGATGTAGTCGGCGAGTGTCTCCACCGAACGCCACTCGTTTCCCGATTCGGGGGTGCCGTCGTTCGTGCACTCGTTCCGGATCAGAGCCTGGAGCAGCATCAGCGTGTCGGACATCAAGGTTCGGAGGCTAGGTCACCGTCGGCGAGAAGGGCTTCTTTCCAAGTTCGGAAGCGTTGGTGGCTCTTCCTGTCGGGACCGACGCCGACCCCGTTTTTGCCGTCCAATTCAAAGGTGAACCGTGCTCCTCGAACCGGGTCGATCGCCAGGTATCGGGCCCTCCCGATTGGTGGTCCCGCCCGCCACAAGAGATAACGACCGATTCGTCTCTTGTACTCGACGGGTTCTTCGAGATCATCGCCGAGTTCGACCAGATCGGCAGGCGCTTCGATCCAGCCCTCGGCCGGGATTCGGAAGCTGCGGGTTGGGGTTGGTGGCAGCTCTTCTGTGTGAAATCTCTCGGCGGTGAAAGGACGGAGGTGTACTGGCAGGGCTTCATCGGACACGGAGACGCTCCAGAAGCGAGTACATCGTGGGAGTCAGGGGAAGCGCGCCTGCTTCCTCCAGAGGCACCCACTTCGCCTGGAAGGCGTCGTCCCCCGCAAGGAGGGTTCCGGAAACAACCGCGCCAACGAAATCGGTCAGGACGAAATGCCATTGCGGCGGGTCGCCCGGTCCAATCGACTCACCGACCCAGACCACATCTCCGAGTTCGACGATCAAACCGGTCTCCTCCTCGACTTCTCGAATCGCAGCTGCTGTCAGGGTCTCTCCGAGTTGAACCTTGCCTCCCGGCACCGCCCACAGACCGCGGCCGGGCTCACGGCCGCGCTGGACGAGCAACAGGTTTCCGGCATCGAGCACGGCTACGCCGACGCCGGGGACCGGTACTTCAGCGGACACGATTGTCGTCGTGGTGCATCACGATGTGGCGCGCCGAAAAACCGCCCTGCTCGAAGAAATTTTTGGCAAGGCGATGGCCGGGGAGAACGTGTGCGTCGAAGCGAGATATCCCGCGGCCTCGCAACTCGGCCAAGACCAGATCTCGCATCGCCTCACCGATTCCGACTTCACGTGTGTCGTGATCGACAAAAACCAGTCGGATCGATCCAAGAGATTCCTGTCCGGCTTGGGGAAGCATCACGTCGACTGTGGCGACGAGGAATCCAAAAACGATTTCGTCATACTCGCCGACAACGACGACGGTGGAGTCATCGGCCACGGCCTCACGAGCAGCGTCTGCGATTGGCTGTGACCAGCCGAGAGTGAGCGGCCACATCGGAGACAGTGCTGTCATTTCGGCCTCGAGGCCCCGGTACAGATCGAGGATGGCGGGCACATCATCGAATGACGCGAAACGGGCGCTTGCGCTCATGCGATCTTTCTGGGTTTCGGTTTGAAAGGCAAATATGACGCGAATCGAGCCAAACCCCAAAGCGTGACCAGTCGCATCGCCTCTACGACGATCTCCCCGCTCATCTTGGAGGTACCGACCGTCCGATCGCGGAACGCGATCGGAACCTCGGTGACCTTCATGCCCATCTGGTGCATCCGCCATGCCATTTCGACCTGAAATCCATACCCGGACGCCTCGGCAGACCGATAAGGGAGCCGTTGCAGTGCATCAGTCCGAAAGACTCTGAAACCGGCAGTTGCATCCCGAATCGGGATTCCAAGCATCAGTCGGGCGTACACGTTCCCGCCGCGCGAAATCAGCCTGCGGCCAAAAGGCCAGTCAGGGGTGGACCCCCCGCGAACGTAGCGCGAACCGATTGCGGCGTCGGCACCCTGCTCGACCGCTTCGATCAAGCGGGGCAGATCAACCGGATTGTGCGAGAAGTCGGCGTCCATTTCGACGACGGCTTTGGCTCCGCCCTCGATCGCTCGGTCGAAACCGTCGGCATAGGCGGGTCCCAGGCCCTCTTTGGATGGCCTGTGGAGAACCTTGACCATCGGGTCGGTCAACGCCAGTCCATCGGCGATGACACCGGTCCCGTCCGGGGATGAGTCATCCACCACGAGCACCCTGAAGCCCTGGAGGCGCAGCGAAGCGACCAAGTGGGGAAGATTGTTTCGCTCGTTATAAGTTGGGACTACGACAGTGACTTGCTCAGGAAGCACAGTCGAGACAGTACATCTTGCGCTTGTTGGCGAGTTGACTCATCCGTTTCACGAGGAAACACGACTGACAAACGAACTCGTCAGAGCGCGCCAGATGGGCGTCGACATTCATTGTCAGCTCTTCACGTCGAATGGCCCTGAGTTCGGCTGCTTCGTCGACGAGCATGACCTCGGCCAACTCGTCGTCCATCAGCTCGAGTTCCTCGGCCTCTAGCTCGTCGAGCGCCTCATCGGTTTCTTCGTCTTCTTCGGCTTCGTCATCTGAATCGTCCGAGTCTTCTTCGTCGACGACGAGAGCTTCATCTTCTTCGTCGTCGGCGAGCTCGTCGTCGTCCAAAGGTTCTTCGAGATCGTCATCGAGCTCATCGAGATCCTCTTCGATTTCTTCGACGTCGTCTGCAGGCTCGTCAAAATCGTCGTCTGCCATCCAGTTTCCACGGTCGGGGGCCGGGAGTATACGCATCGGCCCACCGTTGGCAACAACCCTGGGCCATCTGACGTTTCAGATCTTCAAACGAACCGCTCCGGGCAGGGTTTCCACACGAACGGGTCCATACCCGAGAAAGTCGCCGTCGGCCTCGATCGGCCAGGACGGGACGGTGCTGAGATCGAAAGCCGCGAGCGACCTGCGGATCACCGAACGTTGTCCCAGATGGACACCCTTGATGATTTTTGGGACGAGTGCCGGTGCCTGTCGTTTCTTGGCGTCGATGATCTGGACGTCCAACAGACCGTCCACCAGCAGGGCTTTGGGGGCGACGTTCCAACCGCCGGCGAAGAACTGGGCGTTTGCGAAGATGACCGCCAGAGCAGAAGACCGATATGTCCGGGTGGATTCGATCGTTACCTCCGCCCTGGGGAATCTCGGCAGGCGGCCGGCGAAGGCCAGGGGATAACGAGCCAAGCCGAGCCGCCTTGACATCGAGTGCGCGGTTTCGGCGGCGGCGGCGCCGACACCAGACTGCGCAACGTTGACAAAATGTCTGGTCCCGAACTCACCGGTGATCCGCCCGACGTCGATCAGGTAGGTCGCGTCCCCGCCCAGGTGCTTGACAGCCTCCTCGATCGTGGGCCGGATACCGAAGGTCCGAAGCAAGTCGCATCCGGTTCCGGTCGGAATAACCCCGATGAGGGGCGGAGACGTACTCTCGGCGAGGATCGCGTCAATCACCAGACTGACCGTGCCATCTCCACCGGCCACCGCCAAGGGCTGACCGGTCTCGGCCACTTCGACGGCCCTCTGGCGCATGCGGTCGGCGTCAGGAACGATCTCGATTGCGGCACCAACCCCGGCTGCCGATAACGCGGCTGTGATCTGGTCGACCTTGGCCGGGCGCCTCCCGGCCGCGGGATTGACCAGAACCCGCCACTCGCTCACGGTGTCGCGCCCTGTGCCGCGACAACTCCGCGGTTCACCATGTTCAGGGCGAGGCCGGCGTCATCGGCCAACTCTGGCACGTTTTCGCGCACCTGGCGCAGAAGATCGACGAGTTGCCTGGCCACCCTGACGAAATCGCCAGGCGCCATCCCGAGGTCACCCAGGTCATCCAACTCCGCCCCCTGCGCCCATCCCCAAGCAGCCGATACGAATCCAGGGTCGGGGCGCCGAGTGACGGGTAACCGATGGACACGTTGCCGCACGGCCAGCTCTTCCCACAAGGACTCGATCTCCACAAATCGATCATGGATCAGGTCAGACGGCCACACGGGACTGCTCGGCTCGTCTGATCTCGCCTCGAAGACAAAAACCGAGAGCAGCGCCGCCAGGTCGGCGGGCATCACGTTCCAGAGCAACCCTCTTTCTGTGGTCTCGGTGAGCAGAAGATCCGACTCGTTGTAGAGAAACCGCAGGCGCTCCCCCCTCAGGGTCAGCGCCCAGCCTTTGGTATATGACCACTCGTCGAGAAGATCGTGGATCGCTTGAAACTCCTCGACCAGGCCCACCCCTGACTGTCGAAGATCCGAACGCAAGTGCTCGATTCGATTCTCGGTACGCATCGCCCTTCTGAGCCATTTGAGATGCTCGGCCGCACGGGGGCACTCCGCCACCGGATGCTCGAGGTTAGAGCGCGCGCCATCGGACTTGGCCTTCGGCAGAGATCGGATACGACGAAGCGTGCTTGCCTGAAACGTCCGGTCGGTTGGTTGGAACTTGCGCGGCAGTTCGATTGTCCCGGCCGCCCCTGATCCCGCCACCACATCCCTGCCAGAGATGTTCGAGATCCGACCTGAGCTCCCCATCACCAGAAACCGGTAACCGTTTTTGCCTCGATTGAGACGGCGCAGCACCAGAAACCGGCCCGCTCTGGGGCCGCTCGGGACATCAATCACGTCACCCGCCTGGAGCCGTCCGGCCAGCCCGGAAACGCTGGTGGCTGCCGAACCGTCGACGATCTGTGCGTACTCTGATACGGAGCCGAGTTCACAGGTCGATCGCTCATATTCGTCCGGCAGCCGGGCCTCCATCTCGGACAGGCGACGAAGGCTCTCCTCATGAGATCCACGTCGCTGATATTGGGCGAACGAGGCAGTGAGCAGGCGCTCGGCGTCTTCTGGGGAATAATTGGCGATCAGGTTCGCGGCCATGTTGTACGTCGGGCGGAAGGACGAACGAAGCGGGTGCGAACCAGTCGATGCGATCTCGACCACCTGTTCGAAGCGGTTGTATCGACTGTGCAGAACGACCCCGTATCCGATCTCGTCGATTCCACGTCGTCCGGCTCTGCCGGTCAGTTGGGTGTAATCGCCAGGGCCAAGAAGGCTGTGGCCTTCGCCATCGAATTTCGAGAGTGCGTCGAGCACAACGGACCTGGCCGGCATGTTGATCCCGAGAGCAAGGGTTTCGGTGGCAAAAACAACCTTGACCAATCCAATCCGAAAAAGCTCCTCCACGGTCTCCTTGAAGGCGGGGACCAATCCGGCGTGGTGAGCCGCCACCCCGGCCTCCAGTCCGGAGATCCAGCGCGAATAACCGAGGGCGGCAAGATCCCGATCCCCCAGATGCGACGTTCTCTCTTCGACTACCGCCCTGATGCTGTGTTGCTCCTCTGAACCAACGAGTTTCAGCCCGGCATCGATCAGGCTCTGGGCGGCCCCTTCACACCCGGCTCTGGAAAAGATGAAGTAGATACAGGGGAGCATGTCGAGCGACGCAAGGTGTTCGACCACCTCGACTCGGCCCGGAGTCGAAAAGCGACGCCGTCCTCCCTTTTCGAGCGACAACAAATGCTGAAGCCGGGAATTGGCCCGATCTCGGCCCTCGCGCCGTTGAAACAGCGGTAGGAGCTTGATGCGATCCTCGCTGTGGCGATCCGCCAGCATGTAAAGACGTTCGAGAGGAACGGGACGATGGTCGGTGAACACCAGCTCCATGGCGCCCCGCCTTTCCTCCAGCCATCCATTGAACTCGGCCGAATTGGCCACCGTTGCCGACAAACAGACCAGTCGCACGTGGGCCGGAGCGTGGATGATCACCTCCTCCCACACCGCGCCCCGGAAACGATCCTGGAGATAATGGACTTCGTCGAGAATCACGAATTCGACGTCGTCGAGGATCGCTCGGTCCGCGTAGATCATGTTGCGGAGGACTTCGGTCGTCATCACGATGATCGGAGCAGTTGAATTCACCACGTTGTCGCCTGTCAACAAACCGACGGCTTCGGCCCCGTATTCGTTGATCAAGTCCCCGAATTTCTGGTTGGAGAGAGCCTTGATCGGCGTGGTGTAGAAACAGCGCCTCCCAGCGCGTTGAGCGAGGTAGACCGCAGCCTCGGCCACCAAGGTCTTGCCCGACCCGGTGGGCGCGGTGACCAGAACCGATGCCCCGCGGTCCAGGGCCTCCACGGCCTCGATCTGAAACCTGTCGGCCTCGAACGGCCTTGATGCCAGGAACTCGGCGACGCTCACTTGCGGAGCGTGAGACGTATCAGCCAGTAAGTGATCTCATAGAAGGTGTAGAGCGGGACAGAGAGGAGAGCCAAAGTGACCGCATCGCCGGAGGGGGTTATGGCGGCCGCGGCGATGACAATGATCAGAACCGCCCAACGACGCCCTTCTGCCAGTTTGGCCGATGTCACTAGGCCGGCCGCCGCGGCCGCAAACAGAAACACCGGATACAGAAACGAGATTCCGAATGCAAAAAGGTAGCGAGTGACGAAAGTGAAATATTGACCGAGTTGAAAATCGTTGGAAACGTCGCTGAAGATCCCAAGAAGGAACTGGAATGCGCGCGGCATGGTGAGGTAGCCAAATCCGACCCCGGCGACGAAAAGGACCGTGCAGGCACTTATCACGGGCACCGCCCAACGGCGCTCCTTGGCAGTCAATGCGGGGCTGACAAAGCCCCAAATCTGATAGAGGACTACGGGACTCCCGATCACTATCCCACCGAACATGATCAGCTTCATCAGGACCCCGAACTGCTCGCCGGGGGCAAGAGCCTGAAAAGTGCAGTTGTCACAGGAGTCGAAGTAGGGCTGCTCCAAGGTGGCCTTGATCCATGTCCTGAAGAAGAAGGCGATCAATGCCCCAGCCGCGATCCCGGCAGACGCTTTCACCAACCTCCAACGCAACTCGTTGAGGTGTTGGAGAAGCGGAGCAGCCTGGTCGCGGGTGACCGCCTCCGAGCTCAAGCTGATGCCTCCGCCTGATCGCCTGCCCCTGGCGCAGAACCGGATTCTTGTGACTCGTCCGTTTCAGGCGAAAGATCCTTCCCGGGGTTTTTGCCCTCGTCTATGCGTTTCAGGTCTTCTGCTGCATCGTCGGCCGTGGGTCCGCTCTCGGGAACCGGACCGACCCATCGCAGCGGTTTTGAAGCCGCAGTCGGCGGAAGTTTGGCGGTGGCCGCAATCCCGCTTGTGATTGCGTCCGCGGCGGATTTCATCTCGGCGATCGGCTTTCCGACATCTCTGCGAAGCTCGCGTAGTGGCGCTTGGAGATCTTTTTTGGCGTCCTGCAGCGGGGTGATCACCTCGCGCTTGATCTCGGCGAGGTCACCGACCTCGGCTTCGAGACCGGATCTCAATTCGCCTGCCGCCTTGCGGAATTCGGCCGCCCAATTGCCGAGCTTCCGGGCGACGATCGGGAGACGTTGTGGTCCGAGCACGACAAGGGCGATCAAAAATATGTAGAAGATCTCCTGTGCCTTCACCCCACCATCGTAGGACGATGGCGTCGATTCTGGTCAACCTCGACCGGTATCTCGCCAAGACGCACAAAAGCCCCGGCGGGTCGCATTCCATCCGGCGGTTACCGGCAGATGGATTACGTCCCGGCGGGGCCTGTGGCACCCGACCAAGGACCTCTGGTTTACCTCAGGTACTGAGGAGACCGATTGGGTCTGGTTCGTGATGTAGGGCTGACACGAACCGATCGATTTCCAGTTCGGTGATTGGGTCCTCTGAGATGACCTCGTAGGCCACGCCGGTGGCGAGCAGCACACTCACTACACGGGCTGTGGCCGGACGTCTTTGCATGGACCGGCACTCCGGACAGGCGAACCGATAGGAACCGGCCTCGCGGTTGGGATCGAGCTCTAGGGCGATATCGCCTGGTTTGAGCTCAACGTCACCGCACTGCTCGCATGTCGTCTTGATCGTGGTCATTCGGCACTCCGCTGTTCCGCTTCCGCCATAGACATCGTCCGAAGACGCCTAGAACTAAAGCGGAATCAGCACTTCAATCGCGGTAATTCTCGCGCCGGCTACAAAGGGGCCGTCAAGCCCGATAACGACGGAGGATGGTTTGACGTAGGGTCATCAATGCCTGCTCCACCTCGTCGCCCTCGACAATTTCGGCGCTACTCCCCAGCCTGAGCATGAGTCGGGCGGCCACCATCGGATCGAAGGCGGAGAAGCGCACTGTCAGGAGCTCATCGCCCCGCTCGATGACTTCTACCGGGTAATAATCCGCGACCCAGAAAGCCGCCGGCTTCAGCCGGAGGATGGAGATGGCGTCGGTGCTGCTCGGGTTGTAGTGGAGTGCTGGTTCTGGCACCGATGGCGGCGGCACAAACACTTCAGACGACACCTGGACAATTCTGATGCGATCGATCCTGAAAGTGCGTTCGGCACCGGCCCGCCGGCAATTGGCCGACACGTACCAGTTACCCAGTGATGTGAACACCGACCAAGGTTCGATCATGCGAGTGGTTACCTCGTCGGTCGCGAGAGACTGATACTCGATCTGGCACACCTGGTGATCGGCGGCGGCATCACGGAGACGCGCCACCAATCCGTGGTCTGGTTGGACATCCACCGTCAACACATCGGCGTCATCAGGGAGAAGCGACCTCGAAAGCTTGTCGACCGCACTGACGAGCGACTCGGAGCCATGCCCCGCTCCCACCATCGTCAGACCGGCGGCCAGCAACGCCAGAGCTTCCGCCGAGTTGAGCCGGGGCGCTGCGCCGAAGTAGTCGGCAGTGTCGACTATCACCTCCTCGTCCTCGACGTAGGCAACCATCAGATCGCCAGGACCGTAACCCGGCAGCCCACAGACGAATACGAGGTCGAGATCGGCGAGCAGGTCCCGGCGGCTGTACCCGAAGCGGTCGCACACCTCGGCGACAGAAGCGCCCTTGTGAGCGATCACCCATGGCAGCATCGCCAGGATGCGGGTCAATCGTTGCGTGGTCCTGGTGGTCACAACAACCCGCTGACTCTGTCTACAACGGCTTGGCGAACATGCGCGGGGCCGACCACCTCGGCCGAGGCGCCAAAGCTCAGAACCCAGCCGATGAAGGCTTCCAAGTGCGAGACATGAAGGGTGACTTCGAGGCCTCCATCTCCGGTCGGGCGCCTCTCCACCGTCTGGTCTATCCGCCGGTCGGCCCACCATGCGACTTCGGGGTCGAATCTGACCAGCACATCGGCCGCTGGTTCGTCACCGGTCTCCCAGGGATGTGTGGCCAGAGCCTGTCTCACCGTGACCCCGGGCTCACGCTCGAAAGCTCCGGCCCGCTCGCCCAACTCCAGCCGTGCGATCCGATCCACTCGGAACACTTTGGTTTCTCCGCCCTCGCGAGCTGCCAGATACCAGTGCCCCATCCGATGACCGAGGCCGTGTGGTGCCACCGTGCGTGGCTTCTGGCGGTAGTCGAACGTCAGGAGCCTCCTATCCACCACGCCCTGATAGACCGAGGCGAGTACATCGACATCGGATCCGAGTTCGGCTGCAAGCGGTTCGATCGCCTCGGTGGTGAGAGACCCGCCCAGTTTCATCAGCGCGTCGGCGCCCGCGGTTTCACCTCCGATCCGAACCACTTGTGCGGCCAACCACAATGCAGCCCGCTCCTCATCGTTCAGACCTGGGTCGGGCAGCCCGTACTCGCCCGGCGGAATGACGTACCCGTATTCGAGTTCGAATGAACCCGTCGTCGACAATTTGATCGGGATCCCGAGGCGGCGGAGCAACTCTTTGTCTCGTTCGAACATTCGTTTGAATGCTTCGTCGTTGTCAGGGTCGTATCCCGCCACCGTATGACGGATCTCTTCGGCAGGGACGGGTCGTCCCGCCGTCAACAGGAACGCGAGCAGGTTGAGTATTCGCTCGACGACGTTTCTCAAGCCAGGTATCCGTTCACGTCAGCTTCATACACGATCGGACGACGCCCGCCAAGGACCTCGATCTCCGAACGTGGTCAGAGGGACTCGATGAGCTTGTCGACTCTTTCGTCGTATGCCTTGAACGGGTCTTTGCAGAGGACCGTGCGCTGGGCCTGATCGTTGAGCTTGAGATGGACCCAGTCGACGGTGAAGTCGCGCTTTTTGGCCTTTGCCGCCTTGATGAAAGACCCGCGGAGGCGAGCCCTCGTGGTTTGGGGTGGTTCCACGACCGCTTTGGCGATCCTCTCGTCAGAAACGACCCGCTCGACGAGTCCTTTCTTTTGCATCAAGTAGTAGATGCCACGAGTCCTGTTCACGTCGTGATAGGCCAAGTCGAGCATGGCGAGGCGAGGGTGTGACATGGTCAGATTGCGACTGGTCCGGTACTGCTCCAACATCCGGTACTTGGTGACCCAATCCACCTCACGGTCGAGGTTCATCGGGTCCTTCTCCAGGTTGGTCAGCAGGTACTCCCATTTGTCGACGGCATCCTGAACCTCCAACGGAAACCCGTTGTGGCGAGAGAATCGAATGGCGCGATCGAGATACTCCCATTGGATGTCGATCGCCGACAGTTCCCTGCCGTTTGCGAGTTTCACCTTGCGACGGCCCGTCATGTCGTGTGCGATCTCGCGAATCGCCCTTATCGGGTTCTCCAACGCGAGATCACGGAAGACCACGTCCCGTTCGATCATGTGTAGGAGAGCCGCCATCGTTCCGACCTTCACATACGTTGCGTATTCGCTCATATTCGAGTCGCCTGCGATCACGTGGAGACGGCGAAATCTCTCCGCGTCTGCGTGGGGCTCATCTCTGGTGTTGATTATCGGGCGACTCCTGGTGGTGGCCGATGAAACGCCCTCCCAAATGTGTTCTGCTCTTTGCGAGATGGAAAAAACGGTTCCGCGTGGGGTCTGGAGCAGTTTTCCCGCGCCCAGAAACAACTGCCGCGTCACCAGGAAAGGCAACAACGTCTCGACGGTGCGTTGGAAGTCCTTGTGGCGCGAGATCAGGTAGTTCTCATGACAGCCATAGGAGTTCCCTGCAGAGTCGGTGTTGTTTTTGAATAGGTAAACATCGCCTTTGATGCCTTCTTCTTCCAACCGCGACTGGGCAGAGTCCACCAGGTTTTCGAGGATTCGCTCTCCCGCTTTGTCGTGGGCGACTACGTCCGACAACCGGTCACATTCTGGTGTGGCGTATTCGGGATGGCTGCCGACATCGAGGTAGAGGCGGGCTCCGTTCTCCAAGAACACGTTGGAGGACCGGCCCCAACTAACGACCCGACGAAACAGGTAGCGCGCAACTTCGTCGGGGCTGAGACGTCGCTGACCTCTGAGGGTACAGGTGACCCCGTACTCGTTCTCCAAGCCAAAGATTCGACGCTCCATCCCGGTCAGCCTATCGGCACGGAGCGACTTTGCAGTGTTCTAGTTCAGACCTCGGACGGCGCCAGCCGGCGGAACGCTCGGCGGCCGTTCGAGATGTCGAGGACAGCGGCCTCCCAACCTTCGGGTTCGCGACCTTCCGCCTCTTGAAACGCATCGATGGCAGCCTGTTTCGCCTCTTCGAGAGTCATCCCCTCGCGGAAGCGCGATCGGACTGCCTGCTCCAGTGCCTCGCTTTTGCCACCGATGGCGGCTACGTCACGCTGGTCGTGGAGGGTCCCGTCGTAAGTGACCCTGAAAAGCCGGTTTTCGGTTGCAGAAGCACCGACCTCGCAGATCAGGACCTCGACCTCGAATGGTTTGGGCTCGTGGCTGAAAATCTGCCCGAGCGTCTGTGAAAAGGCCGTCGCCAGGCCCATCGCCGTCACATCTGCCCTGCTGTAGAGATACCCCATCAGGTCGGCCTGCCGGATTCCGGCCTTCCGCAATGTCTCAAACTCGTTGTAGCGACCGACCCCGGCGAAGGCGACCCTGTCATAAACCTCGCTGATCTTCTGAAGCGCGCGCGAAGGGTTTTCAGCAAGCATCAGAATCCCGCTCGCGTATTCGATGGCGATGATCGAGCGCCCTCTGGCTATCCCCTTTCTGGCGAACTCTGCCTTGTCCCTGACCAGCTGCTCTGGTGCGACATAAAAAGGAATCGTCATCGGATGTTCTCCAACGCTGCTTCTGCCAGGGGTCGCAACTCTGCCTCGTCGGCCTCACTCCCGCCCTCGGCGTCGATGATGAGCACCGTCGGAAAGATGCCACGTCGTAGGTCGGGCCCTCCGGTCGCGGTGTCTTCGACGGAAGCCGACACGAGCGCACGGACTGCCAGATTCACCGCACCATCACGGTCGATGTCCGGTGAATACGCGGTGCGAAGAAATGATTTGGCCAAGCGGGAACCGGAACCGGTGGTTCCGAAATCGATTTCCTCGTAGCGCCCCCCGACCACATCAAAACTGAAGAGCCGGCCCCGTTCTGCGCCGGCGTCGTATCCGGCGAAAAGGGGGACGACGACCAAACCTTGCATTGCCATCGGGAGTTGGCCTCGCACTAGTCGCGCCAGGAAGTTGGCTTTGCCCTCCAAACTCAATGCCAGCCCCTCGATCTTCTCGTAGTGCTCCAACTCGGTCTGGAAGAGCCGGACCATTTCGATCGCTATCCCGGCCGTTCCAGCGATGGCGACGGCCGAAAACCGGTCAGCCTGAAAGACCTTTTGGATGGTGCGATGCGCCACCAGGTGACCCTCGGTGGCCTGACGATCGCCCGCCATCACCACTCCACCTTCGAAACGGATGGCTAGAACCGTCGTTCCCTCTGGCGCAGAAATCACCGCCCCCGCCGGAATGTCCCACCGCGGTGAGCTACCCACCGACGCCAACAGTTCGACGAAGCTCGCACCGGGTGAAGGGACGTTAATAGGTAGGACAGGTTTGTCCTGAGAGTTCACTCCCCGCCCTTTTGCACGTAATTCTTGACGAACTCCTCGGAATTCTCCTCCAGGACGGCGTCGATCTCATCCAGCAGGTCATCGATCACCTCGGTGTCGACGTCCGCCTCCTTGATTTCGATCTCTTCGACCTCTGCCTCTTCACGGGCTTTGGGCTGTGCTCGTTCTTGTTCGGCCATCAATCAACCTCCTAAAGCTTCGACCAGTTCCGCCGCGTCGGCCACGCGGTCCAACAAATCACCAACCCTGCCGGCGTCACCGCGAAGCGGGTCCATCATAGGAACGCGTTGCAGGTGTGGTTTGCCGGTGTCAAACACCAGCGAATCCCAGTTGGCGGCTACGAGAGAGTCAGGAAACATCGAAACACAGCGACCCCTGAAATAGGCCCTCGTCCGGCTCGGCGGGGTCTTGGTGGCCTCATGGATCGACACCTCGTCGAACAATCGCCTCATCCGCCCCCGATCCAAAAGTCGCTGGTAGGTGCTTCGCGCCGGGTCTACGTCGTGATAGAGAAGATCGATCATCCTCAACTTGGGGTCTGACCACTCCAGCCCATCACGGTCGATGTAAGCCTGCAACAGGTGACGTTTCGCAACCCAATCGAGCCGATCGGCGCATAGGTCGGGGTCGGACTCCAGATCCACGAGGACAGACTCCCACTCGGAGATCACCTGCGGCCAAACTCCTTCATCCAGTTCGCTCTCCACGTATTTCGAAAGCCATTCCAGGTAGCGCTGTTGGATCTCGAGTGCCGTCGCAGAGCCTCCACCCTCGAGGCCGAGTGGGGCGAAGGGGTCGTGGCTCACTTTCCAGCAGGCCTCGACCGGATCCGACAATTCAATCGCATCCGGCATCGCCCGATCTTCGAGCGCGGCCAGAAACACAGCGGTTACGCCCAATTTGAGGAAGATCTGGACATGAGAGCGGTTGGCATCGCCGATGATGACGTGGAGACGCCGAAAACGGCTGGGGTCACCGTGGGGTTCATCCCGGGTGTTGATTATGGGCCGCTTCAAAGTGGTTTCGAGCCCAACTTCCTCCTCGAAAAAATCTGCTCGCTGGGTGACCTGATAGTCGGCGGCCGGGCGTCCATTTTCGGAGCCGACCTTGCCGGCTCCGGTGAAAATCTGGCGGGTGACAAAAAATGCAGAGGAGAACTTGATCACCTGGCCGAAAGGGGTGGCCCGATCGAGCAGGTAATTCTCATGGGCCCCATAGGAATTTCCCTTGCCGTCGGAGTTGTTCTTGAAGAGCCTGAGTTCCTGACCCGCCGGCAGCGTGGATTGAGCGCGATGCATCGCAGCTTCGAGGACACGTTCGCCGGCGACATCGTGCAACGCCGCCTCGAGCGGATCGAGGCATTCTGGGCCGGAGTACTCAGGGTGGGCGTGATCGACGTAGAGACGCGCTCCGTTGGACAACACCGAGTTGACCAACGCAGAGTCAGGGTCGGCCACCCCGAATCCCTCATGCCCAAATCCGCGAGCGTCGCGGCCGGGGGTCTCTTCCTCATGGGACCATTGCACCTGAACACGATCCCCTGGGTATGAATTGACGACAAGAGCCGAGGTGAGGGCCGGATTGAAGTCCGGCTTGTTTTTCACGATCACCCCGTACTCGGTCTCGGTGCCGACCACCTTGGGGAGTGCCATCGCTTAGAGATACTGACCGGTTGAGACGCCTTCGACCATCCGAGCTTCGCCGTCACCCGCAACCAATGTGCGGACGTAAACGATCCGTTCGCCCTTCTTGCCCGAAATCTTGGCCCAGTCGTCCGGATTGGTGGTGTTGGGGAGGTCCTCGTGTTCCTTGAACTCCTGGCGGATCGCTTCGATCAGGTCGCTCTTTTTGATGCCGATGCTCCCACCGGCGATCTGCCGCTTGATGGCGTCTTTTTTGGCACGGCGGACGATATTTTCGATCATCGCGCCTGAGGAGAAGTCCTTGAAATACAGAACTTCGCGATCACCGTTCTGATAGGTGACCTCGAGGAAACGATTGTGCTCTTCCTCCGAATACATCTGTTCGACAATGTCGTTCACCAGACCGCCAATGTGGACTTCGGAGTCGTGGCCCGCTGCCGCCAACTCCTCGCTGTCGAACGGCAGCGTGGGCTCGAGGTAGATGCGGTAGATCTGACGGGCTGCGATCGGGTCGGGTCGGTTGATCTTGATCTTCACGTCGAGGCGTCCGGGCCGCAGGATTGCGGGATCGATGAGGTCCTCACGGTTCGACGCACCAATCACGATGACATTCTTCAACGCCTCCACCCCGTCCAACTCGGAAAGCAACTGGGGAACGATCGTTGACTCGACATCGGATGAGATTCCGGTCCCCCTGGTCCTGAACAAGGAGTCCATTTCGTCGAAGAACACGATGACCGGAACACCCTCGTCCGACTTTTCTTTGGCACGTTGGAAGATGAGCCGGATCTGACGTTCGGTCTCCCCTACCCATTTGTTGAGGAGTTCCGGACCTTTGACGTTCAAGAAGTATGACCGGGCATCGGGGCGGCCGGTCCGGGACGCAACCGCTTTGGCAAGGCTGTTGGCAACCGCCTTGGCTATGAGAGTTTTGCCACAACCAGGGGGCCCGTAGAGCAGGATGCCCTTCGGCGGTTCGAGTGCGTACTCGCCGAACAAATCCTTGTGGATGTAGGGCAATTCGACCGCATCACGGATGGCCTCGATCTGTTCGGCCAGGCCGCCGACCTGCTCGTAGGTGATGTCGGGCACCTCTTCGAGGACCAGTTCCTCGACTTCCGGCCTGGTCATCTTTTCGAGAACCAGATTCGACTTCGGGTCGAGCCGCACGTGGTCGCCGACCCTGATCAGTTCGTTGACCCCATCAGCGACCGTGACAACCAGTTCTTCGTCGGCGCGCGCCATCACAACCAGACGACCGTCGACGAGCCGGTCCCTCACCTGAACCACTTCGCCTTGATCGTCGAACGAACGGACGTCGATGATGTTGAGGCTCTCGTTGAGCAAGACTTCCTGTCCGATTTGAAGTTGTTTCACCTCGATGGTGGGCTGAGCGGCCACTCGCATCTTGCGGCTGCCGGTGAAGATATCGACGGAGCCATCCTCGTTGACGCCGAGGACGGTCCCAAAGTTGTTGGGCGGAGTGGTCAGCTTCTCGACCTCGACCCTGAGCAATCCGAGCTGCTCCCGCGCCTCCTCGAGAACCTTGGAGAGTTTGTCGTTGCCGGCGAGTGCGCGGTCGAGCCTCGCCTGGGTGTCCGCCAGCTGATCTTCGAGTCGGCGGGATCTCACCGGTGCCTCCGCAAGACGGCGGCGCAGGTTTGCCACCTCGCTTTCCAAGGCGGCGACTGTGCGTTTCAGCTCGATCGGGTCGTCCCCGTCTCTGTCGCTCGTCATGGCTCCTCCTGGCTCGAGCCTCTTCTGTGCAGTATACGAAGTAGATCGAAGTTCACATGGGACACTTCAAAGACCCTATCTCGATGTCGGATTCGGGGCTGGTTGGCGTTAAGCTGACGGCAAATACCGGTTCCAGGAGTTTCACCGATGAAGGTTTGGATCGACCAAGATCTGTGCACAGGCGATGGCCTTTGCGAAGAGATCGCACCCGATGTGTTCGTACTGCTCGACGACGGTCTGGCCTATGTGCGGGAGGGTGACAAGGTTTTCGCCGCCGCCAAGGGGAACTCGGAGGGGGCAGCCGGCCTCGCGGTGGTTCCTGCCGGACAGGAAGACATCACCATCGAGTCCGCTCAGGAATGCCCGGGAGAGTGCATCTTCATCGAACCTTGATCAGATCTGGGTTCGAGCAACGAGGGGAGGCCACCAGGCCTCCCGCTTCTCATTCTTCTTCCGACCCTTCGGACTGGGACATTTCGTCGACGATCTTGCGCGCCACCACCACAAACCCGGTGTGCCCGATCATCCGATGATCGGGCCGGACAGAACGACCAGACACGTTCCAGGTCCGGTGCATCGTCTCAAAAACCTCGATCTCGGCGTAGTGCGCCTCGAGGGCCTCCACCAGCTGTTGAACCTGAGGGATCGTGGGCAGGTAGCTGCAGAACACTCCCCCTCCAGGCTGGGTCTTGCCCGCCTCCACTGCAGCGTGCCACGGTTCTGGAAGATCGAGAACCAATCGCTCCGGGCACCATTCTGCGATGACCTCCTCGACCTCTCCGACTTTGAACTCGAGGTTTTCCGGGATGTCACCGAGCCATCGTGACACTGTCTTGATGGCCGTCCTCTGGTGATCCTCGCGCCTCTCGACCGAAACAACCCTTCCTGCAGACCCCACCGCCCTGAGCAGACCCAGCGTCAAGGCGCCAGATCCGGAACCGGCCTCCAGGACTGTCATGCCGGGCGCGATATCGGCCCACACCACAATCGGTCCCATGTCCTTGGGATAGACCACCTGTGCTCCGCGAGGCATCTTCAGCACATAATCGGCGAAGCGCGCCCGCAATACCCTGAGGACGCCGCCAGACGAGGCGGTGACCTCCCGGCCTTCTTCGGTCCCGATCATTTCAGAGTGCCGCACCCTGCCACGGTGGTAATGGAACTCCGAGGTTGGATCCAACCGAACCAGGTAGTGGCGCTTTTTGTCGTCGATGAGGATGACCCAATCCCCCGTAGCCAGTGGTCGGCTCAAATCGATCTCCCGAGTTTGACCAGTGCCTGGTTCTTCATCCGACAGAAGGCACAGATCTCACCGGTGGTGGGCTGACCGCACTCCTCGCACGATCTGAGTTCGACCTGCTCGTGCTCGACGAAACCGGATTGGCCGCGGTCGAAGAAACCGTTGAGGAACCGAGTCTTGACTCCAGGTGATTCCTGCTCCAGGAGGTTCAGCCACTGTTTGTATCGGTTGATCGTGTTTCCGCCTGCCATCGGACACTCTTCGACTTCGTATTCGATTCCGCGGATCACCGCGTAGGCGGCAGTCTCTCGCTCTGCCACCCGCACCAGGGGTTTGACTTTTCTGGCCAGGCCACCGTCTGTCGCAGGAAGAACGGGGCGTTGCCGAGCCAGGTATTCGGTCTGCCACGACAGCACGTTGGAGAAAAGCGTGGCGGCCTCGTCGTCGAGATTGTGACCCATTATCAGTACGTCGTACCCACCTTGGTCCGCCGCCTGGTTCAGCAGATAACGCTTGCTCAACCCGCACGCAGAACACGGCGTTCGCCCTGTGGTCGTCGATAGTTCGGGGACGCCAAAACCTTGTGACGCCGGCAGATCCAGCACGTCCAGCGACAGCCCTCGCCTTTCGGCGAACTCTCGTGAAAGGGTCAGACTCTCCGAGCTGTATTCGTCGATCCCAAGCGCGAGATAGACCCCATCGACGCTGTACCCGAGTTCGCCAAGGATGTCCCACAACCCAAGGCTGTCTTTGCCTCCCGATACGCCAAGCAACAGTCGGTCCTCGAAACCGAACATCGAATGATCGTGGATCGTACGTTCGACCTGTCGATGAACATGTTCGACGAAATGGTCACCGCAGAAGTTGGCATTGTGGCGGCGAACCTCGATCGCGGCCGGTCCCCGGCACACCTTGCATTTCATGGAATCAGCCTCCGGAAATAACGGGGCGAAGCTCGATCACGTCGTCGGCTCCGAGGGGGCGGTCGCCGGTCAGCAGTTCTCCACCCCGAATAACCAGGACAGATTCCGGCACCACATCGAGTTGACGCAACAACTCCCGCACATTGGCAGGGGTTTCGACGTCTATCTCACGTCGCGGCTGACGGAGTATCACCTTCACGTGAAGAAGGCGAGAAGGCTTATTGCAACCGAAAGCACCATGGCTCCAACCACCGCCCAGATAATGGTACGGACAAAGCGTTGGTTCATGACGGTACCGTAGCCCGGGTTCGATAGGAGGAAGCCGACATGCGTCTCTTCGGGGCCAATTTCGCAACCGATGGCGCCACCAGGGTATGGCGGGGTTTGCGCAGCGGTGACCAGCAGAGCCTTCTGCTTGGCGCGGCAATGCTGGGATTTGCCTGGTGGCGTCGCGGCCAGAACGACCAGCGCCAACTGTTACGGCGAATGGAGTTGAAAAAGGGTGAGAGCATCGTCATTCGTGACGGCGACTCGCCGCCGCGCCGGATCGATCTCACTTGACCTTGTAGACCTCGACCACGGTTTTTCCAGGGCGGGCGCGGCGGCGCCCCATCAGAAAAGCCACCCCGACCGCGAGCAAGATTGCCACGCCGGCCAACACCGCGGTGTCCTGGGCGGCCTGCTTAGTCTCGTTTATGGCATCTTCCAGCTGGCGAGCCTTGGCCTCGATCTGGTCCCGATCAATCATTCTTGGTGAGCCTCCAACCGATCAGCCCTGCGATCCCAAAAGCAACCACCGACGTTATGCCCCGTGCCAGCACCGTCCACCACACTCCCTCAGCCAAGAGCTGAAGGGACAGCGCGTAGACCGCCAACGCCCCGAAGAGCGCGGTGAATCCGAAAACCAGTCCTGCGGCGATTCCCAACCCGGCCACACGCCCCAGCCGTTTGGCCGGATCGATGGTCTGTTCCCGAAGATAATCCCGAGACATCGTGTAGAGCTCGGTGACGATTTGTGGGATCTCCTGTGGACTGGGCACGCCGCGAGCGTACACCAAAGAACCGCAACTCTTCCCATGACGGCTCGACACCAACGTCCTGGATTAGATGAATCGCAGGGTGTGTACATGAGGCCCTGCCCTCTATGCTCCGCCACTCATGTCACGTCGAGTCCGCCGCGTGCTGTCTCCCGAGAGTCGATTCGACGTGTTGTGGGCGGGCCAGGCCATCTCACAATTCGGCGATTATCTGGCCTTTTTCAGTGTTCCGCTGTTCGTAGCCCACCTCGCAAATGCCCCGGGAGACTCGAACTCGAGCGACCTCGGTCTCTGGTACGCACTCGACGCCATCCCGGCAGTGATTCTGGGACTGGTCGGAGGCGTGCTCATCGATCGTGTGCGGATCCGAGGAATCATGATCGTGTCCGACCTGGGTCGCGCTGCCGTTTTTTTGACGCTGGCCTTCGCCGCCACCCCTTTGCCAGAGGCGGGAAGTCGAGAGAGCCTCGGTCTGGTTTTTTTGAGTGCCGTCCTGCTTGGTTCTTTGTCCACGGTCTTCAACAACGCGCTCTATACGTTGATCCCGTCTCTGGTCGCGCCCAAGGCTCTGGCCTCGGCCAACAGTCGCATTTCGGCCACTCAGAACCTCGCGTTCGCCCTGGGACCGGCGATCGCAGGACTACTGGTGGCATCATCCGGGTTCTGGCTGACGTTCCTCGTGAACGGCGCCACCTTCGCGGTTTCCGCCACATCGCTTTTCCTGATCGGTCCCGTCGCGCGACCCAAACCAGAAGGGGTGAGGCTGCGAATCATCGAGGACTTGATGAACGGACTCCGCTTCGTCTGGAGCGAACCGCGGCTTCGTATCACCACACTCGCGGCCACAGCCGGAAACCTGGTGATCGGATTCATCGATGCCACTCTCGTCCTGACCGCCACCAACGTGATCGGTGCCTCCGATGACCAGGTCGGACTGATCTACTCCTCGCTGGGGCTTGGTGCGATCGCCGGTGCGCTCGTCGCTCCGACCTTGATCCGATTGATAGGTCTCGGAAAAACTCTTGCCATCGGTTTTGTCACCTTTGGTCTCGGGCTGACGCTGTTTGCCAATCTCGCGTACAGCCTGATCGGACTCGGTCAGATTTTCGTTGGCTACGCCGGTCTGCAGTTGCTCAACATCCCCCTCATGACGATCCGCCAACGTTTCACACCCACAGTGATGCTGGGGAGGGTCCTGTCTGCGACTCGGTCGGTCGGATGGGCGAGCCTTCCAATCGGAGCCCTGCTCGGCACGGCGGTCTCGGACGGCTTCGGTCTGTTTGCGCCCCTGGTCCAGACCACCCCGCTCTTGATGGTGGTGATCGGCATCGCGCTCGTCCCGACCGTCGTTTGGAGCGCCACCCGTTCCGCCCCCACTACCCACATGGAGGCGCCGGTCCCGTGAACGAACTACCGGTTGAGGTCATACGCTCCACCCGGCGCCGCAAGACGGTTTCCGCCGAGATTCGCCAAGGTGTTCTCGTGGTTCGCATCCCTTCTCGCATGTCGAGACGGGAGGAGCGTGAATGGGTGGACAAGATGCGCGTCCGACTCGTGGAGCGAGTACCCGACACTTCGGATGAGGCCCTTGCGAGCAGGGCATCAACTCTGGCCAAGGACTTCGACTTACCGCTGCCAACCTCGATCAGGTGGGGGCGCCAGGAACGCCGGTGGGGTTCGGCAACTCCGTTGGATGGTTCGGTTCGGATCAGCACCCGGTTGCAGGGTGAACCAGAATGGGTCCTCGATTATGTCCTGGTACACGAACTCGCCCACCTCGAAATTCCGGATCATTCATCCGAATTCTGGGATTTGGTCGCTCGTTACCCGTTGATGGAGCGGGCCAGGGGGTTTCTCATCTCCCGAGAAACCCCACTACCCGACTCCCGCCAATAGACCACTCGATGCGGTGACCGCCGTTGTATCGCAGTGGACAGGTCACGCCGACGCCGCCGGCGTCAAGGATGAGCACCGTCGCGCCATCGGCAGAACCCACCGTCTCGATCTCGCGACCTGAGAGTCGAACCGATCTCCGCCCGGATGCGTAATGAGGGCATGTGGCCAATTCCGACAACTCGCTTGACGCACCTATTCGGCGTCGCCGTGTTCACGGTGCTGGTGGTTTCCTGTGGAGTGACCGGTTCGGGCACGACGATCGAATCCACGACCGAGGCGCCTTCAGCTACCGCTGCGAGCACCACCACGGGTTCGACGCCGCCACCGCCGGCATCGGCGACGGCACCGGAGACCACAAAGCCGGCGAAGCCGCCTGCAACCTCTTCCAGCACGTCGAGCACCTCCTCGACATCGACCTCCACATCATCTACAACCACCCAAACCACGACGACCAGCACGTCGACCACGACAACTTCGACCACCGTCCCGCCCACAACG
This sequence comes from Acidimicrobiia bacterium, assembly GCA_041746105.1. Classification (GTDB taxonomy): domain Bacteria; phylum Actinomycetota; class Acidimicrobiia; order Spongiisociales; family ZC4RG35; genus JBFHRE01. Next base: position 49,528 of record JBGTHP010000017.1, read on the forward strand.
GCGGGGCCCAAAACCTGGTCGGTGGGTATCGAGAGTTTTGCTTTCGTTCCCAAAGCGTTATCGGTGGACAAGGGCGACCGCATCATCTGGACGGTTACGAGTGGAACACACACGACCACGTCATCGGGCTCGTGGGACTCCGGTTCATTGAGTACAGGCCAGGCATTCGGTTTTACCTTCGACCAGGCCGGGATTTTCCAAGTGTTTTGTGCCATCCATCCCGGCATGCAGTCATCCGTGACGGTTCAGCCCTGACCATCGCCGGTCGGTGCCGGATCTCACCTCCTCAGCGACATGGCGGTGAGAAGTGCCTCGGCGTCATTTGTGCCGATCCGAAAGCGACTTCCGGAAGCCAGACCCAGTTCGACCGCATCTAACCCCCAGACGTTGTACATCCAGGTTCGCTGCGGAACCATCCGGATCCCAAAGCCGTACCACCAACGGTTGCGAACCCTGATGGTTTCCACGACGTCGGCGAGAGCGATCCTTCTGGCGGGCCAACCCCAGCCGAAGAATACGAAAACGGTGGCAGAGTCGACACGAACCGTGAGCCGGTTGAAGGCAACGACGACGGCGAGAACAACCAGCATGGCCGCGGCCGAGGCGATCGACACCATCCTGTCTCCACCGGCGAACACGACCACCGATAGAATGATCATGAAGAAGATGAGTACGAACACCGCTACCGGTCCGGTTTGGGTGTGCTCGTAGTCCATCGGTTCGAGGTTAGGCCGCCCCGACCAAGCCGGCCGCCGCCTGCCAAAGGCTGCATCAAATCCCCTACCCGTATCAGGCAGGGTGTTCGGGACTCTCTCGAGTGACATGGCGGGGTCTTTCTTCACCGCCAGAAGGGTGAAATCATGGCTACCGACATCGGCGATCGGGTGTTCAACGCCCGCCCGGACACCATCGATTTTCGAGACCGGATATATCAACCGGCGCTGATCGAAGTTCCACCACGTCGCGACCTCGACGAATACCGCCGCTACGGCGTTCCCGTGCTCGACCAGGGGACCGAAGGGGCATGTACCGGTTTTGGATTGGCCGCAGTCGCAAACTTTCTGTTGCGACGCCGGACGGTTGGTCCCGACGTCACCCCGATCAGCGCTCGGATGCTCTATGAGATGGCGCGAAGGTATGACGAATGGGAGAGCGAGGACTACGACGGGTCAAGCGCCCGCGGAGCCATGAAGGGATGGCACAAACACGGCGTCTGCTCAGCGGATCTATGGTCCTATCAGCCCGGAGTTCGCGGAGGTGGCCTGACCACCGAACGCGTTGCCGACGCCGCGGTTCGCCCCTTGGGCGCCTACTACCGGGTGGAGCACGAGGAACTGGTGGCGATGCACGCCGCCCTCAACGAAGTCGAGATCCTCTATGCGACTGCGGTGGTACACGAGAACTGGCAGGAGCCGGGACCAGGAGCGGTGATCGAGCCAAGGACTCGGGAAACCAGGACCCTGGGTGGACACGCGTTCGCGATCGTCGGGTACGACCAACGGGGCTTCTGGATCCAGAATTCGTGGGGAGACGATTGGGGCCTGGACGGCTTTGCGCTTCTGACCTACGAGGATTGGCTTTCTTCATCCTCTGATGTATGGGTCGCGCGATTGGGGGTCCCGGCAACGGTGGGAGGCGCAACCGAATCGGTCGACGATTTCACCGAGGTCGATCAACCCCACGTCTACACCTTCGGAGATCTCCGGCCTCACGTGATCGTCATCGGCAACGACGGTGAACTCGCGTCGTCCGGCACCTACGCCACCACTCCAGCCGACTTGACCCAGATGGTGGAACGGTTTGATCAGACCACCAAGGCATGGTCGAAGCGACGTCTGGCGCTGGTGGCGCACGGAGGTCTCGTCTCCTCTTCGCAGGCGGTCAACCAGGCGGCACGGATGCGAACGCGTTTTCTCGACAACAAGATCTATCCGATTTTCTTCGTCTGGAATACCGACTGGCTCTCGACCCTCACCAACATGCTGAGCGATCTATACAACCGTTGGAGTGCCGAAGCGCCTGCTGCCGGACCTCTCGACTTCCTCCTCGACCGGACCGACGACATGCTGGAGGCGGCGGCAAGAGGGACTCTCCTCGCAAAACAGGGCTGGTCAGAGATCAAGGAGAACGGTCTTCGCGCAACCACTCGGGCCCAAGGAGGCGGACGGCTTCTCGCCGACGCCCTCGCCGCCGTCCACCAGCGGGACCCATTCGAGATCCATCTGGTTGGCCACAGCGCGGGTTCGATCCTCCTCGCGCCCCTCGCCCAGTATCTCGGTAGCGGGGGCCGGGCCGCCCTTGCCAAGCGGAAGGGTTTGGGTCTGGGCGTCGCCGGCGCGACCTTGTGGGCACCTGCGGCGACGATGGATCTGGCAGAGGAAACGTATTTGCCCTTGTTGGCGGCCAGAGATCTGGGCAAGTTGACGGTGTTTGCTCTCAGAGACAGCTTCGAGCGTGATGATGCCGCCGGGCCATACCGCAAATCGATCCTCTATCTGGTTTCGAATGCGTTGGAGGAGCGGGCGAGGATCCCACTCGTCCGTCCCCACGGTGAGGAACTGTTGGGAATGGAAAAATTCCTCACCGAGCACGCGACCATTACAGGCCTGGTGAAGTCGAAAAAGATCGATCTCGTTTTTGGTCCGACCGAATCCGGCGCGCCGACGGCGAACAACTCCCAGTCGAAGACGCACGTCGGCTACTCGGTCGACCAGGCCACCCACCTGGCCACCATCAGCCGCATACTCGGAACCTCGGGCGTGGAGCGTCAGCCAAACCGCTCGGCGATCCAGGCCCACGAAAAAGCCACTGCGGTTTAACTCTCGGTTGGTCATGCCCAGCGGTCGAACGACTGTCAGGGCTGAGCTGAGTAGCGTTCGACGATGGATCGGACAAACGGTCACAACCAGTACGGCCAGCCCATCGGTTGGCGAGTGGATCCAGTTCTTCTGGACCGGCCGCCGTCAACCCCTATGGAAGGCCGCTACTGCCTGGTGGTTCCACTGGAGTCGGCGAAACACGGGAGCGAACTGTACGAAGAGTTCTGCCTCGATCTCGACGGGACGGACTGGACTTACCTCTCGTATGGGCCGTTTGGTTCCGAAGCAGAGTTCATCGACTGGGTTCGGGCCGTGGAACATCTCGACGATCCATTCTTTCTTGCCATCGTCGATCGGACATCGGGCCGAACAATGGGGGTCGCCAGTTATCTCCGCATCGATCCGGCTTCGGCTTCGATCGAGGTGGGGCACATTCATTTCGGACAGAGCCTCCAACGGACTCCGGCGGCTACCGAGGCGATGTACCTGATGATGCGGTGGGTTTTCGAGAGCGGCTACCGGCGCTACGAATGGAAATGCGACGCCCTAAATGCACCGTCGATGAAAGCTGCCGAGCGCCTCGGGTTCACACACGAGGGGATCTTCCGCCAGGCGACGATATACAAGGGCCGAAATCGTGACACCGCCTGGTTCTCGGTCATCGACTCAGATTGGCCGAGCCTTGCTGCAGGCTTCGAAAGGTGGCTCGCCCCTGGCAACTTCGACGACACCGGCCTACAGCGCTCCCCGCTGCACAACTAGCCGGACCTTTGGGTTCTTGCATGACCGGACTCAGTCGACGGCCGGAAGCGATTCCCGCAGATCATCGGCTACCGACGCCACAACGGCCTCCCCATCGGGAACCCAAGTCGACCCTCCCGCCGCCACCGAGGCCGCCACCGAGCGCACGTGTTCGCCGAATCGATCGAGGTCGGACTGCCCCGTCTCGGCCATCGCCCGGAGCCAATCCTCGGCCATCAATCGACCTTCCGGTGTTCCGAACGCATGGCTGAAGGTCTGTGACAATCGGGTCCCTCCGTCGATGGGTGCCAGCCGATACTCGATGAGCATGAGCACGCCCTCCACCGAAACCGGCACTGTGAATTGAACAACGATCCGTTCGAATGGCCGCCACTCAAGAATGGTTTGGGGATAGACCACATCTCCGTGATAACACTGATAAACGCTCTCCTCGCCCACTCTCCCACGAACCAGGTTGCCGATTACGGTTCGTGAGCCTCCCGCGAGCACATTGAAATGTTCTGGCTGAACGAGAAAATCCCAGATGGTCTCGGCCGGAAGCGCGATGTCGCTATGAAGATCTATCAAGATGTCGTCGCCTTCGAGCGCGATCCGAGTCAGGCTGCGTTTGCGATCCCATACCTCGTGCATGTCCTGTATCCAGACGGACACCTCGCCCACATGCTCGTATTCCTCTTGATGGGCCGCCATCGACGTGGTCGCGTCCTCGAGTCCAAGCCGGCGAATCGCCGAGTCGGTGTACAAGGTGTAGGCGGCGACACCGGTCACCTCTGTCACCCGATTCTTCAGAAGACGGTGCAACAGAATGACATCAGATCCAATAAGTTCGTCGTGGGCGTCGATCCGCTGGATGCCGAACACCCCGAAATGGACGAAAAACTTCAAGTCCAATGAGGGTAGATTCCGACACGCGTTACACACACAAGTGGTATTGAGGACCATCAGGTCGATGGCCCGCCGGAAGGCCACATAGGTGTCTTCGATCATCTCGAGGAACGTCTGAGCCTGGACGAAGGTCGCACTCAGCCCGTAACTGATCACGGCGTCGCCGGCGAGACGTGAAATGACGAGAGGCGGTCGGGTGTGCTCGATCAGGAGGTTCAACAGGGCGGTGAGGGCCTCCTGGGCGTGATCGAGTTCCGACCGGCTCAAATAGCTGGTGTAGCCGGTGATATCTGCGACGAGCAGGAAGCCCTTTTCGATGTTGGCCATGGCGCCGGTCGACGCTACACCAAGCCCCACCCAAGTCAAGAGCCCGCATCCCGAAGCCCGCAAGATACTGAGTCACCTGCGATGGTCGGGCAAGCGGGCGAACACCAGCTCCGTGTTTTGCGCGCGACCGCGAGTTGACCTGCCCGACAATCAACACTCTCGCGGGCCGCAGGATCGAGAGCGTGATTGCCCGATTCGCTGCGCAACAGGGCCTCGCGAGTCAGATCCTGAGGTTGAGCGTCAAATGTTGAACACTTCCGTCGTTCAACCGACTATTACCAACCGGCTCGGACAACTCAAATCAGTTCGAAAAGGTACCGAAGCGATCACCCCATCTCGGACACGGTGGCGTTGGTTCTTGGCACTCCTCCTCCCCAAGTTGACGGGATGTGGCATATATATGTCTATCCGTCACCCGCGTGGTGGCGCCACGGGGGCCGCGCTGAATTGGCACTGCGGACGAGCACCAGGTCGAAGGTCAAGCAGATCCCACGATCGTCAACAGGTCGAAGACAATTCCGATGCTGAGTAGCACCAGCACCACTCCGATGAAATTGGTGTAGGCCCAGCGTGGACGATGGTCGGCAATCCAGAAGCGACGAACCCCCGAGAGGCCCATGACGATGGCGATCGATGAGAGGGCAATACTGAGCGGGGCGCCGATCGTCTCGAACATGCCAATTATGGGCGTCACGGCTGGGATCAGCAGATAGGTGATTGTGCAGCGGATGCCGGATAGCGCGAGCGCTGCGGTCGTCGACCTCCGAGCACCCACAATGGCGTTTTTGTCGACCACGTCGCCGATACGCAGAAGCTTGCGGATGAACCGCTCGGCGACTGCTTGGCGCAGATGTAGTTGGTGCATCGAACTAGTCCGATCCACGATCGTTGTAACTCACCCGAACCCGCGCTGCTGCGTCCGAGTCAAGCGACGAAACCAAAGCGTCTGCCGCCCGCCGACCCGAATCGACGCATTCGTTGAGACCAATCCCGTGAAATGCGGCGCCGGCCAGGGCCAAGCCACGATGAGAGGAGAGGACGGACTCTGCTTTTTGTACACGCTCGACGTGGCCGAGCGTGTACTGATGAAGGCCACCTTCCCAAGAATGAACTCTCACCAGGACCGGCTGGGCGATGATGCCGATCAACGCCGCCAGCTCCTCCCGTACCTCTGCCTCCTGTCTTTCCGCACCAGCCCGGGCCAGTTCCTGACCGTGCCGGCCCCCGATGAATGCCCGCAGCATGGTGAACTGCGGGTCAGGCACCCGACCCTCCCATTTCTGGGAAAGGTAGGACACTCCCATGATCCGCCGTCGTGCCGCCGACGGCACAACGAACCCCGACCCGGACAATGCGGGAATGTCCCTTGTTCGGAAGACCAACGTGACGGTCGAGGTCGACACCTGGCGTATTTCGGCCAAGGCAGCTGCGGCCTCGGGGGCTATCTCCGTCAGAAGCGCTGCGCTCACCCGAGCCGGGGTGGCCAGCACCGCCCCCTGGGCCAGCAACTCATTGCCGTCGCTCAACCGGAGTCGGTAACCGCCGCCGCCCTCACGCGTGAGCCGGTTTACCGAAACCCCGGTTCTGACGTCGGCGTCACCCAGCCTTCCGACCAGTTCATCCACCATCTCGCCCATCCCACCAGCCAAGCTGGCGAAGTAGCTCACACCGTTCGGGACCGACCGCCGGGACGCTTCCGACCTGGCGGCGAGGATCAAGCTCCGATGCCGACTTTCCATCTCCAAGAAACGAGGAAAGCTGGCTCTCAGGCTCATCGACGCCGCTTCGGAGGCATGGATCCCCGCAATCAACGGCTCGGCGATGCGGTCGAGAATCTCGCGTCCGAGGCGCCGGACTACAAACGATTCGAGGCTCTCGTCCTCGTCGAAGCGGCTCCGGGGAATGACCAGGTCGGCCAGGACCCGTGCTTTGCCTTTCCAGGAGAGGAGTGATGAACGAAACAGGGGCCCCAGACGGGAGGGTGCCATGAGCAATAGACCGTCAGGCAGCGGATTGAGTTGGTCTTGCCACCAGACAAAAGATCCCCGGTGCTCTGGTCGGCTCGAGATCACGCGATTTGTCAGCCCTAGTTGATCCACAAGCTCCAAGACCGAACCTTTGTGGGCGACGAAGCTGTCGGGCCCGCATTCGATCAGGAACCCGTCGACATGTTCGGACAAGACCTTTCCACCCGGTCGAAACGACTCATCAACAACAGCCACGTTCACTTGGGCACGCTGTAGACGGTGGGCGGCCACCAGACCGGAGATCCCGCCGCCGATTACGACGACTTCGACAGCAATCGGCTTGGTCAAGCCAGGCCGACCGTGGTGAGGGCCAGATCAGCGAGGGTTGCGATTAGCCCCTCGTGCTCGTTGAGGCAGCGGCATCGGTAGAACTGGAGACCCAGGGCCTCGGCATGGGCCCTATGCTCGACGTCGTTGTCATAGAGTGTCTCGACGTGGTCGGAGATGAACCCTATAGGGTCGACCATCACCGAAGTGACGCCTTCGGCGGCGAGGCGTTCCATCATCTGCTCCACGGACGGACCGAGCCAGGGTTCTCGAGCGGCCGCACTGACACTTTGGTAGGCCAAATGCCAGTCACCCAGCCCGAGACGGCGGGCGACCTCAGTCGAGGTCTCGGCCAGCTGATCTGCGTAAGGATCGCCTTGATCGATCATCCGCTCCGGAAGGCTATGGGCGGTGAAGATGACGCTGGTGCCGAGCGGCGCCTGATCGAGGGCCTCTTTCAGCATGCCGGCTAGCGCGTCCAGATAGCCTGTGGCCAGATTCCAATCTCGCGCCAGGTGCAACCTCGGACCGCGGCCATCAAGGGCACGGGCAACGGCAGCTTCGTACGCATCGGTCGACACCTCGCAGCGATAAGGGGCGAGGCTGATCACGATGACGTCTTCGACGCCACTGGCGAGGATTCGGGCCGCCGCCGCCTCGATGGTGGGTCGGGCGTGCAGCATGCCAACCTGAACCTCCAACTCGTATCCCCGTCGTTTGAGCTTTTCGCCGACAAGGAAAGCCTGACGCCGAGTGGTTGCTGGCAATGGCGAACCACCACCGATTGCCTGGTAACGGTTCACAACCGCCGGGACGACGTGGTCGGGTGGCGTCCGGCCCAGCACACTCGCCACGAATGGCGGAACCTCGTCGAGGTCCTCCGGACCGCCAAAACCAACCAGAAGCACCATTTGGCGCCCTTGCTCACTCACCGCGCCACCTGATGAGATCCGCGGGGAGCAGGCGCTGGCCAACGTAAAAGGGTCCGAAGTCGGCATAACGTGCGCTCACCTCGTCGAAACGCATCTCGTAGATGAGCTTCTTGAACTCGAGGGGATCGTCTGAGAAGAGGGTCACTCCCCATTCCCAGTCGTCGAGGCCGATCGAACCACTCACTATTTGGGTGATTCTCCCTGCGTACTGGCGACCGGTCCGCCCGTGCGCCCGCATCAGCTCAGCCCTCTGACCAGCCGCCAACGAGTACCAGTTGTCCACTCCTTGCCGCTTCTTGCTCATCGGGTAGAAACAGACGTAAGTGCTGTGGGGTGGAATCTCGGGGTAGAGGCGGGATTGGATGTACGGGCTCTCTTCCACATTTGCAGCGGTGCCCTCTGGAGAACCGTGGCGACTGATCTCGACCACAGACAGATAGGACGTGGGCCGCGTGGTGTACGACGCCAGCATGGTCTGGTCGAAGGCCCTTTCCAGGTCGTGTAGTTCGCCCACGTCAGGCCGGAGATGGAGCATCAGCAGGTCGGCCTTGTGCCCGATCATGCTGTAGGTGATGCTGCGCCCGGCGGGTGCATCCTTCACAGATTCGGAGGAATCCAAGAAATCGGTGGCTTCCTCCAGCGCTTTCTCTCTCTCTGCGACAGACAGCCGATTCCAGACGGCGCGATCGATCCGCCGCAGGTCGTGAAGGACGAACCATCCCTCCAGGGTCTCGGGTGCGGTCATGGGACCACCGTCTTTCTCTCGGGAAGGGCGCCTGCGACGTTGCCTTTCCAGCTGACAATCGTCTCGACCATGGTTTCGACGTTCTCCACCGAACTGTCGGGCAACACCCCATGGCCGAGGTTGAAGATGTGGCCCGGGCGGCCCGCAGCCTCTTCGAGCACACTCAAGACCCCGCTCTGCACGGTCGCGGGATCGGATAGAAGAATTGCCGGGTCGAGGTTGCCCTGGATCGGGTGCCTTTCTCCAAGGCGCCGCCATGCCTCTCCAAGGGGAAGCCGCCAATCGACGCCATATGCTGTGGCCCCCACGAGGGGGAACTTGTCGAGGAGGTGAGCCGCTCCCGGCACGAAATATATCGACGGAACCCGGAGACCCTCCAGCACTTCGCGAGCGGCGGGGGCGGCCCAACGTTCGAACTGGTCCCTCGAGAGAAGACCGGCCCAGCTGTCGAAGAGCTGTACTACCTGGGCTCCTGCATCGATCTGGGCGGTCAGGTAGGTCCTCATGGCGGAAGAGAGAACGGCGAGCGCGGAGGTCGGATCTTCGCCGTGGAAAGCACGCCGCAGGGCGCCGAAATGTTTCGAACCGCCGCCTTCGAGCAGATACGCGAGGAGGGTTACCGGACCACCGGCAAAGCCGATGGTGGTCACACCGGGATCAACCGATGCCCGCACCAAGCCGATGGTCTCGGCGACGAACTCGACCTTGGCAAGATCGAGCTCGCCCAGCCGAGCTACCTCGCCCAGACTGACCCGAGCCAGTTTGGGCCCGGGGTCGAAATCGACTGCAACTCCCATGGCGGTCAGAGGAGTCATGATGTCGGAGAAGACGATGGCGGCGTCGAGGGGAAACCGGCGGATCGGTTGGATGGTGATCTCGGCGGCCAATTTGGGTGTGCGCATCGCTTCTTCAAACGTGTAGCGGCGGCGCAATTCCCGGTATTCGGGGAGATAACGACCTGCCTGGCGCATGAACCAGATCGGAGGTCGGTCGAGTGGCTCGCGCTGCAGCGCTCGAATCATCCTCATCGAGCCGTCTCCTCGATCGCCTCGGCCAAACTGTCCAACACCATCTCCAGAGTCCCATCGAGATGGGCTTCCATCAGAAACCAGGTCTCGTATGGGGACGGTGGGAGCAAGACACCCCGGGCCAAAGCGGCATGGAAGAACCGGTTGAACCACCCCTGGTCGAGACCGACGACGTCATCCCAGTTCAAAGCCTGGTCGATACCGAGAAACATGCCGACCATCCCACCCACGTGGTGGACCAACCCGGGTAGCCCTGTCCGACGAATAGCCCCCTCCAGCCGTATCGTCATCAATTCTCCAGCCGCGTCAAAACGTGGATACAGGTCGGGATGAGCGGCCAAGTACCGCAAGGTGGCGATCCCAGCCGCGGTCACGATCGGGTTACCGGCGAGAGTGCCCGCCTGATACACGGGCCCCTCAGGAGAGATCATCCGCATCAGATCTGCTCGACCGCCGTATGCCGCAGCCGGCGTCCCTCCGGCCACCACCTTTCCCAGAGCCGTCAAATCTGGTGTGACGCCGTACCGACCCTGTGCGCCGCCCAAAGCCACACGAAAACCGGTCATGACCTCGTCGAAGATCAATAGGGCCCCGTTGGCGTCACACACACTCCGCAGTCCTTGCAGGAAGCCGTTGACTGGCGGGACACAACCCATGTTGCCGGCCACGGGCTCCACGATCACCGCAGCCACCTGACCATCTTCCATGAGCGAGGAGACCGAGCCGAGATCGTTGTAACGGGCAACTCGTGTATCGGATACGGTCCCCTGAGGCACACCAGGGCTGGAAGGCTCCCCGAAGGTGGCGAGACCCGACCCGGCCCTGACCAAGAATGCGTCACTATGCCCGTGATAACAGCCTTCGAATTTGACCACGACAGGACGCCCCGTGGCGGCCCGGGCCAATCTCAACGTCGACGCAGTTGCCTCCGTACCCGAGTTCACCATCCGTACCACCTCCACCGAAGGGACCAGGGAGCAGATCAGCTCGGCCAGCTCTACTTCGGAAATGGTGGGCACACCGAAGGAAGTTCCCCTTCGTATCGCCTCTCCGATCGCATCCAAAACCTCCGGATGGGCATGGCCGAGGATCAGCGCTCCCCAGGAAGCAATGAAGTCCACGAGTTCTTCGCCCTCGACCGTTCGGAGGCGGGCACCCATGCCAGAGTCGATGAATGGAGGGGTGCCACCCACCGCCCGAAAGGCCCGCACCGGAGAGTTGACCCCGCCCGGCATCACCTCATTCGCTCGGCGATACCAGCTGGCGGAATCAACTCGGCCGACAAGATTCGTTCGTGTAGAAGGAGTAGCACGTTTGGCCATCACCTGACCTCCCCGATGAGCCGAGCGGCGTCCAACGCGAAATATGTGAGCACGATCGAGGCACCGGCCCGGCAAATCCCAGTGAGCGATTCCATCATGACCCGGTCCCGCTCGATCCAGCCGTGCTCGGCCGCAGCCTCGATCATGGCGAACTCACCCGACACCTGATAGGCGACCACTGGCACCTCGACCCGCTCCCATACCTGTCGGACGATGTCCAAGTAGGGACCAGCCGGTTTCACCATCACCATGTCGGCGCCCTCAGCCACATCCAGCAGGGCCTCCCGTACAGACTCCCGGGCGTTGGGGGGATCCATCTGATGCGTCCGCCGGTCGCCGAAGGCCGGTGCAGATTCGGCGGCCTCCCGAAAGGGTCCGTAGTAGCCCGACGCGTATTTGACTGCATACGAGCACACCGCAGCTGAGGTGTGGCCCTCATTGTCGAGCACGGCGCGGATGGCCGCCACCCGGCCGTCCATCATGTCCGATGGCGCAACTACGTCGGCGCCGGCATCGGCATATACGACCGCAGCTCGGGCCAGAAGGGGCAGTGCGGAATCGTTGTCTACGTTGCCACCTCTCAGCGGCCCACAATGCCCGTGGCTCGTGTACTCGCACAGGCACACATCTGCCCAACGAACGAGCTCGGGAGCGGCCGAGGCCACCGCCCGGATCGCCCGAGGCACCGGCCCCTCCGGCTCCCAAGCCGATGAGCCCAGTTCGTCCTTGTGCTCGGGGATCCCGAAGAAGATGATGCCACCGATCCCCGCCGCCTCGGCCTCCTTGGCGATGAGTGTCACCTGGTCCACCGAGAGCTGAGCCTGGCCGGGCATCGACTTGATCGGCTTCCTGACGCCCTCGCCCGGCACGACGAAAACAGGAAGTACGAACTGGGCGGGGTGAAGACGGGTCTCGGCCACCGCCCGGCGTAGAGCGTCTCGCGTCCTCAAGCGGCGGGGACGCACGGCCGGAAAACTGCTCACACTGTCACCCCCAAATAGAACGCCATAGCCCGCGCCAGATATCGATGAGAAGGGCGGTCGGCGATCACGTCCGGCGACCGGTGAGGGGCGACCGCGTCCCTCGTGGTGGGTCCGATCACCCCAACCACAATGGCATCCAAGGCACGAGACAGAAGCCAGCCCTGGACCGCCGAAGGCGAGGCGAAAGCTACCGCCTCAACTGGTGCGGATCCGGGAGACACCGGGACAGACCGGTAGACCTCGAATTCGCTCAAGCGGGTGGCTCGCTCTTTGAGCATCTCAACAGCTCCATGATCCATCCCGGCAGCATGAGGGAATACCACGCAGGAAGAGGCCAACAAATCGGGCATCCGCTCGACAAGATCAACAAGCCCTGATCGACCGCGCACCACGACCCGACCGCCCCGCGCCACAACTGCGGCAGACGTCCTCTCTCCGACTGCGCCCACCGCAACTGCCGGCATCGTGCCATCGGGCCAGAGAAGGTCGAGAGTACGGATAGACGTGATTACCAAAAGCTCGGCCCGCGATGCCGCCTCACGGGCTTGGGCCAATACCACTGGGCCTGATGGCACGACTCGGATGCACGGCAGACGCACCGGCTCGAGCCCATGCCAACGAAATGCGGGCGCCGCTCTCTCAAAACGGTCCGTGGTGATCGCGACGCGTATCACAGCCCCAACTCCTTGCGCGCTTCCGCCACCACAACCTCCGGGCATTCGCCCCAGGCGACTGCCCGGCGGCGACCTCGGTCATCCGCGACAAAGACGTCGAGCCTGATCTTTTCGTCCTCGCGAGTGGCGTAGGCTCCGAGCGCAGACCGGCACCCTGCTCCGGTCTCTGCCAGCAACAAGCGCTCCGCCGACAGGCAGATCCGAAGCCAATCGTCATCGATGGTGGCGGCGACCTCCGCAAATTCGCTTCCGGTTCGTGTCTCGACAGCCAATGCACCCTGACCGGGCGCCGGGACCATTTGCGCTATATCGAAACGCTCACCGATCAGGTCGGAGCGCCCCAAACGGACCAAGGCCGCCTCGGCCAGGACCGCCGCATCCACGTGACCGGCTGCGACCTTGTCGAGCCGTGTACCGACATTCCCTCTCATTTCGATGGTTCTCAAATCGGGCCTCAGGGCCAACAGCTGCTCGATACGCCGCGGGCTTCCCGTACCGACCACGGCTCCCGGCCCAAGTTCCTCGAGGGTCGACCCCACCAGAACATCGCACGGCGATCCACGCTCGGGAAAGGCTGCCAGCACCAACTCTCTTGGCCCGTCGACCGGGAGATCCTTCAGAGAATGGACCGCTAGATCGGCCCTCCCCTCTACCACCTCCCTCTGCACCGAGCGGACAAAAGCGCCCAGCTCGCTCAGCTCGGCAATCGCACTTTCCTGATGGCGATCACCGGAGGTGACGACCTCGACCAACGGCACTCTCAGTCCTGGGAAACCGTCTCGCAGCCGGTCAGCCACAAGACCTGCCTGAACCAGGGCCAATGGAGAACTCCGGGTGGCGATCCTCACTTCATTCATCGTCGAGTCCGAAAGCCTCGGCCAGCAAGTCCACTGAGCCGACGCCTCGCTCTGAAGAGGCGAGGAAGGAGATCGGCGCGTGGAGAATCCGGCGGGCAACGGTGTGCGCGAGCTGTCGCATCACCTGATCAGGGTCCTGGGCCTGCTGCAAACGGCCGGCGAAACGGCCAGACTCTTCGCTGACCAATTCATCTGCCTGCCTGACCATCATCGCAATCACTCTCCCCACACGGTCGGGCGCTGTGATCCGGTGCCATGCTGCGGCCGCCCACCTCGTCACGCTTTCCTCGGATTCGGCTGATGTTTCGGCATTGACGGAGGAAGCCACGTCATCGATCCCCAAATAGCGCATCGGACCGCCGGGTTCGGGTCGCGTGAACCCTGGCGGCATCGCCAGGTCGATCACCGTGACCGGCTCGGTCCGCGATCCAAGAGCTGCGGCCAGCGCCTTGTCGCTCAACAAAGGGGCCTTGCCTGGCACTGTTGAGATCACAACCGGGTAGGTCGCGAGCGCCTCGGCTACGCCCTTCCAGGCAAGACTCGCGCGACCTGCAACATTGCTGGGCCGGCGGGCAAAGATCGAGACATCGGCCCCATCTAGTTGCTCGGCCGCAGCACGAGCCATGACGCCCGCTCCGAGTATCGCCACCCGTTCGAAACGTGCCGCCTCCCTGGCAGCCACCGCCGCCAACGATCCGCGTGGTGCATTTCCGGATAGACGTCGGCTGTTCCGGCCTATTCCGATCGCTGCTTCCAACACCCTCCCCAAACTTCCGGGATCAGGCGAAACTCGCCGCCAGACAGCGACGGCATGTCGGAACTGGCCGAGTACCTCCGGTTCTCCGACAAGAGGAGAGTCGAGTCCGGCCACGACACGGCAGAGATGCACAAAAGCCGCCTCGTCAGATCGGAGAACGCCAAGATCCGAGAGCGATCCGTCTCCATACAGACGCCCCACCCGATCCGCTGATGTCTCCGGACCCCCGGTCCAGGCGATCTCCACCCTCAAACACGTGGACAGCAGAAAGACCTGTTCGCCTTGGGAGAGGAAGAGTCCATGCGCATTATCGAGCGCAGGTCCGACCAGGCTCAACCGGGCACGACTGTCAGATAGGACCGCCGGATGAGCGAACGACAGGCTGGTTAAGCGAAGCATGGGGTCGGTGATCCCAATCGTCCATGGGTTGATCCGGTAAAATATGGCGTGGCAGCGTCGACTGCGAGTCGACATCGATCCGACCGTAAGTCGAATCGATTTCTTGGGTCCACCGGCTCCCGAGCCAATGCCGGTCGAGCCCGATAACACATGCCCTTCGGCCAAGCTGGTGCGGAATAGGTTCGGGTTTCGAGTGCGGACGCCGGCGCTGACAGCGTTGTTCTCTGTCGCGTGCTGACCGCCGATGCAAGGGAATGCGGCGAGATGCGGGAAACACCGCCTGATCTGGAGTTTCGTATCGCGAAAGCCGCCTAGCTCCAGGCGGCGAAACTGGCCGTTTCTGATGTTCCCGGCAGCCATCCGGAAGCCATCACGCGTGCCGACCCAGCGCAGCAGCGGCGATGGTAGGCTGCGGCGGGCCGTTGTCAAAGGATGATGGTGGAGCCATTCGACGAGCTGCAGCGACGGTTGGGGGACATGCTGGCGCTGAATCGTCCGGGCGGCGCCGGCGACCACGTGCTCGTCGTGCTGCCGTCGCTCAGTGTCGGCGAGTCACTGCTCTCGCACTACGCGAACCGCATTCCTTCGCTCGAACACCGTTATCTTCTCGCGCTCTTCATGTTGGATCGGATCGAGCGCTGCGAGTTGGTGTTTGTGTCGAGCAAAGCAGCAGATGCCGAGGTGGTCGACTACTACCTGGCGCTGCTCCCGGAAGCACGCCGCGCGAGCGTCCGACGCCGGTTCCGGATGTTTGAGGTTCCCGATCCGAGCCCACGTGCGGTGGCGGCGAAACTCCTTGATCGGCCTGATCTCCTCTACGACCTCAAGCGCTCGTTTGCAGGTCGTCCGGCGTTCATCGAGCCGTGGAACGTCACCGACGCCGAGGTGCAGGTGGCGCGGCGCCTCGGCGCACCCATTAATGGCACGGCGCCGGACCTCTGGCCGATCGGCTTCAAGAGCGAGGGGCGTCGCCTGTTCCGCGAAGTCGGTGTTCCGGTGCCGCACGGCGTTGAGGACGTGCACGACATCGACGGGGTTCTCGCGGCGATCGCAACGATCCGCTCGGCTCGTCCGACTGCCACCGGCGTGGTGGTGAAACTCGACGACAGCGGGGCCGGGGACGGCAACATGGTGCTGGACCTCCGACGTCCAGAGAACCTGCGTGACGTGCTCGCTGCGCTCCCCGCCTGGTATGTCGCGGATCTGGCTTTCGGTGGCGTCGTAGAGGAGCTGATCTCCGGCACACGCTTCACGAGCCCCAGTGCGCAGATCGATGTGCTTCCCGACGGGACCGTGCGAGTGCTCGCGACCCATGAGCAGGTACTCGGCGGCGACGGCGCACAGGTATACATGGGGTGTCGCTTCCCGGCCGAGCCCGCGTATGCCGCCCGGCTCGCCGAGTACGCGTCCGCGGTCGGATCGGAGCTCAGCAAACGCGGTGTGATGGGGAGGGCAAGCGTCGACTTCGCGGCTGCGCGGGACGCGACAGGCGCGTGGCGGCTGTTCGCGCTCGAAATGAATCTCCGGAAGGGTGGCACCACGCACCCGTACGCCGTGCTGCGCAACCTCGTACCGGGCACCTACGATCCGTCAGCAGCACGCTGGCGTGCCGACGACGGCACAGAACGCTCCTACTGGGCGACCGACAACCTCGTCGATCCGACGTGGGTCGATCTCCCCATCGCTGCCGCCATCGGTGCGGTTGCCGAGGAAGGCCTGCAGTTTGACTCCGGTCGCGGGACGGGAGTGGTGTTGCACATGCTCTCCGCCCTGGCGATCGACGGAAGGATCGGATTGACGGCGATCGGCGCCGATCCCGCGCAGGCAGCAAACCTGTACGGGCAGGCGGCCCATGCAATTGCACGATCGCAGCACCGGTAGTCCGCCCAACCGATACACGTCAGCATGGATTCTCTGGCGGTGTCGACACGACCCGGTCCTAACGGTGCCTATCCTGCGCGCTCCGCTGTGTTGCTCGGTCGCAGATGGACTGGGTGAGAATTGAAAAGGTCGCTGGTGGTGACGCGGAAACATCGCGGTCCGAACGTTCTTTCGCAGGACCGAAACGAGTTTTGCGGAGCCAAACTCGCACGGAACCCGACTACGTCGGGCTCCCGGTGTCGGAGAAGCGTTGTGGCTGGGGATTACACGATCGCCGGCCTTGATTACGTCGTTCTCGATCGCTTGGTGGCGGGACCACCACCCCGCTGCACTGAGGCTCTCCTTGATGTTGGCCACCGCAAGCAAGGCGTTCTTGTTTGTCTACCTTCTCATGCTTCCAATCGTTCGATACTTACATGTACTTCAAAGCGAGTCGTTGCTACCGAAATGGGAACGAAAAACCTGGCGAATTCTGTGGATTGCCCTGATTGCGGCAGCCATCGGAGATGGGGTTTCCTATTGGGGCATCTCCCTCCCAGACCTGGCTGGCGAGGTCCTCTGGAGAGCTGGGTTTATGATCGAGATACTCGCCATGTTGGTCGTGCTGGGGTCCACAACTGTCTACGGCATCATCTCGATGCGCATCCGAGTGATTCCCATCTGGGTTTCGGCTCTTCTTACGGCCATCGTTCCTATAGGCGTCGGCACCCTTACCAGTGTCACCGACTATGTACCAAACGCTGTTGTTGTGCCGATGAGCATTGTATGGGCGTTGCTTGGCGGCTGGGTTCTCACCCGTCACGTCGAACCGCCAGCCCTCGCATCGGAGCCTTCTAAACCCCGCCCATAACCGGCAATATGCGTTACCAGACTCCCGACCTCAGGTCACAGCACAGCCCCGTGAGCGAGTGTGATCAAAGATCACCCGATTTCGACCACGGTCTGGCGAAAGTTCAATTTGGCAACAGTCGTAAACCAACGCCGTAGGTCACGGTTGGCAATAGAACTCCAAACCGCAGACCCCAAAGGCTCAGAGTGGATCATCCCGCCTGATGACGCTCGGGTGGATCTCGCCCGCGAACAGGTCAAGCATTGGGGATCGCCGCCCAGCCGATACCCGCTCGAACACTTCGAAGAGGTGGCGGAGGTCTACAGGTTGGCTTTTGAAGCACATCTGCCGCCGACCGCGGAAGTGCAGAGTCAGCTAGGTGCAACCACCAGGCGGCAAGCGGCCGGGTGGGTGCAGCAGGCTCGGAAACGTGGCCTGTTGCCTCCGACAGAACCGAGAAAGGCGAAGGCATGAGCGAACGAAGTGGAAGTATCCGCAAGCGCGAGGGGGCGAAAGGGGCAACCTGGCAGGTCGTGTTGAGAGTTGGCTTGGACCCTGCGACCGGCAAACGGGTTCGACGCGTTCATTCGGGCTACAAGACGGAGCGGGAGGCTCGAGCGGCTCTGCGACGGTTCTTGGTTGACCTTGAGGACCGAACCTACGTAGAACCATCCAAGGTAACGGTCGGCCACTTCCTCCTGATGACTTGGCTGCCGGCGCATAGGCGCGAGGTGCGAGCAAACACCTTGGCGAACTATGAGGTCCAACTGAGCGCCTACATCCTCCCGCACATAGGCCAGGTGTCGCTGCAGGATTTGGGCTCGCCACATCTCTCCGCCCTGTACGCCTTGCTGATCGAAAGAGGAGGAAAGGGCTCCAGGCCGCTGGCGCCGAAGACAGTACGAAATGTCCACCTCCTGCTCCACCGCGCGTTCGCCGACGCTGTCTCCTGGGATCTGCGGAAAAACAACCCTGCCACGGGTGCAAAACCGCCGAGCGCCAGGCGCGCTCGGAAGCCTTCCGCCGCAATGGACACCTGGACCCCATCGCAGGTTGCACGGTTCCTGTCATCAGTGGGCGAGGACCGGTTGGCGGTTCTCTGGCGTTTGGTCTTTTTTAACCGGGATGAGGCGAAGCGAGGCGTTGGCGATCCGATGGCAGGATGTCTCGTTCCAGCGGGAAACGGTCGCCATTGTGCAAACGCTGGTCGACGTCCGCGGGGTGCCCACCTTCTCAGAACCGAAGACCGCTCAGTCCCGAAGAGTGCTCCACCTCGACCGGGAAACCCTCGACATGCTTAGGCGACATCGGGTCGCTCAGATCGAAGAACGGCTGGCATGGGCCGACAGCTACCAAGACCTGAACCTCGTTTTCTGTCGAGAGGACGGATCGCCCCTCCGACCGGCTCAAGTGTCGAGAGGTTTCGATCGCTTGCAGAGCGGTCTGCAGCTCCCCCGCCTCGGACTGCATGGTGCCCGCCACTCGTGGGCTTCCAACGCTCTTAGAGCGGGAGTGCCGCTCAAGGTGGTGCAGGAGCAGCTCGGGCATTCGTCCATCGCAGTCACTGCGGACGTCTACCAGCACGTAGCGACGGAACTTGGCGCCGATGCCGCCCTTAAGGTCGCCGCGCTGTACTCAATCTGAGGAGATTCTGCGGCGTGCGTTCTCGATCTTTGGGCACCTAGTTGGGCACCTAAACGCACATAGGCTCCACCGGTTATCTAAGCAAACGGGGACCCCCAAGGCTCTGACCTGGGGGTTCTCTTGGTGTCGGAGAGAGGACTTGAACCTCCACGGGATTTCTCCCACTAGGCCCTCAACCTAGCGCGTCTGCCTATTCCGCCACTCCGACGTGGATTGGGACCGGGAGTATAGGTCCGGTCAGTTGGCCAGCAGCCAAGTCAGCGCCAACGTCGTGATGGTGAAGATGATGCCGACGATGACTGTCAACCGATCCAAGTTGCGTTCGGCCAGGGTCGAGCCACCCGACGTGGAACTCATCATCCCGCCGCCGAACACGTCGGACAGACCGCCACCGCGCCCGGCGTGGACAAGGATGAGCAAGATGAGTCCGACAGAAACAACGATGTGCAGCCCGACGACGATTCCGGTGACGATATCCATGGGAAAGAACTCCAAAGTGGCGAAGCACCGCGGCCCTTGGGCGCGGTCGAAATACTTTACATCATCCCGGGGACGATCAAATCATCGTGGAGGCGACGGGGAGAGTGGTTTCGATGCAACTCAGCCTGCCTGTTTGGCTACAGCCGCCGCTGCCGCCGCCACTTCTTCCGGGTCGCCCAGATACCGCCCTGGACCGGTCGGCGCCAGATCATGATCGAGGTCGTAGACCAAGGGCATCCCTGTGGGGATGTTCAGGTCGACGATGTCGGAGTCGGAGACGTGGTCGAGGTGTTTGACCAGCGCCCGCAGGCTGTTGCCGTGGGCGACAACCAGAATCTTCAACCCGACCCGTAGCTGCGGCACGATTCGGTCGTACCAGTACGGAAGCATCCGATCGACCACATCGGCCAAGCACTCCGTCGCCGGGACCAATTCCGGAGCGAGGTCGGCGTAACGCCGGTCGAATCGCGGATGACGTTCGTCGTCGGGTGCAAGCGCCGGAGGCGGCGTGTCGTAGCTCCGACGCCACACCTTCACCTGCTCCACCCCGTGGCGGTCGGCGGTTTCTTTCTTGTTCAGACCCTGGAGATCTCCGTAGTGACGTTCGTTGAGCCGCCAATGCCTCTCGACGGGCAGCCAGTGCAACCCCATCTCCTCGAGCGTCAACTGGGCAGTTTTGATCGCTCGCAACAGAACCGAGGTGTGAACAACGTCGAATTCGAGGTTTTCGGCCCGCATCACCACTCCCGCCGTCGCCGCCTCGATGATGCCCTTTTCCGTGAGATCGACGTCGGTCCAACCAGTGAAACGGTTCGCGAGATTCCAGGTGCTCTCGCCGTGGCGCAACAAGACCAGCGTGCTCATCTCAACCCTCCTAGATCCAGTACCGGGCGACGGCGGCGAACCCGTCGGGATCGAGCGAGGCTCCGCCTACCAATGCCCCGTCGATATGGCGTTTGGCCATGAAACCTTTGATGTTGCCTGCGTTGACGGACCCTCCGTACAGAATCCGAACGGCGGCGGCCACGTCGGCCCCAGCCACAGAAGATACGACCTGGCGGATCATTTCGATGACTGCACCGGCAGTATCGGCGTCGGCATTCCTGCCGGTGCCGATCGCCCAAACCGGTTCGTAAGCGATAGACGATCGCCCGATGAACTCCGGATCAATCCCGGTGAGTGCGCCTTTGACCTGCGTTGTCACCACTTGTTCCGTGTTGCCCTGCTCGTGTTCGTCCAGCGTCTCGCCGACACAAACGATCGGGGACATCTTCGTGGTCGCTATCGCCTTGATTCGTTTGTTGACTGTCGTGTCGGTTTCACCGAACATGGCCCGCCGTTCGGAATGTCCGACGATGACGTGGGAAACCGATAGTTTTTCGAGCATCGCTGGCGAGATTTCGCCAGTGAAGGCGCCCGACTCCTCCCAATGTACGTGTTGGGCGCCAAGTCCGATCTTCATCTTGTCCACCTCGATGGTGGTCTGGACCGACCGCAGCGATGTAAACGGCGGGACCACTACCAACTCGATTCGGTCGTAGTCCTCCGGTTCCAGGCGGTACGACAGCTTCTGGACCATTTGGATCGCTTCCAGATGATTCGCATTCATCTTCCAATTACCGACGATCAGATCTCGTCTTTGCATCAACACCACCGCTCCAATACCGATACGCCGGGTAGTTCCCGGCCCTCCAACAACTCCAAACCTGCCCCCCCGCCGGTCGACAGATGTGACACCCGGTCCTCCATTCCCATTTTGCGCAGGGCGGCGGCAGAATCTCCCCCTCCGACTGCGGTGAAACCCGACGAACGCGCGAGGGCTTCGGCCACCAACGCGGTTCCTGCGCGGAACGCCTCCCACTCGAAAACGCCCATCGGGCCGTTCCAGAAGACCGATCCAGCGGATTCGATCGCGGCCGAGAAAGCCCTCACGGTCTCCGGGCCGATGTCGAGTCCCATGCCCTTCTCCGGCATGGACGTCGCCGGAACCACCTCGTGAGAAGAATCTTCTGCGAACCGGTCTGCGACCACCACGTCACTCGGCAACATGATCCTGTCCGCATGAGGACCGTCGAGAATCTCGGCGACCTCGGCCAGCATTGCCTCCTCGACCAAGCTCTCCCCCACCTCGTGACCCATTGCGGCCAAAAGCGTGAAACACATTCCGCCGCCAATCGGCATCGCATCCACCCGGGGGAGCAGGTTCTTGATGACGCCGAGTTTATCGGAGACCTTGGCCCCGCCGAGGACAACCACGTACGGACGGTCGGGGTCGCCGATGAATCGGCCGAGTGCATCAAGCTCGCGGTGAAGGAGCGGCCCTGCGACCGAACGCAATCGCTCGGCGACACCGACGGTCGACGCGTGGGCGCGGTGGACCGAACCAAATGCGTCCTCGACAAAGAGATCAAAGGGAGCGGCCAGCGCGGCTGCGAGATGCGGGTCGTTCTTGGTCTCACCGGGCTCAAAACGGGTGTTCTCCAGCACCAAGACATCACCGGGTTGAGCGGAATCGACGGCCGACTGGACCGATTCTCCTACCAGTCGATCCAGCGCCGACACCGAGAAACCACCGAGTTCGCCCAGCCGAGCGGCCACAGGTGCCATGGCGAATCTCGGATCCCGACCTTCTGGCCGGCCGAGATGGCTGCAGATCGCGATTATCGCTCCGGCTTCCCGTAACCGCCGAACGGTGTCCAAAGCAGCCACGATCCTGAAGTCGTCGCCAACGGCGGCACCGTCGAGGGGAACGTTGAGGTCGGCGCGAACGAGCACTCTCGAACCGCTCACGTCGACGTCGTCCAATGTGAGGTAGCGCACCCTCTCCCTTTCCGGAAGTCGGCCGTTCCAGAGGTCGGCCGTGAAATCACCTGTTGGTCAGGTCAATCGACGATAACAGCCGACAAAAGCGGCCAATCAGGTCAGCTGTGCGAGGACCTTGCCCAACAAGACGGCGTCGTGTTCTGGCCAGGCCGCTTCCTCGGCGGCCACCAAAGCCCGGACAACCGACCAACCGGCGGCACCCTGTACTTCCAGTTTGTCGTGACCAAACGGAACAGCCATGGGCGAGGCATCGACAACCACGGTTCCCGTCCTCTCCAATTGTCCGTACTCTCGGAGGGCTTTCAGGTGTTCGTCACCGGTCATGCCCAACGTCTCCGCATCCTGGGTGATCAGATTCAGAACCGAAACCAGCGGAGCGCGCGCGTTGTTGACCGATTCGGCGATGCCGGGCACGGCAAGGGCAGCAATCACAGACGTGAACAAGCTTCCGGCAGCGATGACGATTTGATCGGCATCATCGATGGCGTTCCGAGCCGCCGCAGTTGCCTGGACATCTGCCGGCCCGATCGCAAACTTGGTTATGCGTCCTGGGGCACGACTCACGGCCACCTCGCCACTGACCGGCCCGTCACCAATCACTGCCTCCAACACCAGCGGCGTGTCGGCCGCAGGAACAATCACACCATCGATTCCAAGCAGGCGGCCCGCCAGAAGCACACCTTCGCTGAAACCACCTTCGAGATCGGCCATCGCCGCCAAGAGCAAGTTGCCGAGGGAGTGACCCAAGACATCGAGGGGAACAGTGGAGAGCGGATCGACGTCTCCCCCCGGGAACCGGTACTCGAACAGGTCGTACCAGATGGAGCGGTCGGGAGCGAGGGCAAGCAGGCACTTCCTGACGTCGCCAGGCGGTGGAACGTCCATACCCTGACGCAGCCGGCCCGACGAACCGCCGTCATCGGCGACGGAGACAACCCCTGTGACATGGCCGGCGTAGGTGCGGACGGCTTTGAGGGTCGCCGCCAGCCCGTAACCCCCACCGATGGCAACCACGGCCGGCCCCCGGCGGGTCAGTTCTTGCTCGATGGCCTCCACGCCCAGGGACAGTTCATAGGTCATCGGAGCAAATCGCGATGCCGAACGGCAACATCGAGGCCACGCGACTCGAGGTCAGCCCCCAAGGCTTCGGCCACCGCCACCGAACGGTGATGTCCGCCGGTGCAACCGATGCCAATCGACAGGTAGGACTTGCCTTCCCTGACATATTTGGGGACGAGGAATTCGAGCATCTCGGTGATCTTGGCAAAAAACTCCACCGCGTCGGGGTCGCCCATGACGTAGTCGGAGACTTCGGGATCCGTTCCCCGTTTCGGGCGTAGCTCGGCCACCCAGTGGGGATTCGGCAGAAAACGGACATCAAAACAAAGGTCGATGTCGCGTGGGTTCCCATTCTTGAACCCGAACGACGTCACCGAGACCCGCATCGTTCGTTGAGGACCCGAGTCGGTGAAACGGTCGGCGATGCGATCGCGCAACTGATGGATGTTCAGGTCGGTGGTGTCGACCACCACATCCGACATCTCCCGCAGATCGCTCAGCAAGGCTCGCTCGTCGGCGATGGCTTCTGCCAGAGTTCCTCCCCGCAATGGATGGGGACGCCGGTTCTCTTCGTAGCGCCTGACCAATTCGGCGTCTTCTGCGTCGAGAAACAGGACCATCGTTCTGATCCCCTGGCCCTCCAGCTCATCGATTGCTGCCCCGATCTCTGCGGTCGAGAGACCTCCCCGCGAGTCGACCACGGCCGCAACCAGGCCTCTGCCATCGGCAACGAGGTGGTGTTCGGCGACTGCAGGAATCAGCTTGGGGGGCAGGTTGTCCACAACCGAGTACCCCAGGTCTTCCAGGGCCTTGGCCGCGGTCGAGCGGCCGGCGCCCGACAGCCCGGTGACGATCAGAACACCAGGTCTACGACCGCTCGGGATCCTCTCCTCCATGGAGTGCAGCGTAGAGGCCGGAGGCGACGGAAGCCGGTACCACCTCGGCCAGTTCGGATACTTCTGCGTTACGCAACTGGACAACCGATCCGAACTTTCTGATGAGGGCCTTCTTGCGGCCAGGACCGATGCCGGCAACGTCGTCGAGGATCGAGTCGATCATCGATTTCGAACGAATCTTGCGGTGATACGTGATGGCAAAACGGTGGGCTTCATCTCGCACCTGCTGCAGAAGGTAAAGGGCCTCGGCGTCCCTCGGTATCCGGATGGGTTCCGGTTGACCTGGGACATATACTTCTTCCAGCCGCTTGGCCAGACCGATCACGGGAATGTTGACACCGAGGTCGGACATCGCATTGAGCGCTCTCCCCAGCTGACCAGGACCACCGTCGATCAAGACCAGACTTGGTGGATAGCGAAACTTGGTCTGCTCTTCGACCGGTTTGTTCATCTCTCGCAAGAAAGCCTGGAACCGGCGGCCGACCACTTCTTCCATCGAGGCAAAGTCGTCCTGACCATCGACGGTTTTGATCTTGAAACGCCTGTATTCGGAGCGCCGCGGAAGTCCATCCTCCATGACGACCATCGACGCGACGGTGTTGGTCCCTTGCAAAGTGGAGATGTCGAACGCCTCGATTCGCAGCGGCGCCTCCGGCAGATCAAGTATCAACTGAAGGCTGCGCAACGCTTTCGCTCTGGCGTTGTGGTCCGATTGACGACGGAGGCGGTGGCGTCCAAAAGCCTCCCTCGCATTCACGAGAGTGGTTTCGAGCAACCGGCGTTTGGCACCGCGCCGAGGCACCCGAACCTCCACCTTGCCTTCCTTTCGAGTCTCCAGCCACAACGTCAGCGCCTCGGCATCGGATGGGTCTTGGCCGACCAGGATCAGAGCAGGCGGAGCTTCTTCTGCGTACAGGTCGCGAATCACCGATGCAATGACCTCCGGCTCGGTCAATTCTTCCACTCGGTCGAGCACGGCACCGCGCCGGCCGACGACCCGGCCCCGCCTCACGTGCAGCACCTGTACGGAAACCTCGAGGTCGTCACCGTGGAGGGCGATGAGATCGAAGTCCTCTCTGCGATCCGTGACGACCTCCTGGCGCTCGATCGCCTTGCGAACGTCGCCGAGCCGGTCTCGAAGCCGTGCAGCCGCCTCGAACTCCTGTCGGCGCGACGCATCCCACATCTGGGAGGAGAGGTCATCGACGATGCCGTCGGTGTCACCTCGCAGGAACGAGGCGAACCCGTCCACCAACTCGGTGTATTCGGCGGGTTGGATCTCGCCCACACATGGCCCAGAGCACTTCTCGATATGAAACAGCAGACAGGGCCGCCCTTGAGCCTGTTGGCGGCGGAACACCCCGTCAGAGCAAGTCCTTATCGGGAAGGTTCGCAGCAACTGGTCGAGGGTGCTCCTGATCGCGTAGGCGTGGGCGAATGGCCCGAAGTACTCGGTCGGTTTTCGCTTCGCTCCTCGCATCACCCTCGCTCGAGGCCATTCATCACCCCGGGTGATCGCCAGATACGGATACGACTTGTCATCCACCAGGCGCACGTTGAACCGGGGACGGTGCTGTTTGATGAGGGAGAACTCAAGCATCAGGGCAGCAACCTCCGAATCCGCCACGATCCACTCGACGGTCTCGGCGTTGTCGACCATGGTTTGGGTGCGGGGGTGCAGGTCTTTGCTGAAGTAGGAGTTGACCCTTTTACGGATCGACTTCGCCTTCCCGACATAGATGACGCGACCATGCCGGTCTCGAAAGAAGTACGACCCGGGGGCGTCTGGGATCTCGGCTGTGGGAGGACGGCGCATCGTCGAGAATGCTACGCCTGCGTCCGGGTGTAGCGACTCGGCGCTCCGGCAACCGGACCAACTGACCGCGAGGCGGCGCCGCCGGGATCAGAAAAACGTCAAAGACGGTTCATCAAGAACGTGGAATCAATTCCATCGAACCATCTTCTCTGACGATGGCGAGATCGATCAAATCGTCTCCGGCGGCCAGTGTGCCGGGAGGGAGCAGTGCAGCAAACCGAAGCGCCCCCTGGTACGGCGAAACCTCGGTTTGGGCGCGAACCACGCCGTTGACTACCACCGCAAGCCGATCTCCTACGGCAAACGATCCGCTCAGCACGCCGCCTATCTCAAGGGGGAGGAAAGCCACATCCGGATCGATCGAAGCCGGATCTGCGGATGAGTCCAGAGTCCAAACTCCCCCGTCGAATCTTGACAATCGATCGACTTCCTGTCCGAGAAGCACCGGAGCCCCGCGCGGAATCAGACGGTACCGATCGCCGTCCAGAAACATCGCGTCGATCCGCTCGGCGGTTGCCAGCACGCCTGTCCAGTTGCGTTGTAGGCCAACGATCGGGATCACCTGTCTGTTCTCCACGGCGGGACGAGCGCTGGAGAACAGGTCTACTCCGTCAAAAGAATGGAAACCTGAGAGATCGACGATGTTGGCCAACGTCGGGACGACGTCAACGGTTTCGGCCGGATAATCATCGATGGTGCCGCCAAGCTCACCGGCCGGCAACTTGATAAACAACGGAACGTATGCCAGGTCTGGAACAGCCGGATCTGAAAACACTCGCGAATCGAGAGTATCGGGCCGAAAACTGATCCCATGATCTGACGTGACTATCACAATCGATTCTTCATAGATCCCGCTCCGCTGGAGGGAATCGATAATCTCGCCGAGTACCACGTCGGTGTATCCGACTTGGAGGAGCTGGCGCTGCAGCCGACGGTCGGAACTCCATTGTCCGGCATCGTCGTGCTCGACATACCCGCCGGGAATCTCGCGACCTTGATCATCGAACTGATACGGTCGGTGTGGGAGCTGGATCAAATGCAACACCACCAGTGCCGGCTCCTCTACCAGTTCGAGGTCACCCACTATCGAGCCAATCTCAGCGGCTCGGTTCGGGCTCCAGGCGTCCCTGAATGCGGTCTGGGCGAAACCGCCCCACGCCAGGTCGATGCGGGGAAGGAACGAATCGGAGTCCGGCAGAATGGCATGTCCCGATACGACCGCGAGATCCCCGATTATCCCTCTGATCAACGCTCCAAGCGTCTGCCGAGGGCCGAGTTGCGAGCACTCATCAAAAACGCAGAGGCGAGTAATGGGCTCGTAGGCGAACAACCCGTGGGAATTTCGAAGCAACTGGAACACAGAAGTCGGATAATTGGCCGCCATTGGATCGACCGCCACCCCGGTTGAGTCAACGGGAAGGGCGCCGCTGAGGAGCGCCGGGACAGCTCTGTCTGTATCCGAACTCACGGTGACGGTGTTGCGGAACCACACCGACTCCTCCGCCAACGACGCGAAATTCGGGAACCAGTCCTCACGGATGGCGCCGGAAGGTGTCACCAACGAAGAGAGCGGAAGCTCGTCGAAAACGAGCCAGATGACCGAGACTGGAGAGGCTGTCTGTTGTTGATTCAGAGCCGGTTGGCCGAGGGAAGGGCCGAGCGCCCGGCCGGTTTCCGAGAAGAAAAACAACAGGAGCACGACGACGGGAGAGAAAGCGAGGAGGGCCACAACATCCCGGAGTGATGACTTGGTCTCCAAGATATCCACCAGGGTGAGCGCCAAAATGGCAGACAAGCCAATGGTGAATATCACCCATCTAGGCCCCACCTCCAACCAACGAAGCGGTGCCAGCAGAAGACATGTCAGGCCGATTGCCGCTCCCAGTCTCAACACAACGGCTTCGCCGGTCGCTGGTAGCTGCGATGACGCCACCACAACAACAAACGGCACGGCCAGAATCGAAAGGACAACAAAAACGGCTCCCACCAACGACAGGTCCCGGGCAAGGAAGAACGTCGGAAAGCGCCCCAAGGTATCGAGCAGCGGAGCGGCGACTCCCAAAGTCCACGTAGACACCACCAGTCTGGAAAGGTTGGAGCGCTCTTTCGCCGACGCGCTCCCATTCCCTTCTGACGCGTCGTACGTACCCACCGGAAGACTCTACCGAGCGGGGAGCCAGACCAGCTGACAGCGAGGCGGATCGTTCAGGTCGATGGCCCGGAAGAGTTGAAAGCGGTCACGCCACCACGGGAGGGCAACACCATCTGTCCCGGTGAGTGTCACCTCTCCGCCACTCACCACGCCTGTCACCGTGACCGATGACGACCGATGATCGACCAGGTAGTCGAGGAGCTGAATTCGGGGAATGGCCCAACCGCTGTCGACGTACCGGCTCAAGCCGGGGTCGCTTGACTCCAAAACGATCAGCGGATCTCGCTGGACGTCGGTCAGAGGAATCGTGCGAGGGATCAAGTAATGATTCGAGCGGCCGTCGGCCGTTACCAGGTTGGCGTACATGTTGAAGCCGTAGCCAGTCTTCAACTCGAGATATGGGGTGAGGCCATTAAAAACGGTAAGCGCCACCAGGACCGCCCCCACGGCCCCCAGCCGGCCCCAACTCTCTGCGGCGTTGGGCCGGGAGCGTCTCAGCTGCCAGATTCGGCCGATCAAAAACAGAGCCCACGGGATCCACAGCAAAAATACCCAACTGTCGAGCAGGCTGAAACTGATCCTTCGAGGCACCGTAACCGATGCCACCACGATCAGGCCGAGGAGGCCCCCGAGGGCAACCGCGGTTGGACGACGGACCCGGAGCGGAGATCCGAAAATGGTGAGTACGTCGTCCGCCAAGAACAAAGAGAACAACGCGACCAGCACGGCGCTGAAGTCGTAGAAATGCTGGTCGAGATCGAACGAGATGAAGAGGTGAAAGACCGAACCCAGCAGCACCCCATGGTATCGAGTTCGGCGATTCAACAAGAGTATGGGGATCGACAGTTCAACCATGGCTGTCAGGGCAGCCACAGAGACCGCTCGCCAGTCCCCAACCGGGACTTCCGGAAGCCGGAACGACGCCAGCAACTGGTTCGCGTAGGTCACACCGCAGGAGACCTCGGGATCAAAGAATCCCCGATTCAGCTTGGCAAACGCGGCAAAGGCATAAAAAGAGATGAGGATCCCTCTTGCCCCAGGGGCAAAGACCGCCCAAGGGTCAGGACGCAACAGGGCCACCAGCATCAGGACCGACACCAATCCGGCGACAACCCAGTGATTACCGACCACCGGCGCCTCGAGCACCACCGAGGCCACAGTCAGTGCCGCCAGGCTCAGCCCGAGGACTCGGTTGGGACGGGCCAGAACCGCGATGGCGACCGCCCCCAACCCGAGTGTGACAACTCCCAGCGGATGGGCCAATGCCGCATCCCGCCACCCGGGAGGGTTGCCGGCGATATGGGCGATGATCGCAACCGCCCACAGGCGCAGAAACCAATTGAACGCAGGTGATTTCACCAGACGATTATCGACACCCCTCGTCTTCAGGTCGAGGACCTCGACCAGCGAACTCCGAGGACCCTGGGAATATGACGCTGGCCATCCAGTACGGGAGTCCTCTGGACCTGGGCGTCGGATACGCCGATCTCGGTCATGTGTTCCAAAACAAACCCGGCTTCGGCGGCGGCGTTGAGAACTGCCGACATCGGACGGTGATAAAAACGCACTGTCCCGTGGCCTACTCGCTCATCAGAAAATCCACGTCCGAGATAGCCGCCCGGTCTCCACAAGATCTCATCCGGCTCTTGGATCGGGGCCGAACCCGGCGCAGTGAAGACAGGATGGTTCATGACCAAGACCAGTGGAGCTCGCAACCTCAGAACTCTGGCAATTTCGCCGAAGAGCTCAGATTCGTCCTGGAGGTGCTCCAGAACCAATGAGACATAGGCTCCTGAAAACGTCTTTTCTCGAAACGTGCCGAGCGACGGGAGCAGCAGCCGTACACGCTCTCCTTTCGCTTTGATGAGGAGGTCGTGGAGAAGGTCGACTCCGACGACGCGAGATCCAGCCCGCCTCACCGCTTCGGCGAGTCTGCCTTCACCACAGCCAACGTCGAGGTAGGTCTGACCGGAGATTGGCATGAGCAACGCGAGCACCAGGGGTTCGATTTCCTCGGCATAGGCAGGGTCGTCGTCGAGTTCATCGAGCCACCAGTCGCCAAGGTCTTCCCAACCGGAGTGGACTTCGCTCATGCGGCACCACGATACGCGCATTCCTTGCACCTGAGGCCCGCGCCGGTCAACCTCCCCCCATGACCAGTCGCACGGGCCCCCTATCCGCCGCACTCCGGCTCGCCTCCCGGCGGCCACTGACGACAACGCTGGTGATCCTGGGTGCGGCGTCGTCGGTCCTGACGTCGGACCCCGTGTTCTCGGCTCTCACCGCTCTGCTCACCGTGGTTGCTGCCGTGTTGCTCATTAGGGCGGCCACAAACGGCTGGTCAGAAGAGCCAACCGTTTCGACTTTCCTTTCGCCCCTGGTGGCAGGAGGGATCGTGACTTTCGGAGTCAACCGCCTGGAGGAGGCGCCGTCGTCGGCGATTCACACATGGGCGGTCTTGGCGGTTGCGGTCGGGTATGTCGCGCTCCGACAGACCAGATTCCATATGGGCTTCGTGTGGCTGCTTGTCGCCGTTGGGACCGTCGCCGCCTGGATGGCATTTGCGCCGTTCGTCATCGACGTATGGCATCTTCACACCGAGGCGGCAGACAACATCGCCGCCGGGACGTCTCCCCACTCCGGTCTGGCGGTCGACAATGGATCGCCGACGGCGGCACCGGATGACCTGATCGAAGGTTATCCCTACCCTCTGATCGCCCTCATCCCGTTCGCGCTCGCCCGCTGGTCAGGAGTTGACCCCAGGGTGGGATCGGCGATCGTATGGCTGGCGGCGGGCCTAATGGTCGCATTCGTCCTCGGCGGTACCGTCAAGGGCCGCTCGCCCGCAATCGTTTTTCTTCTGGCGACCGCCTGGGTGATGAATCTCTGGAGCGGCTTCACCGAGTCGGTCACGATTGCATTGTTCGTTGCATCTTCGGTGGCCTGGACGAACCCGGTGGTCGGAGGCGTGTTCGCCGGTCTGGCGATCGGGTCGAAGCAATACATGGTGGTGCTCGCACCGTTGCTGCTCACTCCGCTGTTTCTCAGGTCTCGCCGGAGACTCATTTCGGTGGTGATGGCCGTGTTGGTTGCTGTTGGCGCCGGCGCCATCTGGGACCCCAAGGGTTTCTGGGACAACGCCGTTGTTTTCCATCTAACCCAGCCCCCGCGGCCCGATGCGATCAACCCGATTGGTGTTCTCACCTCGCTCGGTTGGACCCCACCGCTGATCGGGGCAATTGCCGTGGTCGCAGGCCTGGTGGTGGCGTTCAAACTGCGGTCGGCCGTCACGTCGTTGGCCGATTGGTTGCGCTCGGCGGCGGCGGTGCTGGCGGTGACCTTCGTACTCACGCCCCAGACTTTTCCCAACTACTGGTTCCTGGTGCTCTCGCTCGTGCTGCTCTCGATCATGACCGAGGACGGGATCAGTTCTGGGGAAGGATCTCGCTGAGGAATTTGCCGGTGTAGCTCTGGGACACCTGGGCTACCTGTTCCGGGGTGCCCTCGGCGATGACCAGTCCGCCACCCGAACCGCCCTCGGGGCCGAGGTCGATCACATGGTCGACCGACTTGATCACATCCAGGTTGTGCTCGATGACGACCACCGTGTTACCCGCCTCCACCAGTCGCTGCAGAACGATGAGCAACTTCCGGATGTCTTCGAAATGGAGACCCGTGGTCGGTTCGTCCAGGATGTACAACGTCTGTCCTGTCGAACGTTTGCCCAATTCGGCGGCGAGTTTTATTCGCTGAGCCTCACCGCCGGACAGGGTGGTCGCCGACTGCCCCAACCTGATGTAGGAGAGGCCAACGTCATAGAGCGTCTGCATGATGCGAGCGATCTTCGGCTGGTTGGTGAAGAACTCGAGCGCCTCTTCCACCGACATCTCCAAGACGTCGGCGATGGTGTGACCCCGCCATTTGATGTCCAGTGTTTCCCGGTTGTAACGCCTGCCTTCACATTCCTCACACGGCACGTAGACGTCTGGCAAGAAGTGCATCTCGATCTTGATGGTCCCGTCGCCGGAACAGGCATCGCAGCGACCACCGGATACGTTGAAGGAGAACCGGCCCGGCTTGTATCCGCGGGCCCGGCTCTCGTTCGTAGAAGAGAACAGGGTGCGGATGTGATCGAACACTCCCGAATAGGTCGCCGGATTGGAGCGGGGGGTGCGACCGATCGGTGACTGGTCGATATTGATCACTTTGTCGATCTGTTCTACGCCTTCGATCCGTTTGTGCCTTCCCGGCACCACCCGCGACCGATACACGGCGTGGTGGAGGCCGGCCGAGAGGATGTCCTCGACCAGAGTGGATTTTCCTGATCCGGAAACGCCGGTCACGGCAGTAAACACGCCGAGAGGAAAGTCGACCGTGAGTTTTTGGAGGTTGTTGGCGGTCGCGTCGACAACTCTGATGACACCGCCGGTGGCGATCCTCCGTACTGGCGGAATCTCGATCTGGCGACGACCCGCCAGGTAGTCGCCCGTCACCGAATCTGGAGCAGACATCATTGCGGCGAGGTCTCCCTGGGCGACGATATAACCACCGTATTCACCGGCCCCGGGACCGATGTCGACGATGTGATCGGCGATGCGGATGGTGTCCTCGTCATGTTCGACGACGATCAAAGTGTTGCCGAGATCGCGCAAACGAAGCAGAGTTTCGATCAGTCGCTGGTTGTCTCGTTGATGAAGCCCGATCGATGGTTCGTCGAGGATGTAAAGGACACCAACCAAACCGGAGCCGATCTGGGTGGCAAGACGTATTCGTTGGGCCTCTCCCCCAGCCAGAGTGGCGGCCGACCGGGCCAGGGTCAGATAGTCGAGTCCTACGTCGAGCAGGAACGAGAGCCGCGCCCTCACCTCTTTCAACACGCGCTCGGCGATTTGGGAATCTCGTTGATTGAGTTCGAGCGCCGCCAGGAAGGCGTGTGCGTCACCAAGTGACAATGTCGACACCTCTGCGATTCCCTTGCCACCGATGGTCACCGCCATCGACAAGGGGTTGAGCCGCCCCCCCGAGCAGGTTTCGCATGGCACCTCCCGCATGTACTCCTCGTAATAAGTGCGGGCATTGTCGGATTCCGCGTTCTCGTGGCGGCGGCTCAGGAACGGGAGCACACCTTCGTAGGTTGCCGTGTACTGACGCTTGCGCCCGAACCGGTTGGTATACCGAACGGTGACTTTGGTGTCGCCGGTGCCGTTGAGGAGCACCTGCTGGATCTTCTTGGGGAGTTTGTTCCACGGTTTGTCGAGGTCGAAACCGATTTCTTCTGACAGGCCCTCCAGCAGACGCTGGTAGTACATCATTCGGTTCTTGCCCGACCACGGATGGATGGCGCCGTCGGCCACCGACAGGTCGGTGTTGGGAACGACCATTTCCGAGTCAACCTGAAAACGGGTGCCAATCCCTGAACAATCGGGACACGCCCCGTAGGGACTGTTGAAAGAGAAGTTGCGTGGCTGCAACTCCTCGAAGCTGAAACCGTCCACGGGGCACGCCAGATGCTGGCTGTAGGTGTAGGTGGGTCCATCGACTATGTCGATGTCGACCACGCCATCCGTCAATTTGAGCGCCGTCTCCAATGACTGGGTGAGGCGCTGCTCTATGCCCTCTTTACGCACCAAGCGGTCGACCACCACTTCAATGGTGTGTTGAAAGTAGCGATCGAGTTTGATTTCTTCTGTCAGATCCCTGACGTCACCGTCGATTCGGGCTCTCGCGAAACCTTGGCCGGCCAAGTCCTCGAGCATCGACTCGTATTCGCCCTTGCGGCCCCGGACGACCGGTGCCAGCACCTGGAAACGGGTATCTTCCGGCAGTTCGAGGATCTGATCGACGATCTGTTGTGGGGTCTGTTTGACCAGCGGTGTTCCGTCGTTGGGACAGTGTGGAATCCCGATCCGGGCGTACAGCAACCGCAGGTAGTCGTGGATCTCGGTGACGGTGCCCACGGTCGAGCGGGGGTTGCGGGAAGCGGTCTTCTGATCGATCGAAATCGCAGGGGACAAACCCTCGATGAAGTCGACGTCTGGTTTGTCCATCTGGCCCAGAAACTGGCGGGCGTAGGCCGATAGAGATTCGACATAACGTCGTTGGCCTTCGGCATAGATCGTGTCGAAAGCGAGAGAAGACTTGCCCGACCCCGAGATGCCGGTGAACACGATCAGTTGATCGCGCGGCAAATCGATAGACAGGTTCTTCAGGTTGTGGGCCCTGGCGCCCTTGATGTGAATGGTGTCCAGCGACATCAGAAGATCGCAGCATAGAGTAGCCGAGGACGTGGAGCGAACATATGTTCGGGTTGGATGGCTCGGAAAGTCTCGATGCCCCAGCATCGGCTGATAGCCTCATGCCCCTTGTCCCAAAAGAGTGCCCGATCGCCGAAACTTGATCCTCGGCCCAGATGGAAGGCCCCGCCGGGTGCCCTGCTCCTGATCGGCATCTCCATGTACTGGCCCATCAGGATCGGAGCGGCGAACCTCGGCCTTCTGCCGCGGCCGTGGAGACTCCTGCTGGTCGCAATCCTTGGTGGTCTCTTTGCGATCGCCTTCGCCTGGGCGTACAACAGGCTCGCAGGCTCGACTATTGGCTACCTTCCGGCCGCATTGACTCTTATCGTCATTATGTTTGGAGGGCGAATCAACGCCCCGTGGCGGATCCCGGCGGTGGTGGCGACTGGTTTGGTGGTTGCCCTCGCGTTTATACGCGATCGGCGTGAACGGATCATGGAGGCACGGACGCCTGACCGCGATGAATCGCAGCAAGCTGCGGAGAAAGCCTCTACACGATTCCCGGTCACGATTCTGGCCGTCTTCTTCCTTTTGTCGCCTTTGGCCTACATCCGCTTCCCTTCGGGTCCCCAGGCCGTCGATATCTCCAATGGTGTCGACGAGAGCATCGATTTTTTGGAGAAACCCGACGTCCTCCTCGTCGTACTCGACGGATATCCCGGCTCCATCGCTCTCACGGAGGTGCTCCATCGCGATCCCCAGCTAGGCCCCGCCCTGATGCAACGGGGCTTTGACCTCCCCACCATGAGCTGGAGTTCGTATTCACTCACTCATCTGGCTCTACCGAGTTTGTTTCAGATGAACTATCCGCTGACGGAGGGACCGGTTTCGAGCTCAGATGTACGCAAGCTGTATCAGATGACCGGCGGCCAGAATTCCGTCTTCAACATTCTGAAACGCAATGAATATTCGATCACGATGTTCGAATCCAGCTGGCTCGGGTCAAAGTGTCAGTCAACGGTCGACTTCTGTCGCAAAAAGCCACTACTCGACGACATGCTCAGAGGCACCCTCGGGTCATCTCTGATTGCACCTCAACTGAATACGTTGTTCGGGGGCGTTTTCGCGCCTGCGTCGACGGCCGCATTCGCCGAAGCCGAAGAGCAAATGAGTCAGCTCGCCGCGAACTCCCGCCCGGATTTCTTCTATCTCCATCTGCTATTGCCGCACCCACCGGTGAGTTTCGACGCCGATTGCTCAATCCGGGCCGATGTCGACGCCGAAGTCGGCTTCATCGGAGTGCCCGGCGAATCGGACGCGGGCCGGGAGCGACGGATTGCCGCCTATTTCGAGCAGATGGCATGTGTTGACGACTTCACGAAGCGGCTGGTGGACGCCGCTGGCGAAGAGACACACGTCATAGTTCTGTCTGATCATGGCAGTGACTCAAAGGGGCAAGTTCTGACCGACCCACGGTCATGGACAAACGCGATGGTGCTGGAACGTCTCAACAACTTCGTCGCCTATAAGGCTGGCACTTCAAGCTGTGAACTTGACGACCCCACGATCCTTCCCAACGTCTTCAGACAAGTGTTCTCCTGTCTGTCCGACAGGCCGATCACGATGACCAACGTGAGATTGTTCAAGGTCTCTCCCAGCTGGGCTTCAGACGGCGGACACGTCTATGAGGTCGCGACCGATGTCATCGAGGGGTTCACGGCGGCCCACGTGACATCAACCGACGAGTAGATTTCGTTTGGGCGAGGCCCGGACCCGGCTGCCGTCCCCTTTTGGCGAGCTGCTAACCCATCAAGGGGACCCGGTAGTCTTCCGATTAGTTCTCGATGACCGATTCCCCACTCACGGCACCCCTCGTCAGCTCCGGCAAGACCGCGGCTTGGGTGCGGGCGCTTCGTCCCAAACAATGGACCAAGAATGTGCTGGTCTTCGCGGCGCCGGCGGCCGCCATGGCATTCGGCTCCGACCAGATCGCCGCCGTGCTGAGCGCATTTGCCGGATTCTGCCTGGTGGCGTCCGCGGTTTATCTCGTGAACGATGCCGCCGATGTCGATCGAGACCGCCGGCACCCACGCAAACGGTTGCGACCGATAGCGGCCGGCCTGATCTCGATTCCGGCAGCCCGGTTCGCAGCCGTCCTGCTTGCGAGCCTTGGTCTGGCGACCACAGCGGCTTTCAGCCCTCCAACCGCCCTCATCATCGGCATATACCTGGTGGTGAGCCTGGCGTACTCGGCCGGACTCAAACATCAGCCAATCATCGACATCATCATCGTGTCTTCAGGGTTCGTCCTCCGGGCGACGGCCGGCGGTATCGCCGCCGACGCCCATCTGTCGTCCTGGTTCTTGCTGGTGGCCACCTTCGGCTCGCTCCTGGTGGTATCCGGCAAGCGCTACGCCGAGTTCACCGACGAACACCTGGATAGCACAAACCACCGGCCGGCTCTCGGTTCCTATACCGCCGATTTTTTGCGGATGGTGGTGGCCATCGCCACCGGCATGACCATCATCACCTACTGCCTGTGGGCTCTCGAGAACACACCGCCCAACTACAGCGAACTCGCGATCGGGCTTTCGATAGTGCCGTTCCTCGCTGCGTTGCTGCGCTACGTGTTGTTGGTGATGACGGGAGCCGGCGGGGAACCAGAAGAGATCTTTTTATCTGATCGGCCGATTCAGTTGATCGGGATCGTCTGGGTTTTTGTCTTCGGCGTTGGTGCTTTTCTTGGCTGATACGGGTTTGGTCGAAGTCGCTGGGTGGGGACGGACTCCGCGCTCGCTTGCCCAAGTTCGGGAAGTGGCCTCACCGGACGAGATTCGATTCGATGCGAGCCCACGTGGCCATCTGGTGAGAGGGTTGGGCCGTAGTTATGGCGATGCGGCGTTGAACGCCGGTGGTGTTCTGTGGCGATTACCGCAAGACCAACCCATCGAAATCACCGGGACCGAAGTGACCGTGCCGGCGGGAGTTGTGCTGGCGGATCTTCTCGATCAGATCCTGCCTCACGGGCTCTTTTTTCCGGTTACCCCAGGCACCAAGTTCGTCACGATCGGCGGCGCCGTCGCTGCCGACGTCCACGGCAAAAACCACCATCGTGAGGGGAGCCTCGGTCATCACATAACCCGGCTGCGACTCATGACCGCTTCCGGCGCGATTGAGGAACTGGCTCCTGGCGAGCCTTTGTTCGAAGCAACGCTCGGCGGGATGGGCATGACCGGCGCCATCCTCGACGTCACTTTCCGAATGAAGCAGATATCGGCCCCGGCGGTCGTTGTCGACACGACACGGACCGACAACCTCGAAGAGACTTTTTCCGATATGGAGGCCAACGACCACCGGTACTGCTATTCGGTGGCATGGATTGATCTGCTCGCAACCAAGGGGAGCCGGGGGCGGGCTGTGATAACCCGCGGTGATCATCCAGACCGAGGTATCGACAATGCGGACTGGAATGGCTCAGCCACCCTGGTGTCGGTTCCCGACCTCGTACCTGGGATCGCGCTCAATCCGCTCACCATGCGAGTGTTCAACGAGGCCTGGTTTCGAAAGGCCCCCCGCCACCGAACCGGCGAGCTCCAGTCGATCAACCGATTTTTTTACCCTCTCGACGCCATCGGCGATTGGAACCGCATGTACGGCAAGAGCGGGTTTCTCCAATATCAGATCGCGCTCCCGTCCGATTCGACGGGCGCGCTCAAAACCGTGATCGACAGATTGGGTGAGCGTGCAGCCGGATCGTTTCTGGTCGTCTTGAAACGTTTTGGGCCTGGCCGATCGCTTCTCAGCTTCCCCATAGAGGGTTGGACACTGGCAGTGGACATCTCCGCCCGCCTTCCCGGGCTGGCGGAGCTGCTCGACGAGATGGACCGCATCGTGGTCGGCGCCGGTGGTCGTACCTACTTCGCCAAGGACGCCAGGACGAAAGCCGACCTCATCGGCGAGATGTACCCGGATTTGGACGAGTGGAGGGCGATAGCCAACAAGAACGATCCCGATTGGACTTTTCGCTCCGACCTCGAACGGAGATTGCGACTGCGGGGTCCCCGATGAGGGATGCGTTGGGAAACGTTCAGACGGTGGCCGTCCTCGGCGGAGGTTCCGACATCGGTGCCGCCATCGCACGCAGGCTGGTTGGATACGCCGGCGCAACCCGCCTGGTCCTTGCCGGACGAAACGCCGGCCGCTTCGAAGCCGGATTCGCCGACCTCGCTGTGTCCATCAAGACGGTGGAGTTCGATGCGGTGGATGTCGGCGCACACGAAGCGGCCCTCGATGAGGTCTTTACCGATGATGATGTGGACGTCGCGGTCCTCGCATTCGGCGTGTTGATACGCGAGACCGGTATAGCCACCGACATCACAGAGACGATTCGAATGCTCGAGACCAACTACCTCGGGTCGGTATCGGTGTTGATGCACACCGCACGACGTCTTGCTCGCCAGGGCCACGGCCACCTGGTGGTACTTTCGTCGATAGCCGGCCAGCGCAGCCGGCCAGACAACTATCTCTACGGATCCACCCGCGCCGGACTCGATTTTGTCGCCAGAGGAATGCAGACAGAGTTGGCAGAGGCGGGGATCGAACTCTCGATAGTCCGGCCGGGCTTTGTGCACTCGAAGATGACGGAAGGCTGGAAGCCGGCGCCGTTTTCTGTCACTCCGACCGACATCGCCAAAGTGGTCGCCGCCAAGGTCATAAAACCTTCTGGGTCCATTGTCTGGGTCCCACCGATCATGCGTTTGATCGCCGCGGTTTTGAAGGTCCTCCCTGTCGGCATCCTCACCCGTCTGCGGTGAGCAGCACTCCCCCACACCCGCTGTCGACGGCTCCAACCGAAGGTGGTGAATCCAGGGTTCGGTTGCTGCTGACCGCGCTAATCGCAGCCGGCGCCGTATACGCCGCGACCCTCATTTTCATGACCACCACCAACGGCGACGTTCCGAATGATTTCGGACAGTTTTTTGTGGCGGCCCAACTCGTCAAGGACGGCCAGGTGGAAGATCTCTACGAGATCACCGAATTCCGAGCAGCCATAGCGGACAGTGCGGCCTTTGCAGACGACGATCTCACGTCGATCGACACGCTGATCCGACCCTTCGGTTATCCACCGCTCCTTCCCCAGGCACTTCGGCCGCTGACGGTCCTCGAGCCCGCAACGGCCCACCTGATCTACTTGGTGCTCGGCGCCGTTTTCTTCTGGTATGCCATATCTCGTATCGGAGCTCGGCCGTTGCCCACTGTCCTCATTGTCGTTGGGTTCCCTCTGGCGCTTGTCATAGACCTCGGCCAGAACACGCTGTGGTCGGCCGGGTTCCTGGCAATGGGAGTCTCGGCGTCACTGAAAGACAAAGAGCGGATCGCCGGAGCTTGGTGGGGACTACTCGTCTTCAAACCCCAGATCCTGCTCGCTTTGGTGGTGAGCCTGTGGGTTTCCGGAGGCCGACGACGATCTTCTGCCATTACCGCAGGAGTCGTAGGCTCCGGCCTGATCCTGCTCTCGATCGCCCTTGACCTCTCGGCGTGGGCGACATATCTCCCTCGGTCGCTGGCGCTGGCATCAACCCCGGACGCCGTCATCGATCTACTTCGAGTCGGTGCGTTCGATCTTGGATCCATCTTCACAACCAACCGCATCGTCGCTCTTGGGATCGGAATGTTCATAGCCGGCGGGGCGCTTTACTGGCTGGCCCGGCGCACCGGATCGGATTCCGAGATTCTCGCGGCGTCGCTTGTGGTGATGGTCTGGATCACCCCATGGTCGTTGCTCTATGACTGGTTGCTGGCGGTGGTCCCGGCGCTGATGATTGCCGGAATGGCCCGCTCCCAAAAGAAACCAATCGGGACAAAGCTGATTGGAGCCTGGGTGGTCTTCGTCTGGGTCACCGCTCTGTCGGCAGAGCTGTACCGCTTCCTCGGACAGGCTGGTCTTCAACGGCTGCGCTTGGTCTCAATCGTCGGCGGTGTGGTGATGTTGTGGGCCGCATCGAGTCTGACCGGACAGAAGGGTGAAACAACTGCGACCGGCTAGTCGGCTGCTCCCACTGCACGCCGCTCGCGTTTGAGTTCGTTGATCTCGTCGCGCAATCGTGCGGCGTACTCAAAACGTAGCTCGCGGGCGGCGTCGTTCATTTCCTCCTCCAGGGAGAGAATCAACCTTTCGAGGTCGTCGCCCGTCACATCTAGCGTCTTCTTGACCTCAACGTCTCGACGGCGTCGGGCGCCCGGTTCGGCCTGGGTCTGGATGAGTTCGAGGATGTCAGACACCTGTTTTCGAATCGTTTGGGGATCGATTCCCATCTCCTGGTTGTAGATCGCCTGCAACTCGCGTCTGCGCCGGGTTTCAGAAAGCGCCACTTCCATCGAGGCGGTGACCTTGTCTGCGTACATGATCACCTGGCCGTCGACGTTGCGGGCGGCACGTCCGATGATCTGGATGAGCGATGTCTGCGAACGCAGAAATCCCTCCTTGTCGGCATCGAGGATCGCCACCAGTGAGACCTCCGGAAGGTCGAGACCCTCTCGCAGCAAGTTGATCCCGACCAACACGTCGAACTCACCGAGCCGGAGGTCACGGAGAATCGAGACCCGTTCGAGCGTGTCGATCTCGGAGTGGAGATATCGAGCCCTTACCCCCATCTCCAACAGATAGTCGGTGAGATCTTCCGACATCTTCTTGGTCAAAGTGGTCACCAGTACCCGTTGGTCGGCTTCGGCCCGAGAGCGGATCTCGTCGAGAAGATCATCGATCTGTCCTTTGGTCGGCCTAACCACCACCTCTGGGTCCATCAACCCGGTGGGACGCACGATCTGTTCGACGACCTCTTTGGAGTGTTCTCGCTCGAACGGGCCCGGAGTGGCCGACATGAAGACGATCTGTGGAGACCGCTCCAGCCACTCGTCGAAACGCAGCGGGCGGTTGTCCATCGCCGATGGGAGGCGAAAACCGTGTTCCACCAGCATTGTTTTGCGTGAGAAGTCGCCCTCGAATTGCCCGCCGATCTGGGGGATCGTCACATGCGATTCATCGATCACGGTCAGGAAACCGTCAGGGAAATAATCAAGGAGGGTGTAGGGCGCCTCTCCTGGGGCCCGCCCGTCGAGATGACGCGAGTAGTTCTCGATGCCAGAACAAAAACCAATCTCCCTCAGCATCTCCAGGTCATAAGCCGTACGCATTCTCAGCCGTTGGGCTTCGAGCAGCTTCCCCGCTTCCTCCAGTTGAGCCAGCCGTGCTTTGAGCTCCGCTTCGATCGAAACGATGGCCACTCCCATTCGCTCCCGTTCCGTCACGTAGTGGCTGGCGGGGAAAACGAACAGTTCGTTGAGTTCCTCGATGACCTCCCCGGTGAGCGGGTCGAGTCTGAGCAAGCGATCAACCTGATCGCCGAAGTATTCGACCCTCACGATGGTTTCGTCGTAGGAGGGGAACACATCGAGGGTGTCACCGCGCACCCTGAACTTGCCCCGGACCAGGCTCACCTCGTTGCGCTCATATTGAATATCGACCAGCCGACGAATCGCCGCCTGCATCGGGTATTCGACGCCTCGAATCAGCCGTAACAACTGGCCCCGGTATTGCTCGGGTGATCCAAGCCCGTAGATACACGAGACCGACGCAACGATGATCACGTCATCGCGTACCAGCAGGCCAGAAGTTGCGGCGTGCCGCAGCCGGTCGATTTCGTCGTTGACCGTTGAGTCCTTTTCTATGTAGGTATCGGTCTGTGGCAGGTACGCCTCTGGCTGGTAGTAGTCGTAGTACGACACGAAGTATTCGACCCGATTATCGGGGAAAAACTGACGGAACTCGTTGGCAAGCTGGGCCGCCAACGCTTTGTTCGGAGCGATGACCAATGTCGGCTTCTGGGTGCGCTCGATCGTCCAGGCAATTGTCGCCGACTTCCCTGACCCTGTGATTCCGAGAAGAGTCTGATAGCGATCGCCCCGCTCGATCCCTTCACTCAGTTTTGCTATCGCTTCTGGCTGATCACCGGCCGGCGCAAAATCGGAGTGGAGGACGAATGGCACGGCCGCATTCTACGGAGGGGAAATCAGCTACGTCGCCGGTTCGGCCGCGGCACGGAACGCCGGAATCAGCGCCAATACAACCACGATGACAAACACAGGCACCGCCAACTGGAACGCCGTCCCGTCGGCTCTGACCTGCTCGGATGAGAAGTATCCGGTCAGGGCGGCCGAAATACCGAGCGCAAAAAAGAGGATGGAACCTCGCAAACCCGCCAACCAACCACGTTTGAAGAAGATCACGGCCGGGATCACCAGAATCACCCATTCGTAGACGAACATCCACGGATTGACCCAGCACGCCAGGAGGAGTCCGAGCGCCAGCTCCATTTCGGGCTCGCCACCGATCAGCCGCCTCGCCGCGATGAATGCCCACACCCCGGCCGCCGCAAGGCCAAGGGCCAGTGCCAATGCCCCTCTGCTGTCATCGCCCATTATCAAGAAGGAAAAGTCGATCGCAGAAACTCTCGAGATCCTGAACCCATTGCCAGACGCCTCGACCAGCTGGCGAAGACCGCCCGGAAATCGTGTCCATGCTTCCAGGGACACGGCGACGCTGGCAAGTACAGCCGCGACGCCGGAAGCCACGGCACCCAAGATGACTCTCATGTGACGGCGCGGAGCGAGGACGAACATCAACCCGACCGCGGCCAACATCTGGGGCTTGAAGACCAGCAGACCCAACACCAGTCCAGCGCCCAGCTTGCGCCCGTCGATGAACAGCAGCGCCGTACCAACCAGGATGACCAGACTCAAGAAGGAGTTCTGGCCGAGCCAGGTGACGAGCATCGCCGGGTAGGAAAAGACCAGCAGAACCGCCCCCCGCCAGCTCAGTCCCAACCGCCCCAGCGCCCAAAGTGAGCCACCCAATGTCGTGGCCAGAAAGACCAGGGCCCCGATGCCGATCGAGAACCACGCTGCCAGTGGCTGTAGGAGCTGAGCGAGAAGCGGCGGGTAACCGTAGGTTGGCCCGCCCACGTCGGCCGTTGTTCCGGTGGCAGCCTCGTAGGCATCCCGGAAAGCCACCAGGTCGTATACCTCGTCCCACCGACCGTCGTTCGCCAGAGAGGCGGCCGTGTGGAACATTGCGAAGTCTGGAGCGAGCAAGCGGGAGTCTCGGACCACGTCAACCAGCACCGAGCCGAACATCATGATCGGCAACACGAGGGTCGTGACGATGAGCGTGAACGACAGCAGCTCGGAACGTCGCTTGTCGAGGGTCATTCCGGACAAACTAGCCTCGGCTACTCGGAGCATCCCGCCTTGTC
Organism: Acidimicrobiia bacterium; assembly: GCA_041746105.1. Taxonomy (GTDB): domain Bacteria; phylum Actinomycetota; class Acidimicrobiia; order Spongiisociales; family ZC4RG35; genus JBFHRE01. The sequence goes on from JBGTHP010000017.1 coordinate 93,439, forward strand.
GCCAGCTCGACGCTCTCCCTCCATCCCACGGAATCGGTCGCATCAGCGAATAGGCTGCTGGGCAATGGATTCCATCAACGCCAGGGCCGACTCCCGCATCTGGAGACTTCTCGTCGGACTCAGTTGGGTGGCGCTCGTAATCGGCATCACTACCGCCATCATCACCGAGCGGGGGTCGCTGTTGGCGTTGTCGGCGGCAGTCGTCGCCGGCATCTGGGTGTTGTTGATCTCGGCGGTCCCGGAGTCGGTCAGCAAGAAGGCCTTTGTACTCGATGCGATGGCTCTCGGCGGGGCGATTCTGACCGTCACCGCGATGGCATTGACCGGTGCCGCCACCAGCCCCTATGTGATCTTGAGTTTTATGCCGACGATGGTGGCCGGGTCGATGTCGGGGCTGCGCCTTGGAATCGGCACGGCCGGCCTCACCGCCGGCCTGCTGATTGCGGTGAGCCTGTCCCAGGAATCGGAGGTACCGCCCTTGGGCATCGGGGTTCTCTATGTGATGGTGGGTTTTGCGGTCGCCCAGATTCGCAAACTGCTTCGAGATGCCGAAGCAAGGGCTTCATCGTTGGAGGAAAGTTCGGCAACCAACATCCGGCGTCTTGATGCGCTCGAGGATGCCAACCGGCTGCTCGCCCAACTCACAGAACTAACCGCCTCGGCCGAAACCAGTCCGATAGAAATGGGTCGGGCGGCCCTCGACTCGCTCCACTCCCGCTACCCGCAGGCCCAATTGACTGCGGCGATCAATGGAGAAAACGGCCCGATCGTGGTTGCCAGAGTTGGTACGAGGAATTCCGAATACCACGAGGCGCGCATCGATCTGAGGATCGGCCATCAGACTGTCGGTTATGTCAGGATCGCCACCGAGGACCCACTTTCTGAAGAGGTGATAGCGGATGCCTCGATCGGACTCGAACCGCTCGCCCTGGCGTTTTCCAACGTCCTATTGCTCCAGGAACTCACTGTGAGCGCCGTTCGCGCCGAGCGGACACGCCTGGCGCGGGAACTCCACGATGAGATTGGCCCAGATCTTGCATCTCTCGGGCTGGCATTGGATGTAGCGCTTTTTCAGGGCGCCGAGCGCCGGGAACTCACCGACCATCTTCAGGAATTGCGTCTCCAGGTGGGCTCGATCGTCGAGGAGGTGAGAACAACAGTCAGCGATCTGCGTAGTTCCCGGCTCAGTTCGCTTCGTTCTCACATCACGTCGATCGGCACACAGAACGACACCGAAATCGATGTCGAGATGCTCGATGAGCGCAGGCCGGTCCGCCCATCCCTGGCGGAGGCCGTGCATGCCATATGCGCAGAAGCCGTCCGCAACTCAATCAACCACGCCAGAGGAAAGGGCCCACAAATCCGCGGGTGGGTCGATTTCGATCGCGGTCGGATTGTCATCGCCGACGAAGGACCAGGCTTCGATGTTGAGGCCGATTACGCAGGGCACTACGGTCTTGTCGGAATGAGGGAACGAGCTGAGGCTGCCGGCCTACATTTGGATATCGTGTCCTCGGAGACGGGTACTCAAATCGTCCTCGAGTGGGGAGCACAATGATCTCGATAGCAATCGCCGACGACCACGAACTCTTCGCAGAAGGGCTCCGCAACGCACTTCAGACCCAACCCGACTTCTCGGTGAGCATCATGGTGGCTTCCGGACACGACCTCCTTTCCGCGCTCGCAGATTCATCCGTCGACGTCGCCCTGATCGACTACGAAATGCCAGGTGGAGGCGTCGAGCTGGTCAAGGCGTTGCCGGTCTCGGTCAAAAAGATTGTTGTGACGATGCACGCCGACTCGGCTCCAGAGATGAAAGAAGCAGGAGCCTCTCAGGTGATGTCAAAATCGACGCCACTGGCCCTTCTGGGCGCCGTGATCAGAGCGGTTCACGCCAGTCAGCCGATACCGGATGGCCCGGAGCGAGAGGCCGTCCTGGCACCGTACATGGCCCCGGATCTCGATCCTGGCGCCCGGTCACTCACCGATCGGGAAACAGAACTCTTGCAGGTACTGGCGAGTGGCGTCTCTTCGACAGAGGAACTGGCGGAGGCGCTGTTCATCTCCCAAAAGACGGTCAAAAATCACTTGGCGTCGATTTTTTCGAAGTTGGCCGTCAGCGACCGCACCCAGGCGGCCCTGGAGGCAATCAGGCTGGGAATAGCCAAGCCACACTGATCCTGGGAATGAGTCAACGGGCCTATATCGACCATCGGCACGGCTAGGTAGCTTGATTGGCAAGTCGGTAGAGGAGTTCTTCCCAAATGCAGCGGTTTAAGTTTCTTCAGTCAGAACGCGGAGCCTCGATGGTGGAGTATTCCCTGTTGGTGGTGCTCATTGCGATCCTCGGGTTTCTCGCGGTCCAGAACTTCGGTGGCGAAGTTTCTGGAGCCTTCGGGACGATCGCAGATTCGTTGACGAACGCCAACTAATCAAAAGGATCATCGGTTGAAAAGGGCGGGCCTCACGGCCCGCCCTTTTCCTTTCGCCAGGTCCGATCTGGCCACGCCTGCTTGGCGAACGGATCAAATAGGTCTGGAGTCCCATTGGCGGAGATGCATCGAACACTAACTTGGTGTCTGCAAGCCCACTTTTTTAGGAGGTCCCAATGCTTGCCCTGTGGAACAAGGTTATTACCTTCATCAATGACGAAGAGCGTGGAGCCTCAATGGTTGAGTATGCGCTGCTCGTTGTTCTCATCGCCATCATCGCGATCGTCGCCATCCAGGTGGCCGGTCGTGAGGTGTCGGACGCATTCTCAACGATCGCAGATTCGCTCAGCGGTACCAACTGATCGGTTGAGATCAAAACGGAAATGGGGCCCCTCCGGGGGCCCCATTTTTTTGTCCGTGAGACTTCGGCAAACACGCCAGCGCGCTCTTTCGAACGATCGGCTCAGACGCCACGAGTCAGCACTGAACGGGTGGACAACTCAGATTGTGATGTGCTGGTCTGTACTTCGGGCCGAGATGGACCATCGAAGTCCAGGCAGGCCCCGGACGGTCCCGGTTCAGCCGGCCGGCTCGGTCAGGACCACCCAGGACTCATCTGCGAACGCGGTCTCCCAACCACTGAGCACCAGGATCTCGAGCAACGGATCCACACGCCGAAGCATCGCCTCGTCGAATTGCCACTCGGTGAAAGCCTCGCGCCACTCGGGTGCGCCCCCACGGATCGCCACCATCTGCGGGAGTTCGCGATGGAACAGCTCAGCTCGATCGTCGGTGAAGATCAGCCGCTCCGGCCAGTATGCATAAGTGAGATATCCGCCGGCGGCATCGCTCGTGAACACGCGGGTCCCTTCGAGATGTTCTGATGCTTCGACCGGAAAAAGCTCTGTGTCGAGTTCCGAAGGTATCGCCACAATTGGGATCGCCATCAAACCCAGTATTCCCAACCCTATCGGCACGAACCTGCTGATTTTGGCCGTGCCCAGTTTGTCAGGTATCGCCGCCGTTCCAATCGCAAGTATTGGCAACAAAGCCAACCAGGCCGGTGGAACGGTCCGGTTTGCCCGGAATGCCAGGGCCAGAAAGGGCACGAGAATCCACCAAGACCCCGAATCGAATTTCCCCGATGCCCCGAGCCCGATCAAAACAAAAAGGCCCAGGAGGAGGGGAATGAATGGGGGACTGAGGAGATTGGGGGTCTGCCACTCCCGGATCACATCGAGCGCTCCCCCTCCCCCGCCAAAATCGGAAAGGATCTGAAGGACCCCGTATCCATGGGCCGTGAGCAGCGACAGAGCGCCTGCCATCACAATCGGGGCGACCCGAGTGCGGTCTCGGTGTCGGATCGCCTGGAACAGCAGGTAGGCCGCTCCAATCGGAAAACTGCCATGAGTGGCGACCCAAACCCACATGATCAGTGGTATCGCCCATCGCAACCGCGGGTGTTCATCGGCCAGAATCAGCAATGTCATCAGTACGAATGAAAAGATGACCGGTCTCGGGTTGAACGATCCGATCAGGATCACAACGGTCGCTGCCGTGAGAAGCGCCGTCTGGAGCGTGGACCGGCAGCGCCGCCGAACGACGGCAAGCACGGCCGTCAGCACGATCAACCAGCATCCAAGGATGATCCACGGTATCTGGGTGAGCCCAATCCGCTCGTCGAGCCATGAGTACGCCAGTTCAGGGAGCCAGGATTGGGTGCGCCATGGCTTACCCAGCGCGGTGAAAGAGAAAGGGTCTTCCGTCAGGACCGCTCCTAGCGAACGCTGGGCATCCCCGGCACGCACATGCCAGAGAAACGAGTTGTCCCTGACAGGTCGGGTGAAACCGAAGATCCCGAGCGGAAACATCACCGCAATGGCGATACTCCAGATGCTCCAACGACCTCTGTCGCCGGAAACGATCATGTGCTCAGGAGAACGCCTCGGTGATCTTGATCCCCGCCGGCCCCAAAAGCACGATGAAGAGCGCCGGGAAGATGCAGAAGACCAAAGGGAAGACGATCTTGACCGGGGCTCCAAAGGCCTTCTCCTGTGCGCGCTGGCGCCGTTTGACTCGCATTTCGTCGGCCTGGACCCTCAACACCCTGGCCACAGCCACACCGAAAGCCTCCGCCTGCATCATCGCCAGCAAGAACGACCGGAGCTCGTCGAGATCCGTTCGCTCCATGAGGCTCCGCATGGCGTCGCGGCGGGCGACGCCAACGCGAGTTTCCTGCAGCATCCGGAAAAACTCCTCGGAAAGCGGACCCGGAACCGTGGATACCACCCTTTGGAGAGCAGAGTCGAAACCGAGGCCGGCCTCGACGCTGATCACCAGCAGGTCGAGTGTGTCCGGCAGCGCTCGCAACATGGCCTTCGAACGGTCGTCCACCTTGCGCTGGAGCCACGCGTCTGGACCAAAGAAGCCAAGCGCCGGTGTGCCGAAGACCACCAGCAACTGCATCAGCGGACTCGAGCCTGCGACCGAACCGCGTGCGAGGATTCCGAGGACTGCCATCAGCACGAGCAACAACACCTTGATGACAACAAACGCCGAGGCGTCAAGGTTGCCGGGGTTGCCACCCAAGATCAGCTTCTTCTGGAGCTTCTCTATGTAACCGACCGGGGTGAACCGGCGAAGGAAACCGCCGAGCCCGAGGACGATCGGAGCCAGCGCTCTTTCGGCAAATGGTTTGCCGAGTACCTCGTCCCTGGTGTTGGCTGCGCGTCCGTATACGGCGAGGCGATCCGATGTCGTCTTTTGGACCCTGACCACGGCGTTGCCGATCCAGGCGACAAGGAAGAACACCGCCAAGAAGAGCATTGCGATCGGGAAAAGGATTCCACTCATGTCATACCTCGATATCCACGATTTTCCTCAGCCAGAGTCCGCCCGCAGCCATCAGCACCAAACCGACGCCAACCGCGATCTGACCCTCGGTCCGCTCGAACAGAGGCTCGAGGTATGACCGGTTCGACGCCCACAAGAACCCGCCAAGAGCGAAGGGCAATGAACCAAGCACATATGCAGAAATGCGACCTTCTGCGGTGAGTGCCTTGATCTCACCCTTCAATCGGTTGCGGGCAAGCATCGTATCGGCGACCGTCTGGAGAACTTCGGCGAGGTTTCCACCGACTTCTCGCTGGATCTCGATCGCAAGGACGGCCCACTCGAAGTCCTTGGACTGTGTGCGCAAGGTGATGCCGTTCAACGCTTCGGTCACCGGTCGCCCCAGGCGGGCTTCGGCGATGGCTCTTTGAAACTCTCGTGCGGTCGGGTGTGGAGCCTCTTGTGCAACCGCCTCCACCGCCTGCAACAACGAATATCCAGCCCGCAGGGAGGTAGACGTGAGGGTGAGGGTGTCCGGCAGTTGGCGCTCGAACTTCTTCTTCTCCCTGCCTCCGATGAAATTGATGACCGCGTAGACAAAAAGGATCATGGCGCCGCCGGTGGCGAGCCCCGAAATCGGATTGAAGCTGACCACGCCAACGACGAGACCGAGGACGGCGGCCAGCCCGAAACCGGCTGCAATCGCCTCGCCGGCCGAAAGCGGGATGTTGCCCTGCTCCAGAGTGGCATTGACCGCTCCCAGCAGACCTCGTTTTCTGACCTCTTCCTCGGCTGCCGCGGTGAACCGACCAAGCAGCGGGATCCTCTGGAGAAGCGGACGCTTCTCTTCGGCCAAGCCTTGTCCACGCCGTCCATAAGCCGACAGACGACGGGCAAAAGTGCTTTGGTCGCCCCCAGCCATGGCCCCGATCAGGATGAACCCAAAGAGACCGATCGTGGCGCCGATTCCGCCGACTGCCAGCCACCTCAATGTGGATGTCGGCACCGGAAGGTCGCTGGTCACGACCGATCCGGCCGGGCGGGCGAACGTCGTCGTTGTTGCGGCACCAGCCGTGGTGGTTGTGACAAACCCTGGAACTTGAAGGTTCGCGCTCGCCTGCAATGCGCCGTACGAGATCCCGATCTCGGCATCGCCCGGAGTGAACACCGGTGAGTTGAAACGAATCACGACGGTGTTTCCGAGTTCACGACGGATCTGGCCGTAAACGGAGTCGAGCTGGCTCGGGTCTGGCGTCGAAAGGAACAGCCCGTTGCCGGTATCGGCCATCGCCTGCACATCCGCCGGATTGAATGCGCTCGACTCGAGTGCAATACCGAACGTCCGAACACTGGCGGCCTCGATCGCGTCGAGTGCGTCTTGGAGAGTTGTCTCGCTGCCGGCGAGATCGTTGGCGCCGTCACTGAGAACGATCAGATTGCGCTGGATCTGATCGTTGCCTTCATACAACCCTGCGGCACGGATGACGCCGTCGTAAAGGGCGGTGTCACCGCTGGCCTCGATTCCATCGATCCTTTGTTTCAGGTCGTCGGCGCGGTTGGAGAAGTTGGAAACAACCGTGACCTCGGACGCAAAACTGACAACGGCTATGAAGTCCTCAGGCCGTTTGGAGTCGATAAACGCCTTTGCCGCGTTCTTGGCGGAGTCAATGGCGCTGCCCTGCATCGACCCGCTGGCGTCGATGAGAAGCACCACTCCAACCGGTACGGCTTCGTTGGCGATTCGCTCGACGCCGATGTTGCCGACCGGTTCGCCGTTCACGGTCACGCCGACCTGAGAAAGGTCGATGGCCTCGGCAATGTTGCGGAATTCGGCCACGACAGTGACCTTGCCCCCATCGGAGTACCGGGAGGTGTTGACGTCGGTTATGGCGATCGTGGACTCGACCTGGGCCATTGCAGCCAAGGCCGGGAACATGGCTAGCGCCAGCCCGAAGGCGAGATAGGCAACCCTTCGCATAATCACCGCAGAGCCACGTCGCTTCCGCGGCGGGCGAACGGTTCCGGCTCGAATAGGTCGGCTGGCAGGCGAATGCCCACATCGAGCAACTTTTCACTGAACGTCGGGCGAATGCCGGTCGGCTTGAGCCGGCCGCGGTATTTGCCGTTCTCGTCCATACCCATTCCGTAGTCGAACAGGAAGATGTCCTGAAGGGTGATCATTTCGCCCTCCATTCCCTCCACCTCGGTGATGTGGGTGATGCGGCGGGTGCCGTCCTTGAGGCGGGACACCTGAACGATCAAGTCGATCGCCGAGGCGACCTGCTCCCTGATGGCCCTTACCGGCAGATCGAACCCTGCCATCAACACCAGCGTCTCCAAACGGGCGAGAGTGTCTCGTGGCGTGTTGGCATGGATGGTGGTGAGGGAGCCGTCATGGCCGGTGTTCATGGCCTGGAGCATGTCGAGCGCCTCGCCACCACGACACTCTCCCACGACGATTCGGTCGGGTCGCATACGAAGGGTGTTCTTGACGAGATCGCGAATCGTGATCGCACCCTTGCCCTCGATGTTGGGCGGGCGAGTTTCGAGGCTGAGCACGTGGTCCTGGTGCAACTGCAACTCGGCGGCGTCCTCCACCGTGACAATCCGTTCATCCGGCGGCAGATAGCCAGAAAGGACGTTCAGGGTCGTCGTTTTTCCGGAACCGGTGCCGCCGGAGATGAGGATGTTCAAACGGCCGACAACGGTGGCTCTGAGGAAGTCGGCGACGCGCTGCGTGAACGTGCCGAATCGGATGAGATCCGCCTCGGTGAACGGATCAACGGAGAACTTTCGAATTGTCAGGAATGGCCCGCCGATCGCCAGAGGCTGGATGATGGCGTTCACGCGAGACCCGTCGGGGAGACGAGCATCGACCAGAGGGGTCGCTTCATCCACGCGCCGTCCGACCTGGCCGACGATCTTGTCGATGATCCTGCGAAGGTGGACATGGTCGACAAATCGAACGTCGGTCTTGACGAGCTTGCCGCCACGTTCTGCGTAAACGTCATAAGGACCGTTGACCATGACCTCGGACACGTCCGGGTCGTTGAGGAGGGGGTCGATCGGGCCGTAGCCGAGTACGTCGCTTGCGATCTCGTTCAGGAGCTGGCGACGATCGGCTGCGGTCAGGGGAAGACTCTGCTCTTGGTCGACCGCCCATTCCAGCATCTCCATGACACGGAGCCGGAGCTCCGCATCGCTCATCCCACGGTCATAAAGAGTGGGCCCGAGTTCTTCGACAACCTTGAAGTGGAGGCGACCACGAAGCTCCTGAACGGCCTCAGAACGCGCTCCGGAAAAAGTCGAAACCTCTACGGCCTTGGCGGCCGCCACCCGCTCTGACAACGATGCCATCGTCTACCTCTCTTTATGTACCTGGTCAGTTTCGGCGGAAAACACCGCGGCCTGAAGCAGAACCCTTCACGCCGGAACCTGTGACCAGTTCAAGGACTTCTTCGAAACCTTTTGCGACTTTCGATTTCGGCGCAGACTCGACCACAGGGCGGCCCTCGTTCACCGAGGCTGCCACGATTCCGTCAGAAGGCACCCTTGCCGAGATTTGAGCCTTGAGTGCGCCTTCGATCTCGCGGTCGTCGAGGCGAGCCTTGGCGTTGGACCGGTTGAGAACGAGACGGATCTTCCCGGTTGGATACTTGAGCAGCCGCAACGTCTCCAACGCCAGCTTGGCGTTCTTGACCGAAGGCAAATCCATGTCGACAACCATCAACACCTGGTCGGATCTCTCCAGCAGCGACAACAACAGCTCGTCGAGAAGAGACGCAGTGTCGACCACGACATAATCGAACATCGTCCGCAGCAACTCGATGATCTGGAGCAGCCCGGCGGTGGTGATGTCATCCGCGAATGCCGGTTCCAGCGGCGCGGCGAGCACTCTGAGGCCGGTCCCATGAGTAGCGAGAATCGATTCGATCAGCTGCACGTCCAACCGATGGAGTTCCGCGGCGGCGTTTACGACCGTGAACTTCGGTTCCAACTGGAGGACCAGGCAGACATCTCCGAACTGGAGGTCGGCGTCGACCAAACATACCTTGGCGTCCGGTTCCCTCGTCAGAAGAACCGCGAGGTTGGTCGCGGTCACCGTTTTGCCTGAGCCGCCCTTTGCGGACATCACTGTGATGACCTGGCCAGCGTTGCCGACAGGGGCTGACGCCACTGCCGGCGCCCTCGGGGCGTGGAGAACATCGCTGGAGAATTGAACAATCGCCTGTTCGATCTTCTCCTCGGTAAGCGGCGCCTCCAACACATCGGAAACGCCTACCCGCATCGCCGCTCGCAACAGGCTGGCCGTCACCGAATCCGCCACCACGAGAGAGATGATCGACGGATCCTGATATCGCAGGGTCTTGACGCCCTCGAGCGCTTCCTCGCTTGCGTAGCTCGGCCCGAGGATCACCATCCTCAGATTTCCGCCTTCGATCGCCTGCAAGGCATCACCCAGCGTGCGAGCCGTCGGCAGCCTGCCGTCGAACAAACGTTTCGCTTCGTCTATGAAACGATCGTCGTCGTCAACGACGAGCAGATTGTTCTCACTGAGGGACACTATTCCTCGCTGTCAGTTTCCGAAAATGTCCTCAACCAGGTCGCCCTGGAAGAGAGTTTCGATGGTCACACCTTTTGTTTCGGTCAGGACGTAATCCTTGGGCACCAAGGTGAAGTAAATGGCACCCTGGGAGTTGGCGAAAACCAACCGCTCCACGTCCTCGGCCGACAGGGCCAACGTGTACACGGTAGAAATCGCTTCTGGGGTCGCCTCGGTCTGTTGCACCGAACCCTGATCTGCACCTTGAGCCACGGAGTCAACTGTAACCGGTTGCTCACCGTCATCCTTGGACGTCACATTGCGGCCAACCGCAAGGACGGCAACGTTGTTGAGCACATAGCGGGTGTACTGCACCGTCTGGGACTGAGGTTCGGTGGCGCCGCCCTCCGTGGGGTTCTCCTCGGGAATCCCAAACGCCGGCGTCTCGGACAGATCGGTCAGCCTGAACTCGATGGGGATGGTGACGAGAATGTTGACCCTATCGCCCGGCAGAACGAACCCGTTCACTCCGGCCGTGGAGTCGGGGGCGACCGTGACCGCCTCGAGCCCTTCGTCGATGAGTTCCGTCAATGGCGTCAGCTCAACCGAGAGCTCTGCCCATTGGCTCGTTGTCAGAATCCCGTTACGGGAAATCGGACCAACCGCGACCCTGGTTTGCAGCACTGCAGTCAGCTGCTCCTGAGATCCGATGTAGTCCTCTGGAAGATCTTCTCTTTGCTCGACACCCTCGGTGAATGCCGCCGCTCCGGTCTGCAGCACCTGGGCCCCGGTAGTTCCTTCGATGATGGGAGCCACCGCCCTGAACACAACTACCTGTTCGGTGTTGGCTCGGATCTCAGATTCGATGCCGCTCAGGTAACGCCACACGGCAAATGCCGCGACAGCGCCCAACAAGAGGGCTATCGCCAAAACCAACGCTCTCCTACCCATCAATGCTCCTTAGATCATCTGATGTGCGGTGAACCCACGAAACGGCTGTCTTGACCAATTCAGTTCACCCTTCCAGCCATTCGGATCGTGCTCCGATCACCTTCAGGTGACCGTCGCGTTGAGCCGAGCGACTAACCAACGGTTCGCACACGCATCCTCATCGACGCGCCTACGGACCGACTTGAGTCAATTCGTGGGGAATGGTCGCAGAGTTTCTGTGACCGTTCAAGGATCAGCGCCGGCCGATCCCACGCTCTTTGAGCTCTTGCAGAATCGCCTCGAGAGAGGCGTCGACTGCGACGGCAGGACGCTCGGGCTCCTCGGTTCCGAACTCGCGCTCGAATTCGCGCCGTTGGGGACGCTTGCGTTGAGGGGCCGGTGCAGCAGCAGCCGTGGTCTCCCGCTCCTTCCAATCCGGAAGGGCCTGCTTGATGGAGAGACTCACTCGACGCTTCTCTTCGTCGAGCTCGGTGATCTTGGCGCTGACTTGCTGACCGATGGAGAGCTCCAACTCGGGAGACTCGACGCGGTGCACAGCTATCTCCGAGACGTGGACGAGTCCTTCGACACCCTCGGCTACCGAAACGAAAGCCCCGAAGGGAACCGTTTTGATGACCTGGCCTTCGACGACTGCCCCGACCTCGTTGTCACGGGCGAAAACAACCCAGGGGTCTTCGAGGGTCTGCCGGATCGAAAGCGAGATGCGCTCCCGACTCCGTTCCACTTCGAGCACTCTGACCGTGACCTTGTCGCCGACCTTGACGACCTCGGATGGGTGGTTCACGTGTTGCCATGACAGCTCGGATACGTGGACCAGACCGTCCATACCACCAAGATCGACAAAGGCACCGAAGTTGACCACCGAGGAGACCACGCCTTCACGCACTTCTCCTTCTGCCATGTCGTCGAGGAACGCCTGGCGTTGTTCTTGTTGTTCCTCTTCCAGATAGGCACGGCGTGAAAGAACGACATTGTTGCGATTTCGATCGAGTTCGATGACTTTTGCCTCGATCTCTTCGCCCACGAATGGCTCGAGGTCGCGGACTCTTCTCAGATCGACGAGCGATGCCGGAAGAAAGCCACGCAGTCCGATGTCGACAATCAAACCACCCTTGACAACTTCGATCACCGTACCGGTGACAGTCTCACCAGAGTCGGTGATGTGCTGAATCCGGCCCCAAGCCCTTTCGTATTGGGCTCGTTTCTTCGAGAGGATGAGGCGGCCCTCGTCGTCCTCTTTGTTGAGGACGAGAGCTTCAATGCGCTCTCCAATAGAGACGATCTGGGAGGGATCCACGTTATTGCGGATTGAGAGCTCTTCTGTCGGAATCAGCCCCTCGGACTTGTAACCGATGTCGACCATGGCGCCATCGGAGTCGACGCTGACAACGGTTCCCTCGACGATATCCCCTTCCTTGAACTCGATGACCGTGGCCGCAATCGCAGCCTCGAAGTCGTCGATGATGTCATCGGAGAGGTGGCTCAGATCGGGGGCCACGATGGCGGCCGGACCGTTCGGGGTCGATGGGGCCGCGACGGCGACTGGCGCCACCGGTTCGGGAACGGCGACCGGAGCCGTTTCGGTTTCGACCGGCGCCGCAGCAACCGGGTCCTCGGTTCGGACAGCCTCGGTTTCGACAGCCTCGGTTTCGACAGCCTCGGTCGCGGCGACCTCTGTTTCGGCCGATTCGACGGCTTCGGTGGCCGGGGTTTCGGCTACCTGGGTTTCCTCGTCCTCGGCTTTGCTGGCCTCGGGCGCGGTCTCTTGGTCTGACATGGGTGGGTTCTTTACCTCCGAAGGAACTCCTGCGACGGCGCGCTGCGCGTCGAAGGGTGCCTGAGAGGCTATCACATCGCCCTGCCAGGCAAAAGTCCGTCAACCGTCCGAGCCGGAGGGACCGATGCCGGGGTCTACTTGGCGGACGACAAGTCGGCGCCGATCGAAACCTCGGCCACCAGGGGCACTGCCAGATCTACGACACCCGCCATGATCTCAGCGGTGAGAAGACTGGTTGACTCGACCTCGTCCGGCGGTGCCTCGAGAACGAGTTCATCGTGGATCTGGAGAAGCAAACGTGCTTCTCGTTCGGCGAGATGAACCGCTAGGTCGATCATCGCCTTTTTGATGATGTCGGCCGAGGTGCCTTGGATCGGGGCATTCAATGCCATACGCTCCCCCATCTGGCGAACCCGGAAGTTGTCGCTCTTCAACTCGGGCAGATAACGCCGCCTGCCGAACAACGTCGACGTGTACCCGTCACGACGGGCCTGTGAGACGATCCCGTCCAGATAACCCTTCACCCCTGGGAATTGAGCGAAATAGACCTCAATATGGCCCTTGGCCTCATCCCGGGAAATATCGAGCCGATCTGCCAGACCGTAAGCCTCCATCCCGTACAGAAGACCGAAGTTGATCATTTTGGCCACTCGTCGCATTTCTTCGCTGACCAGGTCTTCCGGTATCCCAAAAACCCTCGACGCCGTGGCCGTGTGCACGTCGGTGCCCTTGCGGAAGGCGTCGATGAGACCGGCGTCACCAGACATGTGGGCCAGAACCCTGAGTTCGATTTGGGAGTAATCCGCGACGATGAAGAGCCAACCGGGCTCGGGAACGAATGCCCTGCGGACCGTTTTACCGAGCTCCGATCGAACCGGAATGTTCTGGAGATTCGGCTCTTCGGAAGACAAACGGCCGGTGGCGGCGACCATCTGATTGAACCGGGTATGGATTCTCCCATCCTCGGCGATCAAAGGGAGGTAGCCGTCGACGTAAGTCGAACGAAGCTTTTCGAGTTCACGAAATCTGAGGAGGCTTTCCACGAGAGGATGATCGAGTTTTTCGAGCACCTTGGCATCGGTTGAAGGCTTTCCGGTACCTGTCTTTTTCAGGACGGGCAGTTCGAGCTTGCCGTAGAGAACGGCAGCGAGTTGATCGGTCGAATTCACGTTGAAGGGTTCCCCGGCCAAACCATGGATCACCTGCTCCAGATCGGCGATCTCGGCTCGCAATCGATCACCCATCTCCTCCAGGTAAGGCCGGTCGATCAAGATTCCGACCGCCTCCATCTCCGCCAATACCTCGATCAGCGGTAGCTCGAAGGTCGAGAACAGCTCGAGTTCGTCTCGCTGCTCGAGCTGTTCGGACAGCACAGTCGCGAGGAGGTCGACTGCGGCGACCCTCCGTGCAAACGCATCGAGGTCTGGTCCACCAGAGAAATCGAACGAACCCTGACCGGCCGTCGACGCATCCTCTGTGTCGGGTGAGTCGAGTTCGTTTCCGAGCCAGCGTTCTACCACCGACGCCAGGTCGTAGGCACGCGATGACGGGTCGAGAACGTAGGCGGCGAGAGCACTGTCGAATCGGACGTTGCCGGCCTCAAATCCCAGTTCGTGCAGGCGGCGGATGATCCGCTTGGCGTCGTGGGCCTTGATTCCAACGGCCGGGTCGGCCAAAACTCCGGCGCCGGCGCCGAGCCGATCGATCGGGATCACCACGGCCGACCCTGGACCATCGCTCACCGCGAGTCCGACAAAATCTCCGGTTTCGACGAGATCGATGGTCAAAGGGCCCGACCTGGAGAGCCGGGCCAAATCCGTGCCGTCGCCGATTCGTCCTTCGCTCTCTATGACCTCGCGCACCTCGGGAAGCCCCCCAGGGAGAACGGAAAGAAGATCATCCCAGAGAGAGTGAAACTCGAGGCTGGTGAAGAGTTGTCTGGCCTGGCCCTGGTCCCAATTTCTCTCCCCCAGTTGTTCGAGATCGATGTCGAGGGTGAGGTCGCTGACCAAACGCATGAGTTGACGATTGAGCATCACCTGGTCATGCGCCTCGGCCAGGTTCTGGCGCAGTCGAGGAGTCTGTTCTTCCAGATGTTCGTAGACACTTTCCAGGTTCCCGTACCCAGATATCAGTTTGGATGCGGTCTTCTCACCAACCCCTGGAACGCCAGGCAGGTTGTCGGAGTTGTCACCGCGAAGAGCCGCGTACTCGAGGTACTGGTCGGGCCTCACACCATATTTTGTGGTGACATATTCGGTGTCGGCCAGGACCGTGTCGGTGATCCCGCGACGGGTGTAGAGGACACGACGGTTGTCATCGACGAGTTGAAACGCATCACGGTCACCGGTCACCACCATGACCTGCCACCCGCCGGCCACCGCCTGCTCCGACAGAGATGCGATCACATCGTCGGCCTCGAACCCCTCGAGCTGAACCTGCGGTACATCGAGGGCCTCCAAGACCTCTCTTATGAGTGGAAGCTGCGACTTGAAATTATCTGGCGTCGCCGAACGCTGGGCTTTGTACTCGGGATAAGCCTCGCTTCGAAAGGTCTGACGACCAACATCCCAGGCCACCACGACCGCCTCCGGTCGCTGGTCGCCCAACAGCTTTATGAGCATTCTGGTGAACCCATAGACCGCGTTGGTCACCTGACCCGATGTGGTCGCCAGGTCTTCCGGAAGGGCAAAAAAAGCGCGGTAGGCGATCGAATGTCCGTCGAGCAGGGCGAGGGTGCGCATCAATCGAGCTTTTCCAGAAGGGCCCGGCGGCGGATCTCCAGCTTGTCCCGGCGGCCGGCGATTTCGAGCATTCTGCGCTCGAACCTGACCACATCGGCTCTGGTGAGCCCGGCTTCCAGACGATCCGAATCCAATGCCGTCACCGCCGCATCTCTTTCGGCGTCATCACTGATGAGTCGGTGATAGGAGAGCTCTGCTTCGACGAGATTCTCTTCGCGTCCCAGCTCGTCCAATTCGTCGGAAATACGGAGAAGACGTCGCTGGATCCGGTTCATGTTTGGCGACTCTACCGGCAGACCTCCACCATGGATCCGACGCCTAGACTGCCCTGGCTCCGGCCGGAGTGGCGGAATTGGCAGACGCGATGGACTCAAAATCCATTGTCCACTGGGCGTGCGGGTTCGAGTCCCGCCTCCGGCACATATCAAGTTTCCCACGACGCGCAACCCGCGATGGCTATGGTTCCTTGAGCAACGGTCTCGTCACAACTGTCGTCCTCGCCGCATCCCCACTCCCCCCACTCCCTGGCTGAGGACGAATCAACCCAGTCGACGGGACCGTTGCTCGTTCGGGCGGGATGAAACTTGGGGTGCTGAACCAGGCACAACGCGACCAAGAGCCGAGCCCGTCGTGTCGATCTGCGTGCTGCCGGATCCGGTCAGGGGCGGAGGGCCGCGGCCAGATCCGCCACCATGGCCGCGACCGAGTTGATTGCAGCATCCAAGGAATCGGCTTCGAGCACCTTGCGGACCAGTGCCGAGCCGACAATCACCCCGTCGGCTCCAAGGCTGGCGGCGGCCCTTGCCTGATCCGGGTTTGAGATCCCGACGCCAAAAACAATCGGGACGGATGTGACCGTTCGAATGCGTTCGATCAGCGCCGCGATGTGGGATCCGCCTTCGGACCGCTCGCCAGTGACTCCCATCTCGGCGACGGCATAGATAAAAACCGGATCGGTGGCGGCGGCGGCGGCGATCCGGTCCTCATCCGAGGTCGGAGCCACAAACTGAACGACGCCGATGTCGCGTCTCGCCGCCGCGGCCCTCAGGGGGGCACTTTCTTCGAGCGGCAGGTCGGGCACGATCACGCCGTCGGCACCGGCTCGAGAAAGGGTCTCACAGAACCAATCGACACCGCGCCGGAAGACAGGATTGGCATAGGTCATCGCAAGAACCGGCAGCGAGGGGGATACCAAGGCCAGGACCGCGATCGAAGACTCGATCGTGGCGCCGCCCGCCAGAGCCCGATCGCTTCCCTGTTGGATCACAGGTCCGTCCATGAGCGGATCGGCGTAGGGAATACCCACTTCGAATGCATCGGCTCCGGCGTCGCGCATCGCCGCAAAGACCGCAGGCGACCCGGTTGCATCCGGCAGACCTGCGGTCATGAACGGCAGGAGGGCGGTCCGCCCTTCTGCCCTGGTCGACTCGAACATCGATCGAAGTCGAGATGCCCCCATCAGCGATGCGATCCAATGGTCTCGACGTCCTTGTCGCCGCGACCCGACACGTTGACGAGGACCGTCTTGCCCGCCAGATTCTTGGCTTCTCGCTCGAGCCAGGCGATGGCATGGGCCGACTCGAGTGCGGGGATGATCCCCTCGGTTCGAGCCAACAACTCGACTCCCCGGAGCGCTTCCAGGTCGCTGACGCTCTCGTAGCGGGCGAGACCGGTCTGATGAAAATATGCGTGCTCGGGACCGACGCCCGGATAGTCGAGGCCCGCTGAGATCGAATGTGCTTCCAAAACCTGTCCATCCTCGTCTTGCAGCATGTAGGTCCGGGTGCCGTGGAGAACTCCCGGACTCCCCGCCCCGATCGACGCTCCGTGACGTCCGGTCTCGATTCCGTCCCCGGCGGCCTCGATACCGACCAGATCGATTCCGCGGTCGGCCAGCGGATAGAAGATGCCGATCGCATTCGAACCGCCTCCGACACATGCGACTACGACGTCGGGGAGGTCATCCCCTAGTTGTTCGAGCACTTCTTCGCCGATGACTTTCTGGAACTCGCGCACGATCCACGGAAAAGGATGGGGACCGACCACCGAGCCAATGATGTAGTGGGTGTCCACGACCGTTCCCACCCATGCCCGCATTGCCTCGGAGACCGCATCTTTGAGCGTGCCGGCACCCGATGTGACGGGGATGACCTTTGTCCCGAGGATCTCCATCCTCATCACGTTCAGGGCCTGACGCCTGACGTCGACCTCACCCATGTAGACCGTGCATTCCAGGCCGAGCGCCGCCGCCGCCGTAGCCGCGGCAACACCATGCTGACCGGCTCCGGTTTCGGCGATGACCTTGGTTTTGCCCATGCGCCGGGCGAGGAGCCCCTGTCCGATGGCGTTGTTGATCTTGTGGGCTCCGGTGTGCGCCAGATCTTCCCGCTTCATCAGCACGCGGAACCCGAGCATTTCCGAAAGGCGCGCCGCCTCGTGTAGCGGCGTCGGGCGACCCACGAAGTCCCTCAGGATCTGGCGGAATTCGCCGACGAACTCCTCATCTGACCACGCCGCCTCGAATTCCTTCTCGAGTTCGGTCAGGGCCGGCATGAGGGTCTCGGGAGCAAATCTGCCACCGAACTCGCCAAAGCGTCCTTGAGGGTCCGGTCGGGACAGCTTCAGACCGCTCATTGGCTCTTGGCTCTTTCTACGAATTTTCTGATCAGATCTGGATCTTTGGACCCGGGAGACGACTCTAGGCCACTCGATGCGTCTACCCCCCAGGGCCTGATTCTGGCAATCGAGTCCTGCACATTGTCAGGATTCAACCCACCGGCCAGAACCCAGTCGCGCTCCAACGGTGGGATCAAAGACGGATCCAGCCTCACGCCAGTTCCTCCATGCAACCCTCTGACCGAGCTGTCAAGCAGCGGAAGTTGATCGGACGGAATGTCGCAATGTTGCTCCGAGGAAGCCGGCGACCAGGGCCGCAACACCGACAATCCGGCCGTGATCGCGGCTGCGGCGGTCGCACCAGCATGTTCGCCATGAGGTTGGATGCCGGTGACGCCGGTATAACGAGCCAGATCCAGGGCCTGAGCCGGCGATGCGTCGACCAATACGAGAAAGCTCTGCAGTGATGTCGACTGCGCCAGCCGCTCGGCAACCTCGGGGGTGACCTGGCGAGGAGAGGAGGCGAGAACAAGACCGATCGCATCCGCTCCCGCGGCTTCGGCCGCTTCTACATCGGACCGTCGCGAGAGCCCACACACCTTCACCCACATCTCAGACTCTCAAGCTCTCGACAGCCAGCTCAGGCCTTTCGGAAAGGACAAGGCTTTCTCCAACCAAGACCGCCCGATATCCGGCCGTTTTCAGGCGACGAGCATCCTCGCTCGACCTGATCCCACTTTCACCGACGGTGCATTTCGCGTCCGCCAACAGCGGGGCAAGACGCTCCGAGGTGGACAAATCGATCTCGAAGGTTTTCAGGTTCCGGTTGTTGACGCCAACCAGGTCGGCACCGGCCGCCAGTGCGATTTCGACCTCGGCTTCGTCGTGGACTTCCACCAGCGCAGCAAGCCCGGCTTCCTTCGCGGTCCCGATCAACTCGGAGAGCCTGTCTGAATCCAGGGCCGCCACGATCAGGAGAACCGCGTCTGCGCCGATCGTCCGCGCCTCCCAGACCTGGGCCGGGTCGAGGGTGAAGTCTTTGCGGAGGACCGGAACGTTCACCGAATCGCTGACCCCGATCAGGTCCTGGTTGGAACCGGAGAAGAATACCGGCTCGGTTAAAACGGAAATGCAGGAGGCGCCGCCCTGCACGTAACGAAGCGCCAGTTTGACCGGATCGAGATCTGGGGCCAGATCGCCTCGCGAAGGAGAACGTCTTTTCACCTCCGCGATGACGGCCAAGCGGTCGAGCATCAAGGCAGACACAAAATCTCGTGCCGGCGGTCGGTCGATCGCGACACCTCGTAGTTCGGCTATCGGCGGCAAGACCGCTATTCGGCGTCGGGTCGATTCGAGGATCGGTTCGAGCATCACAACGTCATTGTCCCATCTCTTGGGACGGCTCGACCCGAACCGGAATCACGCCAGGACAACACCCTCCCACGGCGCGAGTGAGAGCGCCTGTGAAACGGACGAATCCCACCGCGATGCGTCCGTACCCGCGACGATGGTGAGGTCGCGCCACCGGTCGAGTCGGACGGTGGCACCGGTTTCCGACATGTTGGCCACGACAAACACAGGGTCTCCGGCCGCACCGGTCCGTTCGAATCGGATGACGGCGGAATCCCAGGAACCCGAGAACGTGATGTCACCGATTTGTAGGGCTCGATGGTCCCTGCGCGTGGCCAGCAGCCGCCGATACAGTTCGAGATGGCTCGCCTTATCACCCAGTTGCGCTTCCACACTCAGCGTCTCCTGACCCCCGATCGGCAGCCACGAGGTCGCCCCGTCGGTGAACCCTGCCATCGGCCCCGCGGACCATTGCATTGGAGTTCTGCATCCGTCACGGCCAAATCCGGGGGGCTGGTGGCCCCATGGGTCCTGTTGTTCGCCCGGCGGTATGTCGATGTTGGGCAGCCCGAGTTCATCTCCGTAGTAGATCGTCGGCGTGCCCCTCAGTGTCAACAACAACAATGCGGCCAGCCGTGACTGGTGCCACCCGAGCCTGGTGGCGATGCGCGGTTCGTCGTGGTTGCCAAAAACCCAGTTGGGCCACGCCCCCGATGGCAACGCCGCTTCGATGGATTCAACCGCATGGCGGAATGCCAGAGGGTCCATGCCGACTTCGAGCAAGCTGAAGTTGAACGGCATGTGGAGTTCGTCGAGATTCCAGCCGTAGTAGCCGGCCCAGATGCGGGGTTCGCTCTCATGGATCTCGCCCACCGTGAACCGGGGGCTCACGGCCTCGTACTCATCCACCAGCGCCCGGATCTTGCGAAACAGCAAATGGATGTCGGGATGGGCGGAGTCGTAGATGTGTTCGAAAGCGGCGTACTCCGGATCGATCTTGTAACCGGTGGGAAGTCGTCGCGCCGGGGGGTTGTCGCGCAGTCGCGGATCCTTGAGGCAGCGGTGGGCGACGTCGATACGAAAACCGTCGACACCGAGATCGAGCCAGAACCGAAGCCCATCGAGCATCGCTGCTTCTAGGTCGGGGTTGCGCCAGTTGAGATCGGGCTGGGCCGCCAGGAAGGAATGCAGGTAGTACTGGCCGGTGGTCTCGTCCAGAGCCCACGCCGGGCCGCCGAACAACGAACGCCAATTGTTGGGAAGACCACCGTCGGGCGCAGGGTCGCGCCACACGTACCAATCACGCTTGGGGTTGTCCCGGGAAGCTCTCGACTCCTCGAACCAGGCATGGCGATCAGAGCTGTGGTTCGGGACCCAGTCGACGATGACCTTGATCGAACGTTGATGGCAGCCCGCGAGGAAAACCTTGAATGAATCTAGGTCACCGAACAACGGATCCACCCCGCAATAGTCGGACACGTCGTACCCGAAGTCCGCTTGCGGTGACGGGTAGAAGGGGGACACCCAAAGTGCGTCGACTGTCAGCACCTCGACCAGGTAGTCGAGGCGTTGAGTGATTCCTGCAAAGTCTCCGACTCCGTCGCCGTTGCCGTCGGCCCACGATCGGGGGTAGATCTGATAGACGACGGCCGATTCCCACCATTTGGTCATGGTGAGAGAATCTACTCGGAGCCGGTGCGGGCCAGAACTCGACCCTCGGTTGAACCCTCGGTCGTGTCCAGCTGGATCGTTTGGCCGATCTCTACCTCCCGGCGGAGCATTCCGAGTCCAACTACGCCGTTGCCACCCAAACCCCAGCTCGTGATGACGCCAACCTGGCGGCCCTCGCTCATCGCGGTTGCCGGTCCGACCGGAACCGAAGTCAGACCGGTTTCAACTTTGCGCAGATAACGGTTGACGTGGCCCCTGGTGTCGATTCGCGCCACCAGTTCTTGTCCGAGGTAACAACCTTTGGCAAACGAGACCGATTCTTCTACCAGACCGGTCTCTTGCGGGATCGTCGATTCGTCGACATCGAGACCGAAGACCGGCTCCCCTGCTTCCACCCTCACAGATTCGAATTGTGCATCGGTTCCCACGGACGGACCTACCGGCGGCGGAAGCCCAACTCCAACGGCAACGTCGATCGGCAACGATGCGATGAGCCCGTCCTCGGCGACGGTCCATCGTCCGGGTGTCGGTGCAGATGCCAGAGACCCGGCGGGGTGGACCTCCCACGTTTCGCCAGAGTCGAGATGGATCTCGGCTTTGACCCTTATCCGATAGTGGCTGAGGTCTGAAACAACCCTGTCACCGTGACCGGCGTCGGTGAGCAGCCCCACCCGTTCTTCGCCCCGTAGTGCCCATAGAACCGCCCGCAGCTTTCCCTGCGGTCCCAAGAGAAACGTTCGTGCGATCGTCCCAGGCTCCATACCGGTGATGTCCTGGCTGACCAGCCCCTGCAAGAAGGACACGGCGTCGGGTCCATTGACCCAAACAAGGTCACGTCTGCCATCGAAACGCAGGTTTTGATCGGTCATGTGAGGGACTCCGCCCGGCCGAGCGCGTCCAGCACGGCGGCCGCCTTGAGCATCGTTTCTTCATATTCGGCAGCGGGATCGGAGTCCGCGACGATGCCGGCGCCTGCCTGAACCCACGCTTTACCGCCGGCGACCACCACGGTCCGCAAGCAGATACAGGTGTCGACGTTGCCAGAAAAATCCAGGTAGCCGGCTGCACCGGCGTAGGGCCCCCTGGCCACGGGCTCATGGTCATCGATGATTTCGATGGCTCTCACCTTTGGCGCCCCGCTGACGGTTCCATGCGGGAACGTCGCCCTGATAACCTCGACCGGGCTGATGTCAGGCCTCAGTTTTCCTGAGACGCCGGAGACGATATGCAGAACGTGGCTATAACGTTCGATCACCATCAAGTCGTCCACATGCACCGATCCGAACTCGCAAACGCGACCCAGGTCGTTTCTCGCGAGGTCGATCAGCATCGTGTGTTCTGCCCGTTCTTTCGGGTCGGCCAGAAGCTCCTCCTCCAGACGCCGGTCCTCCTCATCGGTGCTGCCGCGCCGTCTGGTTCCGGCGATCGGGCGTGAATAGGCGATTCCGTCCCTGACCCTTGTCATCAGCTCGGGAGACGACCCCAGAACCGCCACTTCGCTGCCGCGCACAAAGAACAGGAACGGCGAAGGGTTGATCAGGCGCAGGGCTCGGTAGACCGCAAAGGGATCACCCTCGAACGCTGTTTCGAGTCGCTGGGACATGACAACCTGGAAAGCGTCCCCCTCGACTATGAGTCGTTTGATCGATCGCACCGCTTCCTCGAACGCGGGCTGGTCGACGGTCGAAACAAAGTGGGGGCGTGCACTTTCTGAAGAGACGGAGGCAACGAGATAAGGGAGCGGCTTTCCCAGACGTTCGATGTCGGCGGCCAGTTTTTCAATCGCCGAAGCGTATTGGCCGGCCGGGTCTGAGCCGATCCGGACGTTTCGCACCATCACGATGGTTTGTCTCACCCGATCAACCGCGGCCAGCGATCCAACGAACTGCCACAACATCTCGGGCAGGCCCCGGTCATCGGGTGGCCGGCCGGGCAGAGACTCGATATATCGAACGCAGTCGTAGCCAAGGTATCCGACCAGTCCGGAGTGCAGCGGCGGAAGCCCTGGGAGATCGGGGCTGTTCTGGCCGGCGACCAACGCCTCGAGCAACTCCAATGGATCGTCTCCTGCGACCTCGACGTCGGGATCGTCGATCGTGGTGACGCCATCGCGACTGACCACCGAGAAAAGGGGATCCCATCCGACAAAAGACCACCTCCCCCACCGCTCGCCACCCTCAACCGACTCGAGTAGGAAGCCGTCTCCGGCACCAACCAGCTTTTCGAAAACCGACACAGGAGTGTCTCGATCGGCCATCAACTCCACCGAAATCGGGACGACGGTATGGCGCGATGCGAGATCCAGGAATTCCTCGAGAGTGGGCCGCATCTCCATCGAGGACAGGCTAGAGCCGGCTACGACCTCCGTAGCCGCAGATCAAATCTCGGCCAGTTGCTCGAGAAATGGGATTCCTGCAAAAACCCTCTGGAAGAAGACTGCGAGGCGGAAGACGTTGTTGGTCAGCAGCAAAACACCGAACGCCGTCATCAGTACGCCTCCGGTCACGTTGATCGGCTTCAACCACCGTCCGAGGGCTTTCACGCTGCGAAGTGCTCTGTCGACGCCAAGCCCGGCCAGGATGAATGGCACACCCATACCCATCGAAAACGCAAAAAGCAGCAGCATCCCTTTGACCACGGTGTCCTGAGTGGATGCGACTGCGAGAACCCCGGTCAGGACGGTGCCGATACAAGGCGACCATCCGAAACCAAACGCTACTCCCATGACTGGCGGCGCCCAGTTACCCAACCGTGAAGGCTTGACATCGAGTCGCCGCTCCCGAGACATGAACCCGAATATGCCGCGATTGGAGAACGACATCCCGATCATCACTATCCCGAAAGCGATGATCAGGGCTCCCGCGATTCGGTTGATCACGACCTGATTGCTCAAGAGCAGCTCGCTGATGCTGGTCGCCAGGGCGCCGCTGGCAACGAAGACAAGCGTGAATCCGGATACAAAAAGGGCAGTGGTTCTGAGCATCCGTCCTTTGGCAGCCCTTCCCTCCCGGAGATCGGCAACCGAATAACCACTCATCAGGCCGAGATATCCAGGCAGCAGTGGCAAAACGCACGGTGAGAGGAAGGCGAGTAATCCACCGCCAAACGCCACGGCCAGCTGTATCGCCAGGCCAAGTTGTGAGAAGTCCATGCGTCAACCAACCGGTTCGCCGACAGCCATCTTCCCATGGGCCGGTTTGTTTTCCGATCGTTCCCCATTTCATGACCTAGCCTGCCACCACCGTGCGCAGCCTGGTCAGCGACCTCTTTCCTTTCAGCCGTTTGACGCGGCAAGATCGACGGTTGCTCGGGATTCTGGCGGTCGTCGGGTTCATCCAGGGTTTTGGCCAGTCCCATCTCTCTGCACTGGTCCCCTTCACCAGACTCTCCCTCGGACTCGATCAAGCGGGGATGTCGGCTGTGCTCTCGGTAACCCGCCTCGCCTCGATCGGGGCCGTGGCTTTTTCGGTTTGGGGCGATAGGCGGGGGCGGCGCAGCCCGTTGCTGGCTGCGGTGGCGGTTCTGATCCTGGCGTCGTCCATGACGGCGCTGGTAGGCAACGCCGCCCTTTTCACAGTGAGCCAATCGATATCCCGAATCGCGAGCACAGCCATCGGAACGCTTGGAGTCGTCTTGATCGCCGAGACCGTTTCCATCGAACATCGCGCCTTCGGCATCGGCTTCTATGCGGCGAGCGGATCACTCGGTGCCGGCGCAGGACAGCTCATGCTCCTGGTTGCCGACAATTCGCCTGAGGCCTGGAGGCTGGCGTTCGCGGCGATGGCTCCGCTCCTGATCCTGATGGTGTGGCTGAGACGGGTGCCAGAGTCTCCCCTCGCCCACCGTCGACCGATCGTTCCAATCCGCGATTTTGTCACCGGCGAGCGGTCATTTGTGTTCTGGGTATCTGGTGTGGCCGCCCTGATGGCCGCCGCTCTCCCCGCCCTCGCGTTCGCCTTCACCAACGAACGGCTCATCGGCGAGCTCGGACTCGGGACCGGAACCGCCATTCTCATCGCTCTCGGAGGCGGAACTCTCGGTGGTCTCGGTTTCTGGATCGGCGGCCGCCTCGCCGATACCTGGGGACGGCGACCGACAACGGTTCTTGCCCTGGCTCTCGGGGCCGGCGGCGGCGTCTGGCTCTTCAACACCGAATCGGTGGGCCAACTCGTCGTGGCGGTATTCATCGGATCCTTCGGGAGCTTCGCCTACCTGCCCGCGGCCTCGGCCCACCGAACCGAGTTGTTCGCGACCGACAATCGCAGCACTGCCACTTCGGCAGGCGCCTACCTGGCGACCATCGGTTCGGCCCTTGCCCTCGCCGTGGGAAGGCTGGCAATCGCCGAATTGGGTTTGTCGGCGACCGTCACCCTGATGCTGATCCCGACTGCTGCCGCCATCGCCCTGACACTCATGCTTCCGGAGACCAGGGGTCAGCCGTTGAGTCCGGCCCGCATGTAGGCGGTCCCGAGTACCGCGAGCCGCGCCACCACCATCGCGGTGATGCCCCACCAAACCCCGGCCAGGCCCCACCCGGAACTCAGTGTGAGCCAGAGGACGGCAGCGATCGCCAAGAACCCGGCAAAGGTCGATCGCGCCAGCAGGCGAACCGACAGGGTCGCCAGGAAGACCCCATCGAGCACAAACAGCAACGCCGCCGCAGGCTGCATGACGGCGGCAATCGGGACCGCATCGCCCAGGGACGCGATGACGGGAGGGTCATCCGTGAAGGGTCGACCGACGGAACCACCGAGCCCCGCCAGGATTGCGCCAAGGCCAACGCCTACCGCCAATCCCCACCGAAGGAGCCGGTTGGCCACTGCCTTGGCCGTTTGGACCTCGCCCGAGCCGAGAATCGAGGCTATGAGGGTTTGGGCTGCGATCGCGAGAGCGTCGACGATCATCGCCAATAGGAACCAGATCTGGCTGATCACCTGGTGAGCGGCCACCTCCACCGTGCCGATGCGGGCGGCGACCGCGGTCGCCGCTGTCAATGAGGCAACCAACAGCAAGGTTCGGATGATCAGAACCGGCCCCGCTTTGAGAAAGGGAACCAGCTCAAAGGCGGTCAGCCGGCCTTTGGGCCACGCTTCTTCGTGTGCTTTTCGACGCAGCAACCACAAGAAACCGAGAGCACCCACCCATTGGGCGACGAGCGTCGCGTACGCCGCCCCTTCGATCCCAAGCCCGGCACCAAATATGAGGATTGGGTCGAGGACGATATTGACGACATTGATCACAAGCGTCACATAGAAGGGCATCCTGGTGTCCTCAAAACCTCGATAGGCTCCGTTGGCTGCGGTGATGATCAGGACAGCCGGCAACGCAAAAGCCCTGATTCTGAGGTAGGACAGGGCCGGATCGACAACGTTCGGCCCTGCTTGCATTCCCTCGACAAAAAACCGGTCGCCAATCAGAAGAATGACCACCGCCACGACCCCGATGACCACGGCCAGTGTCATTGCTCCCCAAACAATCCGGCCCGAATTGGCGATGTCTCCCGACCCCCGTGCTCTGGCAACCAGCGGGGTCGTTGCGTAGGCGAGAAAGTTGAAGACGGCAAAGGCGAAGCCAAAGATGGCGGCGTCTACCCCGAGAGCGGCGAGTTCTACCGTCCCGAGTCGCCCGACGAAGGCGGTGTCAACAAGAGAAAGGACCGGGTCGGCGGCAAGGGTGGCCAGCGCCGGGATCGCCACCGCCAGGATTCTCCTGACAGAGACCGGAGCGACCGGAGCCGCTGTCATCCGCTCTTGCCCTCGAAGGGGCAGATGGGAAACATCTCACATTCGTAGCAGCGGGGCCGCCGGGCATCGCAGACGTCTCTCCCGAATTGAATCACTCGCATCGAGAGCCCCGACCAGTGTTTTTGCGGGAACAGTGCCTTTAGATCCTTTTCGATCTTCACCGGGTCGCTCTCAGCGGTCAGACCCAGCCGTCCCGACACCCGCCGTACATGGGTGTCGACGGCGATTGCAGGTTTGTCCCAGGCTTCTGCCAATACCACCGATGCCGTCTTGCGGCCGACCCCTTTGAGGGTTACGAGTTCATCGAGTGTTTCCGGCACAATGCCGTCGAAACGACTCACCAGATCGGCGGCGAGTTCAACGACGGCGGCGGCTTTCTGCCGATAGAAGCCTGTCGAGAAGATGATCTGTTCAACCTCCGCAAGGTCGGCGCCGGCCAGCGCCTCCGCCGATCTAAACCTGGAAAAAAGGACCGGCGCCACTCGATTGACGGTGTCGTCGGTGGTCTGGGCCGACAGAACCGTTGCCACGAGAAGTTGCCAGGGATTGGTGTAGTCGAGCGCGGTCCGAATCGTGGGATAACGCTCAACCAGTCGGTTCCATACCGCTCTGGCATGTCCCCTTTCTGCGGGATCAGGTGTTGAACCGTCTGCTCGGTGGAGGGCCATGGGGCTTGGGAGTGTATCCCGGTAGAGTGCGAATCCGGCATGAGCAAGCTCCTCAGAACAGCGATCGTCGACAGGGCGAAGGTGAGTGGGGAGTTGGTGATGGTTGACGGATTCCTCAACCACAGAGTCGAACCCGAGCTGATAGCGGACGTTGCCCGGCATCTGTCGGATCGGCTGCCCGACTCCGACGCCATCGTCACCTCAGAAGCATCTGGGATCGCCCCCGCCTATTCCGTGGCCGAGTTTCGCAAGCAGCCGATGATCTTCGCCAAGAAACGCCCTGCCATTCCCGCCAGCGGGCACTGGCGCCAGATCGTGTCACCGACCAAGGGGGATGTGACCTGGCTGGTTCTGTCAGCTGATGCCATCTCCGGCATCGGTCGAGCCATCATCATCGACGACTTCCTGTGGGGAGGAAGAACCGCTCTGGCTCTGACCCAGATGCTGCGGGAGGCGGAAGTGACGGTGAGCGGCGCCGGGTTCTGTATCGAAAAAACCTTTGGTGACGGCCGTCGGCTGCTCGAGGCCGAAGGCGTCAGAGTGGTGGCGGCGGCGGTTATAACCGGCATAGAACAGGGGCGCGTGATTGTCGCCTGAGCTCACCGAAATCATCGACCGGGTGCGAGCAGCCTATGGAAATCACTGCTTCGCCTGTGGTCCCGACAACGAGGTCGGTATCCATCTCGAGTTCGTAGAACTCGATTCCGCCGATCGCATTCATGGTCGGTTTGATGCGAGGAGCGATTTCCGGGGCGCCAACGAGATGCTCCACGGCGGCATCGCGGCCGCCGCGCTCGATGAGTTGTTGGTCTGGGCGGGCATTTTGACCCATGGCGTAATGACCGTGACCGGAACCCTGGATCTCCGCTATCGACGGCCCCTGGTGGTAGGCGGCCCGATCGATGGCTCCGCCTGGGTCACAGAAAGGACCGGGCGCAGACTGCGAGTTCAAGGCCATCTCCTGGCGGACGGCAAGCCGGCGGTCGAGGCTTCCGGTCTCTACCTGGTTTCGAGCGAAGTCGCATCCCTGTGACTGTCCGGTTCGGAGCCAGGTCCCACTGTTAGCGTCTCGACCGCATGAGCACCAACCGCTCCGCTTTCGCGGCTCTCGCCGTGGCCGCTTTCCTATTTGGCTTGACGTTCGCCGTCGTCAAGGAGGCCCTCGAGACGTTTCCCCCGTTTGCCTTCATCGGATGGCGGTTCCTGCTGGCTGGGGTTGTTCTGTCAGTGTTCGCCTTTCCCGGTCGGGCAGATGTTTGGCGGGATGGAACGATCGCCGGGCTCTTCCTCTTCGCCGGTTATGCAATGCAGACGGTCGGGTTGACCACGACGGGCGCGTCAAACTCGGCATTGATAACCGGTCTATACGTTGTGCTCACGCCGATAGTTGTTGCTGCCACTCAACGCAAGGCGCCCACTCCGATCGTCACGATCGGAGTGATGGTCGCATTCGCCGGGATTGCCCTCTTGACGGCAACCGATGGCTTGCGTCTCGATACCGGTGACCTATTGACTCTTGGTTGCGCTTTCGCATTCGCCGGCCATATCGCCTATCTGTCGAGGGCATCACACCGGCATCCGGTCGTACCATTTGCAGCCGTTCAGATGCTGGTGACCGCGATCCTGGCATTCCCGATTGCTCTCATAAACGAAAGGGGTGTCATCCCCGACCGGAGTGAGTGGCCCGCCGTCATTCTCACCGGCGTGGGGGTGAGCGCGCTCGCCTATCTCCTCCAGATCTGGGCACAGAGCAGGGTCGACGCCAGTCGGGCGGCCATCGTGCTCAGCCTCGAACCTGTTTTTGCCGTGCTGGTTGCTCTCTTGCTTCTCGACGAACGTCTCGGCGGCCGCGGATGGGCCGGAGCAGTACTTGTGATGTTTGCCATCTACCTGGTCTTGTCGAAGGAGAAGAATCGACAGATGCTCGAAGCGGAGCTGGTCAGTCCGCCTCGATGATCACGCAAGCGGGGGCACTCGGCGCCGCCGGATTCTGTGCTCGGTGTGGGTGATGAACCGGAGCGCCGCCAGCACCACGAACAATGCGAACGACAAGGTGATGGTCAACTCGGGCGCCGCCGTGTAGGGGTTGCGGCAAGTCCGCACCCCGCCAGGACACAGACCGAACCCGGTCCCGCCGTCGGCGAGGTCCAGTAAGACAAAAAGAGGAAACGCCGCCAAACCCACCGCCAGGAAGGTGAGGACGATGCGAGCAAAGCGGATGGTCGTTCGAACATCCATCGCCACGAGGTTATCGCATCCGCCGTGATCCGAATCGACGATCGTAAACTCCACCCCGTGCGCTACCACCAGGAGTCATTCACCGAGGCCGAGCGCCAGGTGTTGGAACGCTTCTTCACCAACACGGACCTGCCGGTTTTTGCCCTGATCAACCTCCCGGAGGTCGTGAAGGGTGCGTTGTTTGCTCGTTATTCGCGCTCGGCAAAATCGATCAGGCGGCTTTTCCTCGACGAGTTCATCGCAGACGGCGACTCTGGCATAGAGACCATCGCCCAGGCACTCGGAGGCGACGACCCGATTGTCGACATGCAAAAGGCCGAGAAACTCTACGAACGGGTCTTTTTCGAATACGGCGATGACTCTGTCGCCCAGCTCGGCGGGACCCACATCGCATGCGAACAAGCCTCGAACGTCCTGACCAAGGTCCTCGAATGGGGTCGGCTGGCCGCATACCTGGAGCAATCCACCCGCTACATCGCCTACGACGCCCGCCTCGGCGACAGATACCGGTATCTGATCCCCGAGGAGATCGAGACTTCGTCCCTTGGACCGGAATATACGGCCTTCATGGAGGACACATTCGACACGTATTCGAGGTTGGTGGCGACGATGAAGGACCACTACGAGCAACGATTCCCGAAGCAGGGTTCTGACTCGCCCGGCGTCTGGAACGCAACGATTCGGGCCAAGGCGTGTGACACCGCCCGCGGACTGTTGCCCGCCTCCACTCTGTCGAACGTCGGGATCTACGGCACCGGCCAGGCCTACGAGATGTCGCTGCTGCGAATGCAGGCGCACCCTCTTCAAGAGGTTCGGTCCTACGGATCGATGATGCTCACCGAGCTGAGGAAAGTGATCCCTTCGTTTTTGACCAGGGTCGACCGTCCTGACCGTGGAATCGAATCGAGCCGCTACCTGCAGGAAATCGCAGCCGATGTCGAGCAGGCTGCGCTCACTCTCGACCAACCCGGAACGCGCTCACCCTGGTCGGTCACACTTACGGACTGGGACCCGGAGGCTGAGCTGAAAGTGGCCGCGGCGACTCTCTACCCATTTACGGAGTTGCCGGACGAAGAGTTGCTCCGGAGGGTTGGATCGATGCCGGTATCTGAGCGCTCGCAGCTGATTCGGAGAGCAGTAGGCGACCGCAGGAACCGTCGCCACAAGCCTGGAAGAAGTTTCGAGCGGACCACCTACCGCTTCGACATCGTTTGTGACTTCGGTGCCTTTCGCGACCTACAACGCCATCGCATGCTCACTTTGGACTGGCAACGATTCTCGACCAGGCTCGGCTTCGATCTCCCTGACGACATCGTCGGAACCCAACACGAAACCCAATGGGAGCGGATCACCAGCGGCGCCGCAGCCATGTATGAAACCGTGCGAGCCGAGATCGGACCGGACGTGGCCCAATATGTTGTGCCCCTGGCTGCCCACGTCCGGTTCTCGATGGAGATGAATCCCCGAGAGGCCTTCCATCTGATCGAACTTCGGAGCCAACCGGCCGGTCACATCACCTACCGTCGGGTCGCTCAGGAGATGCATCGCCAAATCGCAGAGGTGGCCGGACACGAAGAGATCGCCAGAGCGATGAGTTTTGTCGACCACACCGCCGTGGATCTCGAGCGTCTGGAAGCCGAGCGCAAGGCCGAAAAGAGGCGATCCGATGCAGCCGCTACCAACCGGCCGTGACCACCTAGCATCAGATCATGGCTGAGTTCGACGTAGACGCTTTTATTGCACGCTTTCAGACACGGGCCGACGCCGTCAAGTCTCGCCCGCTGCCGCCGGTGGCCGGAGATGAACGGCGCAAGTTCATCTCACGAGCCGAGACCGATTTCACCGACTTCTCCCTCATCGGCAACGCAAGCTGGGCCGTGGAAGAGGGCCAGCTGGTCATACGTATACCGCTGAGCTGATGAAGACCCCTCCACTAGTGGTGGTCTCCGGCAAAGGCGGGGTCGGCAAGTCGGCAGTGGCCGCGTCCGTGGCACTGTCTGCCCACCGGGCCGGGGCCAGGGTGCTCGCCCTGTCAATGGTGGGAAACGGAGCCGGTCTCGCCTCCCATCT
Organism: Acidimicrobiia bacterium; assembly: GCA_041746105.1. Lineage (GTDB taxonomy): Bacteria > Actinomycetota > Acidimicrobiia > Spongiisociales > ZC4RG35 > JBFHRE01. The sequence goes on from JBGTHP010000017.1 coordinate 125,075, forward strand.
CGGCACAGGCATGCTCGACACCGCCCCGACCGAGGTTCGTCCTGGGCTGTTTGCGTTGACGATCGATCGTTCCAAAGCGCTCGTCGAGTATCTCCAGGTCCAGATGGGGTTGCCGGCTTTCGCCACGCTCGGGCCGGCAGCGCGGGCCTTCGACGCGCTGGCGTCCACGGCACCTGCGATCCGTGAAATCGTCACCATCGGCAAGGTTGCGTTCGAGGTTCGGAAGAAGGAATGGGATCTGGTAGTGGCGGATGCTCCGCCAACCGGCCAGATCGGGTCATATCTGAGAGCCATGAAGACGATCAGTGAACTGGTCCCGACTGGCAAGATTCGGGAGCAGGCCCAATGGATGGAACAGATCCTGATGACGGAGACGAACCTGATGCTGGTTTCGATCCCAGAGGAACTTCCGGTGAGCGAAACAGGCGAAACCCTCGAGTGGCTCCAGGCCGAACCTCTCGTGAAACAGGTCGAGTTGGTGTCCAATCGGGTTCTTCCCAATCTGGAAACCGATGAGACGAACCTCCCCCGTGGCAAGGCCGGCGACGCCGCCCGTCTTCATCTCTTGCTCCAATCCGAACAGAGGCGGTGGCTCGAGGTGCTCCCTCCCCACCACCGCCTTCCATTTCTCTTCGGGGTGGTGACACCGTCCGAGGTCGCCGCGAGGCTCTCCGACGAGATGGATGACTGGTCATGACGAAACCGATTCTCGTTGCTGGAGGCGGTGGAGTAGGAAAGACCACGCTGTCCGCCGCCCTTGCGGTGGCGGCAGCCCGCCAAGGCATTCGTTCGCTTGTGGTGACCGTTGACCCTGCGAAGCGTCTCGCCGACGCACTGGGACTGGAAGGACTGGGTCCAGAACCCTCGCCCCACCCCTCCGAGCCCCTCCTGTGGGCAGCCATGATCGACGCCAGTGCATCGTGGGCTGCCCTCGCCCACCGCTACGCCGACCCTGCGGTCGCCGATCGAATGGTTTCGAACCCGTTCTTCGCCGCTGCCACCAACCACTTCCCTGCGTCGCAGTCCTTTGCGGCCGCCGAGGAGGCGGCCAACTTCCTCGACGCCAGGGCATGGGAACTGGTCGTGATCGACACGCCACCTTCCGCCGGAGGAATCGAGTTCTTTACGTCACCGTCGGCGATGACCGACCTGGTTGGCGGCCGCCTTCTTCGGTGGCTGACCGGCGGTCGTCTACCCGGTCGGCGGTTCTTTTTCGATCGAACCGCCCGCCCCGCCCTGAAAATGGGAGACCAGATACTGGGTGCCTCACTACTGGAGGGAGTTGCCGAGTTCCTCATGGATCTACGGACAACTTACGACGGAGTCGCGGCACGATCACGCCAGATCGAAACCCACTTGCGCAATGCGACAACGTTGGTCGTGACGACCGCCGACCCGACTCCGATCAAAGAAGCGATCCGATTCTTCAGGGAGCTGCCAGAAGTTGCGTCCCGTCCGGCCGGCGTGGTCTTCAACCGGACACTCCCCGAGGGCTGGATCGACGCACGACCGGGGCGAGTTCGGATGGAGCTGGCGGAGAACCTACAACGCTGGGGATCGGAATCGAGGCGTCAGCGCGATCTGCGTCTGGAATTTGCCAGCCGGTACCGCACGGATCTGACGACCATTCCCTGGAAAACCACTCCTCCCACCGACCTCGACTCGCTCGAGGCAATGGTGACCGACACGGAAGGAATCTCGCTCCTCCCGCTGCTCCGGCCCTAACGGCTTCACACCACCGCTTTTGGTCCCAACAACTCCCGCAACTCGGCGTACAGAGCCGAGCGCAGCTCCACCCTGAATTCGTCGGCCAGCTTCAACACCTTGTGGCTCGCCCCGTTGACGAGATGAAGCATCACGGGCGCGGTTCCAGGATGGTTCACCAGGATTCCCTTGAGCCGGTCCACCGTCTCCGCCGACATCCGTTTTGCCGGGACCTCGAGACGCAGCGAACTGTCGTGCCTTACCTCCAGTTCACGCAGACTTCGTGCGATCAGTTTGACGTCGTCTCCGCTGTTGTTGAGTCTGCCCTCAACGATCAAGATCGTGTCGACTTGGATCAGCTGGCCCACCTCGGCGGTCGTGCGTGGGTAGCAGAGGACCTCGATCGATCCCTCCAGGTCCTCCAGTGTGAAGAAGACCATGAGCTCGCCTTTACGGGTTGTACGCCGGCTGATCGACGAGACGATTCCGCCGGCGAGCACGTTGGAACCGTCGGCCATCTCCCGCAGGGTTGGGATCTTCGCTACTCCCGCTCCTCGCATCGCCGAAGCTGCGCCAAGAAGTGGGTGATCAGATATGTAGAGGCCGAGCATTTCTTTTTCAAAAGCCAGCTTGGTGTGCTGACTCCACTCGTCGGTGCTCAGATCGAGCTCAGAGGACTGGTTGGCAGGTGATTCTGCTCCGAATAGGGAGAACTGACCCATATCTTCGTTGCGACGCCGCTCGCTGATGGCCTCGATCGCGGTTTCGAACCCCAGGAAAAGGGCTTTGCGGGAGGGGCAGAGCGAATCGAATGCTCCCGCCTTTATCAGCGACTCGATGGTTCGACGGTTGAGGACGTCGAGATCAACCCGTTCGCAGAAGTCGACAAAATCCGAAAACGGTCCATCGGCCCGACCTTCGATAATCCGCTCGACAACACCCTCTCCGACGTTTCTGACCGCCGACATGCCGAACCGGATCTTGCCCTCGGTCACGGCGAAATCGACATCTGATTCATTGACATCGGGTACCAGGACGTCAACTCCGATGTTGCGGCACTCGTTGAGATACAAGGCTGTCCGATCCTTGTCCCGTTTGGTTGACGTGAGCAGAGCAGCCATGTACTCCGCCGGATAATGGGCTTTCAGATATGCCGTCTGAAATGCGACATAGGCATAACAGGCTGAGTGGGAGAGGTTGAAGCCGTATCCGGCAAAAGGCTCGACCGAGTCCCACAACTCGCGACCGAGCTTCTCCGGGTGACCGCTCGTCACACACCCTGCGACAAATTTCTCCTTCTCGGCATCCATCACCGACTTGATCTTCTTACCCATCGCCTTGCGCAAATTGTCGGCTTCTGTCATCGAGTAGCCGGCAAGGTCACGCGCCACCTGCATCACCTGTTCTTGATAGGTGATGATGCCGAACGTCGACTCGAGGAAGGGCTCGGTCGCCGGATGCGGATAGGTGACCGGTTTGCGCCCGTTTTTACGATCGGCATATTCGAAGTGCATGTTCTTGCCCATAGGTCCGGGCCGGTAGAGCGCGTTCACGGCGATGATGTGGTCAAAAGTGTCAGGTTGCAGCGCCCGGATCAGGGATCGCATGTTCGAGCCTTCCAGCTGGAACACCCCGATGGTTTCCGCTCTCCGCAGGAGTTCGAATGTCGTCTCGTCGTCGAGGGGAACCGAGTCGATGTCTACGTCGATCCCCCGGGTTTCTTTGACCAACTCCAGGCAGCGTTCGATCGTCGAGAGGTTGCGAAGCCCGAGGAAATCCATCTTGAGCAGTCCCAGCGCTTCAACGGCACCCATGTCGAACTGGGTTACAACCTCGGCGCCCTCACCTTTCTGCTGGATCGGGATTATCTCAGTGAGGGGTCTCGGAGCAATGACAACGGCTGCCGCGTGGATCGAATCCTGGCGCCGCAGGCCCTCGAGGCCTTTGGCGGCATCGATGACGCGTTTGACCTCCGGCTCGGCCGTATACATCTGGCGCAGTTCGGTCGCCGCTCCATACCAATCCTTCACGTCCCCAGGAGCATCCGAGTCAGGAAGGACAAAACACTGTTCGAGTGAGGCTTCTTTGCCAAGGATCGGCGGCGGCATCGCCTTGGCAATGCGATCACCGAGAGCGTAGGGATAACCGAACACCCTGGCCGCGTCACGGATCGCCTGGCGGCCTTTGATCGTGGCAAAGGTGATGATCTGGGCGACGTGATCCGTTCCGTACTTTTCCGCGGCGTACTTGATGACGTCGGCGCGATAACGCTCGTCGAAGTCCATGTCGATGTCCGGCATTTGTTTACGGCCAGGGTTCAGAAAACGCTCGAAGATCATCCCGTAGCGGATCGGGTCGAGATCGGTGATGCGCAAGCAGTAGGCGACGATCGACCCTGCCGCCGACCCACGCCCTGGACCGGTTCTGATCCGGTTTTCCTTCGCGTAACGTATCAGGTCCCAGACCACGAGGAAGTACGCGGGAAACCCCATCTCGCCGATGATCCGCAGCTCGTGTGCAATGCGCTCCCGCACCGTCTCGGGCAGCGGGTCGCCATAACGGACCTTGGCCCCGGCGTAAACCAGGTGGGCCAGATAAGACTCCTCGGTGTGGCCTTCCGGAACCGGGAACTCCGGGAGAAGGTTCTGGTCGAACTCGAGTTCAAGATCGACCCGTTCGGCCACCAGCAACGTGTTGTCGCACGCGCCCGGATACTGCTCATCGGGGAACAGTCTGCGCATCTCGGCGGACGAACGCAGATAGTGGTCAGAACCCTGGAATTTGAATCTGCCTGGTTCATCTATGGTCGCACCGGTCTGGATACAGAGAAGGGCATCGTGGGCCTCAGCCTCCTCCCGGCGGGTGTAGTGGGCGTCGTTGGTGGCGAGAAGCGGGGCTCCGATCCGCTTGGCGATTTCAACCAGGTCGGGGAGGATCCGGCGTTGTTGTTCCATGCCGTGATCCTGCAACTCGATGAAAAAATTGCCTTTGCCGAATATGTCCTGATATTCGGCTGCCACGGCAAGCGCCGCGTCGAAATCCCGCGCCGCCCGTTGGTTTCCCTCCTCGTTGGATGCGTCCGGGGCCAGCCATTGAGCGATCTCTCCACCGAGACAGGCCGATGTCGCCATCAGCCCCTTCGCGTGGGCCGCCAACAACTCACGATCCATGCGCGGCTTGTAGTAGTAGCCCTCCAAAAACGCACGGGAGGACAGTTTGATCAAATTCGAGTATCCATCGGCGTTCTCGGCCAGGATGATCAAATGATGTTTGTTTCCTCCCCTGGCAAGTCGCTCGAACCTTGATCCTGGGGTGGTGTATGCCTCGATTCCGATGATCGGCTTGACGCCGTTTTTGCGGGCGGCCCTTTGAAAATCCACCGCGCCATACAGGTTGCCGTGGTCGGTTATCGCCACCGCCGGCTGGCCGTCGGCGGCGGCCGCCTTGGTCACGTCGTCTACACGCGCCGCCCCGTCGAGCATGGAGAACTCGGTGTGGAGGTGCAGATGAACAAAAGAGTCAGGCATGCAATCGAACTTACATCGGTGTCATTTGGGGATCCGAAATTAGCACCGTCGCACCCAAGCTTCGGGTCGCGAAAACACACGTTGTCGCACCGCACCGAGAGCCAGTGCCCATCAGAGCTGCGTCGAGATGACCGCTAGCACCGCGACCCCCACACCCGAGATGATCTGGAGCACCTTGACGTTCCCTGATGAACGCCCAAACGCCGACCACATCTGGCCCACCGCCATCCCGGCCACGAGCCCACCCAGATGGGCCTGCCAGGACACAGCCGGGAAAACAAACGGGACGATCGCATTCAGAATCACCAACCCCGTCAGCTGGTCGAGGATCATCCGACCTTGAGCCGTGCGCCGATGCCGGAAACCGGATGCAAGCCAGACACCGACCACCCCGAACACCGCACCTGACATCCCCACCCCGAAATCGTTGGGCGATCCCAAATGAAAGGCGAAAGCACTGCCAACAGCAGCAGTCGAGAAGAACATCACCGCATATCGAATCGGCCCGAGCTGGCGTTCCAGTTGAATTCCGAGTTGATAAAGCAGCAGACCGTTGAAGGCGATGTGAATCACACCCGCGTGCAGAAGGACCACCGAGAACATTCGCCACCACTCGCCCGCAGCCACCTGTCTGTTCCACATCGCAAGGCGGACCTCGAGTTCGGCGTGAAGACCGGGCTGCACCCATGACATCAAGACCACCGCCACCGCCGCCGCGATCAGGAGATAGGTGACCGGCGCTTCCCCAAAACTGGGACGGCGCCGCAGATTGGACCGGTCGACGATCACCTGCCGGCCCTGTTCTCGAACACAATCCGGGCAACGCTGCCCGACTGATGCGTCGATCGAACAGTCGCCACAGATCGGTCGGCCACACTCGGAACAAGCCAATCCTGTGGTTCGATCGGGGTGTCGGTAGCAAACCGTTTGCTGGGGATGCACGACGGGGAGGCTACCCAGGTCGGAGGCCTATTCGATCCGTGATAGCTTGGCTCGATGGCGATCGCATTAGTAACCGCAGGTGGCGACTGTCCAGGGCTCAACGCCGTTATACGCGCTGTGGTCACACGCTGTTCGTCGGCCGGGATCGCGGTTGTGGGGTCACGAAACGGCTGGCAGGGCCTGATGGAGGGCTCGATCGTCCCTCTCGATCGTGATGCGGTCCGTGGAATTCTGGTGAGAGGAGGGACCATCCTCGGTAGTTCTCGACTCGACCCATACGTCCACGGAGATGGTCTCGCCACTCTCCGGCCGTGCCTGCGGAAATGGGACGTCGATGCGGCGGTCGTGATCGGAGGCGACGGCTCCCTTCGCACGGCGTCGAAGCTTGCAGATGAAGGGCTACACGTTGTCGGCGTTCCCAAGACCATCGACAACGACATAGGAGGGACCGACCTCACGTTTGGATTCGACACTGCGGTTCAGGTCGCCACCGAAGCCATCGACAGGCTGACCACAACGGCAGAGTCACACAACCGCGTGATGGTGGTCGAGGTCATGGGAAGGACCGCAGGGTGGATCGCAACGGCCGCCGGAATGGCAGGCGGGGCCGAGATCATCCTGATCCCAGAAGTGGCATACGAGATGGAATCCGTGGCCTCCCGACTTCGAAACCGCCACGAAAAGGGACACACCTATTCGATGGTCGTCGTCGCAGAAGGAGTGCCGGCTCCGAGTGGAGTCTCGGTTTTTCAAGGAAACGACGCCCACGGTTTCGAACGTCTCGGCGGCATCGGCCACCTGATCGGCGATCAGATCGAACGGCTCACCGGCTACGAGACCAGGGTCACGGTCTTGGGCCACGTTCAGCGGGGAGGGACGCCGACGGCGTTCGATCGCATCCTCGCGACTCGACTCGGGCTCCACGCGGCCGGGCTGGCGATGAGCGGAGCGACCGGTGTGATGGCGGCTCTGGCGGGGACCGAGATCGTCACCGTCCCCTTGGCAGCGGCCTGCGCCACCCCGCGTCAGGTCCCGTCGCACCGCCTCGACGAAGCCGCCTGGTTCTACGCCTAACCCGAATGTGTGACGGTCATTGGCCCCGGCCGGCCTCGTGAACCAACCCTGCGAGGACCGCGGCGAGATCGGCGGGGAGCGGCGCCTCGAATTCGACCGCCTCGCCGCTGAGCGGATGGGCAAACCCGAGACGGGCTGCGTGCAGGAAAACCCTGGGTGACGACACCCTCCAGGGACGGCCGTACCAGGGGTCGCCGACGACAGGGTGTTCGATCGACGCGAGGTGGACACGAATCTGATGGGTGCGCCCGGTTTCGAGCTCGACGTCGACCAGGGTGACGTCGTCGAACGCGGTGTTCACCCGGTAGTGGGTCCGCGCAGGACGACCGCCGAGCAGGACTCTCCGCTTGCGAGGATCGGCCGGATCCCGACCAATCGGCGCATCGATGGTTCCTCGCGGCATAGCCAACCGCCCGATGACAAGAGCCGAATAGTGTCGTTTGATGAGACGCGCCGCCAGATCACGACTCAGACGCTCGAAGGCCGACTCGGTTCTGGCAACCACCAGGAGCCCCGAAGTGTCCTGATCGAGGCGATGGACGATGCCCCAGCGATCGACCGCACCCACGCCCTCGATATCGGGATATCGGTGTAGAAGCCCTGCGGCCAGCGTCCCCTTCTTACGGCCGGCGCCGGGATGAACCACGAGACCGGCCGGTTTGTCTACCAGGACCACGGAATCGTCCTCGTAAACGACCCCGAACTCGACCGGTTCCGGCAGGAGACCCGGCCGGGCGATCTGGTCGGGGTATTCGATCACGGTCCCCTCGCTCAGCCTCGTTCGGGGAGCAACGGGCTCTCCCCCGCTAGACACGGACCCTTCGTCGATCATCGCTCGTGCATGCGCCCGGCTGACTCCCGCCACCGCCGCCAGGATTCGATCGGCGCGCTCGCCGCCGAGTTCAGGCGGCACTGGAGCGCGATTCACGCCGTGCCCTCCGTCGGCCGCTGCCGCCAGGATGTGATCAGGATCAATGCAACTCCAACAGTTATCGAAGAGTCCGCGATGTTGAAAATCGGGAAGTTCGGGAATTGAATCCAGTCGATGACGTGACCGTCCAGCAGTTCATCGCCACGGGCGATCCTGTCGATGAGATTTCCGGTCGCACCGCCCATGATCATCCCCAGCCCCACCAACTCCAAGCGGGGTCTTTCGGTTCGGATCGACCACAAGACGACCCCGACGGCGATGAATGCGGCCACCCCCAAGAGACTGCCAACCCCCTGGAGCATCGAGAACGCGGCCCCTGGATTCTCGCCGTACGTAAAAGAAAGCACGCCGGGAATGATGGTTGTGGCACCTCCGATGAACTCGATAGCTGCCAGCCGCTTGGTGAACAGATCGAGAGCCACGACCCCAACGGCTATCCCGATCCCGAGAAGGTATCGATTCAGTGTTTCTTTGCGCACGACACACAAAACGTGGCGTATGGGAGCACCTCGAGGCGGGCTACCGGGATCGCCTCGCCACAGCTCTCGCACACCCCGTATGTGCCGCGCTCGACTCGAACCAGAGCATGTTCGACCTTGTGCAGCAGATCCTGGAGGTTCTTTTCGATGGAAAGCTCTTTTTCATACTCGAATTTCATCGATCCGGCTTCCGCGCTTCCCGGGTCGGGCGACCGGTCGGCCGACGTTTCCGTCAACCTCGCTTTTTCACGCTCGAGCTCGTGATCATCGATCAGATCGGACAGCCGAGTGCGCTCGCTCTCGAGCTGGCTCTTGAACTTTCCGAGTGTGGTCTTAGCCAACGACCTGGCCATGGCGCCTCCCTTCCGGCGGGGCGAAACTCTACCACCATCAACTCCCTAAATGGTCAAAGACCTCAGCCGGATCCATACCGACGCTCAGCGTCTTGCCCGGTTTGTTGCCCCGCCACGCACGTCCACCGGCACCCCGCCGAGCGAACCAGAAATGACCTCGATCACAGCCTGGTTGGCCTCGCCCCGTTCGGGTGCGGCAGTAACCCGTACCTTGAGGCGATCGCCATACACTCCCACAACCTCGTTTTTTGACGATCCAGGCACCACCCAGACGGCGATCAGCGAAAACTCGCCGTCTGCGGTGAGCCATATGGGCAGCATCGGGCATTCTCCCACCCGAATCGTCGCACACAGAAGAGCCATTACCATCATCGGGCCCCATGCCTTGTAGGAGCCCACGTGTCAGCCTTTGATCGTGTCGACCCGAGGGTTGACATCCCTCAACTCGAACGCGACGTGCTCGACCTATGGGACGACATTGACGCATTCGCGCATTCGGTGGCCATGCGCCCAGCCGAAAAAGAGTATGTCTTCTATGACGGTCCGCCTTTTGCCAACGGCAGCCCGCACTACGGACACATCCTGGCCGGGGTCCTCAAAGACGTTGTTCCCCGCTACTGGACGATGCGGGGATACCGAGTCGAGCGCCGTTTCGGTTGGGATACCCACGGCTTGCCGGTCGAGATGGAGGTGGAAAAGGCTCTTGGCATCTCGGGACCCCAACAGATCACCGACTACGGGATAGAACGTTTCAATGCTGCCTGCCGGGCGTTGGTGGAGACAACTGCGGAAGAATGGTCGACGATGGTTCGACGGGTCGGACGCTGGGTCGACATGGAAGACGACTACAAGACGATGGACGTCGACTTCATGGAGTCGGTTTGGTGGGTTTTCCGGCGGCTCTGGGACCAGGGTCTGATATATCGCGATTTCAAGGTGCTCCCATATTCCTGGGGCGCCACCACCCCACTGTCGAACTTCGAGGTGAATCTGGGCGGTTATCGAGACGTCGACGATCCGGCGATCACAGTGAAGTTGAAGGTGATCGATGGCGCCGGTCCAATTCGATCCGGCGACTTCCTCCTGATCTGGACCACAACCCCGTGGACACTGCCGGGCAACCTGGCAGTGGCCGTCAACACCGATATGACCTACGTTTCCGTCGAGGAGTCGGGAGAGCGCCTCTGGCTGGCCGAGTCACGTCTCGAAGCCTATGGCCACGTCGGCCAAGACGTTCTCGCTTCGACAACTGGAACCGAAACCCTTGGCGTCACCTACCAACCTCCATTCGATTTCTTCTCCGATCGCCGCGACCAAGGCGCCTTTGTGGTTATCGCGTCATCTGACGTCACCGCAGAGGACGGCACCGGCCTGGTTCACATGGCTCCCGCCTATGGCGAAGCCGACTTCAACGCGCTCGCCGCTGCCGGAATCGAAGTTCTCGTTGACCCGGTAGACCTCGGGGGAAACTTCACCGACTCCGTGCCGCCGGTGGCCGGCATGAACATCAAAGAAGCCGACAAAGTTTTGGTGAAACTCCTCAATCAAGACGGCCTGCTGGCACGCAACGAAAGGATCAGGCACCCATATCCGTTCTGTTACCGAACCGACACGCCACTCATCTACAAGGCGATCCCCACATGGTTCGTCCACGTCGAAAGTATCCGCGAGCGCATGGTCGAACTCAACCAGTCGATTCACTGGGTGCCAGAACATGTCGGCGACAAACGTTTTGGAAACTGGTTGGCGGATGCGCGTGACTGGGCAGTCAGCAGAAACCGCTACTGGGGATCGTGTATCCCGGTCTGGATGTGTTCGGAATGTGACGAGCAAGAGTGCATCGGTTCGATCGATGAACTCGAGAAACGCTCGGGGGTCAGAGTTGATGACCTCCACAAACACGTCCTCGACCCCATCACGTGGCCGTGCACCAATTGTGAGGGAACCATGGTGCGCACCCCCGAGGTGCTCGACTGTTGGTTCGAGTCGGGAAGCATGCCCTACTCCCAGATCCACTACCCATTCGAGAACAAACCTCGTTTCGAAGGCACATTCCCCGCCCAGTTCATCGCCGAAGGCCTCGACCAGACCCGAGGTTGGTTCTACACCCTTCATGTCCTGGCTTCGGCGCTCTTCGACGAACCTGCCTTTCGCAACTGTGTCGTCAACGGGATGATCCTCGCCGAGGACGGACGCAAAATGTCAAAGCGTTTGCTCAACTACCCCGACCCCAACGATGTGTTCGACGAGCACGGGGCCGACGCCCTCAGGGCTTTTCTGATCAACTCGCCGGTATTGCGAGCCGAACCGGTCCGATTCAGCGAGGACGGAGTCCGCCAGGTTGTACGGACGGTGCTGCTGCCGTTGTGGAACACCCACAGCTTTTTCACCACCTACGCCGCGGCCGACTCGATCACGATGGATGACATCGCAGGCGCGGACCCGGTTTCTTCCCGCCCAGAACTCGACCGATGGATCCTGTCCGTCCTGCAATCGTTGATCGCGACGGTCAACGAGCAGATGGAGGGCTACTACCTCTACGACGTGATTCCTCCAGTCCTCGGTTTTATCGACGATCTCACCAATTGGTATGTCAGACGCTCCCGCCGACGATTCTGGAGCGCCCGCGGCACAGACGACCGCGACAAGATGGCGGCCTTCGCCACGCTCTACGAGGTTCTCACGACGTTCGTCAAAGTTGTGGCGCCGGTGCTTCCGTTCATCTCGGAAAAGATCTATCAGGATCTGGTTGTTGCCGTCCAACCCGACGCCCCGAAGAGTGTCCACCATTGCGACTACCCGATGGCGGATGAGGCTCTGATCGATATCTCACTCGAGACGAGCATGGAAACGGTTCGCAACGTGGTCCAACTTGGACATGCGCTGCGCAAACAACAATCGATAAGGGTGCGCCAGCCGTTGCGGTCGGCGACCGTCCTCTCGCATGAGGTCGACGTGGCCTCGGCAGTAGTCGAACACGAGGCCATCATCCGTCAGGAACTCAACGTGAAGTCGGTGACGGTGACGTCAGATGAGTCCAACTTCGTCGAGCTGAGCGCAAAATGTGACTTCAAGAAGCTCGGTCCCCGCCTGGGGCCGCGGATGAAGGAGGTCGCGGCCGCCGTGGCCACCCTTGACCCTGAACAGGTAGCCCGTCTCGTGGCCGGTGAGACGATGAGCGTCGCTGGGGAGACGATTTCCCAGGATGACGTGGTCGTCAGCCGGACGGCGAAAGAGGGAATGGTGGTCGAAACGTTTGGCTCGATTGCGGTCGCACTCGACGCCGGCATCGACGACGAGCTGCTGGCCGAGGGACACGCCAGGGAATTGATCAGCTCGATCCAAGGTTTGCGCCGTGACCTCGGGCTGGAAGTGAGCGACAGAGTGACGGTCAGATGGTCGACGACCTCTTCCGACCTGGAAACCGCGTTCGCGGATCATCTCGATTTGATCGCATCCGAAGTGCTGGCCGAGTCCATCGTCCGGTCAGATGCGGCGGTCGGCCCTGCGATGTCGGTTGGAGGAATCGAAGCCTCGATCGCGGTGTCGAAAGTCTGAAATTCAGTCGTCTTCCCACGGGCGAGGAACTCGCTCGGTAGCCACTTCTTCGAGTTGGTCGCTGGCCGGTGTCACGAGATCGACCTCCCACCCTGTCTGATCGAGACCACCATCGTCCAATGATGAATCCGGGTCGAGCTGTCGATCCAGATCGAGTGCGATCTTGCCCAACTCGATGTCATTGCTTGGCGGAACCTTAGAGTCGTCTTCCGCCTCATCGGCCGAGCCGGCTGACATCGGATCGAACTCGGCGGTGTCGTCGACCTCGATCTGTTCTGGCTGATCGGACTCGTCGATCTCATCGGATCCTGGAGCTTCTTGCGTAGCAAGCGCAATATCGGCGAGTGCCGTTTGGGCGGCGTCGACAGCGCCAGCCATGGTGTCGGCGTCTTCTGCCATGGGGCCGGCGAGCGCCCCGATCCGTTCCCTCAGTTCGGCGACCACCTGCCGCATCGAGGAGAGCTCTGCCTCGAGACGTTGCTGCTCGTCTGTCCGCTCGGCCTCGAGTGCTCTGGCATCCACTCTGGCTCCGGCGAGTATCTCATCGGCCTCCGACTTCGCCTCTGCCACGATCATGTCGGCTGACCGTTGTGCTGCGACCAGAGCGCGCGAAATCGCCGCCTCCGATTCGCCCCGTCCGTCCGCTTGGTTTTCGAGCGCGGCGATCCGCTGCTGGGCATCATGGAGGCGCTGCTCATAGTCTTTGAGCGTCGTGACGACGTCATCGAGGAAGTCGTCTACCTCGTCGAGGTCGTATCCACGAAATGTCGTGACAAAGGTCTTCTGTTGAACGTCGATCGGGGTCAGGGCCATGACTTACCTCAGGTTGTCTGTTGGGCCAGGTTACGAACCGGGCGCGCGGGAACCAAGGATCAGCAAATGATGCGGATCACAATGAACACGAGGATCACCGACAGGTCGAGCGCCACTCCTCCCAACCGCAGTGGAGGTACGTACCGTCGGATCGGAAGAATCACCGGGTAGATGATCCGGTCGAGCATCAATTGCAGCTTCGCCAGTGGATGGGTCGACGAAATTCGAACCCACGACAGGATCACCCACGCGAACAGCGCCAAGCTGTACAGGTAAAGCGCAAAACAGATGTAGCCGTACAGCCCCATCGATCAGGCGTCGAAATCGATTTCGTAGGCCCCGAGACGTGCCAAACGGTCCTTCTCTTCCTGGGATATCTCGATACCGCCCGGAGTGACCAGAACGAGGGCATCACCCACCTTCTTCATCTTTCCGTCCAAGGCGTATATCAGGCCAGAGGAAAAATCGATGACTCTCCGACCGAGATCTGTGTCCGCCCGACGGAGATCTACGACGACTGGAGTATGCGCCCTCACCCGATCCGCCAGGATACGAGCGTCGGTAAACTCCTCGACCACGAGAATCTCGGTCTGAGTTTGGGGCCGGATGGTGCGGACTCCTGCCAGGGTTTCGCCGCGGGGCGGGGCGGTGCGTGAGGTCGCCGCCGGCGGCTCGACCCTGCGACCTTCCTGTGCGATCGGCCGATTCCGGCGCGCCTCGGAATCGTGATGAGAGGAACTCTGGTCGTCTTCGAAGTCGGAAGCACCCGGATCCTCATCGACAAGGCCTAGATAGAGAAGAGCTTTTGAGAAGAGCGAAGACATATCAGTCCCCAAAGATAGCCCGTCCCACGCGGATAATGGTGGCGCCCTCTTCGATGGCGACCTCGAAGTCGTCTGACATCCCCATCGACAGCTCGGACATGTCAGGGTCGATCGCTTGCAGATCGCTTCCGATTCGCCACAATGCCGCGAAATACGGCCGGACCTTTTCTGGATCCGTTGCCATCGGGGGGATGGCCATGAACCCCCGCAGTCGAACTCCGAGCGCCAGCATTCTCTGGCACTCCTCGGCCACCGCCTCCGGGGTGACCCCGCTCTTCTGTGGCTCCTCACCGATGTTGACCTGGAGCAATGCGGGAGGCGAGGAGCCGGGACCTTTCATCCAGGCTTTGGCGAGATCCACCCGATCCATCGAGTGCAGCAGCGAAGCCTGGCCCCGAACCACCCTCGCCTTGTTGGTCTGAAGGGGCCCGATGAAGTGCCAGCGGATGTCGGCCGGGCAGTCCGGCGCCTTCTCGGCCAACTCCTGCGCCCGGTTTTCCCCGAAATCTCTGTGTCCGAGATCGTAGAGCCGGACGATGTCGGCGACGGTTCGGCCCTTGGTCACGGCGACAAGCGTGACTTCGCGCTCGGCCGTCAGGCGACGAGCCTTGGCTGCCTCAATCCGCTCGTTCACAGATCCGAGACTCACGACGGTCTCCAGACGACGGCCGCCATGCGCCGTGCGTCGGCGTCGCGTCGATGGGAAAACCAGCTCGATTCATGCATCGTGCAACCTTCCAATCGTTCGATCTCGAGGCCATCGAGCTGGCTGACGATGGCGCCGGCCAGGTCGACGGAGCCCGTTCCCCAGGTCGTGCGAGTGGCGAACCCCGGGAACTGTTCAGCGACCTCGGGACCCACCTCAAAACAGCAGGAACCGATCATCGGACCGAGGATGGCCCTTTTTACAGAGTGACCTTCGGCCTCCATCTGCGCCCGCAGCTTGCCGGCGACCAGATCCCGGGCGCCCCGCCATCCGGCATGCGCCACACCGACAGCACTCCGTGATTCCAGAACCACTGCCGCGCAGTCGGCCGTGAATACTGCGACGGGCAGACCTTCTACAGCCGTGTAAATGGCGTCGGCGTCTCCGAGGGTTCCCGGCTCGATGGCCTTGACGATGACCGCCCCATGGACCTGGCGCACGGTGGCCCACTGGTCGGGTATCCCCGCCGACTTCGCCAAATCGATCAGCGCCGAGGGGTCACCCTTGATGTCCCCGTCGGATCCTTCAGAAAACAGGCAGGGGCCGAAGGAGATCATCCCTTGACGAAGGGTGGGATGTCCAGAGGGTCGTCGTCGGAATAGGGATTGTCGACTCCGGCCAATCGGGGTCTGGTCGAGCCGCCGGTCCTGGCAGAAGAGAGGCCCTGTCGGCTGCGTTTTTTGTCGAATCCGGCTGCAATAACGGTGACCCGCATCTCTTCGCCAAGGGCGTCGTCGATCATGGCACCGAAGATTATCTCAGCTTCCTCGTCGGCGTGAACGGCCACCACCTCGGCGGCGGCGGTTGCCTCATGCAACGTCATGTTGTTGGGACCCGCAACCGAAAGCAGAACACCACGGGCACCCTCCATCGAAGTCTCCAACATCGGTGAGGAAATGGCTCGTTGGGCTGCCTGTATCGCCCGTTCATCTCCGGAGGCACGCCCGATTCCCATCACGGCGGTGCCGGCATCCGACATCACCGTCTTGACGTCGGCGAAGTCGACGTTGATGAGTCCGGGGGTTGTGATCAAGTTTGTGATTCCGGCGACCCCGCTCATCAGAATCTCGTCCGCCAAGCGGAACGTCTCGGTCATCGGCGCCTTGGGGTCGCCCACCTCCAACAGTCGGTCGTTGGGTATCACGATCAGAGTGTCCACCGACTCGCGCAGCGACTGGATTCCCTGCTCGGCGTGAAGCGCCCTACGCCGGCCTTCAAAACCGAATGGTCTCGTGACGACACCTACCGTCAGCGCCCCAAGGCTCCTCGCCGCCTCGGCCACGATCGGCGCGCCACCGGTGCCGGTGCCTCCGCCTTCGCCGGCCGTGATGAACACCATGTCGGCACCTTTGAGGACTTCTTCCAACTCTGCGCGGTGGGCCTCGGCCGCAGCACGACCCACTTCGGGATTGGCGCCGGCGCCAAGGCCGCGAGTGATGTCGCGGCCGAGATCGAGTTTGACGTCGGCATCGGACATCAACAAGGCCTGGGCATCGGTGTTCAGAGCGATGAACTCGACCCCTCGAACACCGGCTTCGATCATGCGGTTGATGGCGTTAACACCGCCACCGCCGACTCCGACTACTTTGATGACGGCGAGATAACCGCCTGCTTTGGTTGTCATTTCAACTCCTCGACCGGTTGGAGACCAGCAGAAAACCGCACCAATGGGCGAGCTCTCCCTCAATGTCTTCTGTAGCTTTACACACTCTAAAGCCGTCCGTAAAGCTTCTAGCTGTAAGCCTCTACTAGAGCTTGAAGGTGATGGTGGTTTAGGGTTGTCACGGAACCGTGGTTGTGGGGACGGTGGTACTGGCAGAAGGCGGGAGCACGGCAGGACGGGTCGGAGCCACCAAAGTGATCACAGATCCCGTCTCCGGAGGATCAACGAGCACCGCTTCCAGCGCTCTCGCCTTCTCCGCTCCATGCTCTGCTGCTCCAAGTCGCACGAGATATCCGGCCACAGTCGCTTCCCAGCCCTCGGGACTGCTGAACAACGTCGAACTCCGGGCTACCCGCTCCGGTAGTTCTGCCAGGAACTCGAGGGCCATTCTTGCTCCAAGGTCGGAGGAAAGACTTTCGCACGGGAGGTTGGGAGTTTTGATCCTCCCCAAGTCGAAAGTGGCTGCGTCGGGTGACGGAAGGACGATGCCGCTTCCATCGGCGAGCACGGTGGCCCCAGAACACTCCACGATCGCAACAGGTTCGCGTTCGCCGAATTCGACGACGATGCGGTCGGGCCAAATCCTTCTCAGGTCAACTGCTGCGATCCATGGATCGGTTGCCAACGTCTCCTGGGCCGCGCTCAGATCCGCAAGGATCATCGGTTGGCCCACGATGATGCCGGAGACCGTGAGTTCTTCTTGCGGATCGGAACGTTCGACTCCGACCAGTTCGATCTCCGAGATCTGAAAGAGTGGAGCACGCAGGAGCAGCCACGCGATCAAGCCACCGGCGAGAACCAAGGCCAGAAGCCACAGAAGACGGGACATGCTGCCTCGCGCCTTTTGTTCCTGGACCCGGCTCCGCCGGGCGGCGATACGCGGATCCATCAGGACCTTTCCTCGAATGTTCCGGCAAAAACCAGCTCGGGTTCCAACTCGACACCAGTCTCTTCTCTAACCCGCTTCCTCACCGACCGCACCAGTTCGTAGAGATCGGAAGAAGTTGCGTCGGAGGACGCAACAAAAAAATTGGCATGCCGTTCCGACACCGACACTCCCCCGATCGAAAAGCCCTTGAGACCCAGCGACTCGATGATTCTCCCTGCGTGATCTCCCGGAGGGTTCTTGAAGACGCTTCCTGCATTGATCGTGCCACCTGGTTGGTTCTCCCTACGCCAGCGGGTGACTTCACGAATCCTGGTTTGCCCCGTCGATGGCTCACCAAACTCGAAAGCGAAAACGGCACCTGTCACCAGTTCGTGCGCGGCAAGGTTCGAGTGCCTGTAGCCGAGATCGAGCTCATCGGAATCGCGATTCGAAAAGAGCGCGGTCGTGAGGTCGAGCACCTCGGCCGTTTGGAGCCACTCGACAGTTTCCGAACCATGACAGCCGGCATTTTGGCGTACAGCTCCACCCACCGATCCGGGGATCCCCACGAAAAACTCCAATCCGAGACGGCCGGCGTTGGCCGCAGACCTTGCCAGTAGTGGCAAGTGGACACCGGCACCGGCGACGATCGAGTCATCGTGGAACTCGATCCGGCTGAAGTCTCCGCCGAGTCTCAGTGCCAAGCCATCGAACCCGGTGTCGGAAACAACGAGGTTGCTGCCACGACCCAGGATCAAGACAGCTACCGGTGAGCTGGCGATCGCAGTCGCGACTGCCTGAAGGTCCTCTCGTGTCCCGACCTCCGCGTACCACCGCGCCGGGCCACCCAGTTTGTAGGTGGTGTAGTCGGCCAGTCGCACCGAACGCTGGATCAGATGTAACCCGTCCAGCGGACTGTCGATGCTCATGACCTCGAACCCAGCGCTGCGATCAGCTCACCCGCGGTGGCGGTGATGTCGCCGGCGCCCATGACCACCACCAGGTCGTTTACCCTGACCAGACCCTGAACGATCGGTGCCACGTCGACGCGGTGTGCAACGTAATGCACATCCTCGGATCCCGCACGGACCGCGGCATCGGCCACGAGTTCGCCGGTTACACCAGGTACCGGCGTTTCCCGCGAGCCATAAACATCACAAACCACCACGAGATCTGCCAACGCCAACGCAGAGCCGAACTCGCGATGGAGGCGGTCGGTGCGGCTGTAGAGATGGGGTTGAAACACTGCGACCAGACGCCCGACTCCCACCATCGGGCGAGCGGCGCGCAATGTCGCGGCAATTTCCGTCGGATGGTGGGCATAGTCGTCGATCACCGTGACCCCAGCCACGGTGCCGCGATTTTCGAACCGACGGCGGATCCCGTGGAACGCCGCCAGTCCTTCGGCCAAACCGGCGGGCGGGTAACCGAGCAGCGTGCCCAAAGCGATGACCCCGGCCGCATTTCGCACCATGTGCATCCCGGGCCGGTTGAGTGTCACTTGCTCATCGCAATCCGGTCCTCGGACCCGAAAACGCATCTGGGATCCGCCGGAGACCACCTCAGAGACGACGAATGTCGATTCCGGGTCGACCCCGAATGTCAGCGACGAAGCGCGCTCGGCCGCCTGACTCGAACCCGGATCGTCGGCGCAGGCAACAACGGGACCGGTCACGTTGCGCATCACCCTGACGAAAGCGGCTTCGATTTCCTCGAGCGACCCGAAATGATCCAGATGGTCGGCCTCGATGTTGGTCACCATCAATCCTGACAGGGTCAGCTCTTCAAACGTCCCGAACGCCTCATCGACCTCGAGCACGAATAGATCGTCCGTCCCATATCCGGCATTTGTGCGAAGGTCGATCAGATCGGAGCCGATCACGAACGACGGAGTGAGACCGGTCGCCCGCAGGGCCGTGACCATCATCGCGGCAGAAGAGGATTTGCCGTGGGTACCTGTTGCACCCACGGTCGGGATCACCCGGCTGATCTCTCCCAGAAGCCGCGGCCGGCGCCACCTGGTGATTCCCGCCGTGGCCGCTCGTTTCCACTCAGGATCTGATTCTGGGATGGCAGAAGATGCGACAACCAGCTCGGCCAACCCGGCTCGCTCCGGATCGTGACCAGACCACACCGACAACCCCAACTCGGCGAGTTCGCTCAGTGCCGGGCTTGGATACAGATCGGAACCAGTGACGAGGGTGCCTGATCCGGCGAGCATGCGGGCGAGAGCGCTCATGCCCGCTCCCCCGACTCCGATTATGTGTACGGATTTGAACGGGACCAGGTCACCCATGGCGGGCCTGCATCTCGGACGCGATCACCGCGGCCGCATCCGGGCGAGCCAAGGAGGCCAGATTCGCTCTCAACTCGGTCAAGGCCGAATGGTCGGATAGGAGGCGTTTGGCCTCACTCGAAAGCCGGAATAGGTCTTCTTGTGGCATCACAACTGCCGCACCGTGATCTGAGAACACCCTTGCATTCTCGACCTGATGGTGACCTGAACCAAACACCCCCGGCACGAGGATCGCCGGTGTGCCGGTCGCCGACAGCTCCGCCACCGCCCCTCCCGCCCTGGCGACGACCAAGTCAGAGGCCGCATAGAAGAGTTCCATCCGTGGCTCGAATCCGACGATCCTCCATGTCACGTGATCGGCTGAATCGCCAGATTCGAGAGAGTCGGCGAACCTCTCGCCGACCAGGTGCAGGACTTGTATTGGATCTCCTGTCCACGTTTTCACCAAGCCGGCGACGGCCTCGTTGATTGCCCCGGCTCCCAGACTCCCGCCGAACACGCCAAGGACCGGGGTGTCAGGGCGGAGACCGTAGTGCGCCAGAGCCTGGGGTCTCAGAACGGCTCGATCGAATACGGACAGACCGGCCCTGACCGGGTTGCCAACCCATCTCGCCCCTTTCATACCTGCCGTTTCCGGGAACGCGCCAAAACCCACGGCGCCGAGCTTGATTGCGATCTTGTTTCCGAGTCCGGCCTCCGCGTTCTGCTCGGCAACGGCGGCCGACAACCCCAGAGTCCTCGCAGCCAGAATCACCGGCGGCGTCGCATAACCCCCCATGCCCAGAATCACCTTCACTCCGGCCTGCCGCATGACCCGCCGCAATTCTTGAACCGACCTGGCCATGACCCAGGGAAGTCCGAGATTCCCGATCGTCATAGGACGTTGCAAACCGCGTAACTTGACCTGGTGGAACGGGAAGCCGGCGGCCGGAAACACAGAGGCCTCCAGACGGTCGCCACCGAAATAATGAACCTGGCCACGGTCGACTCCCTTGGCGACGAGGGCCTCACCTACGGCCAGCGCCGGGAACACATGGCCGCCGGTCCCGGCGGCGGCGATCCCAAAACTCACGACCGAGCCTTGGCCCCGCGCGCCTGCCCGGCGATATTGATCAAAACCCCGATCGCACCCATCGTCACAATCACGGCAGTGCCACCAAATGAAACGAACGGGAGCGGAATTCCGGTGATGGGAAGGGCACCGAGGACACCGCCGATGTTGATCACGGCCTGAAACGAAATCCATGCGACTATGCCAGCGGAGAGCATTCTTCCAAACGGATCAACTGTCTTCGCGGTGATAGACCACCCGAGGACGGTGAGGCACCCAAACAGGCACAGCACTGCCATCGCCCCCACCAACCCTGTCTCTTCTCCGATGATGGCAAAAATGAAATCCGTGTGGGCGTTCGGCAGGTAATACCAGCGGGCACGGCTTGCGCCGAGACCGACTCCGAACAACCCACCGTTGCCGAGGGCGTAAAAGCTCTGGATCACCTGCCATCCCGAATCCCCAGGATCTGCCCATGGGTTGAGGAAGCTCGTCAGACGTGACCAGCGCTCTGTGTCGGCGTACGCAAGGAGCACCCCGGTGAGGGAAGAGAGCACCCCGAAAGGAATCAGATAACGCACAGGTGCATTCGATGTCAGCAGAACCGCCATCGCCGCTGCTCCAATGACGATCAAAGTCCCGAGATCCGGTTGCAACATCACCAGGATCGCAACGATTCCAACCACTGTGATCACGGGCGCGAGAAAATGGAGCCACGTCTCGAGAGAACGAGCCTTGCGTTCCATGACCATCGCCAGAGTGACGATCACACCGAACTTGGCGACCTCACTGGGCTGAAACGATACCGGCCCGAGGTCGATCCAGGCTATTGCTCCGCCCGCCCGACGGCCCACGATCAGTACGAGAACGAGTAGTCCAACCACTCCTCCGTAGAGAGGAATCGCAAGACGACGGTAGGTCTGATATGGAACCTTGGCCGCGAGCCATAGAACAACGGTGCCGAGTCCGACGCCGATCAATTGCCTTTTGAAATAGGAGAATCTCTCGACCTGCTCTCGGATCTCAACCGTCGACGCAGCCGAAATCGTCTCGGTGAGGCCGATCACGAGCAGCGTTCCAACGATCAGCAAGAGCAGGGTGACTTGCCGGTTGGCCGCTACGGCACGGTCCGACTGACGGCGAGCTGCGGCCCGGATCTCTGCTATCGAAGTTACGTTCGCGCTCACTTGGTCGATCCCTCCAACTCCATCATGGCTCGGACGGCTTCCGAAAACGCGTCACCTCGCGCTCCGTACGACTCGAACATGTCAAAACTCGCACAACCAGGAGCGAGCAAAACGGTGTCCCCAGGGGTGGCCGCGGCGTGGGCCGCCTCCACTGCCTCCTTCATAGAAGTTGCTCGAACACTCTCGGCGGGCCGCGCAGCCAAAAGCCGATCTGCCGAGGTCCCGATTGCCACCACAAACCGCACGTTCGGCTCAATGGCCAGCGGTTCGACGTCGAGTCCCTTGGCGAGACCACCTGCAATCAGAACCACGGACGGGAAGGCACGAATCGCCGCCAGCGCCGCGTGCGGGTTCGTGGCCTTGGAATCGTCGATGTAGGCAACGCCGCCGATCTTGCCAACCATCGTTCGACGGTGTGCTCCCGGCGCGAACGATCGCAGCACTGACCGGACTCCATCCGGATCGGCGCTCGCGTGGACGGCCGCCACCGCCGCCATCGCCAAATCCACGAGGAAGGCCTGATCACTGACCTGCAGATGAGCCAGTGGAACCGCATGCCGGCCAAACCAGAGATGTTCACCATCGACCCCACCGGCTTCCAGGCGCCGTCGACCAGAAACGGCCGCTACCACCCCTCTTGTCCTCCCGGCGATCTGGAGTGCTCCCTCATCGTCGCCGTCCACAACCAGCACCTGACCGTCATCATGACGGGCGATTATGTTGGCCTTGCAGTCGAGGTATGCCTGGAACGAGCCATGCCAGTCCAGGTGATCGGGCGCAACGTTTGTCACGACAGCAATGTGTGGATTGAACTCGGACACGAAACGGAGTTGGAAACTGGAGATCTCGACCACGGCGATGTCGATATCGCTCCCAACCGCGTCCGATAGCGGATCACCGATGTTGCCGAGAGCCGGAGCTTTGTATCCCGACGCCACCAGCATCGATGAAATGAGGGAGGTGACTGTGGTTTTGCCGTTCGTCCCCGTTACCGCCACCGTGGGAGCAGTCAGTTCACGCCAAGCAAACTCGATTTCACTGATCACGGGAATTCCGAGTTCGTTGGCGTGGGTGAAGGGAAGAGCCCGCTCCGGCACCCCAGGACTCGCGACCACGAGATCGATGCCACCGAGAGATGTGACATCCCAGTCCCCGACCACAGCCCCGAACCCCTGACCAATGATGTCGGCGGTGCGGGAGGGGTCATGATCGTAGATTGCGACCGAGTGACCGAGCCTTCGCCCGAGCCGAGCTGCCGCCAGACCGGAGACGGCAGCGCCCACGATCAATAATCTCATCAGAAAAGGCCCCCGGCCCTGATGAAATCGCTGTAGAAGAGACCCAAACCGAGTGCAACACCGATGCCGGCAACGATCCACAATCGGACCACGATCGTGGTTTCCGGCCAGCCTCCCAACGCGAAATGATGGTGGAGCGGAGCCATTCGAAAGACACGGTTCCCTGTGCTCTTGAACCAGAGGATCTGAATTGCCGACGAAGCGCTCTCCGCAACGTAGAGGCTTGCGATGATCACGAGCAAGAGCTGGGTGTTCGAGAGGATCGCAAGTGCCGCCAGGACGGCGCCGATCGCGTTGGAGCCAACGTCCCCCATGAAGATGCGCGCCGGAGCCGCATTCCACCACAAAAAACCGAGCAATCCTCCCAACATGGCAGCCGACACCACCGCAAGGTCGGATGCGTCAACGCCTGGAGCGAGTTCGTACACGGCCGGATTTCGGAATTGCCAAAATCCGATGATGGTGTACGCCCCGAACATCAGCGCCCCCGAACCGGCCGCCAGGCCATCCATCCCGTCGGCAAAGTTGGCTCCGTTGGCAAAGCCGGTGATCATGAGAAGAACGAGGACTGCAAAAAGTGGTCCGAGATCGATTCCGAGCGATCGAGCGAGTGACAGGTCGGTCGAGACCCCGGTGGCGCTGGCACCCCAGGCGAAACCCACCGCAATCAACAGCTGACCGGCGTATTTGGCTTTGATGCTGAGCCCGAGGGAACGTTTGTGAGTGTGCTTGACGTAGTCGTCGAGGAAACCGATGAAGGCCATACCGACCAGTGCCATGACGGCCAGGAGACCGCCTGCGCTGAAGTCCCTGATCGCAAAATCAAAACCCTCGACCGGCGACCACACGCGCAGGTGGGCGACTAGGTACGCGACAACGGCGCCAACCACAAAGACAACCCCGCCCATGGTCGGTGTGCCTTGTTTGTGTTGGTGGTCCTTGACCTCTTCCTGAATGAACTGCCCGATGGAGCGGCTCCGGAAGTAATTGATGGCGAGCGGGGTCGCAAATATCGAGATCGCCATTGAAACGGCGGCGGCAGTGAGCAGGGCAATCAACCGGATCTCCGGCTGATCGCAGCTCTCGCCACTTCTCTGTCGTCGAAGGGAAGCACCCTTCCGCCTATCTCCTGACCCCGTTCATGCCCTTTGCCGAGTATCAGGACAACGTCCCCTGGTTCGGCCATACCCACCGCGAGCTCGATTGCTCTGGCCCGGTCGGGCTCCACAATTGGTCGGAGCGACGCGTCAATCCCAGTCATGATGTCTTCGATGATGGCATCTGGCGGCTCGGATCTCGGGTTATCGGAGGTCACGATCACCACGTCGGCTCTGGCGGCGGCCGCGCCCATCGCTTTTCGTTTGCCCTTGTCACGGTCACCCCCCGCTCCCATGACCACGAGCACCCGCCCGGTCACGTCGGCCCGAATGGTGTCGACCACGACCTCCACCCCGGCGGGAGTGTGTGCATAGTCCACGAGTATCGAAAATGGCCTGTCGCCGGAGATGATCTCGAAGCGGCCTGGAATCGGCGGGGCCTGTTCGAGGCCCGCCACGATCTGTTCGGGGGAAAAACCCAACCCGACCCCGCAGGCAGCAGCCAACAGTGCGTTCTCGGCGTTGAAACGCCCGCCCATTGGAAGAGTCAACTCGGATTCGTCCGAAGCCGGGAGCCGGAGCCGGATCCGCAGGCTTCGGGCTGTCGCCGCCACCACGAATGCAGACACGTCGGCGTCACGACCAGCGGTGATGACGGGCATCGCCAGGCGAGGCAACAGCTTCCGCCCGTACGGGTCATCGACATTGACCACCGCGATTCCTGCACGATCGGCCTGAAACAGTGAAGCCTTGGCATCGAAATAGGATTCCATGTCTCCGTGGAAGTCGAGGTGGTCGGGCGAGAGATTCGTGAATGCGGCCACCTCGAACCAACTCGAATCGACCCTGCCCTGAGCCAGAGCGTGCGATGAGACTTCGGCGGCGGCGACGCCGACACCGCGGTCGACCATCAACGCCAGAATACGTTGGAAGTCGGACGCCTCGGGAGTGGTTCTGACGTTCGGTATGACGTCTGTCCCGATTCGAGTCACCACCGTGCCTATCAGCCCTGTCGTTTCTCCGGCAGCTTTGGCGATCGATTCGAGCAAGAAGGTGGATGTCGTTTTGCCATTGGTTCCCGTGATCCCGGCCATTCTCAGCCGACGGCTGGGATGCCCGTGGACCTCGGCCGCCGCCCCCGCCATCGCCGACCTCGTGTTGACGACGACCAACTGAGCGATGGGCAGTTCGAGCGGGCGCTCGACCATCAGAGCAGATGCCCCCGCCCTTATGGCGACGTCTGCGAAGTCGTGCCCGTCTGCCTGACCACCCCGGATCGCCACAAACATTCCCCCGGCGATGACATGGCGACTGTCGTGGGTCACGTCCCGTACAACGATCTCGGGATCGCCAATGACGGAACCCCCGGTGATTTTGGCGAGGCGAGCTAGCGACTCACCCTTCGAGGGCATCGGGAATCACTCCCAGTTGGTTGAGCGCAGCCTCCATCACCTCGGCAAATGCCGGAGCGGCCGCGGCCCCGCCGTATCGGTATTCATAGGAGGGCTGGTCGATGAGGACGGCAACCACCAGTTTGGGATCGTCGATGGGGGCCATGCCTACAAAGGAGGCTCTGGTTTGATCGGTGTAACGACCATCGGCACCAAGGATCAAAGCGGTTCCCGTTTTCCCACCGACTCGATACCCGTCCACCTTGGCCGCGGCCCCGGTGCCGTCGGTGATCACGTCGGCCAGAATCTGCCGCATGACCCAGGCGGTTCGTTCGGAAACGACCTGGTGAGAAGTTGACTGCAGATACGTGGTGTTTCCATCCTGGTCCACGATGGCCCGCACCAGCGACGGTCTGATCCAGATACCGTCGTTTCCGATGGCGGCGTAGGCGGCGGCCATCTGCAGTGGCGAGACGGCAACTCCATATCCGATGGCCGCGGAGGCCTGACACGAGCTACACGACGGATCCAAAACGAACGAGCCTGCGGCTTCGCCGTTGTAGTCGATTCCGGTCGGCCGGCCGAGGCCGAAGCGATCCATGTAGTCGCCAAGGATGTCTACCCCGACTCGCTGTTGGATCTTGATGGTGCCGACGTTGGAGGAGCGCGTAAAGATCTGCTGGACCGTCATGTCCTCTGTGGCATGCGGGCTCGAGTCCTTGAAGCAGCCGTAAATGTCGTCGTCACTCGACAGGCAGGCGCCCGGAGTCGTTTCGATCACGTCGCCCACGTTCGGGATCACCGTGTCGACATCGACGACCCCGGCGTCGATTGCCGAGGCAACCGTGATGAGCTTTTGTACCGATCCCGGTTCATACGTACCCCGCACGACAAAGTTGGAGTAACGCGTCTGGGTCTCGACGACCGGGTCGACGACGGCGCGAGTGACAGGATCGAACGCCGGAGCCTCGACCAGGGCCAGCACCTCACCCGTCTCGACCTCCAAAACAACTATGGAACAGCCCACCGCGCCGGTCACCTCTAGGCGTCGTCGACAAACGTCGTACGCGGTGTACTGCAACGCAGAATCGATCGTCGATATCAGGTCGTTGCCCCGCCGCGCCGGCTGTTCCTCGAGAATCGCCGCCTGCGGAATTGCCCGCACCTGGGAAGCCGCCGCTTCGTATCGAACCAGTCCGGGATCGCCGCTCAATTGTTCGTCATAGACCAGTTCGAGACCCTCGAGACCCGTAATTCGATCGTTTTCGTCCGTCGTCACCAGTCCGACGACGGACGACGTCATCGCACCCGCCGGATAGGCCCGTTTCGGTTCGTCGATGACATAAACACCTCGCAACTGCTGCGCGACGACGAGATCGGCCAACGAGGTGTCGACCTGGCGGGCGAGATAAGCGAAGGTCTCACTCTTTCCGACGTTTTCGCGGGCACGTTCGACCGATTGCCCGGTGATTCCCGCCACCACCTGAGTCGCGTATAGGGGGTCATCCATCTCCGCCGGCACGGCAAAGATCGCCTTGGCATCGACGGTCAGCGCGAGCGGGTCGAGGTTCCGATCGAAAATTGTGCCTCTCGGCGCCTCGAGCACCAATGTTCGCACGCGCTGTTCGAGCCCCATCGAACCGAGTTCGGCCGCCTCGACCACCTGGACCTGAAAGAGCTTGAATCCGAGGAAGGCCCACGTCAGCATCAGGAAAGTGCCAAGTGTGGCAACCCTTGCCTGTCCTGGGGTTCGCCTACGAACCGCGGGCCGGGCCGCCATCAGCGGTGCACCGCAATGGCGAATCCACTCACGGTTGAGATCCCGAAGCGAGACGCACGTCGTCCTCCGGGTCGACTCCAGGAACAGGCTGGTCGGGTGTTACCCCGTCCATCAGCAGAACTTGCCGGTCGCTCGGATAGACCATTCCCATTTCTTCTGCCAGCGGCCCGATCCGCAATGCAGATTGAAGCGATGCGATCTGCAGTTCGAGTTCCTCGGCCGTCGCCTGCTCGCGTTCGATCTGGGTGCTGAGTTGGGCAAGTTCGACCGCACCGCGATCCAAGGTTGTCCGCGCAATCACCATGCCGAACATCGAAACGATCACAACCATTGAAAAAGCCAACCACGGACTGAGTCCCAGACGTCGTTTCGGTTTGGTGCCCCGCACCACCCGCAAACGCGGTTGTGGTCGAGCCGAGCGTGCCGGCCGGGCGGTCATGCCGCGATCCTCTCGATGGCCCGGAGCCTGGCGCTGCGGGATCTCGGGTTGCGGGTGATCTCGTCCGGACCGGGACGCATCGGCTTGGGAGTCAGCAGGCGGAATCGAACCTGTGCTCCACAACCGCAGATAGGAAGTCCTGGTGGACAGGTGCACCCGGCGATCGCGGTTGCGAACCGGCGCTTGATCAGCCTGTCCTCCAGCGAGTGATAAGAGATTGCGACGACCCTGCCGTTTACCGCCAACAACCGCAGGGCATCTTCCACTCCCTGCTCGATCGCATCGAGTTCTCCGTTGACCTCCATACGCAGAGCCTGGAATGTCTTGCGAGCCGGATGACCCTTGCGGCGGACCGCGGCCGGCACGGCACCGGCCACCACTTCGGCGAGTCTTTTGGTGGAGTCGATCGGCCGCGACGAAACAATCGCCCTGGCGATCCGGCCCGCTTGTTGATCTTCTCCGTAGACCCGAATGATTCGGGCCAGATCCCTTGCGTCGAGCGTGTTGACGAGATCGGCTGCTGTGGGGCCTGAGGAGTCCGGGTCCATCCGCATGTCGAGGGGGCCGTCGTGCCGGTATGAAAATCCTCGGTCGCCATCGTCCAGTTGGCGGGAGGAAACTCCGAAGTCGAACAGGACCCCGGCGACCGATTCGACGCCGGCAGATTCGAGAATCTCAGCGAGATCGGCGAAGTTGCCCGCAAGGACCTCGACGCCGATTGCCTTGCCGTTGGCTCTGGCCGCCGGGTCTCGATCTACCGCCATCAAGGTCGCTCCGCTCATGCTCTCCATCAGTCTCTTGCTGTGGCCTCCGCCGCCGAAGGTGGCGTCGACCACAATTCCGTTTCTCATCTCCGACAACAGCGCCACCACTTCCTCGGCCATGACCGGTTCGTGGTACCGAGTACCGGGTTCAGGGTCCTGGGCCATTGCCAGCCCCCCGGGCGCTGGTACCAAAGGAAGCGGGCGGAGTCAGGGGCCTTCCGTTGGTTCCGGGGGGCTGGCAATAGGCCAGAGCCTCGAGTCGATCAGATCACCGGCGAAACCTCCTCGCCCACATAGGACTCCTCTGCCTTCTCACGCGCCTCGAGGTACTTGGTCCGATTCCAGACTTCGATGCTGCGATTGACTCCGACGAGGGCGATCTCTTCGGTCAGTTCGAGCCCCGCCCAGTCTCGAAGTTCCTGCTTGACGAGGATCCGGCCCGCCTTGTCCATCATCTGGTGATCGGAAGAACCAAAAAACGTCCTCCGCTCTTGGCGGGCGATCGAGGTGTCGGGCAGTTCTTCCATCAACTCCGCCTTGCGCTTGTAGGCGTCTGTCGGGTAGATGACCAACTGGTGATCGCGGCCCTTGGTGAGAACACATCCGTCGTTGAGGTCGTCGCGATAACGAGCGGGCATCACAACCCTCCCTTTGTTATCGAGCGTGTGGAAATACTCACCGACCAACACGAGCGATCAGTCCTGTCTGTCAAAACCAGCTGCCGTCCTTCCGTTCGGCACTATAACCCACTTTGCCCCACTTGCAAGCAACTTCGCGCCACCTTCTACCACCGGACGCCACAGCGCCCCATTCGGCGGACCAGTGGGGGCGGAGTGGTGACAGAAATGGGAGCCGACCGACGCGGGAGGCCGAAAGCCCGGTTTCAGATCACAGTCGGAAACGCCGATCAGAGATCAACGGTTGCAAAGAACGCAGGCAACAAACGAGAGGACGCAGACCGGAGTGGTGTCAGGCGCTCACAGGGAGTAGGTAGGGATGCCACGAGGGGTCGAGGGTGTAGCCGGAAGAGGCGTAGACCCAGGTGTGATGACTGGGCATCGACGGTTTGCGGGCGAGCGAGAAACCCGCTTCCTCGGGGAGCCGGTCTCCTTTTCTGGTGTTGCAGCGACGACAACATGCAACGACGTTGTCCCAGACGTGCTGGCCGCCCCGTGACCGGGGGATCACATGGTCGATGCTCTCGGCAGAACCCAAACAGTATTGGCAGCGGAAACCGTCTCTTCCGAAAACGGCCCTCCGTGTTACCGGGGTAGCGCGGTGATGCGGCACCCTGACGTAAGCGGTCAGTTTCACCACTGAAGGAACGGTGAAAGACACGGTCTCGGCGTTCCAGGTTTCGTCACGCGCTTCGAGGACGACCGCTCTCCCGCGGTGAACCAACACCACCGCCCGCCGCGCATTCACCACGGACAGAGGTTCGTAGCTTGCGTTGAGCACAAGGGAACCTGACACCACTGCCTCCGATTCGGAGCAGCCTACCGGTCGACGATGTCAATGGTGGGAAGTTCTCCCGCCAGATCGCTCAAGGCGCCCGTTACGGCCCTGACGAGAGCGTCGGCAAGTCCGGAGTCGGCGATTGCCACCGAAGCCGTTCTGCTCGTGTTCGCTCCGAGCAACACCACCACGATGTCGCGGTCTCCGAGTCTCTGACGTGAAGTGTTGATCCGATCCGGAACACCGAACCCGGCGTAGCTCGCGACCGCGGCAAGCACTGCGTCCGCCGCGCCATCCCAACTCAGATCGCCGAAGCCTTCCACCACCCTGCTCCCATATGTGAGGCGGGCTGCCGCCCTCCCCTCTCGTTCTCCTAGCCACACCTTGTCGGGCAGCGGCGCCGAGTCGGTCCCTTCGAGAACCCCACCGGGACGCGATCGCAGACCGTATGCAACGAGAATGCGGCGGATCTCCTCGAGGATGACTCCTTCGTCAGTCCCCTCGTCGATCGAGACGTGGATACCTTCGAGACCATCTTTGCCGAGGTCGATGCGCAACCCGGCAACCCCGGAAACGGATCGCAGTCGCTGCTCGAGTCCCATATTCATGGTTGTAGCCTCCGCTGACCTCGTCGCCACAGCAAGAACGCAACCACATCCCGCCGCTCCGGACGCTGGGGCGTTCCATATGCTGTCGCAGTGCGCCAGGCGAGGTACGGGCGTGACGGGAGCAGGCCTCCGCGAGAGCGGAAGGTGACCAAGGCACGCATGGCCTCTGGCATCGATTGCACTGTTTGCCCTAACACACCCATTCAGCCCATCTCCCAGTCTCTCTTCACCGAGTGGGCCCCCGACCCTGCGACAGAGGCCGACCCAGAAACGGCGTTCCAACCGATGCCCAAGACACCCTGACCGCTCCGTTGACATAACAAGATACCTGGAGGCTATCGAAGCACCAGGGGTAGAGTTTGACGACATTCACCACGAGGAGTGACTTTTGCAGAGTCTCGATGAGGAACAGGTCCGGTGGTTCGAGCGTCAGTTCGATACCATCGCCTCCAACGTTGAACAGGTGATCCAGGGAAAACGGCAGGCCATCGAATCGGTGCTGTTGTGCCTGGTCGCAGAAGGCCACGTTCTGGTGGAGGACGTACCAGGTGTCGGAAAGACCCTCCTGGCGAAATCACTTGCCCGTTCCGTGGACTGCTCCTTTCACCGCATCCAGTTCACACCCGACCTCCTCCCCTCGGACGTGACCGGTGTCCAGGTATGGGACCGAGCTCGCAGCGAGTTCGTATTCAAGGAGGGTCCGATCGCAGCCAACATCGTCCTCGGAGACGAAATCAACCGCGCCTCCCCCAAGACCCAATCGGCACTATTGGAGGCGATGGAAGAGCGCCAGATCACCACAGATGCCATCACCCGTCCACTACCGGATCCCTTCATGGTTCTGGCGACACAGAACCCGATCGAGCACGAGGGAACCTATCCCCTGCCTGAAGCCCAACTCGATCGATTCATGATGCGCGTGCGCATCGGTTACCCGTCCAGAGAAAAGGAACTGGAGATGCTCGACGCCCATGGCATCCGCTCCACCTTTCTCGATCTGGCCCCGGTTGTTGCCGTGGAGACCGTTCACGAACTGGTTGCGATCGCTCGACGAGTCCACGTCGCCACCTCGATCAAGGAATACATCGTCGATCTCGTCAACCTGACCCGCGAACACGGTGAAATCCTCTTGGGCGGATCGCCCCGCGCCGCCCTCAACCTTCAGCGATTGGCCCGAGCCAGAGCGGCATCGGTTGGCCGCGAATTTGTGATCGTCGACGATGTGAAATCGCTGGCCCCAGCCGTCCTGGAGCACCGCATGGCTCTTCGTCCGGAGGCGCAGATGCGCGGAACGACCGTGGCATCGGTCATCGACTCCGTGCTGGGCTCCTTGCGTGTCCCGGGAGCCTCCCGGGTCGCTACATGACCGATCGCGGTTGGGGTGTCCTCGGTGCAGGGGCCGCTTCCATCGCGCTCTGGGTATTGCTCGGTGAGGGCGAACTCCTTGCTGCCGGTTCGGTTCTGACCGCCGGAAGCATCCTCGCCTACTGGTTCACGGCTTTGGGGAGGCCAACACTCGCCATCATCCGCCAGTTGATTCCGGCGCTCGTCCATGAAGGCGACACCGCCGAGGTGAGAGTTCGGATCACGAACATTGGGCGGCGTACCGCATTCAACCTCAGTATCTCCGATCAGGTGGGGCCGCTGGGCGCTGCAGATTTTGAGGTCGCCAGATTGAAACGGGGCCAGACGATCACTGCCACCTATCGAATCATCTGTCGTCCCCGTGGCGTGTATCCGGTGGGTCCTGCCACCGTGCAGATCTCTGACCCGGCAAGGCTTGCAACCAAAACCGTCACGGTTCCAGGGGAGGACCGACTCGTGGTGTACCCCGCCACCGAGAGTTTGGTTGGTTTTCCGATCGCTCGAGGCAAGGATCCGACGATGCAGGCTGCAAGACCCGAGTTCTCGAATCGGGGCGGCGAGGACTTCTTCACACTTCGCGAGTACGTCGACGGTGACGACTTGCGCTTCATCCATTGGCGTTCCTCGGCCAAACGTGACCAGCTCCTCATCCGCCAGATGGAAACACCGTGGCAGCAACGAGCCCTGATCCTCCTCGACCTGAGGCGCGACGCGTATCAGAACGCTCCATGCTTCGAACACGCGGTGAGGGCGACGGCGTCACTCGTCGTTCATTTCGCGAACGCCGGCTACGACTCCCTGGTATGGGCCGGAGGGGTCGATCCGGTCCCCACGACCCACAATGTGACGGTGATGGAACAGCTGGCAATGGCCAAAGCTCGCGACCGTCTCGATTTGAGGCTTGTGGCGTCTCGGTTTCGACAAAAGGGAGGCGGTGGAGCACTGGTAGTTGTGACCGGCACCCCCGATCCCGAGGTGGCTGACGTGATTCGACTCCTGGGTCAGGACTACGGAATCTCGATCGCGTTGTGCGCAACCGAGACCGCCTCGCCTGTTTTGGCGGCGATGCACAGGTCCGGAGTGCCGACCATCGAGAGACGCCCTGGAGAACCTTGGGCAGATGGATGGACCCAAGCGTTAGGAAGCCAATGGGCAGATTCACCGGCCCGATAGCAGCATCGATCGCGTTCGCCATGTGCGTTGGCCGGCTCAATGGGCTGGTCGACGGGACTGCCTGGTGGTTGCCGGTGGCGGTGGCGGCGGTGGCAGGGATCACGATCTCGGTTGTCGCGCACACGATGCGGCTGCGGCCTTTGACGTCGATCCTGATCCATCTATCAGGAGTCACCCTGTTGATCGTTCGCCTGGCGGCGACCACAACGTTCGACGGTGGTCTCGCCCCCACCGGAGAAACCCTCCCCGTGGCAGTCGAAGAGCTCGGATACGGGTTCGAACTTCTCCGCTAT
Organism: Acidimicrobiia bacterium; assembly: GCA_041746105.1. Taxonomy (GTDB): domain Bacteria; phylum Actinomycetota; class Acidimicrobiia; order Spongiisociales; family ZC4RG35; genus JBFHRE01. The sequence continues at coordinate 158,714 of JBGTHP010000017.1, forward strand.
GGGGCAGCCCCGGTGCTAGCGGTTCCGGGTCTGATTGCCCTGGTTGCGGCTGCGATTTGGGGTCTCGCCGGCTGGACCGCGGCTTCCCTGGCCCGTGACCGCAGCCTGTGGGCTCTCGCTCCGTTGGTGATCTTCTACCTCCAACTGGCCACGATCGACCGAATCCCGGCGTCCATGTGGTGGACGGTGGGCCTGGTGGTGGTCACCGCCGCAACCGTTCTGTCCGTCGGAGACAGGTCCTCTCGGGCGGTGGGCCGGTTTGCGCGTCTGGATGGCCGACCCCTCCCCCGGCGATCGGGAGCCATGGCTGCCGTTGTCCTGGCCGCCCTGGCTGCTGTTGGAGTGGTTGCACCGGTCGCTCTCGGCGATCAGGTGCCGGAAGGGGGATCCGTTCGGTGGCGAGCATCTACCGGCCTTGGCGGCCTCTATGGCGGCGGCACCGCCCTCAATCCGTTTGTCGGCCTTCAACAAAGCGTTGTCAGCCTCAGCGACGACCCGATGTTCATCGCCACACTCAGCGAATCGGCACCTTCCGCAGACGCTCTCTACTGGAACCTGATCACGCTCGATCAATTCGACGGCACCAACTGGCTGCCGTCGGCCCTTCCCACCTACAAAAACGGTCAGCGTTGGGAGGATCCGCTCCAGCGGTTCCAGGGCCCTTCGGTCAGAGTCTCGTCCCGAGTCAGGATTCTCGGACTGCGCGGGCAGATACTCCCAACGCTTTATTCACCGATTGCACTCGAGTCATCGGTTGACAGGATTTCGGAAGGTTTTCTCGTGCGCTCCGACGGATCCGTGAGATTGGACCTGGCGTTGCGATCGGATTGGGAATACGAATTTCAGGCCGACGTCCCGCTACCTGACGTGGCTGCTCTCGCCAGCAACAACGGGCGGCTGACTCCACTATTCCAAGAGGCGGTTGACCGCCAGGTTTCTGGACTGACGCCGGCACCGGCCCAAGCCACACTGCGGCTCGAGGACCCTGCCTTCTACCTGCGCCTCCCTGACAAACTTCCGCCTGAGATAGACGACCTCGCAGAGGAGGTCACCGATGCGGCGTCGACCGACTTTGAGAGGGCTGTCCTCCTGGAGGCCTTTTTCCGAGACTCCGAACTTTTTGTCTACTCGACCGATGTTTCGACGGGTCACTCTGCACTCGATCTCGAAGATTGGCTTTTGGATCCATCCAGTCGGAACTTCCGGACCGGCTACTGCGAACAGTTTGCTACCGCGATGGCAGTGATGGCCCGGACCGTGGGGGTTCCGTCCAGGGTCGTGCTCGGTTTTACGCCCGGAGAGGCAACGATCCAACCTGATGGCAGCGAACTGATCGTGGTCAGAGAACGAAATGCTCATTCCTGGGTCGAGTTGTGGATGGACGGCCAGGGATGGGTGCGCTTCGATCCCACGCCTCGTTCCGACGGAATCAACCCCTCGCTCAATGAGACAGAGCTCGGTTTCGACCCGCGATCGTACGTGCCGGCGCCGGCGGAGCCTGGCAACTCGTCCGCCGCCGGACCTGGCAGCGATCGTCCGCTCAACCTTCCCGACGTCGATCTTCGGGACATCCAGGGCGGCACATCCGACGGTCTCGCGACGGGTTTCTCAGTTCCGGGCTGGACCTGGTGGGTGAGCGGCATGCTCCTGGCGATGGCCACCACCCCGGTGGCGAAGTTTCTGGCGCGGCGGCGCAGGATCTCACGACTCCGCAATGGAGACATAACCGCTGCCTGGGAGGAGATCACAGTGCGTCTTGCCGATCTCGGTGAACTGGTCCCTGCGCATCGAACGCCGCTCGAGCTTGCAGCCGAAAAAGGCAAGGAGTTGCTCCCTCTTGCGGCGCTGGTGACGGCGGCGGTGTCAGAGGGTCCAATCCGCGGCGACGTTTCTGATGCCTTCAGCTCGGCTGATTCCTGGGTTGTGACACGAGCGTCCCGCGGACGCCGACTCCTCGGCTGGGCCGCCCCTCGCCGCCTGGTTGAGACACTCAACCGGGACTGAACTCAGGAACCGCTCGCCTGCTCCTCGACGATCTCGTCTTCTGACTGACGCAACAGATCCAGAAAAGAAGCTCGGTCCAACTCGAAGTGGCTCACGTCCTCCTCGACCGAACGAGCGATCTCGTCGATCGCGACAAAAAATGCGAGTTGCCCCTGACGCAATGCGTCGAGCACTTCGCCCTCGTCATGGGTGACGGCGAAGATCGTCGACCCGTCCGTCACCAACTTCACCTCGGCCAGATGTCCGTCCATGTCGGCATTGCGCCGGAGGTAGTCCCATGCACGACGGACCCTCTGCAGTGACATCCCGTTGTCGAGAAGGCTACGGACGACCCTCAGTGCGACCAGATCGCGAAATGAGTAGAGCCGGCGCACTCCCGGTCGTCCGCCTGTGCCCTGCAGGCTCGGCCGGACGAGATTCACTCTGTCCCAGTAGCGGAGTTGGTGATGCGTGCAGTTGGTCAATCGGCATGCCTGCTCAGCGGTGAAACCCTCGTGCACTCAGCCCTCAATCATCTCAGGATCGCCGCGTGCGGCGATCAAACTTCCTCTCTCGTGCCGATGCTCCACCCGATTCAGCGGTTGGTGGGCGGTCGGCGAGGGGTCACTCTAGCCGAGTGTCACTGACGTCGTCGGAGCCAGTCGAGACCACCGCGACGGCTGTCGTCGGGACCTCTTTCCCCTCCACTGCGAAGCCCTCCCCGGCTCCGGATACCGTGGACCAGTGCCGTCGCCGACACCGCCATCAGTGCAAAACCCAAGGCGCCCACGAATTGACTCGTCGTAAAAGTCGCAAGCAGGACGGCGATACCGACGACAAGTCCGACCAATGGCAGTCGAACCCCGAAGCGACCGAAGCGCTCTATGTTCTTTACTGCATTCGCCAGATCTGGATCGTCCGCGTAGAACTGCCGCTCGATTTCAGCGAGAATCTGTTGCTCTCTGTCGTCCAGTGACATTGCCAATCCGTGGGGTCTGTTGACAGGGAGTATACGACCCTCACAACGGAATGGGACCAGCAGAGACGAAGGAATTCAAGACTCGACGGAACTGGCCGGACCGATGGTCGCAGACCCGAATCGCGACCGGATGGCGTCGATGGTTTGATCCAATTCGCCACGGTCGCGCTCCACCGGCAGTTCGAGTTGTGACCCGTCCTCTTGATCAAAACCGGTGGCGGCGAGGCCGAGGAGGCGCACCAGAACGCCTTTGGTGGTCGCCCTTGCCAGGAGTCGCTGCGCAACCCGAAACATCTCGATGTCATTCGAGGTCGAGACACTCAGAGTTTCAGAACGGGTGACAGTCGAAAAATCGGAGAACCGAACCTTGACGGTGACTGTTCTCGCCTTGAGGCCGGACCGGCGAAGGCGAGAGGCAACACGATCGGCCTGGCGCCGAAGCACTTGATCCAGAACGGCTCCTGGTTCGAGATCCGTGTCGAAGGTTTCTTCCGCGGAAACCGACTTGCTCTCTGAGACCGTTTCCACTTTCCTGCCGTCGATCCCGTTGGCGAGGTTCATCAGATGACGGGCAAGTCCGTCTCCAAGCCCTCGGCCAAGGCTGGCCACATCGGTCTGCGCCAGTTCCTCGATCGTCGAAATACCCATGCGGGCAAGCGCTGCGTGTGTGGCCGGACCCACCCCCCACAAAGCCCTCAGGGGTAGAGAGCGGATGAAGCCCACCTGGTCATCGGCGCCAACGTGAAGCAACCCATCAGGTTTGGCATGCGCCGATGCGAGCTTTGCGACAAACTTGTTGGCGGCGATCCCAACCGAGCAGGGCAAGCCGATCTGACCTCGAACACGCTCGCGTACTGCTCGAGCAACGGCGGTCGCATCCGAATAATGACGTCGCAGACCAGCGACATCGAGAAACGCCTCGTCCAGACCCAAGCCCTCGACCAACGGGGTGAACCTCCTGAACTCTGCGAAGACCATCTCGGAAATGCGTGCGTATTCGGAGTGGTCGGGTGGGATCACAACCAGCTCGGCGCATCGTCTCATCGCCGCCACCGTTGGCATCGCCGACGCCACGCCAAAACCACGAGCCTCGTAGCTGGCAGAAGCGATGACGCTGCGCTGCGAACGTCCACCAACAGCAACCGGAACACCGTCGAGCTCCGGCCGGCGCAGCCGCTCACACTCGACATAAAACGCGTCCATGTCGACATGGAGGATCGACTCTGACCACTCGGGCATCAACGAACAGTAGTTCGACGTCGGAGGACCCGACCATGGCCCACATAGGCCGATCCACGCCCGACCACTACGATCCGGGCCCCATGAGCGCCCTAGTCCACCTGATCCGGCACGGCGAAACCCACAATCCCGACGACCTGGTTTACGCATCGCTTCCCGGTTTCTCCTTGACGGAACGCGGCCGCCTCCAGGCCCGTGCGGCTGCCGAACACCTGAAAAACCGTCCGGTGGTTGCGGTTTATTCTTCGCCGCTGCAACGTGCGTTGGAGACAGCAGGTGAAATCGCATCGCGATACTCGATCTCGGTTGTCGTAGAGCCAGGTCTCACCGAGTGGGCACTGCTCGACCGTTGGGCCGGAACTCGCTGGGACGAACTCGATGGCGTCTTCGGAGGCGAGTTGTCGGCCTATCTCGAGCACCCTGCCGACCTGGACTTTGCGCCAGAAACCCTGTCACAGCTTGCCAGGCGCATCGCCGGCGTCATCCAACGGTTGAGCGCCTCGAACCCCGCCGGGGAGGTCGTGGTGGTGTCTCATCAAGACCCGATCCAGGCTGCTCGCCTCCACCTGAGAGGAGGCGCCCTGGAAAACCTCCACAAGGACAAACCTCAGCACGCATCCGTCATCACCTTGAGGCCTGGCACGCCCTGGGAAGAAGTCTGGGCAACGGGCAATCCTTCTCCGGCATCGGCCGAATCAGGAACCCCACAAGGAAGCGAGTAACTCCTCGTCTGTCTCGAAGGCCAGGTCAGGAAGATCGCTGGGGCCGAACCACCCCACTGCCACCGCGTCATCACCGGCAACGAGTTCGCCGCCGGTCACGGTTCCGTTGAACCAGATCCCAACGGTCACTTTGGCAGGGTCGTGGTAATTGGTACGGACAAAAACCGGCTCGCCAACTTCCGCCTCGAGCCCTGTCTCTTCCAGGAGTTCGCGACGGGCACCCTCTTGAGCCGCCTCGCCGTAGTCGAGGTAACCGCACGGAATGCACCATGCTCCCGATCTCGTGACATCAGGGCCGCGCTGCACGAGCAACACCCTTCCGGCTTCGTCTCTCACGAGGACTGCCACACCGACACCCGGGTTTCGGAAATGGACCCATCCACAGTCCTGGCATACCGGCCTCTCCTTGTCCCGAATCACGGTCGCGACCAGCGCCCCCCTGCAATGGGGACAGAAACCGAATTGCCCTGGCCAATCGTCGATCGCCATTGGTTCTCCCATTTGTGTTGGCGTAGCCGAACGCCAAGACTTGGATCTCATTCTGACATGCGATCGATTCTCATCTCCGCCGGCCTCCTCGCCTCAGTCATAACTTCCGCACTCATCGTCGGGAGCCACTCGTACTTTGGCGCGTCCTCCGGCACGGTCACAGGCGTCGCCTTGATCGCGCTCGGAACCGTATCGGTCGTCGGGATGTTGATCGGCCACGCGCGATGGGCCCGGCGCCTGGGGGCGATTCTGGCCGGGATCGCCATCGGGGTCTCGACGATGGCCGGCCAAAATCTGGTGTTCCTGTTGGCTGCCCTGGTGGCCGGCATCACTCTCACCGGTCTGATCGGGCCGGGGATGCGCGGTACCGTCCGAGATCTGCCACCCGCCCTCGGGCCCCCGCCCGAGGCCGTGGTCTTGCCGCTGGTTTTGATCGGATCCCCGATTGTTGTAGCGGTCACCCAAGCACCAGACCTCGATGTGGTCGGATGGGTGGCGGCTCTCACATCCTGGGCTGGCGCCATCATCTACGCAAAGGCGGCATGGGGAGCATTGGTCATGGTCAGGATCGTTGTCCCGCTCGCACTGGCGGCGGCGGCCATGGTCGATTGGCCGGCCCGGATCGGTCTCTTCTGGCTATCCATCGCGATCGCGTTGGTGGCGTGGCGGACCAATAGCCGAGTGGCGGTGCGGCCGCTGATCGAACGCGGCACAGAAACCCCGGTGCTCCCGGAAATGGTCAGTGAGCAACTCCTGGATCTCGCCGGATACGACTGGCGAGGACGGCGCAAGGACACCGAGCAATGAGGAGACTGAATCCCTGGATCGCGGTGCCGGCGGTGACGGCAGGCTTGATCGGGGCGGCATTGGGCTGGATCGTCACCGACGTTTCGTGCCGGGTGGAGGTCGAAGGGGTCATTGTCCATTGCCCAGGGTGGTCGTCCCTTTTTGCCGGTGCCGGCTTCCTGAGCGGTCTGGTCGGTGCCGGAACCCTCATGGTGCTCGTCTACCGGTCCATGGCAGAAGCGCGTGCGGCCACGGGAGCGGGCCGTCCGGAGCCGGAAGCGGGCGGTGAATCCGAGCAGGGGGCCCTCTCAGAAGGCGGATAGGACCAGTGAGACGTTGTGTCCGCCAAATCCGAACGAGTTGGACATGACGGATCGAACAGATGCCCTACGAGCCTCGTTGGGCACGTAGTCGAGGTCACATTCGGGATCTGGGGTCGAATAATTGATTGTCGGCGGAAGGACGCCCTCGATGATCGCCATGATCGAGAAAACGGCCTCGATCGCTCCGGCGGCGCCGAGCATGTGACCAGTCATCGACTTCGTGGAAGAAACCGGAGTGCTGTAGGCGGCATCCTCCAAGACCAGTTTGATCGCTGCCGTCTCCGTGGCATCGTTCGCGGGCGTCGACGTACCGTGCGCATTTATGTAGTCGACACCCGAGATTCCGGCGTCGGCCAGCGCCGCCCGCATCGCCATCGCTGCGCCCATTCCGCCTGGTCGAGGGAGAGTCATGTGATAGCCGTCGGCCGACATGCCATAACCGGTGATCTCGGCCAGGATCGGCGCACCTCTCTGCTCGGCGTGTTCGAGCGATTCGAGCACGAGAACCGCAGCTCCCTCACCCATGAGAAATCCGTCTCGATCCAGGTCAAAAGGACGCGAGGCGGCCGCAGGGTTGTCGTTCCTGTTCGTAAGCGCCTTCGAATTCGAGAAGGCGGCAACGGCGAAGTCGGTGATCCCGGCCTCTGCGCCGCCTGCCACCATGACATCGGCGGCTCCCCGCCGGATGATCTCCGTGGCGTCCCCGATAGCGTTGGCCGAGGCTGCGCAGGCGGTGACCGGACACGAAACCGGACCGAGGAGGTGGTGCTCGATCGACACCAGACCTGACGGCATGTTGGCGATCAGCTTCGGTATCGCCAGCGGGCTGACACGATCGGGCCCACGATCGCGCAGGACCCCGACCTCATCGATGAAGGTCTGCATTCCGCCGAATCCAACGCCGATCATCGACCCGGCGCGCCACGAGGCGTCGGAGTCCTCGTCGACCGCCAACTTGGCGTGCTCCATTGCCTCGCGGGCGGCGACGAGGGCCATCTGCGAGCAACGGTCAAGACGCCGCGACTCGCGTTTTTCGAAGAAATCGTCTGGGTTGAACCCTTTGACCTCGGCCGCCACCTGACAGCGGTGTTCCGCGGCATCAAAAAGAGTGATGCGACCGGCTCCGGAAACCCCAGCGACTGCCCCCGCCCACGATTCTGCCGCCGACATCCCCAGAGGCGTTATCGCCCCGAGACCGGTGACGACCACCCGGCGACGTTCAGACATCGGTCAACCGTTGAGTTTGCCGTTGATGAGGTCGATGGCCTGGCCCACGGTATGGATCGTCTCAGCCTCTTCGTCGGGAATCTTCACCCCGAACTCATCTTCCATGGCCATCAACAATTCCACGACGCCCAACGAGTCGACCTCGAGGTCCTCTTCAAAATTGGCGCCATCGTTGATCTTGTCGGCGTCGAGCCCCAGCTCGTTCACCAGCAATCCACCCAGCTTCGCTGAGATCTCTGACCGATCCATTCACGTTCCTCTCTCTTGTCTGGGCAACCCTACAGGCTGATCCCACCGTCGACACCGATCACCTGACCGGTGATGTACCCGGCAGCGTCCGAAGCCAGAAAAACTACGGTGGCAGCCACCTCCGCCGGTTCCCCAAAACGCCCGAGGCTGATTGCGCCAAGCGATCCTTCTTTGACCTGGTCGGCGAGGGCCTCCGTCATATCGGTGGCAATAAACCCCGGAGCAACCACATTGGCGGTGATTCCCCTGGAGCCAACCTCCTTAGCCACCGTCTTGGTGAACCCGATCATTCCTGCTTTGGATGCGGCGTAGTTCGACTGGCCCGGGTTACCCGAGACCCCCGCAACCGATGCGATCGAGATCACCCTGCCGAATCGCCCTTTGAGCATTCCTTTGAGGGCCGCTTTTGTACACAAGAACGCGGATCGCAGGTTCGTCTGAATGACGGCATCAAAATCCTCCACGCTCATTCGCAACAGGAGGTTGTCCCTGGTGATGCCGGCGTTGTTGACCAAGATCTCCACCGGTCCCAACCGTTCGGCGGTTGCGGCAAACATGGCATCGACGGCAGTGGAGTCGCCGACATCGGCGGCGATCGCCATCGCGTCGCCTCCCGCATCCACGATCTCAGCGACAACCGAGTCGGCAGCATCGGACCTGGTCGCATAGTTCACGGCAACTCGGTGGCCCTTCTCGGCGAGTCCGAGGGCGATCGCCCTGCCTATCCCTCTGGAGCCGCCCGTCACCAGGGCGACTCGACTCATCGGATCTCCCGTCTCGAAGCGCCAAAAAATTCGAGACTCGGGCCCAACACCTCCCAGATCGACTGATCGACTGCAGGGATGGCAGCCTTAGAGGTGGCAATCGGGTCCACCCGCGCTCCCCAGCGGACGGCCGCCGCCCCGTAGGACAGCCCCCCGCCAAACGCAGCAAAAACCAGGTTTGCGCCCGGTTCGATCCGGCCTTGCTCGAGCGCTTCGGTCAACGCAACCGGAACGGTCGCGGCCGAAGTGTTTCCGTACGAGTGGATGTTGACGAAAACCTTGGCGTCGTCGAGACCGAGACGACGGGCGGTGGCGTCGATGATTCTCTGGTTCGCCTGATGCGGGATCATGAGATCGATTTCATCGATTGACCAACCCATTTCGGCGACAACCGCACCGGCGGCCTCGCCCATGCCTTTGACCGCCCGCTTGAAAACCTCGGGGCCCTCCATCGTGATGCCGGATGTGCGCGGGTTGGGCGTTCCGGGGTTGCCCTTGGTTCCGCTCACCGGAATGCAGAGGTGGGGGGCCGCACTTCCGTCGTTACCGAGACGCGAGGCGAGCACACCAACAGGCTGATCTGAGGCCTCCATGACAATCGCGCCGGCGCCATCGCCGAACAAAACGCAGGTGGTCCGGTCTGTGTAGTCGACGACGTAGCTGAGTTTTTCGGCACCGACCACGAGAGCCTTGGTGGCTGCGCCCGTCTTGATCATCGAGTCCGCCACGACCATGCCATATAGGAATCCAGAGCAATTGGCGTTCAGGTCGAAAACCGCCGCCCCATTTGCGCCGATCCGATCTTGGAGCAGGGCACTCGCGGCAGGGACCATCGAATCCGGTGTCAGGGTCGCGAGGATGATGAGATCGATCTGGGAAGCTTCCAACCCCGCTGCTGCGAGCGCGTGCTCGGATGCGACGGCTCCCATCTCCGAAACTTCGACATGACTGATCCGGCGTTCTTTGATCCCGCTTCGAGAGGTGATCCAGTCGTCATTGGTGTCGACGATCTGTTCGAGATCGTGATTTGTGAGGACCGATGGGGGCATGGCTTTCCCCCAACCGGTAATTTCTGCGTAAGGCATCAGTCTCCTTCTGGCACCATGCTAAATAGCGCTGACTGCACAGGCTCTATTCCGTCGAGATCGCTCACTGCCAGAACGGTGCCTTCCGGCACGATTCGTCGTGCCATTCCGGCAGTGACCTCACCCGGTCCGATGTGGACGAAGGTGTCGATCCCTGAGCTCAACATTGCCCTGATCGAACTGTCGAAGCGCACCGGAGACACGACCTGGCGCACCAGCAGCGAGGCAACATCGTTTGATCCAGCAGGTTCCGCGGTGAAGTTGGCGTAGACCGGAAAAGAGGGTTCGGAAAAATCTATCGAGGCAACGGCCGCCTCGACCCTTGCCGCCGCCGGCGCCATGAAGGGCGAATGGAACGCTCCAGCCACCTTGAGCCGCACGGCACGTTTGACGCCGAGCGCCCTCGAATGCTCCTCGAGCCATTCGAGATCGGCCGCGCCTCCTGCAACCACGACCTGACCGGGGCCGTTCAGGTTGGCTATGACAAGCCTCCCGCCCTGTTCGTTGTTGGCTCGGCATACCGCCTCCGCCATGTCTTCATCGGCTCCAAGCAACGCAGCCATCCCCGACGGTTCTACGTCGGCGGCCGCCGCCATCGCCCTCCCCCGTTCGGCCACGGCTCCCAACGCATCGTCGAATGGCAAGGCTCCAGAGGCACACAAGGCGGTGTACTCACCCAAGGAGTGGCCCGCGGCCGCAGCCGGAGCCGGAGCCTTCTCCGCGAACGATTCCCAAAGCGCATACGACAGCGCAAACAGGGCGGGCTGGGCGTGTTCGGTTCTCGTCAGATCGTCTTCCGGTCCCTCGATACACATATCCCGCAGGGACCACCCGAGAATCTGGTCGGCTCTGCGACCGAGAAGATCGGACCTTTTGTCGAAGAGATCGGCCCCCATCCCGACGAATTGTGATCCCTGTCCGGGAAACAGAACTGCAAATGGCATCACTTCTCCGACTCGTCGAGCCCTCCCGAGGTTACCTATCGGAAAAGCGCCGCCAACAAACGGTCGCCATCTGCAGCGCCCACATCGCGATGAGTGACAAGGCGCCACACCCCGTTGAGCGGCGGATTCGACCGGATTCCGGCGGATTCGAGTCTGGCGGCGATGTCAGGCCATTCTGGCCCGAGATGGTCCACCGCCACATTGATGATGTTGGTTTCGACGTTGTCGAGAACGAGTGCGTGTGGTGCCCGATCCAGAATGCCTGCAGCAATACGAAGCGCCAATTCATGGTCCTCGGCCAGACGCTCCCAGTCCCGCATGGCAACCAGCGCGGCGGCGGCGAGCACCCCGACCTGTCGCATTCCTCCGCCCAGCCGCTTGCGGAGGTACCGCGCCTCATCGATCAGGTCCTTCGACCCACAGAGCACAGAGCCCACCGGTGCCCCCAACCCTTTTGAGAAACAAAAAGTGATCGTGTTGGCATCCGTTGCCAGTTGTTCGACTTCAACGCCCAGCTTGACGGCGGCGTTGAAGATCCGAGCACCGTCGAGATGGACGCTCAGATTCTGGCTACGGGCCAAGGAGGTTGTTTCTGCCATATCGTCGATCGGAATCACCTGACCTCCCGACAGATTGTGAGTGTTCTCCCATACCATCAGGCCGACACGCGGATAAAAACGCCCGGCCGCTGCCAAAGCCACCTCGACCTGGTGGGGGGCGATGCGGCCGCCCGGCGCATGTACCGTCCGAAAGGCCACGCCGGAAAGAGCTGACGCCGCCCCCCGTTCCACGTTTCGACAGTGCGCCCCTTCATCGCAGAGAACCTCCTCCCCCGGCGAGGTCTGCGTCATGATCGCCAGTTGGTTCCCCATCGTTCCCGACGGAACAAAAACGGATGCCTCCTTGCCAACGATCGCGGCGGATGCGGCTTCCAGGCGGTTGACGGTCGGATCCTCGCCATACACGTCGTCGCCGACTTCGGCTTCGGCCATGGCACGACGCATCTCATCTGTCGGTCGTGTCACCGTATCGGAGCGGAAATCGGCGATGCCGTCGGGAAAAGCCATGGGGGGAGAGTAGGTGAAGGGAGCCGACCGTCATAGGCTTGAGGCGTGCAAGTGTCCAACGCCGAGCGGGTGATCTTCCCTCATATCGGTCTGTCAAAAGGCGAACTGGTCGGGTACTACGAAACCGTTGCCGAGACCATGCTGCCCTTCGTTGTGGATCGCCCGGTCACCCTCCAGCGTTTTCCAAAGGGTTTGGCCGGACCAGGGTTCATGCAGAAGAACGCTTCAGGCCATTTCCCGGATTCGATCGGAAGATTCGAGGTGCCGAAGACCGGAGGCGGAACCACCGTGTATCCGGTCATCACCAAGGCGGATCAGATCCCCTACCTAGCCAATCAAGGCACGATCACGTTTCACATCTGGACCAGTCGGCTTCCCGACGACAATCTCGCCGACGCCATGGTGCTGGATCTGGACCCGACCGAGGGGGAGAACGAGATGGTCAGGACCGTGGCATTGGCGGTTGCAGCCGTGCTCGGGGAGTTCGCCATAGGCTCCATCCCGGTGGCAACGGGGTCGAAGGGTTTTCATCTCTGGATTCCGACGATTCCGACCGGGTGGGAGTTGATGACGGCTGCCTCTCGCGCTCTCGCCGGAATCATTGCTCTGAAACACCCCGAACTCGCCACGACCGAGTTCCTGAAGCGCAACCGTCGTGGCCGGGTCTTCATCGACTGGCTGAGAAACCATCAAGGCTCGACGGTTGTATCCCCGCTGTCGGTCAGACCACGGCCCACGGCCCCGGTGGCAATGCCGATCGAGTGGGCCGAGCTACCTTCAACCGAACCGGCGGGGTGGACGGTTTCGAACGTGGGAACCCGTCTGGCCGGCCTTCCGAAATGGCCTGCACCAGCTGAACTACCTCACGACCAGATAATCAAGACTGCGATCGAACTTGGCGTGGACATGGAAGCCGAATTCGACCGATTCGGCAGGTGAGGGGGCGAGCGGCATTCCTTTCAGAGCTGGTCGAGCGCCTTTCTGATCCCGCCAACTGCCTGGCGGATGCGCTGATCATTCTCGACGAGGGCGAAGCGGACGAATCCCTCTCCGGTTGGACCGAACCCGATGCCGGGGCTGACCGCCACCTTTGCCTTCTCGATCAGGTGGATAGCAAAATCGAGTGACTTCATGTTGTGATATGGCTCCGGTATCGGTGCCCAAACGAACATGGTTCCCTTCGGCTTCTCTATCTTCCAACCGGTGCGGTTGAGACCCTCCACCAGGGCATCCCTGCGACCGAGATAGATCTCATTGACCTCCTCGACATAGTCGTCGCCTTCATTGAGGGCGATGATCGATGCGATCTGGATCGGCTGGAACGTCCCGTAATCGAGGTATGACTTGAGCTTCGCCAGCGCTGCCACGATCTGCGGATTGCCGACCATGAAACCAACCCTCCACCCCGCCATCGAATGCCCTTTGGTCAGCGTGTACAACTCGACACCAACCTCTTTGGCGCCATCGACCTGCATCATCGACGGTGGTTTGTACCCGTCGAAGGAAATGTCGGCGTAAGCGAAGTCGTTGACGAGGATCACGCCGTGTTCGTGGGCGAACCTGACCAGCCGTTCGAAAAAATCCAATTCGACACAATGGGCCGTTGGATTGTGCGGGAAGGACACGACGATCACCTTGGGCTGGGGCCAAGAGTTCCGAAACATCCTCTCCAAGGTCTCGAAATAGTCCGACTCGCTGTCGATCGGGCACATCCGCGCCTCCGCCCCGGCCATCGAGGCCGCGTAGATATGGATCGGATAAGACGGGGTTGGCACGATGGCGGCATCTCCCGGTTGAACCAGGACCCACATGAGGTGGGACAACCCTTCCTTGGCCCCGATCGTGGAGATGATCTCGGTTTCAGGATCGAGATACACCCCGAAGCGCCTCTCATAACGATCGGCTACCGCCTTTCGGAGATTGGGCAGGCCTCGGGAGACCGAATAGCGATGATTGCGCGGGTTTTGGGCCGCCTCGATCAGTTTGTCGACAACAAACGGTGCAGAAGGAATGTCGGGGTTGCCAAAACCGAGATCGACGATGTCCTCGCCTGCCTTTCTCGCCGCCACTTTCCGCTGGTTGACCTCGGCAAAAACGTAGGGAGGGAGGTTTTCGATTCGTCGGAACTGAAAGTCCATTGGTTCAAGGATACCTAGTGCTCGTCAAGCCAATTTCTCGCCGATGCCTGCTACCAGTTCCCACGATGGCCTGCGGTTGGGTACCGGCGTCAGGATTATCTCCTCCGCCCCGCTGTCGGCAAGGCGCAGGGCCAGGGCCACCGCCTCGGCCATGGTGAGACGCATCACGCCTGGACCCGGCGACCTTTTGCTCAACCGTTCCTCGAGGTCGGCGGCGTCGGTACCGAGCATCACGGCAGAGCCCCATGAACACCGCGCACCATGGTTCATACTCCGAACAAGCCGAGATTTTTCGGCGAACGCTCCAGGGTCGATGCCCCATCCGTTCCACGACCCCGACTCCGCCGCAATCTCGAGCGTGGCGGGGTGCAAGCCTCCGATTACGACTGAGACTCCCGCTGCCCTCAATTCCGATGCGATGGATGCCATCCGCCTCCGTCGCACGGTCGCCGGATCGACTCCGTGGCAGAACCGTTCCTGCTCATCGGCGGTCGCATGATCGCCGATGCCCAACCCAACCACTGCCCGCCGGCCCGCGATTGCAGCGACGCTCATCCCCAACGCCACAGATTCGTCGTCCGAACGAAGACCGACCCGCATGACCATGGTGCCGACCGAGACCCGACTGCTTGCTGCGGCCAGCACGCCGACTGTCGACGCCAAATCAAAAACCGGGCCGGCCGGACGGCCGAGCGGGATCAAATGGTCGAAGGCGTAGATTCCCGATATGCCGGAACTGTCACAGAACGATGCGGCCTCTCTCAGAACTCCTGGATCAGATCCGAATACCGGAGCTCCAACGGACAACTCCACGCTCACGACTGGGACAGGCGCCCGATCAGCTTGCGGATCCTCGAAGGAACCAGATCGGAGGCAACGTCGAGGATCGAGCGGATCATCTCGAGGAGGTCCCGCGGGCCATCCCAGTGTTCCAAGACCAATTCCTCCCCTGCAACGTTGACGAGGTGGTTGACCGCGAATGCGACCAGGAGGAGGTCGTCGGCGAAGCCGACTATCGGAATTATCTCCGGAATCAGGTCGACCGGACTGACGACATAGGCGAGGGCGGCGCCGATGACGAGTTTCGACCGTCTCGGCACACGCGGATCGCGAATCAGCCTGGCGAGCAGCTTCAACAGGTTCGGAATCAGCCCCACTGCGTCAAGTACGAACTTCTGAAGTTGTATTCGACCGTCGTCGCCCGGCTCGATGATGTCGTCGGGTCGTCTCGAATCGCTCATGGCTGCGATGCTATGGCAGCGCCCACCGCTCCCGCCAATCGCCCAAAAACAGAATTGGCGAGTTCGGGCAGCGATCTGTGGGTGGCGCCGGGCAGGTCGGCGGCGATTTTCTCTCGCGCCGCTTCGAGCAGCCCGGGGCCGGCTTCCGCCCCGGCTCCCCCGATCACAACAACGGCGGGGTCCAGAACAAGGATCAATTGAATCAACCCGTCCCCGAGTTCTCGTCCGAGGCGGGTTATGACTTCGATCGCATTCTTTTGCCCGCCGGCAGCCGCCCGGCCGAGCCAACCGGGACCGGATTCCACGGCGGCCCCACTCAGGTCGCGAGCGCATTCATCCATGATCCTGGCCGAGACGAGCGTTTCCCAGCACCCGGTCGATCCGCATACACATGCGATCCCGTTGTCTCGAAGTTTGAGATGCCCGACTTCGCCTGCGAAGGAACCTCCGCGCCTGAGTTCGCCGTTGTTGAAGTATCCGGCGCCGATGCCCGATCCCAACATCACGGCCAAAACCGAATCGTGTCGGCGTCCTGCTCCTTCTTTGGCTTCGGCCAGCGCCGCCATGTTGGCGTCGTTGTCCACGACCACCGGGATCTCGTAACGACGGGTCAATTGGTCCTGCGACATCTCCAAGGTCTGGAGGTGCGGACCCCAGACGAAGGCGCCGCGAGGCCAGGTAACCAACCCGGCGAGGCCGACCCCGAGTGATTGAGGACGATGCTCTGTGACGAGACGATCGCAAATTTCCATGACAAACGACGTTCTCTCGCCGGACGGCATCGGCCACGTCCCGAGATCATGGAACCCGTCATCGAGTGCGACGGCTTTCACCGCCGAACCACCAACATCAAATCCGAGCCTCATTCGATGTCGACCCGGCCCTCCCAACTTGCCGACTCATCACCATCTTTGAGCTTGCTCAACTCCTCGATAACGGCACTCACGGCCTTCAGGCCTTCAACAGCCGCTTTCAGCAAGTGGTACACCGCCCTTTGCCCCGCCCTCGAAAAAGCCTCCATCGGCTCTGGTCGGTGCGTCATACCTTCACTCTTTGCGTGGTGGACGGCGTTCCAAAGGTGACGGTCAGTTTGCCGGAGTCCAATCGCGCCTTGGTGATCGGGCGCCTCTGGAGCGTGTCTGGCAGAACAAACGATCGCCGGTACGGACCGACTCTGAGAAACAGCTCCGACCCGTGCCGGTAGACATCGATGTCATCGTGGGAGATGAAAGGGACATCCATCTCTAACTCAAGGATCCCGTCGACCTCGTCGACCCGAAATGGACTGGTCGCCCTGAAGTCCAGAATCGGATCTCCATCGCCGTAGAGCTCTTCTGCCAGGAACGCCAACCGTTCCATCCCCACCATTTCGTCATCAAAAAGCCGAAGTCGGAGCCGCGGCACCTCGGCAAAGGCTTCGTCGACGGCATCGAGATGTCTCTTCTGGATCGTCCGCCAGCGAGAGAAGTAGGGATCCTCCACCTCGTCGGGCAACACCCGATTGACAACAACGCCGTCTACTCCATAACCGAAAAGCCCAAGATAGGTGTAGGTGCGCCTGGCTTCGTCTATGACCATCTTTTCTGGATTCACGACAAGGCGGGCCGACGTTATCGCGGGATCGGACAGCAGTTCCTTCATCTGTTCGACACCTTCGAAAACACCCTGGGCAGCCAGAAAGACGTTGTCATCCGGGACGGGAAGATCCGTCATCCGAGTCAGAAACGGCCGAGCCGCCTTCATCAGACGTCTCTCCGCAGGCATCACTTTCTCGAAATACCAAGAGAGCACCTCGGGGAGGCTGAGCAGACGAAGCGTCTCGGCGGTCGGAGCACAGTCGACGACTATCACGTCGAAGTCGCCGGAGCGGGCCCGCTGGTTGACGTCGAGAAGCGCAAACAACTCGTCCATACCAGGAAAAACCAAGAACTCTTCTGCCTCGATCCCGCGAGCGCCACCCCAATCGAGCACGTTGATCAACTGGTTCCTGATGGCACCCCAGTGTCGCTCGAGCTGCTGTTGGGAATCGATCTGCTGGGCCCATAGACGTTGTGACACCAGGATCGGTTGGTCGCCGAGGCTCACTTCGAGCGCATCGGCGAGGGAATGGGCCGGATCGGTGGAACAGACAAGGGTCCGGTGTCCGATGGCTGCGGATCTGATGGCGGTGGCGGCCGCAATTGTCGTCTTCCCGACCCCGCCCTTCCCCGTGACGAGGACGATTCTCATCTCAGAGGGCTGACTCGACCCGCTTGCGCAAACCCCGCAGAGCGGTTGTCACGATCTGTTTTTCGACCTGGCGGCGCAAGAACCCCGGAATCGTGAAAGCAGGATCTGCTCGCAAGGCGTAGATCACCTCGGTTCGCCCGTCACCGGCGTCATTGAAGGTGTACGACCCGTCCATCTCGGAAATATCCTCGCCGGGAATCGCCTTCCAGGTGATCGAGGTCGGTTCGTCGTAGGAGTAATCGAGCGTGTAGGCGATCTCTTTGACCATCCCGTCGATGACGAAGTCGGCCCGGCTCGCCCGACCGGACTCGTCGGTGGCCAGCACCTCGACCGAACGGACGCCAGTCGCCCAATCCGGATAACTGGCGAGGTCGGCGGCCGCTGCGAAACAGGCAGCGGGTGGAGCTGCGATCTCGATGGTTTGAACTGTGCTCTCGGCCATGAACGTCCTCGACTCAATGAAATGGCTGGACTATCAGGCTAGCGCCCGGCCCCCGGTAGATGTCATCGGTTGGGCACGAAGCGAACAGGACGTTTTGTCGCTCGGAAATAGCCAACATTTCGACACGATGTCAACCCGAACCGCCATGCGTGCGCCTGTGGTTGGTGTACATCTCCAAAAAAGTGGAACCGCGGCCGATGTCTCTCCAGGTAGCGACGAATCGGTGCGGATGCTCGCTCGGGCCGCCCGGTTACGACGTCGGTGTGAAGCGGTCCGACGTCGGGTGGGAGATGCGAGCACAACACTTCGACCGGCCCAAGGCCGTCGAGTTTTGCCTCCATCTCCTCGTCGGAAACCTCGCCCTCGGCGTGGAGTGGGGTCGAAATCCCGCCGCCGACAAACCCGATGACGACCCCCTCGATCTCGACCACGTCACCGTCGACGAACGTCGCCGACGGGGGTAGGTGTTGACGCAACAGCGCCGGCCGATCGACATTCCCGAAGGTGACATATGACGTGGTTGGGGCCAACGCGGCTGTGGTCTGTTGGTACTGCTCGATGATCTTGTCCAGATACGCCTGGCGAAACTCATCACCCCGGTCACCAACATGCACCCTGAAAAGACGTCTCATCTCTTCATAGTCGCCCGCTGCCCGAGCCCCTGAGGCAGCCTGTGCGAACTCCCGCCCGAGCAGGTCGGCAGTGATACCTTCTCCGCTGCGATAGTCGGTGAGATTGATCAGATCACCCAAAACCAGAAGGATTTCCCCGGTTGACGCAACCCGATGCAGCGCATCGAACTCGCCATGAACGTCTGAGACGATGAGCATCAACTGCTCTCCGCCACCGTGCGACCCGCCCACCATTGCAGGACGACTCCGGCCACCAGCGCCAAGATCAGAGATCCCTGCCAGGGGATCCCTCGTGGCGAAAACTCGGCCGACAGACCCGCCATCCCGAAACCGACCAAACCTCCCACGAGCCTCCTGCCCATCGGGCCGATTCGGCTGTCCGGGTCCAGTCTCGTTTTGGACTCGTTGATCGCATGAGCATGTGTGAGCACCCAGGCGATCAACAAACACAACCCAACGACGAGGACGATGGCGTATACCCAAATCATCAGTGGTTGGTCACAGCCCCGGTGTCGGCCGGTCCGACCAGCCTCGCATATTTGGCCAGGACCCCACTCAGATACCGGGCCGGGAAAGGTTTGCGTTCGGCAGCACGTCGCTCGATCTCGGCTTGATCAACCAGGAGGTCGAGCGTCCGGTTTGCCACGTCCACCCTGACCCGGTCTCCTTCGGCGACGACTCCGATCGGTCCACCTTGTTCAGATTCCGGTGTCACATGCCCGATACACATGCCGGTGGTCCCGCCAGAGAAACGACCGTCGGTGATGAGTAGAACGTCTTTTCCGAGGCCCGCTCCTTTAATTGCCGCCGTGATCTGGAGCATCTCGCGCATACCGGGGCCACCCACCGGACCTTCTGTTCTGATCACGACGACGTCGCCGGCTTTGATCTGGTGGGCGAACAGAGCATCGAGGGCCGCCTGTTCGCCATCGAAGACGCGGGCAGGGCCCTCAAATACCGCCAGTTCGATGCCCGCCACCTTCACGACCGCGCCGGTCGGGGCGAGGGACCCGCGCAGAATTGCAATCCCACCCTCCGCCCCCAGGGGGTCGTTGAAGGGCCGGATCACGTCTGTTCCCATGGGGATATCAACCCCTTCGAGATTCTCCGCCATTGTTCTGCCGGTGACCGTTAGGCAATCGCCGTGGAGAAGGTCATTGTCCAGCAAGAGGCGCAGCACGGTGGGAACCCCACCAACCCTGTCCAGATCCACCATGTGAAAACGCCCGAACGGCTTCAGATCCCCCAGATGTGGCGTTCGCCGGCTGATGCGATCGAAATCATCGAGAGACAGACCGACTTCGGCCTCATGGGCGATGGCGAGAAGATGAAGGACGGAGTTGGTGGAACCACCCAGCACCATGACCGTGGTGATCGCGTTCTCGAAGGCTTCTCTCGTGAGGATCTGCCTGGGTCGAATGTCTTTCTCGAGCAAATTCATGACTGCCGCCCCGGAAGCGATTGCATAGTCGGCGAGCCTCGGATCTATCGCGGGTACTGTCGCCGACCCAGGCAGCGAAAGCCCGATTGCCTCACCGACCGAGGCCATCGTGTTGGCGGTGAACATCCCGGCACAGGAACCGGCACCGGGACAGGCGCTGCGCTCGATCTCATCGAGGTCGGATGGGGAGATCCGTCCTTCTGACAACGCACCGATGCCCTCGAACACGTCAACGATGGATATGTCTCTACCCCGGTAACTGCCGGGCAGGCTCGACCCGCCATAGAGGAAGACCGCAGGAAGATTGATCCGCGCCGCCGCCATCATCATTCCAGGGAGCGATTTGTCGCATCCGGCCACCGTGACCATTCCGTCGAAGCGTTCCGCGTGCATCACCAACTCGACCGAATCGGCGATCACCTCGCGCGAGACCAGAGAAGCCCTCATGCCCTCATGCCCCATCGAGATTCCATCGGACACGGCGATGGTCGCGAACACGAGCCCGACCCCGCCATTTTCGGTCACGCCGATCTTGGCCGCCTCGCTCAGAGCCGGTCCTGTCACGTTGCAGGGTGTGACTTCGTTGCCGGCGGAGACAAGACCTATCTGAGGCTTCGAGAAATCCTCGTCGGTCAGTCCAACCGCTCTCAGCATTGCTCTGGCCGCGGCCTTGGCCGGACCTTCTGTCACTTCCTGGGAGCGGATCTTCTGAGCCATTCCTCCAGGATACCCGGCACACGTCTCGGCCCGATTTCGGCGGCTCGAAGCCGATTTTGCACAGACGATTATGGGACGGCAGTTTCCTGGCGGTTAACCTTCCACTCCAGCACGATCCTGAAAGGCGCGACCGTGCCCACGATTCAATCTCTTTCCAATGTCGAGTTTGCCGTGCCCAGAAGCATGAGCCGCTTGGTGGACCTCGCCCACAACCTCTGGTGGTCCTGGCACAGCCAGGGCCGTGACCTATGGTCGGCCATCGACCCCGTCGGTTGGGACAATTACCACAATCCGATCGAGATCCTCATGACGATCGAACCCGGGCGCTGGGACGAGATCGAACACGCCGAATCCGTCCGCGAGCGTTACCAACGGGCAATCACCGAGTTCGATCAGTATGTGGCGGCACCGGACACCTGGTATCGACGAAACGGGCAGGTCCTTGACCGACCAGTCGCGTACCTGTGCACCGAGTTCGGCGTTCACGAGTCGCTTCCCTTCTATTCTGGCGGCCTCGGAATCCTGGCCGGAGACCACCTGAAGGCTGCCTCCGACATGGGAATCCCGATGGTTGCCGTTGGTTTGCTCTACCGGAGGGGCTATTTCCGCCAGGAGATGGACTCGGACGGAGATCAACAACACTTTTATCCGACACTCGACCTTCGGCGCCTGCCGGTCCAACCGGTCTCATCTCCCACAGGGGGTCAGCTCAAAGTCCCGATCGAGTTTCCCGGAAGAACGGTTTGGGCTGCGGTCTGGAAGCTCGAAGTAGGTCGAGTTCCGCTCCTGCTTCTCGACACAGACATTGCAGCCAACGACCCTGCCGATCGCCCAATCACCCACCAGCTCTACGTTGCAGGACGCGAGATGCGTTTCTGCCAGGAGTTGATTCTCGGTACCGGGGCGGCCCGCGCCCTCGAAGCCCTCGGAATCGAACCGTCGGTGTGGCACGTCAACGAGGGGCACGCCGCGATGTCACTTCTCGAACGAAGTGCACGGCTGGTCGAGAGTGGGGAATCGCTGGAATCGGCGACCAGGGCCCTTCGTTCTCACACTGTTTTTACTCTGCATACGCCGGTTCCTGCAGGCAACGAGGTCTTCTCCCCGGAAATCGCATCCAAGTATCTCGAGCCGTGGGCCGTCCGGATGAACATCGGAATCGATGAACTTCTTGGGCTGGCGTCGGCGGGCGAAGGCAACGATCAATTCGACATGGGTGCGCTGGCAATCCGATTCGCATCGGTGGTCAACGGTGTATCCAAACGCCATGGAGAAGTTGCCTCTCGTGACTGGAATCATCTCATCGGAGGTCCGGCCGCCAGCGTGACCAACGGAATCCACGGCCCCACCTGGCTTGGCCGCGACGGTGCATCGATCGTGCGGCGTGCGTTCGGCGCCGATTGGTGTTCTCTGCTGCTGGAGCAGCCTGAACTCCTGGAAAAACTGGACGGTGTTCCCGATGATTTGATCTGGAACGCACATCAGTCTCGCAAAGAACTCCTCGCCCGTTTTGCTCGCGGCCGCCTCCGCCGCCGGTTCGCTCGACACGGTGCCTCACCGGACGAGCTCAGATCGATTGCCGACCTCTTTCCCGCGGACCGGCTGACGCTTGGTTTTGCCCGCCGCTTTGCAACCTACAAGCGGGCCACTCTTCTGTTCACCGACCCAGAACGCCTTCGCAAGATCCTCACCGATAAAGAGCGTCCGGTGCAACTCGTCTTCGCAGGCAAGGCCCACCCCGCCGATCGCCACGGCCAGGAATTCATCCGTCAGATCTCGGAGATCTCCCGAAGCCCCGAATTCGAAGGTCACGTCTACGTTCTCGAAGACTACGACGCACGTATGGCCCGTTTCCTGGTCCAGGGTGTCGATGTTTGGGTGAACACCCCCCGTCCTCCGATGGAGGCAAGCGGTACCTCCGGCATGAAAGCCGCCATCAACGGCGGGCTCAACCTATCCGTGCTCGACGGTTGGTGGATCGAAGGACACAACGGGAAAAACGGCTGGGCTTTTGGATCTCCAGACGGCTCTGACGATTGGGGGGCCGAGGACCATCGCGATTCGAACACGCTCTATGAGTTGCTCGAGAACGAAGTGGTTCCCCTCTATTACCGCAGGGACGAGAGCGGATTGCCGTCGGGATGGATCGGTTTCATGCGTGAGGCGATCAAGTCCTCCGTCCGCGAGTTTTCTGCGCATCGGATGGTCGGCGATTACTTCTCGCTCGCCTATTTCCCGCTCGGGAAGGGCTGACCGCAGGCTGCAGCCAGTTCGTCCCTGACCCTCGGGTCCGTCTCGTTCTGTGCCAATGAGTTGATCAAACCGGCCACAAATGGTCGATCGAGACGGGCCAGGGCCCAAACCGCGTGGAGTCGGAGAATCGGATCCGGGTGCCCGGTATAACCGGCCACGAGATCGGCGAGTCGGCCATCACCGGAGTTCCCTGCCACCACCAGGGCGTTGCGACGAACCATGTCGACCGACGCCCTGGCCAGATAGAAGTGTTCGAACGCTCTGCCAAGAGTGGCGTCATCGGCCTCGAGGATCCAGCGGATCGCATAACCATGCCTAGATGGCGCCGATTTCAGAAGCCTTCCACCGGGTGGGCAAACATCCAGACAATCGTCACATCCATACAGGCGATCTGCGATCACAGATCGCGCCCAACGCGGTATCACTCCTGGTTGCTGGAGAATCGCTGCCAGGCAAAGCCGCGCGTCGAGTACACCCGGTGCCACCAATGCCCCCGTCGGACAGGCCGGCAAACATGCGTCGCAGGTGCCGCAGTCGCGTGCCATCTCCACCGACACCGGCAGGGTTGCGTCGGTGACGACCGAACCCAACAGCATCCAGGGCCCGATCCCCGGCGCCAGAATCATCGTGTTTTTGCCCCACCACCCGATTCCGGCACGTACCGCCGCCGCCCTGTCGACCAACCTCGAGTCGTCGGACAAGACCTCGGCCCGATGCCCAGAAGCTCGGAGCCACTCCGCGATCGACTCCAGTCCCGCTCGCAGCCGTGTGTAGTGATTGGTGGTCGCGAACCGAGCCACCTGAGCGGAGTCGGACCGGCGCTGGGGGCTTCCGGACGCCGGAACATAGGCGGACGCTCCGACTACGAGGCTTTGCGCCCATGGAAACGTAGATCGGATGGAGGTGGCCGTGATCGGGTCGGTGAAGGTGAAACCCAGTCCACCGGATTTTCCTGTCGAAACCCTCTCGACAATTGAGGCTCGCACGTCGTCGAAGTCGGCAACCCCGCAGACTCCCACCCTTTCGAGACCATCGTGCCAGGGCCACCGTTCCAACGCTCCTGCACCAGGAAACCCTTCATGCGATTCAAACGTCACGCCCTCACGCTATTACGGCGTCATCCGGCTCGGCGATCAGGCAGGACGAGCCGAAGCCGAGGGACCAGCCCGGCTGCCGCCAGATTGGCCAATGCGTTCTCTTCGGTCTCGTCTACCTCGAGCGGCTGGTCGCTGAAAAGCACGGTGACCAGGCAGTCGTTACAGGCATCGCTCTCCCGCACGAGGCAAGTTTCACAATCAATCAGCATGGGGTCGAAGCTACAAGGAGGGTCTGACAGAAACACGGGCCACCGTCAGATCAACCGCCCGACCACCAATCGCCAAGTGCAGACGACCACAGCGCCAGTCCACCGGCTTTCTCAAAACGCATCCTTAGTTGGCGGTCGTTTGATACGAGCACCCTTCCAGGTGAGGCCGCGCTCGCGATCGCATCGTCGGCGTTGGGCACGTAACGGATCTCGAGACTTCCGGTTCGCCTGTTTTCACCCAGCTCGACGCTGTCCCAATAAACAACTGCTCGCATCGGTGCCCTGGCTGCACTCTGGAACTGCCGTATCTTGTTTTCGAGTTTCAGCCTGCCGGCAAGCGTGCGTTCCCAACCGAGTTCATGCAGCAAGTTGTATCCGTCGACGTCGAGAGAGATGGCGTGACGCCACGAAAGGAGCACTCGAATCGCCTCGGCCATGTCCGGGCGGACACCGTGCGGCATTCTGAGTTCTTCGAACTGGCCGGAGGCGACGCGTTGGGCGGCAACCGCCTTCGCCGCGGATTCCGCGATTTGGTCCAGCGTTCTCGAAAGTCTGATTGGATCGCCGGTCCCAAAACCGGTTTCGGCAGCGCTCGGCGCCGCGCCCATCTTTTTTGTACGGGCGGAATGTGCCTGGGGCGACCCGACCGGGTTTGGGCGCTCGGCCAGGCGCCGTTCGAGATCGGCATGGTCCACCTTGGCGGTGACCAGATCGGCTCGGAGTCGGCTGATTCGCTCCGCCACCTTCGCCCGCTCGGCCTTCGCAGCCTCCTTGACCGCCGATCTCGAGGCTTGGCCCTTGGCGACTTCTGCTGCGAGTTTTGCCTCGAGCTTCTCGATTTTCCTTCCCATGGCTTCGATCTCTCCAAGGGTTCGATCCAGATCGACCTCCCGCTGTCTCAATCGTTGTTCCGTCCCCATCAACTCGAGAGATCGAATCCATCCATCCGGCCTCGCGAGAAATAGCGTTGCGATCGGGTCGAGTTCTGATTCTCCCTGCTCCCCCCACCATTCGACGATCCGCCCGCGGAGCCACTGGTTGGATTCGAGTTCGGCCGCGAGTGAGCTCGCGAGAGGAGGGGGCAAGGAACTGGCCGAGAAGGTCGCCACCCTGCGGACGGCCGCGGGAACTTCCCCTTCGTCGAGCGCAGCCAGCGCCCGATGAGCCGCTTTTAGGGCGGGTGCGATGAGGTCAAGGTCGTCCACGGCATAGGAGTCAACCACCCCGGACGCGGTACGTGCGATTTGGGCTTGCCAGAGCGTGGCAGAACGCGGCTATAGTTCACCGTCGATGCAGTCCATTCTCGTACTTCGGTAGCGCATACGCCTTCGAACCGGCGTGTGCGCACCTGTGACCCTCCCACCCCGGGAGGGTTTTTCATATCCGACACAACAACAACCGAAACCACCCCCGAGCTGAGGCAAAAATGAGCAAGATCAACGGAGCCCAAGCCCTGATCCAAGCCCTCGAGCATGAAGGAGTAGACATCGTCTTCGGCGTCCCTGGCGGCGCCATCCTTCCGGCATATGACCCGCTTCTCGACTCGAGTGTTCGCCATGTTCTGGCACGCCACGAGCAGGGCGCAGGGCACATGGCCGAAGGTTATGCGTGGGCCACAGGCAGGGTCGGGGTCTGTATTGCGACATCGGGCCCCGGTGCCACCAACCTCGTCACACCCCTGGCGGATGCATTGATGGACTCCGTCCCGATGGTGGCGATAACGGGCCAGGTCCCAACCTCCTCCGTCGGCAATGATGCCTTTCAGGAGGCCTACACCGTCGGGATAACGATGCCGGCCACGAAGCACAACTACTTCGTCACCAACGCAGACGAAATCCCCGACATCGTGCACGAGGCGTTCCACATCGCTTCCAGTGGGCGCCCAGGGCCGGTATTGATCGACATCCCGAAAGACATCCTCAACGCGATGACCGAATGGCGTCCACCGGTCGATCTCAACCTGCCGGGCTACAAACCGACGGTGGAAGGTCACCCTCGGCGTGTCAAAGAGGCAGTCGAGATGATCGCGGCAGCCGAAAGCCCGGTCCTCTACGTCGGGGGCGGCGTCATCAAGGCCAACGCCCATGGCGAGCTGAGACGGTTCGCAGAGCTGAGCGGTGCTCCTGTCACCACAACCCTCATGGGTCGCGGGGCGTTTCCCGACTCGCACCCGCTGGCAATGGGGATGCCGGGGATGCACGGGACCTACACCGCGATCACGGCCATTCAGAAATGTGATGTCCTCGTGTCGGTAGGCGCCCGATTTGACGATCGAGTCACCGGCAACCCCGCCTTTTTTGCACCCAACGCCCAGGTGATCCACATCGACGTCGACCCTGCCGAAATCGGAAAGGTGAGGGTCCCTGAGATTCCGATCGTCGGCGATGCAAAACGGATACTCGAACAACTGATCGAAGCCTGGGGTGAACGGGAGACACCAGAACGCACCCGATGGATGGAGACGGTCAAGGGGTGGCAGCGCAACCATCCCCTGCGATATGACCAGTCGCCCGAGGGCCCCATCAAGCCACAGTTCGTCGTGGAGGAGCTCTACCGGATAACGGGAGGTGACGCCATCGTTGTCTCCGGGGTGGGACAACATCAGATGTGGGCCAGCCAGTTCTGGAAGTTCGAAGACCCGAGGCGATGGATCAACTCGGGCGGCCTTGGAACCATGGGCTTTGCCGTTCCCGCCGCCATCGGAGCCAAGGCGGGCATGCCGGATGAACTCGTTTACGCCATCGATGGCGACGGTTGTTTCCAGATGACCTTTCAGGAATTGATCACGGCCGCCACCGAGGGCATTCCGGTGAAGATCGCGGTGATGAACAACGGCGTCCATGGGATGGTCACCCAGTGGCAGCGGATGTTCTACAACAAGCGTTACTCGGCTTCAAAGCTCGGCAACGTCGTCGACTACGTGAAACTGGCCGAGGCCTTGGGTTGTGCCGGTCTGCGGGCGGAGACACCAGACGAAGTTGCGCCCACCATCGAAAAATCGCTGGCGATCAACGATCGACCGGTGGTCGTCGAGTTCGTAGTTGACCCAGAAGAAATGGTTTTCCCGATGGTGCCTGCCGGCGGCTCGAACGACAACGTCATCCTCGGTCCGACGGACCAGGTGATCAACCCTCAGAGCGACCTGCCATGAACCACACTCTTTCTGTGTTGGTCGAAGACAAACCTGGCGTCCTGGCCAGGGTTTCCTCCCTGCTCGCCCGCCGGGCGTTCAACATCCACTCTCTCGCTGTGGGGCCTTCGCACGAGGACGGGATGTCGAGGATGACGATCGTGGTCGATGCGCCCGAGCTGGAACAAGTCAAAAAGCAGCTTCACAAGCTGGTGAACGTCGTCAAGATCACCGAGCTCGACCCCGAGCTCTCCCTCGAACGCGAGATCATGCTGGTGAGGGTGGCGGCAGCTCCCGGCCGGCGTTCCGAAATCCTCGAGGTCGCAACGATCTTCAAGGCGATCGCGGTGGACGTTGGGCAGAACTCGATCTGTTTTCAGGTGACCGGCGATCCGGCAAAGATCAACGATTTCCTCGATCTGGTCAGACCATACGGTGTAATCGACCTGGTGAAATCGGGGCGGGTAGCGCTGTCGAGGGACGTCAAAGGCAAGCAGTCACGGCTGAAAGCGGTCAACTGAGCGAGGACAAGACAACATGGCAACGATCTTTTACGACAAGGACTGCGATCCCGCAGTCATCAAAAAACGCAAGGTGGCGATCATTGGTTATGGAAGCCAAGGTCATGCACATGCCCGCAACCTGGCGGAGTCGGGGGTCGACGTCACAGTTGGGCTCAGGTCCGATTCCTCCAGCAGGGCCCAGGCAGAAGCCGATGGGCTCAAAGTCGACGACGTTGCATCTGCTGTGAAGAACGCCAACGTTGTGATGCTGCTCCTGCCCGACCAGCACATGGCGGGTATCTACGAGACCGAGGTGGCCCCGAATCTCGAACCGGGCGATGCCCTCATGTTCGCCCATGGCTTCAACATCCATTTCAATGCGATCTCCCCACCAGCCGAAGTTGATGTGCTCATGGTGGCACCGAAGGGACCGGGCCATCTGGTTCGGCGGACGTATGCCGAGGGATCCGGGGTTCCGTGCCTGATAGCCGTCCATCAAGACGCCACCGGTACCGCCCACGACCTCGGCCTTTCATATGCGTGGGGAATCGGTGGGGCGAGGGCCGGGGTCCTCGAAACGACTTTCAAAGAAGAAACAGAGACTGATCTGTTCGGGGAGCAGGTGGTGCTGTGCGGCGGTGTGTCTGAACTGGTCAAGGCCTCTTTCGAAACTCTGGTCGAAGCCGGATATCAGCCAGAATCTGCCTACTTCGAGACACTCCACGAGCTCAAGCTGATCGTGGATCTGCTGTACGAAGGCGGTCTCTCGTGGATGCGATACTCGATTTCCGACACCGCAGAGTATGGCGATTACACCCGTGGACCCCGAGTGGCCGCAGGTGCCAAAGCAGAGATGAAAAAGGTCCTGGAAGAAATCCAATCCGGGGCTTTCGCCCGGGAATGGTTGGCCCAGGCTCGTGAGGGTGCGCCTTATTTGCTCGAACAACGATCGAAGAACCGCAACCACCAGATCGAACAGGTCGGCGCAGAGTTGCGCCACATGATGCCCTTCATCACACCCAAGGCCCCACCAGCATGAGGCGGGTTTATCCGATCGGTTCGCGGTGTTGCCCGATGGCGGGGTCGGCCGGTGGTCTTCTGGCGCTTCGCTAGCCGGGCGGCTTTTCCCGACCCGGCCTCCCGGCATCAGACGACACCACCTTTTTACAGACCGGAGACAAATGCCATGAGCGATCGACTGATCATTTTCGACACGACCTTGCGCGACGGCGAACAGGCGCCGGGGATTGCCCTGACCCCAGACGAGAAACTGGTGATCGCCTATCAGCTGGCTCGCCTGAAGGTGGACGTGCTCGAAGCCGGGTTTGCCGCTTCGTCCCCCGGGGATTTCGAGGCCGTCTCGAGAATCGCTCAGAATGTGCGCGGGCCGGTCATCGCATCGCTGGCGAGGGCGCACCCCGACGACATCGACAAAGCAGCCGAGGCCCTCAAGGCGGCCGAACAGTTCCGAATTCACGTATTCATGTCGACCAGCCAGATCCATATGGAGAAGATGCTGCGGATGACACCTGACGAGGTGATGAAGGCCTCGGTCGAGGGAGTGCGCCGGGCCAAGCAATACACCGATGACGTCGAGTTCTCGCCCCAGGATGCGACCCGTACCGACCACGATTTCCTGGTCGCGGTTTGTCAGGCGGCCGTTGCGGCAGGTGCGACCACGATCAATATCCCCGACACCGTCGGGTATGCAACGCCCGCCGACTTCGCCGAGCTCATGAAACGGGTATTCCGTGAGGTCAAGGGCGACCGCGACGACGTAATCATGTCGGTGCACTGCCACAACGACCTAGGTCTGGCCGTAGCCAACTCACTGTCATCGATTCATGCCGGCGCTCGTCAGATCGAAGGCGCGATCAATGGAATCGGCGAACGAGCAGGTAATACCTCGATCGAAGAGGTGATCATGGCGGTCAAAACGCGGCAGGACGCATTCGGAGTCGAGGTCGGCGCCGACTCCACGCAGATCTTCGAAACCTCGCGCCTCGTTTCTCGCTTGACCGGTTACCCGGTCCAGTTCAACAAGGCCGTGGTCGGCCGCAATGCGTTCGCCCACGAGTCCGGCATCCACCAGCACGGCGTTCTCCGCGACAAATTGACCTACGAGATCATGGATGCAGCCTCGGTCGGCCAAACTGCTGCACAGATCATCCTCGGCAAACACTCTGGGCGGGCCGGGTTCGCCGACGCGCTGGCGAAACTGGAAATCGTTCTCGAAGAGGCCGATTTCGCCAGGGCCTTCGACAAGTTCAAGCAACTGGCCGACCGCAAGGTCGCCATCGGCGAGGAGGAGATCAGAGCGATCATCGAAGAAGAACTCGTCCACGTCGACGGGACCGTTCGGATGCTCGGTCTCCACGTCCAAGGCGGAAACGACGTAACTCCCAAGGCGACCGTGACCCTCGAGATCAACGGTGCGGCGGCCGCCTACAGCGGAGAAGGCGACGGCATGGTCCACGCAGCCTTCGCCGCAATCCGACAAGGGTTTGGCGGGGTCGATGCCAGACTGGTCGACTACCGGGTGGTGCCAGTCACATCTGGCGCCGACGCCATGGCCGAGATCAACGTGGTCATTCGTGTCGGTGACGGCACCTTCGCCGGGCGCTCGCTCCACACCGATGTCGTCGAAGGTTCCGCCGAGGCTTTTGTGGAGGCCCTCAACAAGGCGATGGGTTGACCCGTACCAAACCGTTCGAAACTGCGTCGAGTGGTTCCGGCGATCGTCGGGGTGACAGAGCTCGGCTCGCCTAGCATCGACTCATGTCAGATCACACCTACCGGGTCGCCGCGATCCCAGGCGACGGGGTTGGAATCGAGGTAACGGCGGAGGCGGTCAAGGCACTTGCGGCCGCCGCCGACCGGTTCGGGTTTCGGATCTCGATCACCGAATACGACCTAGGCGGCCGCCGTTATCTCGCTACGGGGGAGGTGCTGCCTCAATCGGTCCAGGACGAACTGGCAGACCACGATGTGATCCTGCTCGGAGCGGTCGGTACTCCCGAGGTTCCGCCAGGGGTGCTCGAGCGGGGCCTATTGCTCAAATTGCGCTTCGATTTCGATCAGTACGTGAATCTGCGTCCGGTCAAGCTCTACCCCGGAGTCCCCTCGCCGATCGCAGGTCTCTCCCCCGATCGCTGTGACCTCGTTGTGGTCAGGGAAAACACCGAGGGCCTCTACACCGGGATGGGCGGGGTGTTCAAGAAGGGGACCCCGCACGAGGTTGCGACTCAGGAATCGATCAATACCCGCCACGGAGTCGAGAGAGTCATTCGATTCGCCTTTGATCGAGCAATGACCCGTAACCGGCACTTGACTGTCTGCCACAAGACGAATGTGCTCACCTTTGCCGGTGATCTGTGGTGGCGGACTGCTCTCGAGATACAGGCATCCGACTATCCCAACGTCACGATCGACTACGTCCACGTTGATGCCGCCTGCCTTTATCTGGTCAACTCACCAGAACGTTTTGATGTGATGGTCACCGACAACCTTTTTGGCGACATCGTCACCGATCTCGGCGCCGCCATCCAGGGCGGTCTCGGGCTGGCCGCGTCCGGGAATCTCGACCCGACCAGAAGTCGGCCCTCGATGTTCGAACCCGTTCACGGTTCAGCCCCCGACATCGCCGGAAGGGGGTGGGCCAATCCGGTAGCGGCGGTGTTGTCGACCGCGATGGCGCTCGAGCATCTTGGTGAGGCCGATGCTGCCAGAACGGTCGAAGAGGCAGCCTCTTCCGTTCTCCCAGAACTCAAGTCGATGGGTGGCCCCGACATGGGAATGAGTACCAGCCAGATCGGTGACGTTGTTGCCGAGAGGATCACAGGGTGAGAGTTGGACGTTGGCTGGTTCCGATGCTGGCGCTGGCGGCGTGTAGCCAGCCGGTGACCGAACCCGGGGTCGGCACAACGACCGAGGTCTCAACCACCGCGACAACGACCACCGTGCCCGCCACGACGCACGACACCACGCCTCCGACCGCCGCGCCGTTGGTGACGTCGTTTCCCGATGTCGCAGCCTGCGAGTTCGCCACTGTCCCCGAGACCGGCGAAGTCGTCATGACCGTGGGAACGAGACTCTTTGGCTCGACTTTTGGTGGCACGACCGTCCGCTGCCTCTTCGACGGCGTCGATCCCGACTCGCCTCCAAACTGGGGACCGTTCGGCGATCGGTTCCTGGTTGGCCGAGAGGCGGTTCTCGCGGGAAGCGAGCCGTTCGTTGTCATTGACGAGGAGCCGACGTCGCCAGTGGAATGGACTACGCCCACGGGCCTTCGACTCGTCTACGCCAGTGCCGGACGGCTCATCAAGAGCGAAGTCGACGGAACCGGAAGCAGCGACATCGGTTGGCTGGCCGACACCGTCGAAGTGGCCTACCACCCGGCCGGAACCCATTACCTCGTTACCGGAACCGACGTCAATGGGGTGTACGGCCTCTGGTTGGCTCGCAACGACGCCTCGACCACGATTCTGGTGGCGACCGATGTCGACGCAAAGATCACGTCACCGGGCTGGACCGCCGATGGCGAGATCGTTTTTGTCGCCGATCATCAGGGCTACTTCGATCTCCATCGCATATTCCCTTCCCAAGACCTGGGGAGTTACGAGCAAATGGACCTTGTCACCACGGATCAGTGGCTTGGTCATGTGACGCCGTCACCGTTCAACCCGGCCTTGATCGCCTTTGCCCAGGGTGGGGATTTGTCGCCTGGATGCTCAGAAGGTCGGGGCGCAATGGTCTTCGGAGTTGATCTGCCGCCCCCGCTGACCGCAATGATCAGCTTGCCGATTGGATGGCTCCCCGATGACCGCCTGGTGATCGCGGCGTTTCCCGATGGATGTGGGGGCCCGCTTGACGTCTGGATCTTGACATCCGGCTTCTGCCCTGGCACCGAATACGGAGCCGCCCTCCTGGCCACGGGCGTCGGATCGGTCTCGACACGGGTGACGATGCCGCCTCCGCCCCCTGCTCCCGACGACTTTTCCGATCTCCCCGACCCCGCACCCGCCTGATGACGACTGCGGGGCCGGTCGGCCCTCTCCGCCAAATCTAGATAATTGCAGGGTGTCATCTAGCCTCGCCCGATGACTGAACGGCAGATGTTGGATCCCAGAATCCGCTGGGTCTGGATCACCGGAGCCATGATTCCCGCAGCAGTTCTGGCACTGGTGACGCTGGGACTGGCCATTGGGCGGGTTCCGCTCGCTCCGGCCATCACCGGGGCAGTGGCTTTGGCGCTTGCGGCGATCGGGGCGGGTTTGCCAGGTGCGCGCTGGAAGAGTTGGAGCTACCAACTGACCGAAACCGAGTTGATCATCCGTTTTGGCGTGGTCTTCAAAGTTGAGCGATGGCTTCCGCGCACCCGTATCCAGCACGTCGACTTGATCGGCGGCCCGATCGAGAGATCGCTCGGTCTCCGTCAACTCGTCATTTACACCGCCGGCACCAGAGAGGCCGACGTAACCGTTCCCGGGCTCCCCGAAACCGTCGCGATCGCACTGCGAGCCGATCTGCTGTCTTGGGTGAGTGCGATCGATCCGCCAGCAATGGCAGCAGGTGGCATCGCGATCGATCCATCAAAGCCGGAGTCGGCCCCGGCCCCGGACATCGGCAGCCCCTCCGATCAATTCCTGGAATGACCTCCGCAGACCATTCACAAGGGTTGAACGAGCCGCATCGCCTGCATCCGCTGACATTGCTTCTCGGCCCGCTCCGGATGGCGAGAGCCTGGGTTGTGCCGCTGGTGATCGCCATTTCGCTCGGACGCGGAGACGGACGACAACTGGCCGGGGCCGGCATCCTGGCGTTGGCGCTGGCTGTGA
Organism: Acidimicrobiia bacterium; assembly: GCA_041746105.1. Classification (GTDB taxonomy): domain Bacteria; phylum Actinomycetota; class Acidimicrobiia; order Spongiisociales; family ZC4RG35; genus JBFHRE01. The sequence goes on from JBGTHP010000017.1 coordinate 192,440, forward strand.
CGGTGGGACGCCAGGCACTCGAGTTGGTCAGGCTGAAATGGTGGCTCGCCGACGATGCCTTCCACCTCCAGTCCGGGATTCTCCAGATCGAAAACAAGGCGGTGCCGGTCGAGCGCATCCAGAACGTCGATTTGGTGGAGCCATGGCTCCCCCGCCTGCTCGGATTGGTGGAGGTTCGGATCGAAACCGCTGGGGCCGGCGAAGGAAATCTGGTGCTGAGTTATGTCTCGCGAGCCGACGCCACACAACTCAGAGAGGCGCTTGCCCGAGCGAGCACCGAAGCAACCCCGGACCGCGCAACCGCACAAACGCAACTCGTGAAAACGTCAACCCGAGAGTTGTTCATCGCCGGGGCGACGGCCAATCGAGCCGGCGCCCTGGCGGTTGTGGCGGGGGCGGTTGCCAGCACATTGTTCGAGGCCGGATTCGAACCTCCGGATTTCATCGGCAGCATCGGCAGCATCGCCGATCTGCTCACTCCCGCCTCTTGGGCTGCGCTGCTGATCGCGTTGCTGGTCGTTGTCGGCTGGTTGACCTCGATCGCGGGGACGGTGCTGCGCTTTTACGGCTTTGAACTGACCCAGACCAACGGCGACCTTCGCCGACAACACGGGCTCTTGTCGAGATCATCGGGGGTGGTGCCCCTCGTTCGAATCCAAACCGCCAGGATCGACCGCCCCTTGCTGCGCAGGCTGGTTGGACGTGCTTCCGTCGTGGCCGAAAGTGCAGGGTCGGTGGCCGCGTCAACCGACAGCGGCACCGGCGTGATGGCACCGATCATGACGGACCGTGACGTGCCACTGCTAATCGAGCAGATCATCGGAATGAAAGGACCCTTCGAAGAGCACCTGTCACCCGTCAGCCCCAAGGCGATCCGCCGGGGATTCATTCGCGTCATCACGATTCCTGCGATCCTCGCCGGGGTTGCATCTTTTTTCTTTCCGCTCGCGGCCACGGCGCTGCTGGTCGTGGTACCCCTCGGATATTGGTGGGCGCGTGCTCGATACAAATCGATCGGATACAACATCGACGACTTGCGAGTCGTGGCGCGTGCCGGGGTTCTCACGAGGCGCACGTGGCTGGTACCGGCCCACAAGATCCAGTCGACAGTTGTGCGATCTAGTCCGTTTCAGCGGCGGCTCGGGCTGGCAACGCTCTCGATAGACACGGCCGGCCCCGGCACCAGTCGGGTCAGGATCATCGATCTCGATCTTCGGACTGCGACGTCGCACGCCACCGTGCTGGCTCGCCTGTCTTCAGAAACGGGACTCGTAGGCGCCGGTGTCTGAGCAGCCGCCTCAGTCGAGCGTGCCACCGTCGTTCAACGAGGTGGTGTAGAGCGGCCTTCCGCAGGAAGTGCTGTAGAACACCAATCCGAAGGCCATTGCCATCGGCACCGATAACAACGAGCCAACACCGGAGTCGCTCGTGTACTCGATCATGTTGACCGACACGGTCTGCCAGAACAGCACCGATGCTCCCGCGGTCAGCCCGAATTGAAGGGGCAGGTCAGAGTGCCGCATGGCCAACCAGGCGAGAGGGATCAGCAGCGGCGGGAGCAACGCGCCGGGAACGATCTGCACCATCAACAAAACCAGCAGGCCAATGGCCACGAGTCTGGCCAACAACGCCCGGTCCAACGCAAGAGAAATCCCAGTCATCGCGGAGCTATCGGCACGATTTCTCGCCGAGTGGAGCGACTTATTCTTCAATCGAGATCCGACAGCGCCCGATCGAGGTCATGCCACAGATCGGCGAGGACTTCGATTCCAACGCTCATTCGAATCAGACCAGAAGGAAGGTGGTCGGATCCATGGCCGTGGCCCGACCGGCGCTCGAGGCTGGTTTCGACACCACCGAGTGAGGTCGCATGGACGAGGAGGCGGACCGTGGAACACAGACGATCGGCCGCCTCGTCGCCCCCGGAGAGTTCGAAGGTGACCATCGAACCGGATCCGGGATACCGAACCCGAGTGACCGCCCGGTGTTCCAGCAGCATCTTGGCGAGGGCGGCCGCCGAAGCCGAAGCCCTCTCGTAGCGCAGTGGCAGGGTACGAAGACCTCTCAAAGCCAAAAAAACCTCCAACGAACCCGGAAAGCCACCACCCAGACGCCTCGAGTCCAGAATCCGTGATTTCAAATCTGGCCGGTTCGTAGACAACGTCCCGAGGAGAAGATCCGAATGGCCGCCGATGAATTTGGTGGCCGAATGCATCACGATATCTGCCCCCAATTCGAGGGGACGAGAGCCGAAAGGGGTGGCAAGAGTCGAGTCGACGGCCACGACCGCCTTGCGCTCGGACACTTCGCACACGGCGCCCACGTCAGTCAGGTCGAGCATGGGGTTCGATGGTGTTTCGATCCAGGCGAGATCAACCCTCTTGAGCGAGTCTTTCCACGAAGCGACGTCGGTGGGTTCGATCCGCTCGACTGACCAACGGCCACCGATGGCCCCTCCTTCGGCCAGAGCCGTTACACCGTGATAACAGTCTGTCGGGAGGGCGATCGTGCCTCCCACTCCCACCAAGTCGAGGACCGCGGACGCGGCTGCCATCCCCGACGAGAACACGACCGTTGGACCTCCCTCCAGGCCGGCAATGGCGGCCTCCAAGGCGTCCACTGGGTCCGTTCCTTCGTTGCGGGCATACCAATGGTCACCCCCTGGAAGGAAATTGGATGCTGGGGTGATCGGATGGTTGAGGGGTGATCCGGCACTGGTCGGCCTCCCGGAAATCACAGCCCAGGTAGCGGGGTCGACCTCGTCGGGCTCGATCATGGCTGGGGTCGAGACGGCAGAGAAGCCAGGATTGCCTCCAATTCGACCATTCCCCGTTCGAGCTGGGTGTCGACACCCCTTCGGTAGTCGTCTGGCGTTATCTCAACGAGGATGTCTGGATCGGTGCCGTAGTTTTCGACCGCATATCCGACATCGTTGAACCAGGTCCCGAATTCGGGCTGGGTCGTGACCGTTCCGTCGACCAACGACTGCTGCGGCCAGATACCAACGACGCCACCCCAGGTCCGAGTCCCGATCAACGGGCCCAACCCGTGCTGTTTGAAGGTATGCGAAAAGATGTCGCCGTCCGACCCGGTGAGCTCGTTGGTGAGGCATACCATCGGACCGGCCGGGGCATCATATGGGAAGACCGTCATACCCCTCCATCTGGTCACCCGATAACCGAGGCGTTTGCGGAGGAGACGTTCCAGAAGGATCTGGCTGACGTTTCCACCGCGGTTGAAGCGAACATCGATCACAAGGCCGTCGCAGTCGACCTCGGCCCGGAAGCCGCGATGGAACTCGGCGAAGCCCGCTGCCTGCATGTCGGGTATGTGGATGTAGCCGTTGCGACCGTCAGACGACTCCTTGACCCTTGCCCTATTCGTATTCACCCAATCCCGGTATCTCAACACAGTCTCCGAGGCGAGAGGGGTCACCACCACCTGTCGTGGCTTGGTGCGCCCACGGCTCACGGTGATTTCGACCGATTTCCCGGCACGATGGACCAGTTGGGATTCGGGCGAGTGGAGCCGGTCGACCGGGGTCCCGTCGATCTCGAGAATTCGATCGCCCGCGATCACACCAACTCCGGGCCGGGCGAGGGGAGACTCTTCCGACCAGCTGTCGCCTTCTGGGACTTTCTGCACACGCCACGTTCCCCGGCTCCAAACGAGGTCGGCACCGAGCATCCCCTGGGTCCAGGTTGGTTCCGGCCGGTACTCTCCGCCCAGTTCGTATGCATGGCTCGTGCCGAGTTCACCCTGCATTTCCCACAACAAGTCGGAGAATTCGGCCCGTGAAGAGACCCGGTCGACCAGGCCCCGATACCTCGAGTGGATCGCCGACCAATCGACGCCGCCCATGTCCTCGGTCCAGAAAAAGTCACGCTGGAGCCGCCAGGCCTCATCGAACATCTGACGCCACTCTGATCCGGGGTCGACTTCGAGCCGCACCCGGTCGAAATCGATCCAGCCTGTCTCGCGAGATGCCGCGTCCTTGCCGTTCTTGTCGTCCTTCCAGCCGGATGGGACAACACGGAGTTTGCGGCCGTAGAGCAACGCCATCGCCTTTCGATCGGCCGACAGCGCCACACCGGTCAAACCTTCCGAAACGAGGTCAAGCTTGTCAGAAGCAAAGTCCCACGATTGGAGAGTTTGTTTGGGCGGGCCATCGGCCGGTGCCTGAGGCTGGAGCGGACGCGAGGTGAAGAACACTTTTCCACGTCCGGCAGCGATCGACGTATACGCACCTGGGGCCACCGGGAATGCCACGACACGACCGCTCAACCCGTCGACATCGATGACAACTTCTTCCGTTCCCGAGGCTGGTTTGGGGTCCGGTCCGCCCGCCCCCGGCCCCCGAGGCGTCCGCTGAGCCACGTCGAAGGGCGATGGAGTTCCTGAGGCCAGAACCAGAGCCATCGGCTTGGTCGCCCGTGGGAACCCGTAGTCGTGGAATATCGAGTCGGGTATCGGCTCGTAGAAACGTCCACCGAGGAAGTAGAGGTATTTGCCTTCGGGATCAAAGGCAGGCGCCCGATCCCCGAATTCTGCCCGCCCGATCCGATGAATTTTTTTGGATGAGAGCTCATACAAGAACAGGTTGCTCGTCGTGCGGGTGGTGGCAGCACCGAAAGCGAGCCACTTCCCGTCCGGTGACCAGTCACAGCCCACAATCCATGAGAAAGGGCTGCGATGCAGCAGTCGCACCGAACGCCGGCCCGGCTCGACCAGGAGGAGTTCGTGGCGATTGTTCGTGATGGCGATCCGGGCAGCGGTGCCAGGTGAAACCGCCATAGAGCGCACCCTTCCCAGATCCTTGTCGAGTTGGGTCTCCTCGCCATTTGTCATGTCGCGCACCAAGAGTCGCTCATCTCCGGAGGCATCCGAAATGACGAACATCTTGCGCCCGTCCGATGAATAACACGCCAACCTTTCCCGGACCGAGGAGCCTGGGTCGTGGCGGCGGGCCGCCCCCTCCCAGAGCGGCATCGTGAATGACGAGCCACGGCTGGTGAGCATCACCGAGTGGCCCTCGGGATGGAGATCGAGGCTTCCCAAGTGTCGAGCCACTGGAACGAACCGGCGGTTGCGTTGCGCCCGCGCCGAAGGGATTCGGACGTCAAGGGGACGGTTTTCGCCGGTGCCGGGATCGAGAATCCACAAGTCACCACCCACGTGGTAGACGATCCTCTGTCCGTCGCTGCTCGGGAACCGGGCGAAAAAGTCGGAGTGGTCCGTGTGACGTCGAAGCGAGCGGCCGGTCGGCGTAACCGAGTAGAGGTTACCGACACCCTCGTGGTCGGACAGGAAGAACAGCCGCCTTTTGACCCACATCGGTGACGCCAGGTTTCCGTCCAAGGTGATGAGCGACTTGAAACCTTCACCGCGATCGATCCAGAGCCGCCCGGCCAGACCGCCTCGGTATCGTTTCCACCGGGATGGATCGAAACCGTAGCGGGCAAGCACCGTCCCTTGGTCGCCGATGGCGATTGCTGACCCTGGCCCAACCTCGAGGGACCGGGCAGGGCTGCCATCGGTCGGAACCGCCCAGAGGTGGAACCACCCATTGAACGGCGAGCGGTGGTCGCTTGCCACCAGAACTTCGCCTTTCCGCCAGCCCGCCACCCTGGTGTTGGCCGCGAAATACGTCAAACGCCGACTCGGCCCGCCATCCGCCTCCATCAGATGGACTTCCATCCGGCCCTCATCGCGACTCGTGAAAGCGATGTTGCGGCCATCGGGAGAAAACCGTGGTCCGGCGTGGGTCCCTGGGTTGGCGGTCAGGCGATGAGCCAAACCGCCGTCGGTCGAGACGGTCCATAGGTCGTCCTCGACCACAAACACGACACTCTGGCCGCTGATTGTGGGATGGCGGTAGTAACCGAGTTCAGCCACAGAACGACACCAAAACGCTCACCTAACGAGCGTTGGAGTTGACGAACGCAACCAAGGTCGATGCGTACCGCGCCGGATCTACGTCAACGGATTCAACGTGTCCGGCGCCAGGAATCTCGACTAGGCGAACAAAACTGGGGCGGTCCGCGGCGAGCACCCGGCTGCCCTCGATCGACACCTTCAAGTCATCGGTCCCGTGAAACACCAAGGTCGGAGAGAAGATCTGGCCGTCACGCTTGAGATAATCCATCAGATCGAGGTTGGATCCGGTGGTTACTGCGGAGATGAACGAAGCCACCGCGGTCAGAGTTGGTGGGACCGGTATTCCGAACGGAAGATCCTCCTGACTGGCAGCAAACTCGATGTTGTCGTTCAGGTTGAGGCTGGGAGAGTCGAGCACCATCGCCAGCACCGACCCCGGCTCCTGTCGATAGGCGTACGCCACGACGATTGCCCCGCCCATCGACCATCCATTGAGAATGACGTCACGGGCTCCCTCGGCCTTCGCATACGCCACTGCTGCCTCTAGGTCCTTCCACTCGGTCACACCGTGCTGGTAGTACCCCGATGGATCGGGCGGTTGGCCCGGATCGTTGCGATAAGAAATCGTGAGCTGCGGGTACCCGGCATCGTCGAGGGCGGCCATCGCCGGCGCAAAATCGGCAGGTGAGCCGCCGAGACCGTGGACATGGACAACCCAGATGTCGTTACCGCCAAACGTTCGCCATGCATCCATCGGTCCGAGGTCGGACTGATAACTGACCTTTTCCGCCACCAATCCTGCGTCGACCAAACGCTGCTCGACGTCGGCGAAGGACACGTCCGATGCAACGGTGAAGGCGCCGTCGGTAACCCGGCCCCCGTAGATGACGCCTGCGACGCCGTGAAAAAGGACCAGACCAACCAGCAGTACCCACCAGAATCCCTGCCAGATCTTCTTGGATAACTTCCGTTTGGGACGTAGAAGGGCGGCCTCTTCCTTCAAGCGCTTCTTTTCGCGCTGAAGACGCTCTTTTTCGGTGATCTGTGACACGGATCACCATTGTGCCGTTCCCACGCCCCGCTTTCCACTATTTGGCCTAGGAGGGAGGAGGGAACACACTGCCGACCAGGATCCCGTCGCCGTCGACGACTGGAACCGGCGCCCCCGCAAAGGTCGCCGACAGCGCTTGAACCTCGGACAGCTCTGAGGAAAGCCCGACCGAGATCGGTTCCTCCATGATTGCCCCCACCATCACTCCGGGTCCTGTGCGCTCGAGAACCTCCCTGCGGACGATGCCGACCAGGCGGGCCCGATCGACCACGGCCAGCACCGGTTCCCGATGGATCACGAGGATGTCGGCGGCATCACGCAGAGGTCCGACGAATACAGGATCGGTCATTTCCTGAAAAACTCTCGCCGGAGCGGCCCTCACCACCACGGTTCCGCCGTCGGTTTCGCCTCGCAATCTGACTCCAGGGCCAAAGAAGGTCCTCTGCAGCCAGTTTCCGCCGGGCGCACCGATGACGAGAAGGGTCCCGCGCGGGAGTTGGGAGATGAGCGCCCCTGCGTCGGTCGCCTCGACCAGCCGATACTCGAGTTCCGGAACGAGGGTGAAGAGGTTTTCGATTACCGACACCGCATGGTCTCGTGAGTCCTCGTCGCGGTATGCACACGCCATGAATGACTCGACCGACAATGCCACCCCGAGTCGCCGCGCCACCTCGGCTGCGAGGTGTGAGTGAGGTCCGCCCGCGACCGCCGCCACCACGGAGGTAACTGCGTCCATGTCGAGATGGATCGGAACGGCAACGCTGGTCAGGTCGAAGCCGGAGAGTTTGCGAGATACGACGAGGCGGGCCCTGTGACGAATGCACGCGTCGTCGAGATCACCCACCACTCGTTCGTTTTGGCCTCCCGAGATGGCAACTGCCAATTCGCTGCAACCCTGACCTCGAGTCCACAGGATCGGTTCGCCAATGATGTTGTGACGATCCATCGCACAAGTGACGCTAACCGGACTCCTGGCAGAACCCGTCGCCGCGCCAGCTAACTTCAACCAGATGCGAATCGGATTAGCGCGCCAAAACCATCTCGAACGACGAGTTGGGCTCAGCCCCGAGATGGTCAAGCGACTCGTTACCGGAGGCCACACCGTCGAATTCGACGAGAGCGCCGGTGTGAGCGCGGGGTGGAGTGACAACGAGTATCTGGACGCCGGTGCCACGATTGCGGTCCCTGGGGCGGTTTGGAAAGCGGACCTTACCGCCACCGTGTCACAACTCGACGACGCCTTCATCGGCGACACCAGCACGGTGATCGGTTTGCTCAGGCCTTTCGACGAGCCGGAAAAGATGAAAAAACTGGCCCAAACCGGAGCCACGATCTTCGCGTTCGAGGCCGTACCGAGAACCACCCGCGCCCAATCCCTCGATGCCCTGTCATCTCAGGCAACTGTCGCCGGTTATCAGGCGGTGCTGGAGGCCGCCGCTCTCTCCAACCGCCTCTACCCGATGCTGACGACGGCCGCCGGAACGCTTCCACCGGCCAGAGTCCTGGTGCTGGGAGCAGGGGTGGCCGGTCTTCAGGCGATCGCCACGGCCCGCCGCTTGGGGGCGGTGGTATCGGCATTCGACGTTCGCGAGGCCGCTGCCGAACAGGTTCAGAGCCTCGGCGCCACGTTCATCTCTGCACAGGTCACGGCTCAGGATGCCGCCTCCTCCGGCGGATATGCAAAAGAGGTCGACAACCAAGAACAAGAGGTGATTCTCCGGACACTGGCACCTCGAGTCGCCGAGGCCGATGTGGTGATTTCGACAGCCGCTATCCCCGGTCGAGCCGCCCCTCTGTTGATCAATGCAGAGATGGTCGAATCCATGCGTGCCGGCAGTGTGATCGTGGATGTAGCGGCGGTCACCGGTGGAAACTGCGCATTGACCAAGCCTGGTGAGGTGATCGAGCACCACGGGGTGACGATCGTCGGTTCAACCGACCTCGAGTCCAGAAAGGCGGGCGACGCATCCAGGATGTACGCGCGCAATATGGTTTCGTTCATAGAACTGTTGACCGGCGACAGCGGGTCGAAAAATATCGACTGGGATGACGAAATCGTCACTGAGAGTTGTATCGCCAATGAGGGAAAACTCGTACACCCTCGCATCCAGGTGTCGTGACCGCGACCATGAAGGGATGAGACGGGCGGCCGACGTCGCGGTCGGGACTGCCATCGGTCTCTCAATTGTCTGGATCACCTTTGCTGCCTCCCCTGGAACCGTTCAGGTCGCGACCCTGGTCCTGGTGGTCACTTCCCTGATCTGGTTCGCCACCGTCGACTCGGCGCGACTGGTTGATGAACACGGGCGGCCCCACGTCATGTTGTTCCTGCTGGCCGGCCTTGCGCTCGCGATACTCACCACGGCCGCGCTGGTGCTCAGTGGTGGCACCGTGTTTCTCATCCTCGCCGCCGGGTTGTTGACAATCGTCGTAGGGTTCGTCAGAGCCATTCGCCACGGAATGTCACTCTGATGGAGTTCCAGGAGCTGCTCGATGCAAGACGAATGGTTCGATGTTATTCGCCCGATCCGGTGGACCCCGCCCGCCTTGACAGGATCGCATCTGCCGCAATCCGCACACCGTCCGCCGGCAACACCAGAGCAACCGCAGTTGTGCTCGTAACCGACCCGGCACAGCGCAGAGCCATCGCCGAGGCCGCAGACGAGCCGAGTTTTGTGGCGCGCGGCTTCGATCCATGGCTCACGTCGGCACCCGCCATGCTTGCGATTTGTGTGTCAGAGCCTGCCTATCGGTTGCGTTACGAGTTGCCAGACAAGAGATCGAGCCAAGCGTTGATGATTCCCTACTGGTGGGTTGACGCAGGAGCCGCGCTGATGGCCTCACTGCTCGCAGCCGTCGACGAAGGCCTGGCTGCGGGGTTTCTGGGCGCCCACGCAATCCCAGAGCTGGAGCGCATCCTCGAGTTACCTGAATCGGTCGACGCGCTCGGGATCGTGACCATCGGATATCCGCTCCCCGATCGACGGTCGAATTCGATCGGGCGCGAACCAGCAATAAGACAGCTCCATCAAGACCGGTGGTCAGATGAATAGTCCACCGATAACGTCGCTTCAGAACTCCCGGATCAAACACCTGGTGAGGTTGAGAGAACGACGGCACCGGAACACGAGCGGAACCTTTCTAATCGAGGGGTTTCGCGAGATGAGCAGAGCTGTCGAGGCCGGGATCGGCGGAGTCGCCGTCTATTTCTGCCCCGACCTCTTCCTCGGGCACAACGAGGGGGCCCTGCTGGCTGCATGGGACACCGCCGGCGCCGAGTTGGTGGAACTCGGGGATGCGGCGTTCCGTAAAGTTTCATATCGCGACCGTCCGGAGGGACTGCTGGCGGAAGCGGTCCAATTCGAGACAGGACTGGAACGCCTCGAGCCAGGACCCGATCCTCTGTTCTTGGTAGTCGAGTCGATCGAAAAACCGGGAAACCTGGGAACAATGCTGCGTACGGCTGATGCAGCCGGCGTGGAGGCGGTGATCGTTTGCGATCAAACCACCGACCCGTTCAACCCCAACGTCGTCAGAGCATCGCTTGGAACCCTGTTCACGGTTCCGCTCGCGCTGACGGCCTCGGAGGATGCCATCGACTGGCTCACTCGATCCCAAGTGAGGATCGTCGCCACCACACCCGCCGCCGACGGTCTGATCTGGGAACTCGACCTCGGTGGCGCGGTGGCCCTGGTGGTCGGATCGGAACAATACGGATTGACTCAGGTCTGGCTCGAAAGAGCCGGCAACCTCGCCCGGCTCCCGATGGCCGGTCACGCCGATTCGCTCAATGCCGCCATGGCCGCCGGAATTTCGCTTTTCGAGGCCGTGCGGCAGCGTTGTCCCCGTCCTGCTTGAGTCGAACATATGTTCGATCTAGTGTGGTGGTGTGGCACTTCCCCTCCAGGCCAGCTTCGAGGAACTCGGTACACCTCTCTTCGACGTGACTTTCTGCGTTCTCGACCTCGAAACAACCGGTGGATCACCCTCGGATTCTGCAATTACCGAGATCGGTGCAGTCAAGGTGAAAGCGGGCGAGGTGCTCGGCACCTTCCAAACACTGGTCAACCCTGGCACGCCCATCCCTCCGATGATCACCATATTGACTGGAATCACGCACTCGATGGTGATCGAGGCACCTCCGATCGAAGAGGTATTTCCTGCGTTCCTCGAATTCCTTGGCACGTCGGTCGTGGTCGGTCACAACGTCGGGTTCGATCTCCGTTTCCTCCAAGCCGAGACCCGCAAGCTGGCCTACCCTCGACTGGAAAACCCGGTCGCCGACACCTGTCGCCTGGCACGTAGATTGATCCGGCCCGAGGTCAGAAATCTCAAACTCTCCACGCTTGCCTCGTACTTTCGCTCGCCGGTGACGCCCAATCACCGAGCCCTCGAGGACGCCAAGGCCACAGCCCATGTCTTCCACGGTCTACTGGAAAGAGCCGGATCGCTCGGGGTCACCGCTCTAGAAGACCTCCTGACTCTCCCGACGGCTCGCGGGGCAAGTGACTACCGAAAGATCGAACTCGCCCGCGACCTGCCAAGGGCCCCCGGCGTCTACATGTTCCGCGATCGCAATGGAACGGTGATCTACGTCGGGAAAGCCAAAAACCTGCGGACCAGGGTCACGTCCTACTTTCACGGCGACGACCGGCGATCGACGGCCGACATGCTACGTCGACTCGACCGGATCGACACGGTCCTGTGTGCGGGCGAGCTCGAAGCGCTCGTCACCGAGGTGCGGATGATCCACGCTCACCGTCCCCAATACAACCGTCGCTCTCGACCAAGTCGCTCCAACCACTTCGTCACGTTGACCAACGAGACTTTCCCCCGATTTTCATTGACCAGGACGATCCATCCGACAGCCCGCGTGACTTTGGGCCCGTTTCGTTCGCGGCGCTCCGCCGAGTTGGTGATGACCGCATTGTGGGATGCCACAAGGATCCGGCGTTGTTCCGGTAAGCCCGGAGACCGCCAGGGCCGATGTGCTCCAGCCCAGATGGGTGTTTCCCTTTGTCCCTGCGACGGGTCGCTCGATCCGAGGGTATACGCCAACGTGGTGAATGAAACCGTCGATGCGATTCAAGACAACAGCTCGCCGCTCGCCGACCGCCTCCTTGATCGGATGCGAACACTCTCTTTGGCGCATAGGTTCGAAGAAGCGGCCTGGGTGAGGGATCGATACCAGGCCCTTGCAAAGGCGATCGAGAAACGAAGAAGATGGCATTTTCTTCAAGAGGTTGGGCGGCTCGAGGCGGTTTCGACGGAAGGAGAGCACGCTGTCGTCGACGGCGCCCGATTTGTTTCGTCATGGCCTGACGGATCGCAGCGCCCGCTCTTGCCAGTCGAGTCACAACCGGAGGGCTGGACCGACGTACCCCCCACCAATGGCGTCGCCGAAGAAACGGACCTGATCTGGAAGTGGCTCGGCACACACGGAATCTCGATCGAGGGTGGTCTTGCGGTGGCGATCGAGCCGGCGATGCCGGCGCTGGCCAGGCTGGGCTAAACCGAAGCCGCAGCCGGCGCCGGCTCCTTGGGGAGTCCGAGCATCATCTCGCCGACGATGTTTCGCTGTATCTGGCTGGTGCCGGCATAGATCGTTCCGGCCCTGGCATTCAAGAACACGGTTTGCCACGAGCCAGAAGAATTGGGTGAACCAGGGTCGTCGGTTCGAAACGCCGACCATGGTTTGCGGCCCTCGGATACCAACCCACGAGTGCCGAGGATGTCCATGGCGAGTTCGGTGACCAACCGGTGATGTTCGGACCACCACAGCTTGGTTACTGCCGCGTCCGGCCCCGGCGCATGGCCCTTGGCGAAACGGCTGAGCTGTCCATACCCAAGAAAGCGCATGATCTCGACTCTTTCATGGGCCATCACCAATCGTTCGGTGATCAATGGATCCGATAACGCCCCCTGGTCTCTGGCCAACTCGATCAGCCGGTCGAGTTCTCTACGGAACTGAAGCGGCAGAACCGCGGCGTCGGTTCCGCGTTCGAACCCAAGGAGGGCCATGGCCACACGCCAACCTCCGTTGACCTCACCAACGATGTTATGGCGATGCGTCCGGGCGTCGGTGAAGAAAACTTCGTTGAATTCGGATTCACCGGTGAGCATCTTGATCGGCCGAACTTCGACGCCTGCCTGATCCATCGGTACCAGAAGAAACGAGATTCCCCGATGTTTGGCCGCAGCCGGATCGGTGCGAGCGACGACGAAGATCCAGTTGGCCAGGTGGCCGGCCGAGGTCCAAACCTTCTGGCCGTTGAGGACCCACTCGTCGCCGTCCAGGACGGCCTTGGTTTTGACGGCGGCCAGATCGGACCCAGCCTCCGGTTCGGAGTACCCCTGGCACCAGACGTCTTCACCGCTGAGGATGCGCGGCAGGTAGTGACGTTTCTGCTCCTCGGTACCAAGACGCAGGATCGTGTTCCCGAGCATTCCGATCGAGAAGGGGTCGTTGGTACCCATATAGGGCACTCCCGCCTTGGCGAAAACCTCCACCACCGCAACCGCATCGATGTCGCCGAGTCCGCGGCCGCCATACTCGATGGGCCAGCTGAGACCCAGCCACCGCCCATCGGACAATCGGCGCCGCCAGTCGAGCATGAAGGCGGCCACCTCCGATGTCGGAATTCCGCCTGTGCCTCTCCATTCGGCAGGAAGCTGCTCTTCCAACCACTTTTGGGCTTCCGCTTGCACTGCGACTGCCGATTCAGGAAAAGAGAAGTCCATTGGGCGATGTTAGGACATGGCCGTCATCGCCTCGGCAACGGTGAATCGCCGCTCGTACAAGGCCTTGCCTATCACCACGCCGGCACACCCGAGCCGGGCCACCGCCGCCACGTCTTCGAGAGTGCCAATCCCACCAGAGGCAATCACATCAAATCTGCCCCGCGACACGGCCGCTGCCAACAGAGACAGGTCGGGGCCGCTCATGGTTCCGTCGGTCCCGATCCCGGTCACAAGAACCCGACCTATTCCGGCCCCGGCCAGACCATCGAGAACGTCGGAGAACGGCCGGCCGTCGTCGAGCCAACCCTGGCCCTTGGCTTTGCCGTCTTGTACGTCGACCGCGGCCATCACCCGCCCGGTTGAAACCGCATCGCCTAGCGTCTCTGGCGCCCAAACCGCGGCGGTCCCCACCACCACATACGAGGCTCCCGCATCGATCGCCGCCTTGGCGTCTTCCGCCGATCGGATCCCACCGCCGATTTCGAAGACGACACCAGCGTCTGCGAGCCGCTTCCAAAGACCCCGATCGGCGGCACCGCTCCTTGCTCCCTCGAGATCTACGACGTGAACCAGCCTCGCGCCTTGAACCATCCACTCGAGACATGCTGCCACCGGGTCGGTCCCGTATTCGGTGACTCGCTCGTAGTCACCACGGAGCAAGCGAACCACTTTGCCGTCCAGAACGTCGACTGCGGGTATCACCTCGAACATGGCACCGACTATACCAACTTGTATTAGTGTGTTAAAACAATGCTATGGTTGGCGGACGGTGAAGCGGACAAGCGGGAGAGGAAAAGACTCATGACGATCGCAGGCAGCGATTGGCGAAATGACGACACCCGCGCCCTGTTCGAAGCGGTGCTCAACCTCGAGACGGTCGATGACGCCGCCGACTTCTTCCGGGACCTATGCACCCGGCGCGAATTGGAGGAGATGAGCCATCGATGGGTGATCGCCAGAATGCTCGACGAAGCAATCCCCTACCGCGAGATCGCGGCCCGGACCGGCGCCTCGACTGCGACGGTGACCCGGATCAATCAATGGCTCCAGCACGGCACCGGCGGCTATCGCAGAGCGCTCGAACGGAGACAGAAGTGACCAGGATCGCCCTACCCAACAAGGGCCGGCTTCAGGAGCCGACGCTGCGACTTCTCCGAGAGGCGGGGCTGAACTTCGAGGTCGGTGACAGAGCGCTGACCGCAAGGGTTGGCAACGCCGACATCGAGCTCCTCTTTGTGCGAGCGGACGACATTCCAGAACTGGTGGCAGACGGTGTCGCCCTGATCGGAATCACCGGCATGGACCTCGTCAGCGAGTTCGACGGAGGTCTGGAAGTGGTCCTCGAACTCGGTTATGGCAAATGCCGCCTGGCGGCCGCCGTTCCCATGGATTCCGATTTCGAAAAAGTGGAGGACCTGGCCGACGCCCGGATCGCTACCTCTCATCCCGGCACAGTGCGCCGATTTTTCGCCAAACTGGGGATCGACGTCACCATCGTTCCTCTACGAGGATCGATCGAGGTGTCACCCCGGTTGGGGGTTGCAGACGCCGTCGTCGATCTCGTATCCACGGGCTCAACGTTGATGGCCAACGGACTCAGGGAACTTGCCACCGTGCTGGCGTCTCAAGCGGTGATCGTTGCCCACCCGTCACGGACCAATGGAAACGTGGAGAGAATGGCGACAGCCATGCGGGCGGTCGTGACGGCGAGGGACAAAAGGTACGTGCTCCTCAACGCTCCAAAAGGATCGATCGAGGCGATTGCGGCGATGATGCCCGGTTTGGAAGCTCCGACTGTTGTCCCGCTCGCCGAATCCGGGTGGGTGGCGATCCATTCGGTCGTCGACGCCGACGACGTGTGGAGGCTTCTCCCTGAGCTCCAGCAGGCGGGAGGCAGAGGAATCCTGGTGTTGCCCATCGATCAGGTCCTGTCGTGACCGATTCACCCAGGCTGAGGCTGACGGTGCTGGACCCTGGGTCGTCCCCATCCGACCTCGATTTCCTTCGGCGAAGCGCCGTGCCAGACCCGGCAATCCGGTCAGGGGCGCACGAAATCTGTCGTCAGGTTGCCGAGCATGGAGACGAGGCCGTCGCCGAGCTCGCCAGTCGACTTGGCGGCGGATTCAGGCAGATCACCGCAGACGAAATCGCGGCGGCGGCAAACACCGTTGATACGAATGTGCTGGCGGCTCTGAAGGACGCTTTCGAAGCAATCGACTCCTATCACCGCCGGCTCGTTCCCTCCGACGGGACCTACACCATCCGGCCCGGGGTGACAATCGCTCGCCGGTTCACGCCGTTGCAGAGGGTGGGTTGTTATATCCCCGGCGGCAAGGCGAGTTATCCGTCCACGGTGCTCATGACCGTTGTTCCGGCACGGCTGGCCGGAGTAGAAGAGGTCGTCGTCTGCTCGCCCGCCGGTCCAGACGGGCAGGTCGATCAGGTGATGCTGGCCGCCTGTGCTATCACAGGAGCCTCGGAGGTGTGGTCGATAGGCGGAGCTCAGGCGATCGGGGCGATGGCGTACGGGACTGAGACGTTCCGGCGCGTCCAGAAGATCGTGGGTCCAGGAAACAGTTGGGTGACCGCCGCCAAACTGGCCGTGTTCGGGGTCTGTGCGATCGACCTCCCAGCTGGACCGTCGGAGGTGGCGGTCCTCGCCGACGCATCATCGGACCCATTGCTCGTTGCCGTCGACCTCCTCTGCCAGGCCGAGCACGGCCCAGACTCACCTGCCCTTCTGATCACCACCGACAAAACACTGCCTGCACGGGTTGAAGCCGAACTGGATCGACTGTTGCCGGATCTGGAACGCGCCGGGATACTCGAAGAGGCCCTGAGTCGTCACGGGCGAGCCGTAGTTGCGCCCGATCACGAGACGGCGATTGAGATCGTCAATCGGTACGGGAGCGAACACGTATCGATCATGACGGCCCAGCCTGAAGACGATGCCAAACGAATCACCTCTGCGGGGTCCGTCTACGTGGGTGTGTGGTCACCGGAATCGGCCGGCGACTACGCCACGGGCGCCAACCATGTCTTGCCCACCGGCGGGCTGGCGGCGGCATACGGTCCCCTGACTGTCGAGGACTTCGGGTCATGGCGCCAAGAACAACATCTGACCCGCGAGGGATTGGAGGCGATCGCCGCCACGATCACGACACTGGCCGAAGCGGAGGGGCTCACCGCCCACGCCCTGGCCGCCACCGCCCGCCTCAACCGGGTCGGATCCAACCAACTGGGAGACTCATGAGAAGGACTGCCAAAGTCGAGCGTGTAACCAAGGAAACCTCTGTCAATGTCTCCATCGACCTCGACGGTTCCGGGGCTTCGGAGATCGACACCGGAGTCGGGTTTTTGGATCACCTTCTCACATCGCTGGCCCATCACTCGATGATCGACATCGAGTGCACTGCCCAAGGCGACCTCGTGATCGACGACCACCACACCGTCGAAGACACAGCGATCACTCTGGGCCAAACTCTCGCCAAGGCTCTCGGCGACCGGGAAGGGATCGCTCGCTTCGGTTCGGCCGCGATCCCGATGGACGAGGCCATGGCCAGCTGCGCCGTCGACCTCGGTGGCAGAGGATTCTCGGTGATCGAATTGCCGCTCAGACAGCCGATGATCGGCAACTGCTCGACCCAGAACATCCCGCATGCGTTGACGGCGTTCGCTTCGAATGCCGCCATGACGTTGCATGTCACGGCAATCGGCGCCAACGACCATCACATCGCAGAAGCGGCCTTCAAGGCGCTCGCACGCTCGCTTCGCCAGGCAATCGAAATCGACCCACGCCGCGTCGGTGTTCCCTCTACCAAGGGAGTCTTGTGAGCCTGATCGGTGTGATCGATCACGGTGCCGGGAACCTGGTGTCGATATCGCAAGGACTCGAGCGAGTGGGGGCGTCGGTCCGATTGGCATCCCTGCCGTCCGACCTCGACGGGTGCGATGCCATAGTTCTGCCAGGCGTCGGTTCGAGCGGAGGCGTCATGGAGGGCATCAGGTCCGGAGGGTTCGAAAC
The DNA here is from genome assembly GCA_041746105.1 of Acidimicrobiia bacterium. Classification (GTDB taxonomy): domain Bacteria; phylum Actinomycetota; class Acidimicrobiia; order Spongiisociales; family ZC4RG35; genus JBFHRE01. The sequence goes on from JBGTHP010000017.1 coordinate 210,133, forward strand.
CGTTATCCGAAAAGAGACGAGGCCGCTGCTCGGGATCTGTGTCGGAATGCAGGTCCTCTTCGAAACCTCGGAGGAAGACGGAGCCCGGTGTCTCGGCCTGATACCCGGCACGATCAGACGACTCAACAACGCCCCCCGGCTCCCGCATATCGGTTGGAACGAGGTCGAAGTGGTCACATCCGACCCGATCTTCGCGAGTTGCCCGAATCCGGTCGAGATGTATTTCGTCCACTCCTTTGCCCCTGTGCCGGACGACCGCTCGGTTGTGATTGCCACAGCTCGCCACGGGGATCCGTTCGTGGCGGCGGTTCGATCGGAGAATCTGGTTGGTACCCAATTCCATCCGGAGCGTTCTTCCGCCGCCGGATTGTCGATCCTCGAGGGTTTTGTTGCATCGGTCACGGCCGGTCTCGGTGTCGAATCGGGTACTCGGTGACACTTCGAACCAGGGTCATTCCATGCCTGGACGTGGCAGCGGGGCGAGTGGTGAAGGGAGTCAACTTCGTCAATCTCACCGACGAGGGAGACCCGGTGGAACTTGCCGCCCGCTACGCAGCCGAGGGTGCCGACGAGATTTGTTACCTGGACATCTCTGCGGCTCCGGAAGGCCGCTCGACCCTGCTCGCTACCGTGAGGCGCACCGCATCCGAGGTGTTCGTACCGCTGACGGTCGGGGGTGGAATCCGTACCCCTGACGATGTCAAGGCCGCACTGCGGGCCGGAGCAGACAGAGTTGCCATCAACACGGCGGCGGTATCCAATCCCGACCTCATCGGTACATCGGCAGGCCGATTCGGAAGCCAGTGCATTGTCCTTGCCATCGATGCAAGGCGGAACCCTGACGATCGATACGAGGTGGTGATCAATGGCGGCAGGACCGCAACCGGTCTCGGCGCCATCGAGTGGGCCCAAAGGGGCGCCGCGTTGGGGGCTGGGGAGATCCTGTTGACGTCGATGGACGCCGACGGAACGAAGGGTGGATTCGACGTGGCCCTCACCAGGGCTGTTTCGCAAGCTGTCTCGATCCCCGTAATCGCCTCTGGCGGTGCCGGCTCGACCGCCGATTTCGTCGAAGTGGTGACAAAGGGTGGCGCCGACGCCGTGCTCGCGGCAAGCGTTTTCCATCGAAACGAGATCTCCATAGCGGAGGTCAAGGGTGCGCTGGGGGCCGCCGGCATTCCCGTGAGGAGGAACACGTGAACGCTCAGGATCTCACCCCGGCCATCATCCAAGACTCATCCACGGGTCGAGTCCTTATGCTCGGATGGATGAACGACAAAGCGCTCGAAATGACCAGAGCCACAGGTTTCGTGCATTTCTGGTCCCGCAGCCGGGGGCGGTTGTGGAAAAAGGGCGAAACCAGCGGTAACACCCTGAGCGTTGACAGCATCAAGCCGGACTGCGACAACGACACGCTGTTGATCGCGGTGACACCGAGCGGGCCTATTTGCCACACCGGAGATGACACGTGTTGGGGCGAAACCAATACGTCGCATTTCTCACAACTCGACGTCTTGTGGGGAACCGTTACGGACCGGGCTGCCCTACGCCCAAGCGGTTCCTACACCGCAAAGCTCATCGAAGACGGCACTGAAGCGATCGGGCGCAAGGTGACAGAGGAATCGATCGAAGTGTTGATGGCTGCGAGGGATCATGCGGCAGGAAGGGCGAACGACCTTCGACTCGCAGAAGAGGTGGCCGACCTGATGTATCACGTCCTGGTTCTGTGCGCCGAACGGGGCCTGGAACCAAGTGCCGTCATGGATGTCCTCACCTCCAGAACCCGCTGACGGTGCCTATTGTCCAATCAATTGACCGACCCTGAAAGGCGTGCGCTTCACGACCCCCTTTGGTTGAGGCGTTCCTACCGGCGTTGTCTGTGGGACGGCGGAGCAACAGCTGACACCGCCGAGTTGTGCAGCGCCGAGTGTGCCGAAGCGCTGGCCGGTTGGGAAACCTGGGTCGTCACCTTCGACGAAGAACGGCACATCGTCGAGGCCGGTACCGCCGATGACGCCTTGATGCCGTTTGATGCGACAATCCGCCGATCGTGAGAAAATACCTTGTGGCGTTGACACTGCTCCTCGGCGCATGTGCACCGGCCGCCTCGAGCCAAGGACAGGGAGAGATCCTCCCCGATCTCGACCTCTCTGCCTTCGACCGAACCATCCAACAGAGTGGTCGTCCCACTGTTGTGAATCTGTGGGCGTCGTGGTGTCTTCCCTGCCGTTCGGAGACTCCACTCTTGGTCGAGGCGCACAGGATCTACGGCGCCGACATCGACTTTGTCGGAATCGACGTGCAGGACGATCAGGTCTCGGCCCAGGCTTTTGTCGCCGAATTCGGCGTTTTGTATCCGAACTACTTTGATCCCGCAGCCGCCTACCGGGTCGCGAACGGGGGCACCGGAGTACCCATCACCTACTTCTTCGCCCGAAACGGAACCCTGTTCGACACCCACGTCGGCGTCCTCACAGAACAACAGCTGGCTCTCGCGCTCGACGAGTTGCTGGCGAATTGATGGAATTCACTCTGCTGTTTGCTGCGCTGACGGCGGCCGCCTTCGGCCGTCTCGCATTGATCCAGGTCCCTCAGGCTGCCAGGCGCCGGGTTTCCGACCTGGCGCTGGGTGCTGCAATGTCTGGGTTGGTGGTCGGAAGAATCGGCGCAATGATTTCTGACGGGGTCAATCCACTCACCAATCTCGGGACAATGGCAATAATCCGCGCCGGGGTCGACACCGGATTCGCCTCGCTCGCAGCTCTTGCCTTTGTGGTGTGGTCGGCGCGGCGTCAACTCGTTCTGCTCGACGGGCTGGCGCCGGTCGCACTCGCCTCGTTGGGTGGATGGCACGCCGGATGTCTCTGGCGGGGAACATGCCTGGGAACGGCGTCAGAACTTCCCTGGGCATTCGCGCAGGCCAACAGTGCGGTTACCCGCCACCCGGTCGAGATCTACGCCGCGATTGGATTTGTCCTGGCGGCGCTGGTTTTGGCCAAGGTCCAGTTCAAGCCAGGTGTCTCCACCGGGGTCGGGCTCGCGGCGGCCGCCGCCATTCGACTGCTGACCGAACCCATGCGGCCCTCGATTTCTGGTGGCCCAATTGGTTGGTATTGGGCGGCACTGTTGCTGGCGGTTGGAGCCACCCTTTTCGCCCTTCGACGCTGATCACAGTTCGATGAGGACCCTGGCCCCGGGACCGTCCTCGATCGAAATCCGCCCTCCACCAGCCTCCACCAGCGCCTTGGCGATCGACAAACCCAAACCCGAGCCGCTACTGCTGCGCGCCGGTTCGGCCCTGGTGAATCTTTCGAAAGCGATTTCTTTGAAGTCATCGGGGAACCCGGGACCGGAATCCACGACTCTGACAACACCCGGCAACACCTCGACCGAAACCACCGAATTGGAGGGAGCATGCCTAATCGCGTTTTCCACAAGGTTCCGCAAGATCCTGGTGTAGGCGGCCGGATCCACCGCCGCCTGAACCCTGCCGGATGCCACCACTTCGAGCCCGACCGATCGGGCGCGAGCGAGCGGCATCAGAGAATCAACCGCATCATCGGCGAGTTCGGTCATGTCCACGGGTTCCGGTCGGGAAACGTAGGTTCCAGAGTCGAGGCTCGCGAGCATCGTGAGATCCTCGACGAGGGTCGCCAAATGGGTAACGTCACGGCCGATTCCTTCTAGATATCGCGCCGGATCCGGTGCCAGTCCGTCTTCGATGGCCTCTACCGCCGCCCTGATCGAGGCCAGCGGCGTTCGCAGATCATGACCGATCGACTGAAACATAAAGCGACGTTCATTCTCCGTTGCCTCCAGGCGCGCCGCCATCTCGTCGAATGCCGATGCGAGCCTCCCCACTTCGTCTCTGCGCTGCACACCGGAACGGGACTGCAACCTGCCTGCGGCCACTGCGTCCGCCGCTGTCGCCACCCGCCCGATATCGGCGACGAGGCTGGAGGAGACGCTGAAGGCGGCAGCGACCCCGAGCCCAACACCCAACCCGAGGGCGACGAGCACGAGGTTGCGATCATGCTCAGAAAGAAACATCGATCCAGCCGCAAAAAGGACCGCGATCGTGGATGCGAGGACCGAGGACACCGCAACCAGACTCACCGACGCCGACACCGAGCCAAGGCGGTTCGCCAACCTGGTGCCGCACCAATACAGAAACACGGTGATGGCGCCGGCCCCAGCAAAAATCGCAGTCAGGACGGCCCGATCCCGCCCCGTCGGATCCATCAACGCTTCGGCTGCCACCAGACCGAGGGCCACCACCCCGATCACCGATATCAGCAGCCGCGATTGAACCCCGGTCACGGCTCGAACCTGTAGCCGATCCCCCACACCGTCTCGATCCAGCGGGGCTGGGCGGGGTCATCCTCGATCTTGTTTCTGATCCGTCGAACGTGCACCGTGACCGTGGCCGGATCTTGCCATTCGGTTGATGAGTCCCAGACCTCCCTGAGGAGGTCATTGCGGCTGAACGCCTTTCCAGGATTTGAGGCAAGGAACGCAAGTAATTCGAACTCCTTGCTCGCGAGTTCGACCCCTTCTCCTGCGACGGTCACCCGCCGAGCCTTGGTGTCGATGACCAGCGGCCCGCATTCGATGAGGGGCTGCAATACCAACGGGTTGGAGCGACGCATCACCGAGCGCACCCGCGCCACCAACTCTCTAGGAGAAAACGGCTTGACGACATAGTCGTCGCTGCCCAATTCCAGGCCGAGAACTCTTTCATCCTCACCGGCCCTGGCGGTGAGCATGATCACAGGGATTTGCGATTCTCGTCTCATCTCCGCCAGCAGATCGAACCCGGACGCGCCGGGAAACATAACGTCGAGGATCACCAGATCCGGCTCGGCGGTCGCCAGATGGTGGCGGGCGCTTTCGGCGTCCGCCGCCTGAACAACCCGAAACCCTTCGCGTTCGAGATAGTTCGCCACCACCTCGCGAACCCTCGGCTCGTCGTCGACCACCAGGACACATTGAGCTCTCATTGGCGCCACATGGTACGTCCAACGTTGGGCAAACCTTGGGTCCAGGCTCCGGCTTCTAGCATTCACCCATGCCAATTCTCGCTCTCACCGGGATCTCGGTCCATATCGGCTCACTTCCGATCCTGGCCGGGATCGACCTGGAACTGGCGGCCGGTGAAACCATCGGACTCGCCGGGCCCAACGGGTCGGGCAAAACCTCACTGCTGATGGTCATGGCCACATTGTCCCGGCCTACCTCAGGATCAGGTGTGGTGCTGGGAGAGCCCTTGGATCAACCCTCCATTCGAAAAGTGCGACCGCAGATTGGCCTGTCGGCACACGACCCCGGCCTCTACCCCGAGCTGACCCTGAAGCAGAACTTGAGACTGTTCGCCACCCTGATCGGACGCTCGCAAGAACAGGCCGACTCGATGTTGAGGCAGGTGGGTTTAGAGGCCGCCAGAGACCGCCGCGCCGATCAGTCCTCGAACGGGATGCAACGGCGGGTGGATCTGGCTCGGTTGTTGTTGCTCGAACCGATGCTTCTCCTGCTGGACGAAGCCCACGCCGGCCTCGATTCTCATTCTGAGATGCTCGTAGACGAGTTGGTGGCCCGAAATCGCAGTCGCGGTGGCGCCGGCGTGGTGGTGTCCCACGATCACGCCCGCCTCCGGGAACGCACCGATCGAATCATCATTCTCGACGCCGGCCGAGTTGCGGTATGAGCAGATTCTGGACCCATGCGTCCGCCATCGCCCGCCGCGATCTGACCATCGAAGGTCGCTCTGGAGAGGTCCTATCCGTCGTCCTACCATTCGCGGCGGTTGCGGTGTTTGTGGTTCCATTGTCGATCGACACGCTCTTTGTCGATCTTCGCTCCCTCGCCTTTCCCGTCTACTGGCTGGTCTCGCTGCTGTTTGGGATGCAGGTCGCCCTCCGTCAGACCGGGACAGAGACGATCAATCAAAGACGTCAGCTGGCGCTGGCAGGCGTCGACCCGCTCAGCCGGTTTGTGGGCCGTTCGCTTGCGGCCGCAGCACTGATCTTTTCTGTCACTCTTTTCACGCTCCCGATGGTCATCCTCTTCTACGACCCTGAACCCAAACCTCCGTTGGCCGCAACGGTGGTCGTCATACTCACGTTCGCCACCGGTTTGTCGTTGTTGTCCACCCTGGCCGGGGACGTGACTGTCGGGCTCAGGACCCGCTCCGCTCTGGCGCCGCTGATAGTGGCGCCCTTGGCGGTGCCTCTAATAATCGGTGGGTCGCGCGCGACGGAGGAGCTAGCTCGTGGGCGAAGTAGCCTTACCTGGATCGGGTTGCTGATCATCGTCGATTTGGCATTGGCCATGGTGGCGGTGCTGGCGGCCCGTCCCATGGAAGAAGCAACTCTGTAGGGACCAAATGCGACGCTCTATTCTGCCGTTACTCGCCCTGGCGACGGCCGGGATCGGTTTCTGGTTGGCATCGACAACGGCGCCCGACGCAGTCCAGGGCGACTATGCCCGGATCTTTCACGTCCATGTCCCATCGTCATGGATCGCTTTCGTCGCCTTCGGGATCACGGCCTTCGGGTCGCTGATGTGGCTTTGGCGGAGACACCAGCGTTGGGATCGTCTTGCCGCTGGGTCCGCGGAGATCGGGGTGATTTTCACCGCAGCCTCTCTGCTTACCGGCGCGCTGTGGGGCAAGCCGGTTTGGGGGACATTCTGGGATTGGGGAGACGCCAGGTTGGCTTCCACCGCCCTGATGTTCTTCGTATATCTCGGCTATCTGGCGCTCCGACGCGCGACGCTCGATCCCGTTGCCCGCGCCAAGCGGTCGGCCGTGCTCGGGATGGTGGCCGTGGTCCAGGTGCCGCTTGTGTACTTTTCTGTGAATCTCTGGCGTTCGCTCCATCAAACCCAAACCATTCGACCTGATGGAGCATCAATGGGTTCGGAGATGATCAGAGCGTTTCTGGTCAATCTTCTTGCATTCAACGTCGTCTACGTTGCACTTTTGGTCAGCCGGGTCAGACTGGCCAAGGAGTGGGAGCGGCGAGATGCTCGCGAGATGGCAACGGCCGGCGCCGCCGTGACCGCCCCTCGACTGGAGCCGACATGACGGAACCATTTGTCCTCGTCGCGTACGGCGCGACCTACGGCCTCATCGTTGCCTACTCGGTCTTCCTGGTCCTGGCCCACCGGCGAGCCCGCAAGAGATGATCGGTCGCAAGACGTTTCTGGTGGTGGCCGCCGTAGGGATTTTGGTCAGTGGTTACATGATTGTTCGTTCACTCAACGACAACCTCGTCTATTACTTGTTCCCCAACGAGGCCGTCGCACAGAAAGAGTCTTTCCCTGACGGAACGCCGTTCCGGTTGGCCGGATCCGTCGTACCAGGGAGCATCGAATTCGACGGTTCGGATTCGACGTTCTCTGTGACGGATGGGTCGGCGACTGTAGAGGTTCGTCTGATCAGGACCCCGCCTCCGCTGTTTGGCGAGGATGTCAGAGTGCTCTTGCCGGGTAGTTGGCAAAACGGAATATTTGTAGCAACCGAGGCCTTGGTCCAGCACGACGAGAACTACACCACTCCAGAAGAGGGCAATTTCGAGGAGTCGGGCTGACGTGTTCTCTTTCTTGGGGTTGGTCGCTGTTCTCACCGCATTGGCCGGGGCCGGACTGCTCGTCGTGCAGGCAACACAGGTGGCTCGAGGCAAAAAGGCCGATCTGAGGCGGACCAATCTTCTCTTGCTCGGAGGAGCAGTCTCCGCCATGGTGGTTCTGGAGCTTGCCATCCTTTCCAACGACTTCACGGTGCGTTATGTGGCAGATCACCATTCGGTGACGACACCATTCCCCTACAACGTCGCCACCGGTTGGGCGGCGCTGGAAGGCTCAATCGTGCTCTGGGGTCTGATTCTCGCCGTGTACACATGGCTGTTGGGACGAGCGGTCGCGAGACAGCCCGACCGGCTCGGGGCGGGTGCCCTGACTGTGATGGGGGTGGTCGCCCTCTTCTTTTTTGGAGTGATGGCCACCATCGCCAACCCTTTCGAAACGTGCACTCTCGCTGCCGCCCGCAGTTGTTTGGAGTCGAGCCCGCTTCCCTTCGTCACCGCCATGGCTCCGGCCGACGGGTTTGGACCCAACCCTCTTCTCCAGAACCACATTCTGATGGCGATCCATCCTCCGATGTTGTACCTCGGATTCATCGGTTTGACGGTCCCGTTTGCCTACGGGATGTCGGCCCTGGCATTGGGACTCCCCGGAACTGCCTGGCTGGAACGAAGCAAGCGAGCCACGGTTGTGGCGTGGTCGTTCCTGAGCCTCGGCATCGTTCTCGGATCCTGGTGGGCCTATGAGGTCCTTTCCTGGGGCGGTTGGTGGGCGTGGGATCCGGTCGAGAACGCCTCTTTCATGCCGTGGTTGGTCGCCACCGCCTTCCTCCATTCGTCTCTGGTTCAGATCAGAAGGGGAATGCTCCAATCGTGGAACTTCGTCCTCGTCATCTCGGCTTTTGCCCTCACCATTCTCGGAACATTCCTGACCCGCTCAGGAACAATCGTCTCCGTCCATTCATTCACCCAGTCGCTGATAGGACCTGCTTTGTTGGGCTTTCTCGCCTTGATCCTGATCGGTTCCTTCACCCTGTTCGCATGGCGAGCGCCGCTCGTGGCCCAGCCGTCGAGACTCGATTCCTTCTCGAGCAGAGAAGGCGCCTTTCTTCTCAACAACCTTCTCCTCACTGTCTATGCAATCGTCGTTTTGGTTGGGACGATCTACCCGATAATTCTCGAGGCGTTCACCGGGGATCGCGTGTCGGTGGGGCCGCCGTTCTTCAACCGGCTGACGGCGCCGATTTCATTCGCCCTCCTCCTGGCGATCGGCGTAGGACCGGTGATGCCTTGGCGTCTGGCACGACCGGAAGTCGTTTGGAAACGGATCCATGGGCCACTCCAGATCGGTCTGGGCACCGGGGCCGCATTCATACTCGGCGGGGTTCGAAGTGCCTGGGTGGTGGCGGTGGCGATCGCCACGGTTTTTCTCATGTCGGTGATCATCCGACACGCGTTTGTCCAGGCGAACAATGCAGCCAGGGTCAAGGGCCGATCCGTCAGAGTCGAACTGGCCCGATTGTTCTCGAGGGATCCTGGCTATTGGGGCGGACAGGTCAGTCACATCGGCGTTGCGTTGGTGGCACTGGGGATCGCGGCCGCGAGCAACTTGTCAGTCAGCACCGAGTTGGCGATGGTTCCCGGCGACGTGGTTCGGTTTGCCGGTTACGAAGTGACCTATCGGTCGCCATTCCTGGAACAGAAGATCAACAAACAGGTGCAAGGAGCAAGATTGGATGTGGCCAGAGGCGGGGAGTTTGTTGCCACCGCCGATCCACTCATCAGTGTTTTCTCCAACTCGAGCACTGCGATCGGGACTCCAGCGGTAATCAGTCGGTTTCGCGGTGATCTCTATCTGACCCTTCGGACGATCGGCCCTGAGGGAATCACATTGAAACTCGACGCCTCTCCGTTCCAATGGCTGTTGTGGGCAGGTGGGCTCACTGTGGCGGCCGGCGGTTTCGTAGCTTTGAAAGGGAGCCGAGTGGAGGCACGCTCGGATGTGGCGCTACTTGTCTGAGCGGACCATCCGGAAGCTGCGTCTTGTCGTGACGGCCGGCCTCGCTCTCTTCGTGATCATCGCACTGTCGGTCGCTCCTGAGCCGTCTGAGGATCGCGCCCTCAAAATCGGCGACCAGATTCGGTGTCCGGTCTGTAGCGGGGAGTCGATCGCGGCGTCCCCGAATCAACTCGCCCGTGACATGATGCTCAGAGTCCGAGAACTCATTGCCGCCGGATACACCGACGAACAGGTCATCGATGAGGTCATTGCCGGTTACACAGATGCTCAACGCCTCGATCCAGCCTTTCGACCGGCGACGGCGGCGTTGTGGACGATCCCTGCCCTTGTGCTGACGTTGGGTGCGGTCGCAGGGGCCAGAACCCGGAGAAGAACGGTCATGACCGATGAGTGACAGAATGGTCTTCGAGGGTCGCCTCCAACAGATCGACCTCGACCTGCGGGAGCTCGCGGCTCAGATGGCAACGGGCGAGATCGATGAACAAGCCGGTTCTCGTCTCCGCCGCGCCTACTTGGCCGAAAGAGAAACGGTGGCGGCCGGGATTGCCGCCACCTCGATCGAGCCTTCGGTTCGTTCACCCCGGCGGATGATCCTTGGCGGAACGATCCTGGTGCTGGCCTTGGCGGTATCGGTGGGCGTGGCCGGCACGTTGGTCCAGGAGCGCGATGACGGACCCCTACTCGGAGTCACGTCGGACAACTTCGACCTCGACACAGTCACCAATGAACAGATGGAGGCGGTGATCGGAGCGTATGAACAAGATCCGGCGGTCGCCGACCAGATCCCCAACATGCGTTTCCGGCTGGCAGAGCGGTACTTTGCCGAAGGCGCCTTCGACCAGGCGTTCGATCACTATGACGAGATCATTCGTTCCACCCGTGCCGGTGCCGACATAATCGGAGTCTCTCTCACTCGAGTTGCCTGGATGGTTTGGCTGCAACAGGAAGAACCAACACTCGCGCTCGAACTCATCGACCGCTCGCTCGATCTGCTGCCGGCGAACCCTGAGGCGCTGTACGTCAAGGGACAGCTGTTGTGGTGCGGTGCCGGGGATGCCGCAGCCGCGATCCCGCTTTTCGAAGAGGTCATCGACTCCGGTTCGCTGCCGCCGGAGGTAATGGAGCAGATTCAATCCGATCTCGCAGCGGCATCCGCCGGCGAGTCCTGCTGATGGGGAAGGCCGCAAGAATCGCAGCGCTGGCCGTTGTCATCGGATCGGCAGTGCTGGCGGTGGCTTTCGCCACCCGATTCGGAAGCGACCCTGGACTGAGCCCTTCGCCACTCATCGGCAAACAGGCTCCTGACCTGTCTCTCCCCATGCTCGACGGCGATGGGGAGGTTGCACTCGGCGATCTCGTCGACGAGGTGATAGTCGTCAACTTCTATGCCAGCTGGTGTATTCAATGCAGGAGCGAGCACGCTGCGCTGGTGGCCACGGCCGAGGCATACCTGCAATCGGACGTCCGCTTCCTGCAGATCTCCTACCAGGACGACCCCGACGACACTCGCCAGATGCTGGAGGAGCTAGGACGGAGCGCTGCGACCCTCTACTTGACCGATCCGGGAAGCCGTGCCGCAATCGCCTTTGGCCTGAGGGGTGTGCCAGAGACCTTCTTCATCGCACCCGGCGGCGAGGTGGTTGCCGCCATCAGGGGCGAATCGAACGCTCTCTTGCTCTCCGGAACGATCGAGGCAATCCGACGGGGCGAAAGACCAGGCTTCCAATCAGGTGGTGAGTTCCAGCCGGTCGAATAGCCGTCAGGCTCGAGACTCGGGTCCTACCAACGCCTCGACAGCTTTCATCAGATCCTCTGGCCGGAAGGGTTTGGACACAAACGCCGCTGCTCCGAGTTCAAAGGCCATGTCCTCGTCGGTTCGATCGCCGTGTGCCGTCACCACCAGGACCGGCGTATCCCCAACTTTGTCTCTCTGCCCGCTGAGCCAGCGGAGGAAGTCCCAGCCGTCCATTCCGGGAAGGCCGATGTCGAGCATGATCAGATCGAATTTTTCTGCTTCGACGGAAGCGACAGCCTCTTCCCCGGTCGCGGTCATGACAAATGTGTGATGCAAAGGCGCAATCGCCACTTCGATCAGCCGGCGGATCACCGCGAAATCCTCGACCAGGAGAATGTGAGCCATGCGTGTCCAAGTTAGTCGCTCCTCGAACAGGCGGCAGAATCAGCCGAGCAGTTCGATCGTGACGTCGGCCGGGGGTCTTCTTCTGAACACGGCGCCTCCCCCATCCATGAGAGCCTGATCAAAGAACGAATCGAGATATTCGTGAAGCAGGGGAACGATCACGTCGGAGTCGATCGGTCCTTTCAGCCCGAGCCGGTCGGCCACCGGGCTGAACAATGGTGTGATCACGAAGTCGTTGTGGCCCGCGGTATCCATCCCTCCCCACACCACTGGCGCCGTCGAGCGTTCCACCAGACCTCGGAGCCTGGCGTCGTTGGGTGTATCTTGCCAGCCGTCCGAGCGAAGAAACATGGAGGGGATGATCATGGTCTCGGCCAGATTCCGGTCCGACACGGGCTCGACCCAGGCGTCGAGGCCGGCCACGGCCTTGCACCTATCGTCCCTGAGACAGACCGAAACCACGGCCCCACCACCGGTGGAATGCCCGAACAGGCCAATCCGAGTGAGATCGGTGTGCCCAGAAAGTTCGCCAAGGCCGCCATCCGTCAAAGTGTCGAGCACGAGCTCCAGATCCCCTGCGAAGACGTCGACCAGTTGCTCGCTGGCCGCCTTGTAGTCATCGGCGGAGACAGATTCTTCGTCCGGAAGTGCGGCCGGATCGAACTCGACCACGTCACCGGAGTCGGATAGGCGAGTGGCGACGGCCCCGTACGTGTGGTCGACGGCGATCACCAGATAACCCTCGCTTGCCAGCGTTTCGATCTGGTCGAGGGCCACGGTTCGGAATCCAGTCCATCCATGGGAATAGATGACGACCGGAAAACTGCCTGAAAGCGGGGAAGCGCCCTGCACGGCGTGGCCAGGAACGTCGGAAGCATGGGACAAAAAGAAACCGGGGAACCCCAGCCGCCGTGAGAGGGCGGGACCGACGACGTCCCAGTCGGGGTTCCAGACCGAAGGCTCGATCTCTTCCATTGGAACCGCCGGGTACCAGATCTGCGCCATGATCCGCCGGGGGTCGCCCTCGGCGCCCCCGTACAACTCGGTGCGGATGGGGTCTGTGAGCACCAGCGATGTCGTGCCAATTGCGAACGGGCCGGTTGGCCTCGGCAATACCGGGACCGGCAACGCCAGTGGGAGGCTCACAATGAGACTCAGTCCCACAACTCCCAGTAGACCCCTTCTGGCCCGGGGCCAGCCACGCACGTTCCGCCCCTGCCATCCAAAGTCGGTAATCGCCATGACCACCGCCACCATGTGCATGGGCAACAGCTGCCACCGAAACCCTTCGAAAATGAACTGAAACAGAAGCGCGAAAGCCAGAAGGACTGAAATGAGCCCTTTTTTCAGACGGGTTCCTAAAACGACCGGTAGCCAAACCGCCGTCGCAATCACCCACAGTTCTACCCATTCGAAGGCGCGCATGGCCGGGAGACGCTACCACCGGACTGATTGCTCGGACCGAACGGGCTCAGACTCCGGCGAGAAGATCCAGCTTCTCGCGGATGGAAGCCTCGTCGGCCAGCCCCGCCCAACCGTCGACGACGGTCCGATCAGAGGAGATGAGTACGGTCACCGGCTGATAGGGCACACCGTACGCCGCGAATATGACTTCCTCGGCATCCAGACCCCAGAAGAAGTTCCCTGAGGGCAGCAACTCGGCCGCCCTTGCTGCAGTGGCTTCTGCACTGCCTTTCCAGGCCACCGCGACGAAGTCGACCTTGTCCGCGTAATCCTTGGAGATTTCATCGACGACGGGCAACTCCCGTCGACAGCTGCCTCACCACTCGGCCCAAAACACCAGATAGACCGGTTTGGCGCCATCGGAAAGTGTGTAACTCCCACCATCGCCAAGAGCCAATGTGAAGTCGGCGGCGGGCGGTCCATCCGCGACCGGAGCTTGCGTTGGCGCCGGTTCACTCGACGGGGTTTGCCCCTCCGAAGTCACGGGTGATTGGGTCGAGCCCGATTCGGGTGGCGGTGCGGCCTGCCCGGCGTCGGTCGACTGGATGGTTGCGCCACCGCAAGCGGCCAGCGCTACCGAGAGGGCGAAGAACACAACAAAACGACGCATGACCGGAATTGTACGGTTGGCCCGGTTCTAGCCCAACCTCACCGATCACCAGTTTCGGATTTGTTCACACATCGTGACGAACACAACGGCCCACCATCGCAAAATGGACGCTGTCCGCCCGGAACCCGTGTTCTGACTGGATCCGGCGCAGAAGCGGCTCCACCTCCGCGATCGGGAGATCGACCGTGAGACCGCATTCCGCACACACCAGATGATGGTGAGGGTCCGATTCACGCAAATGAATCACTGCCGGACCGTGACCAAGGTGGACGTGATATACCGAGCCCGCTTTCTCCAAAACCTCGATCGTTCGATAAACGGTCGACGGATCGATCTCGCGCCCTGCCACCCGGCTCGCCTCCACCCCGAGTCGTTCAATCGTCAGGTGATCATCGTGAAACTCTGCCAGCGCCTCGAGGATGGCCCGGCGCGGCCCGGTCAGCCTGAGACCGGCTTGGCGTACCTGGTCGATGAGGACTTTCGACTCGAGATGACTCACTTGTCGCCGAGACGAGCGGAAAGCTCGGTGACGGCCCCCAATACCCTGGCGGCGGCGCCGGAATCGATCGACTCCTTCGCCACCTCGACCGCGTCGACGAAACCCACGGCCAACCCGGCGACCACTATCGCGGGTGCCGCGTTGATCAGAGTGGCGTGACGCCTTGGTCCATCCTCACCAGCAAGAACCGACCTGGTGATTGCAGCGTTGGTGGCGGCGTCGCCACCGATCAATTCGGCGAGGGGGCTGCGTGGCACGCCGAAATCTTCCGGGGTGAACTCGGCGTGAGTCACCTCGCCTGCTCGCAGCCGGTAGACATAAGTAGGACCGGTCGTGGTCACCTCGTCGAGACCGTCCTCCCCGTGTACGACGAACGCGTACTCGGCCCCGAGATTCTGTAGAACCCCAATCATCCGTGCCGCCATCTTCGGGTCGGATACTCCGATCGCCTGGCGCTTGGCCCTTGCCGGGTTGGCCAATGGACCGAGAAAGTTGAAAACGGTAGGAATCCCGAGTTCTTTTCGGACAGGCCCGGCGTGGCGCATCGCAGGGTGGTAGAGCGGCGCAAAAAAGAAACCGAAGTTGGTTTCCTCGATCATTCGGACCGTGTCGTCAGGCACCAGGTCGATGCGAACCCCGAGCGCTTCGAGCACATCTGCGGAACCTGATAGCGACGACGCCGACCTATTGCCATGTTTCGCCACCTTCGCACCGGCGCCGGCCGCGACCAGCGCCGCGGTTGTCGAGATGTTGAACGTGTGGGAACGGTCACCCCCTGTGCCTGCGGTGTCAACCAGATCGCCGTCGACCTCCACCGTGACAGCCGCCTGGCGCATCGCCTCGACCAGGCCCGTCATCTCCTCGACGCTCTCGCCTTTGATTCGCAGGGAGACGATGAAGGCCGAGATCTGGGAAGCCGTTGCCTCGCCCGCCATCACACAAGCCATCGCTTCGAAGGCTTGGGCCCGGGTCAGATCCTCACCCGAGGCGAGTGCCCCGAGAACATTTGGCCAATCCATGTGCCCGATTGTAGGTATTCGCTTATTCGGTCTCGTTGCCACCGAACATGCGCCAGAACACCCAACCGATCGCACCACCGGCCACCGGAGCCACCAGATACACCCAGAGTTCTGCAAGGGTGCCGCCGACTACCGCCGGCCCAAACGACCGGGCCGGGTTCACCGAAGCACCCGAGAACGGGATCCCGGCGAAGTGAACGGCGGCAAGTGCGAACGAGATGACCATTCCAGCCACAGCCGGAGCCTTTTTCGTCGACGCCAGGATCACGAGGACGAACACCAGTGTGAGGGCGAATTCGGAGATGAAACCGACCCCGGCGCCGTTGTCTCCGAATGAGTTGGCGGTCAACGCAACCGATGCCCTATCGCTCATCAGGAGCACAACGCTGGACGCGAGGATGCCTCCGACGAACTGGGCGATGAGGTAGCCGGGTACGTCGCTGGCCTTGGTTCGCTTGTCAAGCCACATCGCCAGAGTCACGGCCGGGTTGAAGTGACCGCCAGAGACGTGACCTACGGCATAGATCGCGGTCATGAGCCCGAGGCCGAACCCGAATGGGACCACGACCAGGATCGGCGCACCGGTTGCAAGGGCGCCCAGGATCGACATAGATCCGATCATGACCAGAATAAAAGTCCCGACCGCTTCGGCCAGGTACTTGTTGATGACCACGATGCTCCTCCTCGAGTTGTGTCCGAATGCCATCAGCGTAGGATCCAAGGCCCCAAACCCAGGGGTTTTCTTCAAATGCTCGCCGCCGTCAGATGGATCGCCGTTTTGCTCGGAGTGGGCGCCGGGGGTCTCGCCACCACCCTCCTCTCGTTGCTGCTTTGGGCGGCGCTGGCGGCAGCGGGACTCGAAGACGCTCCATTGACTGCGCTCACGTTCGCGCTGCTCGCTGGTTTTGTCGCCTCAGGATGGGTGGCGGCGCGCTTCGCCGCCCATTCGCATCGGTTTCACGCCATGCTGGCCGGGCTCGGCCTGACCGGTCTGATAGTGGTCATTTCACGCCTAGGAGGCAGCCCGGCACCAACCCCCCAGATCCTGTTGATGGTGGCGATCGCACTCGTCCTGTCGGGTGTGACCGGACACCAGATCGGAAAACGGCGGTCGCGCCCTCCACTATCCTGAAGGCGTGAGTTCGCCGGGCGGCCGCTCTACGGAGAGGAAAGTCCGGACTCCAAAGGGCAGGGTGCTGGGTAACGCCCAGGCGGGGAAACCCGACGGACAGTGCAACAGAAAACAAACCGCCGATGGCCCGCAAGGGATCAGGCAAGGATGAAACGGTGGGGTAAGAGCCCACCAGCGACCCGGGTGACCGGGCGGCTAGGCAAACCCCACCCGGAGCAAGACCAGACAGAGTCGTCGGTTGCCCGCCGGTCAAGACTCGGGTAGGTCGCACCGAGGTTTGTGGTAACACAGGCCCCAGATGGATGGTCGCCGCCAGGCCCGCGAGGGCCTGGCACAGAATCCGGCTTATAGGCGGACTCACATTTCATGATGGAGGCCCCGATAGGGGCCTCCATCATGATGTCAGTGGGAGCGAGACCACAAAAGTTGTACCCGAGTCCGTCGGCTTGAGTTCGACGGTGCCATCCATGAGATCGGCGAGCGTCCTGCTGACGGTCAGACCAAGACCGATCGACCCGGTCCGTCCGTCCCGTTCTGCTCCGGAGACGAAGCGATCAAACACCGACTTTCGGAGAGCCTCGGGGATTCCTCCACCGTTGTCGGTGACCTCCACCGTGCCCATCGCCCGATCGAGTCCGGCAGAGACGATGATGTCAGGGCCGCCGTGTCGATAAGCGTTCATGATCAGATTTCGAACGATCTGGCGCGTCCGGAGCGGATCGGCGCTGACAACTACAGCGTCAGATCCCAGGACCGAAACCGATGAAGCCACGTGACCCGGGAGGGCTGCAACCACCTCCTCGACGAGACTGCCCAATTCCACGGCAGAAGGAATCACGGTGAAAAGGGCGTCGTCGGACCGGGCCGCGATCAAGAGGTCTTCGACCAGATCGGCCACCTCGATGGCCTGACCTGCGGCCAGCGCCGTGAACTCGTCCATTTCTTCCGCTGTCAACACTGCGTGGCGATCTCGAATCACCGCGGCCATCCCAACCACTACCGAAAGCGGAGTTCGCAACTCGTGGCTGACTGACGCGATGAATGCGTCTTTGGCTCTGAGGCTCTCCTCCAGACGCTTCCTCGCCTCCTCCAACCGCCAATAGGAACCGATCATTGAAGCCACGACCCTGAGTGTCTCCCGTTCGAGGGCGGTCCAGTGCCGGGGGGCGGCGTCGCCGATCGCGACCGCCCCACTGAATCTGCCGTCGATCATGATCGGATAATCGAGTTCGGATTCGACAGGCAATTGATAATGCGACACGAACTCGAGTTCACCATCGCTCAACTCGGACAGGCTCTCAAACGAGAACGGTTCGCCTTTTGAGAGCACGCCAAGGGCGCGCTGCCATTTCTTCCAGTGAGAAACCGTTGGCTGCCAGGGGATTCCGGAGTCCTGAAGCACGGAAGAGACCGAGACGGTCTCGAACCCAGGCCCTCCTTCGGCATCAGGAAGATGACGATCGACGAAGAGCCCCTGGCCGCCCATCGCTCTCCGGACGGCGGCAACGGCCACGGACAACGGGTCATCAACATCTGATTCCAATAACACGCGCGAACAATCCACGAGGGCTTGACGCAACTGGAGGCTCCTGTCCCTCTCCGCCAGCGCTTCGCGGGCGGTGGCGATGGCGGCATCTTTCGACCAACGGGCAGAGACGAGGTCGGCGAGCGAGCGGAGCAGTGCCACGTCGTCATCTGATCCGATCGTTCGCACCGTGTGAGTTCCGAACAAAACGCTCCCCGCCCAAACATCCGAGAGAAAAATCGGAACTTCCACAAGCGAGCGGATCGCTGCCGGTGAACTCAAAACCAGACTCCGGTCGGGTTCGGGGAGCTCGGAGGGCTCTCTCATCTGATGGAGGCCACCAGCCTCGAGCACCGAGCGCGTATAAGGCACCTCGGCCCAGGAAACGATGCCGAGATGTTGGGGGTCGGCGACGTCTCGATCGACCCAAACCAGGCCTTCTGCACACAAACCCCGCTCGGGGTCTTCGAAATTTCGGTTGATACCGATCACATGCAGATCGGCGGCGTCGAGAAGGGAACGAAGTGGTTTCTCAAACTCGGTCAGTTCGCCCGTTGTGATGACCTTGGCGCACTCGGCCAAAGCCCGGGCGATACGCACCTGGCGCAGCAGCTCGTCCCCGGAGATTGAACTCATTCCGGAGTGCTCCATCATGGAGACATCGGTCTAGCCGGCGACGGCCTTGAGGGCGGCGGCTTGCGCCTTCATCGCTTCGAGTCCCGATCGCTCTTCTCTCTCAGCCTTCGCTCCTCGCGCTCGGCCGATTCACGTGCCTCCCGGCTGGCACGTTCTGCGGACTCGCGAAGCTCACGAGAGGCCCTGTCAGCCAAACGTGCTTCCTCGTGACGAGCGTGCTCAGACAGTCGCTCTTTTTCGCGTCGCGCTCGGTCGTCCTCGGCACTCGCTGGTTCGTTCATCGCATCCGTTCTATCGGTCGTCATCAGCCTACGACCTGGGAGGCTCCATCTGTAATACAACGGCTATCCGATGCCGGATTTGGCCAGGCCTCCGAGGCCGGTCCTGATAGCCTTCAAACACGGGAGGATCAGATGAATAGCTCTTTTTTCAGGCCCCTGGCAATGTTGGTGATGGTTTCGATCCTGGCCGCGGGTTGTGGTGGTAGCGGCGACGCCGTCCCTGACGCGGGGGCAGAGGCCGCAGAAGACGGTCAAATCACGGAGGAGGAGTTGGACGACCTCGCCAAACAGGCGGCGGAAGGGCTCTCCGAGAACGGCGAGCCCAACGAAGACCTGCAAGACAGCGTCGATTCGATCCTTGCTGGAGATTCCGACTACGGATCCTGCACGGTTTCGGTGAGCGGAGATGTCGAGGCCAACTGGGCCGGCAAAGGTGGAGCCGCCGCGGTCGGCACCGACTACTGGTACTCCGACGACGAACTAAGAGACCAGTTCGAGTTCCTGGGATCGGGCGATGAAAGCTTCGAGGATCTCATGGCTTCGGGGCGGCCGGTATTCTCGCTGCTCCTGCTGAACTGCAGCCTCGATCAGTATCAAAGCATTTCGCTGTTTGTGAGCGACAACGCCACTCGTTCCGACCTGGCCTTTGGTCCCGGGTCATATGAGATCGCTGCCGGGGGCCTTTTTGGGGCGCCGGATGCCGCCGCCGACACTTTCAGTGCGCTGATAACTCTCGATCAGGATGCGATCTGGGCCACCACCGGTGGGTCCTTGGACATCACGTCCTGGGATGCCGAACACATCGCCGGGTCGTTCTCCTTCGGGATCGACGAGGCCTTGACCGACGTTGCGAGGTCGGGCCAGGTCGAAGGCGAGTTCGACTTCAATTGTTTCGGCGACGGCTGTAGCTGAACACCGCTTGGTCCCCAGAAGACAGGGTCGCGAGCAGGACCAACCAGGCGGAAGCCGCCTTCGTGGAGAAGGCCGTGATGCCGTCGACAGATGAGGATCAGGTTGTCGAGATCGGTACCGCCGCCATCGGCCCAGTGGATGATGTGGTGGACGTCTCCCCACCGCGGCGGCCGATCGCAGCCGGGGAACCGGCAGTGTCGATCGCGCACGATCACGGCGCGACGCTGGGCCGTCGTCACCGTCCGTGACGCTCTGCCCACATTCAGTGGTTGACCACCACCCTGCGTGACCACCCTGGTCACGTGGGCGTCGCAGGCGAGCCTGCGGGCGGTCTCGGCGGGGATGGAGCCGTTCTGGTCGAGTTCGCAGACGAAACCGGCCCTTCCTTCGAGCGTCTCGAGGTCGACCAGCACTGTGATGTGAGGCTTTTCGCCGCCTACTTGTCGCTCTCCTCGGTCGAGCAAGTTCCGACAGATGTCCACCAGGGCCTCGGCCCGGCGGCGGCCGGCGGTTGAGCCAGCCTCCACCGATGCTGCATATGCAGCGCTCGGAACCTCCATCGCCACTGCGAACGCCGTCATCACGGTCTCGCCGGCTACCGGGTCGAGTAGGGCATCGAGCTTGACCATGCCGTCCCAGGTCAGGGAGGCATAAACGTAGGAACGTTCGGCCATCTCGATCATGGAGAGTGGATCATCCAACTGCTGACGCCAGTACCCGACCGCCCGATGGAGGTCCCGCACCGAAAGTGACCCGGCGATCTCAACCAGCGTCTCTTCATGATCCAGATAGTCCTCAGGGTGGGCGGCTGCGGCGCGAGCGAGAACTCGAACCTTGGAGTAGGACATGTCGCCGGCGCCAAAGGCGGCAGCCGCCCGCGGCATCGTTTCGAGCGAACGAGCGACTGATACTTTTTCACGGGCGGTGGAATTGCCGAACCCGCAGGACTCGGCCAGGAACCGGCTGGTGGATAGGACACCGCGATCGGCGAAGGTCCGGCGGCGATCGACTTCAGCGGTGAGGCGCAGGAATTGAGCCTGGAGGATGTCGAGAACCCGGGACACCTCGACCAATTCTTCCTCCACCTCGGCACCGGACAATCCGGTCAGGTCGGTGGCGGCCAGCAGATCGGCTGCGGATCGAAGAACACTCACGGTCAAACCCAGCTTTCCCTCGGAGAGGGTCGAGAACACAAACGGCGTTCGCTCTCGAAAACAGCGTGCCTCCGACTTTGCCGAAAGCCGCTCGCACTGGGTCGAACTGAACTTATTGTATCGAACATACGTTCGACTGTCAATACGGGAATTCAGAATTCAACGCGCTGCTGGCCCAGAACCAGCCAGGAAACGTCGGATCGACTTGCGATAATCACACTATTGTAAGTATTCGGGGCCTGCCTACCGAGATTGTCCTTACGGTTGAACATGACACCATCGATTCCGCCTCGCAAAACGTATTCGGACATCAAACTCGGAGTACTCCACCACCTACGCGTTGCTTGGTACCAGGGCGCACCAACAAACGAGAAGACACCGATCAACCCGTGGTTCGTGGCTCTCGATTTGGGTGTCGACCCTAAAGAGGTCGAGGGCGCAATCCTGGAGCTGGCAAGACTGCAGTTGGTCAGAGCGATCCCACACTCGCCTAGCGACCACGTCGCACTAGTGACGGGCCAATGCGAGATAACGACTATGGGTCTGGCCCATCTTCACGAGATTGAGTCGGGTTACGCAGTGCCACCACTCGCAATCGACCCGGGAACCTGAACTCCCACGGCAACTACCGCCGGGCGCGGTAGAAGGGTTTGAGCGAGGCGGTGACGGGGAGGCGGTCTCCTGCCACCTCGATCTCCCAGACGCCGGCATCGATCAAGCCGGCGTCGACTCCCCCGGCGTGGTTTATGTAGCCCATCGCCAGGCAAGCCCCTTCTAGGTGGCTCCACATCGCCGAGGAGACCCGTCCCACCACCTCGCCGTCACGGCGGATCGGCTCGTCGTGATACAACAGCTTCTCGGAGTCATCGAGACGGAACTGGACGAGGCGTTTCGTCAGCGGCAACCCCCGCCGGGGAACCAACGCCTCCCGCCCGATGAAGCCGTCTGGTTTGTCCCAGGCCACGGCAAAACCCAGTCCGGCCTCGAGCGGCGTGTCCTCGTCTGTGATGTCGTGACCCCAATGCCGGTAGCCCGATTCCAGGCGCAGGGTGTTCATGGCGTGGTATCCGGCGTGACCCAACCCGAAAGCCCAACCTGCGTCGACGATGGCGTCGAACAGGGCCCCGGCGCCGGAAGCTGGAAGGTATATCTCCCAACCCAGTTCACCGACATAACTCATCCGCACCGCCAGGACCTCGACTCCGGCCAACTCGATGACGCGAGCCGATCCAAACCCGAAGGCCTTGTCGCCAAGATCGGACCCGGTCAAACCCGACAGCAACGACCGCGACGCCGGTCCCATCACTCCCAACATCGCGGTGCTCTCCGTGACATCGGACACGTCGACATCGCGCTCACGAGCATGGCGCCGAAGCCAAGCCAAATCCCTGGTCCGATTGACGGCTCCGGTGACGACCATGAAACGCGCCCCCTCCAGTCTTGTGACAGTGAGATCGGCTTCGATTCCACCTCGCGCATTCAGCCATTGGGTGTAGACGATCGTTCCGGGATCCACATCGATCTCGTTGGCCGATAGCCGGTTGAGAACCGACAAGGCGTCAGGACCCGAAACTTCGAACTTGGAGAAACTGGTCTGATCGAACAAACCCACCCGATCCCTGACGGCAGCGCACTCAAGACCCGAATACTCCAGCCAGTTCTGTTTCCCGTAGGAGTAGCGGTAGGAACGTTCAACCCCGTTGGGTGCAAACCAGTTTGGTCTTTCCCAACCAGCGGTTGCACCAAACACTGCGCCCGCCTCGTCGAGTCTGGAGTGAAGAGGGGATTCGAGAATCCCGCGGGCGCTCTCGTACTGACGGAACGGCCAGTGCATGGCATAGAGCAGACCAAGACTCTCGCTGATCCGTTCTGACAGAAACGACGGTTCGGATTCGAAACGGAACGTCCGCCGGATGTCCACGGCCCATAGATCGCGGGGAGCGTGTCCATCGATGACCCAATCGGCCATTACCGCCCCCACCCCTCCCGCCGATTGGATTCCAACCGAGTTGAAACCGGCGGCAACAAAACACCGATCCAGTTCCGGGGTCTCCCCCAGGTGGTAGACACCGTCGGGAGTGAATGCCTCCGGGCCGTTGAAAAAGAGTTGGAGACCGGCGTCGGCGAGCGCCGGCACGCGGTGGATTGCTCGCTCGAACACAGGTCCGACATGCTCCCAATCCTCCGGCAACCGACCGAAGCTGAATTCGCGCGGGATGTGGTCGAGATTCCAGATCTTGCCGCGTGGCTCGAAGAACCCGGCCATGATCTTGCCGGTCTCCTCTTTGAAATAGGTGTACCCGCCGGGGTCGCGAACGGTGGGCATCCCTTTCACAACACCGTCGATCGGCTCGGTGACTATGTAGAAGTGTTCGCACGCCTGGAGCGGGATGTGCACTCCCGCAGTCGCAGCCAGTTGTCTGGTCCACATCCCGGCGCACAAGACAACCGCACCGGCCTCGACCGGGCCCAGTTCGGTCTCGACACCGACCGCCCGGCCACCCGAGCGTCTTATCCCGGTCACCGCCACACCTTCGACGATCGTGGCGCCCCGGTCGCGGGCG
Source organism: Acidimicrobiia bacterium (assembly GCA_041746105.1). Classification (GTDB taxonomy): domain Bacteria; phylum Actinomycetota; class Acidimicrobiia; order Spongiisociales; family ZC4RG35; genus JBFHRE01. Next base: position 233,669 of record JBGTHP010000017.1, read on the forward strand.
CCTTTCGCCAGCGCCATCGTGGTGTCGACCGGGCTGGTCACACCGTCCTTGGGGATATAGACGGCCCCGACCAGGTCATCCACATTGAGGAGCGGCCATTTCTCGGCCAGTTCGTCGATCGAGATCCGGTATGCGTCCACCCCCATGGCATTGGCCATGGAAACGCCGCGCATGATCTCTTCCAGCCTCTCGGCATCGGCGGCAACCGAGATCGAACCGGGTGCGCGGTAGCCCGTCGCCTGGCCGGTTTCTGCCTCGAGACCTTCGAACAATCTGGCGGAATACGTCGCGAGTTCTGTGAGTGAATGACTGGACTTGAGCTGAGAGACCAAACCGGCGGCGTGCCAGGTCGTGCCCCCGGTGAGTTTTCCCTGCTCGAGTACGAGCACATCGGTGACGCCGCGCCGTGTGAGGTGATAGGCGACGCTACAACCGACGATCCCGCCTCCAACAACGACGACTTCTACCTGTTCGGGAAGGGTCAATAGCTCCCCCTGTGCCGGTCCGCGCCGGCCCGTTGTTCCACTGAATGGAACGGTCTACTGTATGCAACGTGCAGGCCATCCAGCGCTCGTTTTCGGTTTTGCGGGAGATGGCTGCGATCGGCGGCCAGTCCACGGTCGGTCAGGTGGCGCGGGCCACCGGTCTTCCCAAGAGCACCGTTTCGAGACTGATGGCAGCGCTCGAAGAAGTCGGGGTTGTCGAGAGGCTTGATGGAGCAGCCGGCACATACGCCATCGGCCCCGGCCTGGCGGCCCTCAGCGGGAATGTCTCGGTGATCGGAGCAGTACGACAACTTCTGAGGCCCCATCTGCTCGACCTGACACAAGCGACCGGCGAAGCGGCCGGCGTTGCCGTGTCCGACGGCCCTACCAACACTCTGTACTCCGACCACGTGGAAAGCCCCCGAGCAGTTGTCACCAGAGACTGGTCCGGGGCCCGATTCCCGTATCACACGGTGGCGGCCGGCTTTGCGATTCTCGGGACATGGACCGACGAGGAAATCGCCGCCTACGTCGACCGCGGGCTGGAGAAGTTCACTCCGGCCACCGAGACGACCTTGTTCGGTGTCATGAAGCGGGTGCGCTCGAGCCGGAGCGACGGCTACGTCTGGACCCTCAAGGATTTCTCCGACGAGATCAATGGAGTCGCCGCCCCGATCCTCGATGGAACAGGCAAGGCGATCGCCGCCATCTCGATATATGGGCCATCGTTCCGATTTCCCGGCGATCAGGATCGCGACAAAATCGGGGCTTTGGTGCGCGAACACGCGGCGGCGGCGTCTCGCAACCTTCAAGGCGCCTGAGGCGCTCACCACCGTCCTGACGTCCCAAGCACTTCTTCGACGGGAAGGCGGATCGGAAGCAACTCTCTGATCGCGTCGTCCGCTTCCCTCGACACGTGACTCGGATAGTGACTCGACAGAGTTTCGCGCACTACCCGGTGCGCTCGCTCGGCCGCGTCGGTGGAACCGGCATCGGCCCAGTCGTTCGGATTCTGGCGATCGCCGACCTTCGGATACAGATACTCTGCCTCCATCAGCCTTAGCGTTTGGTCATGACCGAGGAAGTGCCCGGCGCCACCGGTCACGTCTGCGATGACCTGGGCCGAGAGACTGTCCTTGTTCACCTCGATTCCGCGAACCGTCCGATTGACTGCCCCGAGGATGTCGTTGTCGACGACGAGCATTTCGAGTGACGCGGCCAGAAGGCTCGCCAGCATCCCGGCACTCTCGTAGACCAGGTTGGCGCCTGCGTGGGCCGCGAGAGCGATGGTGAGAGCCTTCTCGTGGCCGGCTTGGGCGTCGACCAACTTCGAATCGGCCATCCCGGCAGGAACCCCCGACGGCAACCCAAGCCAGTTCGCGAGTTGGGCGCAGGCCCCACCCAGCAGCGCCTCCTCAGGGCTTCCCCCCGACATGGCCCCGGTACGGAGATCGGACACAAATGGCCACAGGCCCATGACACACGGGTGGCCCGGCGAGATGAGATTGACCGACGTCAACGCGGCGAGGCATTCTGCGAGAGCCTGAGTGACCGCTCCTGCCAAGGCAGCCGGTGCGGTCGCCCCGGCCTGTCCTGCCGACAGCAGGTTGATCGGCATCCCTGTCTCCACCTGGGCCACCATGCACTCGGCCGATTCTTCTGCAAAACGGAGCGGGGGAACGACAAATGTGTTGTTGGCCACGACGAAGGGCCGGCGCCGAAATTCACCCTCGCCGCCCATTGCTATGTCGAACATCTCGACCACGTCGTAGACGTGTTCTGGCTTGAAGAACGAAGTACCGATCGGTTTGGAGGTCCCCATCATCGTTGCGTATGCGGTGTTGATGTCGAGAAGTCGTGAGTCCACCAACTCTCTCGTCACAACCGGTCGAACGAAAAAGTGGATGTTGTCGAGGGTGTCGGCGAGCCGCGATAAGTCGTAGAGGTCCGCGGTCGTGGATTCTCGAAAGCTCTGAGTCGCATGGTCGAGGATGAGGACTGCCGCCCCGGCAGTACCAAAATGAACTTTGGTGTCAGAGAGGTCGATGCCGGCGTCCTCGTCAAAACCGTGCCAGACAAATGATTTGGCGGCGGATTCGATGGCAGACTCCACCAATCGACGCGGATACCGAAGGCGCCCATCGTCGCCGAGCGATCCACCGGCAGCCGTCACGACCTCGCAGAATTTGGGGATCGGGCTCCCCATGCCGATGTTCTCGAGGAGGTCGAGCGCCGTTTCGTAGATGTCGGTCATCCCCGACTCTGTGAGCGGCTTGTAGGCACCCCCCGGGATTCCCGGCCACACCGGTCTGTCGGCTATGGCAGGCCCGGCCGCCCGAGCCGCCTTCCGCGCCTCTCGACCCCCGCGCCGCCCTGCCTCGATAGTCATGCTCGCAGCCTTTCGTTCTTCGGGTCCCATGCAGGCTCGGCCAGCACCTGGCCTCGGCGATGTTCGCCCATGATCTGCACTTCAAAGGTCGAACCTGGCCCTGCCCACCGCGGCTCGACATATGCAAAGAAGAGGCTTTTGCCAACCGAGTGGCCGTAAGCACCGCCGGTTGTGATCCCGACGATCCGGCCGTCCACCAAAACCGGCTCATTGCCGCGGCAATCGGAGTCGGCGGCATCCAGCTCGCAGTAGACACACACCTGGGTGATCCCCTCGGTCCGCCGGCTCTCGACCGCCGCCTTGCCGATGAACTCCTTGTGGTAGTCGACGAAACGTTCGATATCGGCCTCGATCGGGGTGATCTCGGTGGTCAATTCGCCCCCCCACGCCTTGTAACCCTTCTCCATCCGCATCACATTCATCGCGTAGGAACCAAAGTCGACGATGTCGAACTGCTCGCCGGCCGTAGTGATCGCCGAATAGAGGTCGCCGATCCGCTCCAGCGGGCAGTGCAGTTCCCAACCCAACTCGCCTACATACGAGACCCGAAGCGCGATGCAGGGAACCCCGGCAACAACCAATTCTCGGGCGGTCAGCCAGGGAAAGTCATCGTTGTCGAGGCTGGAATGGGTCAAACCTGCAAGGACCTCACGCGAGCGGGGACCGGTGACCGCCAGGATTCCGGTCGAATCCGTCACGTCGACGATCTCGACCTCCTCGCCATCAGTATTGTGCATCGTCAGCCAGTCCAGATCGTGGTGTTGGCCGACAACCGCCGAGTTGAGATAGAAGCGGTCATTCGCGAGGCGCGTGACGGTCATCTCGGACTCGATCCCTCCCAACTCGGTCAGCATGTGGACGAGCCGGATGCCTCCGGCGCCAGGAAGTCGGTTGGCGCTGAGCCGGTCGAGGAGTTTGGCGGCGTCAGGGCCCCTTACCTCGATCTTTGAAAAAGCGGTGATGTCGGCCAAACCTACCCGTTCCCGGATCGCCCTGACCTCCTCGCCCACGATCGCAAACGCGTTGGATCTTCGGAAGGAATGACCTTCTGGTTCCGGCGAGAAGTATTGGGCCCGCTCCCAGCCATACACCTCGTGCCATCGAGCACCTTTGGCGCCGAGGGTGTCGTAGAGCGGAGTGGTCTTGACCGGTCGGCCCGCCTCCCGGTATTCACCAGGAAGTCGAACCTGATACATCTCGTGGTATTCGTCGATCGACTTCGCGGTGGTGTACTCGACGTCGGCGTAGGGACCGAAGCGCCGGGGGTCCATCTCTCGGACGTTGATCTCGGTCTGTCCGTGCACCATCCACTGGGCGAGATACTTGCCGGCGCCCGGGCCCTGAGTGATCCCGATCGAGGCCCCGACACACATCCAGTAGTTCCGAAGCCCAGGTGCGGGTCCCATCAAAAAGCCGCCGTCGGGGGTGTGGGTGATCGGTCCGCTCACCACCTGCTTGATTCCGGCCTCGGCAAAGCTCGGTATCCGCTCGCCCGCCAGTTCGATCCAGGGCATGAGCTGCTCGATGTCGGGTGGCGTCAGTTCGAAGCTGGAATCCCAGCTGAACCCCCCGGCGCCCACCGTGCGGGCCCCCCTGGTTTCGTATGGTCCAATGATGAGTCCATCGTGTTCTCGCCGGTAATAACAGGAGGCCCGCGGATCACGAGTGACCGGGGGTTCAAACCCCAGTTGCGCCACCGCCGGGATGGCACTGGTCACGAGGTACTGGTGATCCATCGAGACGATGGGAACGTCCAGACCCACCATGGCCCCCAATTGCGGGCCGTAGTGCCCTGCGGCATTGACCACATGCTCGGCAACGATCGTGCCTTGCCCGGTTTGGACTTCCCAACGCCCGTCGTTCAACTGGCGCATTCCCGTGACACGGTTGTGGAGAACGATCTCGGCCCCCAGTTGTTTGGCGCCGGCCGCCATCGCGTTGGTGGCCATCGACGGGTCGGTCCATCCGTCGCCGGGAGTGTGGAAACCCATCTTTACGTCAGGGATGTCGATCAGTGGGTTGATGGCCGGTATCTCGGCCGGGGAAACTATGTGCGATTCCACCCCGATCAGGTCGAGCACACCCTTGACGGTGTGGAACCAGTCGACCTCATCCTGGTTGGTGGCCAGTCGGAGGGCACCACAACGATGGAACCCTGTACTGAACCCGGTCTCGGCTTCCAGTCGCTGATAGAGGTCGACCCCGTAGGCGTGGACCTTGGCCATGTTGAGACTTCCGATGAAATGAGGGGTCAGGCCTGCCGCATGCCAGGTAGAGCCAGAGGTGAGTTCGCCCTTTTCTATCAGTACGAGATCCGACCATCCCTCATGGGCGAGGTGATACAGGAGGCCCACCCCCATGGCGCCTCCACCGACGATCACGCATCGGGCTTCAGTTCTCATGTGGCCTCCGCCTTCAACTCATTCCATTCATCAGAACGTCCCACTCACCGCAACGCCAGGTTACACATCCCATCTCTAACCAGAGCCACGGATGCGTTCCAAAAACCTTTTATTGGTTCGCGATTGCTTGGCGTGCGTGGCACAATGGTGGCAGACACAGGTACCACGACAACCTGCTCAGCCGGGAACGAATAGTCCTCTGCATGCGTGGTACCGGTGGACAAGGTCACCAGGGTCGACCTGTCACAGTCAACAAAGGATCGGCCGCCGCGCGCGGCCAGAAGTAGAAAAGGAAAAAAACATGCAATCCCTGCATCTCCTCCTCGTCGCGCTCGCGCGGCGACCGGAGACTGAGCTGATCGCACCTCGCCTCGGTCGCGAAGAGCGAGCCGACGCGGCGCGCCGCAGGCGGCGCTCGACGCTGACCAGCGAGAAGCGGGCCAGCTGATCATGAGGGGAGCGGTTGAACCGCTCCCCTCATTCGATACTCTCCTTCCACCAACCACGCGAGGAGAGTCGACAAGTGCAGATCGGTTTCATCGGACTCGGGAATATCGGTAGCAAGCTGTCCACGAGTCTCGTGCGCAACGGATTCGACGTCACGGTTCTCGATCTACTCCCTGAGGCGATGGAGAGGCTCGTTGCGGCGGGCGCCTCCGCCGGGACCACCCCCCGAGGAATTGCTGAATCAAACGAAGTTGTAATCACTTGTCTCCCCAATCCCAAAGCGTCGGCGGCGGTACTCGAGGGCCCCGACGGGATCATCGCCGGAATCGGGCCGGGCAAGATCTGGGCCGAGATGAGTACCACCGATCACGACGAAATCCTCCGCCTCGGCGCCCTCGTGGCGGCCAAGGGCGGAGCGGCGGTCGATTGTCCCGTTTCCGGAGGCTGTCATCGAGCCGCCACCGGCAACATCTCGATCCTGGCCGGCTGCGAACGGAACACATTTGAGCGGATGCTCCCGGTTCTGACCGCCATGGGCCGCCAGATACTCCATACCGGGCCGCTGGGTAGCGCATCGGTGCTGAAGGTGATGACCAACTTTCTCGCCACCGCCAACCTCGTTGCGTTGTGCGAAGCACTCGTGGTCTCCAAGCAGGCAGGATTGGATCTCGCCACGACCTACGAGGCGATCCGCATCTCATCTGGCAACTCCTTCGTCCACGAAACCGAGAGCCAGTTGATCCTGAACGGATCGCGCAAGATCGATTTCACCATGGACCTGCTCCTCAAAGACGTGTCCTTGTTTCAGCAGATCGCCGAGGACACAGGTACAGAACTCGAACTCTCTCCCCTCCTCGTGTCAATGGCCGAGGATGCAATCGATAGATACGGGCCACGAGAATGGTCGTCGAACATCATCCGACGTCTCGAAGACCGTATGGGAATCGCGGTGACCGCCCCCGGGTTTCCCGAAGAACTCCACGACGATGAGCCGGAGGTTCCCGGTTTTGAGGTGTGGCGACTCAGCTGATGGGTCGGACTGCCCTGCCCGCCCAGTCCGGCCGATCGACCATCCAATCCATCGCACCCTGACGGAACCAATCAGGCATCGACGCCACCTTGACGGTGGCAAGGTCGACGTGCAGCAACATCGTTTCAAAAGTGGCGGCCTCGAAATCCAATCCCTCTCCTGTCAACACCTCCACCATGTGCAAGCGTTTGGTGTCAACCCCGACGACGTATGCCTGGGCCACCAGACCAACTCCAGGAGGAACCTCGCGCAGGAATCGCAGATGGGTCTCGGCCGTATAGAAGGTACCGCCCTCGCGGTCTCGATACTGCTGACCAAAACCCAACTCGACCAGAGCATGATCTATCCCGTCGGCGAACGTCCTGGCGTACGCCCACTCGGTCAGATGACCGTTGTAGTCGATCCAGTCGGGGCCAGGCGTCACCCGGTAGGCGGGGATCATCACCGCCCTTTCCACACCGGGGGACGTTTCTCGGTAAAAGAGAGAGGCCCCTCGACGGCGTCCTCGGAGGCAAGCATCCTCTCGTAGCTTTCGACATTGCCGGAGCGCATCAGTTTGTAGGAATCCGCCATCGACAAACCGTCAAATCGCCTCAACAGGTCGAGAATCGCCGAGATCGCGAGCGGTGCTTTCGAGACCACTTGATCCGCAAGGTCGCGTGCGGCTTCCATCAGTCCTTGCGCCGGGACCACCCGATTGACCAAACCATGGGCGAACGCCTCGTCTGCGCTCAGCCTCCGGCCGAGAAGAAGCATCTCGAGGGCAAGAGGTCGCGGCAGCAGCCGGGGCAAACAAACACTGCCGACGTCGGGAATGATTCCGACACCGGTCTCCGGAAGCAGGAAGGTGGCATGCTGGGCGGCGACAACCAGATCGGCATTCATCGCCATCTCGAAACCGCCACCAACGGCCATACCGTTGATTGCGGCAATCACCGGCTTGGTCAATCCCGGCAATTCCGGAAACCCGCCGAAACCTCCCTCGCCGTAGTCGGATTCGTAGGCCTCTCCTCCAGCGGCCGCAGTGAGATCCCAACCAGCTGAAAAGAATCGCTCACCAGCCCCTGTGATGATCGCCACCCGCAGATCGGGATCGTCACGGAACGAGGCGAAAACCGCGCCCAACTCGCGGCTGGTGGCAGCATCGATCGCGTTTGCCTTTCCGCGGTCGAGAGTTACGGTGAGAACCCCACCCTCCGAGCCGACACGAAATCCGCTCATGACTCGACCAGCCACAGAACGTCAAGGGCAACGGGGCCATCGGTGGTCACGGCGAGCGGGTTCACCTCGAGTTCGACCGTATCGGGATGCGCCAGAGCGGCATCCACAATCGCGACAATCGCCTCGGCGAGGAGGCCCCGGTCGGCGCCGGGCCGGCCCCTATGGCCTTCGAGCAGTTTGGAGATCCGCAACGTTCCCAACATTGCCATCAGGTCCCCTTTCGTCACCGGCGCCAGCGCCACCGCCACGTCGTCGATCAACTCAACCAGGACGCCGCCGCTTCCTACGGTCACCGCCCAGCCTATGGGGGTTTGACGGCGCACGGCCACCACCAGCTCGGCCACGATCCCGGTTGCCATCCGCTCGACAAGCACTGTCGCGGCGAGGGGTGCCATCTGCGTGGCAGCAGCTTCGACCTCTTGACGATCTCCCAGACCCAAAAGGACTCCGCCCACATCGGACTTGTGATCCAATCCCATCGCCTTGATCACCACCGGGTAACCCAAGCCGTCGGCGGCCTCGCCCGCCGTGTCGATGGGTGCCTCGGTGAACGCCGGAAGTTTCACCCAATCACCGAGTCGGCGCCGGGCATCGGTGTCGTCGAGGCGGCGGGGAATCCCGGCAGGGGCGGCCACCTCCAGGTGTGCCGACCCGACTCTCGCCGGCGCCGACGCCACCTCGAATGCTCGCAATGTCTCGTCGATCCCGCTGGAAATCGGAATGCCGACCGCCGCCAGGCGTTCGGCGACGGTCAGAGGAAGGTTCTCCGGGAGCGTTGCAGTCACCACAACCGGACGGCCGGTTGCGCGGTGGGCATCGATCCACGCCTCCAACGTCGGCTGCCAGCCAGAATGATCGAGACCCGGCGCCGGGAAGTCGAGGATGAGCATGCCGGCGTCGACCGGTGACGTCAGCGCCTCGGCGAAACAGGCAGTCATCCGCTCCCGGTCACCCCAGATGAAAGTGTGATAGTCGAACGGGTTGCTGATGGCCACTTTGTGATCGAGGATCAACGACAGCGCCTCAACCGAGTCGGGAGAGAACTCCGGGAACTCGATCGCTTTTCCCTGAGCCCGATCGGCCACCAATCCTGCCTCCCCGCCTGAGCACGACAGCGATACCAGGCGGGGGCCGGGCAGTCGGCCGTAAAAATGAAAAAGACCGAGCGTCGAAAGAAACTCCGGGATCGTTTCCACCTGGCCGATGCCGTATCGGGCGAAAAGGGCGTCATAGGTCTCGGCGGAGCCGGCCATCGAGGCGGTGTGGGTGCGGGCGATCGCAGATCCCTTGGCACTCCGGCCGGTCTTCAGCACCACGATCGGTTTTCCGACGGCGGCGGCGGAGGAGGCGATGACCGGGAGTCGGTTGGGGTCGGTGAGTCCTTCGATGTGGGCGCCGATTGCGCTCACTCTTTCATCGGCGACCATGGCCTCCAACACATCCTCGATCCTGACCGATGCCTGGTTGCCGAGCGTGACCATGAAAGCAATCGGCAAGGCCCGCTGTTGCATCGTCAGGCTGATGGCGATGTTGCCCGACTGGGTGACGATGCCCACTCCACGATCCACCCGGCTCACCCCCTGCACGTCGGGCCAGAGGGCGGCTCCCGACAACGCATTGATGAAGCCGTGGCAGTTGGGTCCAATCACCGGCATCTTTCCGGCAGCGGAGAGCATCCGGTCCTGCAGTTCGCGGCCAAGGTCGTCCGCCTCGGCGAACCCGGCGCTGTAACAAACCGCCCCCCCGCAACCCATTTCGGCCAACTCGGCGACAACCTGAGGAACCCGTTCCCGCCCTACTGCCACCAGTGCGGCATCGGGAATCGACGGGAGATCGGCGAGCGAGGAGTAGGCGTCGCTGCGATTCGGGTTGACCAGCCAGACGTCGCCGTCGAAACCGAGGTCGCGACATTGAGCGGCGGCGTTGAGCGCCGGGCCACCACCGATCAAGGCAATCGCCCCGGGATGGAGGAGGCGGTCCAGGTTCAAGTCAGCCGCCGAGCGGGCGGAGCATCGCCCGAGAGATGATGTGGCGCTGGATCTCGGAGGTACCGTCCCAGATCCGCTCGACCCTGGCGTCCCGCCACATTCGCTCCAATGGAAGCTCGTCCATCAGACCCATCCCGCCCAGGATCTGGATCGCTTCGTCGGTGACGAATGCCAGCATCTCGGTCGAGGACAGCTTGGCCATGGCGGCATCGGTGTCCGTCATGGTCCCCTGGTCGGCCTTCCAGGCGGCGCGGTAGGTGAGCAGTTCGGCCGACGCCAGACGGGTGGCCATGTCTGCGAGTTTGAACGAGACTCCCTGGAACTTGCCTATCTGCCGGCCGAACTGGCGTCTGTTGGCAGCCCACTCCGTGGCGATCTCGATCGCCCGATCGGCCCGGCCCAATGAAGTGGCCGCCACCTGGAGCCGCGTGGCCCCGAGCCATTCATTGGCCACATCGAAACCGCTATGTTCGACTCCCAGGATCGACGAAACCGGCACTCGGCAGCCGTCGAACTCGAGAACCGAGTTGTTGTAACCGCGGTGCGACACCGACTGATAACCCTTTTTGACCTCGAACCCCGGGGTGCCCATGTCGATCAAAAAGCTCGTGATGAGTTTGCGACCGTCTTCCTGTTCGTCGCTCGCCGCAAACAGGATCACGTAGTCGGCGACATCGGCGTGACTTATGAAATGTTTCGTGCCTGTGATCACATACTCGTCACCGTCCCGCTCTGCCCGGCAACGCATCCCACGCAGATCGGACCCGGCGTCGGGTTCCGACATTGCGAGGCATTCGACCCGCTCGCCCCGGATGGTGGGAAGCAGGTAGCGCTCGATCTGGTCGCCGGTGCATGCGCGCAGGATGTTGGACGGCCGGGCAACGATGTACTGTAGGCCATAGGAGGTACGGCCCAACTGTCGCTCGACGAGGGCGATCGAAAGGTTGTCGAGCCCTCCACCCCCCAGATCCTCTGGCATGTTGGCGGCGTAGATGCCGGCTTCGAGCGACTTGGCCTTGATCCTTTCCGCCAGGTCTTCAGGAACAAGGCCGAGACGCTCGACCTCTTCCTCGTGAGGCGCCATCTCCTTGTCGACGAATGAACGAACCATGTCGACGATCATCTTTTGCTCGTCGCTGAGGGAGAACTCCATTTCAGACCTCCGTCCGCGCGATCGACATCACCGCTCGCTGCGGCCTCGGCATCGAATCATGAACCTTCCCAATGGAATCCAGCGAGGTTTTGGGGCCTGCCAGGGTCGGGACGGTTTTGTTCTCGGACATGTCCACGTGCAGTAGCACCTGCTCATTCGTGCACAACAGGTCGCCGGTATCTCCGTGATACATCGCATGGAAGATGTGAAGACGTTTGTGGTCGTGACCGAGCAGTTGGGTGGTGAAACGAAGCGGCTCTCCGGTCGAGACCTCCTGGAGATAAACCAGATGACTCTCGACGGTGAAAAACGAATGGCCCCCGGCACGGTATCCCTCATCGATCCCGATGTATCGAAACAGCGCGTCTGAAGCCCAACCAAACGCAAGCAGATACGCGGATTCCGTCATGTGGTCGTTGTAATCGACCCAATCGGGTGCGACCCGGCAGGAGTACAAAGGCAGCGGCGCCGGCACCTCGGCGCCTGGCTCCCAACGCAACGGCGCGCCCCGATCGTGGGATCGACCTTCGCGACGATTAAGCACTTCCCCGGCCCCGATCTTCGACTCTCTCAACGAATACATGACCGCGATCAAATAGTCGTCACGGAGACGCTCCAGTTCGGCGATCGAGCGACCGTCCGCCTGCTCCTGGGTGCCCTCGACCATCCTGTCGATGAGCCCCTCGGTCAGTGGCGGAGCCACCAATTTGGTCCACGGCCACTCCAGCGCCGGCCAGAACTGGGCCAGCATGTGACGCATGCCTTGTTCTCCCCCCGCCAGGTGATAGATCAGATTGGTGCCCATCCCCGCCCAACGAAGTCCGGGGCCATAGGTGATCGCCTGGTCGAGTTCGCTGGTGGTGGCCACTCCTTCTGACACGATGTGGAGGATCTCCCTCCACAAGGCTTCGAGGAGGCGATCGGCGAGAAAACCAGGCACCTCGTTGCGCACCCGCAACGGGTGCATGTCGAGATCGAGATAGACCTCGGTGGCTTTGGCGAGTGACTCTTCAGAAGTCTGATCCCCGCCGACCACCTCAACCAGAGGCAACAAGTAGACCGGGTTGAACGGGTGGCCCACCACCAGTCGCGAGGGATGCTGCAATTCCGACTGCATTTCCGATGGGAGAATTCCCGACGTCGATGAAGCGATGACCTTCGCAGAATCTGCTGCTGCGTCGATCGCACCCAGAATCTTGCGTTTGAGATCGAGGTTCTCAGGAGCGGCTTCCTGGATGAAATCGGCGAGCCCGGCCACCTCGTCGACTGCTCCGACGAATCGAATCCGACCGGGGTCGGCTCCAGGGTACAAACCCAGTTTGCGCGCCGACGGCCAGGCTCGATCGATCGATGCCATCAGTCGCCCTTCCGCCCCGGGTGCGGGGTCGTGGGCGATGACGTCCCAACCACGACCAAGTGCGCGCACGGCCCAGCCGGCACCGATCACCCCGGTTCCAACCACCCCGAACAGCATCTTCAGAACGCCACCTGGCCGAGGCCCTTCAACCCGAGGCATTCCCGGATCTCATCGGGCGTCATCGGGGTCCGCGACAGTTCGGAGAGGATCCGAACGATTTTTTCCACCTGGTCGACGTTGGAGTCGGCCAGTTTCCCTTTTTGAAGATAGATCGAATCCTCCAGGCCAACTCTGACATTGCCGCCCAGAGTGGCTCCGGCCGTGATCAGATCGAACTGGGCGCGGCCTCCTCCCAGAATCCCCCACTCGATGTCACTACCGAAGAGGCGGACGGCGGCTTCCTTCATGTGGAAGACATTCTCGGTGTCTGGCCCGATCCCACCCAGCGTCCCCATGACGAACTGGATGAAGATAGGTGACGGGACCAGGCCTTGGTCGGCATAAAATGCAAGTGTGTAGAGGTGGCCGATATCGTAGGCCTCGAACTCGAAACGGCAACCGGTCTCGTCCGCCAGCGTGGTCAACATGTACTCGATGTCGGAGAATCGGCTGACAAAAGGTTCACTCCGGGTGGATTCGAGGTAGGGCTCCTCCCAGTCGTATTTCCAGCGTCCTTCGTAGCGGGGGATCATCTGGAAGAGGCCGTAGTTCATCGACCCCAGGTTGCAGGTCGCCAACTCGGGTTTGAGAACCCTGATCACCTCGAGGCGTTCCTCGACCGACTGGCCGGTGGCGCCCCCGGTGGTGATGGAGATCACGGCGTCCGATCGCTCCTTGATCCCCGAGCAATATTCACGGAACAGTCCGATGTCGGCGTTGGGGCGTCCGTCGAGCGGATCGCGGGCGTGTAGGTGAATGACTCCGGCCCCGGCCTGAGCGGAGGCAACCGACTCATCGACCATCTCCTCGACCGTCTGGGGAATGGCAGAGTTCATTGTGGGGGTGTGGGCGCTGCCGGTCACCGCACATGTCAGGATCACCTTGCCGGACGGACGCATGCCAAATCCTCTCATCGCCAGTCAATCTGCGTTCCGCTATCCGGAACGTGCTGTATAATGGAACGTATGCTACCGAGCGGAGGACGCAGCGTCAACGGTGACCGGGTCCAATCGGTGGTGCGCGCCTTTTCGCTCATGCGTCATCTGGCATCCGTTCGAGAGCCGGTCTCTCTGGGATCTATCAGCACGGAAAGTGGACTCCCCAAGAGCACCGTGAGCCGGTTGCTTTCAACCCTCGAGTCCATCGGCATGGTGGAACGTGGGCCTGCCGACGGGACCTATGGTCTGGGACCCGCAGTTGCATCGATCTCGACCGGAGCGCCCACGGCGAGCAGGATGCAAGGAGTCGCCCAAACATATCTGACCGATCTGGTGGAACGTTTTGGCGAGTCGGCGGCTCTGGCCGTGGCCGACGGCGACGGACTGATATATACAGACCAGGTTCACAGTCAGAATCCGATTCAGGTACCCGACTGGTCGGGGCATCGTTTTGCACCGCACACCGTGGCCGCCGGGTTCGTGCTGATGGCGTGGTGGCCGGCAGCCCGGCTTGATCACTATCTGGGTCAAGATCTGAGACCCTCCTCGACCAGAACCCTGATCGATCCACATCTGATCCGACGCCGTCTCGATCAGGTGCGGAACCGGGGGTACGTCTGGGCACTGGACGAGTGGGTGGAGGGAGTTTCGGCCGTCGCAGCGCCGGTGCTGAGCGAGTCGTCGATGCTGTCGGCCGTGATCACCGTCTTCGGACCGAGTTACCGATTCCCTGCTGAGGCCGACCAAACCGAGATCGGCGGAGTGGTGGCAGAGACGGGCGAGGCAATCGCCCGCCATCTCGATCCCCGGTGAGCACCCGCTAGCGTCGAAGCGATGTGTGGACGTTATGTTCTGGCGGCGGACGCCACGGACTATTGCGAATTCTTCAAAGCAGACCGTATAGAGACGCAGGCGCTGGCTCCCTCCTACAACGTGGCGCCGACCGATCCCGTATATGCCATCGCAGAATGGGACCAGGAACGCCTGTTGGGGTCGATGAGTTGGGGATTCACTCCCCACTGGGCACCCGACCGCAAGGGCATGCAGATCAACGCCCGGCTCGAGACGGTTGCCGGAAAGGCGATGTTCCGTGAGTCCTTCTCAAAGCGCCGCTGCCTGATCCCGGCTGACGGCTTCTACGAATGGGAACCAAAGGATCGGGGACGTACCCCTCACTGGATCTACCGCGCAGACGGGTTTCCGATGGCATTCGCCGGGGTCTACTCCGGATGGACGAACCCGCTCACCGAAGAGCGGATACGCACGTGCGCAATCATCACAACCAAAGCCTCTCCCAACATCGCCTCGATCCACGGCAGAATGCCGTTGTCTTTGCCGGCCGACCTCTGGGATGTTTGGCTCGATCGCGACCTCACCGATTCAGACCAGATCGCCGACATGGTCAGAGCAATCCACCCGGTAGAGGTCCTCGAGCACGCGGTGTCCAACGCGGTCAACAGCGTCCGCAACAACGGCCGCGCCCTGACCAATCCGGCAGAAACGGACACGTTGTTCTGACCGGCTAGCCGCCCCAGGTCGGTACGCTCCGCACATGGCTCGAATTTTGCTCGTCCGTCATGCCCCCACTCCCGAAACCGGCACCAGATTGACCGGACGGTTACCCGGCGTGTCGCTCGGCGAGGCCGGGATCGAGATTGCCCGTACAACTGCTCGCCGTCTCGAAGGCGTCAAGATCGCGGCCATCTACGCCTCACCGATCGAACGGACCTGGGAAACCGCAATCGAAATCGCCCGCCTCCACCGGCTGGAACCAAAACGTGAAGACGGCTTGCTCGAGGTCGACTACGGGTCTTGGTCGGGTCGTACCCTCCGCAGCCTCTATCCGCTCAAGGCATGGAGGGTGGTCCAACAAACACCTTCTCGAATGACTTTCCCTGGGGGCGAATCACTTATGGCGGCCCAGCAGCGGGCGGTCGCCACCGTCGAGTCCATTGCAACACGGCACCTCAAGCAGACGGTTGTTGCAGTCAGCCACGCCGACATCATCAAGTCTGTGCTGAGCCACTATCTCGGCCAGCCTTTGGACCTGTTTCAGCGGATCGGCGTGAGTCCGGCTTCGGTCAGCGTGCTCCATCTGAGTCCGGGGGCGGCGCCTCACGTCAGCGCAGTCAACACCAACGGAGAATCGTCATGGAGATAGACGATCTGGGTCCGGCGGAACGGTTTGCGGCGGGAGCAATCGGTGAACCGGGCAGACGAAGGTTCTTCATTCAGATCACCTGCAACGGCGTCAATCATTGGCTGCTGGCGGAAAAGGAGCAGGTGCGGATTCTCGCCCAGGAAGGTCTGCGTGTGTTGGAGGTGGGCGGGATCGCATCCGACCCAGAAGCCGAAGCCAACCTCATCGCCCAAGGTCTCGAGGTCGATGACCCCGGTGAAGATGGCGAACGATTCAGGGTTGGAGAAGTCACGCTGGCCATGTCGGGGGCTCAGCTGATCACATGCATCGTGGGATCGGTCGAAGAGGACGACACGGTGAGTTTTGTGATCGCACCAGAACAATTCAGGGCGATGGCGGCCGTCGCCCTGGAAGTGATCGCGGCCGGCCGCCCCATCTGCCGCTGGTGCCGGCTGCCGATGGACCCGGCCGGACACGAATGCCCAGCCCGGAACTGAACGATGCTCGAGCTGACCGAGTTGGTCGGACGTCTCCCCTACGCCTCGAACACGACCGTCCTTGCACGCGACGAATCAGGGGAGCTATGGGTTTATAAGCCTGAACAGGGCGAGCGGCCTTTGTGGGATTTTCCCTGGGGCACCTTGGCGGCGCGCGAAGTGCTTGCGTTCGAGGTGAGCCGCTCGATGGGTCTTGACCTTGTGCCGCGCACTCTCCCGGCCGAAGGTCCGCTCGGGCCGGGGTCGGCGCAGGAGTATCTCGAGGAAGACATGGAATTCGATCCTCGGCCCATGTTTTCTGGCCCGGATCTCGACCCCCGACTGTGGCCTTTCGCCGTGCTGGACATCGTGATCAACAACGCCGACCGCAAGATCGGACATCTTCTGCAGCAGACCGGAACGACCCGATTGTGGGCGATCGACAACGGATTGAGTTTTAATGCCGAGCCCAAACTGCGCACCGTGCTGTGGGGTTTTGCCGGGCTGCCGATACCTGGACCCCTGGTCGAGAGTGTGCGGCGCCTGGTCCATGACACCTCGATACGAACGAGAATCGAAGAGCTCCTATCACCGGAGGAGGCGGCGGCGACGGCTGCGAGAGCCGAACTGATCCTGGATTCACCCCTCCACCCCCAACCGCCCGACAACCGGCCTGCCGTACCCTGGCCGATCTGGTAGCAACGAATAAGCCGACTGCAGATGCGGATTCCATTGCGGGTAGGCTCATTTCTTCCCGAGGAGAGCGCCTATGACCAAGTTTGCCTATTTCTGCGGCCACGAACAGTGGCATCCTGAAGAACTGGTTCGCCACGCCGTACTCGCCGAAAAGGCCGGGTTCGACATGGTGGTCGTCTCGGAACATTTCCACCCTTGGGTCGACGACGCCAGTGCCGCCGGGTTTGCTTTTTCGACGATCGGGGCGATGGCCGCCGCGACCAGCAACCTCGAATTCACCACCGGTGTCACCACGCCTCTGTGGAGATTCCATCCCGCAGTCGTGGCACAGGCCGCGGCCACCCTCGACCGTCTTTCTGGCGGTCGCTTCCACCTTGGGGTGGGAACGGGCGAGAACATCAACGAAGGCCCCCTCGGTTATGAGTTCCCCGAGTACAAGGAACGGGCGGCCCGGATGAGGGAAGCACTCGAGATCATGCGCAGGCTGCTCGACGGCGAAAAGCTCACTTTCGATGGCACCTACTACCGAACCGATCGGGCCAAGCTCTACTCCCCTCCCGTTGGACCCGTCCCGATCTTCCTCGCCGCCGGAGGGCCACAGTCGGCGCGAATGGCCGCCAAGCGAGCCCAGGGAATCATCACCTCTGTCAAGGATCCGGCCGAAACGATCGAGCGAGTGGTGGGTCCAGCACGCGAAGCCGCGGAAGAGGCCGGGCGACCTCGCCCCACAATTCTTGCCACTCGCTGGGCGATCAAGGCAGAAAACGAGGACGAGGCCTGGAAGGCGCTCTATTCATGGCGCGGTCTGCGGGCGCCCGGTCGCCTGGAAGCCGTGGATCCGATGGATCTGAGGATGAGAGCCGACGCACTCCCACGAGAGGAGGTTCTTGGCCGGTACAGCATGGTTTCATCACCTGACGACATCGTCGCCACCTACCAACCACTCGTCGATGAACTCGAAGCGGACATCGTGACATTTCAGATGGCTTCACTCGACCAGGAATCGCTGATCGCGATGCTGGGCAAAGACGTTTTGCCGCGGCTCCGCCGCAATTGATACAGGCTCCGCCGCACATGACACAGGCTCCGCCGCACATGGCACGAGGCTGGTGCACCTGACGTCACCCGCCGAGGAGGTCAACCCCAAGCAACATGGCTTGTTGTAGAGCACCGTCCTCGAAACCTGGAATCTCCAGAACGGCAAGCATGCTCGGAATCTGAGATTCGAGCACCGGGCGCAGATCGGCCGCTTCCGGCGATTTCAGAGCTCTGTCAATGCCTGTCCCGTATCGACTTCCAAGCACTTCGGCGAAAGTTGCGACTACGTCGACCACCCAACCCTGGCTGTCATCTCTCACCACAAACAGACGCCGTTCTCCACTTACGGAGATCGGAACGACGGCAAAGCCGACACCGCGCACGTCGAATCTCTCGATGGCGGCGTTTTCCACGATGGTCAAGCCGGCCAAGGATTCTGGTCCGAGAGCATCGGCGAACCCGAACCAGAAGTTACGCGCGACTCCCGCCCGGTCGGCTTCGAGCACCTCCGATGCGCTGCCGCCTTCGGCCAGAAGGATCATGGCGACCTGGCCATCGCTCATCGGGGCCCCGGCGGCAGCGAAGTCTCGTTGTCTGAGGGCGTCGAGCGTGGATGCCACGGCAGCCTCCGGGCTGGTGGCACCCGCCGGTCCGGCACTGGTGGCGGTCACGTCCGCGCTCGAACCCGAGCAAGCCACCGCGATCAGAGCGGCAGCGACGAGAGAGGCCTTCACGGTGCCAGCGCTCGGAGAGTGTCTTCGACGCCGGCCCGGTCCGCGGTCAGGACTCCGATCGCGGCCTGGTGAATTCCTGCGGCGAGGTATTCATCGACTCGGTCTCGGACTTTGGCGGCCGGGCCGATCGCGGCCAGATCATCGACAAGGTCGTCGTGTATCGCTCGGTAGACCGCTTCACGATCTTTGGCCGCCCAACCCGTCGCGATCGCCTCGGCCTCGGCTTCGTATCCCATCCACCGCAAAAAGTTGTTGTAGACCGGCTGTGCCAGATATGCACCAAGAAGGGTCTGGCGCAGCATATTCCGGGCCCCGGGAACATCATCGGTGATGAGCACCTGCAATCTGGCCATGACTCCAAAGTCACCGGGTCGGGCGACCTCTGCCAGCTGGCGCGGCACAACCCGCGGGGGCATCATGTTGAGGCAGACCCCGTCGCCCACTCGGCCCGCCATTGCAAGCATCTGCGGCCCGAGGGCGCCCACGTACAACTCGACCTTTCCGGCCGGGAGGATGGAGAGGCGGAACCGCTTCATCGACACCGTCTCGCCCTGATAACTGCCGTCCCCTTCGAGTGCGGTTCGCACCGCCTGAACGGTTTCGCGAACCCTCCGAACCGGGCGTTCGAATGGGACTCCGTTCCAGTCGGCGACAATGGTTTCCGACGACGAGCCGATGCCAAGCCGAAGCGTCCTTCCTTCGAGCGTCTGACTGACCGAGGCCGCCGCCATCGCCAGCAGCGCCGGGGTTCGCACATAAGCAGGCACCACCGCCACACCGACCGTCATTTGTTTCGTGGCCGCGGCAACGGCGCCGGCGGTCACCATGGATTCCGGTCCTGCCACCTCCGACAACCACGCTGTTCGGTAACCGAGTCCTTCCGCCCATGCCGCCATCGACGCGATCTCCGGGACCGATAGGCCAGGGGTCGTCAAACTGAGACAGATCTCCACGGGGAAAGGCTACCGATCGCTCACGGGAAGCTGACCAGACGCCAGGACTTCCCTTCTCACGGCTTTTGTGCCCAGTGCCAGCCGGCGGTACAAGGAGACGAGGTAGACCGCGGCAACGATCTCTTTGAGCCAGCGGATCGGGTCGTTGCCTGCCCGCATCCAGGCCTGGGACCAGAAGGACCCGCTCCCGGACGGCAGGTCCCCGGCGAGTGGCCACAGGAACACCTCGGTGCTGGTCCACATGCCATCGAGCAGAAGGTGGAAAAAGAGGCCTATCACCAGCGCCATCCACTTCTTGCGGCGTGGTCCGCGGCGGGTTGCAACGAGCACCACCACCCCGATCATGGTCGGCACCAAGAGGGAGTGGAACCAAAGGGAACCTGTTGAATAACGATCGGCCAGGATCAGCGTGCCGAAGGGGAGGTCGATGATGTCGGGGAGGATGGCTCCGAAAAGGAGAAACCGCACGTCGACCTTGGGATCACGAAATATCCACCGAAACAGGAACAAAGATCCGGCCAGGTGCCAGAGCAGCATCTACAAAACGATGAGACGACGGCAGTGGACACAGCGGGGTGGGTCGGATCTGCCGGCTTCTACCTGCTCGGCAGCCGACAACTGCAGATGACACCCGCCGCATTGACCGTCGTGAAGCCGGCTGATGGCAACTCCCTCCTTGGTACGCCGGAGGGTTTCATAGATCTCGAGAAGGTCGGGAACAATCGGAGGAACGAGTTCGCGCTTTTGGTCTTCTTTGCGCGCCAGAATTGCGTCGATTTCTTTCCAGCGAGATGCGATGACGCCCGATAGTGCGCCCTCTTTGGCTGCCAGATCGTCAACAATCGCCGTTGCTGCCGCCAGTTCGGAATCGACGGCGTCTTTCTGGTCGAGAAGCCCGAGGACCCTGGACTCCATTGCCTCTTGTTGCCCGCGCAGCGACTGCACTTCCAGACGCTTGTACTCGGTTTCTTTGCCGCTCATCCCGCCGGCGTACAACCGAGTTTCCGCCTCTTTCAGTTTGGACTCGACCATTTCGAGTTCGCCTTCTGCCTTGTCCAGTTCGAGCGCAACCACCCTCACCCTGGCGTCCACCTCGCCGCGAGCCGTTTCAGCGGACAACTTGGCACCGTTCACGTCCCGATAATCCTGGAGTTCGGGGACGCTGGAACGCTGATGCAGCAGACGATCGATCTCGAGATCGACCTCCTGGAGGTCGAGCAAATCAGAGAAGGCGGTCAGCTCCATTGAAGGACGAGCCTACCGCCATGGAGTGGGGTCGAGATCGGTGAGGTCCAGCACCTCGATCTCCTCGATGAAATCAACCAGGCGCCGCACTCCGGGCCGTTCGGTGGGAATGTGACCGGCGTCGATTATCGCCATCCCCCGATCGAGGCTCTCGATCACGTGATGATGGGCCACGTCACCGGTCACGAATACATCGGCGCCGGCGGCGATGGCCTGATCTATGAACGAGGTCCCTGAACCGGGCAGAACTGCGACCCGGTTGACGGGGCCGCCACCTCGCGATGATGAGCGCATGCCCGAGGTCAAGTGAAGTGAGGACCCGACTAGTTCTGTGAGTTGTGACATCGACAGTGGTGTCGGGGTGGAACCGATCCTCCCGATGAAACCGGCGTTGGACGCTGTTTCGTAGACATCAAAAGCGGGCCGCTCGGAGCTGTGGGCGCCGACCAGAGCAGCGATCACCTGGTCTCTCGCGCCAAGGGGAGCGATCATCTCGAGCCGAACCTCGGGTTCCTCGTTGGTTTTGCCGGTGACCACTACGGTTGGAGAGCTGCCGGATATGGCGAAGAACCCTCCTACGCCTTCGCTGCGAAAACTACATCCCGAATAGTTACCGACCTGGCCGGCGCCTGCTGCCGCCATCGATTCGGCAACCGCGTTCGCTTCGTTTGGCGGCACGAAGGCCACGATCTTGACGGTCGGCGTCGCGACCGACATGCCAAAGCCCTTGACATCCTCGAGGCCGATGGCCTCGGCTAGTGCGTCCGCCGTCCCGCCTCCGCCAACGTCGAATGCGGTGTGAACGATTCCGAGGGCGACGCCGGCGTCCAAAAGGCGGAAGGCTCGTCCCGATGGCCCATTGCCGGCCACCAGACGCCGGATCGGAGAGAAGAGCAGAGGGTGATAGGAGACGACCAGTCCCGGTTTCTCGGTCTCCACCACCGAGAGGACGTCATCGGTGACTTCGTGGCAAACCGCAACTCGCTCAACGCTTCGCGTCGAGTTTCCCAACTGGAGGCCAACAACGTCCCATCCGGCCGCCATCGACCAAGGGATTTTTTCCCCAAGCCTCGAGATGACTTCGTTTACGGTGGGCATTGAGCCAGGATAGGCGTCAAGCCGGGCCCGCTCCGGCCGACAGGAGTCATGTGACCACCACCCGCCGTTCAGCCGCGCCACGGCGGTCTCTTCGACCGCCGCCAAGTCGCCGACCGCTCAAGGCCGCTCAGCCCAGACGGCTTCTTGGGTTCGTCGCAGTCGCCCTCGCCGTTGCCGGCTTCTGGCAAGCGAACCATATGGAGCCCGTCACGTTTTCTTTCGACCGAACACAGCTGGTCGACATCTGGAACGAGGTTGCGGTCGACACCGCTCATTCGAGCTTGAGCGTGCCCGATCTCCCCTGGACCAACATCGAAAAACGGACCTTTGGCCACGCCTGGACGCCCACCTTGTCTGTGATCGGGCGCACCGCGGACGACAGCGAGATGGTGGTCGAATTGGTTGTTGTGGGTGAGCCGTCGGAGGACGGTCGTCAACGGCTGATTTCTGCGATGGACGTCCTGATCGCCACGACCGAGCCCGACCTGACGGCAGAACAAAGGCGGCGGATATTGGCCGATTTGTCGCTGGTGGACGACTCGGAGGTGGCGATCCCCTCCGGCACCGTTTCGACAACGGCGGCCACCTTCCGGGTCGCGGCAGATCCAGAATTGGGACGACTCGGACTCGGAGCAGCTCCCCTGGTTCGGCGCTGATTGTTCAGGAAGGCGTCTACGGCACCAACGCCAGCGAGCGAGCCAGGAAAGACGCCATCTGATCGCGGGGGACTGCCGCCTGTGGGCAGTACTGGAGTGGACTCGCGGTGCAGCCGGTGGTTATGCCGGCAACGCGCAAGGCTTCTACGTATTGCTCGTACCACGCTCCAGCGGCCACGTCTCCGAAAACTCCCTGTGCTGCTACCAGATCGAGACCGAGCGCCCGGCCCAGAAACGCCGCCATCTCGGCCCTGGTAACAGTCCCGTTGGGACGGTAGGTCCCGTCGGGGTAGCCCGTGCTGATGCCGAGTTGGGCGAGTTTTTCGACCGCCGGACCGTACCAAAGACCACTCGGAACATCGGAGAAGATCCCTTGATGGGCCGGCAGCTGATCGGAGACACCGAGGGCTCTCGTCAAGAACACCGCCATCTCGGCTCGAGTGACCGTTTTTGATGGGCAATAACGATCGTTGGCAGGTGGATCGCAGCCGTTGGTGATTCCGGCGGCCGCGATCACCTCGATGTTGGCCTGGTGAGGGTTGGCGTCATCGTCGACAAATCGACCGATGTAGTTGCCATCGGTTATCCGCAAATAGGAGCGACCCAGTTCGTCGGAGAGCACGCTCAACTCGTATCCGCCGAGAGAAAACGCCTCCCCCACACTTCGCACGTGCGAGGTGTCGAGAGTTGTTGCAGGAGCGGGGACAGGGGCGAGACGGGCGTCGAGACCAAAACAAGGGAAGCCGGCGGGCCATCCGATCGGAGCGCACGCAGACGATCTGGTGTCATAGGAGTATGCCTCTACACCCGCTTGTGCAATCGTCGCGTCGTGCGAGGTAGCCGTCCTGAGCCCAAGCGCGTATCCAAAACCGGAGACGACCGGTATCACCACCATCTCGTAGCCGGCTCCCCCGATTGGTTCCAGCCGATAGGTGAAGGTCCCACTTTTGTACACACCAACCTCGCTGGTCCCGATCCATCCGGCGGCGTATCGGTTGTAGGCGTGGGTGCCGATCGGCAATCCTTCAAGTTCGTAGCCCGACATCACGTCCGTGACGTTGTCGTATTGGTTGACGAGCCCCCCGGGAAGCCCCAGCAACCCACCAAAGCTGTGCGACCACTCGAGGGTGTGCCCGATTTCGTGCGCAACCACCAGCCACCGCGCCGACGGCTGTGGCGAGACCGCTGCAACCGCTCCCGCCCCCACGACGGCCATGCGGCCACTCGCGGGGAAGGTGGCGGCACACCCGACAAACGGGGGTGGACATTCAGAACCCGGGGTGGCGTAGCCTCCCCCCCAACCGCCATCCGCCACGATCAGTGCACCGCCCGGCCCACTTTTTGACTGAGCGGCGACGGCGTTCTCGCACCCGACCAGGCGGCCCAAAAACCCTGAATCGGGATTGGTGGACACAAAGTCGTTCGAAGCAACGGTTCCCCCGACCTTGAATGATGGCGCATATGCGCCTCCGGACAGCCACTGAAAATAGGGGGCGATGTATTGATTCAGCTGTGCGGTGAGTGCCGTCGGTTCGATGACGACACCCCAATTGGGCACGTCGCAGACCCAGACCTCCCATACGTCCGACCCGAGCGAATGCGCCTGATGAACGCTGGTCCGAAATGGGACGACCCCGAGCGGATCTTCCGAATAGGCGTCGGCTGCCGCCTCCGCCGGTCCTGCCACGGACACGAACGCGACGACCAGTGCCGCCATGAGACCTCTACGCCCGAACAATTATCCCCCTCGATCGATCGGAAGAATGGCCAACGCTACCCGACCGCAATCGATAGGGATGTCTCGGTCAGGGAGGCCACATCCACAGTGTCGGCCCCGGACTCCAAAATCTTGAATTCAGGATGTGAGGTTGGCCGAGGCCAATGGAAGCCCCTCGTCGCGGGCGTTGAGCAACTCGAGCAGGAATGGAACTTCAGAAGCAACCGCCGGCTTGGCAACAGCGGAAACATCGCCATTGCTCCGCTCGATCAGGAATGCCGGACCTTCAGCTGATTCGAATCTCTCTGGGTCGAGATACAGCTTGGGTTTGATCTGCGCCGGATCGCCCGTTTCAGGACAAAACACCATGCAGTTCCCGCATTCGTTGCACAACTCCGCCAGAAGGAAATACTGCTGGCGTCCATCGATGCCAGATCCCTCCGGTGTCGGCAACCGGAAGAATGCGTCGTTGGGACAAACCGTGACACAGAAATTGCACGCCACACACCCCCACATTTGAAGATCGTGGTCCACGGCACGAGGCAGTTTCTCGTTGCCGGTCAGGTGGTAGCGCGCAAGTTCGTCGCCTTTGAGCATGCGGGTCATGTGTTCTTCGACCGGTCCCCGGAACCCGCCGTTACGAGCTTTTTGCCAAGAGTGGAGCCGCCACTCGGCGATGTTGGAGCATTTGGCCGCCTTCATGTCATCGGCCAGGCGCCGCAACATCGGCTGTAGACGCCCGTAGCCACCGGGCTTGAGCAGGTCAGAGCAGATCGTTGCCGGAGCCACTCCAAGGCCGATCGTCTCTGAGACATTGTCTTTGTCGACTCCGGCCGAGAAGCTCACCTGAACGTCTCCAGCGTGGCCCTCTACCGAGAAGACCCCAGGCAGGTTGTTGATCAACTCGTCGAGAAGCGTGGTGGCGAGTACATGGAGAGGTGGCCCGGAGAGGTACATCGGATCGTCCGGCATGAAGCCTTTGTGGTTCTGGACCACCAGTGTGTTCGTCAGCTTGATCCCGAAACGGCGCCCGTTTTCCTTGGCGAAGGATCGAAGCTCCTCGATCAGACTGAGCGCCCGGTCGAATTGGAGATCGTCGACAAACGGTTGGCGGTCGAGGCGAATGTGGCTGTAGCCGAGTGTTCCCTGGAGGATTTCGCACACCCGCCCGAAGCCGAGAAGGGTCGGATTCAGTTTTACGATCACGTCGATCTCGTGATCGGCCATCAGGTGTTTTGTGATCCCTTCGATCTCCTCGGGGGGACAACCGTGAAAAGTGGACAGAGTGATGGTGTCGGCGATCCGGGAGGGAAACTCGAGGTCGGCGAAATCGCGGAAGGGTGCAGGGATCTGGGCGCGCAAGCGTTCGATCACCTCGCTGGCATCCTTCATGTGCTCGATGAATGAACGCACCTTTTCACTCTTGATTCCGGCGAGGTCGTAGCCGACCGACATGTCGAACACGTGTGGCCCAGAATCCGAGCCGATGTGTTCGTG
Source organism: Acidimicrobiia bacterium (assembly GCA_041746105.1). Taxonomy (GTDB): domain Bacteria; phylum Actinomycetota; class Acidimicrobiia; order Spongiisociales; family ZC4RG35; genus JBFHRE01. The sequence goes on from JBGTHP010000017.1 coordinate 259,488, forward strand.
CAGCGGCTCCCATCGCCTCAGCATCTCGATCGCCATCATCGCCTTCACGTACTCGTCCAGCGACTCCCGGACCTTGAGTTCCTGGCTCCACTCGATGTTGAACCCGATCGTCTCCATGTCGATGCAGGGCCGGCCGATCTCCAGGTCGTCGAGTACCTGAACCGTCTTCAGCTCGAACAGTCGGGCGCCGCCGAGCCAGGCAAGAATGACGTTTTGGGCCATCTGTGAGTGTGGTCCTGCTGCGGGTCCCAGAGGCGACGCCGCCGGACGGCCCATGAATTCGATCCCGAGGTCGACCTCGGGGTCTCGAGACCAGAACCGGGCAGTGGGCAGATCGAGGATCCGGTGACGGGTCTCCCACTCGTGGGCGATCCTCCCCATCAGCACGTTGAATGGGAACGGGGTCAAGGGTGGGGCGTGAGTTGTCATCGCAGTCTCCTGTTCACAATCGCGAATGCAGGCGAGCCGCCTGCTCCCGTGCCTTGGCGCGGATCTCCCCGGCGTCTACCCGAGTCGGGGCGCCATCCCGGTACACGGTTTCTTCTCCGACGGTCACGGTCAGCGGACGCACCCCCGGTGAAAATGCGAGATGCCACGGTTCCATCGGGTCATAGGACCATTCGACGCGATCGTTACGCGCCTCCGGGACGATGTCCCATCCGGTGCCGAGCCATTCCCAGGCGGAATCTGGTGAAGCGGTGACATCGGCCGAGCGCTGCATCACATAGGCGACTCTGAAAACCTCCAACATGTCCGCTCCGATCCCATCCGAGCCCAACGCCACCGGGTTGGAGAACCGGGCCGGATCGGCGTATCCGACAGCGTTGTTCAGATTGGATATCGGGTTGTGGAGGATCGTTCCGCTCAGGTCGTGATCGGTCGGCAGATGGACACAATGGGCCAGCAACCATTTGTCGTTTGCAAGCGACCGCACGCGTTGAGCCGCCCCCGCGTCCTCCGGTCCCTCGTGGACGTGGATGTGCACCCCGACCCCGAACTCGGCTGCCAGCGCCGCCGCCTCGGCGAGGGTGTCGTCGGTGCACGTGAAAACGGCGTGAACACCTACCAGCCCCCTCCCCCCTTCCTCGAGAAATCTTCTGTTCTCCGCCAGACCTCGACGTGCAGCTTCCGCTCCATGGCGATCAGTGACCCCATAGGCGGGCACTACCCGAACTCCGACCTCGGCACAGGCGTCGGCAATAACAGAAAGAGATCCCTCGATGGCGTTGGGGCTTTCGTGGTGATCCACTATTGCCGTCGTGCCGTTCTCCAGAGCTTCGATCGCCCCGAGCTTGGCCGACCACTCGATCATCTCCAGATCGAGCGCCTGATCCAGTCGCCACCACACCTGATCGAGGATTTCTTGGAAGGTGGTCGGCACGGAAGGAGGGGCGGGCATCCCCCTAGCAAGTGCGGAGTAGAGATGATGGTGGGCGCACACCAGGCCCGGGGTGGTGGCCGACATATTTTACATTTTGTCAAACAGCGGGGCCGCTGTCAAAGAGTTGGACGCGAACCGTCAGCCGATGGTCAGCGGCTGGTGGCGGTTGATCGGGAGTTGGGTACGCCATTGCCCATCCACCTCGTGGAATGCGGCAGCCACCGCCCCGGCCGTCGGGACCAATCCGATTTCGCCAACGCCTTTGATTCCGTATGGGGAATCGGGTTGCGGGACCTCTACCAGAATCACGTCGACGGGTGGCATGTCCTTCGGGCGGATGATGTCGAGTTGGCGCAAGGTCATGTGGGTCGGCCGGCCGTTTTCGTCGCATGGGAAATCCTCGGTGAGCGCATAACCAAGACCCATGTGGACCGAACCTTCGATCTGGCCCTCACACAACGTCGGGTTGACCACGCGACCGACGTCGTGCACGGCCACAACCTTTTCTATCGCTCCGGTGGTCTTGTCGGCGACAACCAGTTGAGCGGCATAGGAGAACGTCGAATGGATCTTTGGGTTCTCCTTGCCCGACTCGAGACTGTCGGTCCAATCGATCAGGTACTCGCCCTCATAGTCAACCTCGAAGGCGCGTCCGCCCTCATCTGCGGCAGCACACGCGGCCCGCACCGAGCCGGCGGCCATGACGGTCCCTCGTGACCCGGTGGTTTGACCAAACCCGAGTTGACGGGTGGTGTCAACGATGACCCTGATCGAATCCGCCGGGATTCCCAGTTCCTCTGCCGCCACTTGGAGAGCAACGGTGTGGACACCCTGACCCATTTCGGTCCAGCCATGGCGCACCTCGACCGTTCCATCCTCGGCGAAGCGGACGACCGCCTTGGACAACTCTTTGAACCCATTGCCGAGCCCGGAGTTCTTGAGACCGAGCCCAAGCCCTACGGCCTTGCCTTCTGCCCTCCAGCGGTCGTAGTACGGCTTGACGGTGTCGAGGCATACTCTCGCACCAAGACAGCCGTCGTCCATGATCTGCCCTGGACCCCAGACCACGCCAGGCATCACCACGTTGCGGCTGCGGATCTCCCAACCCGAGATACCCACCTTCTCGGCGAGGCGATCCATCACCCCCTCCATCGCAAACTGGGCCTGGTTCGCTCCAAAACCACGGAAGGCGCCACAAACCGAGTTGTTGGTGCGAACCGCTACCGCCTCGACGTCGATGTCCGCGACCACATACGGGCCGCTGGCGTGTCCTGCGGCGCGCTCGAGGACCTTCATGCCAACCGACGCGTAAGGGCCGGAGTCGCCCACCATCCTCGCCTTGAAGCCGGTGAGATGGCCATCGGCATCACAACCGGACCAAACCTCGATGCGGATCGGGTGGCGCTTCGCATGCAGGTGCAAAGACTGCTCACGAGTCAATGTGCAGCGAACCGGTCTGCCCAGAAGATACGCGGCGAGAGCGGTCTGGCCCTGGTTCGACATGTCCTCTTTGCCGCCGAAGGCGCCGCCATTGGAAACCAATTCGACGGTGATCCGGCTGGGATCGACGCCGAGGACAGCCGCGATCTGATCTCGGTCGTCCCAGACTCCCTGGCCGCCCGAATATACGTGGAGATTCCCATTGCCCGACGGAACCGCAAGCGTTGATTCCGGTTCGAGAAATGCGTGCTCCACCCGCTGGGTTTGAAACACCTCGTGCATGACATGGGCGGACTCGGCGAGGGCGCTGTCGGCGTCGCCGCGCCGGTAGACCGTGTGGGACAGACGATTGCCGTCCAGTCCCCACACCGCATTCTCATCGGAGGCGAGAGCGATCTGAGGGTCGGTGAACGGTGGAAGGACGTCGTATTCGACCTCGATCAATTCGGCGGCACGACGTGCGGTCGCGACGTCATCGGCGACAACGATGGCGAGGACGTCGCCGGTATAGGAGGTGCGGCCACCCTCCGGTATGAAGACCGGCCAGTCCTTGTGGATGATCCCCACTTTGAGGTCTCCCGGCACGTCTGCTCCCGTGAAGACTCCATGAACTCCATCCACGGCCGCGGCCGCGCTTGTATCGATACGCAACACGTCGGCCCTGGCGTGGTCGGTCAATCGGAGAACACCGTGGAGCATTCCAGCAACTGCAAGATCACCGATATATCCGCGATCGCCGAGTGCGAGTTCCTTGCCCTCATACTTCGACCCGACCTTGCCGATCCCAGACGACAAGATCGGCTCCGGAATCGCTTCGCCTGACGCCAGCAGTTCGATGGCATCGATGATCTTGGCATAGCCCGTGCACCGGCACAGATGAGCGCCGAGACGGCCTTCGATGGTGGTCCGGTCGAGATCGCTGCCTTTCTGATCGATCAGCGCCTTGGCCCTGACCACGATCCCCGGGGTGCAGAATCCACATTGGAGGGCCCCGGTCGCGGCAAACGCCCTGGCGAGGCGATCGCGCTCGGCCGGCTCGAAACCCTCGAGTGTGGTGACCGTACGTCCGGCAACTTTTTCGACTGACGTCACGCAGCTGACGACGGCTTTGCCATCCAACAGAATCGTGCAGCACCCACATTGTCCCGACGGCGAACACCCGTCCTTGGCCGACGTGACGCCCAACTGTTCGCGCAGTGCCGCCAGAAGATGCGGGTGGTCGGCGCTGACTCCAACCTCGGCCCCGTTGAGGGTGAAGGTCACTGTCGAAGATTCGGTCAAAGTCATTTCTGCTCCTCCGGTGGGGGTATGGCTCCGCGCCGCTCGGTGATGAGCCGGTACGCCTCAGGTACTCGATACCTTTCGAAATCGAACAATGTGTTCTTGTAAAACGAGCAATAGTCGAGATCGACGACCGCGGTGATCACCTCGTCTCCGGTGGTTATCGCCTGGGCGACGATCTGTCCCGAAGGGGCGATGATCACCGAGTGGGCGAGCGACTCGACTCCCTCCTCGGTCCCGCCTTTGGCGACTCCGACCACCCAGGCGCCGTTCTGATAGGCGCCCGCCTGCATCACGAGGTGGTTGTGAAATGCCTGAAGCGGGTTCTGTTGGATGTCGGGTGCGTAATACAGTGGAGTGTTGTAACCGATGAGGATCAACTCGACGCCCTGCAGTCCCATGACCCGATAGGTTTCCGGCCAGCGACGGTCGTTGCAGGTCGCCATCCCGACGATGCCACCAAACGCTCGCCATACCCCGAACTCGGTGCCCGGCTCGAAATAGTGGCGCTCGGCGTGCTGGAAGGGACGATCGGCCTCGAACTCGGCGTGACCTGGGACGTGAACCTTGCGATAACGCCCGACGATGGAGCCGTCGGCATCGACCAGGATCTGGGTGTTGTATCGGTGACGCACTCCGTCTTCGATCACCAGTTCTCCATATCCGAGGCTGAAACCGATTTTCAGATGGCGCGCCTCGTCGAAAAGCCTTTTGGTGTCTGGGCCCGGCATCTCGGTTTCGAACCAGGACTCGATCTCTGACAGTTCGGTCGCGTACCAGCGAGGGAAAAAAGTGGTCAACGCCAATTCTGGAAAGGCGACCACCCCGCACCCCCTGCCGGCGGCTTCTCGCAACAACGCGATCAGGCGATCGACTACGTCGTCACGGGAGTCGTCTCGAGCAATCGGGCCCATCTGGGCGGCAGCAACGGTGAGACGACGGGTCATGGCCAAATTGTGGGTTGGTCTTTACATTTTGTCAAGATAGGCCGCCGTTTCCGGTAAGGCCCGCGTCTTTACAGTTTGTCAATCGATCCGTATGATCCGCGAACTTCATCATCAGGAGTCCCCCATTATGAGCACGGTGGTTCGCGCGGCGTTGGTTCAATCGGAATGGACCGGCGACAAAGAGTCGATGGTCGAAAAGAATCTCGGTCTGGCACGCTCGGCGGCAGACGACGGGGCCCAGGTTCTCTGCTTCCAGGAGATCTTCTCGACCGGGTACTTCTGCAACGTCCAGGACCCCTCCTATTACGACGAGGCAGAAGAGATCCCGGACGGCCCGACGATCCAAAAGGTCATCGCACTCGCCAAAGAAACCGGGATGGTGATCGTTGCCCCGATCTACGAAAAGGTCGACGAAGGCACATTTTACAACACGTCTGCGGTGATCGACGCCGACGGTGAGTTCCTTGGTATCTATCGCAAGACCCACATTCCCCAGGTCACCGGGTTCTGGGAGAAGTTCTATTTCAAGCCAGGCAACACCGGTTACCCCATTTTCGACACCGCGGTAGGTCGAATCGGGGTCTACATCTGTTATGACCGCCACTTCCCGGAGGGATGGCGCGAACTAGGTCTCGCCGGAGCCAAACTCGTCTTCAATCCTTCTGCCACGACGAGGGGCCACTCCAAATATCTGTGGGACCTGGAACAGCCGGCGGCGGCGGTCGCCAACGAATACTTCATCGGAGCGATCAACCGGGTCGGCGCCGAGGGTTTGGAAGGCACCGACTATTACGGGTCGTCCTATTTTGTGAACCCCCGCGGCCGGATGGTCGGAGAAGTCGCATCCGACACCGCCGACGAGGTGATTGTCCGCGACCTCGATATGTCGCTGATAGAAGAGGTCCGCCGCCACTGGGCCTTCTACCGCGACCGCCGCCCGGAAACCTATGTCGGCATCACCAAATAGTCGCGTTCCTTAGGCGCTAGACCCCGTATTCGGGGCGAATCGCCGAAAGTTCGATGCCGCCGTGAGCGAACACAGCTGAAATCCGCCAATTCTCGGTCGATCCGGTGGGCCCACCAGCTTTCAAACTCGACTTGGGTTCGGCAGTTGTCGAACAGCCCCACTCAGCGATTTAGGAATGCGCCGGCGATCTCCTCCACGATCTCGGGCGACCCATTCCATACCGGGTCGTCGGGTCGGGGCATGTGAAACACGAGATCGGTGAAACCGAGAGCTGCGTATCGGCCCAAGAACTCCGCGAACGTTGACAAGCTGGAGAGGGGGCGGGCCTCGGTATTGCCGATCAAATAGATGCGGTCGATCTCGCCAGGGTCGCGACCAAGCCTCTCGCAGTAGCTCTCGAGCAGTTGAGACTGCTCAGTGACGATCCGTTCGGTAGCGGTTGCCGATACGTCCTGGTAGGTGGTGTCGCCATATGTGATCCAAGCGTCGCCGTACTTGGCAGCAACTTCCAGCGACCTCGGTCCACCGGCGGCGATGGCGAGGGGCAATCTCGGTTCCTGGACGCAACCGGGAAGCAACCGCGCTCCGGAAACGGTGTAGAACGTGCCTGTATGGTCGTGGATCTTGTTCTTGAGCACGCCGTCGATCAGATACACCGCCTCGGCAAGACGTTCGACGCGTTGGGTGGGAGTCAGCTTGGGTTGACCCAAAACGGTTGCGTCGAGACCAACCCCGCCCGCCCCGAGGCCAATCGTGAACCTGCCCCCGGAGATGTGGTCCATGGTCATTGCATCCTTGGCGAGTGCGAGCGGGTGACGCAGATTCAGATTGGAGACCATGGTCCCAAGGCGTATCCGATCGGTCTTGGCGGCAAGTCCCGTGAGCCAGGGGTAGGTCGCATGCCACGGACGGTCTCGATAGCGCCGCCACGAGAGATGGTCATAGACCCACACATGGTGATAGCCAAGTGCCTCGATTCGCTGAACCATCTCGACAGTCTCGAGCCAAGGGTCAGTGGGCATGAGGAGCACGCCAATCCGCATGGCCGCATGCTACGAGGCGGTGCTCCTCCCAAACAGGACCACCACCCACAGGGGGCACGCCGCTCCGACGGATAAAGCGCCCTTCCTGTCAACGGCTGGTGCCTACCTCCGGGAAACGAGGTTTGCCGGGAACCCTTCGGGTTCCTTGGCCAGAACACGCAAGCAACACAAACCTCCGCGCCATGCCCCGAGTACCGGCGGGAACCCTCCGGGATCCATCGCCCAAACTCGCAAGCAACACGAAGCTCCGCTTCGTGTTGCCGTGGGCGTTGAGGGTTTCGAACCCCCGACCTCTTCCTTGTAAGGGAAGCGCTCTCCCAGCTGAGCTAAACGCCCGGACGAGTCGACATGGTAGGAGGTCTAGTTCGTTTGGTCATCTCCCGGACAATCACTCAACTTCTCACTTGACACGACCGATACAGCGATTACGGCGACGGGGTCGCTCTGAAGTTCGCAACTTTGTGTCTGGAGAACAGTCGAATCATGAGTGCCAGAAAGATGAACGCCCAGGACGCATCCGACGAGACGGTGCGTCAATACCTGGACGGAATCGGTACCTACACCCTGCTGACAGCAGAAGAAGAGGTGGAGTTGGCCAAGGCGATCGAAGCCGGCCGCAACGCCACGATGAAACTTCAGGACGATGACTATCAGTCCGGCGAGAAGGTCAAACTTCAGAGAGCAGTGAGCAAAGGTCTCGCTGCCCGCAAACGTTTCATCGAAACCAACCTCCGCCTGGTGGTGTCGATCGCCAAGCGTTACCAGCACAGCGGACTCCCTTTCCTCGACCTCGTGCAAGAAGGCAACCTTGGCCTGATTCGTGCCGTCGAGAAGTTCGAGCATCGCAAAGGTTTCAAGTTCTCCACCTACGCCACCTGGTGGATTCGTCAGGCGATCACTCGGGCGGTCGCCGACAAGGGCCGAACGATCCGAGTGCCGATCCACATGATCGACACCATCAATCAGGTCCAGATGACCGAGGCCGAACTCCACAAACGGTTGGGCCGGATCCCGACCAATGCCGAACTTGCAGAAGAGTCGGGCATCGACGTGGAAAAAGTGGCCGAGGCGAAACGTTTTGCGCCGGAGCCGGTTTCGATCTTCGAACCGGTGGGCGAGGACAGCGCCGTCCTCGGTGACTTCATCGAGGACTGCGACGCCGTCGATCCATTCGAGGTTGCACTGGTAGCAACTCGGCTCGAAGACCTCGGTCGCGTGCTCGACCGCCTCAACGAGCGAGAAAGAATTGTGTTGACCATGCGCTACGGCCTCGGCAATACGGAACCTCGGACTCTCGACGAGGTCGGATCACACCTGCACGTGACCAGAGAACGCATTCGCCAGATCGAGGCCAGAGCCATCGAGAAATTGCGTCAACCGATGCGCAGCATGCGAGGCGTCGCAGCCGTTTAGATCACCCGCTCCGGGTTTTCCTCCCACCCGGTGCTGGACTGAAGTACCCCGACCCACCGGGCCGGGGTACTTCCATGTCAGGCCGACTTGCCCAGCATCTCGACCAGGTCGAGGCGGTCCACCTCAAAGACGAAGTTTTCGTCCTTTCGGGGCCTCCCTCTCCCCCGTTTTCGAAACATCGCCTGACCGTCCCAGAAAATGACGCCGCCCCAGACCCCCCATTCGACACCGGTGTCGAGCGCATGGGCGAGGCATTCGGTGGTCACTTCGCACTCCGAACAGATGGCCTGTGCGGCCTTCAGGTCGGCTTGCACATCTGAGAAGAACAGTTCATGGGATCCGGTGTCGTTGCATCGTCCTCGGTTGTTCAGAAGTTGGTTCATGATTTGTTCCTTGGGTAAAAGAAAAGGACCGCCGGGTGGTTCCCGGCGGTCCTCTCTCGAAATCGAGTTGTGACTATGGGTCACTCGAGGGTGTTTCGCCCGGGTCGGGCTTCAGTGGCATCTGCGGTCGCGGCAACGAGGGTCCGGTGGCGCGCGCCAGGGACGAATCCGCCGGCGCGGACCGTCAGCTGTGTTTTGCTGGACTGGATTGGCATCACTCTCGACCACCCTTCGGCGACTCCGGCCAAGTTATAAAGACTGCCGGTGCCGTGTCAAGGCATTTTCCGCGAATCATCACGGACCCCAAGATCCGGCCGCATATGGCTTTGGCTGATCGGTGAGGCCAAGGATCGGTTGGAGGATTCTCCATGCTTCTTCCGCCTCGTCGGACCGTACGAACAGCGTTTGGTCACCGGTGAGCGCATCGACCAGGAGTGTCTCGTACGCATCAGGAAGTTCCCCGAACTCGTCGCCATAACGGAAGCTGAGAGATTTGGTTTCGAGCGCCATGTTTTCGCCCGGCTGCTTCACGTCGAAAAGCAGATCGAACCCCTCGTTGGGCTGCAGGGTGATCACCAGCCGGTTGCCGTGCACAGGGCACACACCGTCCACATCAAAGAGGCAGATCGGGGGCTCACGGAATTCCACCGCTATCTGCGTTCTCCGCTCGGCCAGACGTTTGCCTGCCGTGAGCGTGAAGGGAACTCCGCGCCAACGCCAATTGTCGATCTCGAGAGTGATCCGCGCATAGGTTTCGGTTGTCGAGTCTTCGCCGATACCCGCCTCTTCGAGGTACCCCGGCACCTTCTCGCCTTTGATCACCCCCGCCTCATACCGGCCACGTACCGTGACCGAGGGGTCGATCGGGCTGATCGCCTGAAGCGTCTTGACTTTTTCGTCTCGGATGTGCTGCGGGGTCAGCCGGACCGGTGGCTCCATCGCCACCAGCGAAAGGACCTGCAAAAGGTGGTTCTGGACGATGTCACGAAGGATCCCGGCGCCCTCGAAATATTTGGCCCGGCCTTCGAGGCCGAGCGTCTCTGCGACTGTGATCTCGACGGATGCGATGCGGTCACGGTTCCATGCCGACTCGAACAGCGGGTTGGCGAAACGAAACACCAGCAGGTTCTGAACTGTCTCTTTCGCCAGGTAGTGATCTATCCGGTAAATAGATTCTTCCGAGTAGGAACGGTGAAGCAGCTCATTGAGGTGTCTGGCCGACGCCAGATCGGTCCCGAAAGGTTTTTCGACGACGACCCGCACCGTGCCCTCCGAGTCGTCGAGTCCGACCTCGGCGAGACCGGCGACGATGTCGTCGAAAACCGAAGGCGGAATCGCCAGGTACAGAAGCCTGTTCCCTGACAAATCGGCTTTCTGATCGATCTCGGCGACGCGAGCGGCGAGCGCTTCGAACCCTTCTGTGATGTTCTGGTATCCCACCAGTTCGGTCAGGCGGGAGATCGCTTCTTCGCCACGACCACTCTGGGCCAACGCCGCGCCCACCCATGCTCGATATGACTCATCGTCGTATGGACTGGTGGCGACCCCGAGGACGCGTATCGAATCCACGAATCCACGTCGTTCCATCAGGGCGCACAACGACGGAAGGAGTTTTCGACCCGCCAAATCACCGGTTCCCCCGAACAAAACAATCAGATGTGGCGGGATGGCTACGGTCTCGGCCGCCGATTTCGGCTCCTTGGGAGCCGCCGATTTTTTGGCTCGTTCGGTCACACGGCCGCCAATCCCGCAAGCGCGCCGGCCGGGTCATCGCCGAGATCGATTCGGACAACACGACGACCGGCCGCCAGCAAGGCTTCGTAATCCCCTGCTGCCTGGGCCGAGATGATCTCGCCAAAACCGTGTTCGGTCTCGGGGACCGGCACTTGGTTTTTTGGTTTGTCGATGAGTTGAATGAACACGCCGGAGTCGGGCCCCCCCTTGTGGAGTTGGCCGGTCGAGTGCAGAAACCGCGGGCCGATACCGAGGGTGGTGGCGGCTCCCGACCGGGTGCCCACAACACGCCGGAACCGGGCGAGTGCTTCTTCGAGCTCACCGCGGCCATTCAGATAGGCATGGATGCCTACGTAATCACCCGGCGCGGTTTGATCCAACAGCCTGTCCAATTCTGGTTTTGCCACTTCCGCCGGGGTCGCATCCGCCGATGCAGCCCCGCTTTCCATCGCCTTGCGCGCCAGCTTCTTGGCGGCCTCGACGTCGGGCTGATCGAACGGGTGTACACCGAGGACCTCGCCTGCCCCGGCCGTGGCCAGTTCGGCCCTGAGGATTTCGGCGCCGAGCACGAGCGGCGACTCGAGCTCGATCCGAGTCACCGGATGGCCAGCGGCCACCGCAGAATCCCATGGAATCACCGCCGGTTCCCCCTGCATTCGGAATGTGAGAAAAGACCTGTCGGGTCCGTAGTCGTCCCGCCATTCCTCGCCGGCGATGGGGACTACCCCGGTACCGTTTTTACCCAAACTCTCGGCGATGAGTTGTTCCAACCAGCCAGGAAAAGTCGACAACGTCGGCGACGTATGAATCGTCAGTTTGTCGCGCCCGAGCAGTGCCAGCGTCCCCCAGGTGGCGCCGAGATCGAGAGCGGCCTCGGCCGGATGACGGGAGCGAGCAGCAAACCCGGCGGTGTTCTCGAGCAGTTGTCGCACGTCGGCGCCAATGATTGCGGCGGGCAAGAGCCCAAAAGGACTCAGAGCCGAGTAGCGGCCGCCGACGTCGGGTGGTGACAACACCGTCGCGCGGAAATTGCGTCCGGCAGCCAACGTTTCGAGCCCCGACCCAGGGTCGGTGATGGCGATGAATCGAGAGCCGTCTCCGCCGCACGCGGCGAAGAAGTATCGGAACAACGACAGGGTTTCGAGCGTGCTCCCCGACTTCGATGACACGATGAACGCCGCGGTGGACACGTCGAGACCCGCAGCCACGTCGAGAATGGCGTCAGGATGGGTTGAGTCGAGGACGAGCAGCCGCGGCCTGCCAGGTCTCGACCCAAACACGCTCGCAAACACCTCGGGCGCGAGACTCGACCCTCCCATTCCCAGAAGGACAACCGTCTCCACCCCGTCCGCAGCCAGGTCGTCGGCGATCCGGTTGAACTCGGGAACGCGGCCGCTCATGTCGTCATGCAGGGTCAGCCAGCCAAGGCGATCGGCCAGCTCTGGAAGATCGAGACGAGAAAATGCGGTTGGATCTCCCGACCAAATCCTCTCGACGACGTCCTGGAGATGCCACCGGCGCCAGGTCGATCGAATGGCGGCTCTGGCCAGGTCTGGGATGTGTGACTCCATCAGCATCCGGGAAGTATCGCATGGTCACCGTGATTGACTCCAAGATGCGGCAGGGCGCTCGCTCGGGGAACCTATTCGACGGCTCTGGCGTCTCATATCAGACGTCAATCGAAAGGTCAGAATGAGGACTATTCGGATTGCCTTGATGGCGGTCCTGTTCACGGCCGTCATTGCCACGCCGGCTCACGCCTCGTGTATTGCACCTCCCCCGTTGCCTGAATCCTATGCGGCGGCAGAAGCCGTCTTTTCCGGCCTCGTCGAATCGGTGGAATTTGATGGTCGGCTCGCCAACGTTTCCGTCGACTCGGTTTGGAAGGGCGACGTTGCGGCGTCGGTCCAGGTTCAGGGGTCCTTCGAGTTGATACCGGGTCAGATCACGTCGGTGGACCGTTTTTACACCCCCGGATCGACCTACGTCTTTTTCGTGAGACCGGGAGGCGTTGGTTTCATGGATGACGGGTGCAGCCTCACGTCCGATGCCACCGCAGACATCGTCTCCCAAGTTGAAGCGGCGGCCGGCAAGGCTGGATCGCCTCCGCTCGCCGGACCAGAAGAAACCGAACCTGCGCCGGAATCGACTCCGCGGGGACCGGTCTTCGTTGCGACTGTCGCTGTGATCATCCTGGGCGCACTTTTACTCGTTGCCCTTCGCCGCCGCCACCCCGTCAGCGACCCCGTCGAAGGTTTCCGGCTCAACCGCGAGGACGATTGAGCGGTCCGACAGAGCACCTCAGACTCCAGTCATACGACTGGAAAACCACGGATTTGGAAGAGGAATCAAATCCAAGCCACGGAGCGAGTGCCCTGGCTATGGCATCCGGTTTGGATGGGACAAATGTTGGCATCCTTCGCGGCCTGACAAAGTCGGCCCCAAACCACAAGAAGACCCGTGACAGCTCGAGTTCGTCCCCGTCGACTACGGCCCCTCCCGAGTCCAGGAAATGCTTCATCTGACGATCGAGGTCACCATCGAGCGAAGAACCGCGATAGGGCTCGGTCCTCAAAGTCGGACAGCTGATGGCCCCGCAGACCATCGCCGCATGCACTCTTGGATCCTTGAACCGCCGAATTTTGGCGTGCTCGATTGCGTCCAGTGACAACGCTTCAACCCCGACCGTCACAAACGGTTCGGAGAACGCTCCCGGCAGCCTCATCACGCTCGGGACTTTTTCATAGTTTGCTCGGGCCGCCAACCGCAATGCTCCGGCGTTGTAGAGGTTGATCCAGTATGCAAGCGCCTCGGGCCGCGTCAGTGAACTCGGGTCGGCGCCGGCGGCCGCCGCAATGACGTGGTCCAGCGGTTCGACGATCTCTTCGATCGCTGCTGGTCCGCTCTCCTCGAGTCGTGCGAGCACCTTTCCCAGCGCATCCCAGTCATATCGATCGTGACCAAACCGAGTCTGGCGTCTCACCCTCAACAACACCTTGAGGATGGACCATGCCACGGTCATCGGGTTGGGTACGTCGGCCACGTCTATCCCCAACCCGACGGATCCGGTTCGCATTCCGGGGAACAACATCGGACCCCGGCCTGTTGGCAAAAACATGACCTCACAACAACCCGCAATCAACTCCGACTATGACGTCCTTGTGATCGGGGCCGGACCGGCGGGTGAAAATGCAGCTGACATCGCGGCACGAGGCGAGCTACGGGTCGCCATCATCGAGAGAGACCTGGTTGGAGGCGAATGTTCCTACTGGGCCTGTATGCCTTCAAAGGCCTTGCTGCGACCAGGGGAGGTAATCGATTCCGCCAAACGCACTCCGGGCGTCGAAGGAGCAACTCTCGATGTGGAGGCCGCCCTCGCTCGTCGCAACGTTCTGGCATCGAACTGGGATGATTCCGGACAGGTGAAATGGCTCGAATCGGTCGGTGTCGACCTTCTCCGCGGGCACGGTCGCCTGGTGGGGCCCAAACGGGTTGAGGTCACCGATCCCGATGGGGTCCGCACCATCTACCAGGCATCAACTGCGGTCGTGATCGCAACCGGAACCGCCGCGGCCATACCTCCGGTGGAGGGGCTCGACACGATCCGCATCTGGGACAGCCGAGACATCACTACTGCAAAAGAGGTGCCGACGCGGTTGATCATCATCGGAGGCGGCGTGGTCGGTTTGGAGATGGCTCAGGCGTGGAGAACGCTGGGGTCTGAAGAGGTCACAGTGATCGAGATGGCCGACCGGCTGCTTTCAGGCGAAGAACCGTTCGTCTCGGACGAGCTCTTTACCCAACTCGAACGGATGGGCGTCAAGATTCTCATTTCCACAACCCTCCAGGCAGTGGCGAGATCGGCAGCTGACGCTCCGGCCACCGCCACCGTCCAGAAGCCCGACGGGTCGACAGAAGAAATAGTCGGCGACGAAATCGTGGTCGCCACCGGTCGGCGCCCTCTGACAGATGACATCGGATTGGAAAGTGTAGGCCTCGAACCGGGCGGTTTCGTCGAGGTCGACGAGAGGCAAAGAGCCATCGGGGTTGCCGACGGTTGGTTGTATGTCGTCGGGGACGCCAATGGCAGGGCACTTCTCACACACACCGGTAAATACCAGGCGCGAATCGCCGGAGCCCACATCGCCGGTCACGACTCGAAAGCCTGGGGAGATCTGGCGGCCACCCCACGCGTGGTTTTTACGAATCCACAGATTGCCGCCGTGGGGATGACCGAGGAAAAGGCGATCGAAGCCGGACACACGGTTCACACCGTCGAATACAACACAGGCTGGGTGGCGGCCGCCTCCACACTCGGCAAAGGCTACAAGGGCACGGCCAAACTCGTTGTCGATGCCGACACGCGACTCCTATTGGGGGCAACGATGGTCGGGCCGATGACAGGCGAAATCCTGCATTCGGCCACCGTCGCCATGATCGGAAAGGTCCCGCTCGACGTCCTGTGGCATGCGATCCCTTCCTATCCCACGATGTCCGAGGTGTGGTTGCGTCTTCTCGAGGCATATCGAGACAAATACGACCACATGTTTCTCTGACGGGAATCCGCTGTTTCAAACGATGCGGCGGTGAGACGCCCAACGCGCCAATTCGTGCCGATTCGAAAGCTGAAGTTTGCGGAGCACCGCCGACACGTGGGTTTCGACCGTCTTGATGCTGATCGAGAGCCGAGAAGCGACCTGTTTGTAGGAGTACCCGCGCGCTATCTGGCGCAAGACCTCGCGTTCGCGCGCCGTCAGCTGGTCGAGTTCGGGGTCTATCGGCGTAGTCATCACCTCGGCGAAGGCGTCGAGGACAAATCCTGCGAGTCGTGGAGAAAACACCGCGTCCCCGGCTTCGACCCTCTTGATCGCCTCCACCAGTTCGGCCGGCTGAATCGACTTGGTCACATAACCCCGGGCACCGGCCCTGATCATTGCGATCACGTCTTCTGCGGAGTCCGATACCGACAGGGCGAGGAACTTGATTTCAGGATGGGTCTGGTGCACGTTCTCGATGACCGCCAGCCCGCCTCCGCCCGGCATGTGAACATCAACCAGCACCACGTCGGGTTGGAGCGTTCGAACCCCGTCGATGGCGGCGTCGACGTCCTCGGCGGTACCCACTATCTCGAGTTGTGATTCGAGTTCAGAAGTGACGCCCGACAAGAAAAGGCGGTGGTCATCGATCAGGTAAACGCTCGTCATGGGGTGGACTTCCTGGGCATGGTGATTTGGATCTCGGTTCCGCTGCCGACGGCCGACTCTATCTCGACACTCCCACCGTGGCGCTCGATCCGCCGGACGATCGAGTCGGTGATGCCGCGCCGATCCGCCGGAACTGCCTCCTTGTCGAAGCCTTTTCCTTGATCCGTGACGAACAGTTCAATCTCTTCTTCCCCGACCTCGAGAAAAACGCTGACGCGGTCAACACCCCCATGTTTGGCCGCGTTCACGATCGCTTCTGTGCCCGAAGAAGCGAGAGCCCGCAGCTTGTCGTCGAGTTCACAATCTCCGACGTGAACCACCTCGACTGCAACGTTGTAGTCCGCCTCGACCTGGTCGGCAGTCCGCTGAATCGCCCCCAAAATCGAGTCCGACGAACCCTCCGATTCGCTCTCGAAGAGCCAGCGCCGGAGCTCCCGCTCTTGAGCCCGCGCCAGGGTCACGATCCGCTTGGGGTCATCGGTGCGTTGAATCATGGCCAGCGTTTGCAGAACAGAGTCATGCAGGTGAGAAGCCATATCCTCTCGCTGCCGCCGGCGGATGACCTCGGCGCGTTCCTTGGAGAGATCGGCCATCGCCCGGTATAACCACGGTCCAAAAGCAATGAGGAACCCGGCCGCCGTGAGAATCATCGCCAGCAACGATGGAGCCACCAGGGCAGGATCGAAATCGCCGAGCAAGGCGATTCCGCCAACAACAAAAATGCCGCCGAAAAAGAGCCGCGCCCTCTGATGCTCCGGACTGGTCAACTTCGAGACATCGGTCCACCGATCCAAGGCCACTGCGGTCAGAAGGCCAATGAATAGAACCGGCCACATGACTCTGTCGCCGGGCCAGGGCAGAACCGACCGCACGAACAGCAACAATCCGAAAAACCCGAGCCCGAGCCCGAACACCTGTCGGTCGCTCGGTTCGGAAACCAGCGAGGGTGACGTCCCGTATTGATCGATCGTCGCCGCCCACAGACCGAGATACACCACTCCCCCAAGGCCCCATACAAAGGCCAATACGACGAACGCAGCCCGCACATAAACGGGATTGACCCCAAGGCGGTCTGCTATTCCCCCGGCGACACCGGCCACGACGCGGCCGTCCTCGCGCCGGAATATGCCTCCGAGTGGTTGTTCCGTTGCCGGCTGGTTCATATGGTGACCATGGTGTCAGCATTGTGCCCGTCTTCGCAATAGGGGACTCCCCTGAGCCAGCCCTGAGGTCTCAGGGTTGATGCAGGGCCATTCCCGATAGACGAAATAGGCACCGAACCTGCATGCTGGCGTCATGATGACTACCGAAACACCGCCCGATGGCACTCGGGCAACCAAACAGGAACTGGTACGGCCCCGTGCCGGGCGGGTTGTCGCCGGCGTCGCCGCGGCAGTCGCAAGAACCTTCGACGTACCGCTGTGGCTGGTGCGATTGGTCCTCGTGATCACCGTCCCGATGGGGGGCCTCGGCTTCGTGGCCTACCTTGCAGGCTGGTTGCTCATACGGGACGAAACCAAGGCCGAGCCACACGCCGTCAGACTGGTGGAGGGCATCGGCGAAGCAGGCTGGCCAGGGGTTGTGCTGGCGGCGATCGGTGTCCTCGCCATCAACAGTTCCATCAACCTCATCCCGGGCGGAGCCCTTTTTGGCCTCGTGCTGGTTGTGATCGGCGGCCTGATGTACATGGGCAAAGCCCCCTTCGCCATCGTCGCCAAAAACACTTCACATTCCGAGACCAAAGGAACCCCAACCAAAGGAGCAAAGGAGCTCGCTTCGATGACTACACCCACGGCAACCACGCTCGTCACCCCCTCCGGTGGCGAAGCCCCACCTTCGGCACCGATCCCCCCAGTGCCGTCTGCCCCTCGGCCTCCCAAGCCGCCGCGACCGCGTTCGGCATTGGGCCGGATCACCTTTGCCGCGATGCTGATAGGCGTTGGAACGCTAGCCCTCATCGAGCGCCTCGCCCCTGATGTCGACTTCGTTCTGCGCCACTATCTGTCGCTACTTCTCGCCATCACGGGCGTGGGTCTGGTGGTCGGAGCATGGCTCGGTCGGGCCCGCGGGCTCATCGTCGCCGGAATCGTCCTGCTGCCGATGCTGATGCTTTCACCGCTGACCGAGGTCGACTACGGGCGGCTGACCAGAACCGTTGAGACGCCGACCACCCTTTCGGAGGTCCGCTCAACCTACGCCGTGGATGTCGGATCGCTGCTGGTGGATCTCTCTGCCGTGGACTTCAAGGGCGACAGTATCGAGATAGTCGCCTCTGCCGATCTCGGCGAAGTGATCATTGTGGTCCCCGACGACATCACGGTTACCGGGCGGGCCCAAACCGACATCGGGGAGGTGAGCGCTCTTGGCAGGACATCGAGCGGATTCGGAAGCATCCAGGTGAGGATCGACCAGACCGGATCCAACGGATCTCTCGACCTCACCGCCACCGTCGACGTCGGCAGAGTGCTGGTGACAACAAACCGGTCGGATCCAGGGATCGGACACTCGGATGTTCCGGTGTCACGTGTCGTGGTCACCGACGCCGGAGATCGAAACGGCTCGTATGACCTCGGGTTCGGCAAGGTCACCGTCGACCTGACCCAATTGGTTCTTTCGGAAAAAGACACTCTTCGTTTCAACCTTGGGGTAGGCGAACTGATCGTGATCATTGACAAGGACACGCCCACCTGGATCGACGCCTCGGCCGGGATCGGAGACGTCACGGTCTTGAAGCTGTCGGACTCCGGCTTGTCACCAAGGGTCTCCACAGGAGACAAAGACGCGCTCCTGACCATCGACCTGCGGGTAGGAGCAGGGACCATCACCGTATTGGAGGAATCATGAAATCACACCCTTTCGATCTCGTCTCGTTCATCTTTGGGACGATCTTTCTTCTCGTCGCCCTTGGCTTCGGGTTCCTTACGGCCATACTCGATCTCAGACCCGGGATACCATTTGGTTACCTGCTCCCAGCCGGGATCATTGCGATTGGGCTCTGGGTTGGAATCGGGGCCGTCCTCAAGACCGGCGATGAACCAAAGCCGTTGGACAAACCTGAGTGAACTCAGTCGGCGGTGCGAGCTTTGAACGTTCGCACCGCCATGCGGACGCCGGCGTAAAGGACCAGCAGGCCAAACAGTCGCTGCATCAAATCGGCGTCGATGCTGACCGCGAGCTTGGAGGCGCCAAAAGCGGCGGCGGCCCCTCCAAACCCCACCAACAAGGCAAGACGAACGTCGGCGCGTCCGTTGCGCACATTGACGATGGTCCCTGAAACGGATGTGAACAGAATCGCAAGCGTCGATGTCCCCTGAGCAAGATGCTGGTCGAGACCGAGCAGAAACACCATGGCCGGGACCATGATCACACCGCCGCCGATGCCGGCGACACCGGAGGCGACGCCCGCTGCCAGACCCACGATCAGCGCCACAACGATGTCGCTCATAGGACCATCCGAATCCCGGCGACAATCATCGCCAACGCAAAAACACCTCGTATAGCGTTGGGCGAAAGCCGGTGCATGAGAGTCGCCCCGAGGGCGGCGCCGGCCAATCCGCCCACCCCAAGGGCAACGCCGATCTCGAGGTCCACTGCGTCCGACGTCAGATACCCGGCAAACGCAGCGAGTGCGATCAGAAATATGGCGGCAAGCGAGGTGGCGTGGGCGGCGTGCTGATCGGATCGCAGAACGAGAATCAGGAGAGGAACGAGAACGATTCCACCGCCAACACCAAAAAACCCGGAGAGTGTCCCTCCAGCCAAACCGACGAGCAGGGCTCTTCGCGTGATCGATGCCGCCACCCGGCCACGCTACACCGAAGTCAGCCGGTGCCCTCCTCATGCAAGGCGGCGCCCATCCGTCGTCTCAACCGCGGACTGGCTGCGTGCAGGCCAATTGCAATCGCAAAACCGACGTCGTCATCGGAAACAAAAACTGCCTGTTCCCCCTCGATCCGAAGCCGGAAACCGTCATCATCCCCACGAACTCCGACATCGTCGAGCGGCCAACGGCCCAAGATTCCTGCAGCGCTCCGAATCTGAACGGTTTCATCGTCCAAGTCGATGACGACTCGAACCCCCCGCCCGGCTTCACCTTCCATCCGGAATGAACCCTCGAATTCTGTAATGCAGCACCCCGCATTGTGACGATCGATTCATTCCAACAATAACCAAGTAACTCCAGGATCTCGGGCTTGGTCTGGCGAGCCCTGCAATCACACCAAAGGGCTCTCCATACCCAGGCGGAAAGACAGGGACATTGGGCGAGACTGTCACCTTCGGCTACGACAACCGGGTCACCGCCCCCACCGCGATGACCTCATCGCTCACCGGCAACCCGGTCTGTGTTGCCGGTGCCGTCTACAACCCGCTCGGTCAGCTCACCTCCGCCACTCACGGCACCGGCCGAACCGTTGGCTCCCGCACGTTCACCTACGACGCATCCACCAACCGACTCGCAACCCAGACCGGTGTGACCGGAGGGGTGACCCGGCTCAACCGGTCCTACGCCTATGACAACGCCAGCAACCTCACCCGAGTGCTGGACGCCTTGGATTCGAACCAGCGGACCTGTTACCGCTACGACGACCTCTGGCGATTCGCCGAAGCCTTCACCTCCAACGCCGACACCTGCAACACCTATACGGCGGTCGGTACCGCACCTTTCGACCACGACTACACCTACTCGCCAATCGGGAACCTCACCTCGTCACCGGGACCGGAGGCGGCACCCCCGGCACCTGCACCTACGGGACGTCCCGACCCCTCGGTCAGGCAATCAGCGGTTCCGGCGCGGGTACGATTGGCAGCGGAACATCGAGCGGCTCCCAAACCTCGACTTCGGGTTCGGGGTCCTCAAGCAGTTCCAGTAGCGGGGCGGGTAGTCCCTTCACCTCGAGGATGTGAAGTTGCAGGGCAAACTGGCTCCAGCACGGTGGGTGCAACGGCTTGTTGTGGTCTCGTTACTGCTCGGGGCCGGGTCACAGGCGATCCAAGAATCACGTGTGATGGTCCCGACGTACGGGTTAACGATGCTCTTGGGCGTGGGAATTCTGGCGTATGACGCCGGCACCGTACTTTTCGCCAGGGAGCCGAGGTTCGGGGTCGACGACGGTCAGGTCCGTTGTGCGTTCAGCTGGTTTCTGAGCCGGCGGTCGGTCGACCGTTCCGAGGTTGTGGAGGTGCTGGTCCAGCCGGCCCGTCGGATGATCTATATACGACGTTGGGACAGCAAGGCGTTGACGTTCTCCACTCTGTGGCTGAAACTCGACGCGGAGGGCCGCCCCGACGCAGTTGAGTTCGCCGAGAGGCTGGCCAAGCTCCTCGGCGTGCCGTGGCAGCCCGTCCCGTTCTTCTACAAGCCAGGAGCATCACCTTCGCCATGAGCCACAAAGAGGCGGGCTCATACGCGAAGATTCAAGCTTCCAACGCAACCACCAGGGTCCGGGCAGTGACGGCAGCGGCAACCAACCCACGCGTACAGCCTCGACGGTGACCTCGACCTGGTCTTCGAGCAAACCAACCAGCTCACCACGGTCAACCGACCCGGCTCCACCACCACCATCCTCTACGCGCAAAAGGCGACCTCGATCCGATTCAAAAGGGCCGATCCGATCCCGCGCCCCGGTTGCCGGTGGTTATTCGATGCCCGCTAGCCCTGACGCAGCCGATAGCGTTGGGTCGAGCCATGAGAAATCGAGGCCGACTATGCGAAAACCGATTTGGTTGCTGGCGATGTTCGTCGCCGGTTGTTCGACTGCGCCGACGGCAGCGGCCTCAATCCTGATCACAGGGGCCGACGGCTCTGTCAGCATCTGGAAGGAGTCCGATTCGATTTCGGTTGCAGCGGCGTCGAACGGCACGGAGATCGCGGTTCAACCCACACCTTCGCCGCGAGGGGACAGCATCGTCTACAGCGCACTCGACGAAGACGGCGATCCGCTGGTCGTGGTCTGGCGGGAAGGCGACATCGTGTGGGAGAAGCGATTCGACTTCTTGCCGTTTTATTACTCGTGGAACGCCGACGGATCGAGCTTCGTTGCCCTAGGCAATTCGGGATCGGGAGTTGGGGCCGCCCATGTAATCCCGGACACCAACTCGATCGACTCGCTCGGCGTGGCGAGACCGTACTTCTTCTCCTGGGCGCCTTCCACCGAGGCGATCGCAACCAACCGCGATGCCGGATCGATCGACTTGCTGACGCCGGGCCTTGCCGACGCTCCGCTCGGCGAGACCACGATCGGGTTTCAGGCTCCCGACTGGCTCGACGATGAGACGGTCATAGTGCCGCTCGGTGGGCCATCGATCTCGGTCAGCCTCCTTGCCCAGGCGACAGGGCGATCACGACTGGCGGCGGTGTCGCTAGATGGCAGCACCCGGGATCTCGTCAATATCGACGGCCCGGTCACCTATGCCCTCTCCCCGGATCGGGCCCGGCTTGCCGTGTTGGACGGTGTCCCGGGCGAAGCCGACATGCTGGTTCTGTCCCTCGCCGAGGGGTCGATCGAGCCGGTGGAAAAGGACGGAGTGGTGATGTTCGAATGGAGCCCGGACGGCTCGGCTCTCCTGCTCGGCTCGATCGGGCAGCAAGCACTCGTTCCGAGCGTGTGGACCGGTGGCGAGATCACCGACTACCCGCCCTACGTTCCGACCTCGACCTTCGTCAGCCAGTATCTCCAATTCTGGGGACAGTACGTCCGCTCCACACATACCTGGGCTCCGGATGGTTCGGCATTCACCTACGCCGCAACCACCGACGATGGCGATGCCGTTTTCATCCAGAGGCTTGGCTCCGACCCGCCGGACCAAATCGCACCGGGATCGGTCAGCCAGTGGCTGCAGGGATGAACTGCTGGGTCCATCGGCGAACGGCGACCTCCTATCCTTCCGAGTTGTGGAAGGTCTACTGCTGACCGGTGTTTACGGCGTTGGCAAGAGCACCCTGTGTGCAGAAATTGCAGACATGCTCGAGGCCTCGGGACAGGCATTCGGCGCGATCGACCTCGACTGGCTCACGTGGTTCGCCGGACCCGAAATCGGCGAACATGACCACAGGAGTATCGGACTGGCCAACCTCTCGGCCGTCCTCTCCAATCTCATCGAGGCCGGAATCAACCGCTTTGTCCTCGCCGGTTCGATCCTGACCGATGCAGATCTCGCCGCAATGGAAGCGGCGTTACCTTTCCCTCTCCGAGTTGTTTGCCTCAACGTCCCCTTGGAGGAGATAAGGGTCAGACTCTCCTCTTCGATGAATGCGGCTCGCCAGGAAGATCTCCGCCAAACCGAACTCTGGCTGGCTTCTGGGATCGGTCGAGACATCGGGCATGTGACACTGGACAACGACCGCCGGTTTCCGTGGTCGCCCAAGAGATTCTGGAATGGCTCGGCTGGTGACATTGGCGCGTTCGCGATCCCGCCGAGGGTCAGGAACCGGCGAACAGGCGGCGCTGGCGAGACCGTGAAGTGTTGCCGAAGTAGCCGCGCCACCAGTCGTCGAGACGGAGATGGCTCGGGTTGACCGGGGTTGTCGAACCCGCATTCCGTTCAAGGAACTCACGAAACGCGTGATGGTTGTATAGACGCATGAACTCTCCGAGATAGATGTCGGCGACCCTGGTGTTGTCGCGGATCATCAGCATGTTCTCGTCATTGGTCACACAGGATGCCTCGCTGAAATTGGCGGAACCGGCAACAACCACCGGCGAGCTGCTCAGCGGGTCGATCAGCATGAATTTGTTGTGGATGTAGTTGACATTCTTGTTGAGGTAGTTGTGGCTCTCTTTCACCCATCGGTCGAAACGATCGGCCGTCAGGCGCGAACCGATGGCGAACAGGTTCTCCGGTTGTGAACGGAGGAGATCGATCGACGCCTCCGCCGCCAAACGCTCCGGCCCTGGTGCCATCGGGCGGGTCTTTTTCTCCATCACGGCGTAACGGAGAGGGGCCCGACCCGACCGGTAAACATGTTGAAAACTCGAATGCATCCCGAACGCGAACGTGGTGAACAGGCTGTCATTGGCCGTTTCGGCCAGATATGTGTACAGATCCAGGGCGTCGGTTTTTCGTCGAGGACTGAAGACTGCGGTCGTTCCGGACGGTGGCAACCGGCGAGCGGTTAGTTGCACGGTATCGGTGAGGACCGGCTTCAAATCCGCATTGGTCGGGTCGGCTGCGAGCAGATTCCAGTAGCGCAAAAACTCGGCGGCAACCGAATTCGACTCGACGACATGGACGACGTTGGAGTGGCCGAAGATTCCGCCTTCTGAGAAGTTGGTTCCTCCTGTGAGAACCGCTTCCGGGACCGAATTCTTTAGCCGCACGATGAATTTGTTGTGCGCTATATAGCGATGGGTCCGGCGGGGAGTGCAGATGGCGGATAGCTGGGCAGCAGCTACTGCCGCCGTGTTCTTTTCGCCGGGTTGTTTGGTCCGGTTGTCATAAACGATATGGACATCCACCCCACGATCATGTGCGGCCTTGAGGGCCGCCAGTACCGCTGGTTGATGAAACTCATAGGCCGCGACCCGCAGGCCGAATCCGGGTCCCGTTGCGGCATCGATGAACCCGATGATTGACTCGTAGAGACCTCGTGACAGCCAATCGAATGCCGCCTCACCAACTTCACGTGGATCGCGCCCGCCAAAACGATTCGAGTAGGCCTGGGACGCAGCCACCCCGCGGTTGAAATAGATGTCGTGGTCTCCACCAACCGGCGACTCGGTCGTGATGGGCACCGAAACTTTGTGTGCCGTCGTGAGATTTTCGGGTGGTCCAGTGAGGGCTTCGACCCGGTAGGTGTAACGATGTCCTGGTTTGGCGGAGTAGTCCGACCACCCAAAACCCTGTATCGGATGGTTTCGCGTCGAATAACTCGATCCGGCAGGGAACCCCGGATCCGTCGCGGCGAAGGTCTTCAAGCCTTTCATCCAATAGGACTCGTTTTCGGTGTGATCGGTCCGCTGGATAGCGAACCCTCTCAACCCGTCACACAATTCCTGGGGGAGGTCGATCCCGAGCATGACAACATAGGTGCCGCTGATCGCCCTGACCGATAGGTTCTGCTGCGTCCTTCGAGCTCGCACAATGTTCCCCGTCTGCCGCGCTCGCTTCCGACGCTACACCGTCCATCTGACGGCTGAGGGAAGAGTGGGGCCCGGAGGGTATGTCAACTATCGCAAAATCACTTACTCTTTGTTTTTTTGTCGTAGTGCTCTGATAGTTTGAGACCCATGACAACCACTTTGCTCGAAAGAACCGGCAGGGCTCACGCCGATTCCGCCAGCACCGACACAATCGAACGGCGACTGGTGGAACTGGAGTCCCTGATCGGCGCCGCTCGATGTGAACAGGCGCGACTTCTGATCGAGATCGACCAACGCCAGGTGCCCGCAGCCGACGGATGCCGGTCGATCGACGAGTGGATAGTCGGAAGGCTCGACGTGACGCGAGAGACTGCGTCGGGCTTGCGCTCGATGTCTCGTTCGAGGTGGAGCGGGATCGAAGGACTCAGCTTCGACAAGGCGGTGGCAGTTGTGGCTTTGGCCGGTGTCGCCGGCAGGACGGTTGCGGAGGAGGTGGCCCGGGAGTTCGACGTGGCAGGCATCCTCCGCCTGACGGCCCGCCACCGCCGCCTCACAAGACTCGCCGAGGCCGAGGTGTTCGACCAGCGCCATCTGATCATGCAGCCGGCACTTGATCAAAGCCACTGGAGGATCTGGGGTGTTCTGCCCGGCATCGACGGCTCCGTCGTCGAAAAGGCTCTTTGCGTTCGAGCCGACAGTTTTCCGTCGCCTCCCGAGGACCGGTGTCCGTCGACTGGCGAGAGAATGGCCGACGCCCTTACCAGCGTCTGCCAGGACTCGTTGTCAGCAGAACCATCCGACGACGCCGGGCCTTCGATAACGGTTTTTGTGGATGCCGGAGCCGTCGTTTCCGGCAGCGTTGGGTGTAGCGGCGGTCCCGATCTGGGTCCGAGCGTGCTCGAGGAACTGGTTTGTACCGGCAAGGTATCTGTTGTTGCCACGGACGGAATGCGGCCGGTATCGACGTCTCGAGCGAGCCGGGCGATTCCAGGCGCCATACGCCGGTTTGTCTCCCACCGGGATGGCGGAAGGTGCACGGCAGACGGTTGTTCGAGCCGTTACCGCCTGCAACCTCACCACATCGTCCCGTGGGCGGCGGGCGGCTTCCACGACCCGACCAACCTGACAACACTGTGCTGGTTCCACCACCATGTTGTCATCCACGGAATGGGGTATCGCATCGACCCCGGCTCACCGACGCACCGGCGTCGCTTCATCAACCCGGCATCCGGTACCGATCCGCCTTGAGGGGTCGTCACGCGATCGAAACCAACCACCCGAGCCGCATCAATCCAACGACCAACCCGGCGCCGCTGCGCGGGATATCGGTCGTGTTCGCCCGCGTCGCCATTCGACGGCGACCCGGTGACCGTGCCCGCCAGATGAGCGGAAGCCCCCGACTATTCTCTCCCCGGCCGCCGAAGGTGCGGCTCGGTAGGAGGGATGATGCCGGCGAAACAAAACTCGGACGGCGATGACGCCTCGGAAAAGATCACGCGACGGATCGAGGAGTTGGGCGATTGGCGCGGTGAGACCCTCGCCAAGGTCAGAAAGCTCATCCACGATGCCGACCCCGACGTCCTAGAAGAATGGAAATGGGAGAAGCCGAGTTCCGGCGGGACCCCTGTCTGGTCACATGACGGCATCATCTGCACCGGTGAGGCCTACAAGCAGGCCGTGAAGCTGACGTTCTTCAGAGGCGCATCCCTAGAGGACCCCAAGAAGGTGTTCAACGCCAGCCTCGAAGGGAACGCCCGGCGCGCCATCGACATCGGCGAAGACGAAAAGATCAACGAGTCCGCCTTCAAGGACCTGATCCGCACCGCCATTGCCGCCAACTCCGCCGCCCGCGCCAAAAAGAAGAAGTAACGCTCCGGCCGGGTCGGGGTGGTGCCGTGAGCGCGGTGATCGAGTGATTGTCGGCGCCGACCGCACTTGGCGTTTCTTGGTGGGCCCGGCAGGGCTCGAACCTGCAACCGACGGATTATGAGTCCGGCGCTCTGACCTGTTGAGCTACGGGCCCCACGATTACCCAGTGTTTACAACGTGTTTTCGGATATCGTCTCCTTCCGAGAACCTTGCACAACGCTCTCTGAGCAGATAACATAACGGACAATGAGCGACCAATCAAGCGCCAGTCTCACCGAGCTGGTTCCATCATGGCTGCGCGCACTCCGCGCCGAGAACAAGGCCCCTCGCACCTTGGAATCATACGACCTGGCCGCCACGCAGTTGATCGACTTCCTCAAGGCCCGCGGCTACCCCACCGCCGCTCGCTCGGTCACCCGCGGCCACATTCAGGAATACCTAACCGAAGTTCTAGACACTCGAGCCTCGGCCACCGCCAAACAGCGATACGCCTCTCTCCGGCAGTTCTGGCGGTGGCTCACGCTCGAAGAAGAAATCGAGACCAACCCTTTCGACAAGATCCGTCCGCCGAAGGTGGTCGAGAAGCCTGTGCCGGTCCTCACCGATGACACCCTCCGCTCACTCATCGCCACCTGCAACACCAAGGGGTTTGAGGACCGCCGCGACGAAGCCATCATCCGGTTGCTGATCGACACTGGCATCAGGCTCGGAGAGTTGCTCGGACTCGCCCAGGGAGATGTCGACCTCGACCTTGGCGTGATCATCGTTCGGGGCAAAGGCGATCGGATGCGGTCGGTCCCATTCGGCGACAACACCACCAGAGCCCTCGACCAGTACGCCCGACGCCGGCGCGAGCACCGACTCGCCGCTCTCCCCCAATTCTGGATCGGTCTCCGCGGGCCTCTACAAAACTCTGCCATCGCCCAGATACTGAACCGGCGCGCAAGGCAAGCCGGGACCGAACGCATCCATCCTCACCAGTTCCGGCATACCTTCGCCCATCGTTGGTTGGCCGAAGGTGGCGGAGAAGGAGACCTGCAACGTCTCGCCGGATGGCAGTCGCCGCAGATGCTCCAAAGATACGGAGCGAGCGCGGCCGACGACCGAGCCCGAAAAGCACACAGACGGCTCGCCCTCGGTGACAGGTTGTGACCGGCCCTACCGTCTCCGTCTACTGCCCATTCTGCGGAAGGGCCGTCGCTCGGCTCACCGCAGATTCGAGCGACCCCGAGATCCGATTCGACGACCCTGCTATCACCACTTCCAAGCGGCACGCATTCTGGAGAGATCGGGATTCGTCCGGTCGACCCGTACCTCTGACAGAAACCCCAATCTCGGATTGGTGGATCCGAAACACTATGAACACACAGTCCGGGTTGGTCGAGTGTCTCGACTCCGGAAAGTGGGGTTCCCTTGGGGTCGAACCCCTCCGCCACGCTTGGAAAGATGCACGGTTGTCTGGGTCGGGCAAGGTCGTGATGGAAGAGGCGTCGCCAGAGATTGTGGCCTGGAATCTCGACAGAGAGAAAGGCGCTGACTCGAACTAGCTCAGCGCTACGATCCACTCAACAAACGAGCTTGGGGGTGGCCCCTCAGTAAGGGCCATGTAATTCCACTCCGGAGATGAGCGCCCGGCAGACACCGAAAGGTGGTACTGCCGCATGGCCCTCACACCCTCAGAGCGTTCACTCCGAGCCCGTCTCGCCGCTCACACTCTGCACGCTCGCGTCGACCCGACGGCCCATACTGCTCCCGCCAGGAAGGCGTTCCTTGCCCGGTTCGAGCGCGAGGTTGATCCCGATGGGATTCTGTCCACTGCCGAGAGAGCGCGCCGAGCCGAGCATGCCAGGAAGGCCTATTTCACTCGATTGGCACTTCGGTCAGCTCAGGCCAGACGCCGAGACAGCGCATCGTGACTGACGGACCAGACCACCGGGCTAAGGAGAAATTTGCGATGGTGCCGGCGTCGCTGCTCGAAGGAGACTATTTCCGCGGCGCAACGACCGGAGAAGTCAATACCGCTATCAAGGTCTACGCCTACGCCGATCTGAAGCAGGGCAACAACGGCTGGCCAGTCAAGGGCTACCGCAAGATCGGAAAAGCCATCGGCATGCAAGACCGCACGGTTGCCAAAGCGGCCGAGCTTCTCGCGGCGGCCGGCCTGGTAGCCCTCAACCAGGACAGATCCGGCTCAGCCGTCCAAATCTCAATCATCCACAACCCAGCCCGATCCAAATTCAACCCTGACGCCATAGCCCGACCAGCTCCCGAACGCTCAGGCAACAAAGCCCACCGATACCAGGCAACGCCTAGCCAGGAACGAGCAGCGCTCACGAGCGTTGAGCCTGGTGCGTCCAACGCTGAGGAGGTGGTGCGTGAGCCGCGCCACCCACAGGCGACCCCTGGTGCGTCACACGCGCCAGGTCCTAGGTCTATGAGGTCTGAGTGGTTACAGCCTGCGGTCATCCTGCCACTTCTCGCTCTTCTGACGCCGGAGAAGCGGTGTGGGGCGTGTCTCGGATTGCTCGAAGCGGGACCGCGCAGTTACGAGCCCGTGGTCGAGGAATTCTGTAGCTGTCCATTCGAGTTGGTCGGCTGATGTCCGTGAAATCACTGAGCGAAGCCGGGGGGTGGAGGCCCTGCGCGGGCGACACGAAAGCCTCAAAGACAACCTCGGACCTCTTTCTATATTTTGTGGAATTTTCTTCCAGTCACCAAGAAAGGACACCAAAACATGGCTTCCAAATCGAATCAGTTGCTTGACGATGCCGGCTGGCTGCGAGCGCTGGCAGCGGCGCTGTCGGACAAGTTCAACGAGATCGCAGACGCCGATTGGAGTTTGTGGCACCGATTCTTGTCCGGTCGTGCGGTTCACCTCGACGTTGAGGGCCAAATGGTCGAGGTGCGAGCCTTGGAACCCGAAGAAGCGGACTCGACCGTTTCAGCGATAGTGGCCGGGCTAGTGGACGGTCTGCCACCGTGTGATCCGTGGGCGTACACCTGGGTTCCATCGCGGACCCCAGAATGAGAGATGCGTGGCTTTGTCGGAGTGCTGGTGTACAGTTCCTTCCAGGTTCTGCCAGTGCCCCACCCACCGGTCTGGCATCGCAGCACCAGGCTCGAGGCCGCCGGACACGGACCCCTCCCGCCGAAACGCAAACCGCACGTTTCGACCCGTGGAGTGAACCATGTCCCTACTTGAAGTCCTCAACGAAGCGCTGGCCGCCAGAGCCCGCATCGAACAAGAAATCGCCGAGCTGGCGGGCCGGGCTGCCAGCCGCGCCATGACCGACGGCGAACGTCAACGGCTCAGCCGCCTACAGGTGGGCCTAGCCCGAGCCGAGGAAGCCGAACGCAAGGCCGTGCTCGACGCTGCAGACGCCGGCGAGCTCGAGATCACCCGCGGCGACAACCCACCCCGGCCACAACAGGACTTCGACTCGGACCCGTTCGGTGAACCCAGGTCGATTCGCCGAGACCCGGTGTGGGAAGCCGACATTCACCCGCGTACGCCGGTCTCCGAGATCCGGTCTCGTGCTTTGTCGGCGGTCGAGCGGATGTCGGGCGCATCCGCGCAGGTGCGGGAGGGCGCGACCCGGCTGCTTGAGCGGTTCGACGATTCGTCCGGTTCGCTCAGTAGGTTGGCGCTGGCGGCAAGCTCGCCCGACTACTTGCGGGCCTTCGTGGAGCTGGCGAGATCGGGTGGACAATCCGCTGTCCTCTCCGAGCGAGAAGTGCAAGCGGTTCGGCGTGTTCGATCTGAAGCCCGAGCGATGTCGCTCATTGACACCTCCGGCGGCTATCTGGTCCCATTCCAGCTAGACCCGACGGTCATCATCAGCTCCACCGGCAGCACGAACCCGATCCGCAACATCGCCCGCAAGGTCGTTGCCACCGGTGACACCTGGAACGGCGTCAGCTCGGCGGCAGTGTCATGGAGCTGGGATGCGGAAGCGGCAGAAGTGTCCGACGATGCGACCACGTTCAGCCAACCATCCATCCCGGTATACAAGGCGGCAGGTTTCGTCCCAATTTCGATCGAGGCGTTGCAGGACGAACAGAACGTCGCCGGTGAAGTGGGCCGGCTGTTGGCCTTCGGCAAAGACACCCTCGAGAGTGCAGCGTTCACGACCGGGTCAGGCTCGGGCCAGCCGACGGGAATCGTGACCGCCCTCTCCGGCGGATCATCCGAAGTGGCCGCGACGACGAACAACGCGTTCGGATTGCCCGACGTTTACCTGTTGGACGAGGCCCTCCCTGCACGGCATCGGGCCGGAGCGTCATGGTTGGCGCACCGCACGATCTTGAACGGGATTAGAAAGTTCGAGACTACGGCCGGCGCCCTCGCCTTCCCGTCAGCGCACAGTGAGAACCCGTCGCTGCTCGGCCGACCGCTGTACGAAGCGAGCGACATGGACGGCGCGCTCGGAACCGGTGACGATCGCGCGTTGATCGTTGGCGACTTCACCAACTACGTGGTCGCTGACCGGGTCGGAACGATGGTCGAATTCATTCCGCACCTGTTCTCGACCAGCAACAATCGGCCTACCGGGCAGCGAGGCTGGTACGCCTTCTACCGGGTCGGAGCCGACTCCGTACTCGACGACGGCTTCCGCATGTTGAAAGTATGAACCGTTGACGGTTATCGGGAAACAAAAGGCACCCGCGATTGGCGAGTTGTAGCCGCAGCGCCGCTTCACGCCCACCGGCGGGTACGGGCGCCTACGCTCCGATGTGTGGCGATTGGACAATGCCAGGAATGCAGTAATTCGGTGTCATCGCATGCTGACCGGTGTCCGTCGTGCGGGTATCCGCTCAGCCGATCCGACCAGGCGGATGCTCCGCTCAGCCGAAATCAGGTCCTTGCGCCGTTCGTTGTTGGGGCTGCCGTCATACTCGGTATGATGCTCTTCATTTTTTGGGGGGGGTCCTAAAGGCCCGGAGCCAGTTTCTCCCGTCACCACTTGCAGGATGTCGGCGGCTGGGACCTGCATGTCGGCTCCCACGGCCACAGTTCGGATCTATGACGGAAGCGACAAGTCAATAACGCGGCCGGGAGAAAGCGACTCTTTTCCTGCACTTGACTTGATGGAGGTTGCCTTCGTTGGTGGCTACACGCGGGTCGAGATTCAGGCGCGGATTGACCGGGCGATGGCTCTCTACGGCTTGCCAATCACGGACGAGAATTACAACAGGGCCGGAAGCGTGCTCGTTGCCCTTCGCAACGAGTACGGCGTACCTGAGATGGAAGTCCTTGACTACATGATCCGATCGGCCGTTGCTGGCGTCGACGTGAGCTTCCCCGATGGAGCAGGTCTCGCCGCAGCCTTCCTGTATCTCGGGGATTCCTGATGGCCGATCGGATCAACCGCACATGGCTCTATTGGGAGAGCAGTGGCAACGAACAAGCTCGGCCCCGGCCCTCGAGGTGAGCAACGACAACCTGGCCCCGCCGCCGCCGCCGGAGGGCTGGTATCCGGACCCGAATCACAGACAGCAGCTGCGGTGGTGGTCTGGTTCAAGATGGACCGATGCCACACGAGTTGGCGATTCGACCACCCCGGCACCCGATGTAGCTACTAAGCGTGATGCTCCCAATGTGGCTAGCGCGGGGAAACGATCGGAAGCGCAACCCAAGGTTCGCACCCCCGAAGATAAGAAATTCCTAGCGGTTATGGCCGTCATCGGAGCCGTGACACTGCTCGCTGGGGTTGCGCAGGCATCACCGGGATTCAACAGAGTTGCATTGCTCATTGACGGTCTACTCCGATTTGGTTTCGCGGCCGCCTTCGCATGGGGGGGTTGGAGGTTGGTAGGCAGATCGAATCGAGCGACCCAGTTAGCCGGTTGGACCCTGATCGTCTTCATAGCCATCTGGTTTCCAACCACTTTTGCCCAGGAAGCTAAGGGATATCAAACCGCATTCTTCAGCGAAGGGCCTACCACCTCAGTAACGGTTCGCATCTACGACGGCTCCGACAAATCAATCACGAGGCCGGCTGACGGCACGATGTGGGGCGGAAAATATGACTTCTCTGTGAAGCTACGAATTGACGGTCTTGCCGCAAACGGAAGGTGCAACGACCTCCAGAGCGAATTCGACACCGCATATGCGAACGACGGAATAACCAGGGACCGAACGGGCTCCGGCACCGCCGATCTCATGGCGTACATCGACCAAGCGCTAGATCGAGCCGGCTGTTACGGCTGACGATCCGTCCCGTTGAGGTCGTAGCCCAGGGGGGAGGGTTGGTATTCACGTAGTGCGAACCCCGCCGGAGACAACCTCATCGTCTTTTTTTGCGTGGTGGTTTCGGTCCGCGGTGCCACCCTAAAACGAGGCTGCTCCGGCTCGATGACCTCCGGTCGGCGGGCGTGATATCCGCCGAGGAGTTTGCTGCCAAGAGGCAGGAGATTCTGAAGGAACTTTGAGAGCGGCGGCTTTCTCATGTGATCATGCGCGATCGGGCCTTCCTGACCGAATGAAACCCCCAACCAGGCTGGGACTTCTTGGGAGGAGTGCCAGTCGCGATGGTTGGGGGTTGTAGGTGTCAGCGTAGAGGTGTTGCGTGCGATCGCTAGCCGAATGCCTGGCTCTGTCTTGACCTGAAGTGTTCCAGGAGGCTGTGATCATTTTCTCCGATGGCTCCGTCGAGTCTCGCCAGAGTCTCGAGTACAACGACTGCCTGAAATGCGGTGATCCATGACAGTCCTGGCGTTGATCCGGCTTGGGCTGATTCGCGGCCAATGTCGTCTAGAACAGCGTCGACGGCGTCGGGGTGTGCTCCAGATTCCCTGTAGCGGCGTCTGACGGAGCCGACAAAGCCGGGGTCGGTCCGCGGTAACCACATCTGGCCCGATAGTTGAGCCTCGCGCAGTATTGAATCCTTGGCGACTTCCATGGTAAGTGCGCCGGCGGCGAACGCAATACTGGGATCCGACGAAGGGTCCACTGTTTCTGTTGGGACGGTGGGTCGCGTAGCGGCTTCAATCGGAGCTGGCGCCCGATCGGCTAGGGCCGTGATGAGTCGGGTGCCATATTTGAGATATGCCGCCAGCGGACCACTAATCGTCTGGAGGACGAGGTCCTCGGTGACTCCGGCTGTGGTGCTTCTTCGCCATTGCACGTCCGTGATCTCTGCTATCGGAGTCCGACGGATGGTTTTAGTTCCGCCCAATCCGAACTTCCCTTGCCGACCCACGTATAGCGCGCGGTCTGTGAGAAGTAACCAACCTCCATACCGACTTGCACCGTCACCGATGACAGCTTCGGCGTGTGCCAGTTCCTTTTCGGTGCGGGCCCCTGGGTAGCTGTCCTTGACCTCTGAGAATCGATGCGTCATTACCTACGCCCTTTCGCAGTTTGAAACATACCCTTTTGGCATCGGATGTTGCCCGACGTTTCATGTTCGGAGCCTGGCCGATTCCCGCCACTGATCCGAGGCAGACAACGCAGGAACCAAGCAACTCCGCACTGCGAACTCGTCAGATCGTCGGCCTCAAGCGCCGTAACCAACGGCGATAGCCAGGCATTCGAGGCGCGAGCAGTTCGACGGAACTATCTTCGCGGGAAGATCGGAGGCGTTGTGCTGCGAGCAAGACTGATCCCGGTTTCGGGGATCGGGACGGATGTCGAGGCTGAGCAGCGGGCTACATCGGCGTTCCTCGCTGTTTTGACTGTGGTCCGTGATCTGTCCCTGGAGCTACTGACACCTTTCGGGGCTTCTAGGGCCCAAAGGGCGACGGTGGAGTGTTACACCGAGGTGGTCTATTCATTCGGAGGCAGGAAAGTAAGACCGGACGGTCTAATCCGCGTTTCATTCGGTTCTTCGGTGTGGTCAACCCTCGTAGAAGTGAAGACCGGCACTAGCAATCTTGACCCCGCACAAATCAACACCTACTGGGATTTGGCGCGCTCTAACTCGATCGACCACGTGCTCACCATCTCAAACGAAATATCATCCTCACCGGGAGGTCACCCCACGCCAGGGCTGAAGGTTCGATCTACCTCGAAGGTCGGCGTAAGTCACCTTTCATGGTCGCGTGTCCTCGCTACCGCCATTCGGCTGCAAGACCATAAGGGCGTATCAGACCCTGAGCAGGCCTGGATACTCGGCGAGCTGATCCGCTATCTGGAGCATCCATCGAGCGGAGCCCTCGCATTCGATGACATGGGCCCCAACTGGGTAGCGCTAAGGGATTCGTCGAGGGCAGGCACACTCAATCGAAAGGCGGAAGGGCTCGATGATCTATGCGCTCGCTGGGACCAGTTGCTTCAGTACGTCGCGTTGCGCCTCAGCTCTGAAATTGGCTCGGACGTGGTGCCTACCTTCCCGCGACAACAGCGCGACCCGAAGGGCCGGCACGCTGCGTTGGTCGACTCCATCTGCCGATCGGGGCTGCTCGCCGGAAGTCTCCGGATCCCAAACACAGCAGGGGATCTCGACGTAATCGCCGATCTACGCGGCCAGACCATCACCGTCGCCGCGGAGGTTGCTGCACCCCAAGACCGAGGAGCAAAGGCACGAGTGTCATGGCTCGCCAACCAATTGAAGGAACCACCATCCAGCCTGATCGTCGAGGCCTACCCGAAGAACGTACGCGTTCCTAACGCAGCTCCATTTGCAGCGGTCGCCGACGATCGATCGGCTGTGCTCGGAGACGACAAAAAGGAGCCCCACAAATTCCGGCTGCTGATTGTCTCGCCTATGGGCGCCGCTCGGAAGGCAGGGACCAAGCAGTCGAGCTTCATCGAATCAGTCATCAAGTCGATCGGGATCTTCTATGGAACAGTCCTCCAGAACCTCGCCTCGTGGCAACCGCCAGCACCGAAGCTGACTCCAGCTTCCAAAGACACCCAACCCCCATCAGACGCGGACATCATTGAGTCCCAGCCCGACCTGGTGGTCCCTGACCCATCGCCACCTTGGTGGGAACTGTCGATCGACTAGCTTCATCGCCGCTGTCTCTCAGCACATAACTGGGACGTTTACGCCCGTAGAGACCCCAGTGTTTGCGAGGGATATCGGGGGCTTGCATAGCGCAATGCGCTTCCTGCTTATGAGTCCGGCGCTCTGACCTGATTGAGCTACGGGCCCCTGAATATTCAGTAACTACGGGCTGGTTTGAGGTTTCGCCTCCTTCCGAAAGCCTTGCACAGCGCTCTCTGATTTCCCAAGGAAAATCCGGGAAGCCGACATTTCCAGAAGGCGTGATAGGAGTCTAGTAGAAGCCGGTTGGGCACCTTGGGTGTCCTAGACTGCTACAAGACCGCTTTGGCGGTCATGCCGGTCACCGTCGCACGTGCCGCTTCATGGTCGGTCACCCGTGACGGAAGCTCGCGTCCGAGCAGAGGCCGTCGAAACAAGAGTAGATTTGACGATCTTGGGAGAGAGCTGAGGAGCATGATGGAGAAGTCTTCACGGGGTGCCCCGTCGGGGATCGGCAATACCCCGCTGGTCGAGCTCGTGCGAGTGGTACCTGCGGGTTCGGCTCGGATCTTCGTCAAGCTCGAGTTTGCCAACCCGACGGGGAGCATGAAGGACCGAATGGCACGCTCCGCGATTGAGGCTGCAATCAACGACGGTCGGCTACGACGGGGCGACACAGTCGTGGAGTACACGGCCGGCACGACGGGAATCTCGCTGGCGTTCGTGTGTGCGGCGTTGGGGTACCGGCTCCACATCGTGTTCTCCGATGCCTTCAGCGTCGAGAAGCGGTTGGCGATGCGGGCGTTCGGTGCCGTCGTCGAGGAGGTCCCAAGCGATGCCGGCCAGATCAACGAGGCGCTCATCAAGGCAATGATCGCCCGCGCCGGCGAGATCGCAGCCGAACAGGGTCATTGGTGGTGTGACCAGTTGAACAACCACGACGCCGTCATTGGCTACGAACCGATGGGACACGAGGTCTGGGCACAGACAGGTGGCGATGTTGACGCGTTCGTGCACTCCGTCGGCACCGCTCATTCGATCCACGGCGCTGCGAGGGCATTGCGTTCCCATGGGGCCCCGATCCACGTGACCGCTGTCGAGCCGGCTGAGTCCGCCGTCCTTTCCAGAGGAGTTTCCGGGTCGCACCGGATCGAGGGCATCGGGATCGGGTTCGTCCCACCGCTGTGGGAACCCGACCAGGTCGACGAAATCCAGACGGTCAGCACCGAGGACGCAAAGGCAATGGCCCGTCGTCTCGCCCGCGAGGAGGGCCTGTTCGCCGGAACCTCCTCGGGTGCCAACGTCGTTGCCGCGCTTCGCGTCGCCGAACGCCTCGGCCCCGATGCCACCGTCGTCACCATCCTCTGCGATTCCGGGCTGCGCTACCTCTCGACCGATCTGTATCGAGACACCTGAGCAGTAACTCCAATCCAGAGGCGGGCGGTTGGCGTGTTCTTGGACGGCACCCCATAACCGCACGCCATAACCCGCCCACGGACAAGAGGCGACCGCAACAGCGGCCCCGGTTCAGTGCGCGGGAATCGCGTCCCCGAGCCGGCTTTGTGCGGCAGTTCGATCCGACCCACCGGGTTCGTCCGGTTTGTTTGGGTTAAGGCCCGTCGACCGGTTCGGGCCCTCTGTCGCCGTGCCGGTGCACAACCTTCCAGTCACCATCCTGGCGGCGATCGCGTGGCCGGCCGCCGACAATTGTGGACGCGATTCCCGCTGTACGGTGTAAGCCAGGTCGGCGCTTACGTCAGCCGCGATCAGGTCGATCTCGCTGGACGCAAAAGAACAGGCTCTCTCCCCGCTGAGGCTTCGAGGTCTGAGCAGATAACTGTGGGGTTGACGCTCCACGGAACGTCAGTGTTTGCGAGGATATCCGGGTTTGCACAGCGCATACCGCAGACGAGTTATGAGTCCGGCGCGCTGACCTGATTGAGCTACGGGCCCCGAGGGTGAATGGTAGGCGGGTCTCGGGTCCGTTACGGGCGGCGGAACTCGGATGGGACCCTGACAACGAGGACGTCGGTGGGACAGGCGCCGAGGACACCAGAAGCCACCGTCCCGAGAAGGGTGAGTTTGGTTGCCCCGGCACCGCGGTTCGAGACGACCAGCAGATCCGCTGATCGGCGACGGACGACTTCGCTCATGGTTTCGATGGGCGATCCGTCGACAACGAGGGTGCGAAAATCCCAGCCGCGCTTCTCGAGGAGGGAATCGAGCGCGGTAGCCGCATGGGCAAGTCGCTCTTCGCGCGAC
This sequence comes from Acidimicrobiia bacterium, assembly GCA_041746105.1. GTDB lineage: Bacteria > Actinomycetota > Acidimicrobiia > Spongiisociales > ZC4RG35 > JBFHRE01. The sequence goes on from JBGTHP010000017.1 coordinate 297,422, forward strand.
GCCTCGACTTCCGCGGGGAACATTCCGGCTCCTTCCATCAGAGTGTCAAAGCGGGACGGCAGGCTGAACGCGACGGTTACATCCGCATCGGGGAACAGGTTGGGGACTCGTTCGACGGCGGCGAGGCTCGCCACCGAAAGGTCGACGGCTATCACCACTCTTCTGTATTCCGTCCGGGGCTGCCGGCGAACGACCAGGACATCGTTTCGGCTGTAGGTGGCCACGCCGGATGCGACCGGGCCGATATGGCTGTGGTCTACCGCCGACGACCCGACGACGGTGAGTTCGGATGAACGATCGGCTTTTACGATCTCCCAGACCGCAGAGCCCTTGGCCACCTCGCCGTGGACCTGGAGCATGGTTCGCCCTCGCATCCATTCGAGCAGTTGGTCGACAACGAGTCGGCGGTGATCGAGGATCATCTTCATGACATCAGGCGAAACCAGGGCGTCGCCGGCGGACTCCGCCACGTGCAGCAGGTTGAGGTCGACACCATGGGTTTCAGCAACGATCCGAGCGCGGTCGGCCACCCTCCGGGCTAAAGGGGAAAGATCGACGGCGGCCAGCACAGACGTCACAGTTCGGGTGCCGACTCTAACGCCCGCGACCAATGGCCGGGGACCGCCAGCGCGGCCTCCAAGAAGTCGAGGTAGTCGTGCCGCGCCACTTCGACGGCGCCGAGCGTCCGGAGGTGTTCGGTCGCCCACTGCACGTCGAGCAGGATCATCCCCGAATATCGCATTCGTTCGACCAGTGCGACCAGGACGACCTTCGACGCATCCCGTTCGCGATGAAACATCGATTCGCCCGCGAACAACCCGTTTATCGCCACCCCGTACAACCCCCCTGCCAGCTCACCGTCGCGGTCCCAGGCCTCTACTGAATGCGCCCATCCGAGCCGATGCAGTTCCCGATAGATGGTGATGATCTCTGGCCCGATCCATCCGTTCGGGCGGGATGGGTCCGCGCAGCCTTCGATCACCTCATCGAATGCCTGGTCGATGGTGATGGAAAACCGTCGAAGAGACCGAGCCAGCGATCGTGTAACCCTCAAGCCGTCGAGTGGGATCACGCCACGTACCGCAGGCGACCACCAGCCGAGTTCGCCACTCCCGAGGTGCATCGGAAAGAGTCCACGGCGGTAGGCGTGCATGACGGTGCCAAGGTCGAGGTCGCCTCCAACCGCGATCAGATCGTCCGGGCCCGCAGTTCTCGGATCAGGAAGAATGAATCGGGGCGGCGGCGGTTCGATCGGGAGCACGATGACGATGGTACGGATCGCGATAGCCTGAGTGGGTGAGCTCCAACCAGGCACCACCACTCCTCGACTACGACCCGTTGGCGGCGGACCCGACGCTGCGGGCGGCGCTCGCCCGAGAGGGTGGGGCATGGGGCGTCGACGAGGTTTCTCGGTTTGGCCGCACGATCACATCGGCGAAGGTCGGCGAGTGGGCGGCCGCCGCCAACCTATACCCTCCCGTTCTCCACACCCACGATCGCTACGGGGAGAGACGCGACGAGGTGGAGTTCCACCCTGCCTGGCACGAGTTGATGCGAACGTCGATCGCCGATGGCCTTCATTCTCTGCCGTTCGAACACGCGCCCGGTGGAGGTGGACGGGTGGTGAGAGATGCCAAATTCATGTTGATGGCCCAGATCGAGGCCGGCCACGGTTGCCCCCTGTCCATGACGTCTGCCGCCCACTACACGCTCAGCCGATACTCGGAGCGCTCCGACTTCATCAAACTGCTGAACTCACGAAATTACGACCCGCGTTTTGTGCCATTCGATCAGAAGTCGGGGGCACTGGTCGGTATGGGCATGACAGAACGGCAAGGGGGTTCTGACGTTCGCGCGAACGAAACGACCGCACAGCAAAGCGAGGATGGCTACCGGCTCTCTGGGCACAAGTGGTTCATGTCGGCACCGATGTGCGACGCCTTCCTGGTTCTCGCCAAGGCACCAGGCGGAATCAGCTGTTTTTTGATGCCACGCTTCACACCAGACGGCACCCGCAACCGGATCCACCTGCAGAGGCTCAAAAACAAGCTCGGTAACCACTCGAATGCGTCTTCCGAGGTCGAATTCGATTCGGCGTGGGCCGAATTGGTCGGCGAAGAAGGGCGCGGTGTCTCCACCATCATCGAGATGGTCAACGGCACTCGGCTCGACTGTGTGGTGGGTTCGGTCGGGCTGATGCGTCAGGCCGTTACGCAGGCCGGCTGGCATGCCGCTCATCGTTCGGCGTTCGGCGGCTTCCTCATCGACAAACCGCTGATGCAAAACGTGCTCGCCGATCTGGAGCTGGAGGTCGAAGCGGCGACGATGTTGATGATGCGACTGTCGGGGGCTTTCGACCGGGCAGATTCCGACCCGGGCGAAATGAGCTTCAAACGACTGGCAACTCCCTTGATCAAATACTGGGTCACAAAGAGGTGCTCTGAGGTCGTTCGGGAAGCCATGGAATGCCTCGGTGGAAATGGCTACGTCGAAGAGTCGGGGCTGCCCCGGCTATATCGCGAGTCGCCCCTGAACGCGATCTGGGAGGGGTCTGGCAACGTCATCGCTCTCGACCTTCTCCGCGCAGTTTCGCGCGATCGCGATTCGGTGGAGTCCTTTTTGACCGAGTGTGATGTGCCAGGGCTGGAGCGCCACGTTGTCGCCGCACGAAACCTCGTCGAAACGACCGGAGAGTCCGGAGCGCGCCGCCTTGCCGCACTTCTGGCAAAGGTGCTGGCCGGCTCATTGCTCGTCCGCAACGCGGACGAGAACACCGCCAAAATGTATTTGGAGACTCGCCTCGATGCGGGCGGACAAGAACTTTTTGGGGCGCTTCCGCCGCGCAGCGGCATCACCGAATTGGCGCAACGCACCGTCCCGCGCTGAAACCTTTCATCCGGTTGGTCAGTCGGCTTCGTATGTCTCCCGTGTATCGCCCCAAAGCGAGAGGAGCCCGCGATGCGAAAAACAATCATGTCGACAATGGCCGCCCTGATGATCATGGTGGTGGCAATCCCAGCCATGGCCACATCCGACGAGGCCATGTCAGACCAACCAACAATTGTCGGCCTTCTGGTCGATGATGACCAATTCGACAACAACCCGAGGGACTTCGACATCCTCACCGAGGCAGTAATCGCCACCGACCTCGTCGGTGCGCTCGACGGAGGACTCGGCTTCGACATCACGGTATTTGCGCCGAACGACAGGGCATTCCGTCTTCTGGTCAAGGACCTGACCGGCACCTGGTACTCCTCGGAGGAAGACATCTTCAACGTGGTCGCCTCGCTCGGCATCGACACGGTGCGCGACGTGATTCTCTACCACGCAATTGAAGGCGAAGTCTTCGCTGCCACTGCCCTCGGACTCGACGGGGTTTCGGTGCCGACGCTGCTTGGCCCGACGTTCACCGTCAAGGTCAGTGGTCACACGATCGGTCTGGTCGACAACGACCCCGATCTGCGCAACCCGCGTGTTTACGCAGCCGACATCGACGTTTCGAACGGAGTTGTCCACGCAATCGACCGGGTTTTGATCCCACTCGACCTGTAGAAGACCAAACGGAAATCGATCAGGAGGGGCGGGTCATGAGACCCGTCCCTCCAGTTCGTCCACCATCTGGCGCAGTCGACGGATGTCGGCCGGCCCCGACCCACAACAACCTCCGATGAATCTCGCACCCAGTCCGATCCATTCTTGGACCTTACGGTGATCGAGGTTTTCGCCTTGGTCGCCCTCCCAGCGCTTTTGGATCGGGTCCCAGGCGCGACCCAGGTTTGGATAAACCACAAACGGCGGAGGAGCCACCTCCCCAATCCGAATGAGGGCGGGCGCCACATCGGCGGGGGCGGTGCAGTTCACCCCGACCGCAACCAACCCTGAGACGCCGGCGACTTCCTCGACAGCTGCACCAACATCCTCGCCCGATCGGAGCAAGGCGTCTGGTCCACAGGTGAAACTGAACCAGACCTCCACCTCGCTGTCACCGATCAGCGCCGCCAGGGCTCTCGTCTCCGAAACCGAAGGAATGGTCTCGACCGCAAGGCCGTCCGGTTGGCTCGCCATCAGCAACCGGAGCCGCTCCGTGTGCCATTGGAGAAGGCCAGACTCGTCGAGGTCGTAGTCACCGGTGTACTCGCTGCCATCTGCCACGGCGGCTCCGTAGGGCCCGATCGACGCGAGAACGGTCGCGTCCCCGGCACCGGTCCTAGCGACACGGGTCGAGCTACCAAGGATCGCTTCCGCAGCTGGGCGTTCCAGCCCTCGTTCGACCAGTCCTTCGATGGTTGCCTGATAGGAGCCAGAGATCACCACGTCTGCCCCCGCTGCCACGTAGGCGGCATGCGCCGCAACGAGCGCCTCCGGGTCGTCCAACAGGAGACGAGCAGTCCACAGAGGGTCGCTCAGATCGTGTCCTGCTTCTTCCAGGGCAGTCGACAAGCCGCCATCGATGATGATCGTGCGGCCGGTGCCGGCCCGCTCTCCCAGTCGCATCAGCCCTCAGACCTGGTAGCGATGTATCAACTCCTGCTTGAGCCGATGGAGCCGATCCGACAACGACACGTGGTAGAGGTGCGGGTTGACTAGACGCCGTACTCCTGGGTCGAGACGTTCGAGGTCGGCGGCCCGCAGTTTGCGAGCCAACTCCAATTGTTCTGCCGGCGTCGCCGTGTCCAACTCCGCGGCCGGTTGCAGCAGGGGCTCCATGCCCGAGATATGGTCGGCGGTTAGCGTCCTCGACACGTCTGCCCTGGTTGCGTGATGTAGAAGCAATGGTCGATCCGACATTGACTCGTCACTCAGGGCAACAACGTCGGCGGTGGCGGTGCCACGATCGTCGGTGATCCGCCATACCTGTTTTATTCCGGGGTTGGCGACCTTGGAAAGAGTGTTCGAGATCTTGATCGCAGGCGTCCATTCCCCTGAATCTGACTCGACCGCGACCAGTTTGAAAACCCCATCGAGACTTGGATCTCCGGCCGACGTCGCCATCGCCGAACCGACGCCATATACCAACCGGTTGAGGAGGCGATCGGTGTCGACCCCGTAGCGGGAGGCCTCATGCTGGATCTGGTTTCTGATCTGCCAGATCGTCAATTCATCCAGTTGACTCGACAACACAATCGCGGTGTCCTCGAATCCGGCCTTGTCGAGAAGGGCTGCCGACCGGACCGCCAAGTGTGCGAGGTCGCCCGAATCGAGTCTTATCCCCATCGGACGATGCCCACCGGCCTTGAGTTCGTTGAAAACGGTTATGGCGTTGGGGACCCCTGACTCGAGCGTGTCGATCGTGTCGACGAGCAGCAGGCAGGCGTCGGGATAGACCTCGGCGTATGCGCGAAATGCCTCGAGCTCGCTTCCCACGATCGCCATGAACACCTGCACCATCGAGTGGGCGTGAGTCCCTTTCGACGGCAGTCCGACTGCGGCCGACCCCTCGACGTTGGAAGAAAAGTCGGCGCCACCGATGAGCGCAGAACGGGTCGCCTGGTTCGCACCGAAACCTTGTGCACGGCGCATACCGAACTCGAGGACCGCGCCACCGTCGGCGGCTTCGGCGACCCTCGATGCTTTCGTCGCCACGAGTGTGGAAAAGTTGAGCTGGTTCAACAATGGAGTTTCGAGGATCTGCGCCAACGCCAGCGGCCCTTCGACCGAGGTCAGCACCGCATGCGGATGCACCACCCGCCCTTCTGGTACCGCCCACATCTGGATCGCGTCGAACGTACCGGTCTGGCCGAGCCATTCGAGAAAGTCCTCGCCAAAGATCCGGGATCCCTCGTCCGCGTGATAGGCCCGCAAGATGTCGAGTTCGGTTTGGCCGAAACGCACCGATTTCATCCAGTCTCGGAGTGGTCCCAGACCGGCATTTATCGCATAACCGGCCTGGTGGGTCCCGTAGTCGGGGTAGGACCGGAAACTGTGGTCGAAACGGGCTGGACGCTCATGGATCCCCATACGGAAATACAGCTGGCCCATGATCAGCTGGTAATGGTCGGTGTAGAGGAAACCAGGCACGTTTTGACGTTAACAACAGCCCGCACTTGCGTCGGACGGCCAACCCGTCATCACGATCCGGAAGGTATCTGGTGGAAAGGTGGTCGTGGTGGGGTTGGCGCTCGACTATTTCGTCGAGGAAACTGCTCTGGAGGCGCTCGGCCCTGGCTCAGAACCAACGTGGTGCGGAAACCGATCACCGTCGCTTTAAACCGAGGCCGGCGGCCTCCTTGCCATGGGGAATCGGCTTATGGTTGACCGTCACAACCGAGAGGCGCGAGGATGATATTCAACAGTTTGCTTCCCACAGTTGAGCTTCCTGAAACCCATATCACCCCGTTCGTGCTCGCCAAAGCCTCCGAACGGGTCGACCAAGTGGCAATCATCGATGGCCCCAGTGGTCGTTCGTACACCTACGGCCAACTCAAAGAACTGACTGCGCGTTGTGCCGGCGGGCTGGCGGCGAAAGGTTTCGGGGTCGGACAAACCATTGCGGTCATGCTCCCCAACATGCCGGAATACTTCATCGCGTTCCATGGCGCTGCCACCACCGGCGGCACTGTCACCACGGTGAACCCAACTTATGGGCCGGATGAGGTTCGTTTCCAACTCGAAGACGGCGATGCCCGCTTCCTCATAACCATCGCCTTGTTCGCCGAAACAGCACGCTCTGCCGCAGAAGGTACGGCCGTCGAAGAGATCTTCATCATCGGTGATCCGGTCGAGGGCACCACCCCTTTCACAGATTTGTTGGCGGCCGACCCGTACAACGGTTACGCCGCTGTCTCCCCCCGCTCCGACGTGGTTGTGCTCCCATATTCGTCCGGGACCACCGGTCTCCCGAAGGGAGTCATGCTGACCCATTTCAACCTGACGGCGAATCTGGCACAGGCCAGGCACGCGATCGAAGTCAGGGGTACGGAGGACCGTTGCATCGCGGTGTTGCCCTTTTTCCACATATACGGAATGCAAGTCTTGATGAACGGTGTGATCCACCACGGATCGACGGTTGTGACAATGCCTCGCTTCGATCTGGAGGAGTTCCTCAGCCTGATCGAGAGGCATCGGATCACGATCGCCTATCTGGTGCCCCCGATCGTTCTCGCCCTGGCCAAACATCCGATGGTCGACAAGTACGATCTGAGCAGCCTTCGACAGATCTTCTCCGGGGCTGCCCCGCTCGGTGCCGAGTTGGCGCTCGAAGCGGGCGCACGAATCGGATGTGAAGTTGTGCAAGGTTACGGGATGACCGAAAGCAGTCCCATCACCCACGCCACCCCGCCGGGGCAGTTCAAGCCCGGCTCGATCGGGGTGACGATCTCCAACACCGAGGTTCGGGTCGTGGACCCGGCGACCGGACAGGATCTCGATGTTGACGAGGACGGAGAAGTATGGATCCGTGGACCGCAGGTCATGAAGGGTTACCTCAACAATCCGGAGGCCACTGCTGCGACCATCGATGCTGAGGGATGGCTCCACACCGGCGACATCGGCCACATCGATGCCGACGGTCACTTCTACATCGTTGACCGCCTCAAAGAACTCATCAAATACAAGGGATTTCAGGTTGCTCCCGCAGAACTCGAGGCTTTGTTGTTGACCAACGATGCAGTCGCAGATGCAGCCGTGATCGGTGTCCCCGATGAAGAAGCAGGAGAGCTGCCCAAGGCTTTCGTCGTGCTCAAGCCGGGACATAGCGCGACGGAGGCCGAGATACGCGAGTTCGTTGCCGGCCGCGTCGCCTCGTACAAACAGATCCGTCACGTCGAGTTCCTCGACGCAATCCCAAAGTCTGCATCCGGCAAGATCCTGAGACGACAGCTGCGGACCTGAATATCTCAGGCCGCTGCTTCAATGGTGATGACTACCTCGAACGGTTCGACCACGCCGATCGTCTCGCAGATGCGAGCCAGCCTTTGAATCATGGGGGCGGTGACCCGATGTCCCTTGCCGAGTAGAAGTGTTCCCGAGGTTGAGCGAACGTCCTCGTTGACGACCATGTCCGGCACCAGCCGACTGACCACAACCGACTCAACCCTGGTATGAGCTACTCGCGCAGGCTCGCCGAGTAGACGCTTGAGCAACCTGGCACGAAAAGGGCTGGAAAAAGGTTTCTGCAATGCATTTGTTGTCGCAGCCGATCCACCTGCGATCAGATGTGCCTGATAGGTCGCCACCACATCGAGGGCGTGGGCACCTGCCGCAACCAATTCGGCGCCATCGCCAACCTCATGACCGGAAGGCAGATTGTCCGGAGGCGCCCCGTGGTGTCTGATCATTTCTGCCACCTGACCCAGCCGAGGAATGTCTTTGAGCAACCGGAAGGCAGCTTCCGGCTGGCGCGCAGCAGCATCGGATTCGCGGGCGTCGAGCACCCCTCCGGTTTGGATCTTGCGACGGAGTTCGGTGGGGAACGTCAAGGACCCTATCTGGGTCAAACGGGCTGCCAGCTCCACCTGCCATCGGTCCTTTTCTGCGAACTCGCCCAGGATCGAACCAACCAGGTCGGTCATCTGACGATTGTGTCGCTCAGTGACAGAGCCAGATCATCTGTGCCACACGGTTTGGTGAGAAATCGGAAAACATTGCCGTCGTTCACCGCCGACGCCGCCACCCGGAGATCGGCCTGACCGGTGAGCATGACGCGCACAGTCTCAGGGTTTCGTCGCGCAACCTCACTCAAGAACTGGAAACCGTTCATCGAAGGCATCTGGAAATCCGAAACGACGACGGCGAAAGGGCCAGAATCGGCCAAAGCCGCCAGACCGAGTTCCGGGCCGGCGGCCGTCTCCAGATCGAAGTTTTTTCTCAGCCCCCTGCGAAAACCGTCGAGGATGTTCGGCTCATCATCTACCAGCAACACCCCGATCAGCCATACATCGCCTCCCGGCAGATACCAACCCAATGATCGATCTGGTCAACAGCGCCGATCGCTTCGAGGTGTTCATAATCGAGTGCCGGTTGACCATCGGGGCCGGCCTCGAATGTGGCCACTGCGCAGTGGAGCAGAGATGTCACCGTGATGGCTTCTGCCATGGTTTCGCTCGGACGCCGGTAACAGGTGACAGCCTCGACCACCCCATCGGGCAATCCCCAGATATCGAGCAAGTACCCACCGATGTCTTCGCAGGAGTACCCCAGAACCGCTCGCTCTTGCTCTGGCGCGCCCTTGAAGATCTCAGGTCGGCGAACCGCAACCGCCATCCGACCCACGAGGTGGAGGATCCCCACCAGATGCGACGAATCGATCTTGGCATCGAGCCCGACATGTCGGGCAAGTTTTCCCATCGCGTTTGCGACTTGCATCGAACGCAGCCAGAGGCGGTCCAATTCTTCTGCAGGGATCCATGCGGCGGAGTAGAGCTCGGCGGCAACAACCACGGAGCTGACGACGTCCCCACCGAGAAGCGCCGTCGCTTCCTGCGGGCTCGAGACTTCGCGTGCCAGCCCAAAAAAGGAGGAGTTCACGAGCTGGAGCAGTTTGGTCGTGATACCGGGATCTCTGGCGATCAATGATCCGACTTCGTGGAGTGTGGCGTCCGCCTCTCGCAGGATCGAAGTGATCTCGGCGTAAAGCGATGGCATGGTCGGAAGCTGGCCGAGATCGGATACGGCTGCCAGAAGAGCAGGCTCCTGGAAACGGCCACGGAGACGTATGGAACGCATCACGGCGCGCCGGATGGTGTCTGCATCGCAGGGCTTGTGCAGATATTGATGGGCGACCCCGACCGACTTGAGCATCATCTCGCGTTCCGCATGGCCGGAGAGCACAATCCGGACAACCGTCGGGTGACGCTCCTTCACTGTCGAAAGCAGTTCGAGTCCCGACATCTGCGGCATCCGCATGTCGGAGACAACCACGTCGAAGGGTTTGTGAGCCATGAGCTCCAGGGCGTGCGGTCCCGACGGAACGAACTCCGCCTCGATGTCGGCGCGGTCCTTGCGCAGCATCCGTCGCATTCCGTCGAGAATGCTCTGTTCGTCATCGACAAAAAGCACCTGAACGGTCATGCCGCGACCTCCGAGACCGAGCGCGGTAACCGGACGTGAAAGGTGGTGCCTTCGCCGAGAACCGTCTCGACGTCGATACGTCCCCGATGGCGATCCACAATCACCTGGTGGGCGATCGCGAGTCCCTGGCCGGTGCCTTTGCCGACGTCCTTGGTGGTGAAGAAGGGGTCGAAGATCTTCTCGACAACGTTCGGCGGCATGCCTGTGCCGCTGTCAGAGACCGAGACGGTCACGAACTGTTCATCAAATGTCGTCCGCAGCACGATCCTTCCCAGACCGTCCTCAGACCTCCCGGCGATTGCATGGGTTGCGTTCACGACCAGGTTCAGCAGCACCTGGTTCAGCGGCCCTGAGAATGCCGGAACCGGCGGGAGGTTGGGGTCGAGGATCGTCTCGAGTTCGGCAACGTATTTCCACTCGCTCTGAGAGACGATGGCGGTTGAAGAAACCGAGTGGTTGACATCGACGGTTGACGGTTCCTCATTACCGGGATGGGCGAAGTCCTTCATTGCTCGGATGATCTCGGCGACCCGTGAAACTCCGTCAAGAGCTTGTGCAACAGACATCGGCATCTCTTCGATGAGGAATTCGACGTCGGCCCGCTCAACCGCCGTCTGCAGCGCGTCAACAAACGGATCACCCCTGTCCGCATACTCCTCCGCGACCCTCGAGGCAGCCTGGAGAAGATTGATGACATCGGCAGTCGACTCGCCGAGGAAGCGGACGTTGTCGCCGACGTATTGGATTGGCGTGTTGATCTCGTGGGCTATGCCGGCAGCCAAAACCCCGATCGCTTCCATCTTCTGGGACTGAAGCAAGGCAGCCTGGGTTGAGCCGAGCTCGTGGTTCGTCGCTTCGAGTTCGTTCTTTGCGCGCTCCAGCCGGCGCAACATGGTCAATACCTCGGTCGAGTCGACTGCGGTGACGATGAGCCTGTCAAACGCAAAGGTCCTGGCCCCAGGATTGACGAGGGTCACCGAAAAGCTCCTGGTTTGGCCGTCCCGCTCGATGTCGATCTCGAACTCCGACCGTGCATGTCGATCCCAAACGAGGGAGAGAATCTTGCCGAGGAGTTCTTTGACCGAGACCGAAAGGGTATGGACAGGGAGCGGGCCGATCAGGTCGGGAACCCCGACGAGATCGGCGCCCTGGCTGTTGGCGGCATTGATCGAGATATTTCCTATCAAAGCGTCAAGGCGTGCCGGGTTGGCGTCGAACTCCGAGGACAGTTCTGAGATGCCCTCCTTCCGCAAGTAGCTGAATCTTTCCACTGCGGCCGAGGCGTCGATTTCAAGCACCGGAATCGGTAAGGCCCCAAAAAGGGTGGACTGGTGAAGGTGCTCGCGCTCGAGCTCTTCTCTGGCGAGTGCGAGGCGTTGCTCCCTGCGATTGGCCCTGGCTCCAGAGGCCGACATCGCCAGGAACACAACAACGACGGAACCAGCAAATGAAAACACCGAATACAACGCAAGGTGCCGAGGTTCGAGTAGCGCATTCGAGGTGATGTTCGAGCCGAATGCGACACCAGCCACGGTCACCGCGACTCCGTACACGGAAACCCTGAGGGCGTCTCGTGAATCCAGGATTCCCATCGCCAACACGAACTGGGCCGTGATCCAGCCGATTGCAATTGTTGGGCTGCCGCTCAACACACCTACCAACACGAGAAAGGAGAGATCTGTCACCAAGCCAGGAACAGCCGACAGGCGTCGCCGGCGAGTGGTCAGCGGGACGACCGTTGCTCCATAGACCACCGCATATCCGGCGACGATCATTCCGCCCTCCCACTCGAAATAGGACGTGAGCCCGACGTGGACGATGAGGAGAACTGCCAGATTCACATACCGAATGACGGTGTGAACAGATCCCCACATCTCGTAATCCAGAGCGGTGCCACCATGACCGAACAGTTCGCGAAGACGTGGGCGATGAAGTTGGACTCTCGGCGCATCTGCCTGCACTGCTGGCTCCGGGTGGAAGGACACCGTTCCCGTCGACCCGGGACACCCATCCATAAGCGGCAACTGCGACTACCGGAGATTTCGGTCAGGCAGCGAGCGATTCAACCATCGGTGCAGAATCGAGACGGGCGCCGGCGACTACCTCCTCGACGTCGTCCACCGACAGCCCCCACATGGTTTCAGCCTGCAACGCCAGCCACCTCGGGACGGACCCGGCAGGATCTGCCTCGGCAAGTGCAGCGGCGAAGCGAACAATCGGGAACTCGGTGTGCTCGGCCGCCGGGTCTCCTTCTTCTGCCACGGCCATACAGATGACCTGCGGAAACCGCCATTGCTCGAACATCGACGCAGCAGCCATGCCGTGAGTCCAGCCGAATAACGCTCGTTCTGATGCCGCCAGCGGTTCAGAACGGTCGGCGGCCCATCGGCGATAGAACTCCGGGTAACCGGGGTGCACCGCGTGCAGGACCGGTACTGCCAGGTCGGACAGCAAGCTTGCGGTGAAATTTTCTGACCGTCGAGGCCGGTCGAAGCGATCGGAGAGAGCACCGGCTACGGACGCACCCAAGGCGGCCGAAGTCCAGAAGGACTCAATGTCGAAGTCGGGCGGCACCACCCGGTTGATCGCACCGCCGGCCGCCAGAGAAAGAAGCACCGATTCGAGGTGATTGCGACCGAGCATCATGGCCGCCTGGGCGACGCCGGTCACGGGGCTCCGAGGGGCAAAAAGGACGGAGTTGGCGACCGCAAGGAGCTTCGCCGAAACCCCGGGGTCGCGAGAGAGGATGTCGGCCACCGAGCCCAGATCGAAGTCGGGATCCGCCAGTCGTTCGATTGCACCCGTGACCGCCGCCGGCATCGCCGGCAACGCCGCCGTGTCGAGAGCACGCCTCAACTCGTCAAACGCCGCGTTCGTGGTCTCGTTGGCAGCCCGACGAAATCTCATTCAGCCCTTCTCCCCATCTTGGTCGCAAAGATGCTGAGAAGACCACCCAACATCACATATCCGACAAGGACCTCGAACATGGCGAGGGCTTGACCGGTGCCGGTGGAAGGCACAACATCGCCGTATCCGAGGGTGGTCATGGTGATGACGCTGAAGTACACAAAAGAGAGCCGGGTCGGGTGATCGCCGAGGTCGAGACCAACCACGCCAAAAGCCAAGGCGAACGCCATGGCGAGTATGGCGGTCCACAGTGCCCAACGCAGAAAGCTACGCCCACAATCCGAGGTCAACCACCAGATCCGGTATACCACGGGCATTGAGCTTGCTCTTGTGCCGGAATTCGAAGAGATAGTTCTGATCCATGATGTGGCGGCGGGCGAGGTACGCCCCGGCGAAATCGGTGTCGAGGATGTCGGCCCCGATCCAGTCGGCGGCGCCGTAACCATCCATTCCTTTGAGACGGGCCCTCTGCATATTTGTGTCGCCAAAATGGGCACGGTGGACTCGGGCCTTGGTCAGGTCGGCCCTCTCCAGGTTCGCCCTGGACAGGTCTGCGTCCGTCAAATCGGTTTCATGGAGGCGGGCGCCGGTCAAGTCCGCGACTCTCAGATCGGCGTTCTCGAGGATCGAATGCGAGAGCGATGCATCAGAAAGGCGGGCGTTGAACAAGATCGCGTCTGTCAGATCGCTGTTGCCGATCACCACCCGAGCGGCTTCGATCCCCGTGAGGTCGGCGCCAGTCAGATCGCTTCCGATGATCTGGGCTCCATTCAGAGTGGCTCGTTCCAGGTGGGCGCGCGCCAGATTCGTCCCGATCAGTTTTGCTCCGCTCAAATCGGCTCCTGCAAGGTTGGCGCCCGACAGATCGCATCCCGAGAGATCGAGACCGGCCAAATCCGCCCCTACCAGATCGATACCGCGAAGATCGGCACCAGGTTTTATCTGGTCGTCGACCGATCCGGGTTTGTGGGCAGGCACGGCTTCTCCTCGAGCGAGATCTCGATGACCACCCGGTCGGCGCATAACAGCCTCCGTTAAGCCTCAGCCGGTCGGGACCCGCCAGGCTCCGTTACCATCCACCAGTCGGAAGGAGCCAGTGGTGGACCTGGAACACGGATGGGTTGTCATCGTCGAGATCCCGCGCGGCAGCCGGAACAAATACGAAATGGATCACGAGACCGGCGAGATCTACCTCGATCGAATGTTGTTTACCGCAACTCGTTATCCGGCCGATTACGGGTTTTTCCCGCACACCCTCGCAGAAGACGGTGATCCATTGGATGTGCTGATCTTGGTTGGTGAGCCGACCTTCCCTGGGTGCAGAATAAGGGTCAGACCCATCGGCGTTTTCCTGATGGAGGATCAAGGCGACCCCGACCACAAGATCATGGCCGTTCCTGCGGGTGACCCGCGATGGGATACGACCAAGGACATCGAGGACTTGTCTCCGCATCTGCGACTCGAACTAGAACACTTCTTTTCCGTGTACAAGGACCTCGAGAACAAAAAAACCGCTGCGCTCGGGTGGGACAATGCTTCCCGCGCGATCGAGATCATCGAGGCGGCCCGGCTCGCCCATTCCTAGCTACGAGAAATCACGCGATAGGGGCGCGGGAAGAACCGGACTCTGCGGTCATCACCAGTGGCAACGAAACCCTAAACACGTTCTTGCCCCCCGATCTCACAACGTCGAGATCGCCGCCCTGGAGCCGGGCAAGGGCTCTCGACACCGTCAAGCCGAGACCGATGGATCCCGGAAGCGAGGCCACAGAATTCGATCGCTCGTAGGGTTCAAAGATCCTTCTGATGTCGGCAGCCGACAGGGCTGGGCCATTGTCGCCGACTTCGACCACCGCAGTGTCGCCCTCGACTCGCCGAACGGCGACAGTGACCTCGTCGCCGCCATAACGGACGGCATTGGTACAGAGGTTCCGCATGATCTGGCGGAGCCGGGTCGGATCGGCCCACGCATATAGCTCGCCGTCTGGCGCCAGCACAGGGATAACGACATCCGGAAGAGAATGGATCGTCTCGAGCACGAGCGCTGCCACGTTCACGCGCTCTGGGAGAACCCTGACTTCACCGATGTCGGCTCTCGCGACCACCAAGAGGTCTTCGATGAGGTGAGCCATCTCATTGCTGTGGAAGCCGATGAGGCTGAGGAATTCTGCTCGATCCGCCAGCGAATGGACACCCGACTGATCGAGCAATTCGCGGGCGAATCCGACGACTGCGGTCAAAGGCGTCCGCAACTCATGCGCCACCGACGCCAAGAAGCGGTCTTTGGACGCGAGCAGCATTTGGAGTCGCCCCTCCGTTTCACGAAGACTCGTTGCGTCGGCGATCGTCACGATCACCGCCGAGTAGTCAGGAGAGCCATCCACCATGGGAACCCTCCATCTGACCACCAGGTACATCAGCGAGCCGTCTTCCGCCCTGGTCGTCACGGACAACTCGAGATCGTTGCGCCCCTCGGCGATGGCGAGAAGAGTTTCGACATAGGTCGGAAGCGACTCCGGAGTAAGTCGATCGCCCAAGCTCGAATGCGAGCCGAAAGACCCAAGGTGGCTCTGTAACTCGAAAGCGAAGGGATTGGCGTCGACGATCGAGACCATCTTCAGCAGTTCTCCAACCAGTTTGTGGTCGGCTTCGAACCTCGCTCGAAGATCCCACCCCTCCGATTTCAGCCGCAACATCTCGTTTCTGGCGGCAAGATAGTCTTCGCGCTGGATCGCGATTGGAGCACTCTCGAACAGATCGCGATACCTGGTTTCGCTGGCGCCGAGCGCCGCCAGCGCCCTCTGGCGCTCTGTCGCATCCTCGACCACGCCAACAAACATTGGGTCGGTCCCAGGGCCCATCGACATCATCGTCAACCGCACGCGACACCATCGTTCGAGGCCGTCGCCCGCGATCGTCATCTCGTGCTCGACGGCTCCCCCGCCGGCCGAGAGCTGGATCAGCTTGCGAATGTATCCGCGGCGGAAGCGAGGGTCGATGAACTCGTGGACGTTGCGACCCCCCACCTGGCCCCCCTGCGGAAGACCAACGATGTCCCGGAATGCCGGGTTGGCGGTCAGAATCTCACCACTTCTTGCGGCAACGACGATGCCGACACCCGCATGATGAAATGTCGCTTGATGCCTGGCTTCGGCCTGAGCCAGATCCTCTATCGCCAGCTGCCTTTCTCTCCTGAGTACCGCCGGCTGACGAGCGATACCAAAAGCGAGAATGGCGGCGAGGACGCTCAGGCTGAAACCGGCTCCCCATACCAATGGGGTCTCGGCGGCGGCGCTGGGCCAGCCCTCGGCCGGCCGGATCGCCAGTTCCCAAAACGTGTCGGTCCCGCCCACCCTCAGCTCTCTGATCACAGGTTCGGCTTCGAATGCCTCTGCTTCACCTGCCAGTATTTTGTCCTCCCCCTGACGACGAAGTCCCACTACGACGCCTTCGTGAGATTTGAACTCGGTTTGGTGTTCGATTCCCGGCCAATCAAGGACAACCGCTGAGAACCCCCAAAAACTGCCATCCGGGTTGTAGGTGGGACGGCGAACCAGGATCCCCACTCCACCTTGGACCAGTCCAACCGGACCCTGTATCACCGTGTCGCCGCTGGCGATGGCAGGAGTGAGCAAGGCTTTTCGGTCTGGGTCGGCCATGAGATCGAGACCGACTGCGGCCTCGTTGCCCTTGATTGGATAGACGTACTCGAGGATGGAGTCCGGGGCCAGTTGGATCGACAGAATGCTGCGACCCTGAGCCAGAACGGCCTCTGCGAACACCGGAAAGTCCTTGGCGAGGCGTTCTGGATCATTTCGGGCGATCTCGACGAAGGCGGCAAGCGTTTCTACCGCAGCGGACTCTCTGGCGACAACGTCGGACAGGTTGCGGGCGAGGGCATCCGCGTCTGCCGTGATGGCGGATCGCGCCTCGACTCGAGAGGCGGTGCGCGCGAACGAATCGAGCAGTGCGGTTGCGGACAAAACGACCACGGCAGCCGCTGCCGCGGCGAACCAAGGCGTCTTCCAGGATCTGGCCTTCACCTGTTCCAGATCGGCAGGTCAGACACCCAACTCAAGGGATGCTCCGGCCGAGTCCACGATTCCTTTGAGGGGTCCTGGGCGTCGGGCCCCGTTTGATGCCTAGGCGACGACGACAAACCCGCCGGAACCGCTGCCGGATCCGGGAGGTAACACAACCATGTTCCAGTCTTCTGATGGAATCCTCTGATCGACCCGAGGCTCGAACACACTCACCCCGGCCCCGGGCGGCGTGACTTCGAACGACGGCCAGTTCAACCAGAAAACTGCTGCCAGAGTCACCGCCGCGATCGACCCAAGGGCAGCCCATCTGCCGTGATCGGCGGTGGGCTGTTGACGGGTCTGAAAGATCAGTTCCTCGATCGAATCCCACATCATCGGTGTTTCGAGCGAGAAGTCCCCGAACTCACCACGCATGGAGCACCTCCGTCGGCTGGCTGACCGGCTCCAGATGACTACGCATGCGGCGGCGGGCTCTCGAGAGGCGCAGCCGTGCCGCGTTCGGGCTGAGACCGAGCACCGCCGCAGCCTCGATCGGAGACAACCCGTCGTAGGCAACGAGCAAGAACACCTCACGTTCTGAATCCGACAGTTGTGCTAGCGCCGACTCCAACTCTGGTCGCCGGCGGGCTGCATCGATCGCGGCCACGATGGCCTCGGATTCGTCGCCAACAACGACCGGGTGCACACTCATCTCCCTTTTCTGCAGGTACCAGCGCCTTCGCTGCCCAGCCAGAACTCTCCGTTCGATGCCGAACAGCCACGGAAGGGCCGTCTCGTAAACAGGTACGTACCGATTAGCCGCCTCGAGACCGATCAGAAAGGTTTCGGCTACGAGATCGCCTACCTGTTCTGCCGACCCGCACCTTCGAACGGCATATTTGGTGACGGATCGAACATGGCGTCGAAAAAAGACCGCATAGGCGTCTTTGTCACCCGCCGCGCTGGCGAGGAGCAAATCGGTATCTGATCTTTGCACCATCACACAGCTTATGTCTCGGGCGCTCCAAACGTGTCAGACGGATGGGGAGCGGGCGGTGCGATGGTGCCGCCACCGCCCGCTCCCGTCTTCATTCGACCGATCAGCCTGAGGACCACTGATCGCTCGAAATCCGTAGGTTCAGCGCAGGACGAAATCCACGATGTTTGCCAGCGGACCGGCCGTGTTGGCGTCCGGCGCTACCGCGCCTTTCGCCAGCAGGGTGGTCGAGTAGGCGAAGAAGTCCGGCTTCTGGGTGATGGGCAACATGAACAGACCCTGCTGGGGATCCAGTTCCAACGTTGTCACATAACGATCGAGTTCGTTGTAACAAGATGCCGCCTCTGCATCGTCGAGCAGCGCATCACACTCGTTGGAGCGGGCATCGAATTCGGCGTTGCGGAACCCATAAGGGTTTCCTGTCGCCGGAGTCGGACCATCCTCGCCTTCGACGACGGTGCCGCTCAGATAGCTGGGACTCTGGCCGCCAGGCCAGGGACCACCAACCCAGGCAAACTGCATGATGTCGACCAATGTCGGGTCACCGAGTGTGCCTCCCGAAGCAGACGACAGCAGATTGGGGCTCGAGAAAGGCCTCTCTGAGAAATAGGCCCCGCCAGGGACGTTGTCGACGATGATCTCGATCCCTGCCTCCTTCATCTGCGCCTGGATGATCTGCTGCTGCAATTCCCTGAGCGCGTTACCGCCGGTTGTGCCCACCCTCAATGCGAGACGACCGTCCTCCGGGTGCTCATAGATGCCATCGGCGCCGGCCACGTAGCCCGCCGACTCCAGCCTCGCCCTGGCGGATGCGACGTCGCCTGTGCCATATCCAGTCGGAGTCTGATGGTCCTCATAGGCCGGTTGGTTGGCCATCCAGTAGGTGTTACCGAGGCCGATCGCGGACAGGGAATCACCAAAGAGTGGCGCGTATAGGGTCTCGACCACCTGCGCTTTGTTCAGAGCAAGAGCAATGGCCTCACGAACCTCGGGGCGGTTCAGATGCCGTGCAAGTACGTTCAGGCCCCAGTGCTCATAGATCGGGCCCGGTTTGGCCGCGACGATGAAATTGGGGTCGTCTTTGATTTCTTCGAAGGCGAGCTGGGGTTGGGTGAAGATGACGTGAGCCTCCCCGCTCTTGAGAGCGTTGATCTGCGCGTCGGTGTCCGTGACCCAATTGATCAGGAGCCCATCAACACATGCCGGCCCCCGATTGACCGCGTCAGGACTCGTCGAGCCGTGATAGAGGTCGTTGCGAACGAAATGCATCGTTACGCCACGTTGCCAAGACTCGAACACCATTGGTCCCGACGACGGGAGAATCTCACCGGCGGTGTTCTGCCAGGTTGCCAGGGCGGCGTTGACCTCGGCGGCTCCGGCGTTCTCGCCAAACGCGTGGGCGGGGAAGACGTTTGTGAACAAGGTCTTGTAGCCGGCATAGAAGGGCTCAAAGGTGATAGAAAACTCCGTAGGTGAGACGACCTCGAAGTTCGAAATCTGGTCGTAACCGGTCCGGCTGCTGATCAGGTAGGTGCCGCCACCGGCATCTGGGTCAAATCCCTCCATGATCACATCGAAGGTGAACTTCACGTCCGCCGACGTCAAGGGAGCTCCGTCCGACCAAGTGAGTCCATCTCGCAGCTTGAAGTTGACCGTGCCCGAACCGTCACCGTTATCCGTGACCTCGGCCTCCTCCGACAGGAGTTCTGGGTAGAACGTGATGTCGGTGTCGACTCCGTAGAGGTCTTCCCACATCGACTGCCAGATGTACGAGGTGATAGACAGGCCGTTGTTCGGGTCGTTCAAATGGAGATCGGGAGGTTCTTGCTCATGGGCCCAGATCAATTCACCGGGACTGCCATCGCAGTATTCGGCGGCTGGAGCGGTACTGCTCGTCTCGCCAGTCTGAGTCGTGGCGGGCGGGGCAACGGTTGGCTCCGATTCTGACGACGGAGTACCGCCACAGGCAGCCACGATCAATCCCAGTACCAACAGTTTGCTGTGTCTTTTCATTGATCTCTCTCCTTGGGATGTGCCGATTTCGGCTTCTAAAGGAGAACATGGCGCCGGAGCCAAAAACGTGTCCGACGTGGTCAGGCAACGACAAAGCCGAGGATGCGGACTCAAAGGCCTTCGCTCCGATAGCATGCGCGGATTCTGAACCGGGAGAGGACCTGCATGACGACAAAGCTCAAACTTGGCGCGGCGTTTGCGATCACATTCGTGTTCGCTGCCGCGTGTGGCGGAACGGGCAGCGAGACAACCGCTCCGCCTGCGTCGACCAATCCCCCGGCGACCACGACCGGTTCGTCGGGAATCGGAGCATTCAGCGACGTGCAACCAGCGGTCATCCAGGTCGTCGCCCAGGGCACATTCCGCGACCCAGAGGTCGGCTTCTCCGACGGTTCTGGCGCAGGCAGCGGTTTCATCATCAGCCCCGACGGGCTCGCCGTCACCAACAATCACGTGGTTGCCGGTGCAGCCACCCTCGAGGTGTACATCGGCGGCGACACGTCCAAGAGTTACAACGCAACAATTCTCGGCGTCTCGGAATGCAACGACCTGGCCGTCATCGACATCATCGAATCCGAGCCTCTCCCCTACCTCGAGTGGTTCGATGATTCGATCACCGCCGGCATGGACGTATACGCGGCCGGATTCCCCCTCGGCGACCCCCGATACACCATCACCCGTGGAATCGTCTCCAAAGCCCAGGCGGGTGGTGACCTGACCGGGACCTCATCGATCGACCACACCATCGAGCACGATGCCAACATTCAGCCAGGCAACTCTGGTGGGCCGCTGGTGTCCACCGATGGCAAAGTTGTCGCAGTGAATTACGCCGGTGGGGCGATTGCCACCACCACAGCCCAGTTCTATGCAATCGCTTCCGACCTGGCCCAGCCGGTTGTTCAGAAGCTGATGACCGGCGATTTCGAATCCCTGGGAGTGAACGGATGGGCCGTTTATGACGACGCGGCCGGTGTCTCTGGAATCTGGGTGGCCGGTGTCACGGCAGGGTCGCCCGCCGCCGGAGCCAAACTCCTTCCCGGGGACATCATCACATCGATGAACGGCCTCCCGGTGGGTACCGATGGCACTTTCAAGGATTACTGCGATGTCATCCGCACCGCCGGTACGAGCCCGATTGCAGTCGAGATTCTGCGTTGGGATACATCAGAGGTGCTCAGAGGAGAGATCAACGGCAGCCAGCCGATCGAACTGGCATATTCGTTTGCCCAAGAGATCAGCTCAGAGGTCGGCACCGGGGCGGGCACCGCCTACTCCGGATACACATCTCTGACCGACGCGACGGGATCGATCATCGTCGACGTGCCATTTGAGTGGAGCGACACAGATCTCACTCCGTTCATCGACGAGTTCGGAACGGAGAATCCGTACATTGCAGCGGCACCTGATCTCGCCGGATTCATCGACACCTACACGGTCCCGGGCATGATTTTCGTGAAGCTCACGTCGGTGGGCGATGTCGCCACCGCTCTCTCGGACTTCGCACCGCCACCGGGTGACTGCACAGATCTCGGCATTTCGGACTATTCGGATCCGATCTTTACCGGGCTGTACCAGGTGTGGGATGCCTGTGGAGGGACTTCCAGCGCACTTGTGGTACTCGTCGCCGAGCCGTCTGACTTCTCGTACACGGCACTGATGATCGTTCAGATCACCTCGGATGCCGATATCGAGGCGCTGGATCAGTTGTTCGCCACCTTCAACGTACTCGGCTGATGGCCGATCACGGCGAGAGTTCGATCACCCTCCACGATTCGGGTAGGCCGTCGACCGGGCAGCTGTCGACGGAGGTGATGACTATCACCTCGTCGGCCTCGGTCGCTTCCGGATAGGTTGTCACATCGTCGAAGTCACACGGGGCGAAGGCGTCGACCGCCCCCAACGTGAGACGGTCGGTGAAATCGTGCACGGGTTGTTTTTCCGTGGCAAGCGCGTATTCGGAATACCGCTCGTCATCGATGGCGTCGAGAGTTCGTGCGACCTGCCCCCAGACCGGCCGCATCTGGAATGACGAATCGACGATCACAAAAACCTGTTCAGGGTCACTGTTTCTGACGGCGTGAGTAGCTCCACCGTAGATCCCGAACAGGGCCACGAAGCCGCCGAGCCAGAGACCGAAGGCCTTCACTCAGATTCCCGCATTGAAGAGAGCCGACATCTTGAACTCGACGTCCTCTTCACTGGCGTTGATGCTCGCGGCCTCGACCAGGGTCGAAAGCTTCGCAAGTTCCGTGATATCGGCCTCGAACCCGACGGTGTAAACGGGGATGCGAAGGCCGGCGATCGTCTCATCGACGTCACCGAAGGAGAACCCGTCCATCGTCTCGCCGTCGGTGAGCACTATCAGAATCAATTTGGCATCTGGCACCAATTGGCGGTGTTCCAGCAACATCGAAAGCCCCAAGAGGACCCCGTCATACATCGCAGTGCCCCCCGCCGCTTCCATCTCCTCGATGGCAGCGACAAAACGTGACTGCTGATTCAGGTCGAACTCCGAAATTGGAAGTCGCAGAGAAACCTGATCACTGAATTCGACCATGCCGACATTGGCATCGGGGCTGATGAATTCACGGGCAGAAAGGAGTGCTCGCTGAACGGATTGGATCCGGGTCCCGCTCATCGATCCTGAAACGTCGGTGACGAATACAGCCGCCAGAGGCCGGCCACCGTCCTTCTTCTCTTTCCACAGTCTCTGGGCCGCGATCAGCGTGGCGCCAGAAGGCACGGTCACGGTTGAGTCGTAATCTGGCGGATCAAAACCAAAACGAAGGGCGGAGTCCTGGTACTTCTGACGCTGAGAAAACTCTGCAAAAAGCGCCAGAACCTCAAGCTGCGCCGGAGCCGGGTTGCCCACCGAATACAGCGGGTTGTCATGGCGAACGCCGAAGGGGACGAACTCGAACCCCGAACGTAGCGCGTCTGTGTTCACGTAGGTCTGATATTCCATGACGAACGCGTCCAACGTGCCGCTTTCTCGTTCGACCGAATCCCGCATCTGCAGAGTCGTGAGAGCGACGAAGGGGACTCGCTGCTGGAATTGTTCAAAAACGCTTGCGACATCGTCGGCGACCAGACGCGACTCGTCACCGTTGGCGAACTGGTCGAGGACCGTGAGCAAGAAGTTGAGACCGGTGCTCGATGCAAACGGATCGGTGTATCCCATGACTACGTCGCCGGCAATCACTGCCTCGATGAGTGAACCAGCATCAAGCGACCCGTAATCGGTTTGGAGCAGTTCCGCGGTATCGGTCTTCATGACGATCCCGGCCACATTCGGCACCAAACTCTCGGCAACAAGAGTCATCTGCTCGTGAGTGGAGGCCATCTCGATCCACAGCCTGTTCGACGGGCTGAACCCATCGGGCAGATCTCTGCCAGAGGCGATGAACTCGTAACCCGTGCCTGACGCGATCTTGCGGATGTCGACTGCGGCCGGACGCCCATCGGCCAGCGTGATGCCGGCCGAGTTGAATTCCTCTGCCACTTCGACCAGCCAGCCGTCCGTATCGGACCCCGATTTTTCGGTGGAGGCGAATATCTCGGCCGAGATCGATCCGGGCGGAGAGGAAACAACGATCGGGAACTCGGTGATGGGCGGAAGCGTGTCACTGAGCTCGACGTCGTCGAACTGGACGGTTGCAGCCCTGGTTTCGATGTTCGAGGTCCAACCGACATCGTCGAGCAGGGAATCAAGTTTCTGTTGCGCCTCATCGAACGGAATCGGCTCGGTATCCCCTCCCACGCTGCACGCCGACGCCAGCAGCGCCATTACCACGATCCCGGTCCAGACCGGCGATCGGCGTCTTGGTGTCATCAAGCTATCCCCCTCGGTTTCATTCTGAGACGTCTAGGTCCATCTCGGCGCTCGCCTGCCGAGCGGCTTCCATGCGCGAGATTGCTTCCTCTCCCTCGGCGGCAAGTTGGTCGAGTTCCAGTATGGATCCCGCCATCGTCGGTAGCGCCTCTCGCCGGTAACGGGAGATCTCGTCGAGGGCTGCGGTGATGTCGGCGAACGCCGAGCGGAGTGATTCCATGTCGAGCATCGCCGATGACGCCTGCCGATGGATTTCGGTTCCTTGCGTTTTGAGTCGCTCGGCGGTGCCGGCGATCAACTCGGAAGTTGTCTTGTTGATCGCCTCGACCTTGTCAAGGACGATCTTCTGGTGTGCCAGGGCCAGCGCCACCGTAACGGCGACCTGCAACGCACTGACGGTTACATCGATCGATCGATTGACCCCACGTATCAGCTCTCGGTTGTTGCGGATGATCAGCTCTGTCGCGAGGACGCCCTGCTGGTTGACAGCGAGCTGTTGCTGGATGTCAAGCGTCCGCTGCCTGAGGCTGAAAAGCAGCTCTTCTTCCACAAACTGCCGCCGCTCATCGCCGGGTCCGATCTCGTTTTCCAGGGCAGCAGAAATCTCGGCGTCGAGGGCTCGAGCCAGCGCCACTTGATCGGTCAAGAGAATGGTCAGTTCCCGCATCTGTTTTTGATCCTCGGCGAGGGTCACGTTGTCTCGCTTGAGCTGTTCGCGGCCCTTCTCCAGTGATTGAATGATCGAATCGATGATTGTTTGCGAGCTCTCGAACCGCATGAAATAGCGCTTTAGAGGGGTTCCGACTCCTGGCACTGCTCCGAGCAGCCGGGTGATCCAGCCGGGGCTCAAGTCGACCGATCCAGGGTCGAGCTTCTCCACCTCGATCCGTAGGTCCACGAGGGACTTCGCGACCGGCCCCCCGTCCTCGGCGGCGGCGGCGAGCTCACGGACGGGAGCCTGCAACATCTTGCTTCTATGAGCCGCTTTCTGTTGCAGATCACGCCCCATCGACTCGACCGCAACCCTGCTGATCTCGCGCGAGTCTCCATCTTTGGGGTCGACGGCCAGCAGCTTGGCCGCGAGCTCGGCCGCACGCCGCTGCAGCTCCTCACTGGGATCGGGGGCCGGAAGGGCCAGCTCGGCCTTGGCCGTATCGACACTCAGCTCGAGCTCCAGCGCCGGTAGCGCGGTAGAAGGTTGCGGTTGGATGGTCATTGGTCCCCTCTCAGGTGATCCTTGATTCTGATTATCTCATCCGGTGGCGTAGCGGCCGGTGCGGCGTGCCAGATCTTCCAGGGCGGCCATGGCGGCCTCGGCGTCTGCGGGCGTCTTTCCGATTGGGGCATCGGCCAAGGCCGTCGTGGTGCGGTCTATCGCCGTCATTGCCGACTCGTTCTGCGCCAACAGATCGGCGACTTTGGTCTGCTGGGACCGGCGGAGGTCTCGTCGATCGACGAGGGAGGTTCGCTCCCGCTCGGTTGCCGCGCCGGAGTCAACTGCGTCATCCAACTCTGCCAGGCGCCGCTCTACATAGTTCAGATCGATCGCGTCAATACTTCTGAGTGAAAGTGAAACTTCTTCGAGGTTGTCGAGTACGGATGCGAACACGGTCTCGGTAGATCCGAGATACCTGGCATAGGTCATCTCACCGGCATCGAGGCGCCGGCTCAAGACGTCGACGAGACCGGACCGCTTTTCTTTGATCGCGGCGAGCTGGCGGGCCGGGCGATCGTCCGGCAGCAACGAGAGCTGGCGTTCCAACGCCATCAGACGATCCTTTTGGTCGTCGAGGTCGCGCGAACCGGCGAGCTGGCGGGCGAGCACCGTTCCCGTCGCAGACATCACCACTGGCCACGAGGCAAGCGAGACAAGACCGACTGCGCCCAAACCAAGAGAACCGAAAACTCCTGGGCTGAACCAGTCGAAAAGCGCCCATTCGGCTGCTCCGACCAGGGCGACTACGAGCCACGTGGCAGGATATTGCCCCACCGTCCGCCACCAGTTGCTCATGAGCCGCCCTCTATCGCCACTACGTCGGCACACTCTGGCACCGGCCAACGACTATTGGACCATAAACAAGTCCCAAGGGCGAGCCAAGCACACAATTGGCGCTTTACCTCAGTACCCTCGCGTTCAGATGTCCATAACGCGCGAGATCGCCTGCGGCTCGATCACCCTGAGAACGGATGGCGTTCTTCATTCGGTCTTCGATCTCCAATCGGCGCCGACGGCCGCAGATGCAAAAGAGTATGCCCATGCCAGAAACGAATTGATCGGCTCCAAGTCGGTCCCGGTTGTCGTCGAGCTCCTCGCCCTTCCCTATATCGACCGAGAGGTTCGTGCTTTCTTCATGGAGGGGCTGTCGTCGGGGCCGGCCTGTCGCGCAGTTGTCACCACCGACACAACGCATCGGCTGCTCTTTGAGAGCTTCGAGATGATGGATCCTTTCGGAACGCCCACCCAGATTTTCCCAAATGTCGAATCGGCGCTGGTCTGGACTCACTCATTCAGCGAGGACCGCGCCTGACCACCGATTTAGGCCCTTCCCTCGTATCCTGACGTCGTGGACTGGATCTCCAACCCCGACATCTGGATCTCGCTCATCACGCTGACGACCCTCGAGATCGTCCTCGGCATCGACAACATCGTCTTCATCTCGATTCTGTCTGGCAAGCTGCCTGCCGAGGACCAAGCAAGAGCCCGCAGAGTCGGCCTGGCGCTCGCGATGATTCTGAGGATCGGCCTTTTGCTCGCCATTTCATGGGTCATCGGTCTGACCGACCCCCTGTTCGAGGTCAGGACGGTGGAGATCTCTGGCCGCGACATCATCTTGATCCTTGGCGGTCTGTTCCTGCTGGCAAAGGCGACGTTTGAGATCCACGAAAAACTCGAAGGGGAAGAAGCGCACGGTGCTGCGGTCAAAACTGCATCATTTGCCAGTGTCATCGCCCAGATCCTGCTCCTCGACGCCGTGTTCAGCCTCGATTCGGTGATAACCGCCGTCGGAATGGCAGACGTTCTTGCCGTCATGATCGCCGCAGTGATAATTGCGGTGGGCGTGATGTTGTGGTCGGCCGGACCGATCAGCGAGTTCGTCAACGATCATCCGACCGTCAAGATTCTCGCTCTCAGCTTCCTGCTGCTTATCGGAATGTCACTCGTGGCCGAAGGTTTCGATGCTCACCTACCGAAGGGATACATCTACTTTGCGATGGGCTTCTCGGTCTTCGTCGAAGCCATCAACCTTCGAATCAGGGCGAAGAAACGGCCCGCCCGGCCGGTTGAGTTACGGCCGACCTACGTCAAAGCAGAGCAAGCGAGGGGAGCTGTTGGTCACATGCGTTCGTCGGAATGACAGGCTCTTCCATCTGGTGTCTCGGAGCATCGGGGATACGCTGAACAGATGATTGGATGGATCTCTGGCTTCGTGATGGGTCAGAAGAGCGCCGCCAAAGCGTTGTCGGTGGGTTCGGCCTCGACATTGGCCGGCACCCGGCTCGAACGCCAGGTTGATGACCTCGAGGAGCAGGTGGGCCGGCTTACCGTGCTGACAGAGGCGATGTGGCTCCTGCTCTCCTCCCACGGCCACGACGAGGACGCCCTGCGACAGGCCGTCACCGATGTTCAGGAACGCAGCCGTCGCCAGGGAAGCACTTGTCGATCCTGTCAGTCGCGGCTGGCTTATGGCGAGACGCGCTGCCAAATCTGTGGAGCGACCCAAACCGGCGGACTTCCGACCGGTTGACATCACCCGATCAACGCGTAACGAGTTCTCCGGCCGGATCCAGGGAGATCGATCGTGCCGCGATCGGAACACTCAGCGAAAAACACGCCCCGCCGACGCTCGTCGACCGACGGTAGGTAGCGGTGCCGCCATGTGCCAGCGCAATCGCCTTTGCAATCGTCAGTCCAACACCGACACCCGGAATTGTCGCGTCGTAGCGGTGGGCGCCCCGTTCGAACTGTTCCCAAATCCTTTCGCGATGTCGCACAGGTACACCCGGCCCATCGTCATGGATTTCGAAAACGATTTGGTCGGTCCCCCGGAACGCAACCAATTGAATGTGCTTGCGACCATATCGGCGAGCGTTGACCAGCAGATTGGAAAGACCTTGCGACAAGCGATCGCGGTCGGCCTCGAATTCGATGACCGTGCTCGGGTCGACCCTGAGCTCACAATCCGACTCGCCGGCGCGGTCCATCGCCAGGTGACAGATCTCGAGGACATTGGTCGTCGACTTGCGCAGCGGCATCGCCCGGTTTTCATCCCTGGCCATCGCCACCATGTCCGTCACCACGCGGGACAATTGGTCGGCCTGTCCTGCCGCCACCTTGATCATTTCCAGGCGCTGCTCATTGGCGAAGATCCCGTCCTCTGCCGCCAGGATCTCCAGATACCCGAGCACCCCGGTCAAAGGTGTCCGCAACTCGTGTGAAACTGAGGCCACCAGTTCACGCCGCTGGTACTCGATCCGAACGTGGTTCTGGCGGATGGCATAAACCTGACGAGCGACCACGAGAAGCCCAACGAGCAATGACCCAATCAAGGTGATCACTTGATCGGCCGTGACCGGGAGGGTGGTTATGTGGTAGACGTGCAACCCGATCAGACCCGCACAGAGTAGATATGGCCACATCAGCCACCACGGAGAGGTAGCTCTGTCAGGGAATTCCTTGGGATGGGGTTCGGACGAGAGCAAGATCCCGACGGTGACATAACACGCCGACGAGAACACAAACAGATCGAAGCGAGGCGTTGCATCTGCGAAAGTCTTGCCTACGCCCTCTGCCAGGTACGACAAATCGGCAAATACCTGGGCCAACAACCCGATCGAGAACACTATGAGTTTGGGGTCCAGCCGCCGAGACGAACGCCGAAGCACCATTGCCATGACACCGACCACTACGGCGATGTCGACGACCGGATAGAGCGGGGCGATTGTGCGTGACCAGGTGTCGGCCTCGACGAGATTTTGCAGCATCCGGTGACCGAACGCGATCCAGACAAGGGTCGACAGCGCGACGGCACCGACCGCGGTGTCGATGATCGTGACCTTCCAGGAGTCACCGTCTTCTCCTCCACGTGCCATCTGCACCAACCCTGCGACCAAAGCCAGGTAGCCACCGAGGAAGATGATGTCGACCGGCCCGAAGGCTGGTAGAACAACTCCCGCAGTCGTCAATGAGCCAACCACCACGACCCCGATCGCCCCCGCGGCCAGGGCCATGGAAAAGAATCGCCAGGCGTCGGCGTCATCAACACCGGAGCCAGACCGCCGCTTGTAGAACAGGACCGCAGCCGTCCCGTGGCCGACCATCATTGCCAATGGACCAACATCGGGCAGGAAGTCAGGAACGATCGCCGCGGTCAGAGCCACCGCCAGAAGAACCATGACGACAGCCAACGGATACCGGTTCTGCGCGAGGTTGGGGGCCAGATGCACATGGATTTCATCGGCAGCCTCGCGGCAGAGGTTTAGCGACGCCCGAGGTTCTCGTCTTTTTCGATTTCGGCGAGGTCCACCACGATTTCGGGCGGTATCACGCCAAACACCCGAAGGTGATGGGAAAGCCGGGCCAGCATCGACCGGGTTTGCTCCTCGCCGACCGACAGGGAGACCGTGAACCTGATTCCGGCGTGGCCCGCAGGCACGATCGGAAACATGGCGCCGTTGAGGTAATAACCGTCCGACTTGAGGGCGGCGACGATAGCGAACATCGTTTCGGTTCGTCGCACTTCGACGTAGCGAATCGGTGAGGCGGGTGTACCGAAGGAGATCCCGAGAGATGATGCCACCGCTTCCACTACATCGAGCCGAGCGAGCAATGCTTTGTTCAACTCGGCGTGTTCGCCAGAAAGGTGAATGTCGGCAGAAGCAATACCGGCCCCGAGGGCCGCCGGGGGGATCGGTCCGCCGAACGAAAGGGGACTCCCGCAGAGTTCGATCAGATCGACTATTTCCTCATCTGAACTCGCCACAAATCCGCCGGTGGCGGCAAAAGATTTCGACAAGCCTCCCGCCACCACCAGCCGCTCGTGCCAGCCCATCGAATGCGGGGCCATCCCCCGACCGTTGAGTCCTGCCCATGAGAACCCGTGGGCGTCGTCGATGTATGCCCAGAGCCGGGAATATCGGGCCTGCAACTCTCTGATCAGACCAAAAGGTGCGGTGTCGCCGTGCATCGAATAGACGCTGTCCGCCAGGTACCAGACATTCCCCGACGATCCGGCACAGGCTCGCTCGATCGAGCGCTCCAGGTGTTCGGCCGATCCGTGTTCAGCGGTGAGAACGTGATCCGGATTTGTGCGGGTCAGCTCCAATGCCATCTGAACCGAGGCGTGGGCGGCGGAGTCCATGACAACCCAGTCGTCGCTGCGGATCAACAGCGGGAGCGCAGCCATGTGGGCAAGGGTGGTCGTGGGGGCGAGAACAACCGAGGCTCCCATCATTGCCCTGAGTTTCTCGGTGAGTTCCCCATAGAGGGGCAACGCCGAATAAGCCGGCGACGAGGAGTAGGAAGTCCCGAAACGTTCCACAGCCCGGATCGCTCCTTCCTTCAATCTGGGGTCGATGTTGATGCCGAGGTACCCGCAGGAGGTGAAGTTGACGAGGCACTTGCCATCGAGGGTGATCATGCTCGGGTCGTCGAGTTTTTTGTCTTCGATCAGTCGTCTCGAGATTCCCCGGCGGCGGGCGTCGTCGGCCAGTTCGAAGAACCGCCTGAGAAGCCGATCACCGCCGACGACGGATGGAACGCCTGACAACGAAGCCCCCTTTTAGATTCCTTCGAGACGTCTGCCTGGCGGGGTGAGCTTATCCAGAATTCTCCATCCACGTCGACACTACAAGTAGTTGAGATGCATGAAAGAATTGATTCATCAAACGTGTCACATCATTCCTTTTGCTCTCCCGACCCCACTTCCTTCTTGGTGGGGGCCTCCTCTACGCGCTCGGAGCCGTCGCCGCATCCGTTCCCATCGCCTCCGGCCGTTATTTGCTCGGGCAGGTGATGGTGTCCGCAACCCAGCTCACCGCTCACTACGCCAACGAATACGGAGATCTCGAAACCGATCGGGCAGTCAGCAACCGGACGATCTTTTCGGGAGGAAGTGGGGTGCTGGTACGCGGAGATCTCCGACCGATTGTCGCCCTGACTGCGGCAAAGGTCACCAGCAGCGTGGCCGTGACGGCGATGGTGCTTCTCGGCCGGCCGATCCTGATCGGAATCGGGATTGTGGCCCTGAGCGTTTCGTGGGTCTACTCCGTCCCCCCACTGCGATTGGTCGCATCGGGTTGGGGCGAACTGGCGACCACCCTGGTGGTCGTTGTGCTGGTACCGCTGACCGGGACATTGGTTCAAGGCGCGACACCGGGCACTGAGCTTCTCTGGGCCGTTGCGGTGTTGATCCCGATCCATCTGGGCATGCTTGTTGCTTTTGAGATTCCCGACATGTCCTCGGATTCCGCAGCCGGTAAAAGGGTCATGGCGGTTCGTTTGGGTCGCGTTCGAAGCGAACGAAGCATCACGGGTTTCTACCTGATGGCCGCAGCCCTGGCCTGGTCGACAGACCCCGCCGCAACCACTTTTCCTTGGATAGCGATTGCGGCGTTGCCCGCGGTCGGCGTCATCTGGGCGGCACGGTCTTCACGATTCGGCATCCTGACCACGGCAGCCGTGACGACGTTGGTCGTGGCCACCACGGCCTTGTTGGTTGGACTGGCAGGATGAACTGGAGGTCAGCCCTCGACGCCGGTCATGGGAAACCCGAAACCCTGCAAGGCCGAGCCGTCCGTCACTTCGGAGGCCGGTGGAGCTTCGACGGCCACGTCTTCTCCGTAATAGAAGTCGTACCGCATCGACATCCTCTCGAAATCACCCTCGTCGCCGAGAGCGGAACCGTCGAGTTCCATGGTGAATCGAACGATTTGGCCGTCCTCCGAGATCCAGATATCGACGGGGACAGACCCTTCTGGGAGCGACCGGCCGGCGAGGGGTGAATCGGCATTGCCGAGCTGGGCGATGGCTTCGGCGAGGTCGATTTCGATTCGATAATGAGTGGCCACGACTCCGTTGATCGACTCTTCACCCAGATCAATGACCTCAAAACGCATATCGGAATAAGCCTCGAACAATTCGTCGGGCGTGACCGGTGACATGGTCGAGAACTGGTCCACGGTGGCCATGCCCTCCTCGGCGGGTAGAGACACCCACGGTGTGGTCACGCCGAGCAAACTCGTGACGAAAGGGGCCTGGATGTACACGGTGTCGCCGACCTGGCGGACCTGCATGCGACCGAAAAGGAGCTCGAAACCGTCTGGCATCTGTTCGTCCGCGGTGGCCGCAGCGAACCCGCTCAAATCGACATAGAAAGACAACTCCTGATCGGCGTGGTCATACGAGCCCCCAAACGGCACAGAGACATCGACCACACCCGACTCGGTCTGTCCACCGATGACCTCTATCACTCCTTCAAAACGTCCGGTGAATGACTCGGCGCCGGCGGCGAAGGCCGATTGCAGGATCCTGAGCTCGGGTGAGTCTTCTACCCGGAGCGTCGATGTCGTAGGAGGAGGGGTGGTAGTGGTCGGCGCCGACGTGGTAACCGGAGCACCGGTCGTCGATGGCGCTGCGGCCTCACTCACCGCGCCCAGTTCGCCACCGCCGCCGCAGGCGGAAACGACGAGGGCGAGGATGGCGATGGCCGCCTTGTTGCGAGTCATTTGGAATCTTCCCTTCGGATTCGTGCCCCAACCTATCGGCATGACGGCGCTAGTGGTTGAGGATGGATGCGGGCGATCGCCCCGGTTTTCCGGATCACTGGTTATTCGAGTCGGTGGGTTTCGTCCATCCGCACGGCCACCACTGCCCCCGATGCCAGTGTCAGAAGAGCGACGACCCAGATCGCAGCATCGGGACCAGCGACATCTGCCACTACACCGGAAAGCACGGCCCCCACCACAAACCCCAGATCGCGCCACAACCGGTAGACGCCGACGGCGGAGGCACGCCACGACGGGTGGGCGACATCTCCGATTGCGGCCAGAAGTGTGGGGTATACCAGGGCCGTTCCCATACCCAACAGAACCCCGGCGCCCATCCAGACCGCAAAACCGTCCCCCAAGGCAAAACCTGCAATCGCGACCGCCTGGAGACCCATTCCGGCGACGATCGGCCACTTGCGGCCGACACGATCGGAGAGAGGACCGGTCCCGACTTGACCCAATCCCCATACCGCCGGATATACCGCAGCCAGTATTCCGATCCGAGAGATAGACAGCCCACTTCCGGCAAACACGATCGGAAACAAACCCCAGGCCATGCCGTCGTTGAGATTGTTCACAAGCCCGGCCTGGCTCACCGCCGACAACGAGCGATTACGAACACTCACCTCTCTGAACAACTCCCAACCCCGCATTGTCTTTGCTTCGTCTCCGCCCATCCGAGATATTTCATGCGAAACGTGACCCTTTGTCTCCCGGACGAACAGGACAGACATCCCGAGGCCGAGGCCGGCAAACACCAAGCCGAGATAAAAGGGTTCTGGTCGCAGCCCGAACCGAGCGGCGATGAAGCCGGTCGCCAGGGCGCTGATGGAGACGGCCAGATATCCGGCAGCCTCGTTTATCCCCATCGCCAACCCGCGGCGAGCAGGGCCGGCCAGGTCGATCTTCATGATCACGGTGGCCGACCACGTCAGCCCCTGGTTGACGCCGAGCAAGATGTTGGCCCCCACCACCCAGCCCCAGGTCGGAGCCCACAACAATATCAACGGCACTGGCAAACCGATCAGCCAACCGGCGATGAGAACCTGTTTTCGCCCGTAGCGGTCACATAACCTTCCGGCGACCAGATTCGCCGGGGCCTTCGCCAGACCGAACGCGGCAATAAAAGTGAGGGCGGTGGCGAAATCGGTGATACCGAACAACTCACCTGCGATCAGTGGGACTATCGCTCGTTCCTGTCCGAGCATCGCCCCCACCAGCGCATTCACGCCAACCAGCAGCGTGAACTGCCCAAGATTCGCCCGTATCCCCAGCGCGAGAGGAGCGTCGGCGCTGGGACGTCTCCTCCGCTTGTTCACAACACCTCAGCTTCCGAACGATCGCGGTCCCCGGATCCAAACCTCACACCCCAAAAACCGTCGGGCGTTCCCGCGCGGCCGGGTTCAATGCGCAGCTTTTCGGCCTCTTTCAGAACCGCTGCCGGAGGGTACACGTGGCCCCGCCCAGACCGGCGGTGACAGCGACTGCAACAACCGGTCTCACCTGAGAAAAATGAAGGTGTCGACAACAACGTCGGTCAAGATCTCTGACGTGCCGTCCGGCCGCCAGATCTGCACTTCTACCACCCGGTTGGCTCCCAGACCAAAAAGGAGTCGAGGGTCCTCGGACGACAGATAACTCGAGCCAGCGATCGTCGAGCGGGTCAACTCGGTTCCGTCACCGAGCACGACCTTCACCATGGAGCCGGGGAGTGAACCCGCCAGGGAAATACCGAGCCAGTGCCCGGCGGCTCCGTCGTTGCGGAGGAGAGTCAACGGGGAGCCGATCGAATTGACCGCCACGTCGAGGTCTCCGTCGTTGTCGAAGTCGGCGGCCGCGCTGCCTCGCCCCAAACGCGGCCCGACCGTTTCGAGTCCGACCCTCCCTGACACGTCGACAAACCATTCAACTCCTCGCCCGACAAGGAGGTTCTCGAGGAGTTTGATCGGCTGCCGATCCGACGCCAGATCCTGCACCGGGACGTTGCCGTGGACGATCAACAGGTCGAGGTCCGTGTCCAGATCGAAGTCACCCCAGCTCGAGCCCCACCCGACCAGTCCGACGCCCACACCCGCCGGTCCGAAATCGTCTCTTGAATCGAGGAAATCACCACCCGACGCCTGATAAAGCGAGTGCCCCTGGTTCCCAAAATTCGTGATGAAAAAATCCACCCCCGAGGCTGCATCGAAATCGCCGGCAGCAACACCCATTCCGCTGTTCGGATCGGCAACCCCCATGCGTTCGGCCTCCTCGGAGAGCGAAAAGCCGGGATACCCGCTCGCAGGCCGATTCAGGTAGAGCCGATTGGGGTTGGTGTCGTTGGCGACGTAGAGATCGAGGTCCCCGTCTTGGTCGACATCGACGAGAACGGCACCCAGCCCGTATTCGTCGGCCCGATCCAATCCGAGATCGGCTCCAACCTCGGCAAAGGACCGATCGCCGTTGTTGATATACAAGAGGTCGCGTACGCCGAGGTGGGTGTTCGGGAATCCGGAAGCGGGAGATTCGATAGGACGGTTGAGGTCGACGTAACCTGAGACGAACAGGTCGACGAGCCCATCACCGTTTACGTCTCCGGCGGCGGCACCGGTGTGCCATCCGTAGCCATCGACGGAGGCTGCTCGCGCCCCCTCCGTAAATTGGCCGTTGCCGTCGTTCCACAGAAGTGCGTTGAATCTGGTGCTCGTCACATACAGGTCGGTTCGACCGTCTCCGTCGAAGTCGGCTGCGACACACCCCTGACCCCGTATCGCCAGTCCGACGCCGCCGGCCGTTGTCACATCGATGAACCGGCCCTTTTCGTTCCGATACAGATGGGTCGTGGGGAGCCCACCGGCTTCCTGCCACTTGCTCCATTCGGCAGGGGAATAATCGTTGACCACGAACAAATCGAGCCAGCCGTCCGAGTCGTAATCGATCCAACACAGCCCGCCGCCCATCATCGACTCTGGATCGGCCGATATCCCCCAACGAAAGCTGCCGTGAACAAAATCGAGACCGACCTCGGCTGCGACGTCGGAGAATACGAGTTGGGATTGGCCCGGTTCGTCCGGTCGGACCGACTCGGCCCCCACGGCATCCGGAGCCAACCCTTGTCCGTCGATAACGACGACAACTACGGAGACGACCAGGCACAATAGGGCCCAGCCGACCACGAGGCGACGTCCGGTCAACGACCTGAGGCTCGGGACTTCCTGCTCGACAAAGCGTCAACCAGAACCGCCCCCAAAAGGACCAAGCCTGTGATGACAAACTTGATGCCGGAGTTCAAACCCAGTCCATCCATGCCGTTGTCGACCGATGTGATCACGAGCGCTCCCAGCAGGGCGCTCGACACCTTGCCTCGACCTCCGAAAAGTGATGTGCCGCCGATCACGGCGGCCGCGATCACGTTCAGAAGCAGGTTTCCGCCGCCGGTGTTGGTGGCAACCGACCGAAGCCGCGAGGCGAAGATGATGCCGCCCGCTCCGGCCATAAAACCCGCAATGGCAAACACTGCGAGCCTCACCCTCGCCACGTTGATACCGGCCCTGCGGGCTGCCTCAGGATTCCCACCAACTGCATACACGTGGCGTCCAAAACGCGTCTTCGTGGCGACGAACGACCAAAACACCAGAAACGCTCCCAAGATCAGGGTGACCGTCGGGACTCCACGGTTGGTGTTGGCGTAGTACACGGCGAATGCCCCGATTGCGCTCAGAGCGCCGAGTTGGGTGATGATGACCGAAGCCGGTTTCACCGAGAGACCACGAGCGCGGCGGTTCTGAAAACGCCGGGACTCGAGATACACCGCAACCGCCACCGCTCCGGCGAGAAGAACCCAACCCCAAATGTCGGGCAAGAAGCTATTGGCGATCCCGACGACGACCTTGTCCGAGATCGTGATCGTGCCCGCCGTGGAGAATTGTGTGGTCAGCAGGAGAACGACGCCGCTCAACGCCAGGTTTCCGGCGAGGGTCACCACAAACGAAGGCACGCTCGCCCTGGTTACAACCACTCCCATCAGGACGCTCAACAGGGTTGAAACCGCCAGGCCTACAGGTACCGCCGCGAACCAGGGCCACCCCGGATCGCCCGGTCGGAGCAAGAGCGTCATCACCACCGCACCCACTGCCGAGTTGAAAGCGACCGACAGATCGATTTCGGCGATCAACAGGATGTAGACGATGCCGATGGCAATGGTGGCAGTGCCGGATATCTGGAGCATCAGGTTGACGAAGTTGCCTGCGCTCAGAAAGGTCGAGTTGAGCGATCCAAAAATGACAATGATCGCCACCAGGCCGATGATGATCGGGACCGAACCGAGATCACCCGATCTGATCGCCACCCATCGCTGACGAAGATATTCGCCCGTCGTTTCCGCCGAGCGATCGAGTTGAAACGACTGGTCACTCATGCATCCACCTCTGCCATCCCGGGCACGATCACAAGCTTGCCGGCAGTGATCGCGTGCACAACCTCTTGTTGATTCGTCTCTTTCCGCTGGAAGACCGAAACCTTTTGACCCAACCTGAGCACAGTGATGCGGTCGGCAACTTCGAATATGTCGTGGAGGTTGTGCGAGATCAACACCACTCCCAGCCCTCGGTCCGCCAGCCGTTTCACCAGATCAAGCACCTGGCGAGTCTGGGCGACTCCCAGAGCGGCGGTGGGCTCGTCGAGGATCACGAGTTTTGAATTCCACATGACAGCCTTTGCCACTGCGACGGACTGGCGTTGACCACCCGACAACCCGGCAACGGGAAGCCGGACGGACTGGAGGGTCGTGACCGCAAGGCTATCGAGGGTCTCTCTCGCAGATCGTTCCATCCCGACCTCGTCGAGGATGAAACCGTTGACCCGTTCGCGGCCGAGAAACATGTTGGCCACTACATCGAGATTGTCGGCGAGAGCGAGGTCCTGATAGACGACCTCGATCCCAAGTGCGGCAGCGTCGCGGGGGGTATGAATCGAGACACTTCTTCCCTCGAACGAGACCTCGCCGTGGTCGAACGAATAGATCCCTGCCAGCCCCTTGATCAACGTCGACTTGCCTGCGCCGTTGTCGCCGACCAGCGCGTTGACCTCGCCAGGAAGGACATCGAAGTCGACCTGGTAGAGCGCCCGCACCGCGCCGAAGGTCTTGGATAACCCTCGAGCGTCGAGCAGCGGAGTGTCTGTCATCGCCTCCCTTTCGTCATCTGTGGGGCGCCCCGCCCGGGGCGCCCCACATCATGGTCGTCGGATCAGCTCTGCGACGTGCAGAACTCGGATTCCGCTGCCGGGCCGGTGCAAACTTCTTCCACTGTGCGGAAGCCGTCGGCGATGACCGTTTCGGCGATGTTGTCGACGGTGACGCCGATTGGCGTCAGGGCGATGAAGGGGAGATCCTTCTGCCCGTTGTTGATTGTGGTGACCGTGAAGTCACCGGTGAGGGCCGTCAGGTCCTCGCCCCGAAGCAGGGCAAGGGCAGCCGCCGCCGCAGCCTGGGCCTCGGCTTTGATCGGCTTGTAGACGGTCATTGTCTGCCATCCGGTGAGGATGTTCTGGATTCCGGCTGTAGTCGCATCCTGTCCCGAGACCGGGATCGGATCGAGGCCGGCGGTCTGCATCGCCGAAATCACCGAGTTGGCGATTCCGTCATTGGCAGCGAACACCGCATCGACTGCGTTGCTCTGGGCGTTGAGAATCGACTCGAAGATCGTCAGCGCTTCCTGGTTGTCCCAGTTGGGCACGTCCTGATCGTCGGCCAGTTCCCATTCACCCGCAGCGACCTTGGCGCTCACGGTCTCGTTGTAGCCCTCCTTGAAGAGCTTGGCGTTGTTGTCGGTGGGTCCACCGTTCATCATCACGACCCGTGGTGTCCCACCCAAGCCGTCGATGACCGGCCCAAGAACCTCGGCCATGGTTGCGCCAACGCGAACGTTGTCGAACGACACATAGACGTCGGCCCCGTCGCCTTCAATCGTCAGACGGTCGTAGTCGACCACCGCAACATCGTTCTCACGTGCGTTGGCAATGATCGCTGCGGCCGAGCCAGAGTCGAGGTTCACCATCACCAGCACCTTGGCACCTGCGGCGATTGCCTGCTCTGCCTGCTGCTGCTGCTTGGCTGCGTCACCTTCTGCATTGACGATGGTGAAGCCGTCGGCCGCACCCTCGGTCAGCCCCGCGGCCTCGAACGCCTCTTTGAAGAAGCGGCGGTCGTCGGTCTCCCAACGAGCTGACGATGCAGAGTCGGGCAACAACACCCAAATGCTGCCGCCGTCCCCACTCCCGGCGCCTTCGGTTGTCACCGAGGCGTCGTCGCCTCCGCATGCCGCAACTACGAGCATGAGCGCGCCGAGAAGGGCACCCAGTCGCACAAATCGCGTCTTGTTCATTCATCCTCCATGTTTGCTGCGTTGCGCCGGCGCTCGCCGGCACACCTCAAAGCGACCCGGGGCCGCTTCCGATATCGAAGATAGATGTCAAAACCGTGAACGATGGGTGAAAATCGGTGGGCTCGACATTAATAAAGCGTAAAAGGCCGAATGGAGAAAATGGGCGAGGTAGCCAGTTGGGGCCGCTATTTCGGCGCCAGTCTGTAACCCGCACGGGGCTCGGTCAGAATGAGCGTGCCCTCTTCGTCACCCAGCTTGGTGCGGAGCCGCCGGATGTACACCCGCAGGTATTCGGTCTGGGTTTCATAGCCTGGACCCCAGACCCGCCGCAGGAGGCTGGCGTGGCGGACCAGGGAGCCCTGGTGAAGCGAAAGTTCTCGAAGAATGGCGAATTCGGTAGGTGTCAGATGAATCAACGACCCTCCTTTCATGACGGCCTGGGCTCCGAAATCGACAACGACGTCACGGACGGTGACCGTCCCCTCCTCGGGGTTTTCCAGCGGTGCCGGCCGTGATCGGCGGAGGGTGGCGGTGATACGGGCGGTCAATTCGTCGATTCCGAACGGCTTCGTGATGTAGTCATCGGCACCCAGATTCAGAGCCCGTACCTTGTCGAACTCTCCACCCCGGGCCGACACGACAATGATCCCGCACGACGATTTCTCCCTGATTCTTTTGCACAATTCGAAACCGTCGGCGTCGGGGAACGTGAGATCGAGGATCACGAGGTCGGGTCCGACCGAAGCGAGCAACTTTTCGACGTCTGTGCCAGTGGTCGAAACCGTGACCTGAAAGCCCCTCACCAGAAGATTGGATCGAATCAGATCGACGATATTCGGATCGTCTTCGACAACGAGAATGTGGGTGCTCACGAATTCTCGTCGTCCGTTTCGCCCGGTTTTGGCTCCGCCGGAAGGGTGAGGAGAAGCGAAGTGCCACGCGAGACCAACTCGGGAACGAGCATTCCGGCGTGGGACTCGACCACGCCGGTCGCGATCTTGAGCCCTAACCCTCGATTCGGGTAACGACCGATCGACTGGCTCAGCAAGGCCGACATGAGATCCTGGGGAAGACCTTTACCGTCGTCGCTGACCCTCACCACCACCATTTCGTCACGAAGTCCGTCTACCAATTCGATCCGGATTTTGGTGCCGGCCTCGTTGTGGCGGATGGCATTGGCAAGCAGGTTCACGAACACCTGTTTGAGCCGGTCATGGTCGGCCCAGATCGCCGGCAACGATTCTGGGACGTCGACCGTCGTGACCTCGGAGGCGCCTGCAACCACATCGACCGCCGCCCGTATCACCAGACCAAGATCACACCAGTCTTTGGCCAGACGCAGGATGCCGGCTTCGATCACGGACGAGTCGATCAGGTCATCGACCAGGCGGATCATCCGCTCGGACTCCGTTGCAATGCCCGCCAGAAATCGATCACGGTCTTCAACACGCCATTCGACGTCGGGTTGGCGCAAGGATGTAGAGAACCCGTGAATCGCCGTGAGCGGCGTGCGCAGCTCATGGGACAACCGCATGATGACGCTGCGTTGGAGATCGTTCGACCGCCGAAGCGCCTCCGATTCCTGTCTTCCCGCCTCGAGATGTTCCCTTTCGTATGCGATTCGGAGAGAACGCGCGGCATCTGGCAACAAATCGTCCCAACCATCACCCGGCGCCGGATCGGTCCAGGCGGCCAGGAGCGCCGATTCGCCATCGGGTGTACTGAAGCGGACTCCTGCAACGGAACTCCCGATTCGGTGAACTCGACCCGATTCCATCCGCGTCAGCCCACCCGAGATCGAATCGAGAAGGGCTGCGGCATCCAGGGCCTCGTCGCTGCCCGGATCGGCATACATGATCACCCTCCGCTTGGAAGGTGTCATCGAAAGGTCGTAGATGGCCGTGGCCGACGCACCGGTTCCGAGACAGAGTGCAAGTAGAGCCGACGGGATACCGCTGGATCGGGCATCGGGTCCAGACAGGGATTGGAGCACCCCTCTGATGGTCTCCAAGCGGCGGTTCCGGTCGGACAGATCGGTGATCAATTGCGCTCGCTCCATCACCGCCGCCGCCTGGCCTGCGAAAAGAGCCGCCAAGTCGAGCTGATCCTCCCGTGGTCGCCCGATCGACGAACTGTATCCAGCCACCACCCCGATCACGCCCTGCTGCCCGATGATCGGTGCCGCCCAGGTGCTTCTGACGCCCGAAGTGACGGCAGCATCCCTCCATTGGGCCCACAAAGGGTCGGTTCGGACGTCTTCGACAACAACCACCGTTCGTTGCTCTGCTGCCCGCCCCACGGAGCCACCATCGTCGCCAACCGGAAGCCGGCGATTGGCCGTGAGCAAAGGTCCGCTGAGTCCGATCACGGCTGAACGGACGAGCTCGCCCGGATGCGAGGGATCGGTGAGAAACACGCTGAGCATTTCCGCCGACAATGCGTTGGCCATGGCAGTGACCGTCAGTGGCAGCGCGACCGATGGGTCGGCCGCGGCCAGCTGATCTACGAGGCTGTACAGGACTCGCAATTGTTGGCTGGCGGTGGTGTCGACTCTCACCCCGCTTATCAATGCTGCAAGGTCATCGGGGTTGAGCTCCTGGCGAGACGCGCTCGCCGTGACCATCCCTTGGCGCATCACGACTACGCGGTCGGCGACCCTGAACACCTCATCGAGGTTGTGTGTCACAAACAGGATGCCGGTGCCTTCAGCGGCAGAACGCCGCATCAACTCACCGACCATGCGCGACTCGGCGACCCCCAACGAGGCGGTTGGCTCGTCGAGCAGGAGCACGGAGGGT
The DNA here is from genome assembly GCA_041746105.1 of Acidimicrobiia bacterium. GTDB lineage: Bacteria > Actinomycetota > Acidimicrobiia > Spongiisociales > ZC4RG35 > JBFHRE01. The sequence continues at coordinate 339,127 of JBGTHP010000017.1, forward strand.
CTGGCGTACATGGCTCTCGCCAGCGCCACCGCCTGCCGCTGTCCGGCCGGCAAACGCCCCACGGGTGTCGAGAGATCGGCGATCGAAATCCCCACCTGAGCCAGCGCTTCCAAGGTCCGGTCTCGCATCTCGTTTTCGTTCAGGGCGATACCACCACGTTCTTGACCGAGAAACAGATTCTGGGCAGCATCGAGGTTGTCGCAGAGGGCGAGATCCTGCCAAACCATTCCAACCCCGCGGTATTGGGCCTCCTGCAACCCCCCGGTCAAAGCTGTCCCCCGCACCAGCACGGTTCCGCTGTCGGGGCGCTCATCTCCCGCCATCATGCGCAGCACGGTGCTCTTGCCTGCGCCGTTTTCGCCGACCAGCGCCACGATTTCGGCAGAATCAACCGATAGATTGACCTCGTTGACGGCTTCGATCGGCCCGAACCGCTTCGAGATCGAACGCGCTTCCAGAATCGGCTCGGTCAATGTGGGCCTCGCATCCAATTCCTTCGAAGGCTGGGGGAAAGAAGTAAACCACAAGAGATGACAGCAGGCGATAGCGCAGGTTGCCGACCGAAATGCAGGAGCTGGGGTCTACCTCTCGTCATACTCAGATCGTGTTGATCGCAGCGATTTCGTCAATTGAACTGATTGGTCGAATCGCGCTTGCCGCGGTCCTCGGGGTCGCGGTCGGGATCGAACGCGAACGGCGAGCCAAGGCTGCGGGTATCCGGACCCACTCCCTGGTGGCGATGGGGTCTGCTCTATTCGCCTTGGTCGGAGCTTATGGATTCTCCGACGTCGCCGCCGACTCTGACCCGACCCGGGTGGCAGCACAGATCGCCAGCGGTATCGGTTTCATCGGCGCCGGCGCCATTCTCCGCCACGGTCGAGGAGTGGTGGGCTTGACCACCGCTTCGACCATCTGGATATCTGCTGCTCTCGGAGTCGGAGCCGCTGCCGGGATGTATGTTTTGAGCACCACCGCCGCACTGGTCGGCCTGGTAGTGATCATGATCGGTCGTCAATCAGGATCCATGGTCCGGCGCCACGGCCGGCGGACCCTCTCGTTCACCTATCAGATCGGTCACGGCACTCTGGCACCTGTACTCGATGCCGTTGAAAGAGTCGGGGTAGTCGGACACGTGTCTGTGGTGGACCGCATCGATGGGCAGAACAAGTCTGTCAGGACGCTCACCCTGGAAGTGGACGGCACCAAGCCCGGTGACCTCGAAACCGCGGTGATGCAAATCATGCAGCGTCCGGAGATGATCGAGGTTCGATGGGACGATCAGTCGGGACCGCCAGAAGACGAGATCTGATAGAGCAGTTCGGCGCCGCATGACGCGATGCCGAACGCGCCATCGAGTGCGACAACCGTCGGTGCCTACACTCGGTTGATGCCGGAAACCACGTCGACAAAAGCACTGACCCAGTTTTCGGAGGTGTTCGACGGCGACGAGATTCGACCCCATTACCGGGCCTTGATGCAACGCTTCAGCGAGTTGGGATCGGCCGATCTGGCCCATCGGGCGACCCTCCTCGACGCAATTTTCCGCAACCTCGGAATCACTTTCGCGGTCTATGGGGGTGAAGAAGGGACCGAGAGAACATGGCCGATGGACCTCATCCCTCGCATCATTCCCGCCGGCGAGTGGCGTCATATCGAGTCCGGTCTCGTCCAGAGGGTGCAGGCGCTCAACCTCTTCCTGGAAGACCTGTATGTCGGCGGCCAGGCCGCTCTCAATGACGGTGTCATCCCACGCTGGCTCGTCGAATCCGCCGACGGTTTTTTGCGAGAGGCGAGGGGGATCTCCGTTCCGCTCGGAGCTCGGTGCATCATTACCGGAATCGATCTGGTTCGAGACGGGCAAGGCGTCTACCGCGTGCTCGAGGACAACCTCCGAGTGCCAAGCGGCATCTCTTACGTGCTCGAAAACCGGGTTGCGCTCACAAGGGTCCATCCCGTCGCGTTCGCCCACCACCGGGTACGGCCCGTCAACCACTACGGGTCATCCCTTCTGACGGCTCTTCACGCGGTGGCGCCTCCGGCTTCCGCCGGTGAACCGACGGTCGTGCTGCTGACCCCCGGGGTGGCGAACTCCGCATATTTCGAGCACGCATTTCTCGCCCGCCAGATGGGAATCGAGTTGGTGGAAGGTCGTGACCTCATCGTTGACGATCACGTCGTATCGATGCGGACAACCCATGGCCTCCAACGGGTCGATGTGATTTATTCGCGAGTCAACGACGAGTTCATGGACCCGGTTGTTTTCAGGCGGGACAGCCTACTCGGCGTTCCCGGCATCGTGTCGGCGGTTAGGTCAGGCAATGTCACTTTGGCCAACGCCCTGGGCAACGGCGCCGCGGACGACAAAGGCATCTATCCGTTTGTGCCGGCGATGATCAAGTATTACCTCGGACAGGAACCGATACTTCCGAACTGCGAAACGTATCTCCCATGGGATGCCGATCAGCTCAAAACCGTGCTCGACCGACTCGATCAGCTCGTTGTCAAGCCGGTGGCGGAGGCCGGTGGTGTCGGAATAGTCATCGGCACCAAAGCGGGCGACGCAGAACTGGCCGAGCTGTCCGAGAAGCTCCGAAACAACCCTCGCGGTTTCATCGCCCAGGAGATAGTGCAGTTGTCAACGCACCCGACGCTCGTGAAGGGTGAATTGGCGCCGCGGCACATCGATCTAAGACCCTTCACCATCACCGGCAGTCACACCGAGGTCATCCCTGGCGGGCTGACGAGGGTGGCGCTGCCAGAAGGATCTCTCATCGTCAACTCGTCGCAAGGCGGAGGCTCCAAAGACACCTGGGTCCTCGCCGAGGATCCGCTCTGATGCTGTCGCGACACGCAGAAGCGCTCTTCTGGATGGGCAGATATGTCGAGCGGGCAGAAGACACGTCGCGCATGTTGGACGTCACTTTCCACAACGTTTTGGAGTCGCCCCCGGCCGAGGCCTCCACCGCTTGGCGCGAACTGATGGAGGTCCTGTACCTCGATGACGCACTGGCCGATACCGAGGTCGACGCGGCGACGGTGAGTCGCTACCTGGTGACCGAAGGTGACAATCCCGGTTCGATCGTGGCCTCGATCGCACTCGCGCGAGAAAACGCCCGCGGAGTGCGCGATCGAATCTCGAGCGAATTGTGGGAGGCCATCAACCGTTTCCATCTGCTGCTCGGCGATCGGGACCTCGCCGCCGACCTCGAGGTTCAACCCTACGAAGTATTCCGCTTGATTCGCGATAGATGCCAGTTGATCGCAGGCGTTGCATCACAAACTATGCCGAGAGATGCCGGCTATCGGTTCATTCTTCTCGGGTTGATGCTCGAACGCGCCGAGATGACCTGCCGGCTGCTGGCCGTTCGATATACCCGACTCCTCCACTCAGGCCGCCAGATGGGATTCCACGCCTGGCTGGCCGTCTTGAAGTCGGTCTCGGCCTACGAGGCCTACATCAAGGAACACCGCGCTTCGTTTGATCCGAGCCGGGTTCTGGAGTTCTTGATGCTCTCGACGGATTTTCCTCGAAGTATTCTGTTCAGCCTGCGGGTCGCGGAGGACCAACTCCAGCGACTTGTCCCTGACTCGTCGTCGTCTTCCATCCTGCGTCTCGTCGGAAGGGTCAGGGCCCGAGCAGAGTTCTGCGACATCGAGCAGGTGATGGACGAAGGTCTCGATCAGTTCTTTGACGCACTCCAAACAGACATCTACGAAGTCGGGGCCGCGGTCGAAAAGCAGTTCTTCCGCACCGGTACCGACCTCGAACTCCACATCGTCGAGTCCACCTGATGCGACTCGAGATTCGATACTCGACGGAGTTCGCCTACCCGAGCATGGTCAGGGAATCACACAATGTACTGAGAGCTTGCCCCGCGACGGACGCCAATCAGACGGTGATCGGATACAACGTGTTTTCAGAACCCGCGAGTCGGGTTCTCTCGTACACGGACTATTGGGGCACGCGCGTCGACACCTTCGGTATCCGGATGCCGCACAATCGACTGGTCGTAGCCGCAGACTCCTCGGTTGAAACCTCTGCCCGGGCCGAACCAAACGACATTCGTCTGCCCGCCGCCGAATATCGCAACGACGAAATTGTCACCGGATTTCATGAGTATCTCCAACGATCACCGCACACCGCCTGGGGCGTTGATGTGGCCGGGATCGCCGCCGGGTTGGTCTCATCGGAGACTGACCTGGTCACCGCCGTCTCCGCAATCCACGTTTGGGTCGGGGAGAGGCTCGATTACGTCCCTGGCGCCACGTACGTCGGGATGGATGTCAATGAGGTCCATCAGCAACGACAGGGGGTGTGCCAGGACTTCGCCCACCTGGCGATCGCTATGTACCGGAGCCAAGGGATCCCTGCTCGTTATGTGTCGGGTTACTTCTATGCGCTCGACCAGTCGATAGGGACGGCTCCGGAGGAGGCCGAAATCGAGGTTCAGACCCACGCCTGGGTCGAGGTGATGATTCCGAGTTGGGGTTGGTGGGCGCTAGATCCCACCAACCTGCAATCCGTGGGCGACCGGCACGTCAAAATTGGCCACGGCCGCGACTATGACGATGTGTTACCCCTGCGCGGCACCTACCACGGGACCGAAACCCACGAATTGGGAGTCGCAGTCCATATCACCCGCGAGCGCCTGACCCAGCAGCAATAACAGCCGGGGATTTCCTATCGCCGGTCACCCGTCATCAACCGTTGGGCACTTTCGCGATGGAGGGCGAGGTGGCGATCGAGATCGAGGCCAACGGTGGTGCCGCCGTCCACCACAAGTTTTCCATGGACCAATACTTTGTCCGCAGACAACGGCCCGCTGAGAATCAGTCCGGCAACGAGATCCTCGACACCGGCCATCGCCGGGGTCGACGTTCGATAACACGCCACATCGGCCGCCATCCCGGCCTCGAGGACGCCGATGTCGGTCCGTCCCAGGATTCGAGCGCCGCCGGCCGTGGCGACCCTGAGCACCTGGCGGGCGGTCACCATCGGCGAAGCGGGATCTTCCAACGCCCTGGCAGTCCTTGCCACCAAGAGCGCTTGTCGGGCTTCTCCGAGTAGATGGGAACCGTCGTTCGAAGCAGAGCCGTCCACTCCCAGACCGACCGGCACCTTTTTGTCCATGAATCCCCTGAGAGGTGCAATTCCCGAGGAAAGACGCATGTTCGACGTCGGGCAATGGGCAACGCCGGTGCCTGCAGCCGCCATCTTGTCGATGTCCTCTGGAGAAACATGGACCGCGTGAGCAAACCAGGTATCGGTCCCCATCCAGTCGAGCGATTCGGCAAAGTCGACAGGTCTCATGCCAAAACGCTCGAGACAAAACGCCTCTTCGTCCTTTGTCTCGGCGAGGTGGGTGTGAAGCCGGACTCCGGTTGCACGAGCGAGCGCGGCCGATTCTGACATCAGCGAGGGACTAACCGAAAACGGCGAACACGGGGCGAGCACGACCCTCGTCATTGCCCCCGGAGCGGGGTCGTGGTGGGCTGCGATAACCCTGGCGCAATCTTCGAGGATGTCGGCCTCGTTTTCGACCACAGAGTCCGGGGGTAGACCACCGAGCGATTCACCGACACTCATGGAGCCGCGCGCCGCGTGAAATCTCAATCCAACCTGCTGTGCTGCCTCCACCTGGTCATCGACCGACGTACCCCCTGGCCAAAGGTAGTGGTGATCAAAAGCGGTCGTACAGCCTGAGAGCGCCAGTTCGGCGAGCGCGGTAACGGTCGATACTTTGACCTGTTCAGGCGTGATCCTGGCCCAGATCGGATACAACTCCACCAGCCAGTCGAACAGCTCGGCATTTTGCGCCTGGGCGCGTGTCAGAGTCTGGAAGAAATGGTGGTGCGTATTGACCAAACCCGGGATCACCACCATTCCGGAGCAGTCGATCACCTGATCGGCCCGATCGGGCAAATCCGCCGTGGCCCCAACTTGTTCGATCCAACCATCGCGGGCGAAAAGGCCCCCGTCGTGGATCTCGCGCCCGTCGTCGCCCATCGTGACGAGGACATCTGCATTTTTCAGCAGCAAAGTGGTCAAACCGGAGAACTCCCGCCAGAGGCGTTCACGTTCGTTCTTCGCGGTTATACGGCAGCCCAAGCGCGGCGGGCGCTCCCACGCGCTTTCGGAATCCCTCGAAGAACGTCACCGCCACGAGAACGATCACCGTCAGCATGTATGGAGTCATATTGAGAAGATTGGCCGAAATCGTGGTTCCTTCGGCCTGCAAACGGAACTGAATTGCGTTCACGCCGCCAAACAGCACGGCGCCGAGAACGGCACGCGCCGGATTCCAGGTGGCGAAGATGACCAGGGCTATCGCAATCCATCCTCGGCCGCCGGTCAGGTTCTCGGTCCATCCAGGGGTATAGGCGAGCGAGAGGTGAGCGCCGGCCAAGCCTGCCAAAGCCCCACCGAGCACGGTGTAGCCATATCTGAGGCGGAACACGTTCACGCCGAGGGCATCCGTAGCTTGGGGGTTCTCACCGACTGCACGGAGGTGAAGCCCAGGGCGGGTTTTGTATAGAAACCACCAGGCGAGCGGAACCAGGATGTACATCAGATAGACGAGTTGGTCCTTGTTGAAGAGGACCTCGCCGATGAGAGGGATTTCCGACAGGCCTGGAATCGGGACCTTGACAAACCTCGGGCCGATCAAACCAACCAGAGGCCCGCCGTCTGGACCGAGTTTCTGGCCAAGAAATGAGGCGAGTCCAGTGCCGCCAATCGTGAGGGCCAAACCGGCCACCACTTGGTCCGTGCGGAGGCTGATCGTGGCGATCGCGTGTATCAGGCCGAACACACCACCTACAGCCATCGCAACGAGGACTCCGACATACGCGTTATCGCTGTGGTAGCCCGCGGCGAAACCTGAGACGGCCCCCATGATCATCATGCCTTCGAGACCGAGATTGAGGATGCCCGACCTCTCGGTGAAGATCTCGCCGATGGTGGCAAAGACCAAGGAAGTACCTGCGAAAATCGCGATCGAGAGGATTGATTCGACTAGGTCCATCTCAGTCTGCCGCGGTCCGGATCAGCCGCAGCCGGTAGCGGCTGAAGATGTCACCACCCAGGACAAAAAGGAGGATCGCACCCTGAAGCGTTTGGGCGATCGAAGCCGGTAACCCAAGGCTGATCTGAATCTGGTCTCCCCCGACCAGCAGCCCGGCCAACAACACAGCAACCACGACCACTCGCAACGGATCGAGCTTCGCCAACCAAGCAACGATGATTCCCGTAAACCCGTTACCTACCGCCAGACCCTGCTGCAGCTTGTGGGAGATTGCGGACACCTCGACGAATCCGGCCAACCCGGCCAAACCCGCAGAAAGAATCATCACAAAGACGATGTTGCGGAAAACGCTGACGCCCGAGTACCGGGCCGCTTGTTCGTTCTCACCGATCAGTGCGACCTCGTAACCCCATTTGGTCTTGTTCAACACGACCCAGAGCAAGATTGCCGCCGCGACCCCGAGCACTAAGCCGTAGTTGAGCCGGCCGCTGAACCGGGGAAGCCAGGCGAATCGGGCGAACTCGGCGCTGCCGGGGAAGCCGAATCCGGCCGGGTCCTTCCACGGGTCCGTGAACAGATACTGGTAAAAGAGGATGGCGATGTAGTTGAACATCAGAGTGGTGATGATCTCGTTGACTCCGAGCGCCGATTTCAGGAGGGCGGGAACGATGCCCCAAGCCGCTCCCGCCGCCATCCCGGCCACGGCCATCAGCGGCAGATAGACCCAAGGGCTCTGCGGAATGCCGGGAGCCGCATCCGGCAAGAACAGGGCCACTGCAGTTGCCCCGATGCCGCCCATCACCAACTGGCCTTCAACTCCGATGTTCCAAAACAGCATCCGGAACGCGATCGCAACGCTGAGACCGGTGAACAACAACGGCGTCGCCCGCACAAGGGTTTCGGTTAGCGCAACCTTGCTTCCGAACGAACCTTCCAGCATCGCGCCGTACGCGGTGAACGGATTGACCCCGACTCCGGCCAGCAACAATCCTCCCGCCGCCAGCGCCAGGGCGAGCGACGTAAAGGGGACTCCCCATTTGACCGTCGGTGACGTGGTCAGTCGTTTTTCGAACTTCAAACTGGTCACGAACGGCGCTCCCCCGCCATCAGCAGGCCGAGTTCCTCGATGGTGGTGTCCTGCGGTTTCACGACGCCCATGATCTGGCCGCCGTGAAGAACGGCGATCCGATCGGCCATCATCACCAACTCATCGAGATCTTCTGATATGAGCAACACCGCGCTGCCCCTGCCCCTCTCGCTCAACAAGCGCTCTCTGACCGCCTCGATCGCTCCGACGTCGAGACCGCGTGTGGGGTAGGCGGCCACCAGCACCGCCCCGTCATCGAATCCACGTCCTGCAGTGATCTCACGAGCGAGAATTGCCTTCTGCTGGTTCCCACCGGAGAGGTTTCGAGCGGGTGTCGCCGGACCTGGGACGAGGACGCTGAATTCGTCGATCAGACCTCGCGCCTCACTGCCCATTCGACGCCGGTTGAGGAAGGGGCCGCGTGCGATTGGCGCCCGCCGGTACGACTTCATGGCGAGGTTGTCAGAAAGGGCGAGGTTGCCGGCCAGACCCACACCAAGCCGATCGGCGGGAACATGGCAGACGCCGGCCTCGATCATCTGCCTTGGGCTGTTGCCGGTGCAATCGCGACCCCGAACCCGCAAGGAACCTTCGGTGGTGTCGCGGAGACCTGTGATCACTTCGGCAAGCTCCTGCTGACCATTTCCCGCGACGCCCGCGATTCCGACTATTTCCCCCTGCCTCAATTCGAGGTTCACCTGCTGCAATGCCGGAAGCCCCCTTTCGTTGATGGCACTCACGTTCACGAGTTCGAGCATCGGCTTGTCGTGTTCGCTCTCCAGCTTGCTGACACTGGTCGCCAGATCGCGACCGACCATCATTCGAGCGAGTTCCGCCTTGTTGGTGCTTGCCACGTCTGCGGTCGCCACGGCGCGCCCCTGTCGCAGGACGGTGACCCGGTCGGCGAATGACATGACCTCGTCCAGCTTGTGAGATATGAAGATGATCGATTTACCTTCTGCGACCATCGTCCGTAGTGCCCGCCCCAGATCCGCCGACTCCTGGGGGGTGAGGACCGCCGTCGGCTCATCGAGGATCAGGATGCTCGCACCTCGGTAGAGGACCTTGAGGATCTCGACGCGTTGCTGCTCTCCCACCGAAAGCTGCCATATGTAAGAATCGGGATTGATGGACATCGAGTAACGGTCGGCGAGGGCAGAAATGCCGACGCCGATCCGCTTCATGTCGAGACGAAGGGGTATGCCCTCCTTGCCGATGATCATGTTCTCGGCCACCGTTTGGGACTTGACCAGTTTGAAATGCTGGTGGACCATCCCCACGCCCAGTTCGATCGCGTGGCGCGGCGAGCCGATATCGACCGGCCCGAATTCTTCGCCAACCTTGAGTGAAATCACGCCCGCCTCGGGGCGATAGAGGCCGCAGAGCACACTCATCAGAGTGCTTTTTCCGGCACCGTTCTCTCCAAGGAGCGCATGGATCTCACCAGCACGAACCTCCAGGTCAACGTCCTCGTTGGCAAGGACACCGGGGAAACGTTTGGTGATCCCATCCATCTTGACCGCGAGGGCGGGTGGCGCGCTCATGGGTGAAAAACCTTGGTGGGGGGCGAGGTTTTCGCCCCCCACCATGCGACCTATTCGCCCATGCCTTCGGCGGCGACGCCGGGAGCCTCGCCTTCGACACCGGCAACAAAGAAGTCCATTCCCAACAATTCGCCCAGGGCCATACATTTGCCTTCGACCAAGAACTCGACCCCGTTGGCACCCGAGATCGGGCCACAGAACGGCTTGAATGTTCCGTCGATGATGGACTGGCGAACCGATTCGACGAGCGACTTGGTCTCGGAATCGACGAGCGGCGACAGCTCGGCGATGTCGACGACTCCGTCGGCCATCGAGCCGTACCAAGACTCGTCACCCTGATAAGTTCCGGCCATCACCTGCTCGACGATCGAGATGTACTTCGGTGCCCAGTTCCAGACGGGACTCGTCAATACGGTGTCTCCGACGAAAGCCCGCATGTCGGAGTCATAACCGATCGAAAACTTGCCGGCGTCGGCGGCAGCCTTCTGGGGTTCGGTCGTGTCCTGATGCTGGGCGATGACGTCGGCGCCGGAAGCCAGAAGCGCATCGGCCGCCTCTTTCTCCTGCGGAGGACCGAACCAGGTGTTGGTCCAAACCACTTTCACCACGGCGTCGGGGTTCACCGACTGCGCCCCGAGCGCGAAAGCGTTGATGCCTCGGATCACCTCAGGAATCGGGAACGCCGCCACATAACCGAGAACGTTGGTCTCGGTGGCTGCGCCGGCCACGATGCCCGACAGGTAACGAGCCTCTTCCATGGCCCCGAAAACGTTGGAGGCATTGGGGGCAGACTTGAAACCGGAAATGTGCACAAACTGGACATCGGGGAACTCGGCGGCGACGTTGATCGTTGGGTCCATGTATCCGAATGAGGTCGTAAAAATGACTCCATATCCCTTTTGCGCGAAGTCTCGGATGACCCGCTCCGCATCCGGCCCTTCCGGCACGTTTTCGATGAACGCGGTCTCGACCCCCAGCGCATCCTCGAGGGCAAGGCGCGCCTGGTCGTGGGCCCAGGTCCAACCAAGGTCACCGATCGGCGCCACGTAGACGAACGCCACCTTCATATCGGTTTCCGTCGGCGCCGGCGCCGTCGAGTTGGACGGGGCGGCAGTGGTTGCAGGCGCAGGAGTCGTCGCCTGAGTTGCGGTTGTAGTGCCCGCTCCCGAAGTTGTACCTCCGCACGCCGCGGCCACGAGTGCCATGGCCACCAGCAACAGTCGAGCATTGAGTCGTCGCGTCACCGTCATCCTCCCGATCGGGCCGTGAATAACGGCCGGTCAATTTCCGTGATTGCCGGGCTTCAGCACCACCCCGGACCGCAGCATCTTTGCAACAGTTTTACAAAATGTCAATCAAGTCGACCGCTTGCTCCTGGCAAATGACGCCCATGACAAAGGGCATGATTGGAGCGCTCACAACGCGGAAGTAGAACATCAAAAAGCAAGCGAAAACGACCGGCAGCCCGCCCGGCCGCTGCAATCACCTCCTCGAATGAGAGAGGGTGGTCGGTCGCCCATCGTTGTCGCATCTGGTGGGCTTGGCAGCGCCGCCGGTTCCTCCAACCGAAGCGAGAGAAACCGGCGGCTGCCGGTCAGGGACCGAGGACGACTATCACGGTGCCGTTGCTGTCTGACTCAGGGTCGTGGTTGTCGGCGGAACCGTACGTCTTGGTCGAATGGGTCACCGAGGTGACCGACAGGGTGACGCTGACCGAGCGAAGATTGCTCTTGACCATGGAACATGCCCCAGAGACGTCGGTAACGCACGAACTGGTGCCGCGGCTACCTGCACTCCAGGTCCCGGTCACGGTGGCGCCCGCAACCGGAAGATGGTCTTCGTCATGCACTGTTGCGACAACGGTCGCCGTCCACCGATTGCCATCGGCAACTGAGGAACCGTCGAGATCCCCAACATGCATCCCGGAGCCAGGGGGCGGAGGAGGCGGCGGGGGTGGCGGCGCCGACTTGAGGACGGTGATCATCGTCCCAGTACTGGAACCGTCAACGTCGTGGTTGGAGGCAGAGTTGTACGTGAGCCCTGGTGCGGTGGCGGTGGTCACGGTGAAGGTGACACTCGAACTGCGCCCCAACGACGCCGACGTCACGCGACACGTTCCGTTGGATGAGGTTGTGCACGACCCTGGGCCACCGGAGCTGCCACCCCACATCCCGGTCACCAAGACTCCGCCAACGCCGGCATGGCCGGCATCGTGGACTGCGATCTCGACGACCGCCTCCCAGCCACCGGATAGCCGAGTGCTGTACCCGTCGAGGTCGCCGACGTGCACCGTCGCTCCGGCCGTGTTCTGGACGGTCACCGAATTGGTGTCGGCGCTGGTTTGCGCCAACGTATCGGTCGCCCTGGCAGTCACGGTGTGGGGCCCATCGGCGACGGTGGACGAGTCCCAGATCGCCGAAAAACTGGTGCCACCGGAGAACGATGCGGGCATCCACGGTCCGCCGTCGACCTGCCATTCGACGGTCAACCCCGGCGAACCCGCCGGGTCCTCGACGTCGTCGGCGACGATCGCGATCGAGACACCCGAGCCGGAAACGGTGGCCGCCTCCGCCGGTGCCGTGAGAGTCACCGTCGGTGGTCCGTCGACCGGATCACCGGCCTGGCCATCGACAACCAGCGCGAATGGCTGCGCGCCACCCATCGGCACATTGGCGCCGGCGACGGCCACGGTCCACGTTCCAACCTCTGCCGACTGGACGAAGACGTTCTCCACGTTGTTGATCGAGTCGGCTGAACCGCCGGTCTGTGACCAGCCTCCGCTGAACACGTTTCCGCGATAGACCGCACCGCTCGGTGAGGTCACGGTCAGATTCAGATTGTTGACGAGATTGACGGCGGCAGCCTCGGTTGAGGCAAAGTCGCTCCACGCCAGGCTGACTCGGAACGGCGATCCGGCGGACGAAACCAAGTACTGATAAGTCTCGGTGACCCCGGTTGCGACACCGCCTTGGTTGTCGACGTAGGTATGACTTCCATCGGTGGCGTTGGCCAGATCGACTCTTCCCCAGCCCTCGTGCACGTTCGGAATCGGGAAGTCGTTGTCGTTCGAGCCGTCGTTGTTCTCGTCCGCCAGGTCAACGGCCGAGTTGATCAACGTGGCTTTGACCAAGGCGGCGCTCGCCCCGTGAGCGTCGGTCTTTTGATAGAAATCGCGCGTAACCGTGGCTGCCCCGGCAACGATCGGGTTGGACATCGAGGTTCCGCCCATGTACTTGTACGTATCTGAGATCGGCATCCCCCAGCCATCCCATTGGTGCACCCCATTGCGCGGGTTGACCGGATCCCCGTAGCCCTCTTGGTATAGGCTCGAAAATCCCGAGAGCACCCAGGTTCCTGGCGCGACCACGTCCGGTTTGATCCGTCCGTCATCGGTTGGACCCCGGCTCGACCATCCCGCCATCTGCTCTGCGTTACCCGCCGTTGGGTCGTTGGCCCATGGACCAACCAGCCCGTAGCGGCTGCCCCAGGTACCGAGGAGGTTCTGGCCACCCATGCTGGTGCAGGTCTGGCCGGACTGATAGGCGTCATGAGAAACGTATGTGAGGAAGGTGTCACAGCTGTAGTCGCCACCGCGGTCGTTCTCGCTGGCGCCAACGGTGATCACGTTCTTGGCGGTGCCGGGCGACCCGATCGAGTCGTTGTCGATGATCCCGTCGGCGTTCACATCGACACCGGAGTTGCCGGCCGAGAACGTGATCGTCATGTCGGGGTTGTCCCAGATGAAATCGTCGGTGTTGGCGCTGTCGAGGGTGTAATCACCCGCCACCGAACTGCCCCAAGAATTCGAATGGATTCGAGCACCGAGGTTGTACGCCTGCTGATACAGATTGTGGAGGTCCGACGGGATGCCGATCAGGTAGTACCCGTCAGGAGTGCCGGCACAGAACCCGAAGGTGTCGATATATTCCTCGACTGCCTGGAACACCAGGCCGGCGGCCGGCGCCGCCGCCTTGCCACGGCCAAACGGATCGCCATCACCCACAACCGATACCGCCGTGTGAGTGCCGTGCCCACTGTCCACATCTATGGCGCCATCCGGAAATACGTTGTAACAGGACGGAGCGTTGGGTGCAGACCAGCTGAAGACGCCTGCGATGCGACTCGATGGGATATCGACATGAGCCCCGGCGGCAGTCCCGTTTCCGAGACCGGTGTCGGCAACGGCCGCGATCTGAGTCGATCCGTCGTAACCGTTGGCATTCGCGGTGGCGGCACCAATGATGCCGCCGGCCCCGAATTCATTGTGCTTTTCGAAGAACTCATGGTTGTCGATCCAGGCGACGTCGAGCACCTGAGCCAGGTCTGCGAGATCGGACCCTACGGCCACGACCACCAACTGATGACCCTGCGCGCTCACGATTTGAGCGCCTGCGGTTTCGATGGCGGCAACCGTTCGCGCAACATCGGCTCCACGCTCGATCCGGATCCGGTAGAGGTTGGTTCCGGTCGTTGCCACCGTCGGGCTCAACTTGTACGCAGGTTGAAAGACACCGACCCAGACCACGTTTGCCGATCCGCTCACCCGTTCGGCTTGAGCGGGGTTCATCCTGACCTTGAACGCGTAATCGGGAAGGTAGTCGAGGACTTCTGCTCCTTCGCTCTCGATTGTGGTCTTCCATGCCTCGCTCACCGGTCCGCCGAATTGAACGATGTAATAACCACGTTGCCCTGGGGCGTAGCCGTCGCTCCGCAGAGATAGGGCGACGGCCGGCTCGGTACCGGCCGATGGATTGAACGTGCCAGATTGCAGCCGCAGCTGCGGCTGATCGTTGGTTTGACTCTGCGCTGCTGCCGATCCGGCCAGCGTGGCCATCATCAACCCGAGCGCGCACAATAGAACCGCTGTCTTTCGCATCCTCGACCCTCCCCGGTAAAGCGACCCGTGCAGTGTATGTCGGAGAGCGCGACGATGCACGAGATAACGGACGAGGAATTTGGCGAGGATTTTCAGGCCCTACGGCCCAATGCCCGCCGGGCCAAACAACGGTCGTCAGCCGGCGTCATTCTCCTCGTCGGCGGTCTGTCCGACAACGGTGAAAGCCTCGTCGAGTTGTACGTCGACCTGGCTGCCGTCGGCGAGAGTGACTTCGACCTCGTAATAACTCTCCTCATCGCCGACTTCGGTCCCGGTCACGCGGCCCCCGCCCGCGTGGGCCAGTGCGGCGGTGACGGCCTGTTCGAGCGCAGCGCCGGTTATCGGCTGGTCGGGACCTTCTCCTCCGGCAACCGCGACTCCGGTGCCGATCGACCCGACCGCGATCGCCGACGCAGCAACGATTCCGAACTTGGTTCTTTTCTTCACGATTCCTCCTGATTCGATTGCTCAACCAGTGTGCGCGAATTCAGCTGAACCGTGGCTGAACAGTTTCGGCCCGGTCGGTGTGCCGACTCCGGATTGCCCGTGCGGTCGGTATGGTTCGGAACCATTCATAGATGAGGTGAACGTGACGATCGCTCCAGAACGCAAACCCTTCATTCGTCCTGACGGGAAAGAGAAGGTGACAGGTCTCGGCCGTTATACGGCCGATCTCAACCTCACTGGCCAGTTGCATGCCAAGTTCCGGTATGCCGATCACCCTCACGCGAGAATCGTCCGGATCGACACCTCCGCGGCCCGGGCCCTGCAAGGAGTCTTTTCCGTGCTTACCCACGCAGATGTGCCCGACGTTCTCTACGGCGGAATGGTTCAGGATCGAAGGCTTTTTGCCAAGGAGAAGGTGCGCTGGGAGGGAGACGTGGTCGCGGCGGTAGCGGCCCTGACTCCCGAGATCGCGGCCAAGGCTGCAGAAATGATCGCAGTCGAGTATGAGGTACTGAATCCGCTGCCCGATTTCAGCGCCAACATGGGAGTGGATGGGCCACTCGTCCACGAGGCGTGGAGCGACTACGAGGCAGACGACGCCCTCAACCGCGCCGGTAACACCCTGGGACACTCTTCCATCGTGAAAGGTGATGCGGGAACGGCCATGGACACCGCCGAGGTTGTGGTCAAGAGTCGTTACCTTTCCGACGCATCACAAGGCGCGCCAATCGAACCAAGGGCGATCCTCGCCCAGTGGCAGGGGGACAAGGTGACGGTCTGGTCATCGACTCAAGTGCCCTTTGCCGCCCGATCCGGAGTGGCCCACACCCTCCAACTCCCCGAATCCCATGTTCGAGTGATCGTGCCTCTGCTCGGTGGTGGATTTGGCTCGAAATGCGACTTTCACTTCGAGGCACACATCGCGGCGCTGGCGCGGGCCACCCGGCGCCCCGTGAAACTCGTCTTTTCTCGCCAAGAGGAGTTCTTGGCGCCCGATCATCGGCGCGAGGGCATGGTGATCGAATTGGAAACTGGAGTCACTCGCGACGGCCGGCTTGTCTCCAGGCGCGGGCGCCTCGTCCTAGACAAAGGTGCGTACTGCGGTGAAGGCGGGTTCTTCGCCCAGATGGCGGCAATGCATGCTTGTGGTCCTTACAAGATCGACAACATCGACATCAACTCTTATCTGAACTATTCGACCAATCAGCCTTCTAGTTCGGTCAGGGCACCTACGGCCCCCCAGACTTGTTGGGCACTCGAACAGCACATGGATGAGGTCGCGGCCGCCATCGATATGGATCCTGCGGAGTTACGCCGTCGCACCCTGATCGCGGACGGCGACCAGGGTCCCACCGGCCAGGTGTTCGAAGCGATCGGGGCAAAACGGACTCTCGAGGCCGCTCTCGAGATGATCGGATACGGCCAGGATCTTCCAGAGGACGAGGCGATCGGAATCGCTTGCGGCTGGTGGCCCTCATTTGGATCCAATTCGGGTGCCTATGTGAAACTGAATGGTGACGGGACTGGCACCATCATCACGGGCGCCATGGAGTCGGGGACGGGTGCGGTCATGGGTCTTCCGATCCTCGCTGCCGAAGTTCTCGGCATGAAACCAGAGGACTTCTCGATCCTTTATCAGGACACCGATGCTGGACCATGGGACATGGGTTCGTCCGGGTCACAAACCACGTTCAACAACGGCAGGGCCGTGATCGAAGCAGCCAAAGAAGTACGGGAAAAACTACTCGATATGGCCGCGGCCGAACTAGAAGCAAACCGCGACGATCTCGAAATGGTGGACGGAGAAGTCAGAGTCAAAGGTTCTCCTGGAAAAACCGTGACGATCGTCAAGCTGGCAGAAAGCGGGGAGGCAATCCTCGGCAAAGGCTCCGGCGACGTGCCCGAGGCTCCGGAAGTCGACGCCTCGGCCTGTGTTGGCCGGCTCGGAGTCGAGTCGTTCCTTGCCCCGCAACTCATCACCCATGCCGCTCGGATCAAGCTGGATCGTGCGACCGGTGTCGTGCGAGTGCTCCAGTTCGCGGCTGCACATGACTCGGGAATGATCATCAACCGGATGGGAGCAGACGGACAGGTTTATGGGGGCGTTCTCATGGGGATAGGTCAGGCCCTGTCCGAGGCGACTTGGTTCGACGACGATGGGCGCCAGCGAAATCCGGGCCTCCTCGACTACAAGTTACAAACCATGAGCGACGCTCCCCAGATCGATATCCGCTGGATCGAGATCGATACACCGAACGCCGGGCCCAAAGGTTCCAAGGGAGTTGGAGAACCCCCGAGTGTTCCCACACCGGGCGCCATCGGCAACGCCATCGCCAAACTCCTCGGCCGGCATGTGGACCAGTTGCCCATGACCCCCGAGCGGGTATGGGCAGTTGCGCGCCAGGTAGATGGAGCCTGAACGTGGCCACCTACACGACGGCACGCACGCTCGAAGACGCGATCGTCGCGCTCGCCGCCGGCGCCAGGGTGGTCGCCGGCGGGACCGACCTCGTCGTCGGGTCACGTCAGGGGAAAAACCCACTTCCAGACTCGTTGGTCGGTATCCATCGGCTCCCAGGGCTCAATGCGATCAAACAGAACGACGAAGGGATCGAAATCGGAGCGCTGGTTTCACATTCCACCCTCGTAGCCGACGAGGTCATCCGCAGCCATTACACCGGGTTGGCCGATGCCTCGGCCATTGTGGGGTCGCACGCCACCAGAGCAAACGGCACCATTGGCGGGAATGTCATGAACGCCTCACCGGCCATGGACACCGGGGCTCCCCTCCTCTGCCTCGGCGCAACGGCCAAACTCATCGGGCCCGGTGGCAGTCGTTCGGTCGATCTCTCCGACCTTTGGACCGGACCGGGAAACACCAGCGCCGAGACCGGAGAGATTCTGGTGTCGATCCACATCCCGAGGCCGGAGAACGGG
The DNA here is from genome assembly GCA_041746105.1 of Acidimicrobiia bacterium. Classification (GTDB taxonomy): domain Bacteria; phylum Actinomycetota; class Acidimicrobiia; order Spongiisociales; family ZC4RG35; genus JBFHRE01. The sequence goes on from JBGTHP010000017.1 coordinate 357,043, forward strand.
ACGGGGAGTTCATACGTACGGCTTCAGTACCGGAGACAAATGGAGATAGCAGTCGTGGGAGCCGGCGCCGCCGTGACGGTGCTCGACGGAGTGGTCGAATCGGCGGCTGTCGCAATCACTGCCCTGGCACCGACGATCCACCGCGTTCCCGAAGCCGAGGCCATCCTCGAAGGTAGCGACGGCGGAAGTTCTGCTGTGGCACGTGCCGCCTCAGCAGCCGCAGCTGCAGCCCGGCCGATTGGTGACGTCCGGGCGTCGGTCGACTACCGCCGCGCCATGGCCGAGGTCATCACCCGGCGCGCCATCGAAACCGCCCTCGCCAGGGCCACCGGCCAGATGTTGGCGATTCCGGCAAGTGAGTCAACCTATGGGAGCTGACATGTACCCGATCACACTCGAGGTGAATGGGATTCTTTATCCCCTGGAGGTAGACGCCCACGCGAGCCTCCTCCATACGGTTCGAGACAAAGTCGGGTTGACGGGATCCAAGGAAGGTTGCGACGATTCCGAATGCGGGGCTTGCATGATGCTCATCGACGGGCGGCCCGTGAACTCGTGCTCGTACCTAGCGGTGCAAGCCGACGGTTCCGCGATCACCACCATCGAGGGCCTGACGTCGGACGACGAGTTGACGCCACTCCAAACCGCGTTCTTGACCGAGGGTGGCGTCCAATGCGGTTTCTGCACACCCGGCATGCTGATCTCGGCAACATCGCTCCTCGCGTCCAATCCCGATCCCACCCCCGACGAGGTGCGCATCGCCCTGTCCGGCAACCTGTGCAGATGCACTGGTTACGACGGGATCGTCAAGGCTGTCATCGGGGTGGCGAGCCGCGCAAAGGATTGATCAACCGGTCCACGGCCGATCGCGGTTGCGTAGCATCCATTCGAAGGTACCCGAGCGCGGAGGACGCTTTGTGACTGATTTCAGCCGCTCGATCGCCACCCTCGAGACCGAACTAGGCCTGGTACTGGATGGCTTCCGAGGGGTTGGCAATGACCAGTTGCCAACTCGGTATTCAGCGCGACCACCGGCGCAGTCCTCATCATCGGCTCTGAGTCGGTCGCCGGTTGGTTTGGGATCCCAACCCAACTAACCCTGACGGTCGGCATCGGGCTGCTGCCGTTTGCGGTGTTTGTGGCAATGACAGCGCTGACGTCTCGCCAGAGTCGGGTTCGTCAGGTGATCGTCGCCGACATTGGTTGGGTGCTCGCAGCCATCTTGGTACTGATCGGGTTCCCGGGCGCCATGACAACAACTGGCTTGTGGGCCCTCGCCATTGTGACGCTGGTGGTGGCCGACCTCGCCCTGGCACAAGCCTTCGGGTTGCGTCAGCTTTCTGGCGCCTCCGGCTGAGCACCGATCTCGAGAGAAACCTCAACCGTTGCGCCGCCGGGCGCCATACCTGAAAATTCGGCGCTCCCGCGATCCCCCACGACGGTGATCATCAACAGGCCCTCGGCTCCCAGGAACGAGGAGAATTCGAACCCGGAAGCGGTTTTGTTGCCGACCATCTGGAGGGGGGTAGTCAGGCTCCCTTCGTCCTGCCCGCTGCACGATCCCGTAACCGTGCTCTCAACATCCATCGTGGCAACGTCTCCGGCCGAGACCGCAAGTGTCAAGTCTCCTTCGAGGGTCCCTTGACGCGGGCCGAACGATCCACAGTCCCAGGTAACGGTGCCTGCGTAGCTTCCTTGCCAGTTGTCGAAATCCGCGGTGGTCGCCTGCGGTTGAGCCGCGCCGGTGGCACCGCTTCCACAACCGACCAAAAGACAGCCCATCCACACGACCAGTGTGGCTTTCACGGCGATCCTTCCCGTCCGTTAGACGAACGATATCAACCAGACCCGCCACTCGACCGCCGAGACGGACGAAACCTGCGGAATCGAGGAATAGTCGCCAACTGATTGGATGACTGGCGTGGGTCACCTGAGCAATCAGTCTGGTTCCTTCATGCTTCGCATCGACCACACCAGCGTGCGCATGGTTGCCGGCTGCCGGATCACTGTCATGACGGCCGCGGCGACATCGTCGGCGTCGAGCATGTCGGCGAGCCCAGGCATGTCGGGTGTCCGACCGGCACCCATGGCGAACTCGGTGGCCACACCACCGGGACAGAGCGTGGTAACCCTGATTCCCTTGTCGCGCAACTCACGATCGAGCCCGCCGGCGAGACCGACCTGAGCAAATTTGGTCGCCGCGTAGACCGCCTCATCTCCGGCTCCGCGGAGCCCGGCAACGGAGGCGATGATCACGATGTCGCCCGATCCCCTCGTTATGAAATGGGGCACCGCAGCCCGGATCGGCCACACGGTGCCGGCGATGTTGGTGTCCATCATTTCGCTCAGGGATTCGTCGCTGAGATCCATGATGCCTCCGTAGGCGCCGATGCCGGCGCTGGCCACCAGCACGTCGAGATGCCCGAACCGGTCGATCGCGGTTTCGACCAATCGACGCGACCCGGCCGGGTCGCGCACATCCATCTCGACACCGATGGCGCCGGTTTCTTCTGCGAGCTGATCAAGGCGTTCGACCCTGCGTGCGCCGATCACAACCGATGCTTCCGCCCCCGCTGCCGCCCGGGCGGTGGCGGCGCCGATCCCTGAGGTGGCGCCGGTGATGGCGATGACTTTTCCGGCCAGTTCATTCATCGATAACTCCTAGATGAGACATATCCATCATCCCATCTGGTGGAGCCGTGTCGACCGCCCGGATTCAGGCGGTTCCCATCACCTTGCGATACCACTCGTTGAATTCGTGGGCCATGGAGTCCTTGTCCGCGTAAACGCCCCTGGTGAAGGCGCGAGACGACACGCCGCGTTGTACCCGTTCGCAGACCTCGTAGTCCTGTCGCGCCACCAGTTCGCTGAACTCGACAACATCCTTCGGATCGAAATCCGGCGCCTCTACGGCATCGGCCCTGAACAAGTACTCAGACACGATCGTTGTGTGGGCAGGTCCACGAGGAATCATGGTTGTGATGATGGCGCTGGTCCCGGTGATGTCGATGAACATATTGGGAAACACGGCGGCCCCAAAGTAGGCGTTGGCCTCGGTCGCCCCCATCCCTTCGAGGAGCGGAAGCCATGAACGTCCCGACAGGGTGAAACTGGTTGCGTCAGTTGCCAGCGCCACGCCGCCGTCTTCGCGTGAGGGGTCGACCACTGAACCGGTCTTGTAGATCGGGATCAACTCCACCAACTCCGGGTGGACCTTGGGGCAATGGAGACACTCGTTGTAGTTGTCGATGAGGATCTTCCAGTTGGCTTTCAACTCGGACACGGTCCGATATCCGGTGCGAAGATCCGCCAGGTTGTGGCGCTCGAAATCGAGCGGACGATGGGTTTGGGCTGCCAGCCATTGGCGCAGATCTGGTGCGTCGTCGGAGAGGTTCACAAACACAAAACCCTGCCACTCATCGACACGGACCGGCCACAACGACATCGATGCACGGTCGACCTCGTCCTTGCCGACGTGGGGGGTACCGATCAGACGGCCGTCGAGCGAGTAACTCCAAGCGTGATAGGGACAGGTGATACCGCCTGGCGCTCCCTTTGATCCTTCGTCACAGAGTTGGGCGCCACGGTGGCGACAGACGTTGTAGAACGCATGAAGTTGTCCGTCACGGTTGCGAACGACCAGGACGCTCTCGCCTGCAACATCGATGACCAGCCGATCAGACGGCTGTGCCACCAACTCGGACCGGCCTACATAGAACCACTGGTTGCCGAAGAGGTCGGCGCATTCGCGCTCAAAGATCTCTTCTGACCGATATTCATGGCCGGTCAACGTGTAATGGATCTCAGATGCGGTCATAGGGACAGGCTACCTGCGCGGCCGGATTCGAGCCCACCGAATTTCACCAAGGTAAGTACTGCGCAAGGTGATTCGCCGGCGAATGAGGTTTTTCGACCGGGAGGCCGATCAGACGACCTTCTTGGTCTGCCCCTCTTTTTTGGCCTTTTTCTCAATCCGTTTCTGTTTCAGATCTTTGGCAGCGACCTTTTTGGTGCTCTTCGCTCCCTTGTCCTTGTTTGCCACAAATGCCTCCAGCTGGAAATCTCGGTCAATTCTCCCGCCCATTGTCTCATATCGAACCACCGGTCCATCTGGCTCGGACACCGACCACAAGAAAGTTTTCCCGGAAGGGGATAAAGCCCGAAACTACTCAGTCTTCGCCCGTCCCGACCCGGTAGAGGCACAGATCATCTGTTCGAGCTCCGCGTCGAAATCATCCGGTGATTTGATCCGGACCCAATGGATCATGGACGCCGACGCCAGCGCCTCGATTCGGAACACCCGGTCAGATTCGAGAGGTCTTCGTAGCCAAATGTGAAAGGTGATCCCACGCTCGCTCAAGGCGGTGACAGCCAAAGAACGGACTCTCACCATCAAGGCGACCCGAGTTTTGGCCGGAGCAAACTCGAATTCGCCGCAGCGGGCAACCCGCTCCAGGAGGGCATCGTACAATGCCAACGCCTCGGGCCTTTGCCTTCGAGAAACCCATCAACCGAAAACGCACCGCACGCGCGTGCCAAGTTTCGGCCGGCCAATTTTGCACTACAACGCGGACAGATCCAGAAAGGGGTTTTTTTTGAGCCACTCATGTGGTCACGCTAACCACAGGTCGAGAGTCCGGCGTCGCGTGTACATTGCGGTATGGCTTCTTATGTGCTTTCGATACTCGGGAACGACCGATCTGGTCTGGTGGAAGCACTGGCCGGTGTGATCTCCCGTCGGGGCGGGAACTGGGATCGGAGCCACATGACCCAGCTCGCCGGCAAGTTCGCCGGAGTCCTACTCGTCACCATCTCCGAGGGTGAAGTCGATGCGTTCCTCGCCGACCTCGCTCCGCTCGAGATCGAGGGTCTCTTCGACATTTCGGTAGAAGCTGCCGAATCCGATGACTCCGGCGAGTACCCGCAGGTGGCGGTCGATCTCGTCGGCAACGACCATCCCGGAATCGTGCACGAGTTGTCACACCTACTCGCACTCCACAAAGTGAGCATCGACGATCTCAAGACGTGGACCAACGCCGCCCCGATGGCGGGTGGCCGGCTATTTCATGCCAAGGCGTTGCTCCGGCTTCCTCCGGGCCTCTCCAGCGACCAGCTACTCCAAGAGTTGGAAGCACTGGCGGCAGACCTCATGGTCGACATTCACCTCATCCAGGGCGTCGAGGACGCAGACACCCTCGGGTTCTGACCGGTTCACGCCCGATCGGCCGGGGTGTTCACATCCATTAGCAGATAGTCCGTGACCTTGAGGAAACCGGGAGGGGGCTCGAGAGTCCCCGGCAGAAGCGGGAGTGCCACGCCCTCACTGACCAGTCGCGGCGACACCAATTCGAATTCCTCGCCATCGATCTCGAGACGGCCGTTCCCTGACGCGATCACGTTCCGGACCCAATCGGATCTTGGACCGTAGACGAGGATGAACAGGAATCCATCCTCGACCGGGTGGGCATCGAGTGGAGTGCGGTAGGTCCGCCCACTCCTCCGACCGACATGGGTCAGGACCGGCCGCACTCCCTTCTTGAGTTCCATCTTGTTGAAGATGTGCTTGTTGACGTGCCCGAACCACAAAGGCATCGGCATGAAAACTCCTTTCGTCGCGTTTCGGTGAAAACGGTTGGGCCGCGCCTCGAGTGCGCGACGAAGGTCGGCGTCATTGCACGTTTCCCACCCCGGCCCCCACAACCCGACGCTCAGGGTTTCCGGGGAGGTCGGTTTCGAGCACGGGATCGGGTAGGCGCTTCTCTCCATCGATGTCAATGGTTGGCAGGAGCCGGTCGAGCCAGGCTGGAATCCACCAGTTGGCGTTTCCCATGAGTTTCATCGTGGCAGGCACCAGAATCATCCGCACGATCGTGGCATCGACCAGGATCGCCGTGGCCAATCCCAGACCGACCATCTTGACCGATGGATCGTCTCCGAGGACGAAGCCAAAGAAGACGCAGATCATGATCAGGGCGGCTGAAGTTATGACTCGCGCCGTCCCTGCAATGCCGTGTATCACGGACGAGTCGTTGTCCCCGGTGCGCAAGTACTCCTCACGGACCCGCGACAGAAGGAACACCTCATAATCCATCGACAGCCCAAACAGGACCGCGAACATGAACATCGGGATGAAAGAGATCACAGGCACCGTCGATTCCAACCCGATCAGGTCGGCGCCCCAACCCCACTGAAAAACCATGACCAGCACACCGTAGGAGGCGCCGATGCTGAGCAGGTTGAGCAGCGCTGCCTTCAACGGCACCAGTATCGAGCGGAATACCAGAGTCAGCAGGAGATACGACAGCCCAAGCACGGCGGCGATGAACAAAGGCAATCGATCAGTCACCTTCTCGGCCATGTCGGAGAAGGTCGCGGTCTGGCCCCCGATATGAGCGTGCGCCGCGCTCCCGGCGAGGACGTCGGGAAAAACCTCGGAGCGCAGGCGTTCGATAGTCCGGTAGGTGGCGTCATCTTGAGGTGATGTGGTCGGAAAGGCAATGATGGTTGCCACCCCGGCATCCAGGTTCAGTTCGGGAGGCGCGACCGCCGCGATTCCCGGGTCGGCGGAGATCGCGGAATGAAGCGACTCGATCACTCCCGCGTCTTCGGAGATGTCCACCGCGATCACGAGCGGACCGCTGCTTCCCGGCCCGAAGCCTTCCGCCACGAGGTCGTATGCGCGCCTTTCGGTTCTGGTTTCCGGGAGTGAACCTTCGTCGGGAAAGCCCAACCGTAGGTCCAGGACCGGTGCGGTCAAGGCCAGCAGGAACAACGTCACCGAAATCGCATAGGGCCAGGCGTGTTTGGAGACATGGGCACCCCACCGCTGCCACCCCGATGTCAGATCGGCGCTGTTCGTGAACATCAGTCTGTGAAAACCGAAACGGTTGATCGAATGCCCGGCGACACCGAGGAAGGCAGGCAACAACGTGACAGAGGCCACCACCATGATCAGAACCAAGACCGAGGTGGCAACGCCGGCCGCAGTCATGAATGGGATACCGGCAACGGCCAGTCCGAGGATGGCGATCACGACGGTTCCCCCCGCAAAAATCACGGCCTGACCGGCAGTTGCGACGGCCCGGCCCGCTGACTCCACGATCGTCATTCCTTTCGACAGGAACTCCCGATACCGGGTCACGAGAAACAGTGCGTAGTCGATCCCGACACCGAGGCCGATCATGCTGGCCATCTGAGGCGCAAAACTCGGGATGTCGATCAGATATGTGATCAACGACATCGAGGTGATACCGAGCGAGAGACCGAATAGGGCCATACCGATCGGCAACCCCATCGCAATGACAGAACCAAACGCCAAGAGCAGGATGATCACCGCCGCGATCAAGCCGAACATTTCCCCACCGGCTTCGGCCTCTTCAAATGCGAAGAAGAGGTCACCGCTCATCTCGACCTGCAAGGGCGAGATCTCCGCGATCTCAACACCAAACTCCTTGAGGTTTTCGAGGTCCTCCGGGTTCAGTTCTTCCATGACCGGATACTGGATCCGGATGAGGGCGATCCGACCATCGGGTGAAAATGCGCCTCCCGCCACTACCGCTTCCGGTCCGGCGGCGAGCGCGGCTGAGGGATCGCTGGTTGCGATCACCTTGGGTAATTGACTCACCCCGGCCTGGACTTCGGCGAGCGCGGCTCGCGCCTCAGGTGAGTCGAAGAACGTTCCGTCGGGCGGGGTCAGTACAACTTGGGCGGTCAGACCCGCCTGGTCCGACTGTGCAGCCATGAGCAGGTCCATCGCCATCTGCGAGTCGAGGCCAGGAACTTCATTGGAATCGACGAGGTCGCGCCCAAAAACGCTCGAGGCGAAGAAAACCAGGACGGCAACAAGCATCCAGGTCCCGATAACGGTCCAGGGACGGCGAGCGGCAAATTTGCCGAGGCGATAGAGGGTGGGGGACATGGGTGCTCCTTTGAGTCGGGTCGGCCGGGCTACTTCTCCCATCGTGGAGAAACCCACCGCTGAGCACATCGGATTAACGGCCGGGAACGGGCCGCCCGAAAGGACGATGCCGATTCGTACTTTTGACCGATCGGCCGGAGGCCGTTGATTCTCTACGCTGGACGCATGCTGCGAAACGCTGTCCGCAATCTGTGGTCCCAACCCCGAGCCCCCGAGCCTCCGATACGAGTTTGGCGAGATTGGCTCGTACTCGGGGTCCTGGTGCCGACGGCGATTCTCGAAGCAACGCTGCGCTCTGACGTGATTTGGCGGCCAGTCGCCTTGGTTTTTGCTCTCGTCGTGGTGATCACCCTCATGTGGCGACGAACCCATCCCCTGGCGATGGTGGCAATCTCGTTTGGTGCCTTCATCGTTCTCGACATCGCCGCCCAGATCGGTCCCAACGAAACAGTCGGGCTCTACACGTCGGCGGGCGTCCTCCTTCTCCCCTACGCGTTGTTTCGCTGGGGATCGGGGCGCGAAGCGATCATCGGCCTTGGCATCATCGCCGTCTCGTATCTGACAACCACCGTCCTCAACTTCACGGGACTTGTCGACGCGGTCTTCGGTGGACTTTTTCTGTTCCTGCCTGCCGAGATCGGGGCCTCCGTCCGGCGGCGGGCACGGGGCCGCATCAGAGAGTTGGACCAGGTGAAGTTGGGCGAACGCCAACAACTTGCGAGAGAACTGCATGACACGGTTGCCCACCACGTTTCGGCAATAGCGGTTCAGGCCCAGGCCGGCCGCACTCTCGCCGTTGCCGATCCACAGGCCGCGGTTCAGGCACTAGAAGTGATAGAGGCGGAGGCGTCGCGCACACTGGCCGAGATGCGGACCATGGTTGGAGTGCTCAGAGATGGTCACGAGGCAGACCTCACCCCCCAGCGCGGGGTGGCCGATATCGAAAGGCTGGCGCCGGCGGCCGGAACCGGGCCCCGGCTCGAGGTCGAGTTGTCAGGAGAACACCAGACACTCACGCCCTCCCTCGACGCTGCGATTTACCGCCTCGCCCAGGAATCGATCACAAACGCCGTACGCCATGCACGGCACGTCTCTCGCATAGCCGTCAATGTGGAGACCGATCATGAAAGAGTGACATTGACCGTCAGAAATGACGGCGACCCCGTCCCCGCCCGAGGTGTCTGGGGGTTCGGTCTGGTCGGTATGAGGGAGAGGGCCACCCTCCTCGGCGGCACTCTGGAAGCGGGCCCCACTCCGGGCGGCGGGTGGATCGTCACCGCGGTTTTGCCCAGGGCCGGTTCTGCATCGTGAGCATCCGGGTCATCGTCGCCGACGATCAGGATCTGGTCAGGACAGGATTGTCCATGATCCTGAACGCTCAGGCCGGGATCGAGGTCATCGCCGAGGCCTCCAACGGCCGCGAGGCGGTTGCCCTCGCCCAACGGCTCCGCCCGGACGTTTGCCTGTTCGACATTCGCATGCCCGAGATGGACGGGATCGAAGCCACCCGGCGACTGGCAGGACCGGATGTGGAAGATCCGCTCGCGATCGTTGTCATCACAACCTTCGACCTCGACGAATACGTCCACGGCGCCCTGAAAGCGGGCGCACGTGGTTTTCTGCTCAAGGACGCAGGCCCCGAACTCCTGGTCCAGGCCATTCACGCTGCCGCCAAAGGCGATGCGCTCATTGCTCCCAACGTCACGGGCCGGCTTCTCGCCACTTTTGCCGGCAATGCCAACCAGAAACCACCTGTTCAACCGATCGAACCGATCACCGGTCGCGAGGAGGAGGTCTTGCTCAAGGTGGCTCAGGGTCGAACCAATGCCGAAATGGCAGAAGAACTCTTTATCAGTCTCAGCACCGTCAAGACCCACCTGGCGAGCCTCATGACCAAACTGGGCGCTCGCAATCGGGTCGAAATCGCGATGTGGGCGTACGAAACCGGTCGCGTGAAGAGTTGAAGGCGATCCAGGCATGGTGAGGGTGAGATTGGCGCGAGCCACCACCGGCCAATAACTTCGCATCATGCAGAAACCAACCCGGCGCCGATGACACCAGGACAACGTCAGGCCCTCGTTTTTGTGTGTGTGCACAACGCTGGCCGTTCCCAGATGGCGGCGGATGGGCCAGACACCTGGCGGGTGACCGGTTCGATGTGTACTCGGGCGGTTCCACCCCTGCATCCGCCGTCAACCCGACGGCGGTGGAAGCCATGGCCGAGGTCGGCATCGACATCTCGACCGAGATCCCGAAACGATGGTCGGAGCAGGACCTGCGGTTGGCCGACGTCATAGTCACCATGGGGTGCGGAGACAGCTGTCCGGTGTACCCGGGCAAGAAATATCTCGACTGGGAACTCGAAGACCCGGCGGGCCAACCGCTCGAGTTCGTCAGAACGATCCGTGATCAGATAGAGGAATTGGTTCGCGCTCTCGTGTCAGAGCGCCAATCGAGTGATTGATTCCAGCTCGGAACGGTGCCGCCAAAGCCCGATCACAATAAACCCATGGACCAAGAACCAGAACGATCCGAACCTCACCGGTCAGTCGAAAAGAATGAAGACCTGGCCGTCCTCGACGAGGGTTCGAAACGTCTTCAGTCCCTCGTCTGACGGCCCCCGCACGCGGGTTCCGCTGCATACCTCGAAGCGGCTCCCGTGCTCGGGGCACGTGACAATCCCATCATCGACATTGACCTCGCCCACCGAGAGTTTGGCGCCGGCGTGGGGACAGGTGTCCTGGGCAACGCAGATCTCGCCGCCGATGTGATAAACCGCCAGTTGACCGTGCACCGGATCGTCGATCCGTTCGACCACCCCTAGCCTGCCGGCGATATCGGACAGCGAAAACAAGCGGGTGCGACGGCCGCCCGGCATCACCAGCCAAACCGACCATCGAGCAGTAGCGGCCTTGACCACCGCACCGCGGGTGGTGACGACATCACACCCGGCTGCCTCCCCCCGTTTCCAGGTATCACCCCCTGGTAACGCCACGAGCCCGACCACCATCGCCAGCGGCCAGCGCACTTTGGAGTTGGCCACGGTTTCGGATCCGTCATCGGTTTCGAGATCGATGACGACCATTCCCGGCTCGTCGCCTCCGAATTCTGAGAGCGACGAAGCCATCACCAACTCCATTTCCAGGCTTGCGGCCAGCCGGGCCACGTTCCTCAGTGAGAGTCCATCCTCGATCAACCCGAGGATCAACATTTCAGTTTCCTGGGGCCGGTTGGAACACCTCGTGGAGGGCCATCTCGTCGCGAATGATGGACATGTCGCTTTCGCTGGGAAGGAACGGATAATCGCGCATCGATTCCGACGGTCGATACGAACCATAAGGACGGGTGCACCCTGGCTCCCCGCTCGGTCCCGGACACCCGTTGGTCATGAACGGGACTCCCGATTCGACCACACGGTCGACCACCTGACCATCAAAACGTGCCTCGTCCTTGATCGCGGTCAAGGTCCCGGCCTCGTCGAAGTCGAAATGATCCCAACGGAAACCCTCGGTCTCGATCAGATGTTTGGCGAGTTGGATTCGTCGCCACCGCCAGATGGGTGACTTCTCTTCTGAACCCATCCGTGAGTCCGGCTCGGGGTTGAAGCAGAACAAATACGGGAAGATCTCACGATCACACAGATCGATAAACAGCTTGACCATGTCGTGATCCGTCTCACCCAACCCGACAAGAGTGTGGCAGTTGACTTTCCACGGCCCAAAGATGTCTCGTGAATCGTTCACCACCTCCCAATACTTGTCCCAGCTCAAGCCTCCCCCTGACGGCACGTCGGTACGGTGCCGGCGGAAGAGGTCTTCGGTGACGGCGTCTAGGCCGATCCCGATCATGTCGACGCCCAGGTCCTTGAAGGTCTGGAGGCGCTCGTGATTCAATGTGGGTGGCGCCACCAGGATCGACAGCGGTGTGTCGACCTTTTCCCGAATTCTGCGGGTGATCTCAAAGGTATCGCCATAGGCCCTGCCGTGGGTCACCATCGAAATGCACAGCCGCGTCAGCTTCTCGGAGTACTTGGCCATCCGATCGACCAGGTCGTCGGTCTCGACCAGCGGCCATTCGACCCGGATGAACGACTTGTCCTCGTAGTCACCGGGACGGGTGCGGGCGAGTCCGCAATAGCCGCAGTCGGAACGACACCCAGATACATAGTTCAACAGGAGGTTGATCCCTCCAAACTCGAAGTCGCGAGTGAAACGGCCGGAGCGATAACGCAGAGCGAGCGCGCTGGCATACGAGATCCTCACCCAATCCGGGCTCTGGCGCCGCTCATCGGTCTCGGACGAAACCAGCGGCAGGAGTTTTCTATCGGATAAGGCGGTCACGATTGATCCTCACTGTCGGGGAAATAACACGACCCGGTGCGAGCGGGAGCGCTTACTGCGGTGCGCTCACGGGCCCTCTCCCCCGCCTCCAGAACGGTCGCAACCACCGCAGCGGGATCGACGTCGAGACCCGTTCCGCCGGCGAAAACCGCAGCCGCAACGGCTTCCACATCCGGTCTCGCAAGCCGCGCCCATTTCAAACCGCTCTCGAACTCGACGATCGGCTGCGGGATGTCGTTGAAGTCGCCCGTGAAGAGCACACTCTTGATGGTGTCACCTTGCAGGGCAACATAGAGCCTGACGAGACCGGCGGGCGTCTTCAGCAACGACGTGGCGGTGGCATCGGCCTGCGGCGTCCTGGCGAAGAGCCAGTCGTCGGTGGAGTATTTCTTCTCTACGAGTCGCCCGGCAAGGACCACCTCGTCGGGCGCCGGCTCGGATACGGCCAAATCAATGCCGAGGGCCTCGGAGAAACCAAACGCCATGACCTCTCGCAACATCATCCCGGTCGTCGGGGTGCCGGTTTCTCTGCTCACTGTGGTCACACGACTCTCGACCGCTTCTATCGCCTTGAGCCCGAGTTTGGCTGCTGGGATGTCGAGTACGTCCAGCATGAATGAAACGTCGAGATCGGCGAGCACGCTGGCGTGGAACAACATCCCGCCTTCACTATCCACGTACAAACCGAGACCAGCGATCTTGCGGCCATCGACCTTGAGATCGTTTTTTCCCCCGAACGCGGCTTCGATTCCCATTTTGGTGAGTCCGCTCACAACGCCCTCGGATAGACGCAACAACGTGCTCTTCGGTCGTTCATCTGCCGGCGCCCGCATGGTCACGGCCACCCCCAACTGGCCCTCTCCCATCACGATGGCGCCGCCACCGGTGGGACGCCGGTTGTATCGGGTGCCGGTGCGGGTGCAGGCGGCCACGTCGATCTCGGCTTCGAGATGCTGATAACGGCCACAGAGGGCGGCGTGGCTGGCATAGGTGTAGAGACGCAAGACGGGAGGCGCCGGCGGCGCCGTCCTCGAATGTGAACTCATCAAGGCCTCGTCCAGAGCGAGCCCTGCTGCGGCGTCGGCTCCGTCATCGGCGATGTATCTCCAGGTGGTCATCGTCCTGCCTCTGCCTTGTCGCTGTCCTCGGACACCGTGACAGATTGGTAGCCACCGCCATCGTCGCCGACCCACGTCAATGAACAGCAGTACTCGTACAACTTGGCGACCAAACCCCGCGACTCTGCATAGGCGATCGCCCCCTCGGCGGGATAGGCGATGCCGTTGAGTCCCTGATCGATGGCCCCCCAATCGAGTTCAACCTTGGTCTGGCCCATCGGTCTTCCGCACCCGAGATTGATCTTGGTGGTCGGCATCGCCTCTCTGGCTTCGGCAAAGAAGTCGATGCAATCTTCCACTGGTGGGGGCGGAATGTGTTCCATTGGTGTTCCGGTGAGGGGGACGAGCACGACGATGATGAGAGTGGAAACCGGATACCGCGCGATCATTTCGAGGGCGGTGTGTTCGCCAAGGAATTGCCCGTAGTGCATCCCGAGCACGATGTGAGGAATGATGCGCAGGTCGTTCTCCGCAAGCACCGCGAGCGAGTGCTCGAAATCCTTTGTCGTCAGGTCGAGGTGATAGACGTCGTGGATCGTCTCATCGGCCCCGATGATGTCGAGCATGACGCCGTCGACCCCCACTTTGGCCAGACCTTCGGCGATGATGGGTGACACGACTCCAGAATGGACCACCACCTTCATCCCCAACTCCTCTCGGATCCGGGCGATGTGGTCGAGGTGGAACAACAGCGGTACCCCACCGCTCTTGGTCGACCCGCCGGAGACGAGTATCCCGTCGGTGCCACCCGCCTTCAAACGTCGGGCGAGTTCGTACAGGTTCTCTTCCGCCTTGACCGAGATCATTCCTTTCAGAACCTTGGCCTGGCAGTGATCGCATTGGAGGGCACACGCCCCGCCGGTCACAGAGACCGGGAGAAACCTTCGAGGGTTTGTCGGTTTCCATTCATCGGTTTCCCAACGCTTGAGACCCGGTGCATAGAACTCCATCGTGTTGTCGAAGTTCTCGCGCCTCGTTGCGAAACCAGATGCCTCGACTGTCCGGGTTGTCATTCTGCGATCACCCCTTCGAGCTTGTATTGCCGGACCTTTTCCCTGAACCCATCCACTATGAGTTCCCGATCTCCGACCAGTTGGGCGGTTTCCGTGACGAGATTTGAAGGCTCGACTTCGATCAGCCACCCCTCGCCATATGGATCGCGTTCGACCAGGCCGGGATCTGCCATCGCCGCCTCGTTGATGGCAACAATCCGGCCCGACAGCGGCGAAATCAGCGGGCCGACGAATTTTTCTGCCTCGAGGCTTCCAAACGACTCGCCCCGAACCACTTCAATGCCAGATCGAAACGACAGTTGGGAGAGAGTTCCCGACGTCTCCAGGCCGAGGGCATCCATGCCGATGCGGACATGGCCGGAATCCAACACCAAAATCCACATGTGACCATCGAGGTCATAGGCCAGGTCGGTCGCAACGGCAAAGCCGCTCACCATTTCAACAGTCATTCGGATCGATCCTCCTCATGCTCGTACAGCCTGTTCGATTGTCTGGAGCAGTCCCGCCAGCCGATCTCCTCCAAAGCCAAACCGGGTCAGAGTCGCGCTCGCCTCACTGACACTCATCCCGATCAGACTCTTCTCGGTTCCTTTCGTCGCACCGTTCAACCCGCGATCCGAGAGGCTCACCCGCAGAATCCGCCCAGCACCAATGCTGACGCGGACACTGGAACCTCCGGCCCTGGCCGTGATCAGGAACACCCCCGCCTTGACCTTCACCTGCCAGACACCGGTGGGAGCCCGTTCCGAGCCGCGCACCCAGTCGTCGTCGACGAAATCCTCATCGATTTCGGCGAGCTTCTCGGTTTCTAGCGCACTGAGTTGACCGTCGACTGGCTGAAGCCCGAGACGGGTGGCGTAGGCCATTGTCGCCGCCGCTGCGAAAGCTGTGGCGGCGGCGGGCGTCGGCGTGACGTAACGGCGCATCAGAGCCTCGAACTCGGCGCGTGATTCCTCATCCGGGGCGGCCACGATCCTCGCGGCCGCGGTGTGGTCGAAACGTGTGATCAGATTGCCGACGACTACAACCGCGTTCTCGATCTGTCCGGCGCCGTGGCCACAGATTTTCTTGTCGCCTACCACCACGTCTCCGGCCGGTTCGATCGAAGCGTCGATCCCGACCGCCTGAAAAGCGTCCACCGCCGGAGCCAGCAGCGTTCGCACCGCCTGAGATCGGACAGGCGGGGCCATTGCCAGTGGAAGGATGATTTGAAAGAAGATCTGGCCATCGTCGAGGTAGACCGGCCCGCCGCCCACCATCCGCCGGTAGATCGGGAGCCCGGCGGCCCGGCAATACGTGCCATCGATCTCGTCGAGGCGCCGGTGAAATCCGATCGAAACATAGGGGGCGTCGGGTTGCATGAAGGCGAGGGTTGGCGGGCTCCCGGCAGACACCCCGTGGGCAATCGCATGCCACAAAGTTTGAGACTGGAGCGGCGAAACCGGTCCGAAATCGATCACGCGGAGCGCCCCGTTGCTCATGGTTTTCTCAATCGGCACACCGGATACAACTCATGTCGAGAAGGTCGATCCTGGCTTTGTAGGCGGAAAAGGCAGCGTCGGCCTCCAGCAACGACCGGAAGGGTTCCGACGTGGCATCCGGCCGCATGAGGGTGATCCAGCCTGCCTCGTATGGATCTCGATTGGCCACCAGAATGTCTGCCGAAAATGCGGCTTCGTTCGGTTCCACGATCTCTCCGGAAAACGGAGAATGGATGGGACCGACCCACTTGGCACTCTCGACCGTGGCCACCGATCCGCCCGCCCGCACCGTCCGACCAGGGCGTTTGAACAGAATCGAGACCATCTTGCCCATACGAGTTTGTGCTACGTCGGTCATGCCGAGTCGTGCCAGGTCCCCCTCGAGGCGCACCCACAAGTCCCCTTCGATGTCGTAGGCACGATCATCGGGTAGGGAGCAGCCTCGATAGACGGTCACGCCGCCTCACCACACGAAATACCCTCGGCGGTGAGAAACGCCTCGTAGGCCGCGACGCCTTCGCTGCCGGTGACCATCTCGACGGAATCCGCCGCCCAGTCGTCGACCTGGATCCGGACAAACCAACCCTCGCCGTAAGGGTCGCGGTTGATGATTCCGGGGTCGGTCGCCATCAACGGATTCGACTCGACCACCTGGCCGTTGACCGGACAGGTCACCGGACCGACCCACTTGCTGCTCTCGACGGTCCCGAGGCTTCGCCCCCGCTGGGCAGGGCGGCCAGCCGCTTTGGGCATGGCCGAAATGACGTTTTGGGCCATGTTCTGGGCGACGTCGGTGACACCGACGGTGACAGATCCATCCTCGTTTGGACGCGCCCAAACGTGTTTCTCCGGCCAGTAGTAGAGGTCGTCGGGGATGTTGCATCCTCGAATCTCAGACATTCGATTCCTCCTCGTGAGCTATTTGGCGGTGGTAGAGAAACTGGTCAAACGCAACGATCCTGATCTCCCGAGCGTATTCGTCGAGGAAGTTGGGGTCTTGCAGTCGCGGCTTGACCTCATGGCGGAACGAGTCGGAACAATCGGGACACACCAACTCGAAAAACCGTCGACCCGAGCCCTCGGTCGCCCAGGTTTTGACCCGATCAGGATGGGAATCGGTTAGGTGGGCGTGCATCTCTGGCCGGGGCCCCTCGAAGTCGCAAAAGGGACACCTCATTTTCGCCCTTGACCCAACTGGCGACCGCCTGCCTCGCCTGCCCTCGACACCAGGTCAACCAGAAATGCACCCAACGCAGAACCCGCCACCTGATTGGCCTCAGGGATCTTGGAAACGAGGCCCGCCGAAACCAGATCACCGATCCGCTCTGCCAGCGACAGGCGCCCGATTCCGCATGCCTGGCTCAACTGCTCGATGGGAGTTCCCACGTTCGGATTCAACAAACCGAGAATCTCGAAATTGACAGGGTCGAATGCGGTCCGGAGCGCCCGCAACACTGCTTCGCGGGCCGCCGAATCGCGCGCATCCCCGTCGTCGATGAAGGCGCTTTTCCACTCACCAGTTCCCGACTCGAGGCGATCTTCGCGGTCGATCACCGACATGTGGAGGCGGAGGACATCCGCCGCGGTGTCTCCCAGCATCCACGCCAAATCGGGTTCGGCCAGACTTTTCGCCGACTCGCCGATGGTCACTGGAACGGATCGGTCAGCCAACCGCCACCCCTTCCAACGCCCGCTCGAGTAATTGAGCCACGTCGACCACCTCGATCTTCCCCTCGTTGCCCGTGGTCTTCACGGCATCCGTATACATCACCATGTCCTTGGGGCAGGCCACCACGAAGAACCGAACATCATCGCCCAAAGCAACCGCCTCACGGATCCGGTTTTCCGACGGCCGCTCGTCCAGTCCTGAGTCGTCCATCCAAATCCGACCGCCTCCGGCACCGCAACAGAAACTGTTCTCCCGGCACCGGCCCATCTCGTGTAGTTCGAGGCCGGTCGCCCTGATCAGACGGCGGGGTGCTTCGTATTCCTCCTGGTAGCGACCGAGATAACAGGGATCGTGATAGGTGGCGATGCCCTCCAACCCGCCCGGTCTGAGGGCTCCATCCGCTACCAACGAACCAAGCAGTTCTGTGTAATGGAGGACGGGTCGATCGAGGTCGTACTCGTGGCGGAGCGTGTTGAGCGAGTGAGGGTCGGTGGTCACGATCGTCTGGTATGACACTCCGGCCAGGGCTTCCAGGTTCTGGTCGCGCAGCATCTCGAAGAGCCCTTCCTCTCCTGCTCGCCGCACGTCGTTGCCGCTGTTCACCTCAGCCTCGTAGAGGATTCCAAAGTCGACACCGGCACCCTGGAGGAGGCGGGCAACGGAAACGGTCACACTCATCGCACGAGGGTCGAACGAAGCGTGATCACCGAGGAACCAGAGGTATTCCACCGGTTCGCTGCGGGCGTCTTTGATCTCCTGTTCCAGGTCCTTGGTCCAGCGAGCGCGCTGCTTGGCCGATTTGCCAAAGCTGTTGCCTCCCCGGCTCAGCGACTGGAAAGCGTTCTGGAGGCCCGGTTCAACGTCTCCCACCTCGACCAGTTGCCGCCGCAGTTGGACGATGGTGGAGACATGCTCTATTCCGACCGGGCAGGCCTCGATGCACGCCATGCAAGTCGTACACGCCCACAACGTATCGGCTGCGATGAAGCCGCCCGCAACTTTGCCATTTCCCCTTGGTTCGGCGCCGGCGCCATACCAGAGGTCGATTCCGGCGTTGGAATCGGCCAGTTCTCGCAGGTCGAGGATGAGGTCCCTCGGTGACAACGGTGCGCCGGAAGCACGGGCCGGGCAGACCTCGTGACACCGGCCACATTTGGTGCAGGCATCAAAGTCGAGCAACTCCTTCCATGTGAAGAATGAAAGCGGGTCATCCCCAAGGGCGGCGGGGGCCGGCGCCGGCAGCGCCCGAGCCGAGTCGGGGTCGGTGACCATGAGATTGACGACGTCGACGACGATGTGCATCGCTTTCGAATAGGGGATGAACGCGATAAGGAGAAACGCCGCCCCCGAGTGAGCCCACCATGTGATCACTCGTGCCGTCTCTGCCCCTTCGGTTCCGAGAAATGAAACTGCTCTGCCGATCGCCCAGCCGGCGACCGAGTAGACCTCAAAAGGTGGGAAGTCGGTGGCTGCAATCCGGAAACCTTCAAGGAGAAACCCGCTCGCCGCCAGGAACAGCAAGGCCCACAGGAAGGCGCGGTCATCGACCGTATAACCGGTCCGGTCGTAGTCATCGGGATTCCGGTCGACACGCCTGTAATCGAGGCGGTCGGGCCGGCGAATCCTGCGCCGCCACAGATAGAGGAGTCCAACGATGAATCCGATCGAGAACACGTCGACGACGAGCGAATAGACCTGATAGAACGTTCCCCGCCAGAACTGGAGGTCGGGCCGGTCGAGGAAAACGCCGATGACGTCCTCATCGATTGCGATGATCGTGGTTGCGCCCAACAACACCAGAAAACCCCAGAACACAAAGAAGTGCGCCAAACCGACGGCGCGATCTCGTTTGGCCACCGTTCGCTGCGTGGCGATCTGAACCAATGCCCGCTCCAGTTGCCTCCAACGAATCGGCCGACTCCGGCCCCGTGCATATTTTCGAATGCGAAACAAGAACCCGCTGAGGAAGACGAGGGTGGCAAACAGAGTGAGCAGGTAGAAAGTGAGAACGGATCCGTTCCCGAAGTTGAGGAACACCTCACGGCTGGGCGTGCCTTCTGCGGCCGCCAACAATGTCGGCACCGCCAGACTCAACTGCCGTCCAGCCTGTCCACCAACTCCGGCAGCAGGTCGAACAGATCTCCGACCCACCCATAGTGGGCCACGCCAAAGATGGGAGCTTGCGGGTCGCTGTTGACGGCGATGATGGTTTCGGCATCTTTCATGCCCTCGAGGTGCTCCGGGGCGCCGCTCACGCCCAAGCTCAGATAGACCTTCGGTTTGACCGTCAAGCCCGATTTACCGACCTGACGTGATTTCGGCAGCCATCCCTGGTCGATGATCGGACGAGAGGCGGCGACCGCGCCACCGAGGGCGTCTGCCAGTGCCTGTGCCTCTTGGATGTTGTCGGCGGAGGCGATTCCCCTGCCCACCACCACCAACACATCTTGGGCCGTGATATCGACGTCCCCACCTTCTGGCAGGATCAACCCGACCGGACTAGTGCCGAGCGCGCTCGGGTCGATCGGGTTGGCAGTCTGCTCGACCACCGCCCCCCCTCCACTGCGTCCGGCCGCCGCTGGGCTCGAACCCGAAAGGACGGCAAAAATCGCCCCATCGCCGGCGATTTCGACATCTGCCTCGATCTTGCCGGCGTAGAGCCGGCATGTAGCGCCGAGCCCTCCCTCGATCTTGACGGAAGTGCAGAAAGAGACCAGCGGACGGTTGGCCGACTCCGACAGGTGCGACGAGATCTCCATCCCGGTCGAGGTGTACGGAACCAGCGCGACGGAGGCGCCAGTGCCCGACAAGAGAGAGGCGAACACCGCAGCGTGAGCCTCGGGGTTGAAAAGTTCCAGGGCCGCATCATCGACCACGAGGATGCGGTCGGCCCCGCCCAGCGTCGCCGCCAACCCGGTCACACCGGAACCGACCAGGCCGGCGATGACCTGACCACCCGAGGCGGCGGCCAGTTCCCGAGCCATTCCGATCAGTTCGAATGTGACTTCCGTCACCGCATCTTGCAGATGCTCACCAACTACGAATACGTCGGTCACGATCCCACCTAGCCCTTCCCCGCACTGCGAATGATCTCAACGATCCGCTCCGCTGCCGCCGCCTCGTCGCCAGTGATCATTTCTGCGCCAGAGCCGCTTTCGGCCATCCTCACGGCGACGATCTTGACTTCCCCGGGGTCGGCGGGGACCTCGATGTCCTCTTCGCTCAGATTGCCTGACTGCTGCGCCTGCCGGATGAGGCTCACGGCGACGTAACGAGGTGCCTGGCGAGCGGCTTGAACGCCGAGAACGGCAGGCATGCGGAGGTCGTACTGGGCTGTGATTCCAGCCCAAAACTCCTTGGTCACCCGGACCGAGCCTTCGCCCGCAACAACCCCGACGGCGACAGAAACATGGGGCAGACCCAGCTTGGCCGCAACTCTCATGCCAAGTTGACCGTCGAGTTCGTCGGCGGCCTGGACCCCGGTGAGGATCAGATCGTATGAGAGGTTGGCCAGCGCCGCCGCAAAAACATCCGCCTGGGCGCGCACGCTCAGATGCCCGACGTCGTCCCCGAGCTTGATGGCGCGATCGGCACCTTTGGCGAGTGCGGTGTACAACATCTGTTCCATCTCGTCGGCGCTGCCGAGACCGAGGACGGTGACGCTCCCGCCACTTTCCTCCTTGACGAGCAATGCCTCTTCCAACGCATGGTCGTCGAATTCATTGAGGACGTACCCGAGATAATCCCGATCGAGATCGGTGCCATCGCCGTTCAATTCGAGTTCTTCGACCGGGTCTGGAACCGGCCGAAGCAAGACCACGCTGTTCATATCCCTCCCACCTGTCAGTTGTTGCCGGCGCCGGCCAGGCCGAGGGCTTGGGCCAGCAATTCCGCGATGTCGAGCACCTGGAGTTTTCCGTCGCTGTTGGTCGACTTGACCGCGTCCTCGAATCTCGAAACCTCATATGGACAAACCACGCACAGTGTGTCGGCGCCGGTTTCCACCGCCTCCAATACCCGCTTTTCGGACAGGCGCATCGACTGGTTTTCTGCGGCGAGCCCATCGAGCCACATGCCGCCTCCCCCGCCGCCACAGCAGTAGCCGTTTTCTTTGATCCTCCACATTTCGGTGAACTGGGCGCCGGGAAGGGCGTTTATCAACTGGCGCGGCGCCTCATACTCACCGTTGTGACGGCCGAGATAACAGGGATCATGGAAGGTGATGTTGAGATCGACTGACTCGCTCATGCCGAGTTGGTCGAGCCGGGCCGCCAGGAACTGCGTGTAATGAATGGCGTTGTAGGTGCCGCCTCGCTGCGGATACTCGTTGAGAAAGGCGTTGTAGGCGTGAGGATCGGTTGTCAACAGAACGTCGAACTCGTAACTGTTGAGGGTTTTGATGTTCTCCTCAGCGAGCATCTCGAACAACCCGGACTCGCCTGCTCGCAGCATCGAGTCTCCATCGTGTCGTTCCTCGGCCCCGAGGATGGCAAAGTCGACCCCAAGGTGATGCAGCACCCGTGCCAACGCCCGCGAGGCGTCTATTCCGCGGGGGTGATAGGACGGGTAATCGCTCACCCACCACAAGACATCGACTTTTCGCCCCAGTTCGGAGATGAGAGGCACCTCGATCTCGAGATCCTTGGTCCACGCCGCCCTTCGTTTCGCATTCATCCCGAGCGGGTTGCCGTAACGTGCGGTCTTCTCGAAAACGTCCTGGAGTTCGGCGGGTACGTCGCCCGCGAGCACCGCCTCTTTGCGTGCCGCCGGCATGATCTGGAGCATGTCCACTTCTTTGGGACACACTCGGAGACAGTTCCCACAAGTGGTGCACAGCCACAAATCCGGATCGGTGAAGAGGTCCATCCCCACCTGGAGGTTTCTGAACATCTTGCGGGGCCCGTAGCTGCCGACGTGGTCGACCGGACAGACGGCGATGCATTGAGCGCACTGGTAGCACCAACCCATCGATTCGCCGCCATCGAGCGCTGTGACACGGTCGAGTTGGGCAACGTCGTAGTCGAAGATGACCCGCTGTTCGAACATCCGGTTCCAATGACCGGATATGTCCATCCCGTCGATGACAGCATGCTCCAACTCGCGCACACGCTCTGGTTCGACTTTGGGATTGGACGGACGGGTCATGCGGCCACCTCCTCTACGAGCGGGGAACGGTGGACTCCCAGCAGGCGCCGCAGCAACTCGCCCAGTTGGGGAACCACCTGATTGAATTCCTGGGTCATTCGCATCCTGAGCGTGGTGTACATATAGATGGCGTAGACGGATGCGAGGAACACATCGGTGTCGAGATTGCCGTGGCCTTTCTCACGGAAACCCGCCGCCTCCCCGACGTCGTTGATGAAGGCGGTGGCGATTCCGATGCGCCGGTAGCTCTCCGCGACGTCGTCGGTCACGAGATCGACTTCTTCTGTCACGATCAGCGGGAGCGACCCGGTGAGGTGATCCGGATCCCACATCCATTGAGTCCAGAGCCAGTACTTTTCCGGGTCGGTGAAATGGAGCAGGCTGCTGCCGAGGTCGAATCCGACCTGGGTCGGCACATCTCTGCCAATCCCATCGATGACGTCGCAGAAACCGGCCAGGCGGTCCCCGACATCGGCCGCCCCATACAGCAGCTTGGCACAGGAATCGATGAAACCATCGAGGGTGAGGACATCGAGGATCGTCCCGGTTTTGCGTCGTGTTGCGAACACGGAACGAAGCAACCCCACGGCCTGGTCCTCTGTCATCGACCAAATCGCCTCTTCGGAGAGGATCGACCGGAATGCCGCGACTTTGCGCTCGAGCAGTTGGGCGATATCACCAAGTTCTTCTCGGCTGACCCGCTCAAGGGCGCGCTCGGTGAACTCCCTGGCCGTCGGAGTGTCCACGACCTGTCCCGAGTAGAACGTTCCTCCACTCAAACCGAGATCCTGGCGCCCGCTCGAAGGTAGGCAACGGCCTTGGCGCCGGCCGCACCCGCAGTCGAAATGGTGTCGTCGAGATCAACCGGGCCGGTAACGGCGCCACAAACAAAAACGCCTGGAACCGAGGTGGTGACGGTGTCGAGGACATCGTGGACCGTTTCCACAAAGCCGTACTTGTTGCTGGGCAAGCCAAGCAGATCGGCCATCTGGCGTGTCCCCTGCGACGGTTCCATCCCGTTGGCAAGGACGACGACATCCATGGCAACTTCCATCGGCCTTCCCATGGTGGTGTCCTCCCCCCGGATGAGAAGGCGGCCGTTTTTGGAGAGGATCTCGGTGACGATTCCCTTCACATAATTGACTTTGTGTTGCTCCTGGGCGGGCCAGTAGATCTCGTTCTCCCAGTAGCCGTACATCCGCATATCGATGTAGAAGATGAAAACCCTGGCGTCGGGCACCTGCTGGCGAATCTCGATCGCCTGCTTCGACGAGATCCCGCAACACACCTTGGAGCAGTATTCGTTGCCGATCTGGCGGTCCCTCGATCCGACACATTGGATGAAGGCAACCCGCTCCGGCGGCAGGCCGGTCGAAGGGGTGACGAACCGCTTCTCCTTGAGCATCACTTCCGCGTCTTGGAGAACGATGACGTCGGGGAACTCGTAGTAACCGTATTGCTGGGTTTCTCGTCCCGGATCGAAATGTTGGAAACCAGTGGCCAGCACGATCGCTCCCGCTGGGACGGTGTCATCACCGCCCTTGGATTTGATCGTCACCCTGAAGTCGCCCCCGCTGCCGGTGACGGCCGTCACCTCGGAATCGACCCGAACCTCCACGTTCTCGAGGTCGGTGGCAGATGCTGTGAGCCGGCCGACCATCTCCTCGGCGGACTGAAAACCGTGGGTGAGGGCTGCGTAGTTCTCGATGATCGGCATCCCACCGACGACGGCATTCTTTTCGACGATCAAAACGTCCGACCCAAGCCGCCCGGCCATCGCGGCCGCCTCCAGACCGGCCGGACCGCCTCCGATAACCACAATCCTTTCAGACACCGGCGTCCTCCCAGGAAAGGAATTCGATCTCACCGCGTTCGATTCGTGCCACCTCGTTTTCGAATTCGATCCACGCCTGCTCCCAGTCAATTCCCATCTTCTCGAGCAGGGCGGTGTAATCGGTGGTGTGCCAGTGCAACTGGCAGACCTTGTAGGGATGAGCGCCCATTGCGAGCGCGGCGAATTGGGCGTCGGACATCACAGGGATGCCCACGTTGCGGTTGTGGGCCTTGGCTGCGAATTGGCTCTTGTCCAGGGTGGTGACACATCCGGTGTCGTGGGTAAGCGTGACGTCAGGATTGGCTTCGGCCTTCATCACCTCGATCTTGCGCTGGGTGGCAAAAGACCGGGTGAAATCGCGCTCGACCAGGATGTGTCTGAAGCCGAAGCCGCAGCAGTCGAAGAAGGTCGAATAGTCGCCGACCTTGGCCCCGAGCGCCTGCACCAGGGCGGTCACCGTGGCGGTGCGCTCTCCCCCGTAAATGTCGGGGTCGTAAATCGCATCCTCTTGGACCAGCTTGTAGTAGTGACAGGCCGGGTGCACCGACGCCGTGATGTTGGAGAAGTCGTAAACCTGAAGCGCCGCGAAGCGGTCCCGCATGGCGTGGACCCATTCGGAATAATGAACGATCTCCTCCGGCATGACGAGTTGTTTGCCGAGCTTGCCCATGATGTCGCGCACCTGGGCTCGCAGATCGGGGTGCGAGACGATCTCCTCGCGGACTTCCTTGTAATGGCCATAGGACGTACCGCAATGGATGATCGGGAAATAGCCGACCTCGTGAGCGGCGGCGAAGTTTCGCATTGCCACACCGGCCTGGGCGGCGGCGTTGGATGTGGCGGATGCGTAATAGTTCCAGGCCGTACACGAGGTTTGATCGGTAGGGTCGTTGTAGTCCATCCCGAGCTTGCGATTGAGCCAGAAGATCGCCGTCGAATAACCGGGTATATGCCCGCACTGCCCGCATGACTTGTGATGCCACGTCATCTGCTCTGGAATCTTCTTGATCCGGCCGTACTTGGTCGTCACCTCGATGTAGGGCTCGGGAACCCGCTGGACGATCAACTCTCCGGCCGCCTCCAGTTCGAACAACCGTTCGCGCATGTCGACGGTGGGGGCGTTGGCAGGGTCCGGCCGCGGCTTCACCCTTATGGATTCGATCGGGATGATGCTCATTGGCGGTTCCTCCTCCGGGGGCGGGTCATATCTGGTATCCGGCTTCTTCCAGGCTTTCTTCCATCACGTCGAGGATGATCATGTGGAGGCCCTCATCGACCTCGGCGATCATGTCCATAACACCGGTCAGGTGCCATATCAGGTAGAGCTCGTTGAGGGTTTTCTGTTCGACGACCCAACTCATCGAGGTTGTGTGGAGCGTCTCTGGCGGAAGTGCCCTGCGCCACAGATCCAGCTTGTCCGAGACCTCGGTGACACCGGGTCCCCAGTCGGGGAAGGCGTCGGCCTGGAGCATGTCGGGTGAGACCTGGGTGCCAGTGGTCATGATCTTGTACACGATCCGGGTGTAACCCTCAAGAGCCGCCTTGGAGGAAGCAAGCCCGTTCTTCACGGCAACTTCGCGCAGAATCGTGATCAACCCGCCCGGCGAGTTCTGGCGCGGGCAACGATTACACGAAAAACACTGGGAGCAGTTCCACACGTCGTCGTTCATCTGCTCGAAGATCAACTCGACATCCTCGCGGCCCGCCGCTTGTGCAATCTTTCGAGGCGAGAAGTCGTAGAAACGGGCAGATGGGCAAGCGGCAACACAGATCCCGCATTCGTAGCACCCGTACATGTAGTCGGGGAACCGCGGATCGGCTTTGACCTCGTCCCAGAGACGCAGTTTCTCTTCGTAGGGGACTTCGGCGTAGTGGTCTGGAGACAGGGTCGCACCACCGCCGCCGTCGGCAAAGGTCGTGGGAGCCGTTGCCCTCGACATCAGAAGCTGATCACCGCGTCTGCCCTGGCCGCCATGTCGTTGAAGGCGGCACCGCCGATCATCTCAACGCCGTCGATGAGATCGTCGATCTGAAGATCGACGAGATCGAGCGACGGCTGACACACTAGGAAACGCACGCCGATGTCCTGGGCCTGTTTGATGAACGACTGAAGAGGTGCTCCACCCTCCTTGGCCGTGAGCGATTCCCCGGTCCCCTTTCTCAGGAGAGTCGGACCATGCATGGTGAAGTAGATGGCCACTTCCATGTCCATGGCGGCTGCCGCTGTCGACAAGTAGAAGGGGGTAGCGGACTTTGACGGTTCATCGACACCATGGGTCTGGACGTAGAGAATCATGGCGTCGCCTTCCATCAATACTCCTTCTCTTGGGTCGATCGTTCAGACGAACAAAGCGATATCGGCTTCGGAGGCAAAATCGAGAAAGGCGGTTGCACCAAGACACGAGGCCTCAGGCATCACGTCTTCCATTTTTACGTTCATCACGCCCATCGTGGTGGCGCACGCGTAGAACTTCACACCGCTCTCAAGACACATGTCCATCATGGTTTGGAAGTCGGGGATGTTTGACTTCTTCATCCAGCTCTTCATCATCTTCGTGGCAACGATGTTCATGCCGGGAAGGATGCCGAGGATGGTGGGCACTCTGAACTCAGGGCCGCTCGACAGTGGCGGCGGGGAGGCGGCGTTTCCGACCGCCGACACCTTGAGTTTCTTGTTGCGTTTTGGGTTGACCATGTCCAACCCGTAGAAGGTGCAGAAGATCCGCACGTCCCAGTCGAGTGCGGCTGCCGTCGTCGCCATGATCAGGACCGGATATACCTCATCCAGCCCTCCCTTGGAGGCGACGAGGGCCAGGCTCTTTTGTTTTGGCGGAGCCATTTCAGGCGCAGGCTCGGGGGCAGGCTTGAGGATTGTCTCGGTAGTCATGGTGGTTAAGACTCCCTTCCTGTCAGTGGGTGCGGCGGAACCAGAACAGGAACCTGCCGTTTTCGTTGGTTTGCCCGACCATCTCATGTCTGGTTTGGCGAACCCAGGCCTCCATGTCGGGTGGCGCGCCAGGATCGGTGGCGATCATGTGGAGAACCTGACCCACTTCAAGGGTCTTGATGGCTTTCGAGGTTTTGACCACCGGCATTGGGCAAAGGTCACCGGTACAGTCGAGAACCTGCTGGGACTCGATCTCTAGCGTCAAAATCTGCCTCCTTTCGCGGTACACCTTCGCGATGTCCCGCAAGTCGACTCATGTATTCGTGTACGCACATGCACGAATGTATGCATTCAGTATGCACGAATCGGGTTGGCGACGTCAACGATTCGGAGGTTTTTCTCGAAAGCCCGTGGAAAGATTGGGTCGTTTCTTGGTCCGGCCAGTGGTGGGGTGACTCAGCGAGCAGCTATTCATTGTGGTGGCCATGATCGGTCCGGACTACAGGAGCGTGGATGTGGGAGCGCACGCGGCCGGCTCACAGAACGCGGGGCTTTTCCGGTCGACCATTTAACTGCCGTCTTGGATCGATCGATTTCCGATCGGCTCGGCGAGTTCGACCTGCGTGAAAATCGACTGTCCCGCCGCCGTACAGCCGCCAATCCGCGGCCGGGTGTTCCTCAACCACACCTTGATCGTGATCGTGGTTGCGGTCTCCTCGACATCGGTTCGCACACTCTCGGACGAAAGATTGATCCCGTCGCAGACCTCACCCACCACCGACACGGCGACCACCCGATCATCAGGTCGGGTTTCCTGAACCAGATCCCAACGCTGGGGTACAACCTCGGAGGCCGAGCAGGCGGAAATGGCAAGAACGAGAACACCGCGAAACCAGAGGTCGCCACCACCCACACATCGAACCATACGCTCGAAAATCGCGAGGGCTCGTCAGACAGTTCTCGCCGACGAAAGCCCGGCGATCCCGGCGCTTAGATCAGAACAGGTTTCGTTGCCGGCGGCGTCGACTGCGCATACCTGGTACTCGGCTTCCGATTCGAATGGGGCTCGCCACAGATACTCCCCGTACCACTGCATTTGAACTTCCGGCCCGTCACTCGCTACTACAACCTTCTGCAAATCGTGAGGCGCGATCGAACTCTTGTTGTCATGGACCCTTGCATAGACCCAGCCGCCGAGAGCGGTGACGCCGCTCACCTTCGGAGGGGCGGTATCCGGGTCTACGCCGGTGCCCAGGTAGACCTTCTCGTCGGAGGCGACTTCGCCCTGGGCTTGAACCGCATCCAACTTCCCGTCACCGTTGAGGTCGGCAACGGCGAGCCCGAGCGTTCCCGAGGTCGGCGGCCCGCCAAAAACGCCTTCGGTGACCAGCGTCAAAACACCCTTACCATCGTTGACGAGGAGTCGATCCTCCCCGTCGAGAGACCCGATCAGAAAATCGGCATCACCGTCGGAGTCGTAGTCGAGAACGACGATCACGTTGTCGTCTCGCCCGACGTTGGCGTCAGCGGGCCAGAATTCCTCCGTGGCGTCTCGAAACCCGCCGTTGCCATCACCCATGAAGACATGCTCGGTGTCGCCTGGCCCGTCGTTGACGGTGATCAGGTCGAGAAATCCGTCACCGTCGAGATCGATGGGTTCGAAGTCGTAGTTGTTCTCGAACTGGGGCATACGATCCGACGCGTCCGAGAAGAAACCTGATCCGTCGTTCACAAATAGGAACCCACCCGAACAGACCTTGCAGGACACCGCGATGTCGAGGTCGTAGTCGTTGTCCACGTCCACGAACTCGAGCTCCCAGGAAAAGCGGACCGCTGCCGCTGGGATCCGGTCCGAACTGACGTCGGTGAACATTCCTGCTCCGTCATTGAGCCACAAAAGCGGCGGCGCGCCTTCACTGTTCATAGGGCTTCCCGGCCCCCAATCGGCCAGCACGAGATCAAGGTCACCATCGCCATCAACGTCACCGAACTCCAGATCCCCAACACTGGCGTCGACCCTCGGTAGATGTGTGGCGGTCACCTCTTCGAACTCCAGGCCCCCTCTTCCGAAAAAAAGCCGGCTCTGTGTTTCAAACGTGGTTCCGATCACGATGTCGATCAAACCATCACCGTTCAAGTCGCGGGCCTTGATCACCCTGGCGAGATCCGGGATATCGCCAAGAACCTCAACCGATCGGTCCTCAAAGACCGCATTTCCATCGTTGACCCAGACCTGATTGACAATCGGGACGCCGGGACTCTCGTAATTGCCACCGTCGGCAAAAAGCAGGTCCACGTCGCCGTCGCCGTCGATGTCGGCGAGTTCGACCTTGTTCGACCAACGAGTCGTCTTCCCGATCGCGGTCTCTGTTACGTCCGACCAAAGAACCGACATGTCGAGAGCGGGCGTCGTTGTAGCAGTGGCTGGGGCCGCTGTGGTTGTCGTGGCGACGAGAGTCGACGCCGAAGTGGTGGACACCGGCACACTGCCGGCGTCACCACTGGTACACGCCGCAAACGTCAGGGCAAAAATGGCTGCAACGGCGTTTGATCTGCGGCCCCGGTGAAGACAATGACCAGAAGCGATACGTCCCATGCTGCATGATCTAGGAGCCGAGCATTCCGACATCGTTACGACATCGGAAAACTGAGTGCCGTTTGGCTCCAGCGTGCCTGCTTCCGGAGTCGACCGCCTCTACCAGACCTCATTTCGTTCGACGAAGACCAGTGTTATCAGTGGTCGTGCTCGTCGGCGTCGGCCTCGGCCTTGGTTCGATGCACGGTGCCATCGGGATGTTCAGGCGGCGAATAGATCGAATAGAGCTTCACGTCCGCTTCACCGGTGTTGACCACGTTGTGCCACACCCCGGCCGGCACGATGAACGCCCAGTCGTCCTCGACCTCGTGGGACTCGTCGATCTCTTCTTTGGTCTTCCCAAAGTCGAGCCGTGCTTTTCCTTGCTCCAGCCGCAAGAACTGGTCGAGATGACCGTGGGCCTCCCAGCCGACCTCTCCTCCGGGCGGGACCGACATGACGGTGACCTGGCTGTGCTTCCCGGTGTATACGACCGTTCGGAAGGTGGTGTTGTCCAAAGTGAGCTTCTCGATGTCGTCGACCCAGCCGAGCATGACATATCCTTTCGACTCGTCATCCGACCCTACACGCCGCGGTCAACTAGCCAACCACCTGGCGAGAGCCACATCGCCAGATTCAGCGGATGGTCCGGACGAAGGTGCTGTTCGCACGTCGGCACCGGCTGACCTGGCCTATTCCAGCTCCGGGGGTGAGACTTGAACTCACAACCTACGGATTAACAGTCCGATCCGGCATAGCTCGCTGACCCGGCAAAAGACCTAGAAAAGGCCCTTGACCTGGCCTTTCGCGTGTTCACCACTTGTCATTATCTTGCGTGGGTTTTGGAAGAATCGCGTCCTGAGCGC
>JBGTHP010000018.1:0-113803 GCA_041746105.1 Acidimicrobiia bacterium
GCTCGAGGGGGAGGAAACAAGAGTCCCCAGTCCCCGCGTCTGGTTCTGTTTCCTCCCCTCGGGAGGGACGAAGTCCCGAGTGTTGGGGGAGGTGGATCCGGCCGGAGACGGAGGGGGAAGAAGGCACCTGGCCCCAAAGAACCCCCACCGCCCCTACGGGGCACCTCCCCCAAACTCGCTTCGCTCGAGGGGGAGGAAACAAGAGTCCCCAGTCCCCGCGTCTGGTTCTGTTTCCTCCCCTCGGGAGGGACGAAGTCCCGAGTGTTGGGGGAGGTGGATCCGGCCGGAGACGGAGGGGGAAAAAGGCACCTGGCCCCAAAGAACCCCCACCGCCCCTACGGGGCACCTCCCCCAAACTCGCTTCGCTCGAGGGGGAGGAAACAAGAGGCCCCAGTCCCGAGTCGCGGCTCCCGAGTCACTAGTAACCCGTCAGCTGTCGGCGGTTGTGAGCGTTGTTTCGGGCCCGAGTGGTCCCATCTGGCCGGCGGGCATTTCCAGGGCATAGGCGAAGGGGGCGGATGCGGAGTAGCTGGGGCATGACTCGGCCTCGCACGGGGTCATCGTGAACTGATCGACCAGGATTCCCTCGCCGTCGAAGAAGGCGATGTCGAGGTCGATCAAGGTGTCGCGCATGGTGAAGGCACCCGAGATCTCGGCGCCGAAGACAAAAACCATCCCGTCGAGGTCGCCCAGGTCCCCGACCTCCATCAGACCACGTGCCCTCAGATCAGATGTGTCCGCCACCGCCACCAACAGCCGCCGTTCGCCGAGCTCCACCGTCGTCACCGCAAAACCGACAACGTCGCCGGAATCGACTGCAACCACGGGGGTCGACGCCACCGGCGTCGGGCGCGCCGGGACCGGGACCGCCGTCGCGCATGCCGAGATCAGTAACCAAACGGCAACGACACGACGGATGACGTCATCCCTTCGAGAAAGGCGGCTGCGGTTTCGTCGACCATGTGATAGGTCTCGTCTTCGGCGGGGAAACGCCCTTCCTCGACATCGGAGACGAAGGAACGGAGCGCGTCTATGGCCGTCGTCCGCAGATCGGCATATGAGCGGACGAACTTGGGGTACTTACCCGCACCGATTCCCAACACGTCGTGGAATACCAGAACCTGGCCATCTGTGCCCCGACCGGCTCCGATTCCGATAGTGGGAACTCCGACAGACTCGGTCACGGTGGCGGCGACCACATCCGGTATCCCTTCGAGAACGATTGCAAACACACCCGCCGCTTCCAATGCCTTGGCGTCGTCCACCAGACGGTGGGCGGCTTCCAGCGCCCGACCCTGCACCTTGAACCCGCCCATCGCGTTCACCGACTGCGGGGTGAGGCCAATGTGGCCCATCACGGGGATCTCGGCATCGACGATCGCCTCGATCATCTGAACGCGCTTGATTCCGCCTTCGACCTTGACCGCCTCGGCCCCACCCTCGCGCACCAGCCGTCCTGCGTTTCTAATGGTGTCCTCGACGGACACGTGGAAACTCATCCATGGCATGTCAACAACTACGAGGCTGTGGGGTTTGGCGCGGGCGACGGCGGCAGAGTGCAGAACCATCATGTCGACGGTCACCCCGAGGGTTGTTTCGAGACCGTGCACGACGTTGCCCACCGAGTCACCGACAAGAATAATGTCGATTCCTGCGGCCGATGCGATCGAAGCTCCGGGGAAGTCGTAGGCAGTGAGCATCGCCAACTTGCCGTTACCCTTCCGGGCCAGGACTTGCGGGACGGTGACTTTGATTCGATCTGGGCTTCGATCCCGGGCCTGACCGGCGGCTTTGTCCGTCACGATGTGCTCCTCTCTCCCCACCCTTGCGGGTTGAGGGATGTCGCGGTTGTCGGCAGGTGCACACCGACCTCAGCCGCCTTCGAGAAGGTCGCCCGTGTCACTGCACCGAGACGGCCATTGTACCCGATCGTGACATCAGCGCCATCGGCGTCCCGTAGGCGATTCTGCTCTAGCCTCCTGGTTCATGCCGAAGCGAGATATCTCGATGAACCCTGATGAGATCTCCGACGTGCTCACGCAGTCCCGGAATCTCCAGGTGGCAACGATGGGCTCAGACGGCTTCCCTCACCTGACGACGCTCTGGTTCGTTCTGATCGACGGCATTGTCACCTTCCGCTCGTTCACCAAATCACAGCGAGTTGTGAACCTCATGCGAAACCCAAGGCTCACCGTGCTGGCGGAGTCGGGAACGGGCTACGCGGAACTGCGCGGCGTAATGGTGAAGGGAACGGCCCAGATCGACACCGACCCGGAGTCGGTACTCGAAATCTACCGGCGGGTGTCCTCGAAGATGGAGGGTGCAGAGATGACGACGGACGCAGCAGCTGCCATGTTCGGCCGATTCCTGGCCAAGAACGTCGTCATCCGGGTCGAACCAAGTTCGGTGATCAGTTGGGATCACAGCAAGCTCAGCGGAAGCTATTGAGCGTCCGCTAGGTTGAGGTTAATGCCAGATCGCTTCAAGTACCACCGGTCGAATCTCGCCAAGGCCATCGGAACCAACGCCATCGCGGTTGTTCCTGCTGCGGTCGAGAGCCCTCGTAATGACGACGTTCACCATCCGTTCCGCCAGGACTCTGATTTCTTCTATCTGACGGGATTCCCCGAACCAGATGCGGTCGCGGTGTTGACCCCCGGCCACGACGACGGTGAGTTCCACCTCTTCGTCAACCCGCGCGATCGAGAGATGGAGATCTGGAACGGTTATCGCGAGGGAATAGAAGGTGCGGTCCAGCTCCACCAGGCGGACACCGCCTACCCGCTGGACGAACTCGACAGTCGGCTCGCAGCCCTCATGCTGGGGCGAGAAGCGCTGTACTACTCGGCAGGCAATCAGCGATTCGATTCGAGGATCACCAGAGTCCTGGACACTGCTCGTAACCATCGCCGGCGCTTCGGTACCACCTCGCCGTCTCGGGTCTGTGACCTGTCATCAACTCTCGCGGACATGCGATTGATCAAGAGTGACTCGGAGATCGAGAGTTTGGCTGCCGCCTGCGAGCTCTCGGCAGAGGGCCACCGGGAGGCGATGCGTTTTGCCCGTCCCGGGCTCTACGAGTACCAGGTGCAGGCCGCAATGGAATATGTCTGGCGGGAGGGAGGATCGCCCAGGAACGGCTATCCATCGATTGTGGCCTCAGGCCCAAATGCCATCGTGCTCCACTATGTCGAGAACGACCGCATCATCGAAGATGGCGACCTCATCCTTATCGACGCCGCCGCCGAGATCGACCTCTACAGTTCTGACATCACCAGGACCTTCCCGGCCAACGGGCGCTTCAGCGCCCCCCAGCGGGCGGTGTACGAGATCGTCCTCGCAGCTCATCACGACGCGATCCGGATTTGCCGACCAGGCGCAACCATTAGCCAACCGCACGACACCGCCACCCGGGTGATCACCGAGGGTCTTGTAGAGCTGGGTGTGTTGCCCGGGCCGGTCGACAGAGCGCTCGAGATGCATCTCTATCGCGAGTTCTTCATGCATGGCACGAGCCACTGGCTCGGGATGGACGTGCACGACGCCGGAAACTACCGCACGGCGGACGGTCACCGCAGGCTCGAACCCGGGATGACTTTCACCGTGGAACCGGGAATCTACGTTGCGCCGGACAGACCGGAGGTTGAACTCACCCTCCTCGAACACGACCTCGACGCATGGACCGAGCGCCGGATTCTCGAAGGCTCACAGAAGGCGCGAGCCAAGGAGGCGGGTGAGAAGGAAGCTGCCGACAAGCTGATCCACACGATCCCGGAAGCGTTCCTCGGAGTCGGCATCCGGATCGAAGACGACATCCTGATCACGATCGATGGGCACGACAACCTCTCGGCCCTCGTGCCCACCGACCCGGAAAAAGTCGAACATCTGTGTTCGGAGAAGTCCTGGCTCGAGCGGATTTGACGGCTATCCGAGAGCCGGTGCCGCGACCCCGGTTTCGGCGTATGCCTTGAGGCCCTGCAGGACCAGTGCCCACACCATCGCCACCGAACCAAACTCGCGATCTGGCTGTATCTCGTCCCATCCGGCGTGTTTGAAGAGCACCTGAGTCTGTGACATCTCCGAGGGCGCCATCGACCACTCGACCGTGGTCCCGCCCCAGAACGGCCAAGGACCCTGGCATGACCAGTTGACCGAGTCACCGGTCCTCGATTCGAGCCGCATCCCAAGGTCGACTGGCGCACTGGCGAAGCCGAATCGAAGGCCGGCCCCCACCTCGTTCGACGCCGTCACATCCGACGTCCAGAATGACTCGAGGCCCTCTTGCGATGTGATCGCTTTGATCAGGGTTTCCTGGGTTGCATCGACATCGATCGCCAAAACTATCGCCCGCGACATGTGATCCCTCTTTCTATTTAGTCGTCGCTTAAATGACGTCCGTAACTTAAGGGCGTGCTTAAATGATGTCAAATGGATTCCGGTGTTCTCGCAGTTCTCGCCTCTGACAGCCGACGCAAAATTCTCAGACTCACCTGGGACAACGAGATGAGCGCCGGTGACCTCGCCTCTCGTTTCGACGTCTCATGGCCGGCGGTGTCACAACATCTGAAGGTCTTGAAGGACGCCGGCCTGATCGTCGAGAGACGTGATGGACGCTCGCGCCTATACACCACCGACCCCGCCGCGCTGGGTCCCCTCGCAGCTCTCCTGGAGGATATGTGGCGTACGGATCTCGACCGCCTCGCCGACATCGCAGAAGACGAAGAGAAGGCCGGAGATGCAAAGGATTGAGATCATCCGGAGGGTGGAAGCCCGACCGGAAACGGTGTTCTCGTATTTCACCGACTCCTCACGTTACGCCCGCTGGATGGGTGTTGAGGCGACCCTCGATCCGCGTCCCGGCGGCATCTACCGGGTGCTGGTACCCCAGGGTCACACGACGAGCGGGGAGTTTCTCGAGGTCGACCCGCCTCGCCGGCTCGTGTACAGCTTTGGGTGGGAAGGCCACCCTGACGTCCCCCCGGGTTCGACGACCGTGGAGGTGACATTCACCGAGGAAGGAAACGCAACGATCGTCCGCCTCATTCACACCGGAATCCCGACCGCCGAAGACGCGGCCATTCACACGACCGGCTGGGACCGATATCTGGACCGTCTGGTCACGGCCGCCTCCGGTGGAGATCCAGGGCCCGAGCAGGAGTGATCCGATGGAAATGAAGGCAAGACACAAGGTGGATCGTCCGGCGACCGAGGTATTCGAGTTCTTTTCGGATGCCTCGAACAATCCGCTCTGGCAAAAGGGGATGGTCAGCTGCAAATGGACATCGGATGGCGCCATCGGCGTCGGTTCGACCTACGCACAAGAAGCTCGGTTCATGGGTCGATCGATTCTGTCCGAATTTGTCGTCACGGAGTATGAGCCTGGTCACAAGATCGCGATCGAGACCACAAAGAGCACCTTCCCGATACAGGTGACCAGATGGGTCGAACCGATCAACCAGACAACGTGTTGGGTCAACGCCCGGATCACCGGCGGTCCCACCGGCTTGATCCGGCTCATGGAACCGTTGATGCGGCGAGCTGCTCAACGGTCCGTTTCCGCCGATTACGCCCGCCTCGTCGAACTCATGGGATCGCAAGGCTCGTGAGCGCCGGCCTCGCCGTCTTCCGTCGCTCCGAGAACCCATGATGAACGACAAACTCTTGGATGTGGATCTGTGTCACATCACCACCGTCGGCCGTATCAGCGGGAGACCGCACCGTATCGAGATCTGGTTC
The DNA here is from genome assembly GCA_041746105.1 of Acidimicrobiia bacterium. Lineage (GTDB taxonomy): Bacteria > Actinomycetota > Acidimicrobiia > Spongiisociales > ZC4RG35 > JBFHRE01. Next base: position 5,737 of record JBGTHP010000018.1, read on the forward strand.
GCCCATGAGGCGCGAACGATCTACCTCCTTTCTGGCGGGGGCGACGGTTCTGACTGGGTCAAGAACATCCTGGCGACACCGCAGGTGGTCGTCGAGATTGGCCCAGAAAACTCCACCGGCAACGGCAGGGTGGATTTGACTCCTGTGGAGGAGCGTCGTGCCAGGGATCTCGTCTTCGCCAAATATCGGCCTCGTTATGCCGGCGACCTCGTCGAGTGGCGGGACAGTTCTCTGCCGATCGCGATCGACCTCGACTGAACACAACCCAGAAGCGGCGCCCCCGGCAGTCGAGCACCCTTAGGCGGCTGGAACCACCTTGGTGACGATGACCACGAAATGAATGGCGGCCGCGGCCACCACCATCACGTGAAACAACTCGTGGTAGCTGAAGACCCTCGGAAACATCTTGGGCCACTTTGTGAGCATAAAAACCATGCCGGCGGTGTAGAGCGCACCACCCACCCCGATCCATATCACCGTGTCGGCTCCGAGATTCCGGCCGATCTGCCACATCGGAATGAGGCCGGCCCAACCCATGGCCGACTGGATCGTGACGGAGGGACCGAGTCGAATCCTTCGTTCCGACAATTTGACGATGATCCCGGTGACGGCGGCCATCCAGAGGACGACCAACGAGGCCGCTCTCCATGCTCCTTGGAGCGCGACAACGGCGAACGGGGTAAAACTGCCTGCCACCACCAGGAAGATGGCGGAGTGATCGAGGCGGCGCATACGTGATTTCCAGCGCCCGCTCCACGGGATCGAGTGATACAGGCTGGAGGTTGTGAACAGCGCTACCAAGCTGGCTCCATACAGAACCAGAGCGAATCGGGTCCCGCCCGCGACATCTCCTATCACGGCCATCACTGCCAGACCTGCTACCGCCGCCATGGCTGCCAACCCGTGCAGAAGACCACGGATCGGGTTTTGCATCTTGCCGAGCGTGATTCTGTCCATGATGTCCATACCCATCGGCCGGAGCTTAAGCCAGATGGAGGGCAATCTGGCCTGTACCGACCATTTGCACGGTTTCCGATGGCGATTGGCGCAGATTTTGCGAATGCGTAGGGCTCGGCACTACGACCGCGCCCGGTAGTCGGGAGGATCGGATGCGGGTTCGGAAAATCGTCGCCACGCCTGGGGCGACCTCGGCTACTCGATCGAAGAGTCGGGTGCCGGAGATCCCGACGAACTCGACCTTCGCACGGTTGAGTCACTAGACGCCGACGGCCATCGATACACGGAGATGATCGTTGCGTGGGACGGTCACGATCACGAGGCCAGATCGCGAGCCAGATTTCCCTCGACCGTACGCGGCAGTGGCGCCTCTCTGGTCAGGACGGACTCTCTCAGAATCAATCTGGTCAACTCCCTGGACACCGGCATCATCGTTCCTCCTCGCGTGTGGGACACCACAGAACGAGTCACAGCCGATCTCTTCGCCGAGATCGGCCACAAGATCAAGGTCGACGGCTCCATGACTGCCAAATGCGAACCGGGTTGTCACGGCCACGGTCGGTGCGGCTGCGCTCCCCGGTTCACCTTGGAGCTCGACGGATCCACCGGAGAGATCGAGGTTGACGGAGAACACCACGCCATCCACTGGCCAACCGGTGGTGGAACCTGGAGGCTCGGCTGAGTGCTGACTAGCGTCACTGACCGTGACCGAGGTCTTGCGCATTGCCAATTGCTCCGGGTTCTACGGTGACCGGCTGTCCGCCGCCCGCGAGATGGTCGACGGCGGCCCCATCGACGTTCTGACAGGCGATTACCTGGCCGAGTTGACGATGGCGCTGCTGTGGCGCAGCAAAGTAAAGGATCCGGACGGTGGTTACGCAGCAACGTATCTCGCCCAGATGGAGGACGTACTTGGATCTTGCCTGGAGGCCGGTGTCAAAGTCGTCACCAACGCCGGGGGTCTCAATCCGCGCGGTTTGGCCCTCCGGCTGTCCGAGGCGGCGTCGCGTCAATCGCTCGCGCCGGTTATCGGCGTCATCGATGGTGATGATCTCATCGGTGATCTACCAACCCTGCTCGAAGCGGGGGTTCGGCTCACCAACATGGACACGGGACACGACCTGGTCGAGGCTGCGGTGCAGCCGATCACCGCCAATGCCTATCTGGGAGGCTGGGGTATCGCCAAGGCGCTGACACTTGGGGCCGACGTCGTCGTGACTGGACGCGTTACCGATGCCGCACTGGTGATCGGTCCCAGCGCCAGCCATTTCGGATGGGAACGCGACGCCTGGGACCAACTGGCCGGGGCACTGGTGGCGGGACACGTCATCGAGTGCGGCGCCCAGGCAACAGGCGGAAACTACTCCTTTCTCCACGAGGTCCCGGATATCGACCGAGTCGGTTTCCCGCTGGTCGAGATGGAACCCGATGGCAGTTTCACGGTGACCAAGCACCCCAACACCGGCGGTCTGGTATCGATCGGGACGGTGACCGCCCAGTTGCTGTATGAGATCGGGGGCATTCGATATCTGAACCCGGATGTCACCGCTCGGTTTGATTCCATACGACTGACGTCCGATGGTCCCGATCGCGTCCGAGTCGCCGGAGTCAGAGGAGAACCGCCGCCGCCGACGACAAAGGTCGCCATCAACTATCTGGGCGGCTATCGAAACTCGATGACATTTGTCCTCACCGGTCTGGACATCGAGGCCAAATCGGCCGCACTCCAGACCGGGTTGTGGAGATCCCTTGGCGGCATCGAGCAGTTCGCATCTGCGGAGGCCAACCTGATACGAACCGACGTCCCGGATGCCGATTCCAACGAGCAGGCCATGGCTCAAATGACGGTGACGGTGAAAGACCCAGACCCGGCGCGGGTGGGACGTGCATTCAGTCGCGCCGGTATCGAACTGGCGTTGTCGAGTTATCCGGGATTCTTCGTCACGTCGCCTCCAGGTGACGCCTCGCCTTATGCCGTTTACTGGCCGGCACTGGTGCCTTCGAGTCTGGTCGAGCACCGCGTGACCGTCGGCGAGCACTCAGAGACAATTCCATCTGTCGTTTCCGACCCGATCGAAGTCGAAATCGATCCAGCGCCGCCGGCGGCAGAAATTCCCTCCGCTGAGGTACTCGCGCCGCTCGGGTTCTGGGCCGGCGCACGGTCCGGCGACAAGGGAGGAAACGCCAACGTCGGCTTCTGGGTGGAATCGGCAGAGGCGTACGCGTGGCTGAGAGAGGTTCTCGACTCCGCCCGCTTCCGGCAGCTTCTTCCGGAGGCCGCCGATCTCGCCGTCGAGCGTCACGAGTTCCCAAACCTCAATTCCCTCAACTTCGTTGTGAAGGGACTCTTGGGTGAAGGTGTTTCCTCGTCGACGAGATTCGACGCCCAGGCCAAGTCCCTTGGTGAGTACATGCGCTCACGATTGATCGTCGGTCCTTCTATACACCTGCGAAACCAGCCCTCCGGACCTAGCATCTGACGCTCATGGCACGGGCGAGTGGTCTGCTTTATCGAATCTATGAAGACCGGCTCATTGCCGGTCTCGACCGGAACCGATTTCCTCGTCATATCGGAATCATCCTCGACGGCCATCGGCGATATGCCAGGACAGAAGGCCTCGCAAACTACAGCGATAGCTACCGCGCCGGGATGGCGAAGTTCGAGGAGTTCCTGGGATGGGCAGAAGACCTCGGCATCCAGGCCGTAACAGGGTGGCTGCTGTCGCGAGAGAACCTCGATCGCCCGAATGAGGAGCTTGCGCCCTATTTCGACGTGCTGGTCGAATTGTTTGACCGGATCCCCCAGATCTGCGAACGCCATGGAATGCGACTCAAGTTCGTTGGAAGTCTCGATCTGCTCCCCAACCGTGTTGTGACCGCGGCCAAGCGGGCGGAGGAGGGTTGCTCAGGTGGCGAGCGAAGGCTCACGATCGCCATGGGTTATGGCGGCCGCCAGGAGATCACCGACGCCGTCAGGGACCTGGTCGCCGACCTGGCGGCGGACGGCGTCCCAGCAGAAGACATGGCGACCCGGATCACCGCCGAGGCGATCGGACACAACATGTATGCCGCCGACTTGCCCGATCCCGACCTTCTCATCCGCACCAGCGGAGAGTCCCGACTATCCGGATTTCTGTTGTGGCAATCGGCATATGCCGAGTTCGCTTTCGTAGACGTTTACTGGCCCGCCTTCCGTCGGGTGGACTTTTTGCGTTCGCTGCGGGATTACACGCGGCGTGAGAGGCGATTCGGGAAATGAGCAGTCGGTAAACCCGATCGACCCCGGGTTGGTGTGGGTAGCGGAAAGGATTTCACCTTGAGTTTCAGAGTCATGTCGATCGCCGTCATCCTCGCTGCCTGCGGGACCACGGCCACCACCACCACAGCATCTTCGGAGCCGCCGACCACCGCCGAAACCACGACCACGACCACTTCGGCACCGACCGTTGACACCGACCGGGTATTCTTCCTCCAAGATTCAGGCGGCAACCGGGTCAGGCAAGGGCCGTTTCTGATCTCGGTGAGCCGTGACCTGAATGGCGCAACTCCCAAAGAAGTGGTTGAGGCCCTGGTTGCGGGACCCACTCCTGACGAGACCGAGGCCGGGATCAGTTCAGGAATACCGGACGTAACGGTGCGGAGCGTCGATATTTCCGATGGAGTGGCAATCGTGGACTTCGACCGCCTATTTGAGGCGGGAGGGGGCACGTTTCTGATGACGAGCCGACTGGCGCAACTGACGTTTACGCTGACCGCGATAGACGGGGTCGAAGGCGTGCAGTTGCTGCTCGGTGGTGAGCCCGTCGAGGTCTTCTCCGGAGAAGGAATCATCATCGACAACCCGATGACTCGCGACGGGTTCGAAGATCTCCTCCCCGGAATCCTCGTGGAGACACCTGCATGGGGTTCCACGGTTTCCACGGATTTCGTCATCGAAGGAACCGCCGCGGTATTCGAGGCGGTTTTCCTGTTTGACGTATCTCAAGGCGGATCGGTGGTTCTGGGCGAACAAATCGGCATGACTGACAACGGCGTTGGTTGGGGAACGTTCTCTGAAGAGGTCTTCCTCTCCTCCGACCTCGAGGGCGACATCGATCTCCGGGTTTGGGAGTACTCGGCCGAGGACGGGAGCGTGCAGGCCGAGCGCGTGATCCGGTTGACTCTCGGGGAATGACCAGACGCGATAATGACCGCCTGAGGCGGCCATTATCGTTGGGCAAACACGGGAGGAGGGGTTGGGCTGAAACCCTCTCGTGCAAACATGGCATCGACCAACTGGACGAAACCTTGAGCGATTTCTCGAAAAATTCTCAGGCCGCCCTGATCGACCACCTTCTGGCTCACTCGGTCAGGACAGACGGTCCGTTCCAGTTGCGATCGGGCGCCATATCCGACTGGTACATCGACGGCCGCAAAACGACCTACGACGGAGCCGGAGCCCTTCTGGTGGGCAGGGCGGTTCTGGATCTTCTCCCTGCGGCGGTGTCGGCAGTCGGAGGTATGACGATGGGTGCCGACCCGATCGCGATGGCCACCGCTGTGGTCGCCGTCCAGGCCGGGCGGCCGATGAAGGCTTTCTCGATCCGGAAGGAGCCAAAGGACCACGGGACCGGTGGCAGGCTGGTGGGACCTGTCGGGAAAGGCGACGCCGTTGCCATTCTTGAAGACACAACAACGACCGGCTCGGCACTGATCGAGGCCATCGAGGTAGCCACGACCGAGGGGTTAACCGTTGTCATGGCGATCGCGTTGGTTGACCGCAGCGATGGGGTGGTGGCAGAAAGCCTGAAGCGAAGAGACATCCCGTACACGGCGATGGTCGTGCCAGCGCAGCTTGGTTTATGAGCTATTCGGTCCGGCGATCCGCATGGAGAATGTGGGGACTGTCCCTACTCGGCGTCCCCATGGTCGTGATAGCGGTCGATGTGCTCACAACCAACCGTTTCACCAACATCCTCCGCGATACGGTCTTCGGGACCGGAGAGACCCAAACGATCGAGCCTCGGGACCAACTCTGGGCCGGAGCGATAGGCGTGGTCGGGGCGGTGTTGATCATCTGGGGCCTTTGGGAGTTGGTCCGTCCGCGGACCGTGGTTGCCGCCGACGAACGCGGGGTCTCATTCTCGCTGGGCGGTCCGTTCCGGTCCCCAACCTTCCTGGCTTGGCGCGAAATCGAAGATCTGGGCGCAGGCGTGGTGGTGGATGGTGGAACAGAACTGCCAGTGCTGTGGCTCACCGCCCCCTCCGGGCTTCTTCCTGAGAATCCATGGGGAGCTCGCTTCGTCGACGAGGACAAACTCGCGATCCTGGCCGCGGATTGGGAACACGGCCCTGCCGACGTTGCACGGGCGCTGGTCGACTTGGCTCTTGGACAGCCGGATGAAGGCGAAGCAGAGTGAGGAGGATCGGTGCTCATGTCGGCAGCGAAGACCCCTTGGGTGAAGCCAACACCAGAGCGGCAGACGTCATCCAGATATTTCTGTCCAATCCGCAGGGTTGGAGGCCGCCGCCACCGCGCGCCGACGCTGCCGAGCTGAGAGCAGCCTCTATCCCGATCTACGTCCATGCTCCCTATTTGATCAACCCGGTGACGGAAAACAACCGGGTTCGGATACCGAGCAGAAAGATCCTGCAGGAAACCTGCTCGGCGGCATCGGAAATCGGCGCAGCCGGTGTTGTTGTACACGGCGGCCACGTCACCGGAGAAGGTTCGATGGATGACGCGTGGCCTCGATGGCGCAAGGCGTTGTTGAGCGTCGAGACCGACGTCCAGATCCTCATCGAAAACACCGCTTCTGGCGATCATGCCGTCGCCAGGCGGGTGGATGCCCTGGCCAGGCTCTGGCAGGACATAGGTGACCTGGGAGTCGGTTTTGTCCTCGACACATGCCACGCGTGGGCCGGCGGAGAGCCGCTCGACGAGATCGCCGGGAGAGTCCTTGAGGCCACCGGCCGCATCGACCTCATCCACGCAAACAACTCCCGCGATCATTTCGACTCGAGGCGTGACCGCCACGCCAACTTGGAACACGGAGTCATCGATTCGACTGCTCTAGCATCGGTCCTGCGCGAGACCGACGCCCCAATTGTGATCGAGACGCCCGGAGACGTTGCCGACCACCTTCGCGATCTCGAATGGATCCGTTCCGTCCTCTGAATCAGAGTTCTGTGAGGACCAGGTCGACAGTCAGAGGCAGATGATCCGACCCCAAATGTGGCCCCAGTTGTCGGCGGGTGACGGCCAAACCAGGGCCGTACAGGAGGTGATCGATCGGGATCCTCAACAAGGGGTGGCGATAAGTGGGGAAGCTACCTCCGAGCCCATGGCCTCTGAGAGAGTCCTTGAAGCCAGTGGCCTCGACCAGGTTACGAAAGGGATACGACCAGGGAGTGGCGTTGAAGTCCCCTGCGACGATCGTCCGGCCAGACTGGACTTTGGCCCACATGGCCGCGAACTCGATTTGAGAGTCTCGCAACTCGGCGCGCCTTGCGTCTGTCGGCGACAGTGGGTGGATGCCGAGTATCGACACAGGCCCTTCTGCGGTCATCAACTCCACCTCGACTGCACGAGGTTCACCGGTTGCGAATCCGAAACCGGTCACCTCGGCGGGTTCACGCACCAGAACCATCGTGGCAAAGATCAGATCCTCATCCCGGTTGATGACAACCCGGTATGGAAGATTCGCGGCCGACATCGCCTGCTCCCACGGTTCGAACGACTCATGCAAGAACACGACATCGGGGTCTTGGGTTCGGATGAAGTCGATCACTTCATCGAAACGCTCATTCTGATTCAGGACATTGAAGGTCATGACCGTGATCTCGGACCCGGTTGGAGAAACGGCGGGCAGAGGACTCAGGAACTGAGGCACTACCAACGCCAGATTCAGGACTCCGGCTCCGAGGGCGATCACGGCTGCTCCCCGGCGCCTCGCCAGCAGTAACCCTCCTCCAACCAGCATTGAGCCGACTCCCAGATGTGGGCGGAAGCCCGCAAGGAGATCGAGTGGCCACCACAACCCACCAAAGAACGCCGCCACCGAAGTGGCGGCGATCGCGGTGCTAGAAAGACCGGCCGCTTTCACGATCACAACCCGTCGATGAATGCGGCGAGATGCTCCGCGATGAGGGGAGCGGAGTCCTCCTGGACGAAGTGGATGCCGGGGACGGTGGCCTCTACTTGATTCGGCCAGCTTCGACACACCTCTCGCGGCCGACCGGTCAAGATCGAACCGGGGGCGGCGTTTATGAAAAGCTTCGGAACCGGCGATTCGGCCATCCAATCCGAATACGACGCAACGATCTCGGCCACGTCGGCAGGCTCGCCGCCGATCGGGATCTCCCGGGGCCAAGTCAGGGTTGGGCGGCGCGCTTCTCCCACCTCGAGATAGGGACGACGGTATTCCGCCATCACCTCATCCGACAGCGGATTCAAAACCGAGGCTGGCAGGATCCGTTCCACAAAAACGTTCTTCTCCAGAATCATCTCTTCGCCGGCAGGTGAACGGATCCCCTGGAAGATGGCGCGGGCGGCCTCTGGCCAATCGTCCCACTCGACCGGGCACACGATCGTCTCCATATAGGCGATTCCGGCCACTCGATCACGATGTCGATTCGCCCAATCGAAGCCGAGACCGCCGCCCCAATCGTGCAGCACGAGGACAACATCTTCTGTGAAGCCGATCCCTTCCAGAAGTGCATCGAGATGCCTGCGATGGTCGACGAAACGATACGAGTCGGCCTTCCCCGAGTCACCCATCCCGATCAGATCAGGAACAACGACCCTTCCCAGATGCGCCACGGCGGGTGCGATGGAACGCCATAAATAGGAGCTCGTTGGGTTCCCGTGGAGGAAGAGAATCGGCCTTCCCTCACCCAGATCGACATACGCCATCTCGATTCCGGCCGCGTCGAACCGGGACTTGGACCAGATCATGATCTGAGAGTACTAGTCAGTGGTGGTTCGGCTACCCGAGCTCCGAGCGGATGCCAGTTGCGGTTTCGTGGCGCCCTCCGAGCCACGGCCAACACTGGCGATCATTCCCTGGTGCCGTACCACCGCGCCCTGCTCTCAGCTCGTCGTTCCTGAGTTCGAGAGCATCGACGCATTCGGACCCAAGCCCCTGTTTCGCGTCGATCGTCGGCCCGATCGGCCACAAAACCGATCCAAGAACGAGATCGAGTGGGCAGGGATTCCTCTCAGCCGACCGGGATCGTGAGGACCTGGCCCGGAAAGATCTTGGCCGGGTCGGGGATGTGGGGGTTGGCCGCCACCATGGCCAGTGCAGTGACACCAAATCGGCCCGCGATCTTGACCATCGTGTCCGCAGGCTGGATTATGTATGTCGTGATCTGACCGGTGGTAGGGGCCGGCGCTGCGGGATCGGGAGTGCTGCCGTTGCTTGAGCCGGGAATCGAGCCGCGAATTGAGCCGGGAATCGAGCCGGGAATCGAGATGGCTTGCCCCGGGAAGATCTTGAACGGGCTCTGAACCTGGGGGTTGGCGGCCTTCAAACGAGACACCGAGAGTTCGAATCGCGTGGCGATCAGGACCATGGTGTCATTCGGTTGCACCACATACGTTGCGGTAACCGTCTCCGACTCCACGTTCACCACCGGCAACGGGACCCCGGGGCCTCCCCCAGCGACAGTCTCCCAATCCACTGCCGTCGCCTTCGGTGGCACCTGAACCTCGAAATGCATCGTGTCGTTGATCGTGGAATCACCAAGCCACTGGAACAACCTCGCCCCACCGGTATTCCTGATCGCGACGACGGCCTCTACTTGTACCTGCGTCAGTTTGATGTCTCCGAACTTCCAGTGCCCCTCTGGTCCGTACATCGGATTGGCGGTCCCGTTGCGGACAACCTTTTCGGCTGGAGTCGGAGGATCGATGTCGACGGCGACCCCGTAGTTGTGTAACGAGCAGTTGGTCCCGTCCGATTTGCACGGCCTTCCCTTGATCCCAATCGAGCACTTGCGCGGAACCCAGACGTCAAACGCGTTCTGGTACCCGGTGCTCACGAGCGCACGCGACATGGCGTGGAACGGTTCGATCATCTCGGGGGGACAAAACCCTGCATTGCGGCCAAGAATGGTGACCGCTCGCCGATCTGGATGATCCGCAATGCACAAATAATCCCGCCACGCGTCGCGCATGGCTTGCGTCGAAACCATTTCGTCCTCCTTCAGAGGTCAACGTATCTGCGACAGGCCCGTTGAGACCAAAGTGCAAGTATTCGTACCGGTGCGGAGGGGCTTGGGCGAGTTCGTCGCACCCCCACCGCGAGCAAATCGCAGGTGGGTGCGGACCCAGCAGCGCAGGAGGTCTCAACTGTCACCACCGTCACCAGACCTGATTGGGGCGGTTCGAAAGATACTTGCTTCCACGAACGGCCGCCCACCTGAAAGCAAATTTTGAGGGCAACATTCTCGGCATGACAGGCCCCATATCGAGGCACAGAGCCGAGACGCGGGACTGACACGGTGGGTGGATGTCGAAGGCAATTGACCCGTGGAAAACGCCCATCACGACCGGGTTCGGTCGAGGACATGGGCAACCTGTTGAACGGTCTCAGCGTAGGCTCTGCGTGAATACTTCAAGCAGGTCGCATCTAGATGGTTCACGCAACCAAACCCGACTCCAAAGAGCCCGACCAGGTGACCGAGTGCATTCTTCTCGAGATACGAGGGGTCGGCGGGGCGCCGCCAGAGGAGATTCTCGGAGGACCGACAGTCCAGGTGGCCGGTGACAAGCTGGCCGGTTTCCACCGAGCCGATCCCCTCCAGGATCTGAGCAGACACCTGCCAAAGGCAGACCACGTGACTGTTGAGGCCTACGAGTGGGGACGCCTGACATCCGGCACCTGGTCCACTGCACTCTGGTGGATCCTCCTTCCATTCACGCTCATCAACGTCGCCGGGTGGACTTTCCGGCCCCTCGCCAGCGAATTCGAGCAAGACCAGTCTCCTCTCGGACCAAAAGGAGCACCTATACGACGAGGCCGGTCCACGCTCTGGTGGGGACGGCTGCTGATCATGGGTGGTGGTATGGGTCTAACCGCGCTCTACGCAGCATGGGCGGCAGTACTAGGGGCAGACCTGATCGCACTTACCTGCGGCGGGGACACGGAATGCAACACGGCGTGGTACATGGGACCGTTCCGTTGGTTCCCCACCGAGAGCACCCTCGAGGATGGCACGACCATCATCGCCGGCCACACGACATGGCGCCTCGCGGCGGGAATGCTGTTGGCCGCCTTGCTGATGTACGCCCTCCTCTCCTTCATCCGCCGAACCCAGGACCACCTGGAGGGATTCGAGCCAGACCCCGCATACCGAGCAGCAGGGAACAGAAACGACGCCCGCCTTACTCGGAACACCAACCTCGAAGATGGCGGTTTCTGGTATCGATGGGGTGAATATCGCCGGTTGTTCCGCTGGCATTTGGCCATGATCGTTGCCGTGCTCGCCGGGATTTCAGGATATGGCTATGTAAGGCTCGGGGCCGGAATGCCAGATCCCAAATGGCCCGTCTGGTCCACCGCTGCCATCTTTCTTGCAATGATCTTCCACCTGAGCGGATCCGAACGTTTCGAACCCAATCCGACCGGCGCCGGCAGCATCAAACGTCTCAACCAGATCGGTTGGACATCCGTCCACGCGATCGTCGCGATCGTATCCTTCCTCGGGTCGGCGTGGTTCACGGCCGAATACGGACTCGTCAGCAGTCGCCTTCATCTCGTAACCGGCATCCGCTGGCTTTCGACGTTGTTGTGGGTTACTGCGGTCGGCCTCTCCGTGATCCTCGTAGTTCGAGCAGGACACGCACGGTGGTCAAGGTCCGATCGGTTTGTAAGCGAAACCACCAGCTTTGGACTGCCAGTGTCCGCGGCTGCTCTCGCCGTCTACCTCTCGGGTGTTGGATGGGCTTCCGTTCTGCACCTCCTCGGCCGCTCACTGGTTGGTACCGACGAGCTAGAACGAGGAGGTTTCGAAACCAGCCTGGTCGACCTGTTCGTCCTGACACTGGCCGGAGTCATGATCATCATCGCCACCTATCGCAAGGTCACCGGTCCAAACGAGACTGCGGTAGGCGATGTCTTGAAGGAGTACCGTGCGGCTGGTGGGCCTTCATCCCGCGTGTGGAAGTGGGCCAAAGGAATCGCCAACGCACGCCGAACGGTGTTGCTACCCCTTAAGACGGACTGGTTTCTTGGACTACTGGTCTTTTCGTTGATCGTGATCCAATTTGTCCAAACATACCGATTTGAGGGTTTGGAATTCAGATTCTGGAGGTGGAGTGTCGCTTCATTCGGTATCCCGGTGTTTGGTATCGAGGCTCTCCGATGGGTGCACCCGATCGCCTCTACCGCTGTGGTTCTCTACCTCTTCCCCGGTGCCGACATCATTCGACGAATGGCTTCCAGCCGTGACACTCGGCGACAGTTGGGAAAGATCTGGGACGTGCTCAACTTTTGGCCGCGGCGTTTCCACCCGTTCGCTGCCCCCTGCTACGCCGAGCGAGCGGTGCCGGAGTTTCGCGAAAGGATCAAGAACCATCTCCTTCAAGACCGAGCAGTGGTGGTATCGGCCCACTCCCAAGGCACAGTTATCGCGTTGGCGGCACTCCTACAGATCGCAGGCGAAACACAGGATCGCCCTCCTGACAGTCGTCCCCCGGCCAAAACGGAGGGCGTCCTGTCTGCTGACGGTGACGAAGCGACTGAACCAGGCGGCTGGTATCGGACAAGCTCCGAATCAAAGGTCGACGCCCTAGCCGACGAACGGGAGCCACTCAAAAGGGTGGCACTCGTGACGTTCGGGTCACCATTGTCGAGCCTGTACGGTCCGTTCTTCCCCCGCTACTTTGGACTGGCGAACCGCTTCCAAACAATTCGGAACCAACTCTTCCCGATGCCTGGTTCCGGCGACAACGCTTGGCACAACTTCTACCGCCTTACCGATTTCATCGGCCGGGCAGTCTTCATTCCTCCGGGAGGGGGCCTGTCGCCAACTCCGACCTGTTCACCCGACATCAGGGTCAAAGAGGCGAGGCGCAGCCTGTTCCGCAACGAGGCTCATTCGAACTACGAACGGGAACCCGCAGTGAGAATATGGATACTCCGACTGCTCCATGACCTTGGCGGTTTGACGGAAGAAGAATATCGAACGATGAGACGTGAGATTGTGCGGGCGAGTCGCCAGACTCGACCTGGCTAACCCGCTCCGTCTGCCCACCGGGCTATCTGGTCAGGGTGAACGTAAGCGCTTCGATCTGCTCGAAGACCGACGCAGGCGAACCACCCCCAGATGTGCGCCGCCGATGTATCGAACCCGCAGGATCAACGAGCTCTAGATCTTCGATCTTGAATTCGGTCGAGGCGGAGGCGAGATCGGAAACCGAGGCTTCTGCCAAGGACCTGCCATCCGCGATCAGAGCCGTCACCAAACGGCCGACGGCTTCGTGCGCCGTTCGAAACGCGACACCTCGGGTGACCAGCGCCTCTGCCAGATCGAGCGCGGTGACGAAAGATGAAGGCGCAGGAGGGTGAAAGGTCGTCTCGCCCAACATCGCGGTCAGCGCCTCCAGTGTCCCGGCCAAGGTGTCATCCGCCCGGAAAAGGTGCTCCTTGTCCTCTTGTAGATCGCGGTTATAGGTGAGAGGGAGGCCCTTTTGTAGGGCCAGCAATGCCATCAGCTCGCCGATCGCGCCGGCGGCCCGTCCTCTGGCGAGTTCCGCCACGTCGGGATTCTTCTTCTGGGGTAGAGCCGATGACCCGGTCGTGAAAGCATCGGAGTAGGTCGCCCACCCGAACTCAGAGGAAGTCCAAAGGACCATCTCTTCCGCCAGTCGCGATAGATCGACCATCGTCTGGGCACAACACCATGCATACTCCGCGGCGAGATCTCGCGATCCGACCGCGTCCATCGAGTTGGCAAAAACAACATCAAAACCGAGGCTTCGCGCCGCGGCAACCGGATCGAGCGGCAGACTCGACCCTCCGGAGGCTCCGGCCCCGAGTGGAGAGACGCCGACTCGTTTCGCAAGGTCCCGAAACCTGTCTCTATTTCTCTGTGCCATCCAGGCGTACGCCAAGAGATGATGTCCAAGCGGGACCGCCTGAGCTTGTTGGAGATGGGTGAAAGAAGGAACAACCGTCTCCGCGTGAGTCTGCGCCTGGGCAATGAGGGCGAACCCGAATGCCGACAATCGGTCCTCTTGAAGGAGGCAGGCCTCTCTGAGATACAGCCGCAGATCGAGCGCCACCTGGTCGTTTCGTGAGCGACCAGTGTGCAGTTTTTTCCCGGCATCCCCTACGAGTTCGACCAGTCTTCTCTCCACCGCCGAGTGGACGTCCTCGTCCGACTCCGAGAACTGGAACTCGCCCGCCTCGGCCTCACCGCTCAGGACCAAAAGCCCGGCCCTGATCTGTTCGTACTCATGTGGTTCGAGGAGACCGACCCCGACCAGCATGTCGACGTGGGCGATGCTCCCCTGAATGTCGAAGGAGAGAAGCCGGCGGTCGGCATGGCTGACCGTATACCGCCAGAGCAGTTCGGATGGTTCCGTCCCGAAACGGCCAGACCAGAGCGTCATCGGCTCACCGGCTTGCGGCCGACCGCGACGGCGTCATTCTCCCTCACCAAGACGGTCCTCCGACAGCCGGCGAAGTCGCAATGCGTTCAGGCGGATGAACCCGGCGGCATCGGCTTGGTTGTACACGTCGTCCTCTTCGAAAGTCACCGTGGCCTGATCGTAGAGATCGTGTTTCTCCGACCGACGGCCTTCGATGGTGGCCGCGCCCTTGAAGAGCTTGAGCCTTGCCTCGCCGTTCACCCGCTTCTGCACCTCATCCATGAATGCCTGGAGTGCCTTGCGCTCAGGCGAGTACCAAAATCCGTTGTAAACCATCTCGGCGTATCGAGGCACCAGCTCGTCTCGAAGGTGGGCGACCTCACGATCGAGAGTTATGGACTCGACCGCACGGTGCGCGTGATGAAGGATCGTCCCGCCCGGCGTTTCGTAGACGCCACGGCTCTTCATCCCCACGAAACGGTTCTCGACGATGTCTACCCGACCGACGCCATGAGCCCCCCCGATCCGATTGGCCTCTGTCAACAACTCGACCGGTCCCATCTCAACCCCGTTGATCGCAACCGGTGTACCTTCTGCAAACGTCACGGTCACGGTCTCGGCCTCATCTGGTGCAAGTTCCGGATCGGTCGTCATGCGGAACATTCCTGGGGGCGGAGCCACCCAAGGGTCCTCGAGCACGCCACCTTCGTAAGACACATGAAGGAGATTTGCATCGATGGAATATGGCTTCTCCCTGGTGACCGGGACCGGGATCCCTCTTTCCTCTGCAAAAGCGACACAGTCGGCTCGTCCTCGCAATTTCCATTCACGCCATGGTGCGATCACCTTGATATCCGGATTGATGGCGTACGCAGAGAGTTCGAATCGAACCTGGTCGTTGCCTTTTCCGGTCGCCCCGTGGGCGATGGCATCGGCGCCATGATCTCGAGCCACTCGCATCATGCCCCTGGTAATGATCGGGCGGGCCAGCGAAGTTCCAAGCAGGTAGTAGTTCTCGTACTCCGCATTGGCACGGATCGCGGGAAACACTGCATCCCGAACGAACTCGAGAGTCAGGTCTTCTACCACGGCGGCGCTGGCACCTGTCGCCATCGCCTTGGCCTTCGCCTCGGCAACCTCTGCTCCCTGCCCGACGTCGGCCGTGTAACAGATCACCTCGGCCGAATACTCCTCGCGGAGCCACGCCAAGATCACCGATGTGTCCAGGCCGCCCGAATAGGCGAGAACAACCTTCATAAACCGACTCCGATCTCTTCGAGCTTGATCTTGGTCGCCTTCGCCCAGCGGGGGCTCAAGGTCGCCACAAAGATGGTGTCGTCGCCCGCGACGGTACCGACCACTCCTTCGAGGTTGGCCTGGTCGAGGGCGGAAGCCACCACCGCGGCCGCTCCTGGAGGGGTCCTCAATGTCACGAGGGTTCCGCCGATACGAATCGCCTCTACGAACTCGTCCACCAGGCGTCCGAGGTGGGCGATTGCCTCGTCTCCCACCTGGACGTCGCCGAGAACGTATTGATCAAAATCATCTTTGACGGCGCCGATCGCATGTAAGTCGCGAGAGACGGTCGCCTGGGTGACTCCATGTCCTCCTGCCGCCAATAACTCGACCAGCTCGGCCTGGCTCGAAATCTCGGACCCGACGATCAGGTCGCGCAAGGCTCGGCGTCGGGCTCCCGTAGTGCTCACCCTTCTATTATACGTATATGCGCATACTGGCTCAACCTGGCAAGATCGGAATGGTCAGCTCAAACCAAGTCCAGCCGGGCCGCCGTCTGTAAACGAGATCACCTGCCATTTTCCGGGCGAGGTGACGGGACACCGTTAGCCCGATTCCGACCGAGCCGGCCGAGCTGGGAGCGTCTCCCGCTCTTTCGTAAGGATTGAAGATTCGCTCGGTGTCGGCGGAACGAATACCCACACCATTGTCCCCGACCGATATCACCGCCATCCGAGCCTCGGTCTCCGCGATCGTGATCACGACGGTCTCGCCCCCATAACGCAGCGCGTTGGTCACCAGATTTCGCATGATCTGGCGAAACCGGACAGGGTCGGCGTAACCCGCAAGATCGGCGTGTTCCACCACCACCTTCTCCGATCCATTCACTCCACGCATCGCCATCGCAATCTCAGCCTCGATGGAGATGACCTCCGAAACGATCGAAATGGCATCGATCTCGAGCCGGCCGGCCACCAGTAAATCCTCGATGATGTTGGTCATCTCAAAACCTTGCTCTGAGATCAGCTCCACCAACTCGAGAAGCTGCTCACGCGGGTAGTCGTCGAAACCGGTTCTGAGGATCTCGGACAGACCAACGACCGCAGTCAACGGTGTGCGCACCTCGTGGCTGACCGAGGCGAGAAACTGGTCTTTGGACCGGACAACTTCGCGCAACTCCTCCACGTTTCGCTGCCGCTCCCAGTAGGCCCCGATGATGGCGGCAGCGGCTTGGGCCATCCCCCTCTCATCCTCTGACCACTGTCGTTCATCCGGTACCGCGATTCCGAGCAGTCCTTGCCATTGGTCGCGGACCATGATCGGCGCGTTGAGCTCGCCACCGATTGAACTGTCGGCATAGGTCGACGCCTCAACCGGTCCCAAATCGGATCGCGACAGGGTAAAGATCTCGCCTCTCGCCAGAACCCGGTAGGTGTCGGGCATGGTGGACCACGGGCGCCGATCCCAGTGGTCGTATTCATACATCGGTTCGTTAGGAGGAACCGCAGCCACGATCTTGGAAACAAGCCCGGCGTCTGGATCCCACACGTTCTTTTCGACAAAACACGTCGAAGCCGCCGTCGCCTGAACGATTGAGACCAACGCCAACTCGAGGGCCGACTCGTCATCGGAGAGAAGGATGCGGGCGCATTCCGCCAGCGCCCTCTCCCGGGCCGCCCGTTCCATCAACTCCAGGTCGGTACTGCGATTTGACCAAAAGGCTCCGATCATGGCGGCCGCGATCTGAAGGAGAGGCAGGTCACCTTCCCAGGATCGTTCCGGATTTCGATCTGCGAACCCGACCAGACCCTCCCATCGTCCCCCGGCGAAAATCGGAACCACCAGCTCAGAGGCCACCCACGAGCCGGTGTATGCCTGCGGGTCTTCAAGTTCGTCGACGATGCAGATATCGGGATCTCCTGCCGAGAGGGCCGCAAAGGCCCGAGGCATTTCGCTCCATGCCTTTTGGGTCCATCGCCCGAAAGGGCCTGCCTCGTCGCTCGGAGCAAAACAAACGGTCCGGGTGTGTTCCTTCCCATCGATATCGACATTGCGTTCGATGAATCCCTGGTCGGCGTCGGTTGCATCCATCAGGGCACTCAAGGCTTCGACCAGCACATCGTCGCTCCGACCTGCCAGAAGCAGAGTTGCCGACGTCCGGAGGGCCACGTTCCTACGTTCGGCCACCTCGCGGGAATGCGCCATCCGCTCGATGCCGGCATCCCACTGGAACCACGAGAGCAGGCATGCCGCCAACGCCTTCGCTCCGGTGAGATCAGCGGTCGACCAAAAGCGGGGCGCAGTTTGGCAAATATCGAGGCCGCCGAGTACGAACCCGTCCGGCGAAACCAGTGGGACTGACAGAACCGACTCGACCGATGTTGGAGCCTCGGCGAGGATCTTTTCGCTGACCGGATCGGTGTCAGAGCGGGAGAAGCTGAATGGTACCCGGCTGAGGTAGGCGGCCTCCGCCGGAATATCTCTCCAGCCGATTTCGGTCCAGTACCCGAGGTCGGCGGTCGTGTCCCCGACGGATTCGGATCCGACGATCAGTCTGAAATCGTCGCCCAGGTGGAAATACACCAGATCGGCGTCGATTTGTTCGACCAAACGGCGCATCATCAATGTCGCCACTTCCACTGGTTTGGTTTCCTCCCGACGCCAGTCGTCCAGTTTTCCCCCGTCCCCCGATGACCCGACAATAGGAGTCGCTCAATCGTCGCCGCCATCCCAAACGACCAGAATCCCGCCCGCCGTGATCCCGACCAGATCTCCGGTCGCAGACACAAAGGCGTCCTGAATCGGTGCATCGAGCCCATACCCGATCCCGGCCGGCACCATCACCACCGATGACGTGTCCGTCGCGATCAGTGCGATCCGATACTCACCGTCCTCGTATCCACCGAGGACAAGTCCGTTGCTGTCGGACCAGAGCCCTGTCCGAGCCACAAAGCTGGCAGGGAACTCGAACTCGAGCGCACCGTCCGGACCTGCCACCGACACAGCTCCCGGCGTCGATGCAAGGACGAGCGCCTCGACCCCAGAGCCCAAAACCGGAGGCTGGACGGGAATCCAGACAATGCCGTCCCTGCTCTCGACCAGCGCGTCGGGGCCGCCGCGGACGTTGGAAGACGCGATCAGCGATCCGTAGGGCGTGGCGACGACAAAGAGCATCGCATCGAGACTCACCCTCTCTTCGCTCCAATCCAGACCGTCCGATGATGTCGAGATCACGATTTGAGTCGGGAGCGCCCTCGCGGCCACAAAGCCGTTCTCGTTTTCGACGATCGTTTGTGCAACGAAGCCAACCGGGGCGGCGCCCCCCCTCCAGCCGTCGAATTCATTCCACCGGTGGATCGTGAATCCGCCCACGAGGAATATGGCTGAGGGGGTGACGGCCAAATGGTCGGGAATCAGGAACTCCGGGTCGGCACCGGTCCGGGGAACCATCCGGCCACCAAGGACCTCAAATACATCAGGGCCTTCTGCGACAACCACCCGACCGTCGGTTGCCCCAATCCGGAACCAGGCCGGCTCCGGGCTGCGCAGCGCCTGCCAAGAGCCACCTCTCGAGGAAGGGGTCGTGACGGTGATTTCCGTTGCCGACCAAAGAGCCGGGCCGTCGCGATCCCACCCGATCATCAGAATGGTCGTACCGTCTGACTCGACCGAGGTCGGCACCGCCACTGAGGACGGGTTGGTTATCGCGACCCACTCCGTGCCGTCCTCGGTCGCATAAACGGCCTGGTTGCTGCTGGGATCGCCCGGCAAGGCCAGTACGACCGTCGAGGCATTGACCAATCGGTGCGACCTCAGCCGAAACGGGCCGTCACCCAGGCTGATCCAGCCGTCCAGATCGACCGATCGAAGCCAGCTCGTGTCCTCCGCGGAAGAAGTTCTGACCAAGGCGCCTCCGCCGGGCAACTCGGCGATCGTCGCCACGGTCCCAGAAACCGGAAGCCGGGTGGGGGCGAATCCGGCCGAGGATCTCCAGATAGTCGCTTCACCGAAGTTGCGGCCGCCGATGACGATGTCGGATCCGACCAGGGTCATGGTCTCCGGCAGTCCGACCAGATCCAGTTCGAGCCAGGTCGAACCGCCATCGGGCGAATGCCAGATCTCTTCGCCGGTCAGTTCGCTCAAACGCCCCAGCACCTCACGCTCCGGGGCAAGCAGAACAACCAGGTGACGGTCGTCTTCCAGAATGGTCACAACCGCCTTACCCGGCACGTCGGGTGCTGACACTCTCTCCCAGTTGTTTCCGTCCACCGAAGCCCAGATGCCAGGGACGGAGCTTTCAGTGAAGATCTCCGAGGCACCACCGGCCAGCCAGGTTCCGTCGGGTCGGGCCCAGAGCGCGCCGATGCTCGATTCGACCAGATCCTGGTCAAATACGGGCTCCCAGTTTTGACCATCGGACGACAGCCACAATTGGCTCGTAAGGCCTTCGAATGACACCGTCGTGACGAGCCAGGTCTCGTCAGATCGAGCAATATCGAGGCCTATCCCACCACCGGGAAGCACGGTTGGGGTCCAGCTTCCCCTTGCGTCGAGCCGGTCGAGGACCGCTCCAGGAGGGTCGACGGGTACCGACAGAACCGTGGACGGTGTGGCCTGTTGTTCCAGAGAGGGAACGTCGATCACGCTCACCAAGACAGCGCCGAGACCGACTAGGGCGACTATTCCAACCACCAAACCAATTCGGCCGGGACGGCCCGAATCGAGGGGAGGGTCGACGGGAGCGGTTTCGGTCCCGACGACCGGAATGTCATCGACGTCCATGACGATACGGTACCGGCGCCGTTCACTTTTGCCTCAGGGCAGAGCCGTAGTTTCCGGTGCCGCAACCCTCGGTTCAACGAGGGGTGTTCGCTCCGGGCTCGAATGCGGGTCCATGGCCAGGGACAATTCTGTCGGCGACCGCGAGCACACGGCTCCGGTGTTCGTGAAGGGCCGAAGAGTCTGTCGCAAAGGGGTCCTCCGGAGGCCCTTCTGCGTAGAACCACAGATGGGTCGCAACCACCAGGCCGTCGGGCGTCCCAATGAGCGTGGAGATGTCCTGGGGCGTATGGCCAGGGGTTTCCCACAACAGGACCGACGGTGAAATCACAAACCCCTCGGCCGGGCGCGAGTCCCATATGTCGTTGCGGTATATGGCCCAATGGTCGTGGACCCTCGCGCTCGGAAACAGCCCAACATTCATCGTGTGATCGGGGTGGTGGTGGCTGAGCACGACGTCGGTCACCTCGCGAGGGTCGACGCCGGCACGACGCAAGGGCTCGCGAATCGCACTCTGGGAGGGGGCCATGCCGGGATCGATGATGATCCGTTGCGATCCATCGAGAACAAGGGAGATGCTCGAGCGGACGTGGGGGCTGCCGCTCCCGACTTGGACGGTATGGATGACCGCAGTTCGTGCCTCCGGCAGGACGGGACTCACACCTGTTCCATCGCCTTCGCCAGACGTGAAGCCAGTTCGTCGACCTCATCGGCAGAGATCGAGAGGGGTG
Source organism: Acidimicrobiia bacterium (assembly GCA_041746105.1). Lineage (GTDB taxonomy): Bacteria > Actinomycetota > Acidimicrobiia > Spongiisociales > ZC4RG35 > JBFHRE01. The sequence continues at coordinate 27,019 of JBGTHP010000018.1, forward strand.
GGGCAAGCCGGATGGTGTCCGGCCGCACTGCGTTGACGATCAAACCGTGCTCTAGAGCCGCCGCCGTCACCTTCGAGGCATGTTCACGATCGAGGACTACCCCGAGAAGGAGTCCACGCCCACGAACTTCGACGACACCGGCGATGGTCGACAGGACCGACCTGATCTGGGCCGAACGTTCCAGGCAATTGGCAAGCAGGCCCAACTCCTCGATCTCGTCGAGCACGGCCAAGGCAGCTGCGCACACCACCGGGCCACCCCCGAAAGTGGTGGCGTGATCGCCCGGTTGAAAAGCCTTCGAGACGGACTCGGAGGCGAGACACACACCAATCGGGAGTCCGTTTGCCAGCGCCTTGGCGGTGGTGGCGATGTCAGGCTCAAAACCAAGCTGTTGCCACGAAAACCAGCTTCCCGTCCGTCCGACGCCGGCCTGGACGTCGTCCACGATCAAGAGAACACCACGCTCGTCGCATAGGTCCCTCACCGCTCTGAGATATTCCGCCGCCAGCGGGACCACTCCCCCTTCGCCCTGGGTGGTCTCGACCATCACCGCCGCCGTTTGTGGAGTCAGCGTCCGCTCGATCTCTGCGACGTCGGCAGGAGCAACCTGCCGGAAGCCGGGTGGAAGGGGTTCGAAAAGGGCTTGTTTTGTCGGTTGACCGGTGGCGGCAAGAGTTGCCAGGGTTCTGCCATGGAACGAATCCAGCAAGGAAACGATCTCAACGCAGTCAGCCCCGCGATTCAGTTGGCCCCACCTTCGCGCCAGTTTTATCGCGGCTTCGTTGGCGGTGGCCCCACAGTTGGCAAAAAATGCCCTGCCAAGCCCCGACAACTCGGTCAAGCGTCCGGCCAGTTCGACCATCGGACGCGTATAGAAGAGATTGGAGACATGCACCAGTGTGTTGAGCTGGGCGGCGGCGGCTGTTGCGACCCTGGCGTTGCTGTGTCCGACAGACACCACGGCCAGCCCGGTGAGACAATCGAGATACCTGACGCCCGTTTCGTCGTAGAGCCATGAGCCCTCGCCACGGACAAAAACGATGGGAGTCCGCCCATACGTCTGCATGAGCGTCTCGGCTTCGCGCAGGAACAGCTCACTCATTCGTTGTTGTCGTCGTCGTGGGTGATCATCGTTCCCACACCTTCGCGGGTGAACATCTCGAGCAGGAGGGCGTGCTGAACCCTTCCATCGAGGATGTGGGCACGCCGCACTCCCTGCTCGAGGGCGCCGGCGACGGAGGACAACTTTGGGAGCATTCCCCCGGAAACTCCTCCAATCAGTCCGCGCAGTTCCGAAAGCGACATTCGTGTGATCAGGCTCGACTCGTCATCGCCTTCGCGATAAACACCCTCCACGTCGGTGAGGTAGACCAGCTTTTGGGCATCGAGAGCACCGGCGAGCGCCGCTGCCGCGCTGTCGGCGTTGCAGTTGTAGACGGAGCCATCCTCACCAAGCGCGATGGGAGCGACCACCGGCACCAGATCTTCAGTGATGAGGCGACGGATCAGGTCGCCATTGACGCTACGAATTTCCCCGACATAACCGAGGCGCGGATCCAACGGGACTGCCGTGAGCAGGCTGGCATCCAGACCTGATACTCCGATCGCCCTGGTGTCGTGTCCTCCGAGCAACCGCACGATGTCGGCGTTGACCTCACCAACGAGGACGCGCTGGACTACGCGCATCGCCGCCTGGTCGGTTACACGCAAACCCTCAACCCACTCCGACTCGATTCCTTCTCTGTCCAGGGCCGCCGAAATCTGGGGACCGCCACCGTGCACGATCACCGGATTGATCCCGACGGTCGAGAGGAGGGCGATATCACCGGCAAAGGAGCGGCGGAGGTCGGCGTCCTCCATGGTGGAGCCACCATATTTGATGACAACGATCTTGCCCCGGAATCGCTGGATGTAAGGGAGGGCCTCCATCAGGATTCTGGCCTTACCCATCGAGTTGGCGATGCGAGCCTTGCTGGCGCTCGGGACCGAATGACCGGTTGGCATCAGGAGCGATCTCCATTGAATCGAACGTAATCGGGAGTGAGGTCGGTGGTTGTCACTTCGGCGGAGCCGGGGCCATCGCCCACCTTGATTGCGACTGTGAAGTCACCCTTGAGGCGGACCGCCAGGCCGTCCTCGTCCACGTCGACGCCGACCCCTCGGCTACACACGGTTTCACCGTCATAGGCAATTTCCAACGCGGACGGATCGAAACGAACACCGGCAACTCCGAGCGCACCGAGCACCCTGCCCCAATTGGGATCTGCGCCGAAGAAACTGGCCCTGACCAGCGCAGAGTCGGCGACCGTCATCCCGAGCCGGCGCGCCTCGTCGTCGCCGGCAGTGCCCGTTACCAGCAGCTTCACGACCTTCGTTGCACCTTCCGCGTCCTCTGCCATCTGCCGGACAAGATCCCGACACAACGACTCGATCGCTTCCTCCAATGTCTGTGGATCAACACGAACTCCCGATTCGCCGGATGCAAGCGCTATGACCGAGTCATTGGTCGACTGACATCCGTCCACATTGAGGCAGTTGAACGTGACGTCGGTTGCTTTCCCAAGCGCGACACGAAAGTCATCGGAGTCGACGATCAAGTCGGTGGTGAGTACGGCGAGCATCGTCGCCATGTCCGGTCGAATCATCCCGGCACCTTTGGCGATTCCGCCAAGCGTGGCGTCCCCGACCTTGACAAGAGATTGTTTGGGCCGGCTGTCGGTGGTCATGATCGCACTGGCGGCGAGAAGGCCCGCCTCGACTGTCTCGTCGAGCGAGCCGACCAGTTGAGGGATTGCAGCAGTGAATAACTCGACGTCTAGTTTTTTCCCGATCGGTCCGGTGGAAGCGGCAAGCACGACCTGTGAGTCGCATCCCAGTTCGGATGCCAAACGCTCGGTCGTCAGCTCCACCGCCACTTCACCCTCGGCCCCGGTGCCGGCATTGGCACAGCCGCTGTTGAGGATGACCGCCATGCCTCGTCCCTCCGACAGTCTCCGACGGCTCAGAGCGACCGGCGCGGCAGCCGTGACCGATTTGGTGAAGACGCCCGCTGCGGTGACCGGCCGCTCGGCCGCGATCAAGGCCAGGTCAAGTCCGCCTGCGGACTTGATTCCCGCCGCCACGCCGGCTGCGCGGAATCCGATCGGCTCCGTCACGGTCATGGCATCCAGCCTGCCAGCGTGAGGCCGGTCTCCTCTGCCAACCCGAACATGATGTTGGCGTTCTGAACAGCTTGGCCGGCAGCGCCTTTGACAAGATTGTCGATCGCACACAGGCTGATCACCATGGCAGTGGACTGGTCGAGGTGGACACTCACCAATGCCCGATTCGAGCCAACTACCCAACGAGTTTGAGGAGGGGAATCGACGACTTCCACGAATGGACGGCCCTGATAGCGGCCTGCCAAAGCCCGGCGAAGGTCATCTGCTTCGACTCCCGCTGCCGCAGGTGCTGTGACCGTCGCCAGCAGACCCCGCTGCATCGGGACCAGATGAGGGGTAAAAACAACCTTCTTCTCCTGACCGGTGACCGCTCCAATTCCCATCTCGATCTCGGGTCGATGGCGATGCTTGGCGACCGAATAAGCTCTGACTCCCTCATCGACGGCCCCGAAGAGGAGATCCTCCCTCAGGCTCCGTCCCGCGCCTGATACGCCTGACATGGCGTCGACGACGACCACGCCCTCGCCGATCAAACCCGCTTCGATGAGGGGGGTGATCGCCAGTTGTGCGGCGGTCGGGTAGCAGCCAGGGACGGCAACTCGATGGGACCCTGACACGTCGAACAGTTCGGGCAGCCCGTACACCCAGCGAGATAGTTCCTGCGGGAGAGGGTGAGCGATTCCGTACGCCGACTCGTAACGTTCTGGCGTGTCGAGCCTGAAATCCGAACCGAGATCCACAACTCGTGATCCGGCGGTGAACAGGCGGGAGCCGATTTCGGCGGATGCCCCGTGGGGAAGCGCCAGAAATACGAGATCGAGCCCCTCGGCATCCGAGTTGTCGGACAAAACTCGCTCACCATTTCCAAGGTGCGGGTGAACGGAAGCGAGTTGGCTGCCTGCCCGAGAGTGTGCGCCGATAAACGCGAGGTCGAACGCCGGATGGTCGTCGATGATCTTCACCAACTCACCACCCGCATATCCCGACGCACCCAAAATGCCGACGCTGTAACCCATTTGCATCTCCTGGAACCGATCCCATTATACGCATATGCGCATAGGCGCCCACCAATCACCGACAGCAGGGGTGTCAATCCCGACTCCGCCGTTACCGCTCGACCATACTGGAAGGCCGACGATCCGATCGGGTCCGCCTAGGCACGCGCCAATGCGAGGAGGAAACATGGCTGGGTCTATGACGAGTACCAGTGGCCTCGACCGATATTTTCGAATAACTGAACGCGGCAGTTCGATCGGCACCGAGACAAGAGCCGGGTTCACCACCTTCATGGTGATGGCGTACATCATTTTTGTGAACGCCAGCATCCTGTCGGCAGCGGGTTTTGACAGCGCGTCTGTGGCAGCCACAACCGCCCTCATCGCCGGCCTGCTGACCATTGCGATGGGCGTGTTCTCCAATTATCCCCTGGCGATGGCCGCCGGACTTGGGATCAACGGCGCCGTTGCTTTCGGCTTGGTTCTCGGTTCGGGATTGACCCCGGCCGGAGCCATGGGCGTGATCGTCCTCGAAGGAATCGTCGTGACCCTTCTGGTTGTCGCCGGATTTCGTGAGGCAGTGATGAACGCGGTCCCGGCATCGCTCAAACGCGCGATCGGGGTTGGCATCGGGTTGTTCATCATGTTCATCGGATTTGTGAACGGAGGGCTGATCGGTGGTTCCGATGCAGTACCGGTCCAGTTCATATTTCCCAACAGCGCCGGAGCGTCCGTCACCTTGATCGGCCTACTCATCACGATCATTCTCTGGGTGAAAAAAGTACCCGGCGCTCTGCTGATCAGCATCCTGCTGACCACGGTGGTGGCCTTCATCCTCGGTGTCCAGAGCTTCCCCGAAACGTGGGCGGTCAGCCCCAGCTTCGATGCTCTCGGCAATTTCGACCTCGGCAACGTCTTCAGCACGCTCGGAACACTGACCGCCATCCTGGTCATCTTCAGCTTCATGCTGACCGACTTCTTCGACACGATGGGGACGGCAACCGCGATTGTCGAACAGGCCGGCTTGGTCGAGGACGACGGTGAGATCAAAGACATCGGAAAACTCCTTCTGGTCGACTCTCTGGGAGCGGTTGCCGGCGGTCTCGGCGGCGTCAGTTCCAACACCAGTTACATCGAGTCGAGCGCCGGCGTCGCCGAAGGCGGACGTACCGGTCTGACGTCGGTGGTGACGGGAGTGCTATTCCTGCTCGCCATCTTCCTCGCTCCGCTCGCCGGTTTGATCCCAGGGGTGGCGACGGCGCCCGTTCTCATATTCGTGGGATTCCTCATGGCGGGACTTCTCCGCGACATCGATTTCGGCGACGTCGAGGAGGGCCTACCCGCACTCTTCACGATGATCCTGATGCCGCTGACCTATTCGATCACCGAAGGCATTGGCGCCGGATTCATCACCTACGTCCTGATAAAGGCAATCAAAGGCAAGTCATCGGAGGCGCATGTGTTGATGTGGATCGTGGCAGCAGGATTCATCGTGTTCTTCGCACGGGACTGGCTCAACACAATCATCAACTGAACCGAAGACTCTTTTCGCACAAACGGCGGTGCTCACAGCTCCCGGGCCGACGACAGCCTCTCCTTCTCTGACGGCGACAAAAACGAGGCTGTAAGTGAGTTTTGCGCCAGCCGGGTCACCTCATCGCTGTTGAGCTCCAGGGCGCCGGTGACCGCCAGATAATTGTCGAGCACGTAGCCACCAAAGTAGGCAGGGTCGTCAGAATTGATGGTGACGATCACGCCTTCGTCAAGCAGGTCCTTGAGAGGATGGAGGCTCAGGTCAGGGGTCACCTGGAGACGCTGGTTCGAGAGCGGACACATCGTGAGGGGAACTTTGTCGGCCCGCAGCCGCGCCACCAGTCTCGGGTCTTCTACTGCCCGCACCCCGTGGTCGATCCGTTCCACGCCGAGATCGTCCAACGCGCTCCAAATGTAGGCGGGGGGACCCTCTTCGCCTGCGTGCGCCACCTTGTGCCAGCCATAGGCTTCTGCTCGCCGATAGACATCCACGAATCCGGACGGCGGGTAACCGTTCTCCGACGAATCGAGCCCGATTCCGATGATGTCGTCGCGATAGGGTGAGGCGGCCTCAACTGTGGCCAGGGCGTCTGATTCTGGGAGGTGGCGCAGGATGCAAAGGATCAATCCGGTCGACAACCCCCACCGTTCTCCTGCTTCTTTCGTGGCACGAAGAAAACCAGGCATGAAAACGTCAAATCCGACACCGCGAGCCGTATGTGTTTGGGGATCAAAAAAGATCTCGGCCCGTCTAACCCCATCGGCGTTCGCTCGTTCGAGGTAGGCCAGCATGAGGCGGTAGAAGTCATCTTCTCTGAGGAGAACCGACGCAGCCTGGTAAAGGATGTCGAGGAACGATTGGAGATCTGTGAACTGGTAGGCGGCCGTGACGGCCTCGACGTCGGAGAATGGAAGTACCAGCGAGTTCCGCGCCGCCAGTTCGAACATCAATTCCGGTTCGAGCGTTCCCTCGATATGGACATGCAACTCGGCCTTGGGTAGATCTCTGATGAACTCGCGGGTGATATTCATCTATCCATAATGCCAGCCGCTCGATCGAGATGACTGCCTCAGGTGATCAGGTTTCGCTCACGGCCGTATTCGAGAACCAGCTCTCTGGCCTCCTCCTCTGAGTAAGGTCCCTCCTCGATCCGACGCTCGAGCAGCATTTCCATGATCTCACCGACGGCGGGGCCCGGCCTGATTCCGAGGATTGTCATAACCGTATGCCCGTCGATCGGCGGTCGAAGTGAGGCGAGTTCTTCCTGTTCTGCAAGCTCGATGATCCTGATTTCGAGCTCGTCAATCCGGTTCTGAATTGTCCTCGCCCGCCGCTCGTTGGAGGTTGTGACATCGCATCGCACAAGATCGTTGAGGTCTTCGAGCAGATCGCCGGCGTCGCGTACGTAACGGCGAACCGCAGAGTCGGTCCAGCCCATCTTCAGCGTGTGAGGCCTCAGGTGAAGAAAGACCAGGCGGGATACGTCCTCTACGACGTCCTTAGAGAAACGGAGCTCCCGTAGACGATCTCTCGCCATTCGGGCGCCGACCACCTCATGGTGATGAAAACTGACGCCGCGTGGCCCGAACTGACGGGTGGCGGGTTTACCGATGTCGTGCAGCAGCGCCGCCAACCGAAGCCTCAGGTTGTCAGGTCCTGCCTTTTCAACAACCGCGACGGTGTGGGCGAGAACATCTTTGTGACGGTGGACCGGATCTTGCTCCATCGCCAGGGCCCGCATTTCCGGGAGAAAGCGATCGATCAGGCCGGTTTCGACGAGACCCCAGATGGCGTCCGCCGGTTCCGGGGCGACGATCAACTTCGAAAACTCGTCGCGGATGCGCTCGGCCGAGACGATCTCGAGCCGGTCGGCCATCTCCGTCACCGCAGCTACCGCCTCCGGCGCGGGATCAAATCCCAGGGTGGCTTGAAAACGAAACAGCCGCAGCATCCGCAACGGATCGTCACCGAAGGAAATATGGGGATCGAGCGGAGTGCGCAAGCGGCCCGCCGCCAAATCTGTCAACCCGCCGTAGGGATCGATCGGCTCCGCGTCAGGTAACTTCAGCGCGATCGAATTGCAGCTGAAATCTCGACGGGCGAGGTCGTCCTCGATTCGATCCGAGAACGAGACCTCGGGCTTGCGAGATTCTGAACGGTAGATCTCGGCCCGGAATGTGGTGATCTCGAAGGCCCGTCCATCCTTGATGGCACCAATGGTCCCGAAAGTTTCACCGACCGTGTAGACGCTATTGGCCCAGTCGGCAAGCAACGCCTTGATCTCTTCTGGGCGGGCTCCGGTGGCGAAATCGAGGTCGTCGTGCGGTCGAGCGAGAAGCGCATCGCGCACTGAGCCTCCCACCAGATACAGGTCGTGGCCCGCACTGGCGAAACGCTCCCCCAACTCCACGGTCAGGGTCCCCGGCTCGACCAGCCAACGAAGGCGGTCGGGGATCATGGGGAGAGAGAATAGGGCTGTTGAATACCGACCCGGCGTCAGCTCTGCTGTGCTCAAGAAGTGACCGGAACACGCCGATAGCCATGTCGAACCGTTATTGGGAGAAAGATCCATGGACCTGACGCTCGACCAACTACTCCACCGCGCCATCGAGGCGAACGCATCGGACCTTCACCTCAAGGTAGGCGCGCCCCCGGTGATGCGGATTGGTGGCGAGCTGAGGCGGATGGAAGACATCTCGCCTCTAAAACCGGCGGATACAGCTGGTTTTGCCCAGTCGATCTTCACCCAAAAGGCTGCGATCGAATTCAAGGAGTTCAACGAAGCCGACTTCGCGTACGGTCGTCACGACATCGGACGATTTCGGGTGAGTGCCTTCCGCCAACGCGGATCGGTGAGCCTGGTGATGCGTCGAGTCAGCCCGGGAGTCCCGAGCATGGAGCGCCTTGGACTGCCCCAGATCGTGAGAAAACTCGCTGCCGAGAGCAGAGGACTGATACTCGTGACCGGGCCGTCGGGCTCGGGTCGGAGCACAACGCTCGCCGCCATCATCGAACACATCAACACGACAAGGCCCGTATCGGTGGTGACCATCGAAGACCCAATCGAGGTCCTGTTCCCCGACAAGATGGCCGTTGTGGCCCAGCGCGAGGTCGGAGTGGACACGGCGTCGTTTTCTGACGCAATCCATCGAGCGATGCGACAGGACGCCGACGTCATCATGGTGTCGCACATCGTGGATCAAGACACCGCCCAGGCGGCGGTGGCCGCGGCCGAAACCGGACACCTGGTCCTGGCGGCGATGCATACCGCCGACCCGGTCGACACCGTCGAGCGACTGATCAACTTCTTTCCCTTGACCCAGCAAAAGACCGCCAGAGTCCAGCTAGCCGGCCTCCTACGTGGTGTCATCAGTCAGCGACTGATCGACGGCAGCGGCGGGACGGAGCGCGTTCTCGCGACCGAGGTCTTGGTAGCCAACCAGCGGATCCAGGAACACGTCATGTCCGCAGCCCCGCTGGAGTCATTCCTCGAGACGATCAAAGAGTCCGAGTTTTTCGGGATGCAGACGTTCGATCAGTCGCTCCTCGCGCTGGTCAAGGGGAGAGCGGTGGATGTCTCGACGGCATTGCCTTTTGTCAGAAACACCCATGAATTCCGGGCAAAGGCGATGGAAGCCGGAATCAACGTCTAACTCAGATCCCCCAGATCTGAGCCAACTGGTCAGAGGCCCGGTCGAGGGCTAGCCACGAGGTGTCCGGGGAAGTCCGGCTCTCACCTGTCACGTCTTGCCCCGCGAACCCGCGCAACATCGATGCCACCGACAGTTCGAGCGCCGGCAGGTGATATCCACCTTCGAGGAACACCGTCGTCTGCCCAGGGGGAAACTCGGCGCAGATCCGAGCTGCCATCCTCCCGTAATCGGACGAGACCAACCGAAGCTCGGCCAGGGGGTCGTCCTCATGAGCGTCGAATCCGGCACTGACCAGCAACCAATCCGGTTCAAAACGACCGAGCACCGGCATGACCACCCGCTCGAACGCGGCCGAGTAGACGTCGCCTCCGGTCCCGGCCGGCAACGGCAGATTGACGGTTGCACCGATTGCCGGGGGTTCACCCGTCTCCTCCAGCATCCCCTCAAATGGGTAGAAAGGGTGTTGGTGGAGACTGACGTAGAGGACTTCAGGGTCGGAAACCACAAGCTCTTGTGTGCCGTTGCCGTGGTGAACATCCCAATCGACAATCGCCACCCGCAGGCCCTGGGCGGTCAGCGCCCTCGCAGTCACCACGGCATTGTTGAAGATGCAGAAGCCCATCGCCTTGGAGGCACAGGCGTGGTGCCCCGGTGGCCGCACTGCGCAGAAACCGAGCAGGTCGACTGATCGGCTCCGCTGGAGTTCAACCATGTCGGGTCCGGCGCCTGCCGACCGGAGGGCTGCCTCCCAGGAGTCCTCCGAGACCACCGTGTCAGGATCGAGAGGTCCTCCCCCCGCCCTACAGAACCGCTCGACCGCGTCGATGTATGCCGCCGGGTGGACCCTCTCCAGTGTTTCCCTGTCGACCACAGGGGAGACAACGGTCTCGATCTCGAGACCAGAACCAAATACTCCGGCCTCGACTGCGGCCAGTCGCTCTGGTCGTTCGGGGTGCCAGGCGCCGGTCTGATGACGCCGAAAGCTCTCATGGGTGCCGTAACCAACTCTCACGAGCCATACTTTGCCAGGATGGAAGCATGACACGCTCTTTTAGCGCACGAGGGACATGGCCGGGCAGGGTGACCTTCCGCAGCGGATGGTCTGCGGCTCAGGCTCGGCCGTGGAACGAAGACCTCGAGGATGCCACCCTCAGATTGGATCGTGGAGGGGCAAAGATGATCAACAAGTGCTCTGAGTGGTTGTGCTCAAACCATGCTCCAAGTGTGATCTCGCCACCTCTCAACAACTCGTCCGTCAGCCTTTGGGAAGACGCCGGGTTCGAGAGATTCAGAACCCTCAAACTGATGGAACGCGATCTCTCGATCCCGTTTGCAGAGCCGGTGCATCCAATTCGCGTCGGCAAACGGAGCGAATGGGAAAAGGCCGCCGAAATAGACCGGCTTGCCTTCGATGAGACGTGGAGGGTCGGCCGCCTCGGGCTCGCCGATGCAGTCGCGGCAACACCCCGCTCCCGGTTCCTCGTCGCAGACCTAGATGATGCCGTTGTCGGATTCGCCATCGTCGGCGCCTCCGGACCCGGTTCGTATCTCCAGAGACTTGCTGTGGATCCCGCCGCGCAAGGAAAAGGAATCGGCCGGGCGTTGGTCCTGGCGTGTCTCCGGTGGGCACATACCCGTGGCGCCAACACGATGGTTCTCAACACGCAGCCGACCAACGATCCCGCAACTTCTCTTTATGAGGCTCAACGTTTCGAACCGCTCCCTGAGCCCCTCCAATTGGTTCGGTACCGGCCATGATCGGGATCGTCACAGATTCTTCCAGTGATCTACCCCCTGATCTGGTTGCCGCTTCCGGTGTCACCGTGGTCCCGTTGTCGATTCGGTTCGGCGCGCAAGAATTCACCGACGGGGTGGATCTGAGCCCGACCTCCTTTTGGCAACGGCTGGTCGCCTCAGACCGGCTCCCGGAAACTGCCGCACCGTCGGCGGGCGCCTTCGCCGACGCCTACCAGGCACTGGCGGTAGACGGCTGCGAGGGGGTCGTCGCGGTCACCCTGTCATCACAAATGTCTGCGACATATCAAGCAGCCGTGATCGGGGCGGAGGCGGTCTCGATTCCGGTGAGCGTCGTCGACTCCGGAACGGTCTCGATGGCCCTCGGGTGGTCGGTCCTGGCCGCCGCTGCTGCCGCCGGCGGCGGCGCCTCGAGGACCGAGGCAGCCGATGAGGCCAAGCGGGCGTCAGGCTCCTCGCACCTCGTCGCCGTTTTGGACACACTCGACTTTCTACGGCGGGGAGGTCGCATCGGCAGCGCTCAGGCCCTGGTGGGTGGCCTCCTCGACATAAAACCCCTCATCACCGTCAAGAATGGCGTGGTCGAGCCGGCAGGCAGGGTGAGAACACGCTCCAAAGCCTTGGCCGCGCTCGTCCAGAGGCTTGACGATCGGGTGCCGGAGAACGTTGCGGTACTTCACACCGGAGACGGCGGCCACGCCCCGTTGATGGAGGTCTTGACCTCGAGGGGTCTGACGGCCACCGAGTGTTTATTGGGGGCGGTGGTCGGAACCCACACCGGACCGGGGACCCTCGCCATTGCGTTCGTGGACTGATGCCGCCGCCGCTCCCAGAGAGATATCGCCTGGAGATTCGTCTTGGCAGAGAGGCGGACATCGAACACTGGCTGGGAACCGATGACTCCCTCGACAGGCCGGTGCTGATTCGACTGCTCGGCCCCGAAACCAAGCCAGAGCGCCGAGACGCCTTCCTGGAGTCTGTTCGATCGTCGGCGTCCATCAACCACCCACATCTCGAACAGGTCTTCACCGCGGATTACGTGCCCGACGGTGCGTTCGCAGTATCGGAGTGGACCGGCGGGTCTTCTATCGCCGACCGAACGTCGGCCGGGGACACGATGTCGGTGACCGACTTCCTTCCCAACGCCGCCGGCCTCGCCTCGGCGCTGGCAGCTCTACATTCGGAAGGGATCGTCCACGGTGCGATCGACACGAAATCCGTTTCATATTCTGTGAGCCACCCCGCCAAGCTCGGAGGGGTAGGTCGCCCCCGGCGCTGGCTCACGGCCTCCGAGGATGTCAGGGCACTGGCGGAGGCACTGGCAGAAGGCCTCACCGGTTATCCGGGCGGTGGCCCTCCACCCAGCGAGATCGTCGACGGGATCCACCCCGAGGTCGACCGGATCCTGGCTGCGGCGCGGAGGGGAGCGTTGACCGCACAGGCGCTGGCCGAGGACTTGACTGCGGCACCGTCACCGCCGAGACGCCGCGCCGACTCGCCCTCATGGTCACGCCGCCTGCTGTTCGCGGCAATCAGCCTCACCGCCCTTGCGCTAGCGCTGATCGGAGTCGGTCAGCTCCTGGTGGGAGGATCAGATGGGAGGATCGCGGTACCGGTAGATCCGCGCTCGGCTCCACTGGTACCCACACCCAACGAACCCACAACGATCGTCACCGCGGCCGCTCCGTCGCTTTCGCTCGTGCCTTCCGGAGTCGCCACGGTCGATCCGTTCGGAGGCGACGAAGAAAACGACCAGCTCCTTATCGCTCTCACCGACTCCGATCCGGCCACCGTGTGGCGCTCTGAGCGCTACCGAGATCAATTGAGCCTGATAAAGCCGGGCCTCGGGCTGGGTTTTGCCGCCACAGGATCACCCGAGTTGATCGTGATCGAAAACATCACCCCCGGTCTGGTCTACCGCCTCGGATGGTCGCCCTCGCCTTCATTGGATGGGTTCGAGGTTGTTGCCACCGGCACCAATCAGAGCGATCAGATTCAACTTCAGCTGCCCAGCCGCGACGGAGGTTGGTGGATTCTCTGGGTCACCGAGGTGCCTCCCGTCGACGGCGGCGAGAGATTCTTCGAAGTTGGCGAGGTACGATTCGGCGAGTGACATCTCGCTCAGCCAGATCGCTTCGGGATGCCGACGACGCGAGCCTGCTCCAACTGGTGGCGCAAGGTGATCGGAGCGCGTTCTCGGTGGTCATGGATCGCCACCAGGATCTCGTCTTCGCGGTGTGCCTCCGGCTCATGGGCAATCGAGAAGCGGCGCTGGATGCCACACAAGAGACGTTTTTGACGGTTTTTCGCAAGGCCGATCGATTCAGGGCCGAAGCCGCCTTCACCACCTGGCTGTATCGGGTCGCAACCAACACGTGTTATGACCTCCTGCGAAAACAGAAACGTCGACGTACCGAGTCCCTTCCCGATCATGTAGATCCAGTGGACCAAACCGGGGAGGACGGCTACCGATCGGTGGAGCTGGCGCCTGCGGTCGAGAAGGCGCTGGCGTCGATCCCGGAAGACTTCAGGACCGTGGTCATACTGTCCGATGTCTCTGGGATGTCGCTGGCCGAGGTCGCAGAGATCGTTGGCGTCCCGATCGGCACCGTGAAATCGAGAATCTTTCGCGGTCGCAAACTCCTGGCGCAACTACTCGGGAACTTATTGGACACCTCGGAGCCTCTAACAGACGATGCATGATCACGACGTGAACCTGGTGACGGATCTGACCGCCGGCGAAGATGACGGCCGCGGCGCCGATCTCGTGGCGAGTTGCGCAGAATGTGCCAGCGAATACCGAGAGCAAGTGGCCATCAAGACCGCCTTGGCCCAACTGCCGTCCATCACCATGCGGACAGAAGAACGATCCGCCCTCCGCGTCGGCGTCAACGCGGAACTCGACCGTGGTGCCAGGGTTCTTGCGTTTCCCACCAGGTGGGCCCGGCTCGGGACCGTGGCGGCGGCAATGCTCGTTGTTGTTGGCGTCGGTGGCGTCGCCCTCAATTGGGAAGGGCTTTCCGGATCAGGCGGCGACCCGGCGATCGCACAGTTGGATCTCGCATCAGAAAGCGCTGCGGCGACGACTGCCGCCGCTGCCGACGGGGCGTACACCTCATTGGCTCCTTCGGCCGGCAGATTGGTGCCCGCGCCCGTTGATCTCGGCGAGGTGACCGAAATTGAGTTCGCCGATTCCCTCACCGAGACGAGAGAAAACATCGGGGCCGCCCAAGAAACAACCGAATTGGCCGAAAAACAGCCGGTCCCGTGCGCCGAATATGTCGAAGGCGAGCCTGACCGGGTGGTTCGAGCTGTCGTCGGTGGCCAAGAAGTCATCGGGTTTGTGGTCGAGAACACTCCAATTGCCTTCTACGTCGACACCTGCGAACCATATCTCCTCGACTGACCAGGAATCCGGCCGAGCTAACCTCAGGCCCGATGTCTGAATACGCCTCAAAATTCGCCGAATTCCTCGAGAGTTCTGCCGCCAAGGTGCGAGCCCTCACGGTTGACCGAGCCAATCGGGCGCTTACGATCGTCTCGCTCGCCATCCCGATTCTCGTGCTGGTGCTGATCGGTACGGTGTTCCTGTTCATGACGATCCATGGCGCCATTGCCGCGCCACTGGGCTCGGCTGCCGCGTTCGGCATCATGTCGGGACTTTTCCTGATAGCCGGTTTGTTCGCTTGGAAGAACCGAACGAAAGACAACTCATGACAACTACAGAGGATCTCATCATCATCGGGAGCGGTCCCGCCGGCTATACCGCCGCCCTCTACGCCGCCAGGGCCGATCTCAATCCGCTCGTATTCGAAGGCAGCCAATCCGGTGGCCAACTGATGATCACCACCGATGTCGAAAACTTCCCAGGTTTTCCTGACGGCGTCCTAGGTCCAGAACTCATGGAACGCTTTCGCAAACAGGCTGAACGATTCGGCACGCGGCTGATGACCACCGACGTCACCAGGGTCGACTTCTCGGCAGCGCCATATGGGGTATGGGTTGGCGCCGACGAGTACCGCGCCAAGACGGTCATTGTTGCCACCGGAGCGAGCGCCATCTGGCTCGACGTGCCTGGTGAGCAGAAGCTGACAGGCCGTGGCGTATCGGCATGTGCCACCTGTGATGGCTTCTTCTTCCGGGACAAGGAGCTGGTCGTCGTGGGCGGAGGCGACTCGGCCATGGAGGAAGCGACTTTCCTGACAAAATTCGCATCGAAGGTCACGATCGTTCACCGGCGCGACGAGTTCCGCGCCTCAAAGATCATGGCGCAGAGAGCGCTCGATCACCCCAAGATCGAGGTCATCTGGAACAGCGAAGTAGTCGAAATACACGGTGAGACCGAGGTCACCGGTGTTTCCCTTCGATCGACAGTGGATTCATCCATCACAGAGTTCGCCACCGACGGCGTTTTTGTCGCCATCGGACACAGCCCAAACACGGAGATCTTCGCCGACCAACTCGACCTTGACCAAAAGGGATACGTGGTTCTACCCGGTCGTTCGACAGCGACGTCGGTCGGAGGCGTTTTCGCAGCAGGCGATGTAGCCGACTCGCTTTATCGCCAGGCAGTGACCGCAGCCGGAACCGGTTGTCAGGCTGCGCTCGATGCGGGCCACTATCTTTCCGGTGAGGAATAACCGACTTTTTTCGGCGTTTGAAACTACGTAACTTCGAGATTGAACCAGGAGCAAACCATGGCAGGAAATACGGTCACACTCACGGATGGCACATTCGCCTCCGCCATCGCCGGCGATAAGCCGGTTCTGGTGGACTTCTGGGCCGAATGGTGCGGACCATGCCGCATGGTGGCGCCGGTCCTCGAGGAAATCGCGTCGGAGCAGTCCGACAAGCTCGTCGTCGCCAAGCTCAACATCGATGAAAACCCCCAGACACAAATGAGCTTCGACGTGATGAGCATCCCCACGATGATTCTTTTCAAAGACGGGGTCGAGAAGAAGCGAATCGTCGGCGCCCGCCCCAAACATCAGATCGAGAAGGACCTGGAGGAATACCTGGTCTGAAAATATGGGACGATGGGGTCATGCGGCTCTATCGAATCCAAGACTCTGGCGAGCCGGTCCGTGATATCCAGGACCGGCTCGCTGCATTGGGCTTCGAAACAGCGGACCCCCGAGGCGAATTCGGTGAGAGCACGGCCGACGCGGTCTCTGCCTTCCAGCGAGAACGTGGCCTCGGCGTGGATGGAATCGTGGGTCCCGACACCTGGCGCGTTCTCTACGAAGCCGGCTACCGGCTCGGTGATCGGATCCTGTTCTTGAGGAGACCCATGTTGCGCGGGGACGACGTGGGTGAGATACAACTCCGACTCAACAACTTGGGGTTTGACGCTGGAAAACCAGACGGGATCTATGGACCCGAGACAGCCCAGGCGGTCACAAGCTTTCAGAAAGATCGTGGGTTGATCGAGGACGGCATGGCCGGCCCAGAAGTGGTCACCGAACTCCGATTGGTCACTCGCGGCGCCATCGGCACCGGACGCGAGGCAGTCAGAGAACGGGAGTGGATGCGTTCGCTGCCACGAACCGTGGTAGGTACTCGGGTGTACTTCGACCCGGCCGGCCGGACCTCCGCCGAGGGATCTGCAGCCTGGGAGGCGACAACTGCGGCCGCACTCGCACTCCAGGACCGTGGTGGTCTTCCAATTCTTTCCAGGTCGATCGATACCGTCACCCCAGAACGTGTTCGCGCCAGACGGGCCAATCGACTGGGTGCCGAGATCATCATCGGTTTTCAACAACCCGACGAAGGCGCTGACTGCGTCTACTTTTTTGAGACCCCGACCGCCAGAAGTGAGTCAGGCGCTCGACTGGCGGCTGCGGTGGCGAAGTCCCTAGGGGTTTCGGCCGAAGGTCGGGCAACCCCGCTGCTGCGCGAAACAAGAGCGGCGGCCGTTGTGGTCTCCTACGCCGATCTGACGGCTGCGATCGGTGTCGCAGCCGTCGACGGCATCGAACGGTTCTTCGCTCACGAACCCGACAAAAAGCGTCGGTAGATTCGTTCTAGTTCCTCCAGCGAACCAAACGGGATCTCCACCCTGCCCTTCTTGTTGCGATATTGGATGGCGACCTTGGTCGCAAACCGGTCGGTCAGACGCTGCTCTAGTTCAATGATCTCGACCGGGCGGACTTCTTTCAATCGTGGTCGACGTCCACCGGGTTCCTCGAGGTCGCGACGGCTGCGGGCTGCATCCTCGACCTGCCGTACGCTCCAGCCTTCCTCGACCGCCCGTGCCGCAATGTGCTCGGCATATTTTCGATCGTCGATTCCGAGCAGTGCCCTGGCATGACCGGCCGACAACTCTCCTCGCTCCAGCATTCCCTGGATTGCGGCGGGAAGTTGCATCAGTCGCAACGAGTTCGAGATCGCCGAACGGCTCTTACCCACGCGGGTACCGACATCCTCATGCGTCATGCCATATTCTTCCAGAAGTTGCTGGTAGGCAGAAGCCTCCTCGAGAGGAGACAGGTCTTCCCGCTGGACGTTCTCGATCAAGGCTTCGACCAAGGATCCGCGATCGTCGACCGATCTGATCATCGCCGGGATCGAATCGAGCCCGGCCCGACGGGCAGCACGCAATCTCCGCTCGCCCGCGATCAGGACGTAATCGCCCTCGCCCGACTTCACCACAACCACCGGCTGAAGAACCCCGACGGCCTTTATCGATTCGGCAAGAGCGGCGATGGTCTCATCGGAGAACCGACTCCGAGGCTGTTGAGGGTTGGGCTTGATCACATCGAGCGCCAACATGGCAAAATCAGGTCGTTCCGGTTCCGAATTTGTAGGTATCAGGGTTTCCAGACCCCGACCCAGACCACCCCGCCGTGCGCTCATTGCGGCACCTCCCTGCCATGTCTCCTTCGGAACTCACGCGCCATCTCGCGATAGGCAATTGCCCCGCGACTCATTTCGTCGAACGTCTCGATTGGTTCACCGTATGACGGCGCCTCGGACAGCCGCACGGATCGAGGGATCACCGTGCGGTAGGCCTTGTCACCAAAATGCCCTCTGACCTGCTCCATGACATCTTTGGCGAGATTTGTGCGGGCGTCGTACATCGTCAGCACCGCCCCGCCAATCTCGAGAGCTGGATTGAGCGACGAGCGCACGAGCTCGACGTTCCGCATCAACTGAGACAGGCCTTCGAGGGCGTAGTACTCACATTGGATCGGGATCAGAACCTCGTCGGCCGCCGCCAGTGCGTTGACAGTGAGAAGTCCCAAAGAAGGTGGACAGTCGATCAGAATGAAGTCGTAATCCTCGAGTGCGGGTTTGATCACGCTCCGAAGCCGTTGTTCTCTCGAAAAGATCGAAACCAGTTCGATCTCGGCCGCGGCAAGGTCGATAGTGGCCGGCAGAAGGAACAAATCCCGGACCGATGTGGGTTCCACAGCGTCATCTATCGCTACATCCTTCAAAAGAACGTCATAGGTCGATTTGCCGATCGACTTCTTGTCCACACCAACTCCGGAAGAAGCGTTGCCCTGAGGGTCTAGATCAAGAAGAAGGACCCGCTCGCCCTGTATGGCGAGTCCAGCCGAGAGGTTGATGGCGGTGGTGGACTTTCCGACCCCACCCTTCTGATTCGTAATCGCAACAACGGTTGCCGTCATTCCGTGTCTCTCTTTTCTAGTGCCGGCCCATGATAAGGATCCAGGCGGGCCGGTCAAGGATCTCGGCAGGAACCTCTAAAGTGTCGAACCCTTCGACCTCGACTCGAGACTGACGCGACCCCGCCACGACGGCGACACCATTCTCTGCCGTGAGCCGCCGCAGGGTTGGCAGCAGTTCGGTAGGGTGACTGAAGGCGCGGCTCACCACCGCATCGTATTCAGTTTCGACTTCGTCGACGTCTCCCTCGATCACCCGAGTATTGTTCAAAGCGAGAATTCGCACGGCCCGCCTCAGGAGACGGCAACGGCGGCCAGACCTCTCAATCAGATCGACCCGCAGGTTCGGATACACCACCGCCAACGGAATTCCAGGCAATCCAACGCCGCTTCCCAGGTCAACCAGGGTTTGAGGCTGTGCTCCGCGCCATGCATGCGCCAACACCAACGAGTCGGCGATGTGCCGGTCATCAATTGTTGTGAGCTCCAGGGGTCCAATTCCGCCGGCGCGCCCGGCCTCTGACACCAGCCAGTCGGCGTATGTCTGCAGCCGTTTGAGAACCGGATCAGACGTAGCACCTAGCCATTCGAGAACTCGAACGGAGCTTGGAAGTTCCATACCCCCGAATGATACTCCTGGTTTCACGTGAAACCTGGTGTTCGGGAACCCGGGAGACGCCTAAATGTTTCACGTGAAACAGAAAATGGGACCGGGTCATCCGGTCCCATTTCTGAAAACGCGTTCAATCCCCAGACGACTCACTCCTCCTCGGAGGAGGATTCGTCGTCCTTGGACGGGGAATCCTCGTCGTCGTTGTTGCTTGCGGCATCCGAGGTTACGGAAAGAACGACATAACGCCGAGGCGCTTCGCCCTCTGAATACGACTGAACCCCGTCTCGGTCGGCGGCAGTATCGTGAATAACCTTGCGATCCGCTGCACTCATGGGCTCGAGCACAATCTCTCCCCCCTCACTCAGAAGCTGCTCGATGAGCTGACCTGCGTATATGGACAAGGCCTGCCGACGACGATCGGCATGGCCGGCAATATCGAGTCTCACTCTGGCACCGGCATCTGTTTTTCGCATCAGAACGGTTTTCGTGACCTCATGAATTGCCTCGATAACCGACCCTCTCGGTCCCACCATCGCTTCGGTCTGATCGCCGAGAATGTTGGCCACAATTATCTCGTCGTCGATCGCAACCTCGACGGTGCCTTCGAGACCGAATGCCTTGACCAGACCTTCCAGGAAGTCCCGAACCACGTCCGCTTGTTCTTGGGTCGGCACTGTCTGCTCCTTCGGTCGTCGGTCCCGTGTCGGGCGAGAATCACGTCGTTCTTGTTTCTGGGGGCGATTCTCCGCCCTTGTTTGCGGACGATCGGACTGTTGGCGATCCGATCGCTGGTTTCGATTCTGGTTGCTTCGGCCGCCACCAGCACTTCGATTTCGACTTTGACCAGCTTGCCCTTCCGACGAATCGCCTTCGTTGGGTCCGCGGCCGCGTTTTCTGCGGCGTCGCTTCTTCCCCGGCGATTTTGGCTTGACTCTGACGACGGCGTCTTTGCCGCCGATTCCCAAAAAGCCGCGTTCGCCCTCTGACATGATTTCGATGACGGCTTCGTCAATGCTGGCAAGTCCCAATTCTTTCAATGCGAAAGAGGTCGCAATATCGACCGTCTTCCCGCTGACTTCAACCCATTCCACGGGCTATCTCCTCTTCCGCCGCTGTTGTTTCTTGGCCGAGACCGAGTGCGGCTTTTTTGGTGCCTCGCTCGGTGTCTCCGCCTGTTTCCCCTTGACGTCGCCGTTGTCGACGGGTTGCGGTCTTCCGTCGATGGCGAAGATTGCAAACTGCTGACCAAGACGGAACAGGTTCGAGGTCGCCCAGTACAGGACCAATCCGGCTGGGAAGTTCCACGATACGAACCCGAGCATGACTGGCATGAACCGCGTGATCGCCTGCTGTGTCTGTTGCTGTTGTTTTTGTTGTGGCGTCATATCCGCCTTCGGGACATTGGATCCCCGCTGGGCGTGCCACATCTGGAAATATTGAGTTGCGATCATCAACGTGAGCATGATGACGTAGGGGATGGCGCTCGGCAGGCCCTCTCGGATTCCACCGCCCATCACCTCGGCCAGGTCCATCCCGAGGAACCGTTGGTGTCCCGATTCGATGGCTTTGCGCAATGCAGAACCGACCGGGATGAGCACCTTCTCCACGTCGACACCGTTGGAGACGTCGGACACGTTTCGAAGGACGCGGAAGAGCGCCCACCAGATCGGCATCTGCACCAGCATCGGCCCCAGACAGCCGCCCGGAGTTGCGCCGGCCTCCTTCTGAAGCCGCATCATCTCCTTTTGCATCTTCTCGGGCTCTTCCTTGAGCTCCTTCTGGATCCTCTTCATCTCCGGCGCGACTTGCTGAAAGGCCCGAGTGGACCGGGTCTGCTTGAGGGTCAGGGGGAACAGCACCAGGTTGATCGTGATGGTCAAAAGAATGATAGATATCCCAAAAATGGGTATTAGATCGTAAAAGAACGCCAACAACCACCCGAGCCCGGACTCGATATAACCGAAAAGTTGTCCCACCTACAACCCCCACTGACTTGGTACGGGGTCGTAACCGGAAGACCCCAAAGGATGACAGCGCGCCAGTCGGCGCACGCTCAGGACCGAACCCCTGATCAACCCGAAACGGCCGACGGCTTCTTCCGCATATCGAGAGCATGATGGCTCAAAGCGGCAGTTGCGACCCAGGAGCGGACTCAAAGTCCATTGATAAAGCTTGATCGGAAGCACCGCAACAAACGATGTCCAAACCCTCTTCGGTTTGTCGCTACTCATCATCTTCTCCTCGAGCACATCGGTCGACCGCCGTTCGAAGCGCTCTTTCCAGATCCTGGAACGAGCAGTTCAACGCTGCCGTTCGTGCGATGACGACGAAATCGAAGCCGGTTGGGATATCCGCTGCAGCCAACGCGTGGCGGATCCGCCGGCGTGCTCGGTTTCTGGCCACCGCGCCGCCCAGTCTCCGCCCGACCACCAACCCGACCCGGGAATCCTCCCTGAGATTCGGTTTGGCGACGACGGTCACCGGTCCTTGGTTCCTGCGTATGCCGGACTCAAGAACGTTGCTGAAAGCTTTCTGCCCAGTCAGTATCTGGACGGTGGCATCAAGCGGCAAGCCGCTTGCGTCCCTTTTCGCGCCGGTTCTTGATGATGGCGCGCCCGGCTCGAGTTTGCATACGATGTCTGAACCCGTGCTTGCGCTTGCGGCGGCGGACTTTTGGCTGATATGTACGTTTCATGTTCTATCCGAAGTGCTGGTTGACCTTGGAAGGCTACGGGGAGTGGCTTTCGTTTGTCAAAGCCATCGGAGTCCGCGACAAAACTAATTAGTGCGCGAAATTTCGTTTTGTGGCAATAACGTCGTTGGGGCGGCATCGGACCGGGCTCGGCCGAATGCAAACAGCACTCTGACCAGGGCTTTTGGTGAAACCCGACACCGTTCGAACCCCCTACAGCGTCGGTTTCCGCGCTCTTGACCCGGTCCCGGACTTCGATTTACGGTGCGACCCCACAGCCTGAGGCTCCAATCACTTCCCACCTCGAGTCTCGGTTGTGCGCGTCGGCGGACTCCGGTCTGCAGGCGTACCCGTCGTTTCGGCGTTGTCCACAGTTGTGGAAGGGTGTGTGGACAACCTTCGGCGGGGGAATGCAGGAGAGAAGATTTTACGGAGGAGGATCGGGGTGGTTGACGCTCGACGTAGCGACGATGAGGCATGGGATCTTTTCCAGAACTCCATCCGTTCCAAGGTCATACCCTCCACCTGGCACACATGGCTCGCCCGCCTCAAACCCGAGCTAAGACCCGAAGGGCTCACCCTGGTCGCGCCCTCCGAATTCCACCTCCATTGGATCCTCGACAAACACCGTCCGATGTTGGAGGAAGTTTTCGCCGGCGTCTACGGGCCGGAGGCCGAATTGCGGTTCGACTCTCTTGGAGACGATGTCGAGATCGCCGACGACGGTGACGCTCCCCATCACCCTGAAACAGGGCAGCAGCAGGAGTTGCCGATGCGACCGGAACAACTTGCTCGCCTGGTCAGAAAGTATCGATTCGACAGCTTTGTCGTCGGTCAATCCAACCGGTTCGCCTGGGCGGCCTCGATGGCAGTGGCAGAACAGCCCGGCACCCAATACAACCCTCTGTTCATCTACGGCGGGGCAGGACTCGGGAAAACCCACCTCCTGAACGCGATTGGCCACCACGCCCTCCAGTTGTACCCCGATCTGGCAGTGCGGTATGTGTCATCGGAAACGTTCTTCACGGAGTTCATCGACGGGATCCGCCGAAAGCGCATGGATGATTTCAAACAGCGCTACCGGACCACCGACATCCTTCTCCTCGACGACATCCAGTTCTTTGAGGGGAAAGAACAGATGCTCGAGGAGTTCTTCCACACGTTCAACACCCTCTACGAGTCGGGAAAACAGATGGTCATCAGCTCTGACCGTCATCCCCGCCACCTCGCAAGCCTGGAGGACCGGCTTCGGAGCCGGTTCGAGTGGGGTCTGCTCACCGACATCCAGCCGCCCGACGTCGAGACCAGACTCGCCATCCTCAAGAGGAACGCGGAACTGGCGCCCCAGATCGTGCCACCAGAGGTCCTCGACATGATCGCCTCGATCGTCTCGGACAACATCCGAGAATTGGAGGGCGCCCTGACCAGAGTCACGGCCTTTGCATCGCTCACCGACAAGGCAATCGATCTCGATCTCGCCCAGAAGGTCCTCCGCGACATCGCCCCTGGGCACGAAGCCGTCATCGACGGAAAACAGGTCTTCACCGCGGCTGCCAGATTCTTTGGGACGAGCGAAGACGAGTTGGCCGGCCCCTCCCGCCGCCAACCCCTCGTGATGAACCGCCAGGTCGCGATGTACGTGTGCAGGGAACAAACCGATCTGTCGCTACCTCGTATCGGAGAACTTTTTGGCGGCAGAGACCACACCACCGTGATACATGCGATCGAGAAGGTACGTCGGGTGATGCAGTCGGATCGCACGGTTTACGACCAGGTGGCGGAATTGACTCAAACCCTGCGGAAAGCGTGAGGACAACTTGTGGGTGAACAGACAAGTCATCCCCAGACTCGGGACCAGGTGTTCGGCTCCGGTGGAAAACGCCGTGAACCGTCCACAGGTCGAGTTTTGATTTCAGCCCAGGATTTCAACTCCGTGCCACAATCATCCACAATCCACAACACCTACTACTACTGCTTCTCTTTAAATCAATAAGAAGAAGTAGAAGAAGCCGAAAGGAAGACCTGTGCGAATCAGAGCCGAGCGTGACGATCTGGGGGATGTGTTCGCCCGTGCCAATCGGGCGGTAGGCACCCGCGCCGCTCTTCCGGTTCTCCAGGGCCTCATGTGCGAGGTCTCTGGTTCCAACCTCAGAGTCACCGGAACCGACCTCGAGATGACCGTTCGGACCGAGGTCCCTGTCGAAGTGATGGACGAGGGCAAAGCCGTGATTCCAGGACGACTCCTCGAACAGGCCGTACGAAGGATGCCGAAGGGAAGCGTCACCATCGGGGTCGAAGAGACAGAGGTCGAGATCCTTGGGAAAGGGCCCAGGTTCGGGCTCAGGCCACTCAACCTAGACGATTTTCCCGTCGTCGATTCTTCACCGGTCGGGGGCATTGAAGTCGATGGGCAACGCCTCGCCGACGCCGTGTCGCAGGTGGTGGTGGCAGCGTCGTCTGACAGCGCCCGTCCGATCATCACCGGGGTGTTGTTCGAGTCGACAGAACACGGCGTGAGGCTCGTCGCCACAGACTCGTATCGGTTGGCGGTCTGTGACCTCGAAGGGATCGGGATCGAGGGGTCAGGGTTGATTCCGGCTCGGGGTCTGAGGGAGCTTCCCAAGACCGTGGGATCTTCGAAAGTCCGCGTCGATCTGTCGGGTCGAGAGGGCGCATTCGGGTCTGACCGGGGAACGCTGCGTCTCAGAATGATCGAAGGCAGTTTCCCCAAATACCGCTCGTTGTTGCCGGAGTCTTATCCAAACCAGGTGCTGGTCTCGAAAGAAGGCTTGTTAGAGGCCCTGGGGCGGGTGTCCTTGGTGGCAGAGGATCACATCCCGGTCCGCCTGCGAATCAGCCAGGGCGGAGTCGAGATTGCCGTGAGCCGCCAGGATGTCGGGGGAGAGACAGAACATCTTCCCGGCGAATACAAGGGTGAATCAGAAGAGGTGTCGATAGCATTCAATCCACGGTATCTCGCCGAGGGTGTGGCCGTGATCAATTCAGACACCGTCCGGATCCAAGCCATCGATGGGCTCAAGCCAAGCGTGATCGATTCGCTGGACGATCCAGCATTCCTCTATTTGCTGATGCCGGTCCGCGTCTGAATGCGCCTGAACTGGGTCGCCCTGACCGGGTTTCGATCCCATGCATCACTCGAATGGAGCCCCGACCCTGAGATCAATCTGATCGTCGGGCGCAACGGAGCAGGCAAAACCGGTCTCCTCGAAGCGGTCGGTTACCTGGCTTCGATGCACTCCTTCCGTGGCGCTCCCGAAGAGGCACTGGTCGGGTTCGACGCCGAGAGCGCCATCGCCCGCGGTGAAGTGGAATCCGACGCCTCGACCACGCTGATCGAGGTCGAGATCCGGCGGCGGGGGGGTCGAAAAGCTTTCGTCAACCGTACTCGGCTGGCACGTGTCACCGACCTCCTCGGACATGTCAGGGTCGTTGCCTTCCTTCCTGACGACCTGGATCTGATCAAGGGGGGACCGAGCAGTCGCAGGGGACTTCTCGACGATCTGGCGGTTCAATTGTGGCCGGCCAGCCATCTCGATCAGGCGGAGTTCGACAGAGCATTGAGACAGCGGAATGCGTTTCTCAAACAGGGTGGACAGGATGAAATGACGCTCGGTGTTTGGGATGAGAGATTGGCGTTGGCGGGAGGAAAGGTCATGTCGAGGCGGGCCAGGGCCGCCTCGCTGTTGGCACCCGAGTTCGCCGGTGCGTATCAGGCGGTCGCCGGCGCCGGCGTCGGACTCGAGGTTGCGTATCGGTCGGGTTGGGGGGGTGAGCTCGACGCCACCGTGCCGGCGCCCGAGTTCGCTGTGCGCCTTCGCGAGTCATTGATTCGCGGGCGTAAGGCCGATCTCGAGAGACGAATCACACTGGTCGGGCCGCACCGCGACGAGCCGTCCGTTCTGTTGGAGTCACACGACCTCCGCTACCACGGGAGTCAGGGCGAACAACGAACGGCCGCTCTGGCGATCAGACTTGCGAGCAGGGTGGTCATCGAAGAACAGGTCGGAGCGCCACCATTGCTGTTGTTGGACGACGTATTCTCCGAGTTGGACCCCATTCGCTCAGAGGCACTCGCCAAAATGTTGCCCGCCCACGGACAGAGTTTCATTTCGACCGCCGACAGGGCGGACGTTCCCCTCGAGGGGAAGGTCTGGCTGATGGAAGCCGGAGCGATCACATGAACCGGAGTCAGCCGGCAGGTTTGGGCGAGATCCTGGACAAGGTCCTGCGCTCGATGGGTCTGGGCGATCTTCAGGTTTGGCACCGTATCGAGACCGAGTGGCAGGACCTGGCAGGTGAGCCGTGGCGGACGCATTCGAAACCCATGGCCTTGACCGGGTCGACACTGGTCGTCGAGGCGACGTCACAAGCGGCTGTTTCGCTTTTGAGATACGGGATCGCAGGTCTCATCCAGAGACTGGATCAGGGCCTCGGAACTGGCCGAATCAAGGACGTTCGAGTCCGCCCGCCCGGCCGTCAGGTCCGAGACTGAGCTGGAGAGGGTGAAACTGCTGACGGAGCGGGAGGAAGCCAATTGGGCTCGGTGGTCAGAGGCGGTTCGGAAGGGGGCTGATTCTTCCGGGATTGGCTTGGTGTGTTCTTCGAGGGTGAATCTGCTCGCGGCCCTTCACATGAGGCCCCTCCATCCAGCGGTTACGCATCCGTATGGGCGCTTTGGCTCAGTGTGATGCCGTACGGATTGTGGAGTGATCGCATCGCCGTCCCGAGCATGGACGAGTACCGCGAGTGGCTGGCACTACTGGAGAGCACCTTTAGGGAGGCACTTGACAGGTTCGGCGCCAGGCTTCGACCGGGTGTTCTGTTGAGCGATGTCGCCGTGGCGAGCGCTGCCCTCATCGAGGGACACTGGCTCAATCAATGCCTTGTGGGGAGTCATCCGCTGGATGACGACACACCTATCGTCGAAGCGCCGGTGCGGTCAGGACGGTTGTTGTGGAGGGGAGCCATCGAAGGAGATTGAGGGGCGAACGGTGGGCGCCGTGGGCTCAGAGCGCCTGTCTCGGGGCTGTCGGAGTTCTGCAGGTTCGCCTGCCTTGCCACTCAGGGATGAACCCGACCACCGAGCTTTTGTGAGAGCGCCAAAACGGCTAGAATTACACCTAGCGGATTTTGTCCCATCCCCCCGATAGTTTCTTCTTGTGGCGCGGCCGACGTGGCCAAGAGGACACGGATTTGGATCGACCCCGTGGCGCCTCTCGGGCCCCGCGCCGGTGCGGCGTTTTGGTGGGAATGGCCCAGGATCGGCGACGAAAACGGCAAGGAGAGATGTGGCTTCCAGCTCAACAGGCGCATACGGCGCATCGCAGATCACCGTCCTCAAGGACCTCGAACCGGTACGCAAACGCCCCGGTATGTATATCGGCTCCACCGGGCCCCGAGGTCTTCATCACCTGATCTGGGAGGTTGTGGACAACGCGGTCGACGAGGCCATGGCGGGTTATTGCACAAAGATTGCGGTAACCCTGCTTGCCGACGGCGGAGTACGCGTCGTCGACGACGGGCGCGGGATCCCTGTCGACCGCCACGCCGAGACCAAGGAATCGGCACTGACGACGGTGTTGACAAAGCTTCATGCCGGCGGCAAGTTCGAGACCGGTGCCTACCAGGTGTCTGGAGGATTGCATGGCGTCGGGGTTTCGGTCGTCAACGCCCTCTCCTCACGGCTCGACGCCGAGGTGCGCCGTGACGGGTTCGTCTGGTCCCAATCCTTTTCCCGGGGCCATGAGCTGGGCAAAGTCGAAAAAGGCCGGCCCTGGAAGAAGGACACCGGCACCACCGTCTCGTTTTGGGCCGACGACACAATCTTCACCGAGACCACCACGTACGACTACGACACGGTCTCGTCTCGTCTGCGGGAGATGGGCTTTCTCAACCGTGGAGTCGAGATCACGTTCACCGATGAACGGCAAGAGCCGGCGCAGCAAGAGGTTTTTCTCTATAAAGGCGGTCTCGTCGATTTCATCAGGCATCTGAACACCAACCGCGAGCCGTTGCACAGTCACATCGTGGAACTCACCGACGTTTCGGAAGAAGCCGAAATGGAGATCGCACTGCAATGGACGACTTCCTACACCGAATCGATCCTGAGTTTCGCAAACAACATCAACACCCATGAGGGTGGTACCCACGAAGAGGGGTTCCGCAAAGCCTTGACCAATGCAGTCAACTCTTTTGCGAGGACTAAGGGACTGCTCAAGGACAAGGACGTGAATCTCACCGGTGAGGACATCCGCGAGGGCCTGACCGCGGTGATCTCGGTGAAGGTCCGCCAGCCTCAGTTCGAAGGTCAGACCAAGACCAAACTCGGCAACAGTGAGATCCGTTCATACGTTGAACGGACCCTCAACCAGAAGCTCCCGGAGTGGCTTGAACGTTATTCGACCGAGGCGCGCCGGATCGTCGAGAAGTCTGTCGTCGCCGCCAGGGCGCGCGAGGCGGCACGCAAGGCGAGAGAGTTGACACGACGCAAATCCGGCCTCGAGTCGGGTGGACTTCCCGACAAGCTGGCCGACTGCTCCTCCCGAGAAGCCCATCTGTGTGAGCTTTTCATCGTGGAGGGAAACTCGGCTGCCGGTCCTGCCAAAGAAGGCCGGGACTCGGAACACCAGGCCGTTCTACCGATCCGCGGCAAGATCCTCAACGTCGAGAAGTCACGGCTTGCCAAGGCCCTCCAGAACGCCGAGGTCCAGGACATCATCACCGCCATGGGCACCGGGATCGGAGAAGAGTTCGACATCGAAAAAGCCAGGTATCACAAGATCGTGCTCCTGGCCGACGCCGACGTCGACGGTGCTCATATTCGAACCCTGCTTCTGACTCTTTTGTTTCGCCATCTGCGCGGTCTGGTCGAAGCCGGTTACGTATATATCGCCCAGCCTCCGTTGTATCGGGTCAAGGACGGCTCGAAGGTCGTCTATCTGAAGGACGACGCGGCATTGGCGGCGTTCCGCGAGAAGAAGCCGAAGGTCAAACCAAGCCGATTCAAGGGTTTGGGCGAGATGAACGCCAACGAGTTGTGGGACACAACCATGAACCCGGAGACCAGGACGTTGCTCCGGATCGATCTCGACGACGCAGGGCGGGCCGAGGAAGTGTTCTCGACCTTGATGGGCGACGACGTCTCGATGCGTAAGGCCTTCATTCAGAAGAACGCCAACGACGTTCGTTTCTTGGACATTTGAGCGGGGAGAACAGATGAGCGACGAGACCACAGGCTTCGAAGAGGTCTACCAGCCCGAGATAGACATCAATACCGAGATGGAGCAGTCTTTCATCGACTACGCCATGTCGGTCATCGTCTCGAGGGCCCTGCCCGATGTTCGTGACGGCTTGAAGCCGGTTCAGCGGCGGATCATCTGGTCGATGTCCGAAAACAACATCGGTCCGACCACACCTCACCGCAAGTGCGCCAAGGTGGTCGGAGACGTGATGGGTAACTACCACCCTCATGGCGACCAGGCCATCTACGACGCCCTGGTGCGACTCGGACAACATTTTTCGATGAGGCATCTGCTGATAGATCCTCAGGGAAACTTCGGAACGATTGACGATCCACCGGCGGCTCCCCGGTACACGGAGTGCCGGCTGTCGCACCTGTCGATGCGCCTGCTAGAGGGAATCGACGAGAACACGGTCGACTTCGAAGAAAACTACTCGGGCGAATACATGCAGCCGAGCGTCCTTCCAGCCCGTTTCCCCAACTTGTTGGTGAACGGAAGCCAGGGCATCGCAGTCGGAATGGCGACCAACATCCCGCCTCATAACCTCGGGGAGGTTGTATCCGCCTGTCTCCACATGCTCGACAACCCCGATTCGGATTCCGAAGAGCTGATGAATTTCGTAAAAGGGCCCGACTTTCCGACCGGCGGATACCTGGTGGGGACGACCGGGATCAAGGAGGCGCTGGCCTCCGGTAGGGGCTCGGTCAAGATCCGAGCGGTGGCCGATGTTCAGGAGTTGAAGAAGGGCCGTACCGGGATCGTCGTCACCGAACTGCCCTATCAAGTCTCGATCGAGCGGGTGATGAACAAGATCAAGACGCTCGTCGACGACCGCAAAATGACCGGCATCTCCGACATTCGCAATGAGTCGTCGTCGCGGGTCGGCACCAGGTTGGTGATCGAGTTGAAGCGGGACGCCGTGCCGCAAGTGGTTCTGAACCAGTTGTTCAAGAACACGCCGCTTCAGGACAGTTTTGGTTACAACGTGGTCGCCCTGGTCGACGGGGTGCCACGGACGCTCAACCTCGCCGACATGGTGGGTTATTACCTCGACCACCAGATGGAGGTCATAGAGCGGAGGACCCAGGACCGGCTTTCCAAGGCCGAGGCCAGGGCCCACATCTTGGAAGGGTTGATGATCGCGGTCGACAACCTCGACGAGGTGATCGAGATCATCCGGGGCTCCGATGACACGGCCTCGGCGCGGGCGGCGCTGATCGAGCGGTTCGCCCTCACCGAGATCCAGTCGAACGCGATCCTCGAGATGCGGTTGCGCCAGCTCACGGCACTGTCGATCAACGAGCTGCGGGACGAGCTGGGCCGTCTGCGAGAGCTGATCGCCGAATTGAAAGCGATCCTGGCGAACCCGTCGCTCCGGCGCGAGATCATCCGAGAAGAGCTGGTTGAGGTCAGAGAGAAGTTCGGCGAGCCGCGCCGGAGCCAGTTGATCCCCGACGAGGGCGATCTATCACTCGAGGACCTTATCGCCGACGAGGAAGTGATCGTCACGGTCTCTCAGACCGGATACCTCAAGTCGGTTGTCGCCAATACCTACAAGACGCAAGCCCGAGGCGGCCGCGGGGTGAAGGCGGCCGAGCTCAACGAGGACGACGTGGTGGTCCACATGGTCCATACGACCGCCCACGCCTATCTGCTGTTCTTCACGAACACCGGGCGAGTCCACCGGGTCAAGGCGCACCAGATTCCGCGCCAGGCGCGAACGTCCAAGGGCGTTCTCGCCCAAGGAGTGCTTCCGCTGGAACCAGAGGAACGGATTCAGGCGGTGATCGACACCAGGGACTACGAAACCAACCGCTACCTGGTCATGGTCACGAAGAAGGGCCAGGCCAAAAAGACAGAACTGAAGGAGTATGACTCCCGAAATCAGACGTTGATCGCCATCAATCTCAACGATGGCGACGAGCTGGTGGCGGTCAGGACGACCAACGGGAACAACGACATGTTGCTGTTCACAAGCAACGGGCTCGGTATCCGTTTCTCAGAAGAGGACCTGCGCCCGATGGGCCGTGCCACCCAGGGTGTCAGGGGGATCAAGCTGCGAGAGGGCGACGCCGTGGTGGCCGCCGCGTCGAGTAGCGACGGCGAGGAAGTTCTGATCCTCAGCTCACGTGGCTATGGGAAACGGACGCTTATGGACCAATTCCCCAGGCAGAACCGGGGCGGGATCGGGGTCAAGGCAATGAAGTTGACCAAAGCGCGTGGTTCGCTGATCGGCGTCAGGGCCGTCGCCAAGGACATGGAGGTCTTCTTGATTTCTTCGAGCGGAATCGGCATCCGCACCAAGGTCTCGCCAATTTCGCGTCAGCAGCGCGACGCCACGGGCGTCAAAGTGATGGACGTCGGCTCTGGCGAGCTCGCAGCCTTCGCGCTGGTCTTGGGCGAGGACGAGTAGGCGCCGGGTTCAAGGAAGAACCCGGTCCACCGGTACACTGGTCAAGGAGGAGGTCGCATGACCCAAGTCCGCCGGGTTCGGCGCATCATCCGAAAGTTCGATGCTTGGACTGTGTTCAAGGTGTCCGCCATCGTGTGGCTGATTGCCGGCATCGCCGTTGTCCTTGGGTTGGTCATGTTCTGGTCGGTTCTCACCGCCTCGGGAATCCCCCAGAAGCTGACCGACTTCATGATCGAGATCACGTTGCTCGACGAGGGATCGTCTCCGTTCACGAATACGGAAGAATTCATGCGGGTGGCGGTTTATACCGCGGTCCTGGTCTCGGTCCTCGGCACCGGGGGTTCGACCCTGCTCGCGATCATCTACAACCTCGTCAGCGACGTGGTTGGTGGCATCGAGGTGATCGTTCTCGAAGAGACGCTGAACGCCGGGCCGCCGACTCCGCTCGTCCAGATGGTGCAACCGGCCAAGCCCAAACCCCAAGCCAGCCACGAACTCCCGACAGAAGAGACGCCGGTCGTTACTCGCCGCTGAGTGGAGCCATGGCCTGCACCAGGCCCAGTTGCTCACAACGTTCGAGGTACTCGCCACCTCGGTCCCAGACCGGACCCTGGTGGTTGTGGAGCAAAACCGCCGCTGCCAGGCACACCGCCTGCAGGAACGGAGGGTGATCGACGATAGAGAGCACCGTGGCGGCGTCGGCGGCTCCGACCGCAGCCAGTGCGCCCTCGGTCGCGCATTGGCCAACTCCGTCTTCGACCGAGGTGACCAGCAGACGACCTACTGGCGGGGGAAAATCAAAATAGGCGGTTGAGCGCCGTGGTTTGCCGGCAACGGTGACGGCCATTGCCGTCGAGTCGCCGAGCCGAGCCGCCAATGCCCGTGCCAATCCGGTCGGGGAGGCGTGGTTCACGGTTCCGCCTGGACCAGCCGTTACCGATCGGACATGACGCGCCGCCCGCCCCACCACCACGTCGAAGCCGGATGGTTTGCGCTGGCGAGTCATCCGGTCTCCCCAGCCTGCCGGCGGGTTGGCATCTGCCAGGCCCACCGCGGCGATGTCAGGATGAGCCGCGAGGGAGGCAGCAGCCCGAAGGGCGACTACGTCGTTTCCGTATACGAGGACTCTCATCAGCGACCGCGGAGAGCCGCCATGATCTCCTTGCACGTTGGACACACCGGGTAACGCTCGGGGTCTCGATTGGGAATCCAGCGTTTGCCACAGAGGGCCTCGACTTCGACTCCTTCGACATTGGAACGGACGATCTCGGACTTCTTCACATAATGGGCGAATCGTTCATGATCCCCGTCGGATACCCGGGGATCGACCCTGGAGTCGGTGTGGGTTACGCTCACGTCTCAGCATTCTGGCACGTCTGGTTGGATTGAGACAGGTCGGGATCGTCGAAAGGAACATGATGCCGAGCTTCGACATTGTTTCGGAGGTCGATCGGATGGAAGTGACCAACGCCGTCGATCAGGCCAGACGCGAGGTGGTCAACCGCTTCGATTTCAAGGGGACGGACACGGAGTTCGAGTTCGCGGGCAGCGAGATTTCCATCGAATCGGATTCGCCAGGACGGGTCGAGGCGGCGATCGAAGTGTTGAAGACGCGCCTGGTTCGACGCGGCGTCGACATCAAGTCGATTGGGGGCGGGGACATAAAACCCGTTGGCGGCGCCCGCTCCAAAGCAGTGTTCAGCCTCAATGAGGGTCTACCCGGCGAAGCTGCCAGGGAGCTAGCCAAGGCGATCCGCGACTCTGGCCTAAAAGTCCAAGCCCAGATCCAGGGCGACCAGGTTCGAGTGGTTGGCAAAAAACGAGATGACCTTCAGACGGCCATTGCCGAAATCAAAGACCTCGACTTCCGGTTGCCGCTGCAGTTCACCAATTTTCGGGATTGATCCTGTGCTCTTTGGTTACGTCGACCGTTTCCGGTCCTCCGGTCGGTGCTAGGTTCTTGACAGGGCGCCAAGTGAGGTCTGCGAGCTCCGCGGCCTCGGCGTAGACAGCGAATGAGAGGAGCACCCATGACAAAGTTCATGATGGTGTACAAGGGCGAAGCCACGGACATGTCGGACATGACCGAAGAGCAAGCAGGCGCCGTGATGGCGAAATGGGGAGTGTGGATGGAGAAGGTCGGCTCCTCCCTGAGCGACATAGGGACCCCGTTCGGGCCGGGAACCTCGGTCGTCGACGACGGCACAAGCGGGAAGGCGACCTCCCTGACCGGGTACACGATCGTCGAGGCGCAAGACATGGCTGGAGCGAAGGCATTGGCCGACGGCCATCCCTACCTGTCCGAGGGCCAAGGAAACTACTCGATCGACATCTACGAGTTGATGCCAGTCCCGATGTAAGAGGCTGTCTTCCATGGGGGGCCGGTCGGTCGATGCTTCCTGACTTCCCGGCCTCCCTTTTGGGTTATCTGGTCTCGGGGCGGATCAACCGGCCACTCCCGCCGCCGGAGGGAGGACGCCTGCCATCAGGCGGTCCCAGTCGTCGATCCCGCAACCGTTGGTTCGATCGAACGTGGTGTCGATCACCGCGTCGTCGAGAGTCCCGGTTACGCGGGCAAGGTCCTCGCCGCCGTAGATCTCGGTGCACACCCGGTCCGCCGGGGCTCCCTTGACGAGGCGATCGAGCACTTCGGGATTGCCGATTTGGGCACAGGCGGCCCCGGCGTCCAAATCGTCGACAGCTGGGGTGATCGTGAACGTGTCCCCAAAGCAATCGATGGTGTAGGTGACCGGCCCTGCCGTCGGATGGTCGTACTCGACGGTGATCGAGCCGATCACGACGCCGGCTCCCGGTGCCAGCCGACCGGTATCCGGCAGGGTGGTGACGGTGGGCGTAGGCGCTCCCGGGGTTGGTGCGTCCACGGCGCCGCCACAGGCGAACGCCAGCAGCGCCATCGGGATGAGCAGTGCAAGTTTTTTCACGGGTGTGTCCTTTTTTCTTGTTCGCCGATGTGACGCCGTTTCCGGACACTGGGTTCCCAGAACGAATCGGCGTCCGGTAGCCTCGGCCCATGAGCGTTCTGGAGCCAGGGACGGTCCCGCCGATTCGGTTCGCCAAAGCCAAGGGCGCCCGGATCGCCTATCAGGATTTTGGGGAGGGACCCGCCACCATTGTGTCCATCCCACCAACCGCACAGAACATCGAGATGGCCTGGGAATGGCCGGTAATTCATACGATGCTGGAGCGGTTTGCGTCTTTCTCCCGGTTCATCCACTTCGACAAGCGGGGAACCGGAAGCTCGGATCGGTTCAGCGAGGTCAACGGCATCGACGAGAGGGTGGAGGATCTCCGGGCGGTGATGGACCATGCCGGAATCGACCGGGCCCACCTCTTCGCTTCGTCGGAAGGGGGTCCGATGGCCATCCTGTTCGCCGCCAGCTATCCTGAACGGGTCGAGAGCCTGATTCTGTCGGGTACCGGAGCGACTCTCGTTCCTGACGATCTGGACGGCGCCGCCCTCGAGGATCTCTACGAACGCCAAGATCGATACGCTGCTGCGTGGGGGACGCCGGAATCGCCGGTCGTCGACGGATTTGCGCCTTCCCTTGCGGGCGATCTGGCCTATCGCCAGTGGCACCAGCGGTATGAGCGGCATGCCGCCGGGTCGGATTCGCTCCGCCAACTCCTCCGGCTCACCGTCGAGATGGACGTCCGAGAGGTGCTGGCGTACCTCGACGTCCCGACGCTGGTCATCCACCGCACAGGTGACCGCATCATCCCGATCGAGATGGGGCGGGACCTTGCGCAAGCCATCCCCGGCGCCCGCCTGCTCGAACTTCCCGGTGACGATCACTTCAACTACTCGGGTGACGTCGAAGCCTGGATGAGCGAGGTAGAGCGGTTTGTCACGGGCGGGATTCGAGGACCCTCGCCGGTCCCGCGAGACCGATCCAGAGTCCGCATCCTTTGCCTTGGTCGGTTCGAGGTGACTTCTGACGGTGATGCCGTTCCGGTTGGGGAATGGGGCACCCGTCTCTCCCGCCAGCTCTGCAAGCGGCTGGTCGCCGCCCGGGGATGGCCCGTGAGCCGAGACGAACTCATGGAGTTGTTGTGGCCGGGGGAACACGATCGCCGGCGCCTGAGCGCCCGGCTCTCGGTACAACTATCGACCGTGCGTCGTGTCCTGAGGGGAGGAGTGGTGGCCGACCAAGACAGCGTTCGCCTCGACCTGGAGGAGGTGTCGACAGACCTCGAGGATCTCTACCGGGCCGACGACGACGCAGCAATCGTGGCCGCCTATGGAGGCGAGTTTCTCCCGGCCGATCGCTACGACGACTGGACCCGGGGGGTGCGCGACGAGGCAAGGCTTCGTTTTCTGCAGGCCGGTCGCCGCCTCGTCGAACGGCTTCGGCAGGCCGATCGTCCGATGAAGGCGGCCGAGGTGGCCCGCCGGATGGTCGAGGCAGACCGCTACTCCGACGACAACCACCAGGTTCTCATCCGCTGCCTGATCGACGCCGGCGAATATGCGGCGGCCAGGAATGCCCACGAGCTCTGGGTTGCGGCGATGGATGAGCTTGACATCCCTGTCCAGACTTTCGAAGAGGTCTGGGGGACCTGAAGGTTCTCTGAAGGGTCGCGTCGCAAGATCCGGCCATGAGCAACACACAGATTCTCACCGAGCCATTGCTGCTCGGCGCCGGGGAGGGGCGTCACCTCCATTTCCTGAACCACCTCGCAACCATCAAGGTGGCCCCGGGTGACCAGGGATCGATGAGCGCGGTGGAGTTTTTGGCCCCGCGCGGGTTTGGGCCACCGCTCCACCGCCACCGCGACGAGGACGAGTTGTTCGTCATCTTCGACGGAGAGCTGGCGTTTCACACCGGCGAAGGCGTGATGACCAGTGGTGCCGGAACGATCGCCCATCTGCCGAGGGCGGTGCCGCATACGTTCCAGGTGCTCTCGGAGAAAGCGAGGTTCCTCAACGTAACCTCCTCCAACGCAAGAATCCCTCGGTTCGACCGCATGGTCACCGAGCTCGGGTTGCCCGCCGGAGCCCCGACGTTGCCTGAGCCGGGATACATCGACCCGAGCCAGGTGGCGGAGGTGTGCCTGCGCTTCGGGATCGAAATTCTGGGACCGCCGCCGGCTCCCCTCACCTGATCGAAGTAGAAAAAAGGAGACGCTTGTGAAACCAACCAGTAGAACCCTGTTCGCCCTGATCCTGATGACCGCCGCATGTACGGCGACGGGGGAGGCGGCCGACACCGCCGCGGCACCGGACGCCCCCGCTGAGCCCACGACCGTAGAGGTTGTTGCCTCGGATTACCGATTCGAGCTCCCCGATTCGGTGAAAGCGGGGACCACCATCCAGTTCCGGAACGAGAGCAGCGCAGAGGTGCATGAATTCGTGGCGATTCGGCTTCCCGACGATGAGACCCGATCGGTCGCAGAGTTGATGCAGTTGCCACCGGAGGAACTGGCCGCGTTCTTCCCGATGGTGAAGACGGTGCTCGTGGCTCCTCCCGGTGCCACGGGTATCGCCGTCGAAGGGGACGGGACCCTCTCCGAACCCGGTCGCTACGCCATCATCTGTGTCATCCCCACCGGGGCCGATCCGGATGAATACATGACGGCCGCGGCCGAGGCTGAAGGTGGACCGCCCGAGGTGGCCGGCGGCCCTCCCCATATCGTCGAGGGAATGTTCGCAGAACTTGTCGTGGCGGACTGAGATCCGAGCGGCCGGGCGTTGCGACGTCCGGCCGCTCGTTCGCCAACGCTGATGGGAAGGCACCGCGCTCGCGCCTGCCCCTCCGGACTCATCTCGCCCCGAGGCCCCGTGGGACTAGCGTCGCAGGATGAGAGCAAACCGGGCGTCGATCATCCGATATCGACTTGCGGGAAATCACCTGGCGGGTCCGCGATTGCCAGAGGCGAGCCTGCCGGTGGCGGCGAAGTCGGGGTCCAGGACGGATCGCCCTGTTCAGGCCTGCTCTCTTTGCATGCCAGGGTTGAAGGGGTCGCCGCCGAGACGTGGCGCGACCCGCGTCTCGCGCAGGTGTTCGGTCCCAGAGGAGTCATTTCTCTCGTTCCGCGCGCCGATGTCGGGGTGTTCACGCTGGGTCTGATCCCCACCGACGAACGGGAGGCCGAAAAGATTCGCGCCCACGCCGAGGCCATTCGTTCGGTGCTCGGTGGAAAGACGATGTCGCAGCGCGCTGTGCTCGAACAAGTGCCAGGAGGGCCCCGCCTGCTCAGATGGGCGGCTGCGACCGGTTCGCTGCCGGCGATCTGGGACACCGTTGACACGCGGGTCGTCCCGGTGCCTGCACCCTCGATCGACCCCGGCGCCGCCCGGCGCGAACTGGCTCGCCGATTCTTTCGATATCACGGCCCGGCCTCGGTTGATGACCTGAGGTGGTGGTTGGAGACCCCGAAGCGCGCTGCGGTCGACCTCGTGGCAGAGATCAGGGAGGAGTTGGTGGAGGTACCGCTCGAAGGCGAGACACTGCTCGTCCCGGTCGAATCGATGGCGCTGATTGACGAGGCGCCTGCTCCGCCGCCTGTGCTCCTCCGTCCGCCAGATGATGTCCACGTCAACCGGAGGACAGCCCGCCGCTACGCCGACCCCAAAATCGCCGCCGCGCTCTGGCCCAAGGCACCTCCGCCGGGCGCATTGCTGGCCTATGGTGAGGTGGTTGGCACCTGGCGGCGCAGAGGGAAAGGGGTGACCGTCACATGCCCTCGCCCGTTCACCGCCGAACAAATCCTCCTTGCCACCGAACAAGTCAAAAGGTTCCCACTCCCTGTCGACGACGAACCGTCGGTCACTTTCGTCGAAGCATGAAGGCCAGCGCTGCGGCAACCCTCCAAGGGCGCTTCCGCGAACGGTGTTCGGGAAGGGCTGCCTGCAGTTTCCAAGGGAAACTGTCGAGTCCTCTGTGGTTGCGTGCCTGCAGTTTCCAAAGCAGCCCGAAGGGCTCTGCCGGAGACCCTGCCAAGCAACCCGCAGGGTTGCCGTGGGCCCACCTGGACTTGAACCAGGGACCTCTGCCTTATCAGGGCAGCGCTCTAACCGGGCTGAGCTATGGGCCCGTTGTCGTTCGACGACGGACCCGGGAGAATAGTCGTCGACCCCAGGACGCGCTAAGCGGGTTTTTGCCGTCGGTTTGTGAGGTACCGTGTTACCTCGCATGGGGCTGTAGCTCAGTTGGCAGAGCACCTGGTTTGCAACCAGGGGGTCAGGGGTTCAAATCCCCTCAGCTCCACAATCAAGCCGGTCGTTCTTGATCCCCAAACGAGCCGTGACCGTCACCCGGGAGATACTGCACGGGACGGGCCGAGGGATCGGTTACACCAGGTCGCCGTTTGCCTACTTGTTCGGACTGACGGCGTGACGCGACAGTCCTGCGGTGAACTCCTCCGATCCGCCGCGGATTGTTGAGGCGTCACGAGGGCTCGTCAGGGGAAGATCGGCCGGGCTCTGGTGGTTGGTCCGAGAGTATGCTCATGATCCCAGTTTCTCGAAGGAGGCCTGATGCGCCCCGCAGTGATAGTTGATGCCGTTCGGACACCGGTGGGCAAACGCAACGGTGCCCTCAAGGACATCCATCCGGTCGACCTCGCCTCGATTCCGCTCAATGCCCTGATGGAACGAACCGGTATCGACCCCGGCCTCGTCGAAGACGTGATCATGGGAACAGTGATGCAAACGGGGGAACAGGGCATCAACGTCGGACGGAATGCAGCCCTGGCAGCCGGGTTTCCAGAGGATGTGGTGGGCACAACGATCGACCGTCAGTGCGGCTCGTCCCAACAATCCGCCCACTTCGCCGCTCAGGGTGTGATGGCCGGCGCCTATGACGTTGTCATCGCCGCCGGTGTGGAGTCGATGACAAGGGTCCCGATGGGGATCACCGCCCAACAGGGTCCAGGAGTCCCGTTCGGACCCAAGATGTTGGATCGATACGCCCACGGTCTCGTGCCTCAGGGACTCTCCGCCGAGATGATTGCGGACAAGTGGGGTTTGAGCAGGACCGAACTCGACGAACTCTCGGTTGAGTCGCACCGGAGGGCCAACCGGGCCATCGAGGAGGGTCGGTTCGACACCCAGATCGTGCCGGTAGAAACACCCGACGGTGTTTTCGTCAGGGATGAAGGAGTAAGAGCGGGGAGTACTGTCGAAACCCTGGCCGGCCTGCAACCAGCCTTCAAGGCGGATGGTGTGGTGACGGCCGCCAACTCGTCGCAGATCTCAGACGGCGCCGCCGCACTCCTGATAATGGGAGAGGACGTTGCCGAGCGGCTCGGTTTGACGCCGATGGCCCGTTTCAAGGCGTTCTCGCTGGCGGGAGTCGATCCGGTGATGATGCTGACCGGTCCGATTCCGGCGACTTCTCGGGCCCTCGAGCGAGCGGGTCTGGACACCGACGACATCGACCTGTTCGAGATCAACGAGGCGTTCGCCTCCGTCACCGCCGCCTGGCGGGCCGAACACGGTGGGTCCGATCCGATGGCGCTGTGGGAAAGAACCAATGTCAACGGTGGGGCGATCGCTTTGGGCCATCCACTGGGAGCTTCCGGTGCTCGACTGATGACAACGCTGGTTCACGAACTGGTACGGACCGGCGGTCGGTACGGGCTTCAGTCGATGTGTGAAGGCGGCGGGATGGCCAACGGGACCATCATCGAGCGCGTCTGAATCCGGCACCGATGGGATTGCTCAACTGGGTTTTTGCCGTCGGTCTGGGTCTCATCATCTGGCGGGTGAGCATGTCGCTGATCCGTTTGTTGGCGACGCCTCCCCCGGATGTCGACCCCGACGACGTCGTAGATGTCGAACAAGACTACAAATGCACGATCTGCGGGACCGAGGTGACGATGACCGTACAGAACGTGACCGAGTCCAACGCACCCAAACACTGCCGGGAAGAGATGATCCCGGTGTGGAGACCGTGAGAGCGTGCGAGATCTAGCCCGGGGGGTCTAGCGGTAGTTGGTCGTCATGAAGAAGCCGACGGCGATCGCGACCAGTCCGACGCCGGTGACCCAGTTGTCCATCTGCCAGACAAAGCGGGCCAGAACCGCCAGTACTCCGGCGCCCATCAGACCGGACATGACCGCCACGTACCAAGTCGGTGAATCAGGCCGGGACCGCGATGCCGAGGCCGCAACCGGGTTCTTTGAAACGGTCGGGGTCGTGTGTTTTGGCTTGCGACGTTTCGACTGAGGCATGGTCCTATCTGGGCTCGGAATACGGGGGCAGGCTAGCGAACCATCGATGTCTACGCCGATTGGGCTCGGCGCCATCGCCGGTAAGCTCCTCACCGATGAAGGTTCTGGTCATCGACAATTACGACAGCTTCACTTTCAATCTGGTGCAATACCTGGGCGAACTCGGCGCCGACCCGCACGTGTATCGAAATGACGTTCTGGCGCCCTCAGCTGCGATCGAAATGGGTTTTGACCGGCTTGTCATCTCGCCCGGTCCGGGAAGACCCGCCGACGCCGGATATTCGGTGGAATATGCCGCAACCCTAGGCACCATGATTCCGACTCTCGGTGTCTGTCTCGGCCACCAGGCGATCGCGGAAGCCTTCGGCGGGAAGGTCGATCTCGCTCCAGAGCCCAAACACGGCAAAGTGTCCACCGTCCGCCACGACGGACGAGGCTTGTTTTCGGGTCTGACCAACCCTTTCATCGCGACCAGATATCACTCGTTGGCGATCGTCGGGCTTCCCACCGAGTTGGAACCCTGCGCCTGGAGCGTCGAGGACGACGTGATCCAGGGAATCCGTCACACCGAGTTACCCGTCACCGGTGTCCAGTTCCACCCCGAGTCGATCATGACCACCCAGGGCAAAGAACTGCTCGCCAACTTCCTCAATCCCGTTCCTTAGGCTCTACGCCCCGGATATGGGGTCTAGCGCCGAAAGTTCGCACCCGAAGGTGCTCGAATTCTGGCGGTGGTTCACTACTTAGCCGCTAGTTCGCTTCGAGAAACCGCCGTATTCGCTGGCGATCCTTATGGCCTCGCCCGGCGGTCGGCGACAGACTACCGACTGGCGTGGCTCTGGCGCCCACCTCGAACTTTCGGCGATTCGCCCCGGATACAGGGTCCAGAGCCTAAGGAACGATCAGTCACCCACCGTGGTGGGGGGGCTGGTTGTGGGGGGTGGGGGTGGGGCCTTGCCCAGGTTGACGGTGACCGGGCTTCCCTTGGTGATTGTGGTGCCGGCAGCCGGGTTCTGCTGGACGATGCGGTCAACCAGCGCAGGGTCCTGGGTTTCGACCCGCTCCTGGCGCACCTCGAGCACGAGCCCGATGCTGGCGAGCACACTTTGGGCACCTTCCACCGTCTGACCGGTCAGGTCCGGTACCTGGACCGGCTCCGGCCCCTTGGACACGATCAAGGTGATGATGTCACCCACCTTGACTTCGGTTCCGGGTGGGGGATCGGTGCGAATGATCGTCCCGGAAGGGATGTCGTCGTCGAACTCTTCTGTGATCTCCCACACCAGCTGCGCCTGGGACAGTTTTGTCGTCGCCTCGAGTGTGGTGAGATTGATCAAGCTGTCCAGGAGCAGCGATTCAGGACCTGCTGACACCACCAGATCGATCGGAGTATCAGGTGGAGCCTGGGTTCCTGCCGTCGGGTTTTGGGAAATTACTGTGCCCGGTTCTTCATCGGAGTTTGGATCTTCGGTGATATTCCCCAGTGTGAAACCTTGGGTGTTGATCAAGGCCAGCGCGTCTTCGACGTTGAGACCATCCAGCCGAGGCACTGCGAATTGCTGGACCGCTCCGGCCACCACGATCCTGACGTCGCTCCCGCGATCGACCAGGGCGTTGGCCTCCGGCTCAGTCCGGATCACCCGGCCCTCTGCCACGGTTTCGCTCTCTTCTGCGACCGGGATCGGAACCAGATTCGCGGTCGTGATCTGGCGGATGGCCTCCTCCTGGGTGAGACCGATCACGTTTGGAACCTGAACCTGCTCGGTGTCGTTGGGTCCGCTCAGGAAGCGAAACAGCAGGAAGACGAGCACGGCGAGTGTCGCAAGCAATGCGAAGGTTCCCACAACGAATGCCATG
Source organism: Acidimicrobiia bacterium (assembly GCA_041746105.1). Lineage (GTDB taxonomy): Bacteria > Actinomycetota > Acidimicrobiia > Spongiisociales > ZC4RG35 > JBFHRE01. Next base: position 69,780 of record JBGTHP010000018.1, read on the forward strand.
TTCGATGCCGGTGCCTCTTCCAGTTCGCGGTAGGCCTCCTGAGGTGGAACGGTGGCGGGGGGTGTCACCGGGATCATCCGAGTCGCAGACCCGTCAGCGACCACGGGAGCCGGCGGGGTGGCCGCCGAAGGCGATTCCCCTCTGAGAACTCGCCACAGATCTTTACGTAGATCCTCTGCGGTTTGATATCGCTCGGCCGGATCCTTGTCGAGGGAGCGCAGGACGATCGCGTCGAGGCCGGGTGGCACGTCGGAGTTGAGTACCGACGGCGCAGCCACCTCGCTCGACACGTGTTGATACGCAACTGCCACCGGGCTTTCACCCTTGAAAGGCGGTTGACCCGTCAACATTTCGTAGATGACGACCCCGAGCGAGTAGACATCGGAGCGCTCATCCGCCGGCTGGCCTTGGGCCTGCTCCGGTGAGAAATACGTCGCGGTTCCCATCACGGCGCCGGTCCGGGTGAGTTCGGCCGAGTCGTCCCATGCCCGAGCGATCCCAAAGTCGGTCACCTTCACGGTGCCGTCGGCGGCGAGAAGGATGTTTCCGGGTTTTATGTCTCGGTGCACCAGGCCGGCACGGTGCGCGACCGAGAGGGCCGCCGAGACCTCTGCTGCGATTTCGACCGCCCGCCGGGGAAGTAGGGCTCCGGCCGAGCGCAGAACCTCGCGCAACGATCTTCCTTCGACCAACTCCATGACGATGAAATAGGTCGAGTCGAGCTGGCCCCAGTCGTAGATCCCGACGATATTGGGGTGGGTGAGGTTGGCGGCGGCCTGGGCTTCGCGCCGGAATCTCTTGACGAATGCGTCGTCGGAGGAGAACTGGCTGTGAAGAACCTTGATGGCTACCCGTCGGCCGAGCAGGCCGTCGCGCCCCTCATAAACGTCGGCCATTCCGCCGCGAGCAATGTGGGCCGTCAGTTGGTAGCGGTCGGTTAGGGCGAAGGGGAGTTCCATGAAGCGCCGTGATTCTAAGGCTTGACCGGAGTCATCTCAGCGATCCAGCCATGTCTTGATCAATTCGGCGGCGATCGGAGCCGCCACCGAGCCGCCGGTTCCGGCTTCGCCGGAGGTTCCGCCGTCCTCGATCACAACCGCGATGGCGATGCTCGGCTCCTCCACCGGGGCAAAGGCTATGAACCATACGTCGGGTGCACCACCGGGTCCTTCTGCGGTCCCGGTCTTTCCGGCCACCCTGACGCCGGACACGGTTCCCCGTCCGCCGGTGCCGTTGGTGACGACCCGTTCCATCAGGTCGGTCATCACCGCCGCTGCCGCCGGGGAGAGAACCCGGCGGATCCGTTCTGGTTCGAAAACGTCCTCGATCTCTCCGTCCGCATTGAATATCTGTCTCACCAGAAACGGCCGCATCATCTCGCCGTCGTTGGCGATAGCGGCGGCCACCATTGCCATCTGGAGAGCGGTCGCGCGGACGTCACGTTCGCCGATGCCGGATTGGGCGAGAGCGGCCGGATCTGCGGCGAGTTCTCTCGTCAGGAACACGGATTCGGCTGTCACCCACGGCATCTCGATGCTCCGGTTGAACCCAAAACCTTCGGCCATCTCACCGACCACGTCCGCACCGAGGTCGATCGCCAATTGAGCGAAGACGGTGTTGCAGGAACGAGCGAACGCCACTTGCAGGGTCACGGCGACGCCGTCACTACAGCGCGATCCGCCAAAGTTGGCAATGGTCGCATTCGAGCCTGGCAGCGGAACCTCTTCCAGATCGGGGTATTCGGTCTCAGGACTTGCCGCGCCGGCCTCGATCGCCGCGGCCGCGACGATCGTCTTGAACGTCGATCCCGGTGGGTACAACGTGTTTCCTGCTCTGTCGATGAGCGGGTTGTTGGGATCGTCCAGCAAGCGTTGGCGTTGTTCGAGCCCATCGGGGCCCAGAAGCAGGTTGGGGTTGTACGACGGAGCCGACACGTAGGCGAGGATTTCTCCCGTACGTGGATCGATCGCTACAACCGCACCCTTGTGGCCTGCGAGGAGTTCGTAGGCCTGTCGTTGAAGGCTCGGGTCGATGGTTATCTGGATGCTACGGGGTCTCAAGTCGCCGCCCAGCGCCGCCACGATGAGGTCAGAGATCGTGAAGTCGCGACGGGAGCGCAGTTCGTCGGCATAAGCCCGTTCGATGGCGGCGTTGCCGGCGAGGAGGCTGGTGTATCCAACCACCGGTGCGAACGCCTCACCTTCTGGGTAGCTCCTCACATAAGAAGTCGGTTCCGCAGGGTCGGGGAACGATTCGGCGAGGACGACGCCGTCCCTCGTCACTATCAGGCCCCGCTCTTTGGCGCTCTGGCTGAGGGCGGTCCTGGCATTTCGGGGGTCATTGCGATACCCATCCACCCCGAGCACCTGGTACCAGGTCACAGAACCGAGCAGGAGCCCAAAACCGACAAAAATCGCCATGGCCAGGCGTCGAGTGGGCCGGTTCATGCGGGTGCCTCCTCATGAGAGACACGCGCCAGGAGAGCCAGCAAGACGAAGTTGCCAACCAATGACGAGCCCCCGTACGACATGAACGGCAGTGCGATCCCGGTCAACGGGACAACCCGCAACACTCCGCCGATGATCAAAAATGTCTGGATGCCGAGAGTGATCGTGAGCCCGGTCGCAAGAAGTTTGCGGAATCGATCGCGAGATCCGAGAGCGATCCCGAACCCACATGCCACGATCAGGGCGTAGCCGCACAACACGGCTACCGATCCGGCGAAACCGAATTCTTCCCCCACTGCGGCGAAAATGAAGTCGGTGATGGCGTTGGGGATGAGATCGGGCCTGCCCAAACCCGGCCCGGAACCTGCCAGGCTCCCGGTTCCGAAAGCGAACACACTCTGGCTCAGCTGGTATCCCGCGCCGGTGAAGTCCGAAAAAGGATCGATCCAGGCGGTTACTCGCCGTTGCACGTGATCGAACAGTCGCCACGATGCGTAACCACCGGCCGCCACCATCACCAACCCTCCGCTCAGATAACCGGGCTGGCCGGTAGCGGCGTAGATGAGGCCAACGAACACCGCGAACAGGAGGAGCGAGGCGCCAAGGTCCCTCTGTGAGACGAGGACACCGAGACTCCCGACCCAGACTGCGAGCAGCGGGGCCAGCTGTCGCGGTTCGGGAATCGAGATCGGGCCGAAGCGGCGCCGAGCCTGCGTGAGCGCCGGCTGACGATCGGCCAGATACGCCGCCAGAAAACCGACAAAGGCCAGTTTGGCCAGCTCGGCAGGCTGGAAGCTGAGGCTGGTGAACCCTGCGTCTAGCGAGATCCACAGACGCGAGCCGTTGAGTTCGACTCCCTTGATCAATCCGAGGTCGGGAAGCAACGGCAGGAGGAGAAGGACCACACCCGAGAGAAAGAGGACGTTCCGATAGCGGCGGATCACCAAAATCCCGACCCGGCCCAGCCATGCCAGGGTCACGAAACCAACGACTGCGGCGATGATCAACCACCACCGCTGCAGCGCTGCCCGTTCCGGGTCGAGTCGGTAGATTTCGATGAAGCCGAAAGCGGTGACGAGGGCAACCGGGGGCAGGAGGTTGGTCACCGCCCGCGGAGCAAACCGGCGTATACCGGCATGGAGCAACCCGAACGCCAAGGCCACGGTCAGAAATGTGAGCGCGGCCTGGGCATCCGCGGTCCCTCCAACTGCGAATTCGACGAGGGCAACGCCGAACCCGGTCAGCGCCGCCGCTCCCAGCAGCAGCGTCGCCTCCAGGTTGCGGGTCATGAGGTGGCCGACTCCGAGAAGTCGATCAGGACGGCGGTGATGTTGTCGTGCCCTCCGGCGCGATTGGCCTCCTCCACGAGTCCCCAAGCGCCCTCTTCGACCGTATCGCGTGACATCTGCTTTTGGATGTCCTGGTCGGAGAGCATCGAACTGACCCCGTCGGAACACAGCAGGATGCGGTCCCCGGGAGCGGCGGCGACATCGAACTCGTCCACCTCTATGTCAGGCGTCAGACCGAGCGCCCTGGTCAACATGCTCCGCTGGGGATGGGTCGCCGCCTCTTCAGGAGATATCGATCCGACCCTCAGATACTCGGCCATGACCGTGTGATCGGACGTGAGTTGTACCAGCTCGTCGTCTCGCAATAGATACGCCCGGGAATCGCCGATATGGGCGAACCGGCACAGTCCGTCGGGACTGCACTCCACGAGAGTGAGGGTCGTCCCCATGCCTGCGAGGGAGGGGCGTCGTTCGACTTCTTCGACGATCGCTCGGTTGGCAGACCTGACCCGGTCCGCCACCGGTTGCGATGTTTCTGTGGCCGCCTTGATGGCGAGTTCGGAAGCAACCTCGCCGGCAACGTGGCCGCCCATGCCGTCGGCGACCATCAAGACGACGCTGTCGTCGCTCCGGCCAGAGCTGGCCGGAAAAACAGAGTCCTCATTGTTGGATCGGACTCGACCCTGGTGGCTCGCGACTGCCCAGATGACGTTCATCGCACTTCCATCACGGTTTTTCCGACCTGAACCGCGTCGCCTCGGTTCAGGTCCACCGGGCTGGTGACACGTCGGCCGTTGACGTATGTGCCGTTGGTGCTTCCGAGGTCAGTCAACACGAGCCGGTCGTCCTTCGCAGTGAGGCGGAGATGGAACTCGGAAGCGTAGGGGTCCTCCAGGACCACATCGGATTCGCTGCTGCGCCCTAGAACCGTGGAATCCCTGATCGAAAAGTCGAGTCCAACCTGGGTGTCGGAACGCACGACCACCACCCGCGATCCGGGGCGGCGGGTGCCACGGCCCTGTCGGAGCCCTAGGTGTGACGAAATCGATCGCGCCACCTGCCAGACGAACAGATAAACCAATGCGAGAAAGATCAGACGGAGGGCGGTGAGGAGAAATTCAGGCATTGATCAGATCCTCGAACCTGAACCCGGCCTCACCGAGAACAAGAATCGAGCCGGTGACGAGTTCGACCGGCGACCCGCCGATTCGAGCTCCATTCACGGCGGTGCCGTTGGCGGAGCCGAGGTCTTTCACGAATGTCTGACCGGACACGGTCCAGATCAGAGCATGGGCCCGACTGGTGGTGTCATTGGCGACGACGACATCGGCGCCTTGGTCGCGACCGAGCACGGCTTGGTTTACGCAGACATCGAGAGTTTGGTCCCCGCGCAGCCTCGACCAGGGAGAACGAGGGCCCGCTGCCTCACCCACGGTGCATCGGATCGACCCTTGCCCCAACCCTGGTTCGATCTGAAATCTGACCGTCGTGGTTCCGGCCATTCGCCAACCCCGCTCTAGACCGCCGGCGTCGACAAGACGCTCCAATTCGGCCATGACCAAGCCGATTTCTTCGTCATTCGTGTTTTTGTCCACGGGGAGCTGCAGCAGAAACTGGTTGGGTGCAACCGGGCCATGGGAACCTTCCCGCGTGTGGAGATCGGCCTCTCGCAGTAGACGGGACGCCAGTTCCAGGGGGTGGAGCGGTCCCCGGAACACCATCCCGGCCGCGCCGTCGAGCAGCGATTCGATACGCATCTCCAACTGTCGCAGCAGTTTCATGAGCAAGAACGCTACCCGCCCCAGACCGCTGCGACCTCCGCTCGGTGCAGCGGGGGCGGCTGGTCCCGCATGCCTTAGGTTCGCTAGCATGCCTTTCCCACTCGGGCGAGTGGCGGAATTGGCAGACGCGCAGGATTCAGGTTCCTGTGATCGCAAGATCGTGGGGGTTCAAGTCCCCCCTCGCCCACGGGAACGCCTGCGGCGTTCCTTGCGAGTTTGGCTTTGCCAAACTCGGGGGAACCAAACTCGGGGCAACCGGTGGCCAGACTCGGGGGAACTCCCGGGGATGTTGTGTCGGGTTCCGTTCGGGGGTGGGGGCTGGCAAACTGATGCCGGCATGTGAGGCAGTTCCGTGCAGGTTGGCCTATCCCTAGGACGCAGTGCATTCAGATCCTTTCAAACCACGACGTCGGCGGCGCCGGTTGGCGCTGCCCATTTTCCTGACGCTTGTCGTGGCTTTTGGTGTTCTTCTGGCTGTGACCACCGGCGGAGACTCAGGGCCGCTCTACTCGGAGCAGTTGAGAAAGACCGCCGTCGATCTCTCCGTCAAAGCGGAGGCTTACCGCACGACCTTGCTTTCAATGAGTTCGGTGGACAGGGTCACCCTCGATGCCTCCACCAACCAGACGCTGGCCGCGATCGACGAAGCCATGCTGGTCGTCGCCGCCGCCCCGGATGACCCTGACTACACCGGCCCTGTTGCCGTTTTCGAGACAACCCTGGCGAACTGGCGTCAAGGGATCGAAAGCCTCCGCACCGAAATGATCTCTGTCGCCGACGGCCCACCGGATATCGTCGCCGGCACCAAGGTTCTCAACGCCCTGATCGAGATAAAAACCGGCGACAGTCTGTATCGGTCGTTCGTTGACATACTGGCTGCGGCAGCCGTCACGCAGCCGGTTTCCGCCCTGCCTGCGGTGCAATTCGTTCCCGTCCAGATCGACGTTGGAGTGCTCAGCGAGGCTTTTGTCTCGACAGCCGGGAATGCCGCCAGTGCGCTCCGTCTTCGATCCGACCTCGGTCTCGAACAGGTGCTCACCGTGCCTGAACTGGTGGTAAACACCGACGATCTCTTCGTCGTGACAAGCACCGAGGTCCTGACGGTCAAAGCCGTCGTCAGAAACGACGGGAACGCCGAGACGGTTCCGACCGAGTTGACGCTAACTCTGCTCCAGGGAACGGAGGTGGTGGCCGAGCTGTCTGTCGCACTCGGGGTGGTGGCGCCTGGGGAGGCGACGACGGTTTCGTTCGAGGAGCTTTCTGTGACGCCAGGGATCGATTACGGCCTCGTTGTTTCGCTGCCTGTCGCCGATGGCGAGGAAGCGACCGAGGACAACCAGCGCATCATCAACTTCCGGGTCAATGAACCGGTATCGACAACGACGACTGCGCCATGACGGGGGCGCATCAGGTGCCGCCTAAAATGGAAGACAGCCCATGATCGACAGCACCGTTCTCCGAAATCAGCCCGATGTTCTGCGCCAATCGCTCCAACGCCGCGGTGTTGAAATCGACGTCGACCGTTTGATCAATCTCGACTCGCGGCTACGCAAAACCAGATCGGAGGCGGAATCGGTCAGAGCATCGCAGAAAGATGCAGGTCGCCAGATAGCGTCAATGTCTGGCGAGGCGAAGCAGTCAGCAATCGCCGAAACGGCCGTCATGGCAGAGTCGTTCAAGGAGTTGAGTGCGGCCGCCGACGATCTCCAGGCCGAATTCGACGCCCTTTGGATAACTGTCCCCAACCTCGTCGACCCGAGCGCCGCCGACGGTTTCACCGACGCCGACAACGTGGAGATCAAGCGGGTCGGAGACATACGCGCATTTGATCACGAAGTGAGGGATCACGCGACATTGGGCTCTCTGCTCGATGTTGTGGACACCGATCGTGGCGCCAAGGTTTCTGGAAGTCGTTTCGGCTATCTCAAGGGCCAGGCGGTGCTCCTCGAGTTGGGTCTCGTCCGTTGGGCGTTCGAGCGTCTGGTGGCGCACGGCTTCACCCCGATGGCGCCGCCGGTCCTGGTCCGCGAAGAGGCGTTGTTCGGGACCGGATTCTTCCCCGGCGATCGCGAACAGGTTTATTCGATCCCATCCGACGATTTGTTCTTGGTCGGGACTTCTGAGGTCCCGCTGGCGGCCTATCACACAGACGAGATTTTCGATCGGGAAGAATTGCCGCTCCGGTACGCGGGTTTTTCGACCTGCTTCCGCCGAGAGGCCGGCACCTATGGAAAAGACACCGCCGGGATCTTTCGAGTTCATCAGTTCGACAAGGTCGAGATGTTTACTTTTGTCGACCCGGCGACGTCGGCGTCGGAACACGAACGAATTCTGGCGATCGAGGAGTCGATCGTCACCGACCTGGAGTTGCCGTACAGAGTCGTCAACGTCGCGGCCGGCGACCTCGGGTCATCGGCCGCAAAGAAGTACGACATCGAAGCATGGTTCCCGTCGCAAAAGGCGTTCCGGGAAGTGACTTCGTGCTCAAACACGACCGATTTTCAGGCTCGCCGGCTTCGGATACGCATGCGGACCGATTCCGGAACCCAGATCGTCCACACCCTCAACGGAACTGCGATTGCCGTCGGCCGTGTCATCCTCGCCCTGCTCGAGAACCACCAGCAGGCCGACGGCTCCGTCATCATTCCCGATGCGATCAGACCATTTGTTGGCTTTGACTCGATCAAAGCCCCCGGCGCCTGAGAGGTGAGCGCCGAGTCGGATCCGATCTTCGCCCGGATTGCTCGGCGATATGACCTCATCAACCGTGTTTTGTCGTTTGGCCGGGAGCAGGCCTGGCGCCGGCGGGGGGTTGGTCACCTTCCCGATGGCAAGATCTTGGATCTTGGCAGCGGCACCGGCGCCGCCCATGAGGTCTTCGGCCGGCGCCAGGTCGTGGCGCTCGATCCCGTCGGGCCGATGCTGGCGCTCAGCCCGATCCCGGCGCGGGTGGTCGGAATCGGCGAAAGCCTTCCCTTCAGAGACGAGAGTTTCGATGGAGCTTTCTCCGCGTATGTGTTCAGAAATCTGACCTCTATCACGGACACGTTGTCTGAAGTGACAAGGATCTTGCGGCCGGGTGGTGTGCTGGTTGTCGTGGATCTGGGACGCCCCCGCAGCCGCTTTGTGGCCGCAATCCATCGGTTGGGATCTGCGGTTTTTCTCCCACTCGCCGGCCTGCTGGCCAGGGCCCCCCGTGACTACTGGTATCTGCATCGTTCTCTCGACAAATTGGAACCGGTAGAGCGCCTCTACACGAACACACCGATGGAGCTGGTGACGACCTGGCGGATGGGACCATTCGGTTTTGTCTACGGGGCGGTGCTGCGCAAACGGGACCGTTGAATCCGATCAGGTTCTGGGCGCGAACACTGCGATACGGTCGAGGCTGATGCCGGAGACCATCATTCTCTCCTTCTTGGACTGAATCAGATCCTTGCTCCAATCGACAAATCCTCCGTCGGCGGTTTCAATGGCTTGTTCGCCGAAGACGACTCTTGCCTTGAAACAAAAACTCGGGTAATAACCTCTCCCGGCCTGCCGATCAGGGTCGATTTCGACCGCCACGTTGCCCGGTGCTCGTTCCGCCGCCATCGATGCAAGGTCGAGCATCGACCCGTCACCAAAATCCGAAACGTCGATCTCGACCCGATCGGCCCCGCAACGGAGGCCTGCCTCCCACACTCTCTGAAGATGGAAGACGGATGCCTGGTGCTCGAAGGTCCTACTTCCGGTGTCGCGCCCGGCCGTGACCAACCCGAACAACGAGAAGTGGGCGAACTGGAGCGGTCCATCAAAACGCTGGGTTCTGGTGATGCGCTGGACCGTCGCAAGACTGATCCACTGAGGGGATTTCGGATCAGTCTCGAGGAGGCGTCGGCGCCGCACGGCGGCTTCCAATGCAAGTCCCACCGTCGGGTCGGCGGCCGCTTCGACCCGACGGATAGTGCTCAGAAGGCGATTCTGAGACAGCGGTCCGAGGGTGGCGTGGCTCCCAAAAGGGACATGCGGCGCCAGAACCAACTGCTCGACATCGTCAGGCAGTACGTCAAGGCAGGCCTGTTCCGCTCGTCGGAGATCGGTGAGCCCGATCGGTGCAACTCCGACGAACCGATCGCTCTGGTGGCGATCGATCAGGGTCGCCGGGGTCTCGGATCTCGTCCTCGCGGCCATGATCGGTAGAAGGATGCTGGTCAGATCAGACCACGACGGGCGGTCACCCAGAAATGAAATGGCATCTCGGAGGAACGGCGTTCTGGCGAGTCGGTCGACGGCGTGCATGCAGAAAGCGTATTGCAAGAACCGGCTCGGAGCCGAGAAATGCGGAGGTCGCCGGCTCGGTGCGGCCGCCAGGCGTGACTGCGGCGCCCGAGGCAAACCGCTTATGGCTGCTTCCTTCCGGACCTGACCAGATTCGCAGCGCCCCGCCGCGCAGGACCCGGAGGCCGCACCCAACCGACGATGCCGTCATGGTAGGCGGAGCCTCGAAGCGACGGATCCGGCTCAGCGCTGGTGAGAGAAGAAGTCGGTCAGAATCCGGGCGCATTCGTCCTCCTTGACGCCGGCCACGAGTTCGACCCGATGGTTCAGACGGGCGTCTTGGGGGATGTTGTAGAGGCTCCAGCAGGCGCCGGCTTTGGGATCGGCCGCTCCGTAGACGATGGTGCCGATTCTGGCGTTGACTGCGGCTCCAGCACACATCGCGCATGGCTCGAGTGTCACCACCAGGGCGTGACCGTCGAGCCGCCAAGTGCCTGCTGCCCTGGCGGCGGAGGAGAGTACGAGCATCTCGGCATGGGCCGTGGGGTCGTTCAGTTGTTCCCGGCGATTGTGGTCGGCGGCAATGGTTTCACCGGAAGGGTTGAGGAGGACCGCCCCCACCGGGACGTCGTCGTGTTGTAAGGCGGCTGCCGCTTGTTCGAGAGCGGTGTTCATCGCCTCCGAGTGGCTTTCCTTCACGTCCCACGCACCTTCCCGACTAGGTGAACATTCATTGCGTCGACTACGTTGTAGTCCGCTGCGACGCTGTTCGTGGCGCTCCCGGAGGGGTCGCATAGTCTGGCCGAGTGCGCGGCATTGGAAATGCCGTTGGGGGTGTAAGCCTCCACGAGGGTTCAAATCCCTCTCCCTCCGCTCCCGCGACCCGACCTGTCACGGTTGGGTCGCGCTTTGGCGACGTGGTACGTTTCCGATCCCTGGAGGGGTCGCATAGTCCGGCCTAGTGCGCGGCACTCGAAATGCCGTAGGGGCGTTCGCTCCTCGAGGGTTCGAATCCCTCCCCCTCCGCCAACGAATCTGTCTTTGACGGGTTCGTTACGGCGGGGCAGTCCCCGCCGGTCGAGACGGGTTGGTCCATGACGGGCGGTCCGTCGCACGGAGGGGTGACCGAGCGGCCGAAGGTGACGGTCTTGAAAACCGTTGAACCCGCATAGGGTTCCGTGGGTTCAAATCCCACCCCCTCCGCCAGAAACTGAGAAAACAAGGGCTCACGGGCGGTCAGCCTTGGATCCTCACGGCGATCCGGCTGACCCTCGGCGTGGCGCTTCCGTCGATGATCGGCGAAGGCTGGCTCGGACTGTGGCTGTTGCTCTCCCGCCGTATCGGGAGCTGAGCTTCGTCTTCTCCGACCAGAACCTCGACCGAGAATGGGGGCGATGTCCTCGCCGATCCTCAGTCCGGCCGGGACGGCCCAGACCGTGTCGTCGTCATGGACGATGGGGAGCGACGGCCGTGAGTCAGCCCACGACGCGATACAGGCGCCACCGGTCAGGTACGCCTTTCAGTTGGTGTTCGCCGGCGTCCTCGAACGTCAGCCCGCTGCCGGCGGTCAGGTCCTTCACGGTGCTCGACGCCAGAACCTCGGACGGCCCTGCGATCGAGCAGATCCGGGCGCCGATCGCGACGGCGATCCCAGAGACGTCGTCCGGCTCGAACGTGACCTCTCCGACGTGGATGCCGGCGCGAATCTCGATCCCGAGTTCATCCATCGCCGACACGATCTCGAGCGCGGAGCTGACGCCGCGTGCTGGTCCGTCGAACGTCGCCAGGAACCCGTCCCCCATCGTCTTGATCGGTCGCCCTCGATGGCCTTCGATCGCGGCACGGGCGATCACATCGTGTCGCTGGCGTGTCTCTCGCCATGCGCTGTCGCCTAGGACCGCGGATCGGGACGTGGAATCCACGATATCGGTGAACAGGACGGTGGCCAGCCCTCGACCCGCATCTGCCCCATGGGTCGAATGCGCGCCCGTGAAGAACTCCTCCAGCTCGGCGACGAATCGGTCGCGGTCTCCGATCCAGTACGGCAGGTCTCGGCCGGGGAGCGTGACGATGCGAACGTCGGCGACCCTCGCCTGGATCTCGTCGACGAACGGCTGAGACAGGTCGAGGAGGGGCGCGTCTGGTCGGATCAACACCAGGACCGGCGCGCGGATAGCAGGGAGGACGTCGAGCACGTCGGTTGACGACCATTGCAGATGGAGCGCGATCGCGGAGCCAGGACTCGCCGCAGCGCGAAGGTACGCTGCCCAGGAGCGGACCGCAGTGGGATCTCCCGCGATGGACGGAGCGGCGAACTCGAGGTCTCGTCGAGCGAACGCCTCCGTACCCCAGGCGAGCATCTCGGATCGCAGGTCGACCGAGTTGCCCAGGATGGAACCGGTCAGAGGGCTGCTCGGCATCGGCGTGCAGAGGGCGAGTGCGCGCACGCGTTCGGGATGTGCGGCCGCGAACAGGAGCGCAAGCAGCGGCGCTCCCGACTCGCTCGTCACGAGGCAGACGTCGCGAGCCCCAACAGCGTCGAGGACGGCCAGCAGGTCGTCGACATGCGTCTCCAGGGGCGCCGTGCCGCCTGGCGAGAGCCGATCGGAAACACCCAGGCCTCTACGGTCCATCGCGATCACCCGCGCGAAGGCCCCAATCCGGCGGTGCGCGTCGGCGATCTCGGGGACCCGCCAGTTCTCGTCGATGTTGGTGAAGAACCCGGGCATCAGCAGAACGTCGACCGGCCCGGAGCCGAACACCTGGAACGCGATGAAGGTGTCATCGGACGTCCTCGCGTAGCGAGTCTCGGGAGCGCCGTTCACTCCTCCACCACTCCGTACAGGCGCCACCGTTCAGGTACGCCTTTCAGTTGGTCTTCGCCGGCGTCCTCGAAGCCGATGTCGCTCCGCGCGACCAGGTCTTTCACGGTCTGGGAGACGAGGATCTCGGAGCCTCGCGACGACGAGGTCGATCGGACCCTCTCCGGCCATTCGGTTCACGGTTTGCGGCCGACACAACGGCCAGAAGCGATGCCATCTGGCGCTCCCTCTCAACCAGGAGCTGTTGCTTGACCACGTTGCCATCACGGTACTTTCGTCGGAGGTTCGATGCCGTCGGCGGGCAGCGATTTTTCGAGACCGGAGCCAGGGAACTCGTCGACGGCGGATAGCGATTGCTCCTATACCGGCGAGGCGTGTGACGTGGTCAAACCGACCAGGATCACAAACCGCATTCGGGAGCTGAGGGAGGCCCCCAGTATGAGCCAGGGCGACCTGGCCGGCCGAATCGGCGTCACACGTCAAACGGTAGTTCGAGCCGCGGGTCGCCCGGGGGGCATCTAGGGGGGCGCTGGGGGCGGGAGAACGAGCAACGACGCAAGCGGCTCGGAGATGACCAGAGGTTATGACAGGTCGGCGGATTTCCCCAGTAGGTCCGGCATCCCGAGAATCGGCCCGAACGGTCTTGAAAACCGTTGAACCCGCATAGGGTTCCGGGGGTTCAAATCCCACCCCCTCCGCAAGAAGGCCCGTCGTTTCGGGCTATTTCAGCCCTGGCTTTCGGTCGCGGCGGGCTCCGCCGAGTCCTTGGGGGCGCCCTGGGGGAGCGATAGGCCTACGTCGTCACCGGTCACGACGACACCGCCGCCGACATCCTCACCCAAGCCCTGACCCGGGACTGGATCGATCAACCTGCCATCACCCGACAAACCCACCTCGACAAGACACCCGACAGGTCGCTACGACCCGGCGAAACCGGAAACCACCGACAACCCCCAACACACCCACCCGTCTACGAGATCGCCTTCGACGATCCCGAAACCAACCGCGACCAGGCCTGGCAGTCGATTAGTCGGAGCATCGAAGCCGCCACGCAACGCCGCGCCGCAGAGCACACCCCCAGCCGAAGACACCGCGGCATCGGACGCTGACGGGTCGGCATCCACGGCTGCTCCATCCAGATAATGGATTGCTAGCGCCGAATGCCGGATATCGCGCTGTTGGGGGCGCGCGATAACGCGCTGGGTTGTGGGTGATCTGCGCTGGTCGTGGGGTTGCTGACCAGGCTTGGGCTGTCCCGGCGGCTCTGCCTGAGAGGCATGCTGAGTTGGTGACGATTTGTTGAGCGGTGTCGGCTCGGCGGTAGGTGCCGGTACACGATCCCGATACAGTTGCCTCGATGTCAGGACTGTGGACAGAGGACCCGCGTCTCGCCGCGGTTTACGACACTGAGTGCACGGGGCGAGACGACCACGATTTCTATTTGGCCCTCGCTGACGAGCTGGGTGCCGGGACGGTGGTTGACGTCGGGTGCGGCACGGGCGTGTTCGCAGTCGATCTCGCCCGACGGGGCCTCGCCGTCATCGGAGTGGATCCGGCTGTCCCGATGCTTGAGATCGCCCGGCGCCGGTCGACGGGGCTCGATGTTGAGTGGATCCACGGCCTTGTTGACAACGTAGCCACGGGTGTTGCGGATCTCGTCGTCATGATGGGTCATGTTGCTCAATACTTTGTGGACGATGCTGACTGGTCCAACGTGCTCCGGCAGTTGCACCGGGTCCTCCACCCGGGTGGTCGGCTCACCTTCGAGACACGGAATCCTGCGATCCCGTGGGAGGAGTACTGGACCGAGGCGCGGAGCAAGGCGACGATGCCGCATCCCGAGGATGGCGAGTTCACGTCGTGGGTCGAAGTGGTCGAGAAGTCCGGTCCCGCTGATTCGTACACGCTCACCCACTACGGCCACACGGTCCTGCCCGACGGCGTCCATCTCACCGCCGCCGAGACGCTCCGTTTTCGAAGCCCCAGCGAGATTGTGGCGTCGATCGAGGCGGCCGGCTTCACCCTCGAACAGACCTGGGGCGGATGGGACCGCACCCGCTTCACGCCCAGCAGCTTCGAAATGATCGTGGTAGCCCGGCGCCATTGAGCTGCGGCACCGCCAACGCCGATCACAAAATATGGCCCCGTATCGCACATACCGCCGAATGCTCAGTATCGGCACGTACGAGTGCGGTCGTCAGTCGGTGTGCTGGTTGTTGAGCTCGTTAGTGAGTGCCGAGATGGCTTCATCGACGAAGGTTCTGCAGAGTGGTGAGGGGGGCTGATCACCGCCGCGGCCTTCCTGTGCCGCCAGCGACCTGTTGATCAGCCCAGAAGCGTCGAGTCGGTTTCGGGCCCATCTGCCGCCTTCGAGTTTGGAACAAAACTTTCGGTGTTGGAGGTAGAAGCGGGCCCGGCAGGCGTTGAGGACCGCATATGCCTCCGAACCCTGGACGAGTGCCCAGGTCAACTCTTCGATCATCTGGCTGATGACCAGGGTCGGGTCCACCCCGGCGAAGACCATCATCGGATCGGGTCCGAGTACCGCGATGGCGCACTGGCGACACACCGCCATGTGCAGGATCAGATCGGGATCGCCAGAATTGTCTGCGCCGGTGACCACTTTGCGGTCGTTGGGATCGGTGGTGACGTGCACCTCGAAGTCAATGCGGCGACCACCCGCCTGGGCGACCTCCTCCCGAATCACGCTCGCCTCGATACCGCGACCGGGCGACGACCCATGAGACTCCTGCAGCACCCGGGCGACGCCTTCACGCATTTCGGGGTGCCACCGGTCGTTGACCACTACCAAGAGGTCGAGATCGCTCGATCCTGGTTGGAATCCACCCAGCGCCGCCGACCCGTGGAGATAGGCCCCCACCAGTGCAGGGCCAACAACGCCGGCCAGGCGTTCCCCCAGCGCTTCACCGAAATCCGCGATCGTGCGATCCGCCATACCCGGAAGCATCCCACGTCGCTCCCCGCCCCGACCAACAAATACGGTGCACGAACGAGCATCGGCCGAACCACGCCGAACGGCACCTCGGCGCTCGGCGTATCGGCCGCTGCATGAGAATCTCCCGAGGGTCGGACCTGTGGATGCTGCGTTGACAGGGCGTACTTGTGGCCGTACACTGGCCGGACACGAGGTGGATATGCCGACCGAAACGAAACGAGCTCGGAGTGAGCGTCTCGAGGTGCGTACGACCCCGGAGGACCGCGCCCTGATCAACCGGGCCGTGGCTGCGTCGGGGACCGATCTCACCGACTT
Organism: Acidimicrobiia bacterium; assembly: GCA_041746105.1. Classification (GTDB taxonomy): domain Bacteria; phylum Actinomycetota; class Acidimicrobiia; order Spongiisociales; family ZC4RG35; genus JBFHRE01. The sequence continues at coordinate 85,650 of JBGTHP010000018.1, forward strand.
CGTCATCAGCAGTTTGACGACCGCGTCACGGCGGGTGCTGGCCGATCGGGTCGATTTCAGTTTGGGATCTGAGGCTCAGGAAGCGTGGGGGAGGATCAACCGTCGTCAAGCGCGCAGTCTGGCCGGGCTTCGTGAGCTGATGGCCAGACCCTCGCCGTTCAGCGACGAGTGACCCGACGGTATCGACCTCCGAGGTTGCTGGAGGCCGACGACGTCGTCGACGACTTCGAGTGTCGGTCCGCCGAGCAGACCGAATGGCTGCGTTTCCACGCCAGGCAGGCGCATGCCGCCGGCACGGCAAAGGTGCTGGTCGTCACCCCGACGGAGGGCGATGCTGTCGTTGCCTACTACGCCTGGTCGATGGCCACCATCTCCGTGAAGGATGCCCCTGCCCGGGTTCGTAAAGGCGCTGGTCGCCACCCACAACCGGTGGCCCTGCTGGCTCGCCTCGGGGTAGCGATCGGACATGAAGGCCACGGGCTCGGTGCCGGTCTTCTCGCCGACGTCATCAGCCGGACGGCACAGCTCGGTGCCGGGATCGGGTGCCGGGGGCTGCTGATTCACGCCGAGACACCGCAGGCTCGCGACTTCTACCTCCACCTCATCCCCGAGTTCGAGTCGTCACCGACCGACGACCTCCATCTCGTCCTCCTCATGAAGGACATCCTCAAGACCCTCAGGGACTGACACCACAGAGGTCGAAGCCGAGCATCTCGGGGCGCACTGGGGGCGCGGGAGAACGAGCAACGACGCAAGCGACCCGGAAGTGACGAGAGGTGATGAAAGGCCAAAATCCCTTGTGGCACAAGGGATTTCAGCAATTGGCCTGGTAAATCGGCCATCCCGAGAATCGGCCCGAACGGTCTTGAAAACCGTTGAACCCGCATAGGGTTCCGTGGGTTCAAATCCCACCCCCTCCGCTCCATTGTGTATCGACCGTCGAGGGTCGGTACGGCTGCGGCACAATCTGGAGAGGGGGCCGAGTGGTCGAAGCCGCTTGCCTGCCAAGCGAGTAGGGGGCGTAGCGACGGTCGAGAGCGCCTGAGGGGGGCGTCGCTCCGATGGGTCCGCGAGGTCACTCGGCGCAATGAAGGATCTGGTGCGAGTGCACAGAGGCCTTGTACGATTTGGTCATGAGGGTCGAGATCGAGGGCATCCGCCACTGGTTCGATATCGACGGTCTCGGGTTGGTTCCTGAGCAGCGGACCATGCGAACCAGGCCGACAGTTCTACTTTTGCACGGAGGGCCAGGAGGGTTCGACCACTCGTACCTCAAGCCCGATTTCAGCCGTTTGACAGAGTTTGCTCAAGTCGTCTATCTGGATCTGCCAGGCCATGGCAGATCAGACTGGGGTCCAGCCGAGGCCTGGACCTTCGAGTGGGCTGGCGATCTGGTCCACGCCTTCTGTGAATCCCTAGAAATCGTCAGGCCGGTAGTGTTCGGTCACTCATTCGGAGGGCCGGTCGCCATGAGCTACGGATCGCGCCATCCTGGCCACCCCGGAGGTCTGATACTGCAGTCGACGATGGCGAGATTCGACTTGGATCGGGTCGTTGACGGGTTCAGAGACGAGCATGGAACCGAGACTGCTGACATTGTGCAACGGTCTTACCTAGGAGACCCGAGTGTGACTGCTGACGAGTGGGCACAGTGTTGGACTTTGTTCGGACCATGGGTGCCGGGGGAAACGGAGAAGGCGAGGATTCCTCGCAACGAGGGTCTGAATGTGGCCGGCGGAGAGTTGATGCTGAGGTTTGACCTCATCTCCGAGCTGGCCGGAGTCCGCGCTCCCACGCTGGTGAGCGTTGGTGAAATGGACCCGATCACACCCGTCTGGGCGGCTGAAACCATCTTCGAAGCCCTGCCGGATGGCATCGGACGTCTCGAGGTGATCAGGAACGCCGGCCACTTCCCTTGGAAGGACCGGCCCGAGTCTTACTGGTCGTCCGTCAGACGCTTCGTCGAGCAAACGGCCGGAGTTGACCAAACGTGATGAGGGGCCGAATACCCTTGTGGCGTAAGGGTTTCTGGCGAATTCGCCTGGTAGGCGGCCAACCAGCGAATCGGCTCTAACGGTCTCGAAAGCCGTTGAACCCGCAAAGGGTTCCGTGGATTCAAATCCCACCCCCTCCGCTCCATTGTGTATCGACCGTCGGCGGTCGGTACGCTGCGGCGCACAACCTGGAGAGGTGGCCGAGTGGTCGAAGGCGCTCGCCTGCTAAGCGAGTAGGGGGTGTAAAGCCTCCTCGAGGGTTCAAATCCCTCCCTCTCCGCAAGATCTCGCCCCGGCGGCGTGGCCGGCGCCACCGCGGCCCACGGTTGCCGGTTTGTTTTCGCCTCCTCGAGATGGGATTGCCCCGGCTGTCCGTTGGTGTCAGAAACGGCCGCCCGGCCGTCGCCCTTGGATGTCGATGCCGAATTCGGCGCCGGCGTCTCGTATCGCGTCGAACAGATACTGGCCACTCGAACGCTCACAACTGAGTAGATACGACCGAAGCCCTGCCCGATCGTCTCGAACAATATCTGTGACCACGTTTGCCACCGACGCTCGGAAGGCGGCCAGGTTCGGGCACATCGGCTCCGACAGGTCGATCGAACAGAGTTTTTCGAGTACGCGAGGCGCCAACTCACCATGGAGCCGCATCAGGGCTCGTCCGTGAGTCATGTCGAGGACCATTGATTCGGGTTGAACCACCGCAGGGACCGCGCCGACGGGTCCGAGGAGGGTCCATTCGCTTGGGCCGGAACCGACGATCAACCAGTCGCCTTGCCGCGCCGCCGTTCCATATCCATGCGGGTACAAGTGGCGTTCCGACTTCACCAGCACTTTGGTTGCGGCCGAGACGTCGGTGATCGTCAAAGCTGCGTCAGAAGAGCGCCTTGACACGATCCAGCCCGACTCGATTTCGACGGGGTCCGCCTGTTCGATGGGACTGCGGGCGATCGGGAGTTCAGCCACGCAACCGGCTCCCTTCGTGGTCGAAGTGGGCGTGGTGCTCCATCACGGTCGCCTGCGCCTCAGTGCGATCCGGAAGCCGGATCGTGATCACGGTGCCGGGGGAGGCGAGGTGGTGCGCCACGACACCGAGACAGATGGATCGGTTGAGGGTGGGCGAGAAACGGGAGGAGGTGATTCGCCCCGCGATCCTGTGGTCGTCGATGATCTGAGACGCCTCTGGGGGAACGATTTTGGGGTCCAGCGGCTGGAGCGCGACAAGCCGGTCCGATTCGTGTTGCTGTTGCCAACCGAGTTCTGGCTTGCCGGCGAAGTCCTCCTTGTCGAGTTTGATCATCCAATCGATGCCGGCCGAGTATCCCTGCATGAGCCCATCGGTGTCCTGTCCGACGATGAAATGACCCTTCTCGAGCCGCATGATTCGTTGTGCCTCGACCCCGAAAGCGCCAATACCGAGATCCGCACCGGCGGTGAAGAGGGACTCCCACACGTGGAGACCGTATCCGGCAGGCACGTGGATTTCGAAAGAAAGCTCCCCGGTGAAGCCGATTCGCCACATGAAGCAGTCGACGCCTGCGATCGATCCCTGACGGACCGTCATGTAAGGGAAGGACTCCGGCGACAGATCGATGTCGTGTACGAGACGGGCGAGCAACTCTCGCGATCGCGGCCCCGCCACGTTCATCGAGGCATAGCCCGTAGTGACCGGGGTGACGTGGACCCGCCATTCTGGATGTTCGGTTTGGAGCCAGTTCTCGATCCATTCCCACACCCCGGCCGCTCCAGAAGATGTGGTCGTCATCAGATAATGGTCGGGCCCGAGGCGTCCCGTCACCCCGTCATCGAGGATCACACCGTCCTCGGCGCACATGACCCCATAACGAACGGCGCCGACGTCGAGCTTCGCCCACTTGTTCACATAGACCATGTTGAGCAAATGGGATACGTCGGGACCGCGCAGATCGAGCTTCCCCAGTGGGGTCACGTCGATCACGCCGACGTTGGTCCTGACGTTTTTCACCTCGGCGGCGGGGTCGCCGTAGTGATCAGGGCGAATCCACTGTCCGGCCACCAGACCCACCGCTTCGTGTGACGAATGCCACGGTTGCATAGGCGAATACCGCACCGGTTCCCACGGTCTGCCCCCTAATGCTCCCAGGGTGATGGGGGCATAAGGCGGGCGCCATACGGTCGTGCCCACTTCTGAGATGGTTTGTGAGCGCGCCTCGGCCAGCACCGCCACGGCATTGACCGTTTCCAGCTTGCCCTGGTTTGGCCCCATGGTCACTGTGGTGAATCGCTTGACGAGTTCGATCGAGTCGTAACCCTCTCTGGCTCCGGCCAGGATGTCTTTCGACGTTACGTCCTCTCCGAAGTCGACGATCCCGTGCGTGCTGGAACGGAACAACTCCGGATGGTCTTGTCGAGCAAGCGGCCGGATCTCCTTTGGCGGTGGGAGGTCTCCCGGGTCGACCGGGGCGGCCCATGCACGCGCTGCCTGCCACGAGCGCCCGCGCCCCGCCGCTCGTCTGGCCGCTTCATAACCGGTGGCGGCCGCGTGCTCAGCCAACTCTGCGTCCGTGCCGTCGCCAGTGATGCGGCCGGTCGCCATGACATCCTCGGGAAGCTGGGACGGGAAAAAACGGGCAGCCCTTGCGTCATAGATCGGACGGTCGCCCGCCATGTTCATCAGGGAGGTGGGCGCGGTCCAACCAGTCGCTGTGACCACGAGGTCGCATGCGATCCGGCCGGCGCCCGAGACCTCGACCCACGCCACGCGCTTCTTGTTCCCACCTGCTCTCACGATCCCGGCGCCATCGCGGGCGTTGGCAACATGGCGGACATCTACTCCTGCCCGTTCGAGATCGGCCACGGCGTCGTCGCCGGACTCGTTGGCGCTCATCACCACAGCCTTCGATCCTGGCTTCACCGCCCAAAGATTGATCAGGCGTCGGACGGCGGTGGATAACATCACGCCAGGGAGGTCGTTTCCTTCAAAGACGTAGGGACGCTCGATCAGGCCGGGAGCAACGACGAGACACTTGGCTCTGGCCTTGATGAGCCGTTCGTGGATCGATGGGAGTCCTCGCTGGACGATGGCCACCCAGTTGTCGTCGTAGCGTCCGGTCACGACCGAATTAGTCAGAACTTCGATCCCGGGGTGATCGACAACGGCCGAGCGCATCTCGGCGAGGAGGTTCAACCGTGCCGGGTCGAAGCACAACATTCCCCCCAACTCGTACTCCTCCTCGACCAGCATGACCGAGGCCCCCTCGACCGCGGCAGAAAGGGCGGCCGCCATTCCGGCAAGACCGCCCCCGGCCACGAGGACATCGGGGTGGACGAAACGTTTGTCGAAATGACCGTGCGCCGTGTCGGGCGAGACCGTTCCCCCGGCCGCGAACTTCGACAGCACGGAGTCGTACCAGGGCCAAAGCCGCTGCGGCTTTATAAACGTCTTGTAGTAGAAACCGGCCGTCAAAAAGCGCCCAAGCAGGTCGTTTGCGGCCAAGAGATCAAAGCCGAGGCTGGGCCAGCGGTTTTGGCTGATGACCTCCATGCCCGGTTCGAGTCGCCGATGCGCTCCTCTGACATTTGGCTCGTCACCGACCTGCACCGTGGCGCCAGGATCAAGGTACGTGGCGGACATGACTCCACGTGGCCGGTGGTACTTGAAGCTCCTCGACAACACCGTGACCTCGTTCGCCAGCAAAGCGGAGGCGATGGTGTCACCAGGATGACCCCGATGGGAACGCCCGTCGAAGGTGAACTCGACCTGACTTCCGCGGTCGATGATTTCTCCGGGCTGGACCGGAAGTCTGTTCGTCACGGGCTTCCCGCCACTTCATCTTGACGTCGGGGGCGGCGAGAGGCGCGGATCTCGTTTGTCACGGAATGGCGTTCGATCACGAAGTAGCGACGGCAACCGCTCCGGCATAACCAGGTTTCGGTGGTCCATCCGGCCGGGTTGGTCCGAGTGTGAAGATAGGTTCTCCATTCGGCCGGGGTGGCTGCGTTGGGGTCAGGACGTGGCCGCGACTCTCCCACGTATCGCATGTCGGTCGAATTGCGCGGTCCGCACCACGGGCACGGAACGAGGAGCATCAGTGCCCCACCGCGGCTGCGCCCTTTTCGCCCACGAGCTTCCCCGCGTCGAACCGAGCCAGCGAGAAGGCGGCGATGATCTCCGGGGTTCGTTCTGTCGCCACCGTTTCAGCCATCGCTTCGCCGGCCACCGGCCCTGCCTTGAACCCATAGGTGCCCCAGCCGACATCGACGAGGAACCCCTCCACCGGAGTAAAACCCATGATCGGGGAGTAGTCGGGAGTCATGTCGCACAGACCGGCCCACTGCCGCAAAAGGCGCATCTTCGAGATCGAGGGGATCAGTTCGAGGACATGTCCGGCCAGCTCCTCGGTGAATTCGAGTGATCCACGCATGGAATACGAGGCGTATGGATCAACCGACGCCCCGAACACCAGCTCGCCCCGTTCGGTCTGACTCACGTATACATGGAGCGACCCTGACACGACCACCGCATGCAGAAAGAACTTCACCGGCTCGGTTACCGCCGCCTGGAGAGGGTGAGTGATGATCGGGAGCCGAAGGTCGACCATCTGAGCGATCGTGCCGGCCCAACCAGCGGTGCAATTGATGACGGTGCCCGTCTTGATATGTCCGCGATCGGTGTCCACTCCGGTGACTTTGCCGGCCGAGGTCGTGATCCCGGTGACTGTCGTGTTCTGGTGGATTTGAACCCCGAGGCGGTCGGCACCGCGGGCGTAACCCCAGTTGACGGCATCGTGGCGGATCACTCCGCCCGGAGGGTGATAGAGCGCCCCCAGAATCGGGTACCGAGCCCCACCAGAAACGTCCATCTCCGGGACCAACTCCTTGATCTCGGCCGGACCGATCACCTCTGAGTCGATGCCTTGAACCTTGTTCACCTCTGCTCGCCAGCGCATGGTGCGCACGGCACCGTCGTTGTGGGCGAGGGTCAAATGTCCCCTACGCGAGAACATCACGTTGTAGTTCAGGTCGGCGGCCAGGTTCTTGTAGAGGTGGACCGACCGGTCGTAGAAACGAACGCCTTCCGGCGTCAGGTAATTGGAGCGGATGATTGCCGTGTTGCGGCCGGACCCTCCGCCTCCGACATACCCCTTGTCGACCACGGCGACGTTGGTGATGCCGTGGTTCGTGGCAAGGTAATACGCCGTCGCCAGGCCATGGACCCCGGCTCCGATGATCACCACGTCATACGAGGTTTCCAGATCGTGGTCACGCCAGACGGGTGGCCACTGCTCACCGGTCAACCCTCGGCGAAAGAGGCTCCAGGCACTGAATTTGGCGGGTTTGGGGCGTCCTTGACGAGTCATGGTCGAGCGGCGATCCTACTCGTGCGAAGAAACCGAGTCCACTCTGAGTGAACTCGGTCCATCACACGTCGGGCCGCCGTTGGAGGTCCCCGTAGGCCTTCACGGAAAGGAGTTTCACAGGAACTTCGTTGAGGCGGACTGGCCCGTGGGTCACCTCTCCGTCGAACTGGAGCGAGTCGCCCGCTTCGAGGCTGAATCTTTCCGCTCCGTATCCGTACTCGAGCGAGCCTTCGATCACGTAGAGGAACTCCGTGCCGGGGTGACGGTAGGAGGCGGACACCTTCGACCTCCGCGTCAGGGTGTAGAGAATGGGCTCCACCCGGCGGTGGTCCGTTCGAAGGTTTCCGAGGAGCTGGGCCTTCAGTCCCGACCTTGTCCCTCTTGGTACCAGATCGAGACCTCGCCCGGCGCGGACATGCTGAACGGTATGTGCCTCGACCTCGTCGAAGAAGGCGGTCAACGGGACATCGAGCGCCGATCCGATTCTGGCCAGGGTGGACAACGACGGCGATGCCTGGGCGTTTTCGATCTTCGACAGCATCCCTTTGGAAAGGCCGGCATGCTCCGCAAGTTGGGCGATCGTGTAGCCCAACTGAAGGCGGTACGACCTCACGCGATTGCCGATCGCCTCGCTCAGCTGGGCATCTACATCCGGTGTCGTTTCGGTGGGATTGGTGGTGACTTTGACCATTCGGGTACCAAGGCTACTGCGAGCGATTCTAAACCAAAAAGTTTCATGAGATAGCGGTCGGGTTTCTCGACAGTGGACTCGATCGCGGGTATAGGATCGAAATGCGGACCCCATGGTCATGAGGTATGCGCCGGTCCTCGAAAGGAACACTATGGCTCGATCCGATCTCGAACGTTTTGTCGATGCAAGAGGCAGGTCCGCGGCCATCCGGGAGGTTCGAAAGCAGATCGACGAGGCCGGCGTCGAGTACATGTACTACCAGTTCGTCTCTGTGACAGGCCGGATCATGGGCAAGGGGGTACCGGCGGCGCAATGGGAGCGAATGGCGGAAAACGGCTTCCAGCTGGTGTACGGCGCCACGGCCAACCTGTTCACCGATCGAAACGGCGCCTACATCGGGTATGGGCCAGAGGCGAGGGAGTTGGTCGGCATACCAGAACCGGAGACCTTCAATGTCCTCCCCTGGGACTCGAAGACGGCTCGAGTCTTCTGCACGCTGTTTCGCGGCAGGGAGGAGGAAGTGGATGGCGGTAGTTATCTGACATCCGACTGCCGGGGGAACCTCAAGCGCATCCACGAGTCGTTTGAGAAGTCGACGGGTCTGCACCTACGGGCGGGGACCGAACCGGAGATGATGTGGCTCAAGCTCAACCCCGACGGGACGCCTTCGGTCCAAGGCATGACAAAGCCCTATTGCTATCACATCGACCAGTTTTCGGAGCTTCAGCCGTTGATCCACAGGGTGATGGAGTATGGAAAGGCGATGGGTCTGGAAATGATTCAGGGCGACCACGAGGACGCTCCCGGTCAGCTAGAGCTCAACTTCATGTTTGATCGGGCAGAACTGACAGCAGACAGGTTGACCACATACCGGCAGATCTGCCGTCAGGTCGGGCGTGAGCTGGGAGCATTCGCCTGTTTCATGCCAAAGCCGTTCATGGGTGTTTCGGCCAACGGGTGTCACCACAACATCTCGTTGTGGAAGGGTGACAAAAACGAGTTCATGCCGACGGGCGACAACCCAAGGATGCCCGGTGATATCGGTCTGTGGGCCATCGGCGGTGTGTTGGACCACCTCCCGGCGCTGACGGCAATTTCCGCTTCGACCGTGAACTCCTACCGGAGGTTCTGGGACGCAGGGTTCTGGGCGCCGGTGTTCGCCGACTGGGGTTTTCAGAACCGAACCACGGCCCTGCGCGTTTCGGCCCCCGGTCGTTTCGAGTATCGGTCGGTCGATTCGGCGGTCAACCCGTATCTGTCGTTCGCGGCGTTGCTCAAGGCCATGGAGGACGGCCTCACCCGCAAGCTCGACCCCGGCCCTCCAGAAGAGCGCAACATCTATGAGGCCATGGAAGAGGGCAAAGAGGTAAAACGCATCCCAGAGCACTTCGGAGCCGCCCTCGAGGCCCTCGAACGTGACCCGGTCGTCCGATCGGCTCTCCCTGGCGAGATGTGGAACGTTTTCTGGCACTACAAGACCGACGAGTGGAATCGATTCATCGCCACCGTCTCGGATTGGGATATCGAGACCTATCTTGACGTGCTGCCATGACCTCGATTCCCCCGTCCGACCCTGTCCAGAAGAATTGACCGCTGGGTAGCATCCCACTTAAGAAAGGATCCACGATGTGCGGTATCGCCGGGATCATCCATAGAGATGTGTCCTTCGACATCGGCACCGAGATGACCCGGATGCTGCAAGCGATGAAACACCGGGGTCCCGACTCGACCGGTTACGCCCTCTTTGGTGAAGTGCACGACGACCAGGTGGTGATTCGCTTCAAGCTGGCGGACGCCAACGATCCTCGCGGCTTCGACTTCTCCGAACGCCTCGAACGGAGCCGTGTGGAGGTCGAGACCCGGTTGAACAAGATCGGAGCGTCGATTGACCGCGTCGAAGGCCCGACCGAATACGCCTACCGTGCCCAGATTCGCTACGAGGGCGACCTCAAGGCTCTGGCCGATTATCTCGAGAACGTTCCCGGATGTGAGGTGTTGTCTATCGGCCGTTCGCTCGAGATAATCAAGGATCTCGGGGACGCCGAGGACGTTGCCGGGCTCTACAAGTTGTCCGGATACACCGGGACCCACGCCATTGGGCATGTTCGAATGGCCACCGAGTCCGACGTCGATATCTCGGGAGCTCATCCCTATTGGGCGTACCCGTTCTCCGATGTCGCCGTTGTTCACAACGGGCAACTGACGAATTATTTCCATTGGAAGCGAAGGCTCGAACGGAGCGGACACCGGTTCCAATCGGAGTGCGACTCCGAGATAATCGCCGTCTATCTGGCTGAGAAGATGGCCGAGGGTCACGACCTCGAATCAGCCATGCACATGAGTCTCGAGGAATTGGACGGCGTGTTCACCTACATGGTGGTCACAGCCGACGCCCTCGGTGTCGCCAAGGACTCGATGGCGGCCAAACCGCTCGTTCTGTTCGAGTCAGACGACCTGGTGGTCATGGCCTCGGAAGAGGTGGCGATTCGTGCCGTCATCGATCGCGAGATCGACACCTACGACCCATATGAGGGGGAGGTGCTCGTGTGGACCAGATGACGACCGGCCGAAGACAGATCACCTACGACGCCCGTGGCCTGTCGGAACCCATCGCCGACGTTCCGAAGATCTCAGAGATCGAGGGCGCCGGCGCCCGGTTCGACGCCTCGCAACTGTCGACGCGCCAGATCAATCTCGAGATCCGTTGGCTCCTGTCGGAAATGGGGGTGCGCGACATCACGGTGGCCAATCCGGGCGCCAAACACTCACTCGGGGTCGGCATCCTCCAACGCTGCAAGATCACTTTTGAAGGGAGTCTCGGCTATTTCGGATGCGGGCTCATCGACGGACCGGAAGTTCATATCACCGGCCGCGTTGGCTGGGCGACGTGCGAAAACATGATGTCCGGCGTGGTGGTCATCGACAAAGTGGCCGGCTCCCTTGCCGGTGCGGCTCTGCGAGGCGGCGATCTCGTGATACGAGGGAGCGTGGGAGCCCGGACCGGGATCGACCAGAAAGGCGGCACCATTCTCGTGGGTGGCGACGCCGGAAGCCTCACCGGGTTCATGATGCAGCGCGGTCGGATCGTGATCTGTGGTGATGCCGGCGCCAACCTCGGCGACTCCATGTATGACGGCACGATCTATGTAGCCGGTGCTGTGAAGTCGCTGGGCATCGATTGTGTGCCGGGCGAATGGACGGAGGCAGACACTGAGATGCTCGAACGCAAGTTCTCGATGTACGGATTCGGGACTCCTCCCGAGTTCCAGAAATTCGTGTGCGGCAAGCAGCTCTACAACTACGACAGCCTCGAGCCCGCCGAGAGGAAGCTGGTGATCTGATGGTGGACGAGAGCGCGTCATCGGCACAAAACATCCTGGGGCGCAGCCCCATCTTCACCCCCAACGTGATCAACGACATCCACGTGAAGTCCGAGTTGGGTCGCTACCGCATGCGCGGGTTCTCGATGTTCAAGAAGATCCCGCATTGGGACGATCTCATGTTTCTCCCGGGGACCCTCACACGGTTCGTGATCGAGGGATATCGCGAAAAATGTGACACCAAGACGGTGCTCGGGGCCCGTTTCGCTCGATATCCGATTGAACTCGACATCCCGATCTACATCACCGGCATGAGCTTTGGGGCATTGTCGATCGAGGCCAAGACCGCGCTCGCCAAAGGCGCCTCGATGGCGGGCACCGCCACCTGCTCGGGTGAAGGCGGAATGATCCCCCCGGAGAGGGATCTGTCGACGAAGTGGTACTACCAGGTGATCCAAAGCCGGTACGGGTTCAATCCGCACCACCTCATGCTCGCCGACGGGATCGAGTTCTTCATCGGTCAGGGCTGCAAGGTCGGCATGGGTGGTCATTTGATGGGCCAAAAGGTCACCGAGCAAGTGGCCGAGATGCGCTCGCTTCCGGCGGGCATCGACCAACGCTCACCGGCGCGGCACCCTGACTGGCTCGGTCCAGACGACCTCTCGCTCAAGATCCAGGAGATCCGCGAGGCCACCGACTACCGGGTGCCGATTCAGCTCAAGTTGGGTGCGGCGCGCGTCTACGACGATGTCAGGATGGCGGCAAAATGTGGCCCCGACATCATCTATCTCGATGGAGCGGAGGGGTCGACGGGTGCGGGTCCTCACATCGGCACAGAGGAGACGGGGATCCCGTTGATGGCCGCCATTCCGGAGGCCCGGCGTGCCCTCGAAGATGTCGGTCTCGCCGACGAGATCGACCTGGTGGTAGCCGGGGGGATCCGTAACGGTGCCGATGTCGCCAAATGCCTTGCCCTGGGAGCGAAGGCGATCGCCATCGGGCATTCGTCGCTGATGGCATTGAACTGCAACAAAGAACTCCCCGGGATCACCGACTACATGGGCACTGTCGGTGTTCCGGCAGGTCAGTGTTATCACTGCCACACCGGACGCTGCCCGGTCGGGGTTGCGACCCAGGATCCCGAGTTGCGGGCTCGCCTCAACGTGGACGAGGCCGCCGTCCGGGTATACAACTTCCTCAACGCCATGACGATGGAGCTCCAGATGCTTGCCAGGGCTTGTGGCAAGACCAGCGTCCACTCGCTCGAGCCAGAAGATCTCTGCGCCCTCACCCTGGAAGCGGCGGCCATGGCCAAGGTTCCCCTTGCCGGCACCAGCTACATCCCAGGGCTGACCGAACGAGAGACGCTCGACGAGATCAAAACGATGCTCGCCAAGTACCTGGCCGATCAGGGGTTTCAGCCATGAACCGGGTCATCGTCTCCGACACCCAGAGATTTGCCGGGACCAAGTCCGTCGACGCCGAGGTCCTGGCGGGGACGAGCTGGTCCTATCAGCGGAATCCGGATGAGCTCGCCGATATCGACCTGATGGAGTTGACACCCGGAGCCGACCTCAACTGGCTCGAAGACATCCACCTGTTGGAGGAGGACGGCGTGCCGGCCGTGTTCGACCGTTACTCGAACTGCTTCCTCAAGATCTATTTCGAGATCCCGTTGGGTCAGGAAGACGAAATGGCGCGCAAGGTCCTCATGAAACATCTCATCTCCGGGAACTCCTACGGGATCCAACTCAAGGCGGTGCACGCCAAGTTTCCCCAGTCCGAGCTGGGATCATGGGTGGAGGGGTCGGCGGTGGTTGGCGAGGACTACCAACCATCCGTGCTCGAGGGCTGGCAGAGCCCGGCTGGGCACTGACGTGAGCGTTCCCACAAGAGCGCGGTTCGTCGTCATTGGAGCAGGCGTCCATGGGCTCTCGACTGCATGGAATCTCGCTCGTGAGCTCGAATCGCGGGGAATCGGCACGGGCAGCGATGTGATCGTGCTCGACAAGACCGGAATCGGCGCCGGACCATCCGGTATCGCCTGCGGGGTCATCCGGAACAACTATTTCCAACCGGCGATGCGCCGGCTGATGGCCCATTCCGTTGGGGTGTGGGAGTCCGACCCCGATGCTTTTTCGTATCACCCGGTTGGCTACATCCAGGCCGGTCCCGAGGCTATGGGCGCCGACGTCGCCAGTGTCTACGAACAGCAAAAGGAAATCGGATACCGCTCCGTCCTGATCGAGGGCGAGGCCGAGTGCCGGACGTATATGGAAAGGCTGTTCACGGATTGGCAGGCAAAAGGGATCAGCGTGATCCTTCACGAGTTACAGGGTGGTTATGCCAACAACATGACGTCGATGAAAGGTCTGGCGGCAAAGGCCGAGGATCTCGGAGTTCGGATCATGTCTCCTGTGACCGTTACCGCGTTCAAGAAGACCGGCGGCCGGGTCGTGTCTGTCCAGACAAGCGAGGGCGACATCGATTGTGACTGGGTGGTGATCGGTGCCGGCCCCTGGGTGCGCGACTTCTGGGAGATGTTGGATCTCCCCTCGGAGATCGATGTCAGGGGAAGGGACGGTGAGCTCTACCGGCGACCGATGTGGACCTATTGGTTTCTCCAGGAAGGTGTGCTCCGCATCGATCCCGATTTTCTCCTAGACAACCACGGCCGGATGCCGCCCGTCATCCATGTGGACACCGACGCCCCACTGTTCGACCATTCGGGTGATCTCATCACAGATCAAATGTGGGGTATCTACTACAAGCCGGATTTCAACTTCGGTGGAATCCAGGGGGGAGCGATGCCGTTCGTCGTCGACAAACCGGCATCTGCGGTGAACGTCGACCCTTATGGTCCCGAAAGCCCGGAGTACAACGTCGACGAAGCCTTCGAACGAATGTGGACCTCGGCCCTTGCCCACTGCCACAAGCGGTTCGAGGGCACGCAGAATCGTTATCACCGCACCCGCTCCGGCGGTCTTGGAGCCTTTACACCGGACAGCTTTCCTGTGTTCGACGCCGTCCTCGACAATGTCTACGTCATTGCCGACTCGAACCACGGCTACAAGATGATCGGCGTGGGCCAGCTGGTTGCCGATGAGGTTCTGGGTGGCCACAGTGAGTTGCTCGAGCCATTTCGGCTTTCCAGATACGCGGCGGGATTGCTGCACCCGGTATCTAATTCACCGTATCCGTGGAGCTGACCCAACGGGTCGCAGAAACGCGATCGACGGTCCGGATGCGGTTTCGGTGGATGTAAGAAGTTTCCCAGGATTCAACAAAAACTCATCAGATTACGCCGCGCGTGTCGTAACGGCTTTCTATCATCCGCCGCCACGAACGGACCGGGAGGTCGCAGATGATTCTGGCGCAGGCGGTGATCGAGGAACAGATCGTCCTCGATTCCAAGATCCTTGCCGAGCAGTTCTACTTCTTCACCGTCGTACTGATGTGGTTGATCCATGCTGGATTCATGTCGTACGAGGCAGGAGCAGGACGGCGCAAGAACCTGATGACGACGGCGATGAAGAACATCCTCACCATCGCAGTGGTCACACCCACGTTCTACTACTTCGGGTGGTGGATCTACGGCTGCATGCAACAGGGGTTCATTCCCTCGAGTACGACCGACGAGTTCTACGGCGCGTTTTGTGCGTCGACCTATCCGTGGTCGGCCAACATGGGTCCCAACCTCTCGGACAACATCACCGGTGTGTTCTGGGCGGCTTTCCTGCTGTTCTCGTGGACCACGGCTTCGATCATGTCTGGTGCTCTGATCGAACGCGTTCGGATTTCGGCGTATCTGGCTCTGGCCGGCTTGCTGGGTTCTGTCGTATGGATTCTGGACGCGGCCTGGGGATGGAGCGCAGGCGGCTGGCTCGTTCGCCATTTCGGTTTCCACGACTCGATCGCATCAGGCGTCGTGCACGGTGTGGCGGGCGCTTTCACCCTCGGGGTGCTGCTCAATCTGGGGCCACGTATCGGCAAGTTCGGCAAGGGTGGAGTCGTCAGGCAGTTCAAGCCACACAACCTCCATCTGACCCTGCTCGGGTTGATGCTGATCTTCACCGGCTTCTATGCCTTCTACGCGGCATGCCTGGTGATCACCTCCACCGCGTTCCCGGGATGGTTGAACATCTACCTCTCCCCGGCCACGTTGTCCGCGATCACGTTCACGATCACGATGGGTTTCGCCGGCGGGTTCACCGGCGGATACTTCGTCTCCAAGGGCGATCCCTTCTGGACGGTTTCTGGCGGTCTGGCCGGCGT
This sequence comes from Acidimicrobiia bacterium, assembly GCA_041746105.1. Taxonomy (GTDB): domain Bacteria; phylum Actinomycetota; class Acidimicrobiia; order Spongiisociales; family ZC4RG35; genus JBFHRE01. Next base: position 101,269 of record JBGTHP010000018.1, read on the forward strand.
CATCTCGGTCTCGGCCGGTGCCGACGTCTATCACCCGTCGCTGGTGTACATGCTGTCGATGTTCGGCGGCGCGTTTGCATTCTGGATCGGTGGCATGATCGAACGGAAGTGGCGCATCGACGATGCGGTGGGGGCGGTGGCCGTCCACGGGGCGTGCGGGTTCCTCGGCCTTCTCTATGTGGGAATATTCGCCGCCGGGTTCCCGACCGGGGTCGACAACGTCGACTCTTCGATGCTGGGCCAGTTGGTCGGGATGGCGACATTCTTCCCGCTCGGGTTCCTGCCCGGTTACTACGGGTCGCTGCTGTTGAAGAAACTCAACCTCCTCCGGGTTCCACCCGAAGTGGAGATCCACGGTCTGGACTACGCCGAGTTCGATACCGACTTCTATCCGGAATTCGGGCGTGACGAGGAGACGATCGTGATGGAAGACGGCAGGGTGGTTCCGTCGGCGGCGGTCCTTCGAGAGTCCTACGACAGCTTGGTGAGGTGATTGCGATGTTCGAACTGATCGCCTCGATAGCCTTCATGTACGCGACGTTGTTGGCCGCTTCCCTGTTGGTGCGGCGCCAGCAGCGATTGCAGAAAGGAGATGAGGCCTGATGGACACTTTCCCATACGACTCCTGGGAGGAGGCCACACAAGCCGCCCTCGAGTCCGGCGCCGGGTACTTCACCTACGGGCCGGGGGGCAATACTGCGACGTATGTGCTGGTCGCCCTCGGCTTCATCACGATGGTGGTGACGATCGTTGCCGGCATCAAGCTGGAAGACCAGCGCCTCGCCGAGCACGCCGCGCGTCTGGGCCCAGGAGGAGAGAATAATGGCCGGTAAACAAGTCGACTTCCCCCCAGACCAGCGGCATTCGCCCCAACTCGAGCGAAACCTCGTGTTGGTGTCGCTTGTCCTGATCGTCCTGGTCGTGATCGCGATCTACACCCTGTAGGTCGCGGTCGTCGTCATCAGACCAGCAGTATGGGCGGCCGTCATCGGGGTGGTCTCGGTGGCTCTGCCGTGGATCGAGGATCCAGGTCGTTCGCGCCTGGGTTTGTCCCAGCCGGACGGCTGGCTGACGATCGCACTCGGATTGGTGGCCGTGGGTTTGGCGGTGCGGGAGATCAAAGTTGGATGGATCGTCTCGGGATTCGTAGCCGTCCTCTTGGGAAGGAACATCTCGATCGTCCTCGGATCCGAGGGCTCTTCACCGGGGATCGGGCTGTGGCTCGGGACCGCGGCATTCGCGGTGGCTGCGGCTCTTCAGGGCGCAGATGTCATTCGCCAGGTCAGGTCAGGAACGGGTGGTGACGAGGCGTAGCACCTCGCCGGTGATGCCATCGACCTCTACGGTCGACAGCCTCTGAAAACTGCCGCTCTCCTCACCCGGGATCGAAAGCGAAACCGCCCACACGGGACGCAGATTGAATCCCTGGCGAACCAGGCGCACCTGTACGTTTTCCGCCTCGAATTCCACTTGCTCCCGAGCGATCTCGACGGCCTGTTCTGAGGTCACCTGCACCCCGCTGTCGGCGCGCAACGCACCCGACGCAGCGAGCGCGAGGAGGATTGCTCCTAATGCCAGCATCAATTTGCTGGTGCGGCTCATCGATCGCAGTCGGTTGATCATTGAGGGTCCTTCTGGCGTTGGTAGGCGGTGAATCCTCGAAGCATCAGATAGCCGGGCACGTGGACGAGCAGAACGAACAGGATCCACCAGAGTTGTGCCTTCTTCGAGAACTCATGTTCGCGTACCTCCCAGATCGTGAGGCCTACCGAGGCCAGCAGGGCAAGCCACATCACTGCGTTCCCGGTCGCATCGAAAAGGAGCAGTAGACCCACGGGGGAAGGCTAGGCGATGACCGCGCTCTCTCAGAACAGGGTCAGGTATCGGTCGGTCTCGTACAGCGAAACCGAAGAATGCCAGTCCATGAACTCCCGACGTTTGATCTCGGCGAAGTAGTCGATGTAATCGCCGCCAGGAACCTTGCCCAGTGCCGAGCGAAGGACATCGTCTCCGACCAGATGGTCCACCGCATGGAGCAGTGTCGGCGGCATCGCGGCTATCCCGCGTTCTGCCACGACCCGGGGATCCTGTTTGTAGAGGTTGTCGGTGTTGGGTTCGCCGGGATCGAGTTTGCGCTCGATGCCGTCGAGGCCCGCCGCCAGCTGCACCGTGAACGCCAGATACGGGTTGGCGGCTCCGTCGACGCCGCGATGTTCCACCCTGCCTGCGTCAGGAATCCGCAGCATTTGGGTTCTGTTGTTGGACCCGTAAGTCGCGTAGGCCGGTGCCCACGTGGCACCCGACGTCGGTGGTCCTACCCCCATCCGCTTGTACGAATTCACGATCGGGCAGGTGACGGCCACCATCGCGGAGGCGTGCTCGATCAACCCGCCGACGTAGTGATATGCCATCTCTGACAATCCGAGCCCGCGGGGGTCGTCGCGGTCGAGGAAGAGTTCGGTGTCGCCCAACCACATGCTCTGATGGGTGTGCAGACCGCTTCCGGTCAGGTGGGCGAATGGCTTCGGCATGAACGTCGCCGCCATGCCGGCTTCTTGGGCGAGCGTGTGCACCATGTACCGGAAGAAGATCAGGCGGTCGGCGGTGGTGAGGGCGTCGTCGTATGCGAAGTTCTGTTCGAACTGGCCGTTGGCGTCCTCGTGGTCGTTGGCGTAGTTCGTCCATCCGAGTTGGTTCACGTATTTCGACACGGTGGTGAGATGCGGCAACATTCTCGTCAGGCCCTTGGCGTCGTAACAGGGCAGTTGCATCGTGTCGATCGGGTCGGCGAGTTCAATGCCCCCACCGGACTTCCGGCGAACCAGGAAATACTCGGCCTCGACTCCGACGTTGAAGGTCCAACCCTTCTTCGAGACCGTTTCGAGGTAGTTCTTGAGAATGAGCCGAGGCGTATACGGCCAGGGCTCGCCGTCCACGGCGATATCGCACTGCAGTACCGCCAGTTCCGGATTCCACGGGACTTGGATGTAAGAAGCCGGGTCGGGTACTGCGATCATGTCAGGGTCGGCCTGGGTCTGGCCCATGGGGCCGGCGGCGAAACCGGCGAAACCGGCACCGCCTCCCATCATCACGTCGAACGCCTCGATCGGAACCAACTTGGCACAGGCTTTGCCGTGCATGTCTACAAACATCACGAGGAAGAACCGCACTCCATCGGCTTCAGATCGGCGGCGGAGCTCGGTTGTTGCTTCATCCATGGGAACCTCCTTAGAAACTGCCACAGAATCTAGGAAAGCGTTGCATGTCCATGTCGTTGAGGTAGCCATTTTCTTGGTCGGAAGTTTCCCGCTCTGCAACTTCGAGTAACACCTGTAAACCTGGTACGCTCGGGCGATCGTGTGCGGGATCATCGGACTTCACCTTCGTGACGCTGCTTTGGAAGACCAGTTGGGTCACCTGGCATCGGAAATGCTCGTGGCCATGACGGACCGCGGACCCGATTCCTCCGGCATCGCCGTATACGAAGACGACGCCCTCGGTCGTTGGAAATATTCACTGCGAGCCAAGGCCCCCGGTCGCGATTGGTCGCAACTCGGTCAGCTGCTGGGCGCCGAGGTCAGAGAGGTGGGCACCGATGCCGTTCTGGCATCGTCCACCGATCCGGCCGAGTTCCTGAAGAGCCTCGCCTCCGAGGCCCCCGACATCTCGGTTGTGAGTTGGGGCTCCGCTCTCGAGGTTTTCAAAGATGTCGGAACTCCTCAGGAGATTTGTGACCGTCACGGGATATGGGCCCGGTCGGGGTATCAGGCGATCGGGCACACCAGAATGGCCACCGAGTCGGCCGTCACCACCGGGCACTCCCATCCGTTCTCTCCGGCCGCGGATTTGTGCTTCGTCCACAACGGTTCTTTCTCGAACTATTTTTCCGTGCGCCGCGATTTGGAGGCCGAGGGCATCGTTTTCGACACCGATAACGACACCGAGGTGGGTGCCAGGCTCGTCGCTTTGGAGATGGCCAGGGGTGCCGATCTTGGTGACGCTTTATCCGCGCTGATGAAAAAGATGGATGGTTTCTACACCCTGTTGGTGTCCACGAAGGACCAGTTCGCGGTGGTCCGCGATCCATTTGCGTGCAAGCCGGCGGTTGTCGCCGAGACCCCCCAATATGTTGCGATGGCATCGGAGTATCGGGCGCTGGCAGGGCTTCCGGAGATAGAGAAGGCCGAAGTGTTCGAACCCATGCCGCAGGAGATCCACGTGTGGACACGCTGAGTTGCGCCGAGTTGGCGACGCGTGAGATCAATCAAGCACTACGCGCCTTGCCCGACGGATCCGAGGTCCTCATCGCCGAACCCCGCGGTCGTCACAGCCTGGCAGTGGGGTTGACCAACCGCATCGATGTCACGATCGATGGGAATGCCGGCTACTACGTGGGAGGGCTGTGTGACGGTCCGAACATCACAGTGAACGGTTTTGTCGGATGGGGAGTAGGCGAGAACCTCATGTCTGGGAGCATCCGCGTACATGGCAACGCTTCGGAGTCGGCCGGCGCGAGCGCTCACGGCGGCCTGATTGCCATCGAAGGCGACGCATCGCTTCGAACCGGAATCTCGCTCAAAGGCGGGACCATCGTGGTTGCAGGGAGTGTTGGCTCCATGAGCGCGTTCATGGCTCAGGCCGGAACGATTCTGGTTGGTGGTGACGCTGGAGAAGCTCTCGGCGATTCACTGTACGAGGCGATCGTCTACGTAGCCGGTGACATTCGAAGCCTCGGCTCCGACGCTCGTCGCGAGGACCTCACCGCCGCCGACATCCTGAAGGTCAAAGAACTCGTGGCGGCCACCGGGTTCGATCACATCGAACCGGAGAACGTGAAACGAATCGCATCGGCCAAGGAATTGTACAACTTCGATGCCGTGAAAGCGCACAAATACTGATGGATCCATCCAGCAAGGAACCTTCTGCCCCCGCCCAGCCCCGCTCCCATCCGCTGCGGCCGAGCCACACGTTCCCGGCGAGCGTGCTCGACCAAATTCACACTATGGCTGAGGAGGGGCGTTACGAGATCCGGGGTTGGGGGGCCAAGCGGGTTCTTCCCACGTTCGACGACCTCGTGTTCATCTCGGCCTCTGCGTCTAGATATCCGCTGGAGGGATATCGCGAGCAGTGTGAAACCAAGACGGTTCTCGGAAGTCGATTCGCCTCAAAACCTATCGTCCTTGACATCCCGATCACGATCGCCGGAATGAGTTTCGGATCATTGTCGGCGCATGCCAAAGAATCGCTCGGACGGGCGGCGACTTCGGTTGGGACTTCCACCACCACCGGCGACGGCGGGATGACGTCCGAAGAGCGGATGGCATCGAAACATCTCGTGTACCAGTGTCTTCCGTCACGATACGGGTTCAACCCAGAGGACCTCCGAAAGGCGGACGCGGTTGAGGTCGTCATCGGTCAGGGCGCCAAGCCCGGCGGTGGCGGAATGCTGCTCGGTCAGAAGGTCTCCGAGCGGGTGGCGGGCATGCGGACCTTGCCGGCCGGCATCGACCAGCGGTCTGCCAGCCGCCACCCGGACTGGACCGGTCCCGACGACCTCGTGATCAAGATCGAAGAGCTGCGGGAGGCGACCAACTGGGAGAAGCCGATCTACGTCAAGGTCGGGGCGACCCGAGTTGAGAACGACGTCAAGCTGGCGGTGGCGGCCGGCGCAGATGTTGTGGTCGTGGATGGGCTTCAGGGCGGGACCGGAGCCACCCAGGAGGTCTTCATCGAGCATGCCGGGATTCCGACTCTGGCGGCGGTGAGGATTGCGGCGGACGCCCTTCGTGATATCGGGAAACAGCATGAGGTTCAATTGATCGTGTCCGGTGGGATTCGTTCTGGCGCGGATGTGGCGAAGGCATTGGCATTGGGCGCCACCGCGGTGTCGATCGGTGTCGCCTCGCTCGTGGCGCTCGGTTGCAACCGGTCGGCCTGGTTCGACGGCACCGATTGGGTTGACGCCACTGACGACTACTCGGCGCTTGGGACCAGCCCCGGGTACTGCCACCACTGCCACACCGGTCAATGCCCGGTCGGCGTCACGACCCAGGACCCGGTTCTCGAAAGCCGTCTGGATCCCGACGTGGGAGCCCGATGGGTGACGAATTATCTGCGGGCGATGACGATGGAGTTGACCACAATGGCGCGGGCGTGCGGGAAGTCGAACGTCCACAACCTCGAGCGCGAAGATCTCGTGGCCCTCACCATCGAGGCGGCGGCGATGGCGGGCGTGCCGTTGGCCGGCACCACTTGGATTCCCGGGCGGTCCTGAGCGGATCGGGTGGTCTTGGCCTCGTTTTGCGCGGCATTGCCGGCGACGCGCCCTCGACCTTGTTCGTAGACTGCCTGCCTCGTGCAGGCTTTTCTCTTTACAGATCTCGAATCGAGCACGCGGCTGTGGGAGCAACACCCCGACCAAATGCAGCCGGCTTTATCTCGACACGACGACATCGTCCGCAGAGCAGTCGCCGCGGCCTCGGGTGAGGTCGTAAAGACGACCGGTGACGGCATGCTGGCGGTCTTCGCGTCAGTGGCGGCAGCCCTCGAAGCAGCGGTCGCGGCTCAGGCAGAGCTCATCGTCGAGGACTGGCCGACTCCAGAACCGCTCCGAGTGCGGATGGGGATTCATGCCGGCGATAGCGAGTCACGTGACGGCGACTTTTTCGGACCGGCCGTCAATCGGGCGGCCCGCATCATGGCCGCCGCCCACGGGACCCAAGTGTTGGTTTCGGGCGTGGTGGCGGACATGGCGGTCGGATCATTCGAAGGTGAGTTCCGGGATCTGGGAGTTCACCGGCTCAAGGATCTCACTTTGCCGGAACACCTCTACCAGTTGATGCATCACCGCATTCCCTCTGAGTTTCCACCGCCGGCCACGCTCGAAGCGCGCCCCAACAACCTCCCGTCGCAAGTTTCGGAGTTCTTCGGGCGAGTTGACGAACTCTCGACGATCAGGCTGATGCTTGGTTCGCCCGCTACCCGGCTTCTCACACTGACCGGTCCTGGGGGAGCCGGGAAGACCCGCCTCGGGCTGCAGGCGGCGGCAGAGCAGCTGAGCGACTTTCGTGATGGGGTCTTTTTTGTCGACCTGGCACCAGAGACCGATGCCGATTCGGCTTACGAGTCGATCGCCAGAGTCCTGGCGTTTCCGGTAGCAGGGGGTGGAAATCCCCTGGACGTTCTCAAGTCGAGACTGCGGGACCGGCAAACTCTGTTGGTTCTCGACAACTTCGAGCAGGTCACGGTGGCGTCGCCCGGCGTCGCCCAGCTCGTCCAGAGCTGTCCCGAGGTCAAGATCCTCGTCACCAGTCGCGAGGCCTTGCGAGTGCGAGCAGAGCACGTGTTCCCTGTTCCACCCCTCGGGCTTCCCCACCCGCAATGGTCGGTGGAGGAAATCGCCGCCACCGAGTCGGTGCGGCTGTTCGTCGAACGCGCCCGCACCGTCAAACCTGGCTTCGCCCTCGCGGCGGAAACTGCGTCCACGGTGGCAGAAATCTGTCTTCGGCTCGATGGGCTGCCACTGGCGATCGAATTGGCTGCAGCACGCCTCAACGTGTTCACACCGTCTGAATTGATGGGACGTTTGCGGGAGCGTCTCGATGTTCTCGGGGCCGGGGGAAGGGATCTCCCCGCCCGCCAGCGCACCCTGTGGGGTGCCATCGGATGGAGCTACGAACTTCTCGACGAACTCGAGTGTGAAATCTTCGAGATGATGGCCGTCTTCTCGCCCGTCGGATTTGAGGCTCTCGAGGCCGTTGCCACCAAGGCTCTCGATCGTCCCTCGATCCTCGACGCATTGGCGTCGCTCGTCGACAAGAGTCTCATACGGAGTGACGATTTCGGGGGACATCGCCGCTTCTCCATGCTCCAGACGATGAAGGAGTACGCCGCCGAACGGCTGGCCGAGTCATCGGATCGGGAGCATCGGGTCCGGGACGCCCATGCGAGGTTCTTCTCAGATCTCGCTTTGCGAGTGGGAGGTGGTCTCCGCGGGGACGGACGAGCGGCGGCCCTCGACGAGTTGGCGGCGGCCATCGGAAATCTTCGAACGGCTTGGCGGTTTTGGGTCGATCAGGGGGATTTGGTGCAGATCTTTGCGCTGATTGACACCCTCTGGGCTCTGCATGACGCCAAGGGGTGGTACCACTCGGCGATCGAGCTGGCCAACGACGCCCTCGGTGTTCTCGCGGCGACGGAGCCGACGACCGAGCTGTCCACCGACGAGTTGACCCTGCGCACGAGCCTGGCTCGCGCCTTGATGGCGGTGCAGGGTTATACGGCGGAGGTGGAGGAGGCATTCAAGAAGGTCCTCGAATTGTCGGACGCGAGCGGCGGTTTGACCGCCCAGCGCTTCCCGGTGCTGAGGGCGCTCGCCACCTATTACATGAACGTCGCCAACTTCGAGGCAGCCGCGAGAGTCGGGGTCGAGCTATTGGAGTTGGCCGAGCGGGACGACGACGCCACGATCCAGGTCGACGCCCACTACGTCTTTGGGGCAGCCGCTGCCTTCGCCGGGGATCTCGCCACCGGTCTTCCTCATCTCGATCGAGCCATCGAGTTATTTGACCCCAAGATCCATCCGGCCGGACGGTTTCGGCTGGGGCCGAGTCAGGGTGTTGTTGCCCGTATGGCCTCGGGCCTACTCCTCTGGCAGTGCGGAGATCTCGAGCGGGCGGTGACCCGCATCGATGAGGCGCTGGTGATCGCTCGTGACCTCGACCATCCCTTTTCGCTTGCCTATGGCCTCTATCACCATGGCCTTTTCCAGGTTTATCGTGGCCGCTTCGAGGTTGCCCGAGAACGGGCGATCGAACTGGCGCAGGTCGCCGGAACCCACGATTACGCCGTGTGGAGCACGCTGGCTTCGGTTCTCGAAGGGGCCGCGCTCACCGGGCTCGGCCGGGAGGAGCAGGGTTTGGAGCTGACCGAGGCGGGGGTGCGTCTTTACATGGGCCTCACCACGCCGCCGGTGTTCTGGCCTTTGATCCTGGCTTTGCGAGGCAAGGTGTTCGCGGCCGCGGGCGACTTGGAACGCGGGTTGGAACTGGTCGACGAAGCGATCGAGAAGAGCGGTGCCCAGGAACCAATCTCGCCCGAGTTCCGCGTTCTGCGTGGGGACATCCTGCAGATGTTCGCCGAGCCAGATCCAGCAGAGGTCGAGGGTGCCTATGAAGCCGCCATTCGAGGAGCTCGGGCGGTAGGGCTTGGGCTGGTCGAGCTGCAGGCCCTGACCCGAATCGTCGCCCTGAGACGTTCGACCGGCCTGAAACCGGACAGGTCGGGCGAACTGCGACGCGCCTTTGACGCGTTTACCGGGGGGTTCGGGGAACATGATCTGTTGGTGGCGGCGGCTCTATTGGAGTGACCCGATTCGGCCTCTCCGGGTGATTCGAGCGGCTTAGGCTCGTAGGTAACCGGTTGGAGGTTGCCATGAATCAATTGGCGATGGTTGCCGGGATCATGCGCGGGGAAGAAGTGATCCGCTACCCCAACGACGAGATCTTCTTTCGTGGTGTTGGCCACGGCAATGTGCAGGTGATCGAGTACTTCAGCACCGATTCAGAGGGCTCACCGTTCCATTCCCACCAATGGGACGAAATCGAGGATCGTCATTGACGGCGAAGTCGAGTTCCTCGTGGGTGAGGAGGTCGAGGTGGGGGGTCCGGGGACGGTACAGTTCCTACCGGCGGGAGTGCCACACGCGGTACGGGTTCCGGTCGGGTCTGCCCGGATCGTATATGTGACAATCGGACCGCACTGCGACGGCTTTGCCCGTGAGATCGCCCGACTGATGGCCGAAGGTGCCGACCAGCAGGAGTTTGTCGCTCGGGCAGCCGAGTTCGGAGTGACCCTCGGTTGAAGATGCGGTCGAGCGCCGCCCGACCGACATCCTGTGACGCGTTTGGGACCTGCCCTTCCTTTCGGCGCCATGGGCGTTCGAGTCACCGGACTGGTATATGCGCCCGAGCATTGCAATACTTGCCGGGTTCCATGCGCCCGTAGCTCAATTGGATAGAGCGTCTGACTACGGAGTATCCGCCACTGAACGCTGTGCTGACCAGGGAAAACGCAGGTCAGCCACGAGCGTGAAGGCCGGAATCAGACGCTGTTGATCTGATGGTTTGGAGCGTCCCTGTCTGGTGGCGGTTTATCAGGTCATCCCGTCCTCGTTATCCGATGACGAAACTCAAACGAGCTCTGCAGTCTCGGGGCCCACAGAACGTGTTGCTGATTCCGTTGACGGCGAGGCCGCTCCCTGGGTTCTGACTCAGTCCGACTTGGCCGATTTGGGATTCGTATACTCCGCGCTTAGGGCAAAAGCGAGGAGAGATGAGCGTTCGGCGTCTCGAGAACATTCCAGGCTTCAACATCGATCGCGTAGCCGCCGCGGCTGGGGATGACCCCGACGTTCTTCGCATGGAGAACCTCGACATCGACATCGCACCGCCGGCCGAGGCGATGGAGGCAACCCGGAAGGCTATTGGGCAGGATGAGGCGAACAGCTGGCTTCCGTTCACCGGCCGAGATGACCTGAAGGAGGCGGCCGCTGCACACATCGAGCGGCGCGGTGGTCCGCGTTACGACGGTCCCCGTGAGATCGTGATCACGAGCGGCGAGGGCGAGGCAATGTTGGACGTCCTCCTGTGCCTCACCGACCCAGGCGACGAGGTCATTCTGACGGACCCCACTTACGCCGGCATGATCAATCGGGTGCGTCTTGCCGGAGCGGTGCCCCTCCTGGTCCCCCTGCACGTCGTTGACGGCTGGTGGCGGCTCGACATCGATGCCCTGCGCTCTGCGGTAAGCGATCGGACGAGGGTCATCTTCATCAACAACGCGTCCTTCCCTTCCGGCTGGGCCGCCTCTCCCGAAGAGTGGGAGGCGATCGCGGATCTGGTAACCAGTCGTAACCTTCACCTGCTCTACTGGGCCGCCTACGAGAACGTGCTGTACGACGGCAGAACCGTGATCCATCCTGCCTCCCTGCCTGGCATGCGCGACCGGACGATAACGATCGGAGACCCGTGGGAAAGGCGCATGATCGCGTGGCGGATAGCCTGGATCGTTGCTCCCGGTGACCTGGCCAACGACGTCTCCCGAGTGCATATTTATAACGGGCTGGTACCCAGTGGCTTCGCACAAATCGGGGTGCGAGTCGCCCTTAACACACCCGACAGTGACATCACCGAAGCGAACACCGAGCTGCAGCGACGCCGCGACGAGACCCTGCGGCAGCTCAGCGGTCTTCCCGTGGTGCCGGCTGCCGGGGGCTGGTCGCTGCTCCTCGATGTTGCCACGCTGGGGCTCGATTGCGTTGAGGTGTCCGATCGTCTCCTCGAGCAGAAGGTCGCCGCCACTCCAATGCGTGGTTGGGGTGGCGAGGTGGCTGAGCGTCATGTTCGCTTCGTATTCAGCAACGAGCCGGTCGAGAGGATCGCCCTACTCGGAGATCGAGTCCACAGCGCACTCGAGGCTGCCAACCGTCAAAAGGTTTGATACCGAGCCCGGTTTCCCAACGGGAGGCGGCTTTGGTCTGACCTCACCACGTTGCTTGGCATTACCCTGGTCTCTCCCGACCACGGGCTGACGACTCGACAAGTGGTCCAGCGGGCTGGTCTTTGCCCGAAACCCCTGCGATAATTGATGCTTCCCGCGCCCGTAGCTCAATTGGATAGAGCGTCTGATTACGGAGTGTCCGCCACTGAGCGCTGTGCCGACCAGGGAAAACGCAGGTCAACGGCGAGCGCAAACCCCAGAATCAGACGCTGTAACTTTTCGGCACCTCCAGTCGGAGTGCTCCTTGTGTCATGCTTGGGTGTCGGCTTCGAACGGAATCCGTCACGCCAGTGGAGGCCTTGCTCGGTGGCCGACTCTTGTGAAGTCGCCTGCCGGACAAATCCGATGGCCGCGACTCCAATTGCGGTCTGACTGGGTCATCTGGTGACTACGAAACGCGCCGAGCCTGAGCCGACTTCATCGCAAGCCGGGTGAAGTAGGCCTTCTTTGCCTGCTCGGCGCGACGTCTGCGTTCGGCTTCGGGGAGCGTGTGGTCTGGGTCGACCTGCTCTTCGAATCGGGCCATGAACGCGCGGCGGGCCGGCTCGGTGTGATCCCGGGAGTCGACCGAAGCGTGCAGCGAGTGAGCAGCCAGCCGCGCCTGAAGTGACCGTTCGGCGGGGGTCATCCAGAGCTCATTCGATTCGTCGGGCGAAGGCGTCGATCCATGGCTAGATCGTGGGGATGACCCTGTCGGCCGAGTGTCATCCCGTTGCCCATCTGGCGGCCGATTGGCGCGTACAGAGCGTCACGAGGACAACTCGGACCACCCCCACGTTGACGACAGGAAACTGAGAACAGCTGGGAGGACTGGAGCCGTTGGATTTCCGCGGCCTGTGCAACTGACGGTGATCGATTACACCGGGTCCTGGGTTTTCTGTTTCAGTCGCTCGTAAGGGGTTTGGCCGTCGAGGCCTCCGTGGGGTCGGTTGAAGTTGTAGAAGTCTTCCCACTCTTGCAGCTTGTCGTTGAAGAC
>JBGTHP010000019.1:0-50811 GCA_041746105.1 Acidimicrobiia bacterium
CGGTTTTGTATGGAAAGAAGGCGCGGTGGTCGAGGCCGGGGACAGCCTGGAACTGCCCGAGCTCCCGATCGATTCGATCGTGATCAGGTACAGGTCGAGTCAGAGCGATGCGAGAATTCTCCGTCTCGGCGACGGGAGTGAGGTTTCGAGCGGTAAGGGTTATGAAGAACAAAGCCGCATCGCAGTTCTCGTGCCCACCGACCTGGGCTGGCAGATCTACTGGTTCGGTGAATCATGATTCGCCTGCCACTGGTCGCGGTCCTCGTTCTTCTACTTTTGGCGCCGCCGGCAGAAGCAATCGAATACGCGACCTCTCTGACGGCGTGGTCGTTGGACGGCGACCTGATGGTGGACGGCGGGGCCTCGGAGGCGGCCGACTATCGAACCCTTCCCTGCCTGGCGATTCACGCCGCAATCGACGAATACAACGCCGGGCCCGGGATCGACCCACCTCCGGTGGACTGGACACCTGCGGCAAACATCGGTCACTACGAACTCACCATTCTCGAACAAGACACGCTCCTTTCATTCACCGGCTTCACGAAAGAAGACGTTCTTGGTTGCACCACCAACCAGCCCGGTTGGTTGCCGGCGCGACCACATGATCTGGGACAAGTGACGGACGGCGAACCGATCACCCGCCTCGTGACCGGTGAACCGCCGGAGTGTTCCGGTGGACAGGTGGCGATGGTCGGGTCAGAGTTCGTCTGGGATTGGACGACCGATCGCTGGGTTTGGGGGTATGGACGCAATTGGCAGGACGCCTCCGAGTTGGTTGGTGCGGGCGGCACCGTGGGGCGTCTCACCTACGTTTTCGCCTGCCTGGATGTTGTACCGCCCGGTTCCGATTTCGCCGATGTCGCCTCGTTGGTGCCGCTCACCCAGGTCAACCACAACCCGGCGTTGAAGGGTCTCACCCGGCTCGACACCTGGCTCTGGTACAACTTCGGCCAACCGGCGTCACACCAACTTGGGCCTTTTGTGCTTTCGGTCGATGCCCGCGGCCGCACGTGGGATCTGGTTGTCGAGGCCTGGGTCGATCAGGTCTGGTGGAACCCCACTTGCGAAACATCGTGCCACCTTCGCCAGACATTCGCCGGCGTCGATTGGACCGAATGGGAAGAACACGGACTCGTGCTCGACCTCGACGACACCGAAGTCAGCCCTCCCCAGACGATCGACGGAGGCTCCGAATCGGCCGAAGGTGCGATCGCCGTCTTCGAATATCGGACCAAAGGTTGGTATGACTTTTCGTCGGCCACGATCTGGCGCGGCATCTATTCGTTCAACGACGTGATCTACACATACAGCCCGGTGATCGTCGCCGACGCTCATCCCTATCAGGTGGTGGAGGTCAGAAGCCAGTTGGTCGCAGGCTGACCTCAGGCAGAGGCGGTTTCGATAAATCGGGCGGTGATGGCGACCCAACCACCGTGCGTGCGTTGGCGACGGATCTCGCCTGCTTCGCCGAGGCGTTCGAATCCGGTCTGTTCGATCCTCACCCTGGTGCGTTCACCGTCCGGTTCAAACGTGACCGTCACCTGAGTTGCCTCCGACCGTTCGAAAAAGATGTGCCACAGATACGACACTTCTCTCGGGGGATCCCAGGCGGTGACCTCACCCCACAGATGTTCGACGCCATCAGGCCCGCGTTCCAGGATCCGCCCTCCGGTTCCCGGTTCAAACACGATCTGGGCCGCCGGGTCGCCGCTCATGGTGTGGTCGGGCGGCCACCAGGTGGTGATTCTTTCTGTCCAGGTTTTGAAGGCATGCTCGACACTTGCGGCAACTTCGAAATCAACTGTGAGCGGTGCCATCATTCCTCGTGTTCTCAACCGTCAGCTTGAACCGGCCGGCGGCTTCGCCCCAGACCTCGGCGAGAAAAGTACGGACCTCGGCGACTCCATCGTCGTTGAGGCGGTAGAGCCGGCGGTTGCCTTCGGCGCGGTCGGTCACGAGTCCGGCATCCTTGAGAAGCCGCAGGTGTCGCGAAACCGCCGGCCGGGAAATAGGGAGACCGGCGGCTATCTCATCCACCCATTTTTCGCCGGGACCCAGCATCTCGACAATCGTTCGCCGATGGGGATCACCGAGTGCTGCAAACGGGTCAGGCACGGCTCGCCTCTGCTGCCAGTTTGAGGCCGTCTGCGAACTGGTTGAAAGAGTCGGTCAGGTCGGGCATCGATTTTTTGATGAGCGGCTCCATCAGCCCGGTGAAGACCTCCTCCATCGCAAACGACGTGCCCGCCGCCGACGGCTCGAGGGTGTAGGTCCGGACTCCTTTGAACAGCCCAAATGGCATCCCATCCGACCAGACCATCTTCCTTGGGGCGTCCATCTCGGCCACTCTCAGCTTGAACACACGTTTGGGGGCGACGATCGATCGCAGTTGGATCGTCTCGTCGACGGCGATGGTGCCTTCGATTCCGACCACGGCCGGATTCCATTGCGCATACCCACTCGCCTCGGTGAGCAATGCCCAAACGGTCTCCGGGTACGCCTCGATCTGTCTGGCGACCTTGTAGGACGTCACGTTCACTCCTATGTAGCTATATTGTTACGGTAACAGATTCGTTACTTCGAGTTAGACGACAGGAGATTGGCAATGAGCAAAGCGCCGGCATCGGGTTCTGGGACCAAGTCCGACCCTTGGGTGTTGAAGACGCCCAGCCTCGGGTCGGAGTTTCAGATGTACCGGGACGAGACACTCGACCCCCCCGCCTTGGTCTGCACCGTCGGCACCACGGAACTTCGATACGACCTCCGCTGTATCGAGGACCTGCACACCATGCTCAAGGCCCATGGCGATTGGATGGAGTTGGGAAACGCCGACGAGCAAAAACCTGCCAAAGAAGGGACCGTCGAGGCGTGGGCGAGATCGGACTCGAACCCCATCGGTGGTTGGTATGGCCTCAAGAAGGGCCTGCGCGGTCGCTTTGGCAACTACGTCTCTCCTGTCTTGGAGATCCTCGACCTGGCAGAGGTCGAACACAATGCCAGAGGCAACCGGATGCGGGCTCTCTAGAGGACTCTCAGCGCCTCGTCGACATCGCGTTCGCGCCTGCTCAATGCCATCAGCACGCCGCGATCGCCATGGCGGCGGCGGGCCGTCTCCACTAGGCATTCGATCACGATCCCAACGGCGGCACCATCAAAGTTTGGCGATGCGAGTCCGACGCTGACTGCAAGATCGTCGGTGTGGATCACGAGTTCCATCATTCTCGTCACCAGGTAGTCATCGAGGAGCATCGCCCGCCCGTCCAACGCCGCCAGAGTTCGCGTCGAGGGTTCTGAGTCGAGCCGCTCCCGGAGATCTGCCACTTGCTCGTCCCATCGCTCCACCAGCGCGATGTGGCCGATCACTGCCTCGTCCTCGGAGCGCTTTCGGATCGCCTGATGAAGAGAACTGGTGATCTCGTCTCGCAGTCCGTCGATCGAGGAGACGTATCCAGGCGCGTCTAGGAGTTGAGTCATCGGGTCGGGCGGGTCCCGATCGAGGTAGGCATTGACCGAGGTCACGGCTCTGGTCAAATGACCGGCGAGAGTTCCCACCGTCATCAGTTCCAGGGCGCTCGGCTGTTCCCATCTTTCGGCGACCTCACCCCCTGCGAGCACCGCGCGTCCGACGTCGAGCGCGGATGAGAAGGTCGAGCGAATGCCTGGCATGGCCAAACCATATATCGGGAACTAGTCGTGCGAGTCGACCTCGCTCACGAGTTGTCCGTCCGAATAACGTACCCGGACGGTGATCTCGGTTTCACCGGATTTGAACTCGACCTTGACTTCTTCCGGCCCCTGCTTCTCAACCTCTGCCGAGAACCCGTTGGCGGGGCTTGCACCAACCAGATAGACCTCTCCGTTCGCATAGGAGACAGTGACTGTCCCCCCTGGAGACGGAACAGACAGCGAACCGGAGGGCAGAGGCGGCTTCGTGGTTGTGGAGGAGGTAGGCGAGGTTCCACTCGACCCGCCGAAGGTCGTCGAGGTGGACGACGTCGACGACGAAGAAGTCGATGTGCCGCTGAGGGGGGGAGTGGATACCGTTGAAGCGGCGCCGGTGGATGAACTGATCTCGATGGAAGCGTCGGCAAGTAACGGTGCCGTCGGGACCTCACTGACTCTGGATGCGGCCGCTCCCACCACCTGCCACGCGGTGAGCGTCACCACAGCGGCAACAACCGTCCAGCCCGCGACATAACGAAGGATCCTCACAGCGACATTTTGCCAGACAACCGTTTCGGCGGTATCAGCCAAACGTCAACATTCCCTCAAGCGTGCGATCATCTTGTTTTTGGGCCTATAGGCTGCCCATTCGATGGCACGAATAATCGTTATCGAAGACGACTCCGAAATCCGCCGACTCGTCGCGCGCGGTCTTGCATCGGGTGGTCATCATGTGGAGACGGCGGCTACCGCCCTCGAGGGTCTCCGCATCACGGTGGGGGAGGATCCCGAAGTCGTCATTCTCGACCTCGGTCTACCCGATCTGGATGGGAGCGAACTGATCAGGATGATCCGTGCTGTCAGCCAGGTTCCGATCATTGTCGCCACCGCACGCGACGACAATGAATCGGCGATCGCCCTGCTCGACGCCGGCGCAGACGACTACATCGTGAAGCCATATGCCGTTGAAAACCTCGAAGCCAGGATCAGAGCAGTGCTCAGAAGGACCGCCTCCAAAACCGACACCGCGATCCACGTCGTGGGTCCCCTCAAGGTCGATCCGACGGCACGTGAGGTCACCCTCGATGACCAACCCATCGAATTGACCCCCAAAGAGTTCGACTTGTTGTTGTTCCTCACTGAGCACCTCGGGGAAGTCATCACCAAACGCCAGCTTCTGGCGGAGGTGTGGAGGGAGCCGTACGGAGGCTCGGAACGCACCGTTGACGTCCATTTGTCCTGGCTGCGCAAGAAACTGGGTGAGACCGCTTCCGAACCCCGGTTCTTACGCACGGTGCACGGAGTCGGGGTCAAGCTGGTTGCGCCGTGAGGCGCAGCATCAATCTGCTCGTAACCGCAGTCACGGGTCTCGTGGTGGTTGCGTTTGTGGTGCCTCTGGCGCTCCTCGTCCGACAGCAGGCGGATCAGAGGGGGAGAATCGAAGCCGAACGCACGGCTCAAACCCTCGCCGCGGTGGTGGTGCGATCACTCGCAGCCGCAGACAGCGTGTTGTCGGCGGACAGGCTGGCCGATTCCATCGGACCACTCCCCGGCGGCAGCGCCGTCCTGCTTCCCGACGGGACGGTGATCGGAGACACCACCCCCTTTGCCGACCTCGTCGACGACGTCGTTGCGTCGAGCAGCACTCGCTCGGCCTACCTACCCGACGGTTACGGACTTGCGATTCCAGTTCTCACCCGTTCGGGAGCGGTGGTGGTCTACGCGTCAGTACCAGCAACCGCCCTGAGTGAGGGTGTTGTCGGGGCTTGGATCCTGCTCGGGCTTCTCGCCTTCTTCCTCGTGGCCGCCGCAGTGGTCGTAGCCGACCGCCTCGGCCGCAGCGTGGTCGGCCCTTCGCGCCGTCTGGGCGAGGCAGCCGAAAGGCTTGGACAGGGTGACCTGACCACCAGGGTGATGGAGGAAGGTCCGCCGGAACTCCAATCGATGGGGGCAGCATTCAACCTCCTGGCGACGCGCGTCACCGATCTCCTGGACGCAGAACGTGAACAGATTGCCGACCTGTCGCACCGGCTGCGGACCCCGCTGACCGCATTACGCCTCCAGGCAGAACAAATCGAAGATTCTGCCGAGAGGGTCTCCGTTCTGGACAAAGTCGACCGGCTGCGGGGTGCCGTCGATCAGATCATCCGCGATGCCCGGCACCGCCCCCAACAAGCCGCCTCATGCGACATCGTCGCCGTCGTGGAAACGAGAACGACCTTTTGGGCGGTGCTGGCAGAAGAGGAGGCAAGGACGGTTTCGGTAGATCTGGTCGATGGGCCGGTGCCGATTCCCATGCCCGCGGAAGATCTCGCGGCCACTCTCGATGCCCTGATCGGCAACGTCTTTTCGCACACCGAACCAGGGGTCGGCTTTTCTGTTGCGGTCGGAACCGACGCGACCAGCGCGATCTTGACCGTAGGCGACGACGGATCAGGGTTTCCCGATGACATGGACCCGAGCGGCCGAGGTGTCAGCGGCAGCGGCTCCAGCGGATTAGGTCTCGATATAGCTCGGAGGCTGGCAGAGACCCACGAAGGATCGATGGTTCTTGGTCGCTCGCCTTCGGGTGGAGCGACCATCACGTTGACGCTGCCGCGTCAAACCGTCTAGACAAAGGCGGTCTCCCCAAAACGCCGCTCCCACTGGTTTGGCGGAGGCGGCCTCCTAAGGTCTCGTTGTGAATTCGCCCACACACGTCTTCGCACACCGGCCGGATTGCCGGTGAGCATCCGGATCCTCCCGGCAGGTGACCAGGCCGCCGTGGTCAGCTTCGGAGAAGAGGTGGATATCCAGCACAACAATCTCGTGCTGGCCCTCGACCACGCCCTGCGGATGGAGCCTCTTCCTGGGGTGAGAGAGGTGGTACCCGCCCTCGCGTCGCTGATGGTGACATACGACGCGAACACGGTGGCCTTTCCCGAGATCGAGGCCGCCCTCACCGATCGGGTGAAAGCCATCGGGCCGGCGCCGCAGTGGCAACCCACCAGAAGATGGCGCCTACCCGTGTTTTACGGAGGCTCGCATGGACCTCACATGGAGGAGGCAGCAGCCGCCTTGCGCCTCCACCCAGACCAGCTCGCAGACCGCCATGCCGAATTGCGGCTTCGGGTTTTGATGATCGGATTCGCACCAGGGCTCGCCTACCTGGGGCTGGCGCCGAAACTGTGGGATCTTCCGCGCCGAACCACGATCCTTCCCCGCGTGCCGGCCGGTTCGGTCCTGGTGGCGGCGCGGCAAACGGTGGTCGCCGCCACCCCGATTCCGACCGGATGGTGGGTGATCGGCCACAGCCCGGTCAACCTCTTTGATCCTGCACTGACCCCTCCCGCCCGCCTCAGCCCTGGGGATGAGGTCGTTTTTGAACGGATCGGTGCAGACGAGCACCGCAGCCTGGTCGAGGATGGTCTGATGGAGCCGTCGCCGGAGAGGCTCCCTTGACCGCCCTCACAATCCTCGAAGCGGGCCCGGCCACCACGGTCCAGGACCTCGGTCGAGCCGGCATGCAACGCTACGGAGTCGCCGGCGGCGGCGCCATGGACCGAAGCGCCCATGCCGAGGGGGCAGCGCTGCTGGACCAGTCGCCCACGCTCGCGTCGGTTGAGATGGGGCTCCTGGGTGGCCGCTTTCAAGTGGACCGCGACCTGGTAGTTGCCGTCACCGGCGCCGAAGCTTCGGTGACTGCCGGCGACGAGAAGGTGGCGGACAACCAGACAATTCACCTCAGGGCCGGCGCCCGCCTTCAGATCGGACCGGCCAGAAACGGTACCTATACCTATCTCTCGGTTCGTGGTGGGGTGGCGGTCCCAACCGTGCTGGGGTCACGCTCGACCCATGTCAGAGCAGGTCTGGGCGGTCTCGACGGCCGGAATCTCGTGGTCGGCGATCGTTTACCCATAGGAGAGATGACAACCTTGACGTCGGACAGTCGCCTGGTGCATTCCGACCCGCCAACGGGTCCTATCCGAGTCGTATGGGCACAACATGCATACCTGTTCGAAGAGACATCGCGCGAGAACTTTCTGGCCTCCACTTTCATCATGTCGAGTGAACGCGACCGGATGGGAGCTCGTCTCGACGGAGCCAGCCCCATCCTCGCCGACGGGATGTTGCGGTTGCCTTCTTCTCCGGTGGTGGCGGGCGACATACAGGTCCCGGGCGACGGTCGTCCTGTTGTCCTTTTGGCAGATCGCCAGCCGACCGGGGGCTACCCACGCATCGCCACCATCGTCACCGCCGACCTGGATCGCTTCGCACAGATTCCGTCGGGAAACGATCTGCGCTTCGAAGCCATCGATGTGGCTGGGGCGCACGACCTGCTCGTGAACTATCTACGGCGGATTGCCGCTATCCCCACAGTCCCGGTGTCGCGGCGGGCCGATCCATCCCTGTGGGGAGAGAACCTGATCACGGGGTTTATAGTCGGCGACGAGGAGACAAACTGACGTGCAGATCGATTTGAATGCCGATCTCGGGGAGTCTTACGGCCCTTATCGGATGGGTAGTGACGATGCGATGCTCGACATCGTTTCGAGCGCCAACGTCGCATGTGGGTTCCACGCAGGCGACCCCCTGGTGATGACCAACACAGTCGCGCTTTGTGTCGCCAAAGGAGTCCAGATCGGTGCCCATCCCGGTTTCGCCGACATCCAAGGTTTCGGGCGACGCCGGATCCTCGGTCTCGAGCCAACGGAACTGCAGGCGATGATCATCTATCAGGTGGGAGCGCTGCAGGGAGTTGCGACGGCTCAGGGCGCCCGCGTGCAACATGTGAAGCTGCACGGAGCGCTGGCGAACATGGCCAGCGAAGACCTCGAGTTGGCCCGGACGGCCCTCGGGGCGGTGCACGATCTCGATCCTTCCCTCATGGTGTTGGCAATGGCGGGAAACGCTCTCGAAACTGCGGCAGACGAGGTCGGCCTCAAGGCAATCCGAGAGGTCTACGCGGATCGAGCGTATAACGACGACGGAACTCTCGTATCTCGCTCGTTGCCCGGTGCCGTACTCGACGATGTCCGCCAAGCGGCCGATCGTGTTTTGCGCATGGTGGAAACCGGAACCGTCGAGTCGATCAATGGTGTCGCCGTCTCCCTGGCAGTCGATTCGGTCTGTGTGCATGGTGACCATCCCCAGAGCATTCGGATGGCCGAGGTCGTCCGCTCGACCCTGGAAAAAGCCGGGGTGGAAATCACCGCCCCCTGAGAACCAACCGAAAAACGCCCGCCGAGCACTGCGCTGAGCGGGCGTTTTCGTTAGTTGCTTGTCAGGTAGGTCCCTATCACCGACCAGAGGACCGCACCGACAAGACTGATCGAGAGGAGAAATGCGTTTGGTCGCTTCTCCAGAGTCGGTCTATCAATCAAGTTCGACCCTGAGACGAAGCGCGCCGTCCTCGATTTCGACCTTGGCCTCGACCGTTGTGCCGCCCTTGCGGAAATCGACCTTGACCTCGTTGGCCTCGACCTCATCCAGCGTTGCCGTCCATCCGTCAACACCGGTCGCCGACACAAACGCCAGGCCGCTCGCCGTCACATTCACCGTGATCGACCCATAACCGGACACGGACACAGTCTGAACCCCGAGCGCCAGTCCGAAGAAAGTCTCCGTGCGACCATCCTTGCCACTCGAGCCGGACCCTTTGCCGTCATCCGAGCCTCCGATCGTCGTCGATGTGGAGGTGCTGCTGGAAGGCGTACTGGTGCTGGAAGTGGACGAGGTGCTGGTCGACGTACTGCCGAACACGGCAGCGGCAACCGGATTGTTGTCATCCGTAGCCGACGAGGACCGCCCCGAGTCGAGGGCTGCGGCAATACCCGCCGATGCCAGGACAATCACGGCAGCGGTGGCGCCGATCGTTTGAATCCGTCTCACAATGTCATCCTTTCGTTGATTACACCCTCAATATCGGCGAACCGTGCTCATCAGGTCCTCACGGAAGTTTCAAAGAACCGTCAAATCACCAAAGAACCAACCGGTCCACCGGTACGTACTGAGACCAGAACAAGAAGGAGTAGAAATGCGCCGATCCGTGACAGCCGCCCTGGCGTTGGTGGTGCTGGTTGGAGCCTGTGGCGACGCCGGCGCCACCGCAACCACTGCCGCCGTTGACAGCGCCACGACTGCAGCATCGCCCACCACCTCGGGTTCGCGCTACGGCGGTCGTACCACTACCACGGCTCCGTCTTCGACGGATGAGGTTCTGTCGGTCGCCAGCTCCGAATACGGCCAGATCGTGGTCGACGGCGAGGGTTACACCCTCTACCTGTTCAAGAACGACTCGCCCGGCGTCAGCACGTGTGAGAGCGGTTGCGCCGACAACTGGCCGCCCATGACCGCGACCGCCGCTGCCGGCGACGGCATCGACGGCTCGCTCCTGGCAACCACCACCCGCCCCGACGGATCGGTCCAGGTGACCTACAACGGCTGGCCGCTCTACTATTTCGCCGGTGACGCCGCTTCCGGCGAAGTAACCGGCCAAGGGGTCAATGAGGTCTGGTACGTCGTCTCCCCCGCAGGCGACCCGATCGAATGACCGCCCACACTTGAACCGAGTCCGACCATGGATCGCAACAGGATGAACCGTCGCACGATGCGCCGATTCAAGGACGGTGAATCAGATGCCGTTGCCGAGCTGTACACCCGCTACGGCCGCGCCGTCTTTTCGCTGGCATTTCGAGCCCTCGGTGACCGCGGCCTGGCAGAGGAAGCGGTCCAGCAGACGTTTCTCCAGGCTTGGCGAGCAGCATCGCGGTTCGATCTCGACAAAGACCCAGCACCCTGGCTCTATTCGATCGCGCGCCGGGTTGCAGTCGACCTCTACCGTCGAGAACGCCGCCACGAACAGCCAGAACGGTTCGACACCGAGGTAGCGGTCCTGCCACCCAGCTTCGAGGGCGTCTGGGAAACATGGTTGGTCCGTTCCGCGCTCGACCAGGTTCCGATCGAGGAAAGAGAGGTCCTCAGGGCCACCTATTACCTCGGTCTCACCCACGCGCAGGCCGCCGAACGACTCGGCCTCCCTCTGGGTACCGTCAAGTCCCGATCACACCGCGCCCACAAGAGGATGGCTGAACTGCTCGACAGTCTGAAGGAGGCAACGGCATGAGCTGTGACGAGTTCCGCTCGGCGTTCCTCGCCGGCGAGGTAGGCACCGACCACGGCCACCTCAACGGTTGCCCCGCCTGTCGTTCCCGGCTGTCCGAACTCCAGGCATGGCGCGCATCCATATCGAATCCTGCTGTCTGGGAAGAACCCCCCGACTCGCTCGCCGCACAGGTCTCTGCACTCATCTCAGGTGGGATGGAGCCGGCCGCGCGCCGACCTGGGCGGCGTTGGTTGATCCCGGTCATGGCCGGTGCGATCGGGTTGTTGACGATGGCGGTGGTGGTCCTCACCAGAGAACCGCCACCGGATTGGTCGGTGACCGCAGCCGGCACCACCCTCGAGCCTTCGGCATCCGCCGAGATCTCGGGGTGGAGCGACGACGTCGGTACTCGGATGGTGCTCGATGTGACCGGACTGAGGACCGCACCGCAAGGTTCCCATTACGAACTCTGGCTGAGTGGGAACGGGATCTACGTATCCGCCGGAACATTCTCGGGCGCCGGTCGGATCGAGACCTGGGCCGGGGTTCAGAGAGCAGATTTCCCGAGATTGTGGGTCACTCTCGAACCTACCGACGGTGACCCGTACCCTTCCCAACAGACGGTTCTCGACACGGGCTGACAACCGGTCATGCCTCCACCACCACGTCTGTCTCCATCCCGCGGGCGTAGTGGTCACCAATCGTTCCGTCTGGAAGCTCGAGAACGATACGGCAAGTGAACTCATATTCTCCAGGAAGGAGATCGAGCTCGAGCCTGCCACGCTCCCCAGGGCCGACAACTTCTGACGATGTGACAACTCGCCCGGCTGCATCCGCCACAACCAGCGTGTGGCTCATCTCGCCCTTGTTCACCACTTCTACGGTGGTAAAACCCGAAATCGATGCGGGGGCCACAACCGAAAACTCGCTTAACGTCACAATCCCGTCGGGACCTGTTACCGCTGCCGAGCAGGCGACCACCGTCCCTAGTGCGGCCAGAGCCAAAAGGCGGCGCCTCATACCGCCGCCTCCCGCACCGCCACCTGGGGCAACCCGATTGCCATCGCCGTCCCGGATTTCGACGTCACCACCGAGATCGAAGCTCCGATGGCGTCTGCCATCATCTTGGCCATGTGGAGTCCTAGGCCGGTGCCAGGGTTCATGCCGGATTTTTCGAACTTCTCGAACGCCCTTGGGAGAAATGCAGCGTCGATCCCGGGCCCGTTGTCTACAACCATGACGAATATGGGGTCGGTTGGACGTTCCCCCACCTCGAGATCAGGGTCAACCGGAAGGTCGTTTGCCAAAAGCACCTGCGCCCGGGTAGCACCGTGTGTGTATGAGTTGTCGACCAGGGTCGCCACGAGTTGGCACAACGTAGTCACATCGGTAACAACCGATGTTTGCTCAACGTCGAAACCGGGCCGCACCGAGACCGCAGCGCGGCGGTGGGCCAGGCTCAAGCGGGGAATCAGCTGAGACACTCGTTCCGACATGGAGTTGACGAAAAGTCCACGGTTCTCGACACGGGCCACCGCCAGCATCTGACCGATCATCGACTCGAGACGCTCGCCGTCTGTGATGATGTCGGCGAGCAGGTCACGATCGTCGCCTGCAAGAGAAGGACTTGCCTCGAGCAATCGGGCGCCGGTGACAACACCTGTCAGCGGAGTCCTCAACTCGTGGTTGATCATCAGGACGAACTCCGCTCTGATTCGGTTTTTCTCCTCGGCCAGAGCCAGTGCACGCTCTGTCTCGGCCCGGGCCTCGGTCAGCTCCACGTTGTGATGCTCCAACTCTGCTGACCTCATCCTCATCAGGTTCGCCTCGAACGCCATGCGGCGTCTTGCATGCACGGCTCGCGATCGAGCGGCCGCCACGACGCCGGCGATCAGGAGAAGAGCGGCGCCAGCAATCCCCAACGGGATGACGGCGGGAGCCAAGGCGGTAGCCCTCGCTCGTCGTTCCAACAACTCGGAGACGTCGTAAACCATGACCACGCCTCCGCCGCCCTCGATTGGTTGCAGTGCGAAATAGAGGGTGTCCCCGATCCTCCACTCCTGCATGCCGGCGACATTCACTGCCCACGGCGACGGCTTGGCGACGGCCGCGAACACGCCTTCAGAGAGTGCGTAGATCAAGAAGGGATCGAGCGCCGGCGGTCCGATCATCGAAGGTGATGTCGAAGCAACCACCGCACCGGTGGCGTCCGCCAAGCCGACGGCTTCGATCTCGAGCCGATTTCGGAGATGACCGAGGGTTTCGTCGACATCGGTCCCGTCGTTGTTGCCTCTCTCCACAGCGGCAGCGGCCGCCTGGGCATCCCCCGCCAAGAGCTCACCCTCTCCCACAGGTTTGGTCGATTCGACCCCAAGGTAGGTTGCCAATCCGCCCAGCCCCAAGGCGAGAACTACAGCTATCAGAATTGACGCCATCCACCATCGAGAGAGCCGCTCTGCGACATTGACCCTGAGCATGGACACCGTATCGGCATGCCAACCCGGACACTTGATGGCTTGAAACCCCGGTAGCATACGATTTTCTGGCGTAGATCGAGCCATCCGCCAGGCCTTTGGGACGATCCCGGGCTGCCTCCCTGGAATGGGGGTGGGACTACCCTGTGAAGGTGGCTTCCGGTCTGTCAGACGCGTTGGGTTATCACTATCGCCGCCCTGGAGCGGCCCACGATGGCGTGATTCGCATCGCGACAACCAAACCCATGGCCAAGCTCAACTCCAAGATGCTCCACCGGGTCGACCGGCTTGTACTCAAGTTCACCAGAGGACGAGCTACGGCCACGTCGGCGATGACCGGTCTGCCCGTGGTATTCCTCACGACCACGGGCGCTCAAAGCGGCCTGCTCCGCACCGTGCCTCTGCTCGGCATTCCGGTTGGTTCGACGCTCGCGCTGATCGGCACCGGATTCGGCCAACGACCGACGCCGGGATGGGTCCACAACCTGCACGCTCAACCTGCAGCGACATTGACCTATCGAGACAGATCCGCCTCGGTTATCGCGAGAAATATCAAGGGGGAGGAAGCCGACACCGTCTGGCAAGCTGCGTCATCCATCTACCCTGGTTACACCCACTACCCGGTGTGGGCTTCCCACCGAGAGATTTCGGTGTTTGTGCTTGAAGCCATCAACGACTGAGGCGGAAGACAGGAGACGGGATGCATTCTGAACGTTCCGGATCTGGCCTGGCCGGCACGATTGCCGCCCTCGCCGGCGTAGTCCTGGCTGCTCTTGGCGTTTGGGCGATGGTGGCCCCGCAGGCGTTCTTTGACTCGATCGCGAATTTTGACCCCTACAACCAGCACTTGATCCAGGACATTGGGGCGTTTCAGATCGGTCTCGGCGCCGTGTTGTTACTCGCTTCGATGACGAGTCGGCCGGATGCCCTCGCCGTGGCATTGCTCGGAGTTGGCATCGGCTCGTCGGCGCATCTCGTGTCGCACCTTGTTGGCCGGGATCTCGGCGGACGTCCGGCGGTCGACATTCCATTCTTTGTCGCCCTGGGCGCCCTGCTCCTGGGGACGGGTGTCGCCCGTTGGAGATCCGTCAGGCGTAGAGAGGACTAACCGTCCCAACTTCGGCAACAACTTCGGAGCCGGTTTAGGGATCCCGCCGCTCGAGACCGACCACAGCCATGAGAACCCCGATCAAGCCCCAGCCGAAAACAACAGCCAGGGCATGACCCAATGCCATCGGGCCGGTGAACCCGAAACCGAGACCTCCCGAGATGTCGGTTTCGAGCGTTCCCATCAGGGCGGTTGATGCCGTTGTCAGCGAGACGTTGCGATACGGCTCCCAGAGCGCACTTAGACCCTCCAAGAAGGAGAAGGCGATGGCGAGCCCGATGGAAATGCCGGTCGAGCGGAGAACTGAGATCGCGCCGAGACCCAGTGCCACCCATGTGAGCTGAATCAGACTCGCTTTCCATGTGATCGCGAGCCAGGCGGAGGCTTCCAAACCGGCGCCATCGGTAAAGATCGCAGCCAGAACCGCCCACCCAGAAGTGGCAACCACCATCGCCAGCCACGAAGCAATCGTCAGGATGAGGACCTTGGACAACAGATGAACCCAGCGTCTCGACTCTCGGGTCAGCTCTGATGCCCACACCGAAGACGGGAGCTCTCCTCCCAGAAATACGACAGCAAGGATGAGCGGAAACCAGGTCTGCCCAATTGCCTGCTGCGCCCCCAAGATCAGTGCGTCCGACCTGTTGAGTTTCGGCAGCTCGGGGATGGCGCCGGGGCTGACCTCGGGCACTATCAACAGAATGGCGGCGCTCAGTCCGAGAAGAACCGCAAGCACGATGATCAGCGTCCAGTACAACCAGCGCTTTCGTAGCTTGAGGAAGTCGGCTTTGAGCACGCCGATCATGACGAATCGCCTCGTCGAGTCAATGACAAGAACACCGACTCCAGCGACGTTCTCTTGGGTACGAGCATCGAGGGATAGATCCCGGCACCGGCCAGAACCCTAGAGATCATTGCCCCATCGCTCTCGTCCACTATCAGTTCCGAACCTGAAATGGTCGACTCGATCCCTACGCCCTTCAGCGCCGCTTGACCGCCGGCAGGGTCGGCCACCAAAACCGTATGGCGACTGTCGTGTCCAATGATGTCCCCGAGTGCCCCCGCCGTGACCAAACGCCCTCGGTCGATGACGATCACGTGTTGTGCAAGCTGCTCGACGTCGGCGAGATCGTGGCTCGACACAATCACGCTCTTGCCCCGATCCGCAACCAAATCCTGCAGCTGGCGTTTGAGTACCACCTGGCCCGCCGGATCCAGTCCGTCGAGCGGCTCATCAAGAATCAGGACTTCCGGATCACCGATCATGGCGGTGGCGAGAGCAAGCCTCTGTCTCATCCCCTTCGAGTACTGGTCCACTTTTCGTTTTGCAGCTTCGGTCAGTTCGACGAAGTCGAGCAGGGCGCCGATCTCGGAGTGACCTCGCCCGAGGACATCGGCTGCGACCCGCATGTTGTCGATCGCATTGAGCGTCTTGTACAACCCGGGCTCTTCGACCACGGCGCCAACCCGCTTCACGATCGCCGGAGTATCTTTGCCAACACTAAGCCCCAATACCTCGATCGCCCCAGAGCTGACCCTGGTCAGACCGAGCAACGCCCGAAACGAGGTCGTTTTACCTGCGCCGTTCGGACCGAGGAACCCTACGAGCCGTCCGGCCGGTATCGACAGCGTCAGAGAATCCAGCGCAAGGGTGCCGGGGTACTGTTTGACCACCTCACGAAAGTGGATCACGGACTCCATCGTCTGACCTTACGAGACGGTGACGGCGGTGTCGAAGCGGTTGCCAGATGAGATGTACCGACAATCGTCGACTACGTTGGTCGCCATGGAAACCGGCGAGCTGAGCCTGGAGGAACTGACCGAGTTGGCGCTGGCGGCCGACCCCGACCTCCCGTTCGACCTCGATGCGGAGCCAATGGCGTTCGGCCAGGCGGACGGGCTTCTCCCTTCGTGGTACATGCCGGCACCGGCACGGTCGACGCCTTGGCGCTCGCGCACCATGGGCATTCTCATACTCGCCATCATCGGGGTGAATGCCATGGGACTCTGTGTCACCTATGGCTTTCCCGAGATCGGTCTGCATCTTCCCTGACGGGGCCGCCTGTGGCATCAGATGATGCGGCCACCGTGTTCTGGGTAGGGCTCTCCCGCCACGATCCGTTCAGCCCCGAAACGTGACAGGTCGAGGCTGGGCGGACGGCTTGTTATCAACTCGGCAAGGTGTCTCCCGACCGCATGACACTGTTGGAACCCGTGCCCGGAGAATCCGTTCGCCACATACAATCCGCGCAGGCCAGGCCACTCGCCCAGAATGGCGTTGCCATCCAGTTGATTGACCTCGTACAACCCGGACCACCCTCCAACCACGCGGAGGCTGTCAAATGCAGGAAGCGCGGTCGCGAGTTCGGGCCAGATCCGATCATCGAATAGGGCTCTGGAGAACGCCAGGTCATACCCCACCGGGTCGTCGGGCAGTGACCAACCGATCAAAAACCGGCCCTCGGTCTCGCTCAACACGTAGAGGCCGGATGGTAAGAAGACGCTCGGAAGTGCACCGTTGATCGCGGTTTCGGCAACATAAACCGATCGCACCACCGGGATGACGGGTATGTCCACACCAATCGACTCGACCAGGGGAGCGCACCAGGCGCCGGCCGCGTTGACAACGACGTCGGCGCCGATCCCGTCGCCGCCAACCAACTCGACACCGACGACCCCGCTGTCATCGGCACGAATGGACTGCACCTCTTTCTCGAGATAGCGCGCCCCTGCCGCGCTCGCCTTTCTCCGGTATCCATTGAGCACTGCGTTTGGATCCACCGACCCGTCCCGCGGCCCGAACGTGCCTCCAACATATCCGGTACCGGAGTAGGCCGGAAAACGTTGGTGGATTGTGGAAGGCTCCAGCCACTCGACGTCACATCCCATCGCCAACTGACGGTCCATGCCTGCCCTCGCCGCGAGTTCGCCGTCGGCAGCGGTCAAGAACAGGTTGCCTTGATGCCGCGGCGCCGGATCTGGGCGCCATCCGTCTACCGCAAAATCCTCCGAGAAAGACTCCAGAACGTTCAAGGCATAAACCGACATGGAGATGTTCTCCGGGAGGTTGAATTGAATCCTGACATTGCCGTCGGACAACAACGTCGACGAATGACGGAAGGAGAGATCCTTCTCAACCACGACGACGTCGAGACCGGGTTCAAGGCGAAGCAAGTGGTGAGCGATAGAAGATCCCATCACGGCCCCGCCGACGATCACGATGTCCGCACGCATTTCGAGGACGCTAATTGATACCAGAGCAGGCGACCGTAGAGTTCGAATGGATGCTCCTGCTCGGTCCGACAACAGAGGTCCTCGATCACGGCTTTGCTTCGTCTGATCGCTCGACCGACGACCTCCTGACCATGAACCACATGCTTGGTCTGCTCAGGGATCAGGTGCGCCAACGACCACCTTCCGAGCCGCGCGACGCCCGGTTCACCGATTCGTCGGGCCGCTCTTACAAGTTGATCCTCCCCCACCCCGCCCTTTTGAGCGTTGGCGGCGAAATGAGCGCAGTCGGATTTTTTGGCCAGGCGCGCGTAGACACCGACCACGAGCCGATCAACCTGCTGGAGGAATCGTTGATCGCAACCATGACCGAACAACCTGGTCTGATCACCTACTTCAACCTGTTCACCCCCTCGGTGGGGTGGGGCAACCTGGTCCTTTTCGCCGATGTCGTCGCCAAAAACGGATGGGGTTCCGACCCGCGGCACGACGAGGCCGTGGCGCGATCACCCCTCCACTACCACTCGATCCGGCTCCACAACGGTCGTCTCCGCGGTGGACTCGTGGGGAACGAGAACATCTCCCTGATCAAGACCAGATACTTCGACTTCGACGGACCCCAACCGTGGCAAGCCGAACGCCACTACGTCTCGAGCTGACGATGGTCAGCGACTTTCACGCAATGTGCGAGCCGCCAGAAACAGCACCGCCACAATCAAAACCGGCAGCATGATCAACGCTCCCAAGGCGTCCAGCATGGATCCACCCGCCAAAACCGCTTTGACGACCTCGATTCCGTAATACAACGGAACGACCCGCGACACCACTTGAGCCCAGGTCGGGAGCGAATCGACGGCGACTATCAGGCCAGACAGGAACACCGGCGGAACCATGACTAGCGGGATGAATGGAAAAACCTGGCCCTCGTTCCTGGCCGCGTTCGACACCAGAACACCAAGCGACATCGACAGCACCGCCATCAACCACATCACCACGAACACGGCGACGTTGTCGGCGAAACCAAAACCGAGATCGAACAGCAGATTCAATTCGATCAAGATCAGGATCGACTGCAGGGTTGCCAGGACGGTGTAGCCACCGAGGTAGCCGGCCACGATCGAGCCTGGCCGATAGCCGTCGACAAACATCCGCTCCATCGTCCCTGCAACCCGTTCGCGTACGAGAACGATGGCTGTGAGCACGTAGGTGACGAAGTGAACGATGAAGACGCCGGCGGGTGCGGCGAAGTTGGCCTGGGCCAGTCCGACGGT
This sequence comes from Acidimicrobiia bacterium, assembly GCA_041746105.1. Taxonomy (GTDB): domain Bacteria; phylum Actinomycetota; class Acidimicrobiia; order Spongiisociales; family ZC4RG35; genus JBFHRE01. The sequence goes on from JBGTHP010000019.1 coordinate 18,832, forward strand.
CCCGATCGAATCCCAGAACGTTTTCAGCAGGAATATCACGACCAGGGGTGCGACCATGCTCAAAGCGAGGAAACGGCGATCCCCGCGCAGTTGGGCAAAAACCCGGCGGCCGACGGTGAAGCTCCTGGTCAATCCGGTGGCAGTGGTCATTGGCCGCCTCGTATCAATCTCAACACCACATCCTCGAGTGTCTCGTGTTCGATCTCGATGCGATCGGCGGGTGTCGAGAGAAGACCGGGCAGTTCGTCTCGGTAGTCGGCAACCGAATGCTCGCTGACTTGGCCGTTGCGCCACAGGCGCACCGTCGCCCTGGCGCCGGGGGCCAAAAGACGGGGCTGGTCGGCTGCAACGACCTGGCCCCTGCTCAAGATCGCAATCCGGTCGCACGCATACGCCTCGTCCATCTGGTGGGTCGAGACCACGATGGTTGTGCCTTTGGAGGCCAGGTCCCTGAACCTCTGCCAGAAGCTGGCACGAAGCTCCGGGTCGACACCGGCGGTGGGTTCGTCGAGCAGAAGCACTTCTGGCCGATGCACCAATGCACATGCCAATGACAGCCTCTGTTTCATTCCTCCTGACAGGGTGTGAACGCGGTGGCCGGCGCGGTCCGACAGTTCGACGAACGAAAGCGACTCTTCGACCTGGGCCCGGCCATTGCCTCTTTGATGTCCGGCAAGAAAGAAGGAGACGTTTGCTCGGACGGTCAGGTCGTCGTACAGGGCGGCAGCCTGGGGCATGTAGCCAAGATGAGAACGCAGCTTCCAGCGGTCTGCTTGTGGTTCGAGGCCAAGCACCGTGACTTTTCCATCACGCGGATGAAGAGATCCGACGATGGTTCTGATCAAAGTTGTTTTACCTGCCCCGTTGGGCCCGATCAGACCGAAGATCTCGCCTCGCTCTACCTGAAGATCCACGTTCGAGAGGGCTCGGATCGCCCCGTAGTCGTGACTCAGCCCGGCAACTTCGATCGCACAACCCACGCTGATGAATCTAGTCACTCGACGCCGGCAGGATCCGCGGCACCCCCGATACAACCCACACCGCAATCGGCGCGACCTCGGCCCGCCCTCTGCCGTACCTCTGGTCAAATGGCAGCCGTCCTCTCGTCGACCACCTTTCGCGGTATTGGATTTCCGAGTGGTGACCATCACCAGCGAGCGATCACGTCGACCTGACCTTTTGCCACGGGGCCCGTTAGGGTGATAAGCAGTCGGTGGGGCCGATCATTCTCGGATTGGGGAGTTAATGGATTTGGATGTTGTTGTTGTTGGTGGCGGGCCGGGCGGGGCCACGGCTGCACTGAAACTGATCGAGCACGGTCTAGACGTGGCGATCATCGAGCAAGAGGACTTCCCGAGGTTTCACATCGGAGAGTCCATGACCGGGGAATGCGGCGCCCTGGTCCGCCGACTCGGGCTCGGTGGCCAGATGGTGCGAAGCCAGTTTCCTGTCAAATTTGCAACCGATGTGATCGGACCCGGTGGAAAAAACCGCTTTCGAGTTCCAGTGATGTCCCGCGGTCCAGAACAAGAACTCGAGCAGACCTCGACCTGGCAGGTGAGGCGCAGTGAGTTCGATGCGATGTTGCTGGAAGCCGCTCACGAAAGAGGTGCCCATGCGATCCACGGAAAGGCGATCGAAGCTCTCCGCAACGCCGAAGGGTCTGTCGTCGGCGTAAAGGTCGCACGGTCAGGTGGATCAGTCGAGAACTTCACCGCAAAAGTGGTCATTGACGCCTCTGGGCGGAGCACCTGGGCGGCCAAAGAAGGACTCACCGGCCGCAAGGAACGGGGCCACTACGCGACGCAGACTGCGGTGTTTACACACGTACAGGGCGCTCTTCGCGATCAGGGCGATGATGCCGACAACACCTTGATCTTCTACGCCGACCACCTCCATTGGGCCTGGTTCATCCCGATCGATGCCGAGACGGTCTCAGTCGGTGTTGTGGCCCCAAACGAGTACTTCAAAGAACGCGCAGACGACGTCGAGACCTATTTCCGCAACGAAGTGCTGACGCTGAACCCCGATCTGGCACGCCGGCTCGAGGGGGCCTCGGAAGTGGAACCTGTCCGTACCACCGCCAACTTCTCGTACGAGGTTCCCGATTTTGTCGGCGACGGCTTCGTGTGCATCGGTGATGCCCACCGGTTCATCGATCCAATCTTCTCCTTCGGCCTGTATGTGACGATGGCCGAGGCCGAGAGCGCGGCCGACGCAGTCGCCGGCCTTCTCAAGGGCGGTGACGACGAAGCCCTAGAGGAGCACCGCGAGTTCTGTGAACGCGGCCAGTCCAGACTCCAGGATCTCGTCGACGCCTTCTGGAACAACCCGCTCGGATTCGGATACCTCGTGCACCACTCGTCGTACGCCGAAGACATGATCGACCTTTTCGCGGGCCGTATCTACGACCGTGAGCCATCTGACGGCGCCGAGCAACTCAGGCTGATGGCGGCCGCCGCCAGCTGATTCACTCGAGCTTCCGCAGTTCGGTCCAGCCGATCCATCTCCACGGAGCGGCGGAACGATGGCTGGAAGTGTCCAACTACTCCCTCAGCGGCCCGGACGCCGAGGCCAGCCAGGTCCCTGATGAGGCTCGGCAGAGAACACTTGGGTGACGAATACGAGGCGGAATGGCAAAGCGGCAGGTCCCTCCCCCTGCCTGAAGCGATCGATGCAGCCCGCCAAGCCCTCCACCCAGTCGGCTGAGCCGAACGGAGCCCAGCACCGGGATTCACAACCAGAACCCCAAACTCCGAAATCACCCGTGCACCTGGGAACCGAGATCTACGCCGGGACATAGGTGATGGGCCCAGCACAGATCACGACTGGCGCACCAGGGGCAGAAGTCGATCCCGGCGCGTTGACTGCCGAATATCGAGTTCGTCCGAGCAACTCAGGCTGAATGGCGGCCGCCGCCCGTTGACCGCCTCGTCTAGTCCAACCCGCCTCACCCAAAATCGATGGTCAACGGCGCGTGGTCTGAGGGTTTGGTTCCGGGAACTGTGGTGGGTTTGCGATAAGCGCGCTCGACGTGGGCTCTGGTGAGATCCTTGGTCATCGGCCGGCTGACCAGCGCGAGATCGATTCGAAGACCAAAACCTTTGTGGAAGTGGCCCGCCCGGTAGTCCCACCAGGTGTAGCCGGGTTCGCTCGGATACAGATGTCTGAAAGCATCAACGTAGCCGGTGGCGAGTATTGCCCGGAAACGGGATCGTTCATCATCGGTTATATGGGTCGCGCCATGGATTTGGCGGACATCCCAGACATCGAGGTCCGAGGGGCATACGTTCATATCGCCCGTGATCACCGCAGTCATCGACGCGAACTCACCGACCCTCGCCGCCATCGCTTCGAGAAACAAGAGCTTCGACGCAAAGCTCTCGCTTCCCAGTTCCCGCCCATTGGGAACATACGTGCTGACAACACGAACCCCGTTGACCGTGGCCTCCAGCCACCTTGCCTCATGCGGGTCCGGCTGGCCGGGCAGGCCGGAAACGACATCCTCGATGGTCGCATCGGATCGGGCCAGGATCGCCACACCCTCCCACCGGCCGCCCGACCAATCGACCGCCTGATATCCGGCGGCATGAAAGTCCAGATGAGGAAAAGCGTCGGGCGAAACCTTCGTCTCCTGGAGACACAGCACATCCGGTTCCAGGTCTTCGAGCAGCGCCACGATCCGCGACGCTCTGGTGGTGACCGAATTGACGTTATAGGTGATGAGCCGCACGAGGTCGAGCCTATTCGGGCACCGAGCCCCAGCCGTAACCGGGGCTCGGCACTCGCTCGGCTAGAAGTTCAGTTGACCAGTCGCAGTGTGAATGGGTACCGGTAGTACTCGCCGTTGGACGCTTTGATCGCAGCCTGTATTACCAGCACCACCCAGGCAATGAACAAGGCAGGCAATAGGATGAAACCCACCAGGACGATCAGGGACACCGCAGCCACGAGCCCGTATATCAGGAATGACAAGTTGAAGTTGAGCGCTTCTTTGGCCTGGTCGGCCACAAAAGCGTCCTGGTCCTTTTTGACCAGCCATGCCACAAGTGGGCCGATGACGCTGGGTACGCCCAGCAACATCACAAACGCCGATAGATGGCTCATCATCGCCCAGTTTCGGGAGTCCGCCGAGATCTGACCGTTTGTAGGGACGTGGGTCGCTTCCGAGGTCACGTCGCCTCCTTTCAAGGGTTGTTTTTTGCACTCTCCACGATGCACGAGAACTGGACATCCGTCCATCGGGTTTTTCCCTTGCCAAACCCTGAGGATGTCTCACGAACTCAATCTTGGCTCCAGGTCGGCTTGAGCAATGGATACAGGGAGGCATATTGGGCGTGAACCTGCCGGTAACGACTGGCCGCCGGGGAAGGCGCCACCGACTCCCCGATACTGACCCAATCATCCACCGCCGACTGAACCGCCGCGTGCCATCCGCCACCCACGGCGGCGAGGACGGCGGCACCGAAGGCGGCACCTTCACTCGTGGCTGTGGTCGCGACTTCGGCGTCGAGGACATCGGCGATGATCTGGCGCCACAGCAGGCTCCTCGTCCCTCCGCCTGACGCCCTCACCTGATCCACGGCCACGCCCGCCCCCCGAATCAGGTCGAGTGAATCGCGCAACCCGAACGCGACACCCTCCATGATGGCTCTGACCATATGGGCCCTGGTATGGCGCAGGGTGAGACCGACAAAAGCTCCGCGCGCCAAAGGATCAGGATGTGGAGTACGTTCGCCGCTCAGATACGGAAGGAACAGCAGGCCTTCGCTCCCAGCCTCGATTTCTGCTGCGGACTCGACCAGGTCGTCATAGGTGGCTTCCGGAGCGAGTGTTTCTTTGAACCACCTCAAACTCCCGGCGGCCGACAGCATCACTCCCATCAGATGCCACTTTCCCGGCACCGCATGACAGAAGGCATGGAGCCTTCCCTGCGGCTCGATCACCGGTCGGTCTGCGCTGACGAACACCACCCCAGAGGTACCGAGAGAAAGCGCCGCGATCCCTTCGCTGACCGCGCCCACGCCTACGCCGTTCGCAGCTTGATCACCACCGCCTGCGACCACCGGGGTTCCCGCGACCAAACCGGTGGCCGCTGCCGACGACGCGGTGATCACACCTGTGACTTCCGTTCCCTCGTGGGTTGTTGGAAACCAATCGGGGTCGAGTTCGAGGCCGGAAAGAAGAGATGAGGACCAATTCCGCTCTCCCAGGTCAAAAAGGCCCGTGCCGGCGGCGCCGGCCCTGTCCGTGGCATAACCACCGGTGAGCATCAGCCTGACGTAGTCCTTCGGCAACAGGACATGGCGTGCCTTGGCGAAGATCTCTGGTTCGTGGTTGCGAACCCAAAGAATCTTGGGCGCTGTGAAACCGGTCAGCGCATCGTTGCCGCTTATCGAGATGAGCCGTTCCCGCCCGATGCGCCCGCGGATCTGATCACACTCGTCTGCGGTGCGCTGATCGTTCCACAGAATCGCAGGACGCAAGGGCCGTCCCGATCCGTCCAAGAGCACGAGGCCGTGCATCTGCCCGGTCAATCCCACGGCGACGACCTCGCTCCCGGCAACCCCGGCGCTCGAGAGTGCCTTCTGGATCGAGGTACAGGTCGCAGCCCACCACAACCCAGCATCTTGCTCGGCCCACAGAGGTTTGGGAGATTCGAACGGGTATCCGCTTGATTCGACCGCTACCACGGATCCGTCTGCGGCGACCAGAATCGCCTTGGTAGCTGTCGTCGAGCTGTCCAAGCCGAGAACGTAGGGCACGGCCGCTCAGCGCTCGCGGCGCCAGATCACCTGGTTCACCTGGTTTTCGAGGAACTCCTGGCGACCCGAGACCGGGACGGGATCGATGTCTCCTGCCGACACCATCGCCTCCAGAGAGTCGAGCGACTCCGAGCCTGACAGGATGCCCGACCCGAGGGGGCTAGCCCAACCTGCGTAGCGGGCCTCGCGTGGTCTGATCAATGTTTGTTGTTCGATCATGTCGGCGGCAACCAGGAGCGCTCTCGCCAAAGTGTCGATCCCGCCGATATGCCCGTGGAAGAGATCGGTGCGGTCAATCGATTGACGCCGAAGTTTCGTGTCGAAATTGAATCCGCCACTTCCCAATCCGCCACCGCGCAGGATTTCGTGCATGGCAGGCGACAGTTCCTCTACCGAGTTCGGAAACTGATCCGTATCCCATCCGTTCTGGTAGTCGCCGCGGTTGGCGTCGACGCTCCCGAGCAGCCCGTTGTCGACTGCGTAGGCCACCTCGTGGTGGAAGGAATGGCCGGCCAGGGTGGCATGGTTCACCTCGAGATTGACCTTGTATTCACCGACGAGATCAAATCGGTCGAGGAATCCGTGGACCGACTGTGAGTCGTAGTCGTACTGATGTTTGGTTGGTTCCTGCGGCTTCGGTTCCAGCAACAGGGTGCCATCGAAACCGATCTTGCGTTTGTGCTCGGCAACCATCGTCAGGAACCGAGCCAGCTGTTCGGCCTCTCGTTTCAGGTCTGTGTTGAGAAGAGTTTCGTAACCCTCGCGTCCCCCCCACAGGACGTAGTTGGCTCCACCGAGACGATGAGTGGCCTCGAGCGCGTGTTTTACCTGGGCAGCGGCATATGCAAAAACGTCGGGGTCAGGGTTGGTGGCGGCACCGGCGGCGTAACGCGGGTGCGAGAAGAGGTTCGCCGTACCCCAGAGCAGACGGACTCCGGTCGCTGCCATCTTCCCCTCGGCATAGTCCACCATCTTTTCGAGGTTGGAGGCCGATTCGGGGAAACTTCCGCCCTCAGGGGCGATGTCGACATCGTGGAAGCAGAAGAACGGTGTTCCGAGTTTCGAGACGAACTCGAAAGCTGCGTCCATTTTGGCTCGCGCCGCCTCCATCGGGTCTTGGCCGGCTACCAGCCATGGTCGATCAAATGTACCGGAACCAAAAACGTCGGATCCGGGCCAGTTGAACGAATGCCAGTAACACACGGCGATCCGAAGGTGATCCTCCATGCGATTTCCCAGCACCATCCGGTCGGCGTCGTACACCTTGTACGACATCGGGTCATCAGAATCGATCCCGCCGAATCGAACCGAATCGACCCCGGTGAAGAAGTCAGCCATTCATACCCCTCTGATTCGACCGATCGCGGTGGCTCAACAAATCCGGTGTCGGGGGGCAGCAACCACCACCCTCCGGCACCATCCCAGACCATAACCACGGTGATGCGTTCTCCGAGTGGAATCTCGGCGAATCCATCTTGACAGCATCCTGTCGATATGACATCATACTGTCATGTTAGAAGCCTATCGATTGTTGATGGCAGAGGTCTACGAACTAGCCGGCGCTTCCCGCCGAACCAGCGATGAGATGGCACGCGAAATCGGCCAGACGGCCGCCCGCTGGCACGCGCTCAGCGTGGTCTCGGATGGGCCCCAGACAGTTCCGGTCATGGCCCGCCGCCTTGGCCTGACCCGCCAAAGCGTGCAACGGGTGGTCAATGCCCTTGTCGAGTCCGACGACATGATGCTGCTCCCCAACCCCGATCACCAGGCATCGCCGCTGGTGCAACTCACCAAGACGGGGCGCGAGACGATGACCACCCTTTTTGCCCGCTCAGATTTGTCCCGCGCCCAACTACTGAAGAAGGCTGGAGTCACCGAACGCCAACTCCTCGACGCAAGAAAAACTCTGCGCGCCCTACTCGACGCGCTGATCTGACTGGAAAGGAACACAATGACCAATCAACCGGCGACCTCGACGATCGTCGAACCACTCCTTGCCGCCGGACCTTCCTCCGACGTCGACATGTCTCTTTTCGGTCGCATGGTCGGGTCGTGGGAACTCGACTGGCGGGGCCAACTGGACGGCGAAACCCGCGAAGCGAAAGGCGAATGGCATTTCGGATGGACGCTCGAAGGCCGAGCCGTCCAGGACGTCTGGATCGTCCCGAGGCGCGGCGAACCCGAAGCAGGTCTTGGATATGGGACGACAATTCGATACCCGGACCCGGCCCTGGGGGCGTGGCGAGTGACCTGGATCAACCCCAAAAGAGGAATGGTTCATCGGTTCCATGCCCGCGACGTCGACGGAGAAATCGTCATGGAGTCCGTCGACGAGGACGCGGGCGCAACGCGCTGGGTCTTCTCCGACATAACACCCGATTCGTTCACTTGGCGTGGAATCGAGTCGAACGATGGTGGTACCACCTGGCGTGTCGACGAAGAAATGTCCGCACGTAGAATTCGCGCATGAGCATCAGAGTTGCGGCACAGCTACATCCGCAGCAGGGGACCTACGAAGCAATTCGCATGGCCGTCGGCCAGGCGGAAGACCTCGGATACGACACCATATACAACTGGGACCATTTCTTTCCTCTATATGGCGACCGCAACGGACCTCACTTCGAATGCTGGAGCATGCTGGCGGCGTGGGCAGAACAAACCACCCGTGTCGAAATCGGCCCGCTGGTGGCATGCAACTCGTATCGCAACCCGGACCTCGTTGCCGACATGGCTCGCACGATCGACCACATCTCGAGGGGAAGATTCGTCCTGGGTCTCGGGGGTGGGTGGTGCCAACGCGACTACGACGAATACGGCTACGAGTTCGGGACGGCGGCAAGTCGCCTGACCGCGCTGAGAAGTGCACTTCCGCGCATCAAGTCACGTCTGGACGTTTTGAACCCTGCACCGGTGCGGCCAATCCCCATCCTCATCGCGGGAACAGGTGAGCAGATCACGCTACGGGCCGTGGCCGAACACGGGAACCGCTGGCACGCCATGTTTCCCGACCATGCAGAAGAACTCGAGCCCAAAGTCACCGCGCTCCACAAATGGTGCGACGAAATCGGGCGCGACCCGACCGAAATCGCTTGGGGTCTCGGAGTGGAACCGGAAGACCTAGATCGCTTCCTCGACAAGGAAGCCCCTGACCTTGTGGCAATGGGTTTCACTGAGTTCACACTCGGTTTCAACGGACCCAACTGGGACGTGGCGCAAGGGGCCGACTGGCTCGCCTGGAGAAACGAAACCAACGGCTAGATGCTGGTGTCTCTCGGTAGCGGCTGCCATTTGCGCCGCGGAGGGTTGGTGCTGAGGCTCCATCTGCCGACTCTCCTCGGTCAATCATCGTTCCCCGCTCTGAGAACTCCGATCCCGACAAGACCGGCGACGACCGAGCCGGCGACGATTCCTACCTTGGCGGCATCCCCGATGGCGGCGTCGGTGAACGCCAGTCCGGTGATGAACAGCGAAACCGTGAAACCGATTCCAGCCAGGCCAGAAAGACCGACGATGTGGCGCACGGTGACACCGTCGGGGAGCTCTCCGAGTCTGAGTCCGGCGGCGAGGTAGGTGAATAGAGGGATCCCGATCAGCTTTCCTGCGACAAGACCAAGCCCGACACCCCACGTGACACTGCTTCCGGCCGCTTGGGCGAGGGCAGATCCTGATAGGGAAACGCCGGCGTTGGCCAAGGCAAACAACGGAAGAACCAGGAATGCTGTGTAGGTGTGGAGCCGGTGCTCCACTCCTTCTAGGTTGATCCGGCTCGGTAGGAGAAAGGCAAGCGCGATACCGGCGATCGTCGCATGGACGCCGCTCTCCAAAACAAAAAACCACAGGGCGATGCCGATCGGCACATAAACCCAGGACCATGGAATGAAGCGTCGTCCCACCAGGATCAAGGCAGAGAGGACGCCGGCGGCCACGAGCCAGCCGATATTCAGATCCGAAGTGTAGAAGATCGCGATAACGGTGATTGCTCCGATGTCATCGACGATGGCAAGGGAGAGCAAAAACGCTCGCAACGTTGAGGGAACTCTGTCCCCGACGAGTGCGAGCACCCCGACGGCAAACGCTATGTCCGTGGCCATCGGAATCCCCCAACCGGCACCACCCGGACCACCGGCGTTGAGAATCCCGTAGATCGCGGCGGGCACCAGCATCCCGCCGACGGCTGCCATGCCCGGCGTCACCGCCCGTCGCCAACTGGAGAGTTCACCGTCGGTCAACTCACGGCGTATCTCCAAACCGACCACAAAGAAGAACAGCGCCATCAACCCATCGTTGATCCAATGCTGGATGTCCTCCTCGAGTGCGAGCGGCCCGACAGAAAATCCGATCTTGGTGTGCCAGAAGTCGGAGACGGCCTCTGCCCAGCCGGTATTGGCGAGGACCAGCGCAACAACGGCAGCGGCGAGCAACACGCCGGCGGCCGAAGTTTCGGTCTTGAGAAACTGTGTGACCGCCGGCGATGGAGTCAACAGCCTGAATATCCGAGGGCGAGCCATTTGCGGAGAGTACGCGCCTCGGCCGTCATCGCCAACCGGAGCCCTTGCCCTATTTCGAACAAGGGAGCGGCGTCGACAGTTTGCGGTGCGAGCCGACGTCAACAACGGCCAGCTGTGATCCCGGATTGAAACGTCTACGGATCCGTCAGACCTGTGTCGTGACCCTTGCAGGCGACCGATGGTGTCCCGACAATTTATCCAGAATCGGAACCGTCATCAGGTTGGTGACGAGGGCGACCAACACCAACACGGTAAACCCCTGCGCAGTGATCATCCCGAGATCGAGCCCGATCAGTCCAACCACCAAAACGAGAAGTCCGCGGGTGTTGATCAAGGCGCCAAACATGCCCACCTCTCTCCAGCTGAGGCCGAATCGTCGCGCAGGGATCGCCGCTAGGAACTTGCTACCGACAGCAGCAAACAAGACCAAGAGCGCTGTGCCCATGGTTTCCGAACTGAGAAGTTTGAGATCAGCCGAGAAACCGGCAACTGCGAAGAACACCGGCAGGAGAAGGACGGTGACAACATCCTTGAGCTTATTGGAGATGGCTTTGCGGAACATCGGATCAACAGGCATCACGACTCCCCAGACAAAACCCCCAACCATGGCATGAATACCAAGGAGTTCACCGATCAAACCAAACAGCAACGCACCACAGAACACGATGGACAGCCCGACCGGTGTCACCCCTCCGTCGTGGCTGAGCATCCGGATCTTTTGATCGAGGAAAGGTCGGATCAGGAACCATGAGATAGCCCCGAAGACGAGTGACAAAACCACCTTCAGCCCTATGACAGCGGCGCTGCCGGCAGCTGCGAAGGTGGCGGCAACGCCGATCAATTCGAACATCAACACAGACATGATGGCGGCCGTCGCCACCGCCAGACCGCCGAGATCTGTATTCAACTCGTTGCGTTCCATCAAGATATGCGCCAAGACCGGAAAAGCCGTGACCGAGAGGACTGCACCGATGAAAAGAGCAAAGGCGAAAAAGTCCCCGAGTGCAGCAGGTCCGGCAAAGGTCGAGTCATGGACCGTCGCCGCGAGGGGGATCCCCGCCAACAGCGGGACCGCGACAGCCAGCAACGCCAGAACTCCGGCCTGTTTTTTCCGGCCTTTCACGACGGCGACATCGAACTCGACTCCGGCCAGGAACATGAAGAGGATCAATGCGACCGTTGCGATGCTCGAGATGATCGGTCTCGCTTGGGCCGGCGCCAGAAAGAACGACAGATCCTCGCCGATCAGAGTAGGGCCAATCAACAGACCGGCGAGAATCTCACCAACCACTCGGGGCTGCCGTACACGGACCAGCGCAGATCCGAGAACGCGGGCGAGGAAGACGATCAGAAACAGATCGAATAGAACATAAGCAGTCAGCGTGGAACCCGCCAGGTCCAGCGGCTGCTGCGGATGGATCCACGAGTCAACCAACGCCGGTCACCCGCCTTGGGCCGCGATGGAACTGAGCTCCTCGACGGTTGACCCCATCGGATCGACCATCACCGCTGTTGTCTCAGCCTCGCATGACTTGCGACAACAATTGATCGACGGTTTCATCGCCGGCATCCAGACCTTTCGCCGCAGCCGTTGTCCACCTATTCGATGCTGCGGCCAACTTTTGCAGCGCAAGTTGAGCATCGAGCGGTTGTTCGTCGAAGACTCGGCCGGCAAACATGTCGATTATCTGCTCCCAATGATCGGTGTGATGAACCATGTAGCCAAATCCCAGAGGGTTCGCCCAGAATCCATCAATGAGATCCTGGAAAGCTCCGAGACCCCTCTTGCTCCTCTCCTGATAACCGAGAAACGGATTTGGACTCGTCGGTGCCGCCCCCTGAAGGTGATCCGCGATCGAATTGGCTGCCATTTCGGCGTCGGAAATCGTCATGTAGAGCCCAAATGAGAAAATCGGGTCTATGAAGCGGTGTGAATCCCCCACGCACACGAACCCTGGCCCCGTGAAATCGTCAACAAAGTAGGAGTAGTTGGTCGCCGCACGCACGGCTTCAACTTCCTGTGCTTCCTCCACGCGACCGGCGAGTTCAGGGTTGAGTTCGCGCAGTTCCCGTCGGAAGAAGTCCGCGACGATCTCTCCTTTTGATTTGAAGTACGTTGTTGGAGTGACAATTCCGACGCTGACAGTCTCGTCATCGAGTGGTATGAACCAGCCCCACTGGAGAAAGTCTTTGTAGAAGATGAGAGTGTTTCCGCCCGCCTCACCGGGATCTCTCTTTGCGCCGGCAAAATGACAGAAAATCGCAATCTGGTTGTCGTATTTGTCCCTGATCTTGGGTCCTGTGACTCCGGCATTGGCAAGCCAGGTCTTACGGCCCGTGGCGTCGATCAACACCTTGGAGCGAACCTCATGGGTGTTTCCCGATGAGTCGGTCACAGAGACGCCACCGACCGAGTCATCATCGTTGATGACCGGATGTTCGGTGAGCCCAGGGAGAAAATCGGTACCCATGTTGCGGGCGGCATCGAGCAGCATGCCGTCGAACAGGCTCCGTCTCACCTGCCAGGTCGTAGTGGCTTCGAGGCCTTCCTCTGTGCGGCGCATAACCGGGACCCAAAACTTGTTCCGGCCCCCAGATCCATAAACCGTTACCCCATGCTTGACGGCGTGTCCAGCCATAGCCATCTGATCTGCGAATCCCAATTTCCGGACCAAACCTCCGCATTCGCCTGTCATCGACTCTCCGATGTGAAATCGCGGAAACGAATCGGATTCGATAATCGTCGACTTGATGCCTCGCTGAGCAAGAAACAAGGCACTCGAAGCTCCCCCGGGACCCCCGCCAACAATCGCAACGTCTGTATCGATCCGCACTACCCACTCCTCCATATTGCCGGGACGTGAACCCCACCGATATCCCAGGCAAGGCCCAAGAGAAGAGAAAGTACACCCGTCCATACCCCGGGGATATGGGGTCCCAACCGGGCGACCATGAGGTATACAACTCAGTGGGCCCACGGGCCGGAGCAGTCGAAGCAGCTCGCCGTTTCAAACCTGCAATTCGGGAGGCTGGGCTCCCAAACCGGAAAGTGGTGCAACCGGTTCCAGGTTCCGTGTCTCCATGCAGCGAGAGCCCACGACCGAAAAGCGTCAGTCTGGGCCGGATCAAAGCTCCATCGGCTGGCGGATGACGGTTCTCATGTTGGCCGGCGCGCTCTTGAGAGGGTCGGTCAAATAGATCTCTCGGTGTTTGCCGCGCAATTGGAAACCTTGCTCTGCGATATAGAGGTGAAGCCGGTTGATCGTCGGGGCCTCCTCTGCATACGGGCCGCGGTGAAGGACCTGGGCGGCAAGGCCATCTCCCATACTTTCGAATCGAACCAAATGCCCAGATACGAGTTTTTTGGCGTTCGTGGTTCTTGTGATCGTTTCGTCGGCCAGTTCGGGCGTCACCACATCTGGTTGGAGGATCATCATCGTCCACAGCCATTCGGACCTGTGCAGGTCACGGAATCTCGACATGTTCTCAGCCCACCAAAGACCCTCGAGCGGCATCACCTTGTCGGCATCCCCCGTCGACTTCTTGAGTGCGGCTCGGATTCCGTACGCGATCGGGTACAAAGCCGAGACCGCATCGACATAACTCTGGTCGGTGCCAGGGTCTCCTTTCCCGTCGATCATCAGGTACGAACGAACAGGCACGTCGACCGTCTCCGGATCCTGGCGCGCGGTGTAGTGCTCGCGATATGCCTTCGACAGGTCTACCGCGGTCACGAGGCTCCTTTTCTACGCGCTCCTACCCCGCCACCTCCAAACAGAATGCCGGCACCGAGGACGAAGCCGAAGTCGTACCAGTTGCCGCTGTTGTTGACCTCGTACAAGTTGATGTTGTTGGTGAAGAGCGACAGAACAAAGGTGACCGGCGCGATGATGCCGTGCCACAAACCCATCAAGAATCCGGCCGGGTCCTCGCCTTCAACGGGGTTGGCTCCGGCCAAACAAGCCGAGACCAGTAGTGCCATGACAGCCAGAACCAGTCCCAAACGAACGCGACCCATGATGTCCTCCCTTTGCTTGCCTCAGGCAACACTATTGGAAGGAACACGAATTTCGCCAGGGACCTCAGTCATATCCGAGGATCAGTGCGAGCGGGAACCGCAAGGAATGACGATCGGGGAAGGTTCTCACCCTCCCCGATCAGCCGGTCATCCGAGTTGGCCGCGGGCTGCACCAGCCGGAGCGGTTTCGTTGTGCACGTTCACGTAGTAGTCGCTCGGGTTGGCGTGTATCGCCTCCAGGATTGTTGCGTCGGCGCCAACACACCCTTGGCCGTTGGTTTCGGCCCACTGAAGATCGACCACCACCGGACCGTTGACGTCAGCCGCGCCGGCGTGAATGTGCGCAGCAAGAATCGGTGTCGACTCTCCTCGAACATCGATCCTGAAGCAGACTTCCGCATCGCCCTGGTTTAGGATCATATGGACACGACCTCTGGTCCCAGGATCACCGGGTTGCCCAACCTCGTTGCCCGCCGCCAGGCGGGTACTCAACGTCCGGCCTGACGCCATCGAAGGCACGGCCAATGTCATGAGCGACAACAAAGCGATCGCCATTGTGATGCGATTGCGCATCGGTTTCTCCTCTCGGTGCTCGAGAGTCAGTACGCAAGACACGCTCGAACGGTTCTTGGTCAACCCTCGATGAACGAGAACCGGACTCGCCGGTCAACATTGTCGGCGTTCGGGTCGACCAGGACCACCGATTGCCAAGTCCCAAGAGTGAGCCGGCCATCAACCACCGGAATGGTGACGCTCGGAGAGAGATAGGCGGGAAGCACATGATCGCGTCCGTGGCCCCGGGAACCATGGCGATGTTCCCAGCTGTCGTCGAGTGGAAACAGATCGTCAATACTTGCCAGGAGATCGACATCACTGCCTGCACCGACCTCGATGATCGCCAGCCCTGCGGTGGCGTGCGGCACGAATACCGACAGGAGGCCACTGCCCCTGGCCGACACAAACTCGTCGAGCATCGGCGTGAGATCCAACATAGAAGACTCGGCTCGCGTCCGGAGCGTGATTTCTGTTGTATCCATCGGACAAGTCTTGCACCGGACCGCCGTACGTCTCGGTCACTTGCGGGTTGACGGTGTAGTTCGGTCTACAACGACAGAGATGCCGACCCCGTCCGATGCGAACGGTGGCCAACGTGAACATGCCGCGCCCTGGCCGCAGTCCGGGACCTGTCGACTCGAAACCGCAGAAGGTCAGGCGACGAGCCCAAAAACCCGTTCGGTCGATCCACCATCGCGCAGCCAGTTGATGGGTGCCCGACCCCCGAGTCCGGGAGCAGGCATTGAAAGAAATCCTGCTACCTCGATCGGACTGAGAAGTGAGGCGAGTCCGGCCAGAACGACCTCGATCCCGACTACAGGTCGGCCGTCACGATCGAACTGAAAAGCGGGATAGGTCTCAACCTGTGACACCCGGCATTCGAGCCTGAGCAGCGCCGGATGTCTCGCCACCTCGATCGGCGGTAGACCCGTCAACCGCACAACCTCGTCCCGCGTGAGGAAATGGCCCGCAATGACGTTCCAATCTGACATGGCCACCCTGTCGGCCGGACACAGCGAGAGTTGACGCTTCTGCCGGTCGGGTCGTTGCCCGCTTCTAAATGCCGGCGATAGGCTTCCGAGATGCCGGGCCGTACGTTTTTCATCGCCATCTTCCTGGTCACGGCCGCATGCATCGGCAACGAGCCGGTCACGACAACGCCACCCGGCGCATCGGTTTCGACCTCGACCGCGGTTGAGAAAACATCAACGACCACTCTGCCCTCCGCAGTAGCTTCCGCCGAGAACCCGTTGAAAATCGAGGGCGACGCCTTCATAGTTCGCGAAACCGGCGAGGAGTTTGTGGTGCGGGGGGCCAACTACTTCGTCATCGTTCCTGGACCATCCGGCCGCTACGAAAACCGGACGATGTCGCCGCTCAACCTCGATCCGGACCAACTCGAGAAAGACTTCCGAGCGCTCGCAGATAGGGGATACAACACCGTTCGGCTCTTTCTCGAATGTAACGATGGTCCTGGATGCATCGGACTGACGGGGTCGTCTGGACTCGACGGCGACTATCTCGATTCGATCGTCGAGGTGATGAAGATCGCAGAGGACACCGACCTGATGTTGTTGCTCACGTCGAACGATCTGCCTGATGACGGCGGCTATCGAACGATCTCGGCTCGGGACGACTCACCGAGTTTTCCCGGATATCGCAACAGCGACTTCCTCACGAAGTCGGGCCATGAGGCGATGGTCGAATATTGGTCCGACCTGATGAACGGACTCGCCGGGAGGGGTGCTCCGTTCGGGTCGGTGTTGGGATGGTCGATCCTGAACGAGCACTGGCTTTTTGGCGATCAGCCTCCGTTATCACTGACCACGGGCCTGGTGACGACGGGTGCCGGCACTTTCGACATGGCGATCCCAGAAGAAAAGAGAGCAATGGTGGTCGAAACGACCCGGCTGATGATCGGCCAGGTGGCTGCCACGATCAGAGCCGTAGACCCTACGGCGCTCGTGACAATGGGCTTTTTTGCTCCCGACTTCCCCAATCCGACCGGCATCGGCGGAGACTGGTACGTCGACACCGCTCTGCTCGTCGAGGATTCCGCCCTCGACTTCTTCGACTTCCATTTTTATGCGAACGAAGACATCACAATGGAACAAGCCGCCAAGAACTTCGGGATCGACGATCGAAAACCTGTGATCATGGGTGAGTACGGGGTCTTCGTTTCCGGCTCCACCAGCCCCGATACCCTCGAGTTCACGGTGCGCGAACACATGGCGCGATCGTGTGCACATGGATTCGATGGCTGGATCTATTGGGGGTACCTCCGCGCTCCTCTCGACGACGCCACCTGGTCTCTCACCGACGCGGGCGGCCTTCTGCTCGATGCGATCTCACCGACCGCCGTGCCCGATCCGTGTGCCCTGCCACCCAACCCCAATCTGGCCGCTGGGGCGACAGTCACGGCATCGCGCTTCTTGTCTGACCAACCTGCCGAGTTCGCAGTCGACGGGACGAACCTCCAGTGGGGATCGGGGGCCGATGCACCGCAGTGGATCGAAATCGACCTTGGATCGGAGGTGAGTGTCGAGTCCGTTCATCTGACGGTGGCACAGTTCCCAGCCGGTCGAACGGTGCATGTGTTGCAGTCGGCCGGCGACGATAGGGCTTTTACCGGCGAATTCACGTTCGACGGATCCACCTCAGAAGGCGACGTACTCGTGTTCGAACCGTCGGCGCCGATCTCGGCGCGCTTCATCAGGGTCACCACCACCACGAGTCCCTCTTGGGTTGCGTGGCGAGAAGTCGCGGTTTTTGGCGACCGATGAAATGCCGGTGGCGGGAGCACTGGCGCCGCACTTCTGGGAAACTCCCGTCGAGAAGCCGGGCGGTTCGGCCGAAAGGCGGTGAAGGATGAAAGTTGTGGCCTCGGAGGCTCATCTGCTCCATACCTTCGAGAAGGTTGCAATGTATGGGCTGGAGATCCCGGCGGTCGAAGTACCCGAAAGGGCCGAGACCATTCGGCGCACTCTCGCAGCAGACGAGGTCTTCGACCTGGGCGAAGCGTCGGAACACGGTTCGGAGCCGATAACGGCAGTCCACGATCCTGAGATGCTGGTGTTCCTCGAGGGAGCTTGGAGCGAGTGGCGAAGGTCGTCTGCTGCGCCGTTTCCGAGCATGATCGGCGAGACATTTCTCCACCCCGGTCTGCTGGAGGGGATGGGACCTCTCCCCGCTCAGGACTCGGTCTTCGCCAAGCTGGGTGCGTGGTGTTTCGATACCTCGACCCCCATCGTCCCCGGCACCTATGTTGCGGCCAGGGCGGCGGTAGATGTCGCGCTGACAGCTGCCGATCTGGTGCTCGGAGGCGAACAAACAACATATGGACTGTGCCGCCCTCCCGGGCACCACACCGCCAGGGCTGTGTTTGGAGGCTTCTGTTATTTCAACAACGCAGCCATTACCGCCGAATACCTGGCCAAGGAAACCGGTGAGCCGGTGGCCATCCTCGACGTCGATTATCACCATGGCAACGGAACCCAACAGATCTTCTATTCACGGCCCGACGTCTTCTACGCATCGCTACATGGCGATCCGAGGCGCGCCTACCCGTACTACACCGGCTACGCCGACGAACTCGGAGCCGGGGTCGGGCGCGGAACCAACCTCAACATTCCGTTGGAGGCCGGAACCGACGACGCTGCTTATCTCGACGCAATCGACGTTGCTCTCGATGCCCTCTCCTCTTTTGGTGGTTCGACGATCGTCGTGTCGTTGGGAATGGACACCTATGGGCAGGACCCGATCTGTGATCTGGCTTTGACCACGCCCGTCTATCACGACGTCGGTCGGCGGGTCGCCTCGCTCGGTCGGCGCATGGTCATCCTCCAGGAAGGGGGTTATTACCTTCCTGCCCTCGGCGAAAACGTCCGCCAATGGCTCCTAGGTGCGGACGGGCGTTAGCCGGAACGCAGGCAGGCCTCGGGTCGCGATCTTCGATCAGTCCTCTGGAAAAGCCGCGAAATCGCTCTTTACCTTCTTGTACCAGCGCATCCCCGACCGTGGCTTCCTCCATCTCGACTTCATGTCGAGATGGGCAGGTTCGTGTGCCGTATCGCCACCGGCAACCATCTCTTTCAGGTGCTGATCCTGCGCCTTGATGATCTCATCGGCGGTGGCGCCAGAGAATTGCTTGTCGCAAGGTCCACCCAGTTGTTTGCATGTCATCGTTTTCATAGAACTGGTCCTTCCGGAGGTGTTGAGAGGTTGTATGGGGGCCCATCATGGCCAGCACCTCCTGGCGCCGCAAAACCCCTGAAACTGCGTTTTTATGAGGCGAGCGGAGCGTCAGCACCCGTTTCGCGCGCTAAAAGGTCAAAGAGGGTGACTCCCCACCCGACTACGGCTCTTCTCCGCGGTCCATGACCGAGACGGCGTCGTCGGCCAAACCTTGTCCGGCCTCTTCATAGAGGTTGCGAGCCACATCTACTCCCACCTCTCGCAGTTGGGCCACTTGGTCAGGGAAGGTGGCAATGGCGGCAATTCGTGCTCGTGGGAGAAACTCCTTCACCCGGCTGATGAGTTGGAGGTTGGCGTGATGGCTGCTCATCGCAGCCATCACCATCTCGATTCCAGGATGGAATTTCACCCGCTCCCAGAAATCGCGGTCGAGGGCATCACCGCGGACCACGTTTCTGCCTTGTTCCAGATGCTCGGAAACAACCTGGTCTGAGCGGTCGACACCTACGACGTCCGAACCCAAACGCTCGACAATCTCGTCGTAGGCTCCGGTTCCGACCCGGCCCATCCCGAAAATCAAGATCTGGGCATCACCGAACTCGATGATGGCGTCATCCGGATCGATCGGTTGCTGCTCGAATCCGATGAGCCGACCCGACCATCTGTCATAAAGCCGGTAGCGCGCGGTGCCCAGGGCGGACGCCACCACCAACGAACCGGCAACGGCCACTGCAATCGTTGACACCCATACCCCGTCGAGTAATCCTGCCGCCAAGGCGGCGGATCCCACGATCAATCCGAACTCGCTGAATGTCGAAAGGGCGAGAGATCCGTGGAGGGCGGTTCGAATCCTCAAGCGGAATCTGGTGAACAGCCAGAAGAAAACGATGCTCCGGGCAGGCATCAAAACGACTGCTACCAAACCAATCACCCAGGCGGCCGGCGACGGGATCCCTTCGAGACCGATCAAGAGGAAGAACCCGACCAGGAACAGGTCCTTGAAGCCGAGCAAACGATCGGCCATCTCGGTGGATCGCGGATGGCCCGACAGGACCAAGCCTGCGACGAGTGCGCCGAGATCAGGTTTCAAACCCACCAGGTCAAAGGCTCCGGCGCCAACGCCCACGGCAAGCGCAAAACCGAACAGAACCAGCACTTCGCCGTGACCGCTCCGTTTGAGCAGCCACCCGTAAATAGGTCGGAGACCGATCAGCCCGGCAACCACCGGGATCGCCCAAACCGAGGGGAGATTGCCACCGGCCACAACCAGAAAAATGACCGCAAACGCATCTTGGAGAATCAGAACTCCGACAGCGATCCGCCCTGCCAGAGAGCCGGTCTCGTTGGCTTGTTCGAGAGTTTTGACCGCGAACACGGTGCTCGAAAACGACAAAGCGAACCCAATGACGATTGCGGACTCGATCGAGAGATCCCTGGCCAAAGGTACGCCGATGGCGCCGACCAACAAGAGCGCCCCGCCCACGATCAACGTGCCCGAGGCCGCAAAAACCGTCGAGGTCACCCAGACCACAGGTCGGGTGAGCGTCCGCAGTCGAAGCTTGAGTCCGATCCCGAACAGGAGAAGGAAAATCCCGATCTCAGAAATCGTCTCGATCGTCTCGGTCGATTCATACCCGAACGCGTGCAGAACGAAGCCCGCCAACAGGTAGCCCACGAGCGGTGGCAGCCCTACGGCACGGGCCAAAAACCCGAATACGAATGCTGTGAGGAGTGCTACGCCCATCCGCCATTATGGCGCTTCGCCGAAGCCGCGCCGCCTATCCGGGGCAACATCGACCGGTCGCGCACGGATAGGCTCTTGACATGTCGGTTTCCCACCTCCGGATTGCGGGAACGGTCTTCAGCACGCGGGACGCTCGGGGGCTGGCCGGCTTCTATGAACGGCTGTTGGGGTGGACCCGCGTCGCCGACGAGGCGGGATGGGTGATCATCGTCGAGGATCCCAAAGTCAGAAAACACGCGCTTTCGTTTCATGAGGACGTTGAATACGTCGCGCCGACGTGGCCATCGCAACCCGACGAACAGCTCATGATGATGCATCTCGACATCGCTGCCGACGACCTAGAGGCGGCCGTGGCACACGCGGTTGCGTGTGGGGCGCGGTTGTCAGAACATCAGCCACAGGACGATGTCAGAGTCATGCTCGACCCCGACGGCCACCCTTTCTGCCTATTCGCTGGAAGCGACCTGTGAGCCGGGGACTCGCTCGTAGGTGACCTTGACGTCCCGTAGTTGAACTCGGCGGATGACCGCCACACGATCCCCGCGGTTGAATTCGATCATGGTGCTCTTCGGCGGGTTCAGAGTCACCTCGCCGCCAACGATCACACCGATCGGAATCACTTCCTCCGATGCGAGCCCGGCCACCACCGATCCGTACGCAACCACGCCGGGATCGAGTTCCACGGTGTCGACGATCGGGCCCTCCCGATCGAAGAGTTCGGCATATACGGCAGAAAAATGCCGGTCGCGAGAAGCATGGACCAGCATCCGGCTGGCCACGGCGTCCGTGATCACAAAATCGCCCTTGCCGTGCGCCCGTGCGAGCGGTGTCAGTTCGTTGTCGAACAAGTGTGCGACGATCCGGCCCGCTGCCATCTGCCCCGCTTCTCGTGCTCGATCGAGAGTGAGAAGTGTCAACAAGGTCATGGCGTCGGCTTCATCGGTGGTCATCCCCTCCGAATACCCCAGAACCGCAACAACGTCTGCATTCACCTCTGAGATCGTCGACAAGACGTGGTCGGGATCGTGTTTGGTGTGGATGAAGCCACCCTTTATCCCCCAGGTCCACGACGGCGGACCTTCGGCGAGCTTGGTCGAGTCGGCCATCACTTCGATTCGCGAACCTTCCGGTAGGTAATCGGATAGCCGGTCGAGGACACCGGGAGCCATCTCGTTCCAACCGATCATCACCAGCGCCACCGGGCCAGAAACAACCGGGTAACACATCACCGGCTCGTAGGTCTGAGTAGCCCGGCTTGGGATGGAGCTCGCGGCTTCGGCAATAACGACCAGTTCGTCGCGCGGGTTGATCACGCGGTTCGGAGATGGGAGCAACTCGGCCCCTCTATCCCCGGCGAGGACACCCAGCACCGCCATGTTCTCCGCCACAATTGCCGAGTCATAAAAGTGATACCCGATGAGATCGCCCGGCCGCACCACGTAGAGCTCGTGTCCCCCGAAGGAAAGCAACTGATCGAAAACCTGGGCCATCCCCGGGGCCCGCACCGCCTGGGCCAGCATGTCCGACACCACCTCGCCGACGGTGACGACGGCGACACCTCCCCCGGTGGCCGCCACCAGCGACTTCGCCACCCTCCGGTTGATCAACTCGGCCACGACGTGGGCATCGTCGGGCTCGACATCGTGCGCCGAGAGCGACCGGCGCACAGCCACGGCGTCGACGTAACTGCCTTCGGAAAGCACGATCACCGATCGGGCATTGTCGACGCCAACCAGTTCGAGGTCGGACCGAAGTGACGGGTTCCCTGTTCGGAAGAGGACCCGGTCCCGCTCCCGGCCGGGGTGCCGCGCCCTGAAGTCGTCTTCCATCTCCTGCTTGTCCCGGTCGGCCAGGACCACCACCGAGACTCCCCGCCGCCGAGTCTCCTCTGCCAACAGTTCGTCGATCACAGCCATCAGGCGCGGCGACCAACCGACGACAACGGTGTGTCCTTTTTCGAGCACCCGACTTCGACCTCGCCTCAGCTCGTCGAGTCGTTTGGTGACTGCGGCAACGAGTACACCGATCAATGAACCGGTGAGGAAGACACCAGCGAACACAAAAACGAATGTGACCGTTCTCGGCACCCAGCCGGCGTCGACGATGCCTCCGTTACCGATGGCTATGAGGAACGCCTGCCAGAAGGACTCAACCGGGCCGGATCGTCCATCGAAATCGATCCCGAATGCCCAGAAGACCAGACCACCGAAGATGGCGAGAAGGACGGCGATCCACACGACCCAACCGATCGCCGCCGCCGACCCGCGCGACAACAACCGGTCGAACCGGTACCTGAACCGATCCTGCCATTTCACTTTCCCGCCCATTCCACCCAAAAGTTACCTCGCGAAAACCCCCTGTGTCGGACTGCCTGCGCAAACGCAGCAGAAACAGGACCGCCGACGGGCTTCCGAGACTCGCCCGCAGAACCGACGAAGGTTGCCGCCCCTTCTGCATGCTTGCCTTCGATGGTGAAAGTATCGACCCGGCTGCCCTCACCGTCGAAGGCTTCAAGGTCGGCGGCCCATTCGGCACGACCGCGTCGCATACACGTTCGCGAGCCGGAGCGAACGCATCCACGCGGGTGCACATGCCGCCGTTATCGTTGGGCGGCAACGTCAGCCGTGGCGCTCTTTACCCCTTCGGTAGTTGCCCGTCGCTCGCGCCAGCAGGTGTTGCAGCGCGTTGTCGTCCTCGCCGGCAGCGATCGCCGCGATCAGCCGGCCGGCCGCCGATCCACGAACGGTCGCAACGGTTCGGCCCCCGCGACTGATCCTGACGCTCCCGTCCTTCGTCACGAGGTGGACGAACGGATCCGACCCCAGACGACCTCGTGCGTCGCTCGGCATGATCAGCCGGCCTCGCCGTCCGCCGGGATCCCCGCTGCAACCTCGACGAAATGGCATCCGCGCAGGAGATGGATCGTCATCCAGGTGGCGCCTCGAACCGGTAGACCAATCGAAAACCGAGCGCGGTACAGGTTCACCGCGGGCACGCGCTTCGCCGTCACGAACAGGTCGATGCGGGCGTGACCGGCCGCGATAGCGGAACGATCGAGGTCGAAGCGGCCAGAACCTCTCTCGATGGCTCCCCGCGACAGGCCGCCGTCACCATTGCGAACAAAATCAAGGCGCGTTCTTTTTTCACTGGCATCCTTCCAGGGTCGACTCGCCTGGTACTAGCCGCCGCGGACAGTGCGTTGACCCTGTTGGCCCATCTCGAACCGGCTCCTGGTCTACTCGAGTTCACCGGTCTCCACGGCCCAGCCGTAGGCCCACATGTCCATCTCCGGCGGCTCGATTCCGAGCTGGGTGAGAACGGTTGCCGCGTGGGACCTGTGTTCACGGCCGTGGTCGATGACCTGCCCCAGGATCACCCAAGCCGGCCACCGCCGATCCTCGCCATCAACCGGATAGACCAAAACGAGGTCGTCGGGAGTCGAGGCCGCCAGCTCGACAAACTTCTTTCCGGTTGTGTCGAGAACTTCTGTCAGAGTCGCCATCGAGGGCACCGGGGCATCCTCGTCCCAGGTGAACCGATCAGGGTCCTGATCGAAACGCCACACGTAACCGGCCTCGCCGGCAGCGAGATGAGCAAGGGTCCGGCCAAGCTCCCCGTAGGTCCCCTCGACCTTCGTGCTGAGCTGTTCGGGGCCGAGTTCGGAGCACGCGCCCAAGATCAGGCGGTTGGCCCAGTGGTTGTGTTGGAAAATCCGGATCAGGTGTTGATTGGACATGGTCGAAGGCTACCGGGGGACCGACCGGGCAGGTTCTCAGTTACCGCCGTGCCCGAAGTCCTGTCCGAGGTGTTTGTCACCGCGCCGACGCGCCAGTTCGATTTGATGCTGTCGCTCCGAAAACCGACGCCGCCGATCGGGATCGATAGAAGACGCACAATCGGGGCAGGCCACTCCCGGCTCAAAACCTTCCATCGAGCGTTGCTCGGGACCGACCGCCGCATTGCAGTTGGGACATACCTCGTAGTCTCCCGGCACCAGCCCTTGCCCGACCGAAACCCTGCCGTCGAAGACGTAACACTCGCCTTCCCATAGGTTTTCGGAGGGCGGCATCTCTTCGAGGTAGCCCAGGATTCCACCCTGGAGTTGATAGACCTCTTCGAAACCCTGCTCTCGAAGAAACGCCGACGCCTTTTCGCACCGAATTCCTCCCGTGCAGTACATCGCCACTTTGGGCTTGGATCGCAGATCGGGATTTGATGCAACCCAAGCGGGAAAGTCGCGAAAGGAGTTGGTTTTTGGGTTGATCGCTCCTGGGAACGACCCGATCGCCACCTCGTAGCGGTTCCTGGTGTCGATCACCACCACCTCGGGGTCAGATATCAAGGCATCCCAATCCGTTGGTTCGACATAGGTCCCGGTCTTGGTCATGTTGACGCCGGCGACTCCGAGCGGAACGATCTCCCGCTTGAGCCGCACCCGCATCCGCCGAAACGGACGGTGGTCGGCCGCCGAATATTTCACCGACAGATCTGCCAGTTCAGGAATGTCACGCAACCTGGCGAGCAATCGATCGAGGGAGTCACGCGGGCCTGCAACGTTTCCGTTGATGCCTTCCGGGGCCAGCAGGATCGAGCCGGAGATTCCTTCTGAACGGCAGAACTCTCTGAGGGTCGGCTGGTGCACGGAAAAACCCGGCCAAACGGCAAAGAGGTAGAACGCCATCACAGACTGCATGGGTCCATCGTATGGCGCCATCAGAGACAAGCCTGCAAGTCGGAGGAGAAGAAGGCGGGACCTGGCCAACTCCCCCTATCGCTGAGGCGCGTTACCAACTGCAACCGAATAGCCTCCCAGCGAGAGCGTCGAAGGAGCAGTTTTGAGCAGCGTTCGGGTCTTGGTCGGAACCAAAAAGGGGGCCTTTGTCTTGACGTCCGATGGACGACGGAAAGATTGGAAGGTGGAAGGGCCCCATTTCGCAGGCTGGGAGGTCCATCACATGACAGGTTCCCCTGCCAACCCCGATCGGCTCTATGCAGCCCAGTCCGGCGGTTGGTTTGGCCAGATCATCCAGCGCTCCGACGACGGCGGCCAAACCTGGGAACCGGTCGGAAACGATTTCGCCTATCAGAGCGAAACCGGCAACCACCTCTGGTATGACAACACCCCTCGCCCATGGGAGTTCAAGAAGGTCTGGCACCTGGAGCCATCACACAGCGAGGTAGACACCGTCTACGCCGGGGTCGAGGATGCGGCTCTCTACAAGAGCACCGACGGTGGTGGCAGCTGGACAGAGTTGACTGCCCTCCGCACCCATTCGAGCCATGAGAAGTGGACGCCAGGGGCGGGAGGTCTGTGCCTACACACCATCATCCTCGACCCGGACGGGCGGATCTTCGTCGCGATCTCGGCCGCCGGCGCCTTCCGTTCCGACGACGGAGGCGAAACCTGGAAACCGATCAACAAGGGATTGATCTCTGACCCGGAGTTGCCCGCCCCCGAGGCCGAGGTCGGCCACTGTGTCCACCGCCTCGCCATGCACCCTTCCCGGCCCAACACATTGTTCATGCAAAAACACTGGGACGTGATGCGCTCCGATGACGGAGGTGACAGCTGGCACGAGATCAGCGGAGAGCTTCCCTCCGACTTCGGCTTCCCGATCGCGGTGCATGCCCACGAGCCGGATACGGTCTACGTGATCCCGATAAAGAGCGACTCGGAGCACTATCCCCCAGAGGGCAAACTTCGGGTCTACCGCAGCCGGAGCGGCGGGAACGAGTGGGAGGCGCTGACAAAAGGTCTTCCCCAGGAGGACTGTTATGTCAACGTCTATCGAGACGCGATGGCGGTCGACTCGCTCGACGAATGCGGGATCTACTTCGGAACCACCGGCGGGCAGGTTTACGGCTCCGCCGATTCAGGCGATAGTTGGGAGCCAATCGTGCGGGACCTTCCGGCCGTGTATTCGGTAGAGGTTCAGACGCTGGCGTGATCAAGGTCCGTCTTCCCCATCATCTGAGAACTTTGGCCGGCGTCGGGGCCGAGGTCGCACTCGAGGTGGACGCCCCGGTCACCCAGCGATCGGTTCTCGACGCGCTCGAGGCTGCCTACCCCATGCTCGGCGGAACGATCCGCGACCGTCACACCCAGTTGCGTCGGCCGTTCATCCGCTTCTTCGCCTGCGAGGAGGACCTGTCTAACGACGACCCGGACACCCCTCTCCCCGCCGCAGTCACCGACGGCCACGAGCCCTACTACGTGGTCGGAGCGATGGCCGGCGGCTGATCGTTCCTTAGGCTCTAGACCCCGTATTCGGGGCGAATCGCCGAAAGTTCCGCCGTTGGTGCCAGTGTTGGCCGGTCGCCCCGGTGGATCAGGGCGCAGGGACGGGCCCGGGAACCTCGCGGGCGCGGGCCGGTGTTCCGACTGGGTCAGCCGACACAATCCGCACAAAGGCCGTCGGCGCCTGGAGCCCTCAAACCTACTGGTTTCGACCGGAAACAGGCCTCGCACACGAACATCGGTCTGATAGTTCGCGTTCCGCCAACCCCGGGGTTGGAGGGGCCGCTCGATCCGCCAGAGCCTTCGAACTGATGTCGAGTTGGCTCGTGCTCGCGCTCAACCATC
Organism: Acidimicrobiia bacterium; assembly: GCA_041746105.1. Lineage (GTDB taxonomy): Bacteria > Actinomycetota > Acidimicrobiia > Spongiisociales > ZC4RG35 > JBFHRE01. Next base: position 46,199 of record JBGTHP010000019.1, read on the forward strand.
CACCAGAGCGTGTCCACCGTCCAGAGGTCGACTCCCAGTCGCCTTGATACGTCAAGATTCACGGCGTTGACGCTCACATACTTTCGTCCATCTGTCCACCCCCTGGCAAAGTCCGGCCACAACCCGAGGCGTGTCATCGCCGACTGGGCGATCGAGTTCCACACGCCATACCGGTCGGGGTAGACCACGTGGAGGATCGGGGTCATGACGGCAAAGCCGAGCCCAGGCACTGGCTTGGGTCCGTGGGCGCCCATGAGCCAGTCGATGCGCTCGGCGATTGGACGTCGTTCATCCACCAACACCGACAAGGCGTGCTGCAGTCTGGGCATGTCGGCGGTCTGTTTCCGCCTTTGGCGGTGGATTCCCCACCAATGCCGGTTGTTCTCATACAGCAGGAAAGATTGGAAGTCGGCGGAGGTGATCGTTGCGACCCTTTCTGGACTGAACAGCCTTCCGTATTCGCGGAATACAGCATCACGATCGGCGAGCATCTGGCTCATCTGGGCACCCGGTTGGTGGACAAGGCGAGTCAGGTAGGAGTACGGGGAGGAGGCATGGACGGACAGCTTGGGGGCCACGACTACTCGCAAGCCACGTCGTCGCCATTGCCGTCGAGGCCGAAGACGTCGGTGCCGACCACGTATACGGGGCCTACCACGTAATGGGGGCCGTCTCCGTCGCCGCCGTGGCAGTCGACATCGCGGCCGTCGTTGGGAACGCACGCTCCCGTGTATGACGGATGACAGTTCGACGCAGGCGGTGCTGTCGTTGTGGTTGTCGCCTTGGTGGTGGTCGCTGTCGTTGCCCAACCTCCCAACTGTTGGGCTTGAGCGGTGGACTGGGCAGCTGCGAGGACCGAAGCCATCGAGGTGTCCGGGGCGTATTCCTTGGCGATGGCCATGCCCGATAGAACCATCGCTTCATTGACGTTCACTTCGCCCACGTAGACGTATCGCAGCAAACGGTCGTAGATGTCGCGATCGGACACGTCGGTGACCAGCTCCACTTCCTTGCCCATGATCAACTGCTCCAGGAGCGCCTTCGACTCGGGGGCGTGCATCTGGCCTTTCTCGGGGGCGTCGATGCCGATCAGCCGGACCGGCTCGTTTGTGCCGTCGGACATGCGCACTCGGATCGTGTCGCCGTCGGTCACCGACACGACCAGGGCGAGGACCCGGGTGTCGGGCGCTGTTGTGGTCACTGCGGTGGTAGTCGACGTGGTCGTAGCGATCGGAGCTGTGGTCGTCACCTCGGGAGCGGCCACCAGTGGTAATTCTGGCGCCGGTTTGGACAGGGCGGCGTTGCCGACACCGGCGACGATGATCAACGCGATGGTCGATACCGCCACCTTGCCGCCCCGGGTCTGATGGCTCCACCAGGCGTCGGAGGGCGCCGCATGCCGGGCGTGATTTGGCACCGTTGATTGTTTGATGGCTGCTGCGAAAGGCAGTGCGCTATGAGGGCTGAAAGGTAGTGACTCGCCATCAACTTCCACCGTGAACCGGCCATCGGCACCGCCGGAAATCAAAACTTCGGCTCGTGGCCAGGTGCCCAGCGACGAGCCCAGCGCGGAGAATTCAACCTGATCGTCGTCGAGCGAGATCTCGGATTCCAGCCACTCGCCGTTGACCCACAGCCACCCAGCATGTGAAGACACGTGCACCCCTCGCGCTACGGCTGAATCTTATTGAAGTAGATGGCGTGATGCATCGGCCAGGATCGGCGCCGGCGCTCAACAAGACCTCGTGGTCCGCGATCAGCTCTACCCTGCACCGCCGTGAACCGTACCGACTACGACGCCTACACCAGCCAACTGGTGGCCAACCTCTCTGACGACGAGCGGGTGGTGGGGTTGGTGGCGGTGGGGTCGATGGCTGCGGTTGGGAAGCAACCCGACGAATGGTCCGACCACGACTTCTGGGTGGTGGCCCGGGAAGGATCGGCGGCGGAGGTTCGGGACGACCGGGGTTGGCTACCCCAGGGCTCCGAGATCGTCGTATGGTTCGCCGAAAGCGACCACGGGCGGAGCGTCATCTATGCCGATGGGCATCTGGTCGAGTACGCCGTGTTCGGACCCGACGAGGTTGACGTCACCTCTGCCAACGAATACCGGGTGTTGATCGACCGCTATGGCCTGGAAACCAAGATGGCCGAGGTGGAAGCCCGGACCCGCGACCGCCATCCGCATCGGGCCGACGACCTGTTCGGCAGCTTCCTCGCCCAGCTCACCATCGGGATCACCCGGCACGCCCGCGGAGAACGACTGTCGGCCAACCACCTGGTCAGGGGATGGGCGGCCCGCACCCTGGCGGAACTGATCGCCCGGGTGGTGCCGCCACAACAGGAAGGCTCAACTGACAACCTCGATCCCAACCGACGGTTCGAAACTACCTATCCGGGACTTGGAGCCGAGATCCTCGCCGCCCTCGATTCGCCGCTCCTCGACTGTGCATCGACCCTGGTCGACCTCGCCGAACGAGAGCTGACCGGTCGGTTGGACACAGCCACGCCCGCCGGCTTCACCGCCCTCCGCACCACGTTGGCTCGGGCTCGATCCGCCGGTTGATCGGAGCCGGATCGGGGGCTTGGGCCGGCGTACGCAAATGTCACCAGAGCCCTACCGGCCCCCCCGGACCCTCGGGCTTCGTCCCCGGCGGTGGCGGGGGCGGTTCGGACGGTCCTGCCGCGATCTACAGTCGGGGGATGGCAAGTGATGCAATCAATGTGCCCGATCCGTCCAGTCGAAGGGGCGGACACGTGGTTCAACGCCTGGAGTCCGACCTGATCGGATGGTTGACCACGGTCGCTCCGGATGGAACCCCGCAGGTTTCGCCGATCTGGTTCCACTGGGACGGTGACGAATTCCTCGTCTACTCGAAGGAGTCGACGCGCGTAACCAACATCGAGGGACACTCGAAGGTGTCGCTCAACCTCGACGGCAACGGTCGGGGAGGTGACATCGTCGTGGTGGAAGGTGAGGCCCGAATAGATCGGTCGTATCGCCCGCCCCCGGACCATCCCGAGTACGTCGCCAAATACATCGAGCTGATGGAAGGTTATGGCTGGACTCTGGAGTATTTCGCACAGGAGTACCCGGTTCCGGTCCTGATCAGACCGACCCGGTACCGATTCTGGTGATGACCCCGCCGTCGGAAGACCGGTCGACGGAAACGCCGGGCCGGCCCCGGCCGGGGTTCTTCGCATGAACCGAAAAATCGTGGTCGTTGCAAACCGTCTGCCGGTGCGGCGTGTCCCGAAAGGCTGGGAGACCAGTCCAGGTGGGCTGGTCTCGGCGGTGGCACCCATCCTCCGCGACGCCGGGGGGAGCTGGGTCGGCTGGACCGGCGGCGCCGACGACCCGACCAAGCCGTTCCTCCACGACGGAATCGAGCAGGTGCCGGTCGAACTGTCGGCGTCCGAGATCGAGGACTTCTATCTCGGCTTTTCCAACGGGACGATCTGGCCTCTCTATCACGACGCCATCCGTCCTCCCGAGTTCCATCGTCACTGGTGGCGACCGTTCGTCGACGTCAACCGGCGGTTTGCGGAGGCCGCAGCAGAGGTCCTACGACCGGGCGACCTGGCCTGGGTCCACGACTACCAGCTGCAGCTGGTGCCGGCGATGTTGCGTGAGCTCGTCCCCGAGGCTCGAATCGGCTTCTTCCTCCACATTCCGTTCCCGCCCGTGGAGATCTTCGCCCGTCTCCCCTGGCGAACCCAGCTGATCGAAGGCCTGATGGGCGCCGACGTGCTCGGCTTTCAGACCCGGCTCGGGCGGCACAACTTCGGGCGCGCGGCCCGCCGCTACGCCGGGGCGGAAGGAACCACCCGCCAGGTGTCACGGGACGGCCGGGTGACCCGGTTGGCCTCGAACCCGATCTCGATCGACGAGGGGTTCTATTCGGGGTTGTCGGCATCCGACGTCGTTCGGGAGAAAGTCGAAGAGCTGAGGGAGGAAATGGGTGGGCGGCGGGTGATCCTCGGTGTCGATCGACTCGACTACACCAAAGGAATCGACGTGCGGCTGCGCGCCTTCGACACCCTGCTCGAACGTCATCCCGAACTCGCCAACGATGTCGTGTTCGTCCAGATCTCGGTCCCGAGTCGCGAGGGTGTCGCCGACTACGCCGCCATGCGAGCCGAAGTCGAGGGCCTGGTCGGTCGTATCAACGGCGCACACGGCGACCTCCATCACAGCCCGGTCCACTATTCGTACGGTGGGCTGGCGCCAGAGGACCTGGTGGCCTACTACCAAATCGCCGACGTCATGTGTGTAACCCCCCTGCGGGATGGGATGAACCTGGTCGCCAAGGAGTACGTCGCCTCCCGGCTCAAAAACGACGGAGTGTTGGTGTTGAGTGAGTTCGCCGGGGCCGCCCACGAACTGGGAAGGGCGCTCCTGGTGAACCCCTACGACGTCGACGGGGTGGCGGCAGCCCTGCGATATGCGCTCACCATGCCGCGGGCCGAGGCCGCCTCGCGCATGTCGGCGCTGCGACGCCAGGTACGCCGCCACGACGTGTATTCCTGGGCGCGCGACTGCATCGCGGCGATCGAATGAGCGACCTGTTCGAGGATCTGTCGAGGCTGGCGGAGGAGGACCGCCTGGTCGT
>JBGTHP010000020.1:0-9060 GCA_041746105.1 Acidimicrobiia bacterium
CGACGTGACCGAGCGCACCGCATACGCGATCGTCACCGACCTCACCGAAGCCGGCTACGTCGTCAAAGAGCGTGATGGACGCCGGAACCGCTACTCCGTCCAAGAACATCTCCCCCTACCCATCAATGGTGCGGGCGAACCAACCATCGGCGAACTGTTGGGCCTTCTCAGCGACGCCGAACTAGGCCCATCAACGAGCCGAGGGTGATCCGCCAGACAGGCGGCAAAAAGTTGGCACAGCGCTCGAGCCACCACGACCTCCGGGCAGCGACCATGGCCGGCAAAACCGGACTCGAGCCGGCCCACAGCAGACAGGCTTGCGCGGTCGGGGCACTCAAAGCGATCCCGGACGAGGTGGGCAGCCGGGTGTCGTGATCTCTCCTGACAGCGGCGTCACGTATGCCTCGTCGGTTGTCAAGCATCTCGCTGGGGCTCTGTGGACGGGGTCCAAAAACCAGAACGTGGCACGGGCGGTGCGGCCTGATTGGATGGTCGTAGGCGAACACCAGGGACTGGTTCGACTCGTTACCACCACCACCGCGCTCGAACGCCTCGCCGGTATGGTCACGAGAAGGTCGTCCTCTACATAACCGAGGGGAATATCCCATCCGAGGCACTTTCCGGTTCCGTCGGTGCGGTTCAGGTTCAGTCCTGATCGCCGCTCGATGTCGTTGTGCCCCTCCGTCAGATTCGCGATCGGGTTCCTTCAACCTTGCGTCAGAATGGTGTGACCGAGATCTCGATTGCGGCGAAGGTGATGCTCGGTTCGCGATCCGATGCATACCGGACCTCGTATTCTCCCGGTTCGTCTGGTGCGACCAGCTTGATGGGACTGCCTCCCGACACATATTCGTAGTCGAGATAGGTGCCGATCGGCGACCCGGCAGGGACGATCGTGATGTAGTCGCGGGGTCCATTCGGTCCGGTCCACGCCACCTCGAATTCGGTGCCGGCAGCCACCGAGACCGGGACTTCGAGCGTCACCACGTAAGGTGTCACCTCGATCGTTTTCGTGGCAAGCACCTTGCCGTCCTGTCCGCTCACGTAGCGGAGCTCGTAGCGGCCTTCTTTGATTGGAGCCACCAATTCGCCCTCCGCACCTTCGCGGGTGTAGAAGTAATCGGTGTAAACGCTGGCGGCGGCACCCGCCTCGACGAGGGTGACGTAGTCGTCCGGCCCATCGGGGCCGGTCCACGAAATCTCAAAAACGGTTCCCGCCTCTACGGTGGCGGCCGCAGTGATTTCGGCTTTCGACGGCACCACGAGAAGGGGGACGCTGAAGGTGGTCTTCTCGGAATCGCCGTCGACATATCGGATCTCGTATTGCCCCGGCTGATTTGGGGCGACCAGGCTTCCTTCTGGCCCGTTGGCGCTGTAGAAGTAGTCCAGATATGCGCCCTCGGCCGCACTGGCGGGCACGATCGTGATGTAGTCGGAATCGTTGTTGGGTCCGGTCCACGACACGACAAAATCGGTACCCGAGCCAACCTCGGCAGGTGCGTTGAGAGTGACCGGCGCATCCGACCTCTCGGTGGTGGGCGGGGAGGTGGCCGCGCTCGAAGCGACCGAGTCGGCCGTGGTGACGGCCGTCCCGCCGCCACAAGCTGAGACCAATAGGCACAGAATTACTGCAGCCGGAGTTGTCTTGAGAAGTTTCACTGCTCGACCTCGAACTCGATGAGAAAAAAGCCCGCCCAACCGGCAGCGTCTGTTGTGGAATCTACATCACAAGAGCCCGCTACACCGGTGAAGGCAAAGTTGTTCCTGCCCTGATATGCGACACTGTGGACCGTGCAAGGCCTACCCGCCCATGAGCTTCGCCGGCTCGCCGCCGTCGCCTCGGACGAGGCCGACCTCGAACGTATGGTCGCAGCCCGGTTGGCGGGTGAGCCGCTTCAATACATAGAACGGACTGCCGCTTTTGGTCCGCTCGAACTCTTCGTCGATGAGCGTGTTCTGATCCCTCGTCCGGAGACCGAACAATTGTGGGAGGTGGCAGCCGGGCTGGTCCGCTCACCTCGGTTGGTCGTCGACTTGTGTACCGGCTCAGGGGCTCTGGCGCTGGCGCTCAAGCACCGGTTTCCTGCCGCCTCGGTTTACGCGACCGACCTGTCGCCTGATGCGGTAAATGTGGCGCGGCTCAATTCGGATCGTCTCGACTTGCCAGTGGCCGTGTCGGTTGGAGATCTTTTCGATCCGCTGCCGGAGGGGTTCAAGGGGAAGGTCGATCTGGTCGTTGCCAACCCGCCCTACGTCGCAGCCAACGAATGGAGCACCCTTCCGGCCGACGTCAGGCGAGAACCGCGAATGGCATTGGTTGCGCTCGACTCCGGATTGGCCGTTCTGAAGAGGATCGCCGCCGATGTTGCCGGCTGGCTGGCGCCCGACGCGTGGGTGGCAGTGGAGATCGGCGACACCCAGGGAGCCATCGTTCGAGAGATGTTCGAACAGAAGCTGTCTCAGGTCGCCGTGAAAAGAGACCTGACGGGCCGAGACCGATTTGTCATCGGTCGGCGACCCGTCGTTCCGTTTTTCTGATTCAGTTGTCCGGCCGGATGACCAAGCCGCCCAATCGTGGTCTCGCCGTCGTTCAGCAGCAGTTGGCTGTGGCCTTGTTCTGCTGGGGCGAGTCTCCGAGAACGGTGTAGAACTCCCAGCCGAGATTGTCGGGATCGGTCACAAAAACCTTGTCCTGGCGGGCGTAACAACACTCCACGCCCTGCTCCTCGAAGGTGGTGAGGCCGACGTCGACGAAACGCTTGGTGGCTGCGTTGACGGAGCCCACGTCTTCGACTTCGACACCGATGTGGTCGAGGACTCCGCCGACCTCGCTTTCGATCAGCACCAGCTTGAGGGGTGGCTCTGTGATGGCGAAGTTGGCGTAGCCGGGGCGAACTTTGGCCGGCTCGGTTCCGAACACTTTGGAGTAAAAGGCGGTTGCTTCCTCCACATTTGTCACTTTGAGGGCGACTTGGACTCTGCTCATCATTGGTTCTCCTTCATATCGATCGCTGTCAATATGTAGGTTGCCATACATATCGATGTGTGTCAATATGTATCTCGTGGAATCTTGTTGCACCCCGATCACCAATGCGATGGGAGCGGACCAGGCCGAAGAGATGGCTTCGCTGCTCAAGGTGCTGGCCGACCCGGCCCGGCTTCGCATCGTCTCGATGCTGGCCAATGCCGACGAGGTCTGTGTATGTGACCTGACCGAACCTCTCGACTTGTCGCAGCCGACCGTGAGTCATCACATGAAGGTCCTGCGCGAGGCAGGTCTGGTGGAGGCGGAGCGCCGCGGAAAATGGATTTTCTACAGCCTCGTATCGCAGCGGATCACAGAAGTGGCACGAGCATTCGAGCTTGCCCCGGTCTAAGAGCGCTCAGTCGAACAATGTCGGGCGGTAGAGACGATCGTGGGTTGCCACGGCGAATCTGTCGGTCATTCCTGCCACATAATCAACAGCCCTGGTGAGATGGTCGGCTTCATCCACCTTGTAAGACTCAGGAACTTCGTCCGGGTGCCGTTGGAAGTACAGGGTCAGATCCTGGATGATCCGGATCGCTCTTGCCTTTTGTCCATCGGCGCCGTCCTCCAGGTAGACCCGATCGAACATGAAGTCGCGCAACACATCCATCGTGTCGAGAGTCTCACGGTCCATTGTGACCCGCCCGGCCTCAGCCGACGCCTCAACCACGGCATTGATCATCGAGTCGATCCATCGCCGGGAGCTGTCACCAAAACGTCGCACCGCCTCCCGCGGTAGATCTGAGAACCTGAGCACTTCGGCCCGGAGAGCGTCGGAAACGTCATGGGTCAGGTAGGCGATTCGGTCTGCGAACCGGCACAGGTCGCCTTCCGGTGTCGACGGGGGAGGCTCGATCTTCCACGAATGGGCACGGACGCCGTCGAGCACCTCCCATGACAGGTTGAGAGGTTCGAGGACCGTTAAGACTCTCACCCCCTGGGCAGAATGGAGCCATTCACCCTCGATCAACGGGCTGAGAGCATCCTCTCCGGTGTGACCGAACGGCGAGTGGCCTACGTCGTGCGCCAAACAGATGGCCTCGGTCAATGATTCGTTGAGTCCGAGCGCTGCCGCCATTGCCCTCCCCACCTGGGCGACATGGACCGTGTGGGTGAGTCGGGTGACGAAATGGTCGCCCTCTGGGTTCAAAAAAACCTGGGTTTTGTGCTTGAGGCGGCGAAACGCCTTCGAGTGGATGACCCGGTCTCGATCGCGCTCAAACGCGGTCCGGAACCTGTCTGGCTGTTCCGGCGTGGCCCGACCTCTCGATTCATCGGCTTTGGAGGCAATCGCGGCCAGTTGTTCGCGTTCGCGTTTTTCGCGAACCTCCCGGGTTACCAGTTCCATCCCGCCAGGCTAAGCCGTACGCGCCGGGTTGTGGGTCTGGACCTGTCTGGCCGGAGAACATGGTCATAGTCTGGGCGCATGAAGATCGATACCCGGCGTGGAGATATCACCGAGCTCGATGTCGACGCGATCGTCAATGCCGCCAACTCCACACTGCTCGGAGGTGGCGGCGTCGACGGTGCGATTCATCGAGCGGCCGGGCCCAACCTTCTGGCGGCGTGCCGTGCCCTGGGCGGTTGCGAAACCGGCGACGCCAAAACCACTCCGGGGTTCCGGCTGACGGCGCATTGGGTGATCCATACCGTCGGTCCGGTTTGGGAAGGTGGCGAATCGGGTGAGGACGCCCTGCTCGAGTCGTGTTATCGCAGGTCCGTCGAGGAAGCGGTCAAGGTCGGTGCCTCCTCGATCGCCTTTCCGGCGATCTCCACCGGGGTCTTCCGGTTCCCCCGTGAGCGGGCGGCGGCGATCGCGGTGGAAACGCTCAGACGATTTGATGCGCCAATCGACCTCGCGGTTTTGGTCGCGTTCGACGACGAGACGGCCGGCATCTATCGCCGGCTTCTCGGCTAACCCTCCAAGGCACGTTCCAGAGCGGCGACCAGTTGGTCGGCGTGGTGCTCTGCGAACACCAGCGGGGGTCTGATCTTGATCACGTTCGCCCAACGGCCCGTTCGTCCAACCAGGACACCATACCGACGCATCTCGTTGACCACTCTGCCGGCCAAATCGGCAGAGGCCAGTTCGACCCCGATGAACATGCCTGGCCCGCGCACTGCCTTGATCTGGTTACTTCCGATGGCACCGATCTGGTCTCGGATGTAATGGCCGATCTGGTCAGCCCTCAGGGGCAATCCTTCTTCCTCCAGCACGTCGAGGACCGCCATTCCGGCCGCGGCGGCCACCGGCGACCCGGCGAATGTCGAGAAGAAATGCCACCCGTCGGCGAAGGCGCCGGCGATGGCTGGGGTCGTGATCACCGCTCCCATCGGATGACCGTTGCCCATTGGTTTGCCGAGCGTGACGATGTCCGGCACCACCGCGTCCCCGGCGAAACCCCAGAATCTGCTGCCAACCCGACCAAATCCGGCCTGAACCTCGTCGGCGATGCAAAGCCCACCGACCGCTCGAACGGCCGTGTAGGCAGCGTCGAGGTATCCAGGCGGCGCATCGAAGATTCCGTCGCTTGAAAACACAGAGTCGGTGATGAACGCGGCCGGGGTGTGGCCCCGGGAATTCAGTTCGGTTACCGCCTGATCAATCTCGGCCACCACCCGCGTTGCGGCGTCGTCGGCGGCCAGCGTCGCAGCGCCCCCGATTCTCACCGACCATGGCTCGAGCCGGGCCGGGTCCAGTTCTTCAGGCGACATCGATGCCGTCGCCCACGTCGTCCCGTGGTAGGCGTGTTCCGTGGTGATGACCCCCTGGTGCCCGGTGACCGTTCTTGCAATCTGATAGGCAAGGTCGTTCGCCTCGCTCCCGGAATTCACGAACATCACCACCGACAGGTCGTCCGGCAATAGTCGCCCCAACCTGTCGGCGTAATCGAGCACGCCGTCGACCAGGTAGCGCGTGTTGGTCGTGAGCGTCACGGCCTGGTGGGCGAGTGCATTCGTGACCCTGGGGTGGTTGTGTCCTACGTGCGGGACGTTGTTGTAGGCATCGAGAAGGCGCCGACCTTCGGTATCCACCAGCCAAACGCCTTCGGCCGAAGCCAGACGGACAGGGTCGTCATAACTCAACGCGAGAGAAGGCCCGAGCAGTCGGGAGCGGTCGGTGATCGCGGTTTCACCGGTTCTGGTCCGCGGGGCAGGCCATCCGCACGCACGCCGCAACTCCCGAACGGCCGATTCGACATCTATCTGATCTAGACCGCGGAGGGCTGCGAGCACCTCGTTTTGATCACCGAGTATGTATTCGGCGTTTTTGGGATCGATGTTCACTCGCCACGCCGCGATCAGATATGACTGAACCATTCTCGCCGCCGCCAGGTCGGGGATCAGCGCCACCTCCTCCGGTTCCAACGGATCGAGCGAGTGATAGGCCGCCACCATCTGCGCCATCACCGCCACCGGGTCTTGGGCAAAGGTCTGGTAGGCGGCAGTCACCGCCAATTCCAGGATCCGAGGCCCGTGGCTCATGTCACCAAAGTCAACGAGGCCGCTGACACGGTCAGGGTCTGCCTCGGTGGTCAGGAGATTGTGCGCGTGGGCGTCTCCATGCAAGGTCTGGGTGGCCAAGAGGGGGAAACGAGGGACCACGTCTACGGCAAAGCGATCGAGACGGCGTTTGATCAGATCCTGTGGTCCCGCCTCGACGAATTCGAGTTTGGGGACCAGATCCAGAAGTTGCGTGACATCCCACAGAAAGGGGCGCTGCACAGAGGGGTGATCGAAGCTGCGAAGCGCCCGGCTCAGACGGGCCACGGTGGCGGCAAGTGACCGTCTGAATGCGGGCGAGGTCGGAGCATCGGGGTGGTGACCTGCGAGGAAATCCACCATCTGGATCACATGGACTTTGCCTCCGATTTCGAAGGACCCGATCGGTGAACCTGTCGTCGTGCGTCTGACTCGCGGGATTGGCAGTGAAGGATCGGCGGCAAGGGCGTGCTCCATGGCGAGCACCTGGACCTCGACAGATTCCGGTTTGTCTGCCGGGTTGGCGATTTTCAACGCGTAGTCGCCTTCCTCGGAAACGATTCGAAAGTTGGCGTCGCGTTCGCCCGAGAGTTCGGTGGCCGAACTCTCGAGGCCAAACAATTCGCGCGCCACCCTCTGGGCGACGGCGGCGTCGACATCGGGGCGGGGCGATTCGAAGAGTTCCATCGTTGCTCTCAGGGCCGCATCAGTTTGAACGACTCGGCGAGCGCCAGGCCGGCAGGCGCTCCAAGTCCCTCCGCCCACGTCCGCATACGTTCGACGAAGGCGCCACGGCCGTTTTCGTGGGCGTCTTGCATTGTCGAGTGTGCCTGGCTCCGATGACAGAGGAGCGCGTCGATCTTTCTATCGAATGTCGCAGAGATGTCCTCCCAATAATCTGGCTCATCTGCGGACCACAGGAGCAAGGTCTCGGGGCGGTGCTTGTCCCAGCCGTCGCCGATCTGATCCGGAAAAAACAGGTGATCGCGCGCAGCGACGACTGCGTCGAGCGTTGCCCACCCTGCCTGGCGATGGTCAGGGTGCAACATATATCGCTTCCACGGATCGAATCCGAGGACGACGGTTGGGCGTAAACGTCTGATCCACAGGCAGAGTTCGGCCCGGAGGGCCGTGTCGCTTTGCAGTTCTCCGTCCACCCGATCGAGGAACACCAACTCGCCTGATGCGCCGAGCACCTCGGCCGATTCGAGTTGTTCCCGGCGGCGGATCTCTGACAATCGGCCGGCGGTCATGTCGGGGTCCCAGGTCCCCTTCGAGCCATCTGTGATGATGAGCATCGAGATCTCGGCGCCGGCTGCTCCCCACTTGGCGAGGGTCCCTCCACAACCGAATTCGGCGTCATCGTGATGAGCACCGATCGTGAGGACTCTCTCAGGCGTGTCGAGAGGGGTTGGTGGCTCGAGCCTCAGTTCTGGATGGATATTGGCGGTCACGGCCCCGAGGCTACTTCGAGAACGGGCTTCAACCAGGCGCCCTGCGGAAGAGATAGGCATGCCTCGAGGTCGGAGGGATGATCGAGGTCGAGACCCAACCCCAACCGGCTCAATACCGAAATCTTCCCGTCCCCGAGTCGCGCCAGGTGGCGGTGAAAGCTGCCAGGTCCATAAGAAAAATCGAAATCCGAGCCGTTGGTTCCGATCAGTGATGTGCCACCGTCGGAAGAATGGGCGATGGTCGCGACCGCGTTTCCAATCGACTCGACCGCGGTTGCGATGTCGGATGGTCCGACCAGGGGAAGATCCGCATGACAGATGGCCCATGCCATACCCCGTTGTACCGCCCACTCCACCGCACCGGCGGCGGCCCGGTTGAGGCTGGAACCGGGATCGATCAGGACCGGCAAACCCTGCTCGTTCGCCCATTTGGTCACTTCGATGTCGGCTGAGAGCACCAACGGCTCGGCGCCTCCGTCGACCACAGCCGCAAGGGTGTGGGCGGCAAGGCCGATCGACAAGGTTCGTCTTGTCGCCGGATCGAGCACAGAGGCCAGTCGTTGCTTGGCAGCATCGAAAGGTTTCACCGGCACCGCCACCACCACTCCCAAGATCAGCCTCCGTCGATGACGCGACCGGCCATCACCGATTCGTAACTATCAGCCCAGCGTTTGCCTTCAGGCCATTCCGCGAATTGGATCACGACACCGTGGGCCGACTTGGGATGGATAAAGGCTTCGCTCCATTCCGGCGATCGGTGGAGGCCCGTGACCTCCATTCCCAATTCTTTGGCCTTGGCCACCGCGGCATCGAGTTGTGTGACCTTAAAGGTGAGATGGTGTACACCTTCTCCTCTTTTCTCGAGGTGGCGAACCAGCCAGGTGTTTCCTTCGAGCGGCTGTATCAGTTCCAGAGTGCCGGTGCCAGGCAGCGAGTACTGGACCCAACGAAACCGCATGCGAACGTTGTCGCCTCCATCGAGGAACTCGGCTGCCATCAGATCGATCATCGACTCGCACGCCGCGATATCCCACACGGCCATCGAAACGTGGTCGTACCGCTCCACAACAGCATCGAACTCGGTCATGTCCATCG
>JBGTHP010000021.1:0-128242 GCA_041746105.1 Acidimicrobiia bacterium
ACCCGAGGGCCTGGTGTTCACCTCCCCGCAGGGAGGCCCGCTGCGTGGGTCCAACTTCCGCGTACGGGTGTGGCGACCGGCCGTCGTCGCCGCTGGCCTCGACCCGAATCTCACGCCCCACGACCTGCGACACACGGCAGCCTCTCTGATGATCGCGGCCGGCGCCAGCATCAAGGCCGTGCAACGCCAACTCGGTCACGCCTCGGCCACCATGACCCTTGACCGCTACGGGCACCTGTACGAAGAGGACCTCGACGCCTTGGCGATCGCCCTGGACGTCAAGCTCGCGGACGTTGCGCGGAGGGCCCAGGCCGCGTATCGCTCTGACTCAGACGAAGGAGCGGCCACAGTGACATGACGAGCAGATCGATCGGCTATTGGAGTCAGTCGGTGCGCTGCGAGTCGAATAGGACAACGTATATCCCGCGCGTCCCCTTGGTGGGCCGATCCGAAGTCGCCCAAGGCGATGCAATAGAGGTCTCGACGGCGTAGTCGTGATCAGTTGCCGACGCCGACAGGCCACGGCTCCGCATGGAACAATGACGGTATGCAAATCACTGGGCACCTGGCGATTGACGATGAAGAGCTGGCCGGGTTCTGTCGTGGGCATGGCATCGTGCGCCTGTCCCTCTTCGGGTCGATGCTTGCGGGAGCGGACGGACCTGGCAGCGATGTCGATCTGCTGGTGGAGTTCGCACCGGGGCGTGCTCCGGGACTGCTCGGCATGTCAGCGCTGGAGCGGGAGCTGAGCGACCTGATCGGCGGTCACGATGTCGATCTCCGGACGGCTGGCGACCTGAGCCCCCGATTCCGGGATCGGGTCCGCGATGAGGCGCGCGAGCTCTATGCAGCAGCGTGACCGCGACCGCATCGCTCACATGCTGGACGCGGCTCACAAGGCCGTCGCCTACGCCCAGCAACGCACTCGCGGCGAACTCGAGATGGACGAACTGCTGCGTCTCGGGCTCACCAAGCTCGTCGAGATCGTCGGAGAGGCAGCCAAGCAAGTCAGCGAAAGCACACAGAGGGAGTACCCAGAGGTCCCGTGGTCCAATGCCGCCCGGATGCGGGACCGGCTGGTTCACCACTACTTCGCCATCGACGTCGACATTCTCTGGCGTACGGTCACAGAAGAGATGCCGGCCCTCGTTCACACGCTAGAAGGGATCGTCGACATCCGCACCTGACCCGTGCAGGCACCTGCGGTCATGCGGACGAATTGAGCATCGATCCATCGCTCGGCGTCGAGCTTGCGGTTGAAGCTCCTGGAGCGGGCGACGACCATCTAATCCCCGATCGGCGACATCGGCGGGTATGACGACCGGTCGGGCCTCGGGACCCTTGCGAGCTGCGTCCCGTAGCCCCGAATGAGAGTGTACGGCGTCGGCGGGCGTCCGCCTCCCAGTGTCGTCAGCGCTGGATGGACCCGTCCCGAACCTCTCATTGACTCTCATCCTTGTTCAATAGTTTGCAATAGATAAGCGTCTAGGACACTGTATTATTGCTATCATGACGGAGGCCACGACTGCCGCCATGAGGAGTACCGTCGTGACCCCCTCGCCAAACACCACGACAACCGAACCGGCCAGCATTGACAGACGGGTGCACACCTGCGGTGACAGGGTGGAGGTGGAAGGGTGACGGTGCGGGTGACGACGTTGAAGGGTGTGGGGGCGGGCCGTTATTACACCGAGCAGCTGCCTTCGTATTACTTGGATGCCGGGGAGCCGCCGGGCCGCTGGTTCGGGCGGGGCGCCGGGTTGTTGGGTTTGGTTGGGGTGGTCGACGACGCGGCGTTCCTGGCGGTGATGGCGGGGTTGCATCCGGCCACGGGTGAGCGGCTGGGCCGTCGCTGCGGCGACGGGTCGGTGCGAGGCTTCGACGCCACCTTCTCAGCACCCAAGTCGGTGTCGGTGCTGTTCGCTGTCGGCGACGACGAAACCCGCCAGCAGGTGACGGAGGCGCACGACCAGGCGGTTGAGGCGGTGTTGTCGTGGGTGGAGTCTCACGCGCATACTCGGATGCGGCAGCGGGGCCATGTGGTGTGTGTCGATGCTGAGGGGATCGTCGTGGGGGTGTTCCGTCAGCACACCAGCCGCAAGCTGGACCCTCAGCTGCACACTCATGCGGTGATCGCCAACCGGGTGAGAGCCCCCGATGGTCGTTGGCTGGCCCTGGATGCCCGCACACTGAAACTGGACCAGCGGAGTTTGTCGGGGTTGTATCACGCCGGGCTGCGGGCCGAACTCACCCGCCGCCTCGGTGTCGCCTGGGAGTCTCCGGTGAACGGGATCGCCGACATCGCCGGCATCGACCCCGACGTGCTGGTCGAGTTCTCCCAACGCACCGCCGATATCCAACGCCGCATCGACAGCAAGCTGACCCGATTCGTCGACGACCTGGGCAGGGAACCCACGCCACGGGAGCGGTGGCAGTTGGGCCGTGAAGCGGTGCTGGACAGTCGCCCTTCCAAACCACACGGCCCCACCGCCGGCGAGTTGCATGCCGAATGGCGGGAGCGGATCCGGGCGTTGGGTGTCGAACCCGAAACACTGGTCGCTGACGCCACCGATCGTGTCCTGGGGCCGACTGGTATCGACCGGCGGCAGATGACAGCGATGATCGAGGCGGCACTCGAGTCACTGGGTGAGCGGCAGTCGACGTGGCGTCCCGCCGAGCTGGTCCGCCAGCTCGCCGCCCAGGTCCCCACCGACGTCACTGTCACAGCCGACGAACTCTGCGGCTTCCTGCAACGTCTCGCCGATCATGTGACCGCCACCCGTTGTGTCGACTTGTCCCCACCCATCCCCGCCGATGCGCCGATGCGCCGGGACGGACGTCCCGTCAGCGAACCCGCTGTTGATCGGGTCCTCACCACCCAAGCCATCCTCGACCAGGAAGAACGGATCGTGGAATGGGCCGAACGGCAACCCGGCATTGCCGCCGGCATCAACGACGTCGTCACCCGGGATCTCGACACAACCGGGTTAAGCCCGGGTCAGGCCGACGGCTGCCGGGCCGTAGCAGGATTGGGAGCGTTGGAGCTGATCGTCGGGCCGGCCGGGTCGGGTAAGACCACCGCCCTCGCCCCCGCCATCTCCTATCTCCAACACCACGGACACACCGTGTTCGGGGTGGCACCCACCGCAGCCGCCGCCCACGTCCTCGCCACCGAAACCGGTGTCACCGCCGACACGTTGGACAAACTCCTCTACGAACACGGCCGCCCCGACCGGCCCCCAGACCCGGCCTACCAGCTGGGATGGGGGACAACTGTGATCGTGGACGAAGCCGGCACCGTCTCCACCCCGCAACTGGCAGAACTCGCCACACTGGCCGACCGACACGGGTGGCGGGTCATCATGGTGGGTGATCCCCGCCAATTCTCCGCCGTCGGACGAGGCGGCATGTTCACCCACCTCACCGACACCCGAGGCGCAATCGAGCTCGACTCGATTCACCGGTTCACCCATCACTGGGAAGCCAACGCCACCCAACGGCTCCGAGCAAGCGACATCGGCGTCATCGCCGAATACCAACGCCATGGTCGCCTCCACGGAGGCACCCCCCACGCCATGGAGACCGGAATCATCCAGGCCTGGGCGGAAGCACGGTCGCGGGGCGAGTCGGTGGCGATGATGGCCAACACCAACCACACCGTCCACCGGCTCAACCAGGCAGCCCAACATCACCGCATCACCACCGGCGACCTCGACCCCACCGGAGCGGCCCTCCACCACGACACCGTCTATCAGCGGCTCCTGGTCGGTGACGAAGTTGTCACCCGTCACAACCAACGCAGCCTCCGAACCGACCGTGGAGTCATGGTCAAGAACCGGGACCACTGGACGATCGAACGTATCGACCCTGACGGTGGGGTGACCGTCACCGGAGCAACCGGCACCGTCCGGCTCCCCGCCGACTACACCCGACAACATCTCGAACTCGGATACGCCCAAACCAGCCACGCCACCCAAGGCCGCACCGTCGACCGCGCCCTCCTCCTCATCGACGGCCCCATCGACAGCCGCAGCCTCTACACCCCAATGACCCGCGGACGACACGCCAACCACGCCTACATCATCACCACCCAAGACGAGACCGCCGCCAACATCCTCACCCAAGCCCTCACCCGCGACTGGATCGACCAACCCGCCATCACCCGACAAACCGGCCGCCTCGACCAGTCACTCGACCCCCCGCCACGCCACAGCGAACCCGGAGACGATCGACAATCCTCAGCACGCCCACCCGTTGACGACGTCGCCATCGACAATCCCACCTCCAGCGACGACCAGGCGTGGCACCGAGTCAGTCGGAGCATCGAAGCTGCCACGCTACGTCACGCCGCAGAGCACACCCCAAACCGACAGCACCGAGGTATCGGACGCTGACAAGCGGCGCCCTGGGCTTGCCCAATCCAGATAACGTCTTGGTAGCGCCGATTGCCGGATCTGCTTGGACCACGGTGGCCAAAACGACGCGGATGAGTTGGCGATAGGTGTGTCGCGACACTTCCCGACTTGAACCCCTAGCCGGTGGCCACAGAGGCGAGTATTTCGCGGTGCCTTTGACGACGTGTCGGGTCAGGAGTGGGGTTCGGGGACGGGGTGGCGATGTCGGTGCGGTCTCAGGTGGTGACTGCCACGCCAGCCGCTTGTTCCCGTCGGGGGAGGGGATGGTTTTTGGTGATTCGTACGACCAGCACCGCGGCTTGGGCGGCGAAATCGGGATAGAACTCGAGCTCACCGAATCCGGCTTGTGGCGCATGCAGCGCTGAGTCGAGCAGATCCAACCGGGCCGCTCGGGCCAATATGGCCGCTTCGGTGCCTGTGACGGCTTGGGCGATGGTGAGCGCCTCGCCCAGGGTGAGGTATCTCACTCGGCGAGACGATCGAGAATTTCTTTGTCTCGCTCGGTCAGTTCGCGCAGGCGCGTCATGAATTCTTCGTCGTGGCGGACCCGCTCGATTTCGGTTTCGAGGGCTTCGAGCATTAGTGCGTTGACGATCGCCACCAGTTGGTCAAACGGCGGACGGTATGACCTCGCCGTCTCCGTCGATCGCGGATCGGAGTGCGACAGCGAACGCGTCCCTCAGCGTCCCGTCGTCGGCACCTGATGGCACTCCGATCGCGACCGACAGAGCCAGAGGCCCTTCGCGATGGGACTGCATTCTCAGCTGGATCGTCGTGGTCGCCGGAATGGTCGTCGTTGTGGGCGACGGAATGGTCGTGGTTTCAGCTGGGACGGTCGAACTCGGAATTGACGGGGCGCCCTCACGTGTGGTCGCAGGCTGTAAGGACGCATCTGAAGCCTGCTCGGCTACCTCGGGGATACTGCAACCGATGACGACCGCGGCCAGCACCGCGAGCAAGACACGTGGGAACAGGACCGAGCCGCCCGAACTGATGCGCCAGCCCAGGCGCGATGTCCCGATGCAGTCTTCGTGCTCGGGCACGCACCTGCGCCGCGTGTGGTTCTCCGTATGCTCGGATGGCCTGTTTCCCAAGTGGAATCCCCTCACTTCAACGACGGCGTACGCGACGTTAGAGCGGCGGGGGCGAACCCGCCCATCGCTCTAGGAACAGTGTGCAGACGGTCGTGCTTGCGGTGGCTACCCACGCCAAGTCGACACCCATCACCCTCGCCGTGACGGCGAGATCGGTGCCCAGGGAGCGGACATTGAACCGATCGCCGATCCCGAAAAGTGCGCGAGTCCCGTCCGCTAACTCGAACGAACCGTTGCCCTCAAGCAGAACGTCTGCCTCCCAGGACTCGTCGTTTAGGACCCGGACGTTGGCGAGGCCTCTCTCGACCACCCGCCCATGCGCCAATACCTCGACTACCCCGCTCGCCTCCCTGACGTATCGGCGTCCGGGCGGTGGGACGGCGTGGTTCGGAGCCACGACGAGAGATTCTCGGGAGACCGACTGAATGTCGAATGGGTACGTCTCGCCGTCGTCGGCCAAGAACACCCCCATCCGCTGGAGCCTCCACCTGCCCCCTTTGGGCAGTTCCAACGTCCCATTCCAGCCGTCGCCGTGTACTTCGATGCGAGCATGAGCCGACTGGCCTGGCTCGACGGCCCCCAGCATGCCGACCTTCACTTCGCTCTCCCACGTGTAGAGCAGCATTGGTGAGCACACTACGCCCGACCTGTCGGAAATCGCTGACCACAGTACGAGCGACTAGGTTTCGAGTCTCATGCCACTCCGGCCGAGGGTGCCCGCTTGACAGACCACGACTTTGCTCAGCTGCGTTACAAGCGAAGAAGGCTGACGGGCCACGTCCTCGTGGCACCCGACGACACCCAGAACGTGATGGTGCCGCTGTACCTGGTTGAGCGAGGCCGGGTCGTGGAGGGAATGACGTGGGGTGAGATTGCGGCTTCGGAGAAGGTGCGTCGGGCGGCGTTCCGTGCCGCTATGGCGTACCGGGCCGATCCGGAGTCCCGACCGGTCGACTACTTCGACGGCGACCACGAAGCCTTCGTCGTGACTCTGCCCACCGACTTCGATTAGCTCCGGCGACAATGAGTGACCCGCCGGGGGCTGCCGAGGAGGGGATCGTCAGCAGGTCGGCGGGTCGCTCACGGTCGCCAGGGCGCTCGCCTGTTGGAACGCTACTCCTCGCTACGCATACGACGCCAGCATCGAGCAAACGTTTACGCCGCCCTAACGGTCGGTCGACTAACCCCGACTATTGGTCGCCATCGGTCAGTATCGCTTGCACCGCAGCGTGATCGAGTCGGCCAGCGATCAGCAGTTCCATTGAGACGGCCTCAACGAGGCTGCGACCGGGTCCGCTCTCCAGAATGTCGCGGACCTCGGCCCGGATCTCCTGGTAGTGGTGGGCCGCAGAGAACGCCAGTGTTCCCTCGTACAGCAAGGGTCCATCGGTATCGAGCAGCCGAAGCGCCGCCATCACGTCGAACGTGCTGTTCCGAGACTCGTGGCGAAGCTCGTCCGAGGCGGGACCGGCAATGCCCGCTGCGGCTGTATGGCGAAGTTCCTCAAAGTTCCGAGGCGGCCCGGGGTCTAGCCGGTTCCAGCGTCCCAGACTTTGTCCATCGACGGTCGGCTCGATAGCCACCTCAAGTGTCTCGCCGCGGTCGCCGGAATCGGGATGCAGTTTGCCCCAGAGCCAGTAGACAACGGCGTGGGACGCCTCGTGATTGGCGACACTCTGACGTGAGCCGACAACACTCATGGGCTGTCGACAATCGCGCTCATGATCCGATGCCGAAAGATCTGGACCTCCTCGCCAGAGACAGGGTCATTGAACCATTCGTGGAAGATCGGCTCGCTCCCACCGTCCAAGCGGGAGATCGGCACCGTCAGCCAAAAAGCGAGCCTCCGCGAGACACCGTCGGTAGCCGTGACGCTGTACGTCCTGCCAGGTTCAAGGCGAAGTTCGTCCACTCCGCCCTCAGCCTAGTGAGAAGTCGCCGGGGACCGCCTAGAACGGAGCGGGGCCGCTGCCCTGGATCTCCGTCTGGTATTCGTCCACAATTCGAACCACAAGGAACTGTGCCTTAATGTCTTCGCCCGTTCGCAGAGTCAGCGTCCGTCCCATCTGGTCGAACAGGTTCGCTCCCACCACGCCGTGCCAACCTCCAACCCCAGATCGAACTGTCTCCTTGGAGAGTGCGACCGTGGTGGTCACGACTACGACGCCTGATTGGTGAAGGACCTCGACCGTGCCGTGCCAATGGAGTTCGTTGTCCATGCATGGCGAGCGTACCCGAAAACGGTCACACGTATGCCCGGCTCACCCCGCCGCCATCAGATGGTCGGCAGTCCCGGTCCCTGAGCGTTGACGGCAGAGATCTTGCAATGGCTCTCGGAGCCGCCCGCCGAGCTGGTCCGAGAACTGGCCGCAACCGTGCCCACCACCCTTCAGCCGGATCGGAGCAGTTGACCGACCACATACACGGCTCGCCGATCAGGCGGTCCACCCGCTGTGTGGACATCTCCCGACCCACACCCGGCAGGTGTTCAGCGTCGTCGCGGCGGAAGACCGATCAGCGAAGCGGCCGTGGACCGGCGCCACCACCCATGCCATCCCAGACGAAGAGGAAGCCCTGATCGCATGGGCCGAGGTCGCCATGTAGATAAACCGGTCGGTACCCGTGATCGCGTCACGGGCGACGCGGATGGGCTCAGCCCTGCACAGGCGGAGGCGGTGGCCGCAGTTGCCGGTGGCGGAGGCTTGGAGTTGATCGTCGGCCCTGCCGGCACCGGCAAGACCACGACTCTCACCTCCTCCGTCGCCCAACGTCGCCCGGTGTTCGGCGTTGCGCCGACCGCAGCGGCAGCCGAAGTGTTGGCCACCGAGACCAGCATGGCCGCCGACACGTTGGTCAAGCTCCTCATCGAGAATCGGGATCCGACCCGGCCACCCGGCTCCGCCTATGACCTGCCGGCCAGAACCACCGTGATCGTCGACGAAGCCGGCACCGCCACCACCCCCAAGCTCGCCGATTTGGATCGGCCCGCCGACAATATGGCTGGAGGATCATCCTGGTCGGAGACCCCGCCAGTTCTCAGCAGTGGGCCGAGGAGGCATGTTCGCCCACCCCGTCGACAGCTACGGAGCAGTAGAGCTGGATCGGGTACACCGTTTCCGTCACCACTGGGAACGCCAAGCCAGCCTCCGTCTCCGCGCGGTCGTCCTTCGCACCTCCCGGGCCGCATTGGGGCCGCATGGGGCCGCAAGATGATGCCAAAACACCAGCATCAACCGGAAGTGCTGGGAACCGAGTTCGGATCGAAAAAGCGTTGAGCCCCAACGGTTTCCGGCGGGATTCGTTGGGGCTCTTGGGGTGGTCAGGGGCGGGGTCGAACCGCCGACCTCCGGTTTTTCAGACCGGCGCTCTACCGACTGAGCTACCTGACCGTCGGCAAACGGGGCGCCGAGAAGCCCCAGTTCGCTTGCGGGGACGACGGGACTCGAACCCGCGACCTCCGGCTTGACAGGCCGGCGTGAACTCCAGCTTCACCACGCCCCCAGGGCGCACATTCTCCCCAGGAGGAGGTGTGAGCGCCAGAGTATAGAAATCCGCCCAAACCTCACAACCCGGGGTCGGCTGCTTCCCCCGTATTGGTGAGCCTCATGAATTGTGCACCCCTTCCGCTCAGCCGGTATCCGATTCTCAGACTCTCGGTCAGACCCAGCTTTTTCAGCTTCCTCACGTCGTCTTTGAACGCAAACCGCTCCTGACCGATCGACGCGGCGAGGCCGGTCGAAACCATCTCTGGGTTGTCGGCGATCAATTGGAGTACCCGGCGTGTCCAAGGCTGACGGTTCTTTTCCAATCGAGCGAGGCGAGAGGAAATCAACGCAACGTCATCCTTTGTCAGCCGTTCCCCGCCGGCCTCTTCGTCGGGTTGTGACACACGATGGAACGCGACCCGGAACACCAGAGATTTGTCCCCCAGTCCGGGATCGGCTCTGCGCAGCCGAGCCTGCAACTCGGTCAGATCGCCTTGTCCCGCTCGACGGCTCTCGCTCTCGGAGATGGTATCGACCCTGACCTGGTCCAGTGAGTCGACGGCAAGCCAGATGTCCTCTGGAGATGAGCGGATGCAATAGGTGCCTCCGACCTTGACCTGAGGGCGTTTCCAGGCGCGGAATGTCAGATCGATCTCGCCGGTGACGAGTCCGTGATGTGCGTCCGACGTGAACAGCATCAACCCGGCCGATGCGATGTGCCGGCAACCGGTTCTCCGTTGCGAGCAACCAACCAGATCTTTGAACGATCAGAGAACAACCGCGGCTGCCGCACCGGGTTCCCGTCGACGACGAGAAAGTCGGCAAGCATCCCCTCGCCCAACCGCCCAACCGACTCGCCGATGCCGAGGGCATCGGCGCCGACTGAGGTGGCTGAACGAAGCACCTCCTCCGGTTTCATGCCGTATTCGATCATTCGGGAGAGTTCGATCGCCGCACCATCCGGATCCGGTGAATCGGAGCCGAGAGCTATTCGCACTCCGGCCCGCCGTGCCTTTCGCAGTGTTTGTTTTGCCTGCTCGACGTTGTAGTCCCCCTGCTCCTGAAGGAGGTCGACCCATTTTCCCGATTCGGAGACGTGGTGGAGGAAGGAGAGGGTTGGCACCAGGGTCTGGTCGTTTTCTTTCATCTGGACGAGGAGGTCTGGCCGCTGGGTGAGGTTGAAACCGTGTTCGATCGTGTCGCAGCCCGATTCGACAGCCAGTGCGGTGCCGTCGAGTCCTTCACAGTGCGCCGCCGCTCGGTATCCCTGTCGGTGGGCTTCTTCGACAAAGGCGGCCATCTCCGCTTCGGTGACTTGAGACGGGTTGGGGTCCTCGAGTTCGACCGACCGGGCGCCGGTCGACATGATCTTGACGAAGTCGGCACCCTGGCGAATCTGCTCACGGACCGCCTTGCGCATGTCGTCGGGACCATCGGCTTCGCGGTACATATCAGGAAAAAATCGGCCCCCTGGAGCTGTGGCCGACACGATGCGGCCGCACAACAGGAGTCTTGGGGCGGCGAAGGCTCCATATCGCACCGCCTGCCGGATGTCGAGGAGAACGTCTCCATAAGCGCCAACATCACGGATCGTGGTCACACCCATGTGCAGGGCCGCTCTCAGGTTGGAGGCGGCAAGGTGTCCGATCAGGCCGGGCCGGGGAGGCTCCGATCCTTTCAAGAAGCCGGGAAAGGTAGCCGAGTGTTCGATCATGGAGACGTGGGCATGGGCATCGATCAGACCCGGCATCAGGAAACGCCCTTCCAGATCGACTATTTGGGCTCCCCGCCTCGGTGCCTTGCCGACCGCAGATATGCGACCGGCCTCGACATTGATCGTGTCGGCCTTGATCACGGTGTCGCCGTCGAAGATGGTCGCGTTCACCAGCGAGGTTTTCTGGGGCGGAGGCTGGTGGTCGGCCAAAAACGCCGGCAGCCGGGGAACTTTCGTCTGGAAAGTGCTCATACGACTTGATACCACGCGGCGAGGTGAGGCGCTGCAGATATCGATGACTGGGTAGCGTGGGGTGATGTCAACTCCGGTTCCCACCGTCAACACGATCGCAATCGATTGTCTCGACCCTGAGCGGCTGGCCCGATTCTGGGGCGACCTGCTTGGGGTGAAGGAACGATTTCGTGAGCACCAGTTCGTGTGGCTGGAGCGTCAGCGGGAAGGGGCATATTCCCTCATGTTCCAGAAGGTCCCCGACCCGACGCCCGGAAAGAACAAGCTGCATCTCGATTGTTTCCATGAGGATCTCGCAGCCATGACAAAGCGCGTCGAAGAACTTGGCGGGAGACTTGTTGGTACCGAGACGATTCCTGCATTCGTCTGGAACGTCTACTCAGATCCAGAGGGAAATCTGTTCTGTGTCGGTCACGGGACCGAGGCGTGACGGGTCATGCCACCACGATCGTGGTGCGTTTCGGCGACCTCGATCCATACGACCACGTAAACCACGCCCGCTACTTCACGTTCTTTGAATCGGCTCGGATCGAGTTGTTGGAGGAGATCGGCTTCGGGATGGACGTAATGAAGGAGACGGGTTTTCAGATCGTGCTGGTGGAACTGAGCGCCGGGTTCCATGCGCCGGCGGTTCTGCATGATCGGCTGCTGATCGAGACGGTCGTGGTCGAGGTGAAGCGTTCAACCACCCGGTGGCGCCAGGAGGCCCGACGAGCGGGGGAATTGGTGGCTTCTCTGGATGTCAAAGCCGCCTTCACCGATCGCTCCGGCAAACCAACCAGGAGCCCTGACGGATTCGCTGCCGCCGCCGGTTCTAGAGCCGACCGGCTTCGGTGACGCGTCTCAGGAAGTCCTGAGTTTCAGGGCGTTGCGGCGAAGTGAACAGCTGAGAAGGGGGACCATCCTCCCAGCGTTTGCCCTCATGCAGAAACACCACACGGTCGGCCGTGTCCCTGGCAAACCCCATCTCGTGGGTGGCCAGCAGCATCGTCATCCCACCCGTCTTGAGTTCGCGCAGCACGTTGAGCACCTCGCCGACCAAGACAGGGTCGAGGGCCGAAGTGATCTCGTCGAGGAGGAGAAGAGTCGGCTCCATGGCCAGCGCCCGGATGATCGCCACCCTCTGCTGTTGTCCACCGGAGAGTCGATCCGGGTATTCGGTGGCTTTGTCTGCCAGTCCGAAACGTTCGAGTAACCGGATCGCATTTGTCTCGGCCACCTCACGATCGACCCCGCCCGCTCGCCGCGGCCCCAATGTGACGTTATCGAGCACCCGCATGTGAGGGAAAAGGTTGAACGCCTGGAACACGATCCCCATGCGAGTGCGAACCTGGTTGGCATTGACCCCGGGTCTGGTGATGTCGTCGCCGTCGAGGAAGATGTGTCCCCCGTCGAGTTCTACATGGAGGTTTACCGCCTTCAACAGGGTGGACTTCCCCGAACCCGACGCCCCGATCAGGCACACCACCTCGTGGGGAGCAACCACGAGATCGATGTCATCGAGTACAAGTTTTCCGTCGTAGATCTTGCGGGCTTTTTCAACCACCAACTTCACGCCGTTGCCCCCTGGCGTCTGCGCCGATCGCGATCGGTGTACCAATCTGTGAACCTGGCGAGCGGAATCGAAACAGCCAGAAACAAGACAGTGGCAGCGATGTAACTGGTGTAGTTGAACGTGAGGCTCGTGTAGATCTGCGCCTCGCGCAGCGCCTCCCTGATCCCGAGGACAAAAACCAGCGCTACGTCCTTCTGGAGCGATATCGCCCCATTCAGCAGTGCCGGAATCACGTTGCGGATGGCCTGGGGAACGATCACGTGGCGAAGGGCCTGGATCTGGGTCAACCCCACCGAGCGAGCGGCCATCCGCTGGCTTTCGTGGACCGAATCGATTCCTGACCGGTAGACCTCGGCGGTGTAGGCCGAATAGCTGAGAATGATGGCCGTGAGCCCCCAGAACAGCGCAGAGTTGGTCAAGCCCCTTATCTGGAGGGCGGGCACACCAAAACCGAGCAAAAGGATCAGAAGGATTATCGGGACTCCTCTGACGACATCGATGAATCCGATGACAGTGGCGCGGAGCGGGAAAAAGGCAGGGCCGCGCAAGGCCCGCACCATCGCCAACACCAGTGAGATGACGAGGATCAACACTTCGGCGATCAAGAACATGCGGATGTTGAGCCAGAACCCCGACACCACCTTGGGCCAGGAGGATGCGAAATCCTCCGGGTTGAGAAACTGTTGCTGGATGGCCGGCCATGTAGAGGAGGTGCCGATGAGTGCCACGATCACAATGACGAAGACGGCTGTGGCGACGAATGCGATCAGTGCTCCGCGGGCGCCTTCCTCCCGCATACCGAAGAAGAGCCGGGCCCGCTGCTGCGCGACCCGGCTCTGTCTCGTTTTATTGTCCTGGGAGCCGGTCACCCGCTCAGGGGGTAATCGTCTTGATTGCTCCGGCCTGGGACATCCATTCGTCTGCCAATGCATCGAGTGTCCCGGCGGCCCGTAGGCTCTTGAGCGCTTCGTCGACACATGCCTTGAGGGGTGACCCTTCTCGCATCAACAGGCCGAAGTTATCCGCCTGATCTTCTGAAACCTCGAACACGCCAACGATCGACGCCTCGGGAATCTCAACCGCGGTGATGTAGTACGCAGTGGGAAGGTCCGTGATGATTCCGTCGACCTGCTTGGCGTCCAGTGCCGATTTGGCGTCGACGTTGGTGTCGAAGACGGCGGCGGCAGTGTCCGGTTGGATCACGTCCTCGATGTAGGCCAGGCTCGTCGTCCCGATCTGGGCTCCCAGATTCAGGCCTTTCAAGTCTCCCAACGTGGACGCCGACACAACGGGAGAGTCCGAGTAGGCGATGAGAGCCTGGTTGGTGGTGTAGTACGGAACCGAGAAGTCGACCACCTCATCTCGATCGTCGGTGATCGAGTACTGCTGGAGGTTGAAGTCGAAGTCCTTCGGGCCGGCAACGATGGCGTCGTCAAAGCCCGTTCGAATCCACGCGACCTCGTCGTCGGTGAACCCGAGCTCGCCCGCCACCGCGTAGGCGACGGCGGCTTCAAAGCCCTGCTTGTTGGTTGGGTCGTCGTCAACTACGTAAGGAGGAAACGCTGGTTCCCCCGTTGCGATTGTCAACGTGCCTTCGGTGACCAGCGTCAGGTCCTCCTTGGCGCATGAGTCTCCGCCGGGGGTGGTGTCGTCGGTCGCCGATCCACAGGCAGCTACCGCGAGTGCAAGGACGATCAGTGCTGTGAGTTTTTTCGTCATTTGAGTGATTCCCGTTCTCTCTCGATGGGCGCCGAATGCTACCGGCTGTCCAGTCGTGTCGAGTCTCAGGCACCGAGGAACTGGCTGACCCATTCACTTTTGGGGGCGGCCTTCATCATTTCGATGGTTCCGGTCTGGACGATGTGGCCGTCATTGATGAGGGCGACCCGGTCGGCGATGGATGCGGCTTCATCATGGTCATGGGTCACATAGATCGCGGTGGCCCTTCTTTCCAGGAGCAGCGCTCTCATTTCTCTGACTAGGCGCTCCCGCAGCAACCGGTCAAGGGCACCGAGTGGCTCGTCAAGCATGACAAGCCGTGGGCGAGGGGCGAGGGTCCTTGCGAGAGCGACACGCTGTTGCTCTCCCCCAGAAAGAGCGTCGATCTGTCGCTCGGCCATCTGCTCCATGCCGACCCATTCCAGGGCTCGATCCACGCCCTTTTTCAACTCCGCCCCGCGTAACCCCAGTTGTGTGAGCCCAAAAGCCACATTCCCCCATACGGACTTGTGCGGGAAGAGAGCGTATTCCTGGAACATGAGGCCAAATCGGCGACGGTGTACGGGAGTGTCCCGCAGATCGGCACCGTCCCAGCTGAGAGTTCCGCGGTCTGGGCGATCTAGGCCGGCGATCAGTCTGAGCAGGGTTGATTTGCCGCTGCCGCTGGGCCCGAGCAACGCGACCACTTCTCCGTCGGCGACCTCGAGGTCGACCCCGGCCAGAACAATGGTGGATCCGAACGCCTTGTGAATGTCGCGGCATTGGAGCATCAGAACGTCCCCAACTCGCCCACTCGCCCTCGGTCGGCAACAAGCGTGATGGCTCCGGTCAAGACCATCAAGACCACGGCTAGCGCGAGGGCCCCTCCGTACGATGCAAAACCGGGGCGACCGAGCAGTTGGAACAGCAAAGTCGGGACTGTCGCCGATGCGGGCCTGGCGACGAACGTCGAAGCGCCGAACTCGCCGAGCGACACCGCGGCCGCGAAGCCGGCACCGACCGCCAGCGGTCTGGCAACGAGCGGTAGTTCGATTTGGCGCCACACCCCCCAAGGGCTTGCTCCAAGGACCGCCGCAGCTTCGAGTAGATCGGTTCTCAGCGAGCGGAGCGCGGGAATTGTGGCTCTCACCACGAACGGGATCGCCACCAGAGAGTGGGCGAGGGGAACGATCACCCACGACCTGCGGAGGTCGATCGGACGGTCCAGCGCCACCAGCATGCCCAATCCGATGGTCACCGCCGAGGTGCCGAGCGGAAGCATCAAGGCCAGGTCGAAGACTCCTGATGTCATACCCGATTTGCGCGCAATCACCCAGGCCGCCGAGCCCCCGATCAGCAAGGCCATGACCGTGGTGAGGAAGGCAAAGAAGAGCGAATTTCGGATGGCGGAGACCGGTGTGACAGCGAGTGGGCCGGGGTCCGCCAGGAATCGCCATCCAACCGCGCCAGATCGAAACGAGCGCCAGACGAGAAGCGCCAGCGGGAGCAGGTGGAGCGAAAGCGTTACCCCCACAACCCCTACGCCCAACAGTCGGTAACGGCCAAAAGGTCGAAGCCGTTGGTTCTCAGAAACAAGATGTAGACGGCGGCCGGCGCGCCGCTGCACCCTGGCGTACAACAGCATGGTCACGGCTACCCCCAGAATCTGGACGACCGAGAGGGCGGCAGCGGTGGGGAGGTCGAGGAAGGTGACGGCTTGCTGGTAGATCTCGACCTCCAGTGTGCGATACCGCAATCCCCCCAGCACCAGCACCACTCCAAAGGACGTGAAGGAGAACAGGAACACAATGGCGGCCGCCGCCATCAACGCAGGTGTCAGCATGGGGATCGTGACCGCCCGAAAGGCGGTGAACCGAGGTGCCCCCAGGGTGCGAGCCGCTTCGTAGGGATGCCGGTCGAGGCGCGACCACACTCCACCTACGGTTCTCACGACGACCGCGAGGTTGTAGAAGACGTGGGCGGCCAGGATTGCCCAAATCGAAGCCGTCCATCCAATGGCCACGAACGCCGTCGCCACCACCATGGTCGGCATCACGAAGGGGATGGTCACCAAGGCTCGCACGGTTTCCCTACCCCGGAATGTGAAATTCGAGAGGATGGCGGTAAGCGGAAATGCGACGATCACCGTCAGAGCCGTCGAGGCGAGAGCCTGCCATGTGGTGAACCAGATCAACGAACCAGACCCCCGGAGATCGGGGGTTCCCGAGACAAACCCGGCCCACAGGATGCGGCCGAGCGGATACAGGAAGAATGCGCCTACATAGAGGGCGGGAACCAGCGCGAGCAGCCAAAACCGTTTTGATCTCACGGAAGGACGATCTCGGTCCACTCCTTGATCCAGCGCTCGCGGTTTTCCTCGATGTCTTCAGGATCCAGAGTGAACGGCGCCGCCGGGATCACCGCATGCTCCTCGAAAACATCGGGGAGTTGTGCCTTTTCGTTGGCCGGGAAGACAAACCAGGTCTCCGGGATGCTCTCCTGAAAGGGGATCGAGGTCATGTAGTCGATGAGCAATCCGGCAGCTTCCTCGTGCCGGGTGCCGGCCAGGATCCCCGCGAACTCGATCTGTCGATAACAACCCTCGTCGACGACTCCGGTCGGGGCAATGTCGATGGGTTGGTCTGAGAAGATGACCTCGGCCGGTGGAGAAGATGCGTACGAGACCACCATTGGCCGGTCGCCGCCGTATCGGGTGAATTCTGCGTAGTAGGCCGTGTCCCAGTCAGAGACCACCTTCACACCGTTGTCGACGAGATCGGCCCAATACTCCTGCCATCCGTCCTCGCCGAAGACGGCGATGGTGGCGAGGAGAAAAGCCAGACCAGGAGACGACGTCGCCGGGTTCTGGACGACCAATCGGTCGGCGAACTCCGGAAGAATCAGTTGTTCCAGATTGAGCGGAGGCGGGACCTCGCCGGCGAAAATGGCACGGTCGTAGTTGACGCAGACATCCCCGAAGTCGATAGGGGTCACGCGGTTGAGCGGGTCCAGGCGGAGTGAAGCCGCAAGATCGCCGATGCGAACAGACTCGAAAGCTAGAAAGAGGTTCTCGTCGAGGGCTCTCGACAAGAAGGCGTCGTCAATTCCAAATAGCACGTCGGCGATGGGATTGGCCTTGGTCAGGATTGCTTGACTCAACATCGTTCCAGCGTCACCTGCAGCCAGCACCACCACTTCAACACCTGTTTCGGCGGTGAACGTGCCAAACGTGTCGTTGGTTACGGCGCCGGCGAATGAGTTGTGTGCCATCAACGTGAGCACGATGGGTTCTGGCTCGGTGGTCGTGGTGGAATCGGGCACCGACTCGATGGTGATCGTCGGATCGGTTGGTTCGCCCGCCTCGGTTGATGCAGTGCCGGTTGAGCCGGTGCCACATGCGGTCAGTGCCACGGCGGCGAGACAAAGCAAGGCAATTGGTCGCTGCTTCATCGAATGCTCCTCTCAACCGACACCTTGGGGGCGGGGAGTGGGCCGATGTCGTCCCTGCGCCGGCATTACCCGGATCAGGTTTGACGGTCGGAGTCTTGCGAGACTCCCTCTCAGCCCGGTCTCACCGAGCTCCCGTTCACGGGTCCAATGATAGCCATGTGGTGTTGCCTAGGCAGGTCCTACCACCAAGACTGTGTTGTGGCCGCCAAACCCGAACGAGTTCGAGATGGCGTATCCCGGCTCCCACGGGCGTGACTCGAGGACGAGGTTGGTAATCGGGATCGCCGGATCGATCCTCCGGCCTCCTGGGTTGGGGGGCAATTCCGCCCTCTCGACGGCCATCGCCGCCGCCACGGCTTCGATGGCGCCGGAAGCACCCAATGCGTGGCCGGTGACCGCCTTGATCGAGGACACGGCGGGCTGGTTTCCTTCGAATACCCGCGCCACCACTTGCCCCTCTGCTCTGTCGTTCAACTCGGTGCCGGTTCCATGCGCGTTGACGTATCCGACGTGGGAAGGTTCGATCCCGGCATCTGCCAAGGCCAACCGAACAGCCCTTTCCGCCCCACGACCTTCCGGGTGCGGAGCCGTGATGTGGTGCGCATCGGCGGTTGACGCTCCGCCCGCCAGTTCGGCAATGATGTGGACGCCCCGAGCCAGTGCAGATTTCCTTTCCTCGAGCACCACGATCCCTGCCCCCTCACCCAGGACGAATCCATCGCGGTCTGGATCGAAGGGTCGGGCCTGACGGCTTGGAGAAAGGGCCTTGGCCGAGGCGAAACCCTCGATAGTGGGGGCCCGCACTGCGCCTTCCGCTCCGCCGGCAACGGCTGCATCGGCGTATCCCCATTGAATCTGACGCATCGCGTCGAGAATGGCTTGTGCCCCAGCCGCACAGGCAACGACGGGGGTTGTCACTTGGCCCCCAAACCCGTACTTGATCGAAATCGCGGCGGCGGCGGCATTGCACATCATCATCGGAATCAGCAGCGGCGATGCCCTGGGATCGTCCCGATACGCTTCGCCGATCAGCTCTTCGAGGGCGGCGAGCCCTCCAATTCCTGTTCCGACTCCCACGGTTACCCGCGTGGGGTCGACGTGGTCAAGGCCTCCGGCTTGAGTCAGGGCTTCGTGGGCGGCGGTCAGTCCGAATTGGGTGAACCGATCCAGTCGGCGGTGTTCGCGTTTCGGGATGAGTGGTTCGGGGTTCCAGTCGGCGACTTCTCTCCAGCCCGGCTCTGGCGCCTTCTGGATTCCTCTCCAGAATCCGTCGATGCCGTTACCGGCGGCAGACACCACTCCCAAACCGGTAATGACCACCCTGCGAGGTTCCATCCTTATATGGTTCCACCACCCGGCCACTACGGCAAGCCGGTGTGTCTCCTTCTCCAGGCGACGAGTCCAAGCCCCACCAGCATCGCAGCTCCTGCGACGGCGAGCAGGCCTGGGCGTTGTGTCGGGGGTGACGTCGCCGTCGGTGATGCCAGGGTGACCGCCGGAACCGTGACCTGACTGATCGGCACCATGCCGCTCGCGCTCGGACTCATCGCAACGGCATCGCTCAGGAGCCCCACGATCCACGCTCCGTCCACCGTGAAGGTTCGAAGGACTTGTCGATCGGAAAAATCGGACGTCGCGAGCGACACCAGCTC
Source organism: Acidimicrobiia bacterium (assembly GCA_041746105.1). Lineage (GTDB taxonomy): Bacteria > Actinomycetota > Acidimicrobiia > Spongiisociales > ZC4RG35 > JBFHRE01. The sequence goes on from JBGTHP010000021.1 coordinate 19,316, forward strand.
GGCACCTTCTACTGCGATCAGGCGGTCCCCCACGGCCCTGAAACCCCACGGCGGCAGAGTCGTCGCCTCCGTGATCGTTTGTGACTCGATCGACCACTGGATCCAGGTTGGCTCGGAGGCCTCAGGGAGATAGGACGAGATCAGCACCGTTTCATCGTCGAGCCAGGCGGAGATGTCTCCCAGCGGTCTTGGCCCGATCGAATGAAGGAGCCCGCCCGAGATGTCGTACACATAGAACTTGCTGAACCCGTCGGGGTGGTATTCGCTCACAGCCACCTTCGTGCCGGAAGGTGAAACCACCGATCTCAAGGAGATCGGAGGATCGACCTTTTCGATACCGTGAAGCTGGATGGCTTGACCGTCGAGTGTGGTGAACACCACCGTGTGGTTTCCGAGGCCTACCCAGCCATCAGCCGCGGGTTGCACTTCTAGGAATGCACCCTGCATCAGCCGTACCGCCAGGTCGCCTGCGGTCGTCACCCAACTCTCAGGCTCCAAGCCGGAATTCCACGATGTGACCGCCAGTGTGATCTCTTCGCCTCCGACGTCGTGACATGCGAGCAGCGTGTAGCCAATCTGGGATACGTCCGACACGTCGAAGGTTCGAACGATTTCGAGGTCGGAAAGGTCATACACCGTGATTGTCTGACCGCCACCGACAGCGATGACCCGGTCGCCGGGACAGACCGAAACAGTTCCTCCATCTTCGATTCCACCCACCAGCCCTCCATCGGCGTCCAGGAACTGGATCGCTGGTCTGCCGGCGTTGGCCACGATGTACACCGGTGGCCCTGAGCCGTCGAACTGGATGGGTTTGAGCGCTGCCAGCATCGCCTCTGCCGAAGCGACAGAGCACAGACCACCTGTTGGAGTCCCATTGTCCATCGTCAGCACCACCCCGACCCTTTGGCCCGGTGGGGTCTCGAAACCACAACTGGCACCACTGGCGGAGGACCGAACCGCCACGGGGCTACCAAGGTCGCCCTTCACCCACTGTTCGACCTCGAACAAGTAGAACACCTGACCGATGTTGGGGTTGGCGCCTCCCAGGACCTCACCGGTGTAGGTACCCACAAACGCTGCTTCCGACTGTGCGATGGCGACGGTCGGATCGAGCTGGGCGCAGGAACAGGCCGACGCCGAACCGGCTCGAGTGAACACGATCACCGTCACGAGAAGCGCCAATGCGAGAAGTCGCTGCATAGTTCCCACGTTCATCTGACGTAGTGGGGTCCCGACCGGTTCCGTGGCTATTGGTCTCTGAGGAATCGTTCGATTTCGGCTGCCAGGTCTTCCCCGCTCACCCCGTCTGCCTGAGCGTCGTATAGCTGCTCGAACTGCTCGACCACCGTCATGATGTCGGGCCGGTTGGCGACGATCTGATCGAGTTGACCGTTCTCTGTCACAGCGTCTCCTTGCAGTTCGGCCAGGTCGAGGGTGATTTCGAGGTGACGACCAAGCCGGTTGAGCAGGGCGAGGGCAGCGGGCGTGTATGAGGATCCGACGTAGTTCGGCACCCGCGCCCAAAAGCCGGTGGTGGGAATTCCGACTTGTCCGATGTGCCATTCGATCGCGCTGACGGCAGCTCCCGGCACTCTCAACAAACCCGAAGGATGTTCCCCGGCGGGAATCCGCGATGGGCTCGAGGCAGTGGTCATGATCGAAACCGGCCTTGTGTGTGGGGCCGCCCAGGGAACACCTCCGATGGAGAGGTGCTCGGTGACTCCCCAATGAGATGCAAGTCCGGCGAGTTTCCGCGAAAGGCTTTGCCAGTTCCAGTTGGGCTCGATGCCGGTGAGGACCAATAGGTCGCGTTTTTCGAATGGTTTCAGTCGGATTGTCAGCTCGGGCCATTCGACCCGGCTGATGACCCCTTCGATGAAGTCGACCACGGGGCGAGACATTCGGTAGTCGTACAACTGGTCGGCATCGAATCGGGCGACGGCTTCGGCCTCGGCGATCAGGGCCTGGGCCGCGATTGTGGCTGCCGATCCGGCGTTGACCCAGCCGTCGAGGGCGACGATGAAGGCAGGGTCTCGGAACGGCCCGTCGTTCAGAACTTCTGTTGCGTCCACCCTGTCAGGGTAGGCGCTAGTTAGCCCACGGGTACCGCCATCACGTCGGATGCTTTCGCTGTGACTGCTCCAGAAAGGCTCATTGCTCCCGGCAGGAGCTGAGTGCAATAGAACCGAACTGTGGCCAGCTTGGCCAGAAGGAAGTCGCGGTCCCCATTGCCGGCTTCGAGACCGGAACGCGCCGCAAGTGCAGATTTGGACAGCAGCCACCCACCCACCACGAGCCCGAACATCTCTAGGTAGGGCGTCGCCGCCGTCAGCGCGTCGTCATAGTCGCCACCGGCGAGCCTGGCGCCGAGATGCCCGCTGGCCGCGGTCAGGGCTTCCAAGGCGCTCCCGAGGGCCGCTCCCACCGGTGCCAGATCTGCGTCGAGCAGTTTCACTGTTGCGGATACATCATCGAGGAGACCGCCGACGACAGAGCCTTCGCCGAGGGGGAGTTTGCGCATGACGAGGTCCATCGCCTGAATCCCGTTCGTGCCTTCGTAGATCGGCGCGATTCGAATGTCTCGGTAGTGCTGGGCGGCTCCGGTTTCTTCGATGTAGCCCATTCCGCCGTGGACCTGAAGGCCGAGGGATGCGATCTCAACTCCGCGATCGGTACACCACGCCTTGGCTACCGGGGTCAGAAGCGCCACACGGTCGGAGGCCTTCTGTCGCTCGTCCGCGTCGTCGTCGTGCCCGGCGATGTCGGCGGTAGCCGCGACGTAATAGAGGAGAACCCGCATCGCCTCGTTGTATGCCCGCATCGTTGCCAGCATGCGCCGCACGTCGGGATGGTCGATTATCGGTGATGTCTCTCCGGGGTTTGCGCCCACCGCCCTTCCCTGCTTTCGCTCTCTGGCGTAGGCGACGGCTGCCTGATAGGAGCGCTCGCCGATCGCCAAACCCTCCACTGCCACGCCGATCCGAGCGGTGTTCATCATCGTGAACATGTAGCGCATACCCTGATGCTCTTCTCCCACCAGAAAGCCCACCGCTCCCGCTCCTCCGTCTCCAAAGGAGATGACACAAGTGGGCGATGCGTTGATGCCCAGCTTGTGCTCGAGTGACACGATCCTGTAGTCGTTGCGGTCACCCAGGCTGCCATCGTCGCCCACGAGGTATTTGGGAACGATGAAGAGCGAGATTCCTTTGGTGCCAGGGGCTGCTTCGGGTGTACGCGCCAGAACCAGGTGGACGATATTCTCGGTCATGTCCTGGTCGCCCCAGGTGATGAAGATCTTCTGTCCGAAAATGCGATAGCTCCCGTCCTCCTGACGGACGGCTTTTGAAGTGATCTCGCCAACATCTGACCCGGCGTGCGGCTCCGTCAGGCACATGGTCCCAGTCCAATGGCCGGTGACGAGGTGTTCGAGATAGGTGGCGCGCTGGCTGTCCGAGCCGTGGACGATGAGAGACTCGATTGCGGCTTGGGTCAATAGAGGACAGAGGGAGAACGCCATGTTTGCGGCTTTGAACATCTCTTGCAGCGCGATTCCGACCGTGTAGGGGAACCCGCCGCCGCCCCATTCCTCGGCAATGTGGACCCCTGCCCACCCGGCCTCGACGTATTTCGAGTAGGCCTCTTTGAAGCCGGTGGGGGTTATGACGGACCCGTCTGCATCGAGTTTGGAACCTTCGGTGTCGCCGATGCGATTGGTCGGGGCGATGACCTCTGAGAAGAACCGTCCGGCCTCGGCCAGGACGCTCGAAATCGATTCTGCATCGGCGTGTTGGAATCCGTTGAGCTTCGACACTCGCTCCACGTCGGCGATATGTCTGAGAACGAAGTCGATATCGGTGAGGGGGGCTTGGTAGCCGCTCATTCAGGCTCCTGGGTCGCGCCTGTGGAGTCTACCGAGTCCCGGATTCGCCGAAATCAGACCGTGTAGGAATCCCCCCAACCGAGTGGTACCAGCTCGATCCCCGATTTCGCGAGCACGGTTCCAGCCATACCTGTCACGAAGTCCCGTCCGGAGGCGGATAGCCAGAAATCGTGGATCGGGACGACTTGAGTCGGAGCGAGCCTCATGGCAAATTCCAGCGCGGCCGTCGTCGACGTCCACGGCGCCGACAGGGCGAGGCCAAGAACCGGAGCGGTAGTGGTTGGTTCGTGGCTGTCTCCGGGGTGGGTCAGTGTCCCTTCCACGGTGAAACTTCGGTTAGGTGGCCGGGCGCCGGTCGGAGTCAGTTCATGGAGCACGTCTTCTGCAGTTATTCCCTTTGGGTTCTCGTTGGAGACTTCGATGTCATGTTTGGCGAGGTGTTCGGCGACGGCGGCGTTGCCAAAAACTCTGACCGCGGGTCCGCGATCGATCAGCCACTTGATGAAAGGGGGCGAGGCGTGGTCGGTGTGTTCGTGGGTGATCAGAACCCTCTGGATGTCTCCGATCGAGCCGAGATCGATTTCTCCTGCCTCAAATGTAAAAAAGCCTGGGTCGATCATGGTGGCGCCGTTGTCGCCCGTGACAACTATGCAGGAATCGGCGAGGCGTCGAATGGTGGGCATTTGGCAAGGCTAGGCCCCGACTCACGGGTGCGCCCCACCAGCGGATGGGTAACCTGAGCTTGTGGGTGAGAGGCTCGAACGTCTGACGGCTGGGATGGTGATCCCCTATGGGGGGGATCGGATCGCGACGGTCTCGGCGGAGCTAGCCGAGGCTTTTGCTCCAGGCGACCGATTGATCGTCGTCCAGGACAGCGGTGACCTACTGCATGTGCCGCAGGATGTAGCGGCTGTCGCCACGGCAGCAGTCGACAGGGCCGCGTCGGCCTTTGGTGAGCTGGGAATCATCCCCGATGAGGTAATCTCAGACTTCTACAACCTCTTTGCCGAGCGACTTTCCGACGACGCCTCGTTTGGTCCAATCGCCGAAGCCAACGACGCGGACGTGAAACGAGCTGCCGACAGCGGCCGATCCGTCACGAGGCTCGTTCTTTCCGAGCGCATGCGTAACGACATGGTGGCCGGTCTCGAGTTGTGGGCGGGCCGGAGCGGAGGAAGGGGCGAGGTGGTCGAGCAGGTCGATCACGCGGGCTGGCGGGTTGAGCTGATACGAGCCGGCCTCGGAGTGGTTGGGTTCGTCTTCGAAGGTCGACCGAACGTGTTCGCAGATGCGACCGGCGTCCTGAGGTCCGGCAACACCGTGGTTTTCCGCATTGGTTCAGATGCTTTGGGTACGGCTCGGGCGATCGTTTCCAATGCTTTGGAGCCTGCCTTGGACAAGGCGGGTTTGCCTGCTGGAGCCGTCTCCCTTGTTGACACTCCGAGCCGGGCGGCCGGCTGGGCGATGTTCGCCGATGGCCGCCTTGCCCTGGCCGTGGCGCGAGGGTCGGGTGCGGCCGTCTCTCAACTGGGTGCGGTCGCTCGACAGGCCGGCATCCCGGTCAGCCTCCACGGAACCGGGGGAGCCTGGATGATGACCTCCTCGCACACGTCGCCCGACCGTTTTCGAGAAGCGGTGAAGGCATCTCTCGATCGAAAAGTGTGCAACACCCTCAACACCGTTTGCCTGGTGCGGAGCGACGCCAACCGTCTGGTCGGACCCCTGTTGGACGCTCTTACCGCGGTCGGGGTTGAGTTGGATGCGAAGCCGAAGCTTCATGTCACACCAGAGGCCCGCTATCTCATTCCCGATGAGTGGTGGCACGAAACCCAGATCATCAGATCGAGCGGAGCGGTAGCCGAACCCCAGACCGAGGTGATCTCGCGCGACCATCTGGGTGTGGAGTGGGAATGGGAACAAAGCCCGGAGATCACCCTGTGCCTGGTTGATTCTCTCGACGAGGCGATAGACCTCTTCAACCAGCAGTCGCCCCGGTTTGTCGCAAGCCTCAGCTCCGGCGACGCGACAGAACACTCCCGCTTTTATTCGAGGGTCGATGCCCCTTTCGTCGGCGATGGGTTCACGAGGTGGGTCGATGGCCAGTACGCCCTGGAGCGTCCGGAACTGGGTCTGTCGAACTGGCAGTTCGGTCGCCTTTTCGGTCGCGGCGGTGTGCTTGCGGGAGACTCGGTTTTCACGATTCGGACCCGGATGTATCAAGCTGATCCGGCATTGCGCCGATGATGATGATGCCGTTACGCAACCCAGGCGGTAACCTGCCGATAGGGAACAGAAGTCGATGTAGCGACGTTGACCCGGATGCCAGGAGATGACGACATGACCGAGACAGTGGAACAAGTCAAAGCCAGGACCGTCATCGTCGATGAGTTCCTCGCCAAGTATTCTGCGGCCCTTCCAACCCACATCGTCGACTTTGCTCTCGATGTGCGAGCTCAGATCTTGGAATTGGAGGATCTGCTCGGCGAGCGGATGGCTGCCGGCGTCTGAGTTGTCGGTGGCGGTCGATTCCGGCCGCGCGCTGATCAACGACGCCGAACGTATTCTCGTATTCGCGGGCGCCGGGCTCTCCACCGAGTCGGGAATCCCTGACTTCCGAGGCCCAGATGGTCTGTGGAAGAATGTCGACCCTGCCGACTTCACCATCGACCGATACGTCACGTCGCCCGAAGTGCGCGAACGGGGATGGGCCATGCACGCTCGTGGCGAATTGTGGGGAGCGCGCGCCGACAATCGGCCGAATCGTGGACATCTGGCAATCACAGATCTCTGGTCTCAGAATCGCCTTGTCGGTTGCATCACTCAGAATGTCGACGGCCTCCAGCAGGTCGCAGGACTCCCCGACCCGTTCGTGGCCGAGGTTCACGGCAACGTACGGAAGGTTCGATGCCTCAGCTGTCTTGCCGCACAATCGATCGAGGACGTGCTGATCAGGGTGGATCAGGGCCAGCGGGATCCGAAATGCATCGACTGCGGCGGGATTCTCAAAACTTCGACGGTGCTTTTCGGTGAGTTCCTCCCAATGGGCGAGGTCGACAAAGCGAGTCGATTCTCCGAAGCCTGTGACGCCGTTGTGGCAGTGGGAACATCGCTGTCGGTGTACCCGGCTGCCGACTTCGCCTTTGCCCCTGCCAGGCGGGGAGTGCCGCTCATCATCGTCAATCAAGGACCCACCGACGGCGACGAACTTGCAATGGTCAGGATCGACGGCCCGGCGGGGGACGTGCTTCCTGAGCTGTTTGTGAGAACCGGCTGAGAAGCCCCGAGACCCTCTCAACCGAGCCAGTACTCTCGCCAGGATGAGCAGGCTCTTGATAGCTGAAGACGATCGCGGTGTGCGCGAATCGCTCGCCAGAGCACTTCAGTACGAGGGGTATCAGGTGATCACCGCCCCCGATGGGCGCGAGGCCGTCCGGATCGTTCGCGCCGGGGACGTCGACGCTCTCGTGCTCGACGTGATGATGCCAGAACTCGATGGGCTGGCAGTGGCGTCCAAACTCCGGGCAGAAGGGCAACGGATCCCCATTCTCATGCTCACCGCTCGCCATGAGGTCTCAGACCGAGTTGCCGGGCTCGAGGCCGGCGCAGACGACTATCTGGTCAAACCGTTTGCGCTTGACGAGTTGCTGGCGCGGATCAAAGCACTTCTCAGGAGGAGTTCGTTTGCGCCGTCCGACGACCTTCTACGGCTGTCGGATCTGGTGGTCGATCCTGCCGCACGTACCGTCCTGCGAGGGGGCGAGGAAATCGAACTGACGAAGACGGAATTCGATCTACTGGAACTGCTCATCTTCAATTCCGGCGTTGTTCTTGCCCGTGACGTGATCTACGAGAGGATCTGGGGTTACGACTTCGAAACGTCTTCGAACCCACTCGAGGTCTACATCGGATACCTCAGAAAAAAGCTGGAGATCGATGATCGAACCCGCTTGATTCACACCGTCCGTGGAGTCGGCTACGTGGCGAGGGAGAAATGAGCCTCCGATGGAGGTGGGCGCTGACGCTGTCGATCGTTGCCGCAGTCGCCATTGGACTCTCGATATCAACGACTCTCGCTTTGGCGGCACGCCAGCTGCGGTCCCAGGTCGACGAGGAGTTGAGGGCGCGGATGCAGAGGGTTGTGGAGCAACCGATCAGGGCGCTGCGCCCATTTGCCCCTCAGGACGATGACGGTGCGATCGCCGGACTCGATTCTGTGGTCATAGCCCTCGACAACCAAGGAAACTTGATCCTGTCGAGTCCCAATGATCCTGGGATCCGGGTGAATCCGACAATTCTGAAACCTGTCACAACAGTGTTGGGTGACAAATCGTTCCGCGTGTTGTCACGCCGGGTAGCCGTCGCCGGCGAAAGGGTCGGGTTTGTCCAGATCGCCATCGACATAACGGACGACAGCCTGGCGATACGAACCCTGATACGGCGGCTGAGTCTGGTTGGTGCACTTTCCACGATCGTGGCCGGCCTCGTCGGCTGGTCGTTGGCCGGTCGTGCCACCCGACCGATCACAGAGTTGTCAGAAGCGGCTTCGAACGTCGCCAAAACCGAAAAGCTCGACATCACTTTCAACACGTCCGGTCCGGGCGAGGTTGGGGCCCTTGCTCGCAGCTTCCAGACGATGATGGCCTCGCTTTCGAACTCTCGCCGCCAGCAGCAGAGCCTCGTTTCCGACGCCTCCCATGAGCTCCGGACTCCGTTGACGGCGTTGAGAACAAACCTGGAGACGTTGTCTCGTAGTTACGACAGGTTGACCGAGAGTCAACGTTCTGAGCTCATCGATGCCGCTGTCGAGGAAGTCAATGAACTCACAGACCTGTCTGCAGAACTGGTTGACCTGGCAACCGATGTCCGCCATTCCGACGAACCCCTGGTAGAAGTCGATCTTCTGGAACTTGCGGATTTGGTTGGCCAGCGGTTCCAGCGTCGGAGCGGATTGCCGATATCTGTGACCGGCGAACGACGCCTCGTTGAGGGGCGCCTGTCCCAACTAGATCGCGCCCTGAGCAATCTGGTCGGCAACGCGGTGAAATGGAGCCCGCCTGGCGCTCCGATTCTGATCCAGGTCGAACAAGGAGGTATCGCCGTCAATGACTCCGGGCCCGGGATCCCGCCCGCGGATCTTCCCCACATCTTCGACAGGTTCTATCGTTCGACAGCGTCGCGTACCAATCCCGGATCGGGTCTCGGCCTCGCCATCGTCGAGCACATCATCACCGCCCATGGAGGTTCCGTCTTCGCCGGCAACCGCCCAGAGGGCGGCGCTCAGGTTGGTTTCCGAATCTGACGCTGGCGATCGACGTCCGCGGGGTCACAGGCCTTCGGCACAAAAGAAACCCCCCGGCCGGAGCCGGAGGGTTTCTTTGGGTCGATTCAGGCTCCGGTTGGAGTTGCCGGTCTGTCCCCACGATGATGACGTCTCGGGAGGAGGTCTTCCAACTCGGTTCGGGTGAGTTGACCGTCCGATAGGGCGTCGGCCACCGCTCCTTGGGGGTCGACGAAGGGGTTCGGCTCCGGCAGCTGGGCGATTTCGTCTGACGTCAGTACGTCGTCGTCGAGGAAACCTTCGACCGCATCTCGGAGATCGATGAAGTGCGCTCGTCTGTCTGCTCTCAGTTCTTCGAGCTCGGTCTTTGTCAGTATCCCGTCGGACAGAGCATCGGCGAAGGGGCCGTCAGGGTCGGTGAACACGTTGGGCTCAGGGAGTTGCGCAATCTCGTCCGTGGTCAGAGCGTCATCTTCCCAGAACGAGGCGAGGAGTTGCCGGGCGTCCCGCATCTCCTCGGCTTTTGCCGTCAGCGCACCTTCGATGGCGTCAGCCTGATTCTGGGTGATCGTGCCGTCGCCGACGAGGTCGCCCAGCACGTTTCCGATGATGTCGGCGAGACGGTGTGCTCTCCATCCCCAGCCCTGCTCGGAACCCTGTGGGGTCTCGTCAGTGACTTCCTGGGCGCTGGCCACCGCGGCCCCGCCCACCAGCGTGGCTCCCGCCACCGCCATGATCACGATTCGCTTTCGCATGCTGCCTCCTTGTTTGTCGTGCAACACACTCACTGTGAGCGAATCACCTTCAAACTGTATGAGACCAGCCTGAGAGGAACATGAGAACCGTCAGTCAGCCGCGAATGCCCCGACATAGACGCAGGCGGCTCCGCATTCGTTGGCTTCGCCGATGGCGACAGTGGCCACAACGCTCCTGGTTTTGGCAACCGCCGGTCTGGTCTCCGTCGCCATCGCAGCGCCGCCGGGTTTGGTTGGGCTACTCGCCGCCGGTGTATGGGGCACGGTGACAGGGAGAAGGGCGTTGGGGATGTCGGCGACGCTGGGACTGGGAGGCGCCGACTGTGCAGGCGGCGGCGCCGGCATCGAAACGGGTAGCCCCTTTGCCCAGCTTCGAACAACTTCGACGGCGGCGGACTTCACGGCCACTCCGTGACTCGACGTGCCAAGCGTGACCATGGTGAGAGCCTCGGCGAACACCTCGGCCGGTGTTTGTCCCCACCCGCTCGAATAGTCGAACCATCCCCGCTCCGGAGGTAGGCCCTGAGCCGCGTAAAAGGCCGCCTTGAGTGAGTCATCTGCGTAGGCACCGCAACGGAGGTGGGCATGGTGCGAAAGTTCGTGAACCACGACTGCTGCGACCTCGGATGGGTCAACGTCGGGGTCGATCGTGACCGCCGCCGATCTGGTGTCGTATTCGCCCTTTCGCCCCGAAAGTTGCCCGAAGGTGATGGAGGCGGTCCCGAGGCAGTCACCTCTCGAAGAGAGAGCAGATTGCCACTGACTAGCACCGGTTTTGGCGCTTGCCGCAGCGCTGGGGGTCGCGTTCGTCGAATCGATCGTGACCGTTGCGCCAGCCGGGATGGCTGCTGCTATCAGCAGAGCCGCCACCACCGACATCCATGTCCAACGCATCGAAGACCTTCCTTGGCCGTTCGACCCATTCCTTCGGGTCCCGGAACCTGTCGGAAGGTTTTCGGATCAGATAAGCGTTCTAGTTGTCTGCGGCCGGCAGCCGGATCGTGAAGACAGACCCCTGCCGGGGTTCAGACCAGACCTCGATCGTCCCGCCGTGGCCTTCGATCATCGAAAGGGCGATGGGCAATCCGGGACCTGTTCCAGGACGCCCCGATTTGATGGCGTCCGGAGACCGGTGGTAGCGGTCAAAGATTCGGTCTAGATAGAGCGGATCAATACTCGATGGTCGGCGATCTGGACGCATGGCCCTGGTCGGGCCGATGTCGTCGAGGCCCTCCACGAGCCCTCGCAGGTGCCACGAGGTTGCGTCCAACACGTCGACGTGCTCGAGTCGAACGCCCCTTCTACCCGGCCTTCTCGGATCCCGGGACCGTCGCCGGCCGAGGTGGCCCGGGTCGGGCCGCGGTTTTGGACGAAAGTGTCCACGACCGAGGTCGCGGAGTGCCTGAGGGTTGGTGAGGAGATTGCTGGAAGGCAGGGGTCCAGTGTCCACCGTCACCTGACACCGCGCTCAGGTCCAGGTTCAGCCGACGAACCAGCCGACCTGGACTCGCGGTACACCGTATGGGTCGGGCGTGGTCACGAGATCTCCAAACCTCAACCCCTCCAACGTGACGTCGAGATTGGTCAAACCGTCGCCGCCGCCGACCCTGGCGGCGGTCGTCACGACCGAACCGCCTGTAGCGGGTTCTTCGCTGAGCACAACCGGTTCGAATTCGAGAGCGTCGTTGCACACCAACTGGTCGAGATGACGTCCGTAGGTGATAGTTGTGACCTCTGTCGCGCTGAAGTCGCTACGGGTGGGGGCATCGGTGGCGGCGCCGGCCAAGCCCGGCAGGTTGATTGTGATCAGGGCAGTGCCGCCAGAATTGACCAGATAGACGACGGCGTCGCCGCATCCCATCGCCTTCATCGATCCGAGATCCAAACCAGGGGCGGCACTGGTGCTGGGTTGCGCAGGGCCGGCGCAGGCGACAAGGACGAGTGCGATCAGAAAGGTCTTGTTCATCGGTATTGGATGCTCCCACCGCCGAGTTGGTTCCCCAACCTGAGCCTTAGGCTCTACACCCCGTATTCGGGGCGAATCGCCGAAAGTTCGCTGGGGAGCCGCGAGCCGTCGTGCCGGCACATCCGCCGATAGAGTTGCGGCGGCGTATCAGACGGAGCAGACCTCACTCATGTCCAGGGTGGCGATGCACAAGGAGTTGGTGAGAGTTCTTCCCATCATTGGGCTGGTGACGGTGGCGTGTGGGTCGGCAACGACGGCAAGCACCCAAGCACCGCTTTCTTCGTCGGCTGCGACCACGATCGCGACGACTGTGCCTGCTCCGAGCCCGACACTGACAGCCCTCGAAGGTCTACCCCGTACCGGTTCATATGGATTTCTCGATGTGATCCTGACCGCCGCCGAGATAGGAAATGTCGATCCGAATACCTATCTGCGCCAGGAGCGAGAGAGCTCGACCGAGACCTATCTCTTTTTGACACTCGAACTCGTCAACCGAGCCGACACGGATGCCGCCAATTGGCCTCCGTCGCCGTACGGACTTCTGATTGACGGTGCTGCGCTACCGGCGCCCGAAATGTTGGATGGCCGGCGCCACATCGGGCTTGGTCCGAATTCGGAGGACGATGCCGTCCTGGCATACCCGGTGCCCCAGGGCACGTCCTTCGATCAGCTGGCGTTCACCTTGACAGAGCTGGACCGGATCCCGTTGGTGATACCGCTCACTAGAGAGGCTCCGCAGGACTCTTTCCCGGTTGAGCTGGAGTTTGTCGGGGAGGGCCCGGCCCAGGGCGACGGAATCGGGTGTCGCCAACCGCTCACGGTGACTGCGATCTCGGCCCACGTCGACATCGATCTCCTCGACTCGGAAAAGTTCCCCTCGAAGTACGGCTCGCGGCGAGCGATCGTCGGCGAACGGTTCCTCACTGTGTCGGTGAGGGTGTTCAACAACGGTGGATCGATCTGCGGTGGCGGTGCAACCAACATCGATGACGGTGATTTCAGGCTGGTGGTCGATGGGATTCCGCAGGCGCCCATTGTCGCGTCGGCGACGGCGATCGACCCCGGGGCGGCCAAGGATCTCATTTACCACTTTGTCTACCCGACCGGGGTCGAAACTCTCGAATTGGAGATCGGCTCCGTCGACCGGCAGGTTTTGAGCATCCCCTTGGATGTGTCGGCGGTCCCGTCGACTGAGGTCGGTGAATAACCCCGGGGTCCCGAGCCTTAGGCTCCAGGCCCCGTATTCGGGGCGAATTGCCGAAAGTTCGATAGAGGGGTGGCACGCGATTCGGGTAGGAGATCTACACGAGGGTATGCGGGAGTCGAGAGTCGACTCTTGGCGCGCTTGGCCGGGTCCGATACGCTGTGACGTCGAGGCGGGCAATTATGAGACTAGACATGCGACGCGTGTCGTCTTTGCCTCCGCTGTCGTGGTGTGTTCGGGTGTCAGGCTCGAGTGCCACATTGCTGGCGGGGGTGTGGGTGACGCTAGGCGAGGACTGGTTCGCGGAGGGGGCATGGGACGGTTCTCTGGCATTCGGCGCGCCGGACGAGGCTACCTATATGGCTGGTTCCGCAGGCGTGGTCCGTGGTGACCATCTCGTGGTCTGTGCGCCTTCTCACAACATGGAGCACCTCTACTCGGCCAAGGCCGGGTCGGATCTGATCGTTTCGAATTCGATCGTTTTTCTTTTCGAGCAGGCCGGTCTCGAGCCCGATCCTTCGTATTCGGGATATCTGTTTGATTTGATCGACGCAAATCGGTCTGGGATTCGGTCGGAGCCTTCTCCGGTCCACGGTGGTATATCGATACACAGTCTCGTGAACCTTCGTATCGGGCCCGACGGCTCGATCAAACACGTTCGCAAACGACCGGCACGGTCGCCGCGGTATTTCTCGGAACTGCGGCAGCTGCTCGAATTGACAATGGCAAGGGTCTTTGAAAACGCCGCAGATCCTCTCAGGCCTCAGCCATTCAGCCCCAAGGTCGCCCTATCTGGGGGTTATGACTCCACAGCAGTCGCGGCCGTGGCTGCTTCGCTCGGGTGTCGTGATGCCGTGACCTTGGTCGATCCGCTGCAACCGGCGGATAGCGGGGTCCCGATCGCCAATGCCCTGGGTTTGGAGGTGGTCGCCTATGAGCGCGACCATGCCATCCCCGAGGATGTCGAGACGGTGGCCGAGTTCATGGCCGCCCCTGCCGGAGTTGACATTCCCAAGGCCGCGATGGCTGATCAACTGGTGGGCTCGTTGTTGCTCACCGGCAACCAGGGTGACCTCGTTTTTGGCAAGCGGCTCGGGTTGTTGCCCGATTACGGCGACCCAAACGAGCACAGCGGCGCCGGTGGCTCGATGATCGAGTTTCGGCTGCGAACGGGGATGCTCTTTTTCCCGGTCCCTCCGATACTGGCAATGTTCCCGAAGGAATTGGCCGAGATATCGAACAGTGTGGAGATGAGTCCTTGGTCGGTCGGCGGCGGTTACGACCGTCCGATCGCTCGTCGTCTTGCCGAGGATGCCGGCGTGCCTCGAGGCTCTTTCGGCGTAGGCAAGGCGGCGACCGGTCACGAGTGGATGCACGGCCGACTACCGGACAAAGCCGCAGAGGCCTTTGCTTCGTGGATGGAGGTCCACGTCGCGCCGTTGTCCGCCCCTCGCGCGTCCCTGGTCAAGCCGCACTGGCTCGAGCGTTTGTGGCGGTATGTGCGTCGTCGCCATCTTCGATACTTTCCGTCGTGGGTGCGTGGCATCTTGAGGCCTATGTTGCTGAAATCGTGGTGGCGGCGCACACACCGTGTCTCGGGCACGCCTTTCCTCTACACCTTCCACTGGGCCGTTGGTGAGCTGCGAGTCCGCTATCGAGTTGATCGTGTTCGAGTCGAGTCTCTCGACGCGTCGGCCTGATCGTGTTCCCGAAGCCGTTCGCGGATCGCCGGCCATGACCGATCTCGCCTCTAGTGTGGAGCCGGGTTTCGATCCGGTTGTTGGAGGTCCATCGATGCTGCTGGAGATACGCCACGTATCTTCATTGCCCAAACTCGCTTGGTGTGCGCGGGTCCTCGAGGGGAAAGCAACCGTCTGGGCCGGCCCTTGGATTGTGGCCGGTGACAACTGGTTTGCGGAAGGGGCTTGGGATGGCCCGCTCACTGAGGGTTCCCCTGACACCGCCACCTGTCAGACCGGATCGAGTGGTGTCGTCAGGGGAGGGTCGTTGGTCCTTTGTGCACCTTCGGACACTATCGAGCACCTCTATTCGGTCCGCCGCGGCAAGGAGCTGATCGTCTCGAACTCGCTGGTGTTTCTCGCGGAGAATGCCGGGATCGAATTGGATCGCACCTATCGCCAATACGGTTTCGACCTGGTGGACGCCAAACGCATGGGCATCAGGGACAAACACCTTTTGTTGCGCGGGGGCATCGAGGTGCACACTGCCGTCAACCTCGTAATCGATTCGCGTGGTCGAATCCGTTATGAGCGGAAACCACAACGACCCGTGCCTGTCGATTACGCGGGCGTGGTGGACCTTTTGGTCTCGACGATGACCGCGGTCCTCGAAAACGCGGCCGACCCCATTCGTCCTCTTCCTTTTCGCCCAGTGGTGTCTTTGAGCGGCGGTTATGACTCCACCGCCATCGCCGCCCTCGCCCGCCGGCTCGGGTGTACCGAAGCGGTCACGACGGTCGACGGGGCGGCCCCCCATGACAGCGGCACCCCCATTGCTCGTGTTGTCGGCATGCAGATCAAAGAGTTCAGCCGTGAGGTGCCGGGAGATCTCGCGATCGACACTGTTGCGGAGTTCCTGGCCGCGCCGTTTGGCGTAGACCTTCCCAAGGCCGTCATGGAGGACGAGTTGGCGGCAACCATCCTCATGATCGGGCATCAAGGGGATCAGATATTTGGAAAGAAGCGTGGACTATTGCCCGACTACGGAAACCCTGGACACTTCTCTGGATCAGGGGGTTCGATGGTCGAGTTCCGGCTGCGTGCCGGCTTCCAGACCTTTCTGATTCCTGCCATCGCCGCCCGTTTCTCCGAAGCGGTTTACCAGATCACGATGTCGCCGGAAATGGAGCCGTTTATAGTCGGTGGCTCCTACGACCGCCCGATCCCTCGCCGCATCGCCGAGGAGGCCGGTGTACCGAGATCGATGTTCGGTCGAAAAAAGTCTGCAACGGGCCACTCGTGGGCGAGCGCGTCGAGCCTTCCGCGGTCGGCTGTGGTCGACTTTGAAGCTTGGGCAGCCGAGTTTTCGCCTGAGTTGTTGAGCCCATTGCCTTCCAATCGGTTGCTACGGAAGGCGATGCGAGGCTGGAGGAGATGGTTGGCTGGGCCTTTCGGGGGCAAATCCCTCCGTCTTCGTCGGTGGTTGAGAACACCCGCCTTGAGATGGTGGCGGCGGAGCCACCGGATTTGGGATTCTCCCTATCTGCTTATGTTTCAGTGGGCGGTGGAACGACTTCGGCGTCGTTATCGCATCGTGGAGTCGTGAAGCTCCGTCGAACCCGGTCAATCCTTCTCTGACAGCTCGCGAAATCCGTCGGGAACCGACTTGTGTCGTGGATCGAGGAGCAGGGAGGCCCTCCCCACCGCATACTTGCCGAAACGGGCTCTTGCGCGATCGACCTGTTCGTCCACCATCAGCTGGGCAGCGCCGATCGGGCTTCCAGCACGGGTCGGGTCGCCGGGGTCGAAAGGCAACTCGAGTTGGAGGGGTGCGGCCACCTCGAGTTTGGACATGGCGATTCCGACGAGTGTGAGAGGTTCGGACGCTTTACGACGAGCGTTTCCCAGCAGGGGGAGCCCGGCATGATGCAGAGCCGCCGTTGTCTGGACGGCCATCGGCAGGGTGATGGCACGGCTGGCTGTCGTCATATCCGGAAAACGGACACGCACCGTCAGAGTGCGGCCGGCGACGGCCTTCTTGCGCATTCGCGCTGAAACCCGGTCGGCGAGTCCCAACAAGACCCGTCCCAGGTCCGCCGGGTCGGTCAGTCCGCGCCCCAGAGCGCTCTGTGAACCTATCGATCCTGCCCGATGGGTCACGGTCACCGAGCGATGGTCGCGGTTCCAGGAAAGTGCCTTCAGTTTTGAGCTGATGCCAGGCCCCAGGGGTGTCGCCAGCGATGCGGTCGGGGTCAACGCCAACTCTCCCACCGTTCTGATTCCAAACGCGGCGAGGGCACGTTCGGTCACGGGTCCTACGCCCCAGATCACCCTGATCGGGAGGGAGTGGAGCCAGTCGATCTCATTTTCAGGGTCAATTTCGAGCAGACCGTCCGGTTTGGCCTGACCTGAGGCGACTTTGGCAAGGAACTTGGTCGAGGCGATCCCAACCGAGATGGGAAGTCCCACCTCGTCGCGCACACGTCGGCGGATCGACCGGCCGATGTCGGCGGGTGAGCCGAGAAGGTGGATGCTGCCGCTCACATCGAGGAACGCCTCGTCCACCGAGATCTGTTCCACCAGCGGTGTCATGTCCTGACAGATCTCCATCACATGTTCGGAGAGTTCCAGATATCGCCCAAACTCTCCCGGAACAACAATTGCCTGGGGGCACCGTTTGAGCGCTTCTCGGGTCCCCATGGGCGCCGCGATCCCAAAGGCTCTTGCCTCATAGGAGGCGGCCAAGACCACGCCCTCTCCCACCAAGACCGGTTTCCCACGCAGGGCGGGATTAAGCAGTTGTTCGACCGATGCATAGAACGCGTCGAGATCGACGTGGAGTATCTGTGCGGCCACGCCTCAGTATCGCGCGCACCGCTGACACTTTTGGCGCCGGGTGATCGGTCCCGCGCCGCCCGACGTTCGTGTGGAGGTCCCGATTGTGCTGGCATGCCAGACTCCGGGCCATGACCGAACCGTCGCAGGCGCCGACCGCTGCTGCCTGGCCCGCCGCGGCCGGAGTTGTGGCTCTTCTGCTGGCCATGGCGCCGCGATATGGGTTCCATCGCGACGAGTTCTATTTCATCGTCGCCGGACGGAACCTCGATTGGGGGTTCGTCGACCAACCGCCGCTCGTCCCGTTGGTGGCGCGGATGGTCGAGTCGCTCGCCGGCGCCGGCTCGCCCTTCTGGTTCAGGGTTCTGCCTGCGCTCGCGGTCGGAGGTGTGGCCTTGTTTGCCGCCTCGATCGCCTGGCGCCTCGGGGCAGAACGACCCGCCCAGGTATATGCCGCCTTCGGCGTTGGGTTTTCAGGTGTGTTGTTGGGAGAGGGTCACCTCCTCAGCACGGCAGTTTTCGACTTCTTCTTCTGGGCAATGGCGCTGTGGATTCTCGTAAAACTTCTCGGCGGAGCGCACCCATGGTGGTGGGTGGGCTTGGGTGTCGTGATAGGTGTTGGTTTGGAGAACAAGCACACGATCGGATTATTGGCCGTGGCAATCCTGGTCGGGATCCTCGCCACCGATGCGAGACGCCTGCTGGCTTCCTGGTGGCCATGGTTGGGTGCGGGGGTGGCGGCGCTGCTGGCAGCACCCAACATCGTCTGGCAGGCGCAGAACGGCTGGCCGCAACTGGAGATGGCCGAGGCGTTGTCGGAACGGAGTGATGGACCGCTCGCCTTTGTGTTGTTCCAACCATTGCTGCTGTCGGTGGTGATGATCGTCCCGGCCGGCATCGGTCTCTGGTGGCTGTTGCGGCAAGGGCCCGGTGTTCGGTGGAGGCCGATCGGGATTGCTTTTGTTCTCTTGTTTGTCTTTTTTCTTGTGACCGGCGGCAAGGCCTATTACATCGCTCCGATGTATGCAGTCCTGATTCCTGCCGGGAGCATCTGGTTCGGACAGTTGGGATCGCTCGGTCGGAAGTTGATGATCGGCGCCACCGTCCTTGGGCTGTTCGTGGGTTTGTTCATCGCTTTGCCTCTGCTGCCCGTCTCCCGGGTGGCGGCCACGGATGCCACCGGTGAGTTGGGTGAGACGGTGGGATGGCCCGAGTTGATCACTCAGATCGCCGGTGTCAACGCCGGCCTTTCCGACCCGTCTGCCGTCGTATTTACTGGTTCATACGGCGAAGCCGGTGCTGTGGCGGTGTTGGGCGAAGCGGCAGGCCTGCCTCCGGCGTTCAGCGGCCACAATTCCTATTGGGACTGGGGCCCGCCGCCTCCCCACGGGCCGGTGATCGGAGTCGGGGGAGTGGGGGACGTGATGGATTTGATCTGTGGCTCGGCCCAACGGGTCGCTTTGATCACCAATCCTTACGGCGTAGAGAACGAAGAGGCCGGTCTGCCGATCTATCTATGTGCCAACCCCACGCGCCAACTGGCAGACGTCTGGCCAGAGGTCCGACACATCAACTGAGTGCGATCAACGCCACCGCCAGCAATGCCAGGGCGAGACCGGTCCACTGAGCTTTGCGGACTACTTCCTTCAGCACCACGCGGCCGAGGAGCACTGTCGGTCCCGGGAACAAGGAAGACACCACGGCTGTCACCGAAAGGAGACCGACCTGGGATGCAAGGAGAAAGAATATGTTGGCGGCCATGTCGCCGATTCCGGCAGCGCCCACCTTCCATGTGCGCGGCATCTTGAGTTTTGTGCCGGAGGCGACGGCGAGAACGGCGACGAGCGAAACCGACGCCATCCGTGCCGGCACCAGCGGCCATAGACCGGCGGTTTCTGAGGTCTGGCCGATCGCGACGAAAAACCCGCCGAAACCGCTTCCGGCCAGGATTGCCTGGCCCAAACCCGAGGTCCCCACCGTCTCGCCGGCCGACACCAGCCAGATCGCGATCACCGCCACACCCATTCCGAGAAGAGTGAGGCCAGAGGGACGTTCCCCTGCGACCACTCCGAACACAACCGGGATGCCCGCTCCCACTACTCCCGAGACTGGTGCGACGACCGATATCTTGCCGCCGGCGAGGCCGGTGTAGAGAGCAACAAGACCGACTCCGCCGAATGCGCCTGCCAGCGCCCCCCACCTGAGGTCGGCGCCGCCTGCGGTTCCACCGAATAGTGGTGCCGCCACCATCATTACCGCCAGTCCCACGATCTGTGACCAGACCACCACCGTCTTGGCAGGATGGTCTCGTGTTGCCATACCGCCGATGAAATCGGAGGTACCCCACGACAATGCAGAAAGTGCGGCTAGGAATACGGACACCGCAGGAGCCTAAATGTTGCGGCACGAGGCAGGAGGGTGCTTGGCCGGTGTCGGGTCAACTGGATGGATGTCTTGGGGTCGACAGCACCCTTCGCACCATGGGTGCAAACGTCTCGAGGGTTTCGCTCGGGTAGAGCGGATCGAAGGAAACTTGGTCATATTCGGCGCAGAACTTCACCGCGGCGTCATAAAACTGGTGGTCCAAGAACTTGTCGCGGGCGTCCGGGTCCCGGCCGTAGTGGTGGGCGTAATACTTCTCCTGGAAGATTCCATGGTGGCGCACCACCCAATGATTCTGCTCGGACACGTACGGTCTCAACATGGCGGCGGCGACTTCGGAGTGGTTGGCCGGAGCAAGCACGTCCCCGATGTCGTGGAGGAGGACGGTGACGATCGTTTCCTCGTCCTCGCCCGCTCGCAGCGCTCTGGTGGCGGCCTGTAGTGAGTGCTGGAGTCGGGTTATCTGGTACCCGGTGTGGTCATCCATTTCGCTCAACCAGCCAAGCACGCGGTCGGGGAATTTGGCCACTTCCTCAGTTTCGATATCGGACAGCAGGGCGTAATCGCCTGCAGTCCCGTCCGACATTTTGGTAAAAGAGACGGTCCGGTTCACGGTCCGAGATTAGGGGCTCCCCACAGGTGGAGAGAGGGCAAGATGAGTCAGTTTGCGACGTCGACCTTCGCCACGACCTTGGAGATCTCGACGTGGACGACCATTTCCGGGGGGACCGCGTTGCGGATCCCGTACTCCTCGGCTCGATCCGCACCCATATAGCGGCCACCTATCCGTGTGCCCCAATAGAGCAGTTCGTCTTGGTCGGTGCTGAATCGGGCCCGACCTCGAACGATTGCGAACGAAAACGGTGGGGCCTCGTCGTCAAAACAGATTGCCACCCTGGGATCGCGCAATATTGCTTTCCCCTTCAAGGTGTCTGCGGCGGTCATGAAGACCAGTTCGTCACCCTCGAGGTCCACCCACACCGGCGCAACGTGCGGACTGCCGTCCTGTCTCACCACCGCCAGTTTCCCGGTCCGGGCCGGCAGTTCCGAGACGAAGCCTTTCCACCATCCATCGGGTGCGTTCTTGTAACCCATGTCGCGAGGAACCGCCTGTATCGATGCCGTATTCCGTCGTGGAGATACCGCTGCCCAATAGAGAAGGCCCCCACGAGGTTGGGGGCCTTCTCCGTATCGGTCGGTCTGGAAGTTCAGACCTTGACCGGA
Organism: Acidimicrobiia bacterium; assembly: GCA_041746105.1. Lineage (GTDB taxonomy): Bacteria > Actinomycetota > Acidimicrobiia > Spongiisociales > ZC4RG35 > JBFHRE01. The sequence continues at coordinate 40,522 of JBGTHP010000021.1, forward strand.
TCCTTTGTGGTCGTGTCGAGGCGGACGATGGTCTCGTTCTCGCCCTTGGTGGCCCAGACCAGTCCGAGCCCGGCGATCAGGAAGGTGAGTCCGATGCCTGCGAAGGCTCCTGCAACTCCCAGTCCCAACTGCAAGGTGGAGTGGGTGACTGTGCCGACGCCCAGCTCTGCGATGAGCGCATGGGCGGTTCCGTTCCACGCCATGTCGCGGGCCGGACCTTCGAGCGGGTGCTGGCGGTTGAAGTCGGTCCAGTAACGGCCGTCAACTTCAAAGTCGTAGCTACCTGCTGTAAACAGCTCACCTTCGTACTCGACGTCCTCTGCCAGGACCACTGTTTGGGTCCCGTGCAGGACGTGATAGGTGATCGTCGCCATCTGGAACATGTACTCGCTGGCTGTGTTCACAACCGGGTCATTGGGGTCGAGGTCGCCTTCGACAACCGGATAGCCCCAATCATCGACGAGCAGCGTCATGATCGCTTGTGCTCCGGCGGTTTCGCCCCGGTCGACCAGTTCGCCTGCGTCGTTGTAGCTGAGTGTGACGTTCTGAGCGCCGCTCAGTGCCTGGAGTGATCCGTATCCCTCTTGCACTTTTGCGTACGCTACGCCGCCGCCTACCAAAAAGCCCAGACCCGCAAGGGCCAAGACCATTCCCAACATTCTGAATCGTTTTGTCATCACGATCTCCTCTCGTATTACCTCGTATAGAACTTACGAGAAGAAATATCTCACGAGTTGGAGGGTCCCACCACCCGCCGAAGGGCCCTAACCGGCGCCAAAGGTCCCTAGACGGTCGAAGTGGTCCCGGTCAGCCCCAGATCGTGGCGTCGGCGAGCGACTTGAAGAGGATGCTGCTTTGGGGTGAAGTCGAAGAAGGATCGACGAATTGGGAGAGCCATTCACCGACCAGATCGCCGAATCTGCTGCCACCGGCGGCGGCGATGCCGTCGAGGGCCCCGTACGAATCGTGACGCATCATCCAGAACACATCCCCCGCCCCCTTCTCCGAGCTGAACACCGAAACATATGTCCCGAGATATTCGCTGCCGTCCGGTGCGGTCGAACGAAGTTCATCCTGGTGTTTCTCGAGCCATGCCTTGGCCTCTGTCAGTTTCCCTTCCTTGATGGTCCCACCCTGCACGCTGATGAACTCCATTACCTTCTCTCCTTGGTCGAACACTCATTCCGACCCTAGGTGAAAGGCCACGCCGTCGCCGGTCGCACTTCTCGGTCCCGGGTTAGGTCAGAGACCGACCGCCGCCTGCGGTATTGGCATCATCCCGTCGACGATTGGCCGGTCAGCCTGCTCGGCAAGGTGAACCATGCCGCGACGGTCAAGGAGGTGGCCTGATTTTTCGGCCTTTGTGTCTAGGTAGAACTCGTTGTGGGGATTGGAAGGGATCACCAGAGGGATCCGCGAAACGACCTTCACGCCATGCTGGGCCAGGTCGTGGATCTTGCGCGGATTGTTGGTCAACAACTGGGTCGATTCGACTTTGAGAGAGTGCAGCATGTGGGCGGCGACGCTGTATTCACGTTCGTCGTCTCGGAAACCCAAGGCGATGTTGGCCTCAACGGTGTCATAGCCGTGGTCCTGCAAAGCGTATGCCTTGATCTTGTTGATGAAGCCGATACCGCGTCCTTCCTGCCTCATATAGAGAACGATGCCCTTAGGCATCTGTCCGATCTGGATGAGGGCTGCCTCGAGTTGGTCCCGGCAATCGCAGCGAAGAGACCCAATCGCATCGCCGGTGAGACACTCGGAATGAACTCTGACGGGAACGTCGCTCGCGCCAGTGACGTCTCCCCGTATGAACGCCGCGTGCTCCTTGCCGTCACGATTGTTTTGAAAGGCGACAACCTGGAAATCACCGAATCGGGAAGGCAACTCACCGATCGCCGCGATTTTCACGCACACCCGGTCGGCGCCGATCCCGTCGCATTCGTGGTCGAGGTTCTCCTCGAGCAAACCGGCAATCTGGTGTGCGGTCAGTGACATGGCTTTCCTTTGTGTAAGGATGGGACTGGTTGGTCCCTTGCCGGAACAAGGTCGGCCGAAACGATATTCCTTTCCCAGGGACGGGAGGGACTGGTAGCTTCGCGGCGTGTTCAGCCCAATCCGGACCGATCGACTGATTCTCCGAGGCCCCACGCTCGAGGATGCTCCTGGGCTTGCGGCGAGACGGAGCGAGCCTGCGGTTGCGAAATATCAGAACTGGACCCTCCCTTATCCATTGGAGCGCGCCGAGAAGATGGTGGCGGACCTGGTCACAATGGCCGGTCCCGAAAACGACGAATGGTGGATGGCGATCGTGTCCGATCCCGATACCCATGAGACGTTCGGTGACCTGGCGATTCACCTTTCGGCGGCGGGTCGCACGGCCGAAGTCGGCTATACCTTCTCTGAGCGGTATTGGGGACACGGCTACGCCGTCGAGGCATTGAACGCCATGATCGAGTGGCTCTTCGAAGTCCAGGGAGTCACGCGCGTCTTCGGCATGCTCCACCCCGACAACCCGGCCTCGGCGATGGTGTTGGAGCGCAGCGGTTTGTTGTTCGAGGGCCACACCCGGTCGTCGTTTTGGCTTGGTGACGAGGTTTCCGACGATTGGATCTACGGCATGATTCGATCGGACTGGGAAGCGTGGCGCACGCGCAACCAGACACCCCCCGCTCAGGTGAGTCTGGTAGAGGTCACGATTCACAACGAAAGTGCGATTTCCAAACTCAAGACGCACAAGACTCAGGAAGAGTTTGTTGCTCCGATGGTGTGGTCATTCACCGACGCCTTGTTTCCTGAGGAGGTGGACGGTGCTCAACTCGTTCCGTGGATGCGGGGGGTCGTGGCCGACGATGAATATGTCGGTTTTGTGATGCTGGCCCTGCCGACGGAGCATCATCCCGAGCCGTATTTATGGCGCCTTTTGATCGATCGGATGCATCAACGACGAGGAATCGGTGGGCGGGTACTCGACCTTCTGAAGGACGAGGTTCGGTCGCTGGGGGCGTCAACGCTCATGACCAGCTGGGTCGAGGGCAAGGGTTCTCCTCGACCTTTTTACGCCCGTCACGGTTTCAAACCGACCGGCGAAATCGTCGACGAGGAAACAGAGGCACGACTCGACCTCGGGTGACCCGCGCCGGTCCCCGTCGGTTCGCACCCTTGGTTTCAAGCTTGTTCTGAATCGGTTGCGTCTTTGAGGAGTGTCAGCAACACCTTCGCCGGTTGCGTCGCACGGAGAGCGTGGGGCCGCCGGGGTGGGACCACCAGCCAGGATTCACGGGTCATCTCGTGAATGTGACCGTCGACCTCGAACATGATGCTCCCGCTGACGACTTGAACGATGGCTGTGGAGGCGGAGCTGTGCTCTGTCAACTCCTGATCTTTGTCGAATGCGAAACCGACGAGGCGGATCCGTTCGTCTTTGTAGAGAACCCGACTCAACGTTCCATCCGCCGGGATGTCGATGGTCTCCATGAGGTCTGCAATGAATCGGCTTTCCATATCCTCATCTTCTTTGAGAAGGGGGGTGACCGCTCGGGCCAAACGTCCCGATATCTGCAACCTCCAGGTGAACTTTCGGCGATTCGCCCCGAATACGGGGTCTGGAGCCTAAGGCTCGGTTAGCCGACCGAAAGCATCGGTTCTGAAGCGAGGGGGAGGGAGACGATGAAAGATGTCATGCCGTTGCTTCGGGAGTAGGTGAGGCTGCCGTCCATTCGCGTAACGAGTTCGTTGGCGATGGCCAGGCCGAGACCGACCGAACCCGTGGTCAGAGCTGCATGACCCTGGTGGATGAAACGATCGAAAAGGCGGGCCTCGAGCTCAGCAGGGACCCCAGCCCCGTCATCGGTCACCGCGATCAAATAGGCCTCATCACGAACCTGTCCCGTCACCGCCACCCTGGCTCCGCCGTGTTTGATCGCGTTGGAGATCAGGTTGCGCAGGACTTGTTTGAGGCGGAGCGGATCTGCCAGCGGAATGCCGCCGTCGAAATGTCTGACGATTTCCCGTGTACGGACAAGGGGCACCAGCACCTCCTCGACGATCGCGGTGGGGTCGACGGGGGCCGGCAAGATTGCGATGTCGCCCGCCTCGACTTTGGCGGCGGCCAGCAGATCGTCGACCATCCGGGACAGGTCGGCAGCCTCGCCTACAATGATGTCGGTGATTTCCTGGCAGAACTCTGCATCGTCGAATCCGACATCGGCCATCGTCAGTGCTGCCCCATAAATCCCTGTGAGCGGCGTTCTGAGCTCGTGACTGAGGTTCGCGATCATGTCGTCTTTGATCTTGGATCGTTCGACCTCGTGCTCGAGTCGGAGTTCTAACTCTCGTTGGCGCTGGGTGCGACGCTGGATCACCCGGAAGGAGACGAGAGCCAGTGCCGGGACGATGAGGGCGACCGAAACGCTGGCAGCCCTGGCCATTCCGCCGGCTGATCCTTCCTCTGCGGCCAGAAAGGCTGCCGCCTGATCACGAACTTGGGCCGCATTGCGCTCGGCAGTCTCGAGCGCAGGGATCACCTCGGCTGTGATCGTGTTTTGCGCTTGTTCCAGGTCTCCCGACCCGAGTTCGGACGAAAGTGTCTCGAACAGTGGAACGATGGCGGGCACCTCGATTGGAACTCCCAACTCGGCCAAGGTTTCGACCCTCGCCTCGATTGCGGATGCCACCTCCGCCAGGTCGATGAGGGAGTTTTCGAGGTCGATTTCATCGGCCCTACCCACCACGAATGCGTCTGCTACCAGCGTCGCGACGGCCAGGGACGCCCTTCCGGCAGTGATGGCCGTCAGCAGTTCTTCTGCACGCTGGATCTCTTTGCCCTTGGCGATCGAGCGACCGGTTTGATCACTCTGAGCGAACAGAGCAGACATCGTCACCAACAGCACGGCCACGAGGGCCGCTGTCAGGGTGGAGAGGAGCGCCCACCTTCGGTCGGTTTGGCGTTGAGGGAGCAGCATTCAGCCCTATTCATCGGCCTGAAGCTCCGTACACCTGAGTTCAAGTTCTCGGACGTTGATGCCGATCTAACACCGTGGGCGACAAGGTCGAACTGCGATCAAAGGTGGCGCGTTGGGGGGCCGGCTTTGACGTGCCTACTCCTCACTCTCGGAACCCTCCCGGCGCTTGGAGCCATTCGCGGGCCCGATACGGTGCGACCTATCCTCGGATTGCCGATTCCAACGATTCCGCTGGTTTCGATTCCAGAAGAGATTCTCCCCCCGCTCACGTCTACGACACTTCTTCCGCCGCTCACCACGATCACACTTCCCGAGATCAGTATTCCTGGTGTAACCACCACCAGCACTTCGCTGCCCCTCATCAGCAGCACCACCACCACTTCCAGCCCCTCCACCACTTCCACCTCGGTCCCGGTTGATACCCGCCCACCCGCCGGTTCCACCACGTCGACTGTCGGCTCGGCCACCACCACAACTGTCTCTGCGGCTGCAGGGGTCGGTGAGGTTGGATCCCAATCCGGCTCGTCCAACCCGACGGCTCCGTCACGGGGGTCTCGTCGATCGGCGGCCTCTGTGGCAACTCAGCTCAGATCCGGATATCACAGAATCGCCTTGTCCACCTCGGTTGGCTCGGCGACCGGAGAACTCGAAATGTTCGCCGGCCTTGGCTCGGTCCTCGATCTGATTCGGCTCTCGCTGCCGTCCGTGATTGCCACACCGCTGGTCGACCTGGTTCTGATCCTCAATGCCATCATGGCGGCACTGTGGTCTGGCTTCGCCTCCATCGCCTGGCCTTCTGCCGCCCTCGCCATGGGGTTCGTGGTCCAGTTGGCATTCCGGCGGCTTCGTCGTCAGTGATCCCCGTCCCAACCGGGGTCGGTGGGTTTGGGTTTGGCCGTGTCGCGCCAGCTTGCCCGTTTGATGGGCAGTGACGTCGACCTGGTGCCTTCGAATGAGGGAACGTTGTTCAGGCTCACGCTGTCGACTGCGCTCGCCTCTGAATCGGCTGCCTGATCGTCGTCTGATCGATTCAGGCCGTCGGAGTCAACTTGATCACAGGTATGGTGCGAGTGCTCCGCTTCTGATAGTCGGCGAACTGGGCCGCCATCCCAACCATTCTCTCGAAAAGTGCATCGCGCTCTGGACCTTCGCGCAGCAGTTCGGCCTTGACCGGAACCTCGGTGCGATCAACGAGCACGCTCACGTCGGGGTTCGCGACCAGGTTGTGGAACCACGCTGGGTGCTGGTTCGACCCTCCCTTCGAGGCGATGACCACATACCCCCCTTCATGGTTGAAAAATTTCAAAGGATGCCGGCGGGCCTTGCCGCTTTTGGCGCCGGTTGTGTTAAGGACCAACAGTGATCCATCTTCGGACCCGGAACCCAGTTTGCCGGTGGCCCGCATCAGTGCAGCGTGAATCGTTGAGACGACTTTGAACGGAAGATCCATCGAGTCAACGATACCGAGCCCAGAATGCCGAGCAGTTGGGGTGGGGAGGGACGGCATCAGGGGTGCCGCCCCTCCCCACGATTTTCAATTGATCTCTACGACTTCCGCCCCTCCTGGGATGGAGCGAATTCTGGGTCGCCCAGAGACTGCCATTTCGATCAAAGGTGATGGCCATCGTCAACCTCCCCAGGTTTGTGACTCCTAAACATATCTGAGGCATGTCGACGATGCGGCCGCCACGTCGCCAAGATAATTGAGGCGTCTTCGTCACCTGCGCAGTCGACCCTGCTTTGGAGGGGTCCAGAGCCCTCGAGATCTCCGGAGTGCCGATCGATATCGTCTGGCAGGCGATGCCCATCTGGCTCCTTTCGACAATTCAAGAACGACCGATCTGACCACGCCCCTCCGGATATCGAAGATCGATGGGAGTTGGGCGGCCCAGAGGCCGACCGAATCTGGATCGAGCCGACGATTCTGTGCGTCCGGCCGCCGCCGACTATCTCGCGGGGCTGGACCCGTTCGCTCGAAGCTGCACAGGCTGCGCCCACCCATTGTTGACATCACACGGCGGTAACCAGGACAACCAAGACACCCAGTAGAGCCGCCGCGACTACCGCCTCGATCACGGCTCGACGCAGACGTTTCCAACCGGGCTTGGGGACGAAACGGGTCACGGCCACCGCCAGGGCCGACCCCCAGAAAGTGATCGAGAACGTCTCCCAGTCCCAGAACGGATCTCGCGGGCAGGTGCCGGTGTTCATCCAACCAGCGCAGTCGCCGGCAATCAGCGAGATCGCAATCGACGCAATCCCGATCGATATTGCGGCCCCGATGACGATGGTCTGGACGGCGATCCGACCCACCCGCACCATTTTGTTTGTCCTGCCTGGTTCCATGATCACAAGATGCCGCTAATTGCCGACGATGTCGATGGGGGAGAACCCTGAAAAGGTCGCCAGGGTTCCTTCGAAAGGGACGTGTGTGTCGGCCGCCACAAACTACGTTCGTTTTCGTGCTCGCGTGAGAGCTTGACCGGAAGCGGCCGAACTAGGCGGTGGGCCGCCACCGGACCACGTCTCTGCCAATGTCCTTGAAGGACGGGAATCCGCAGAGAGCCAAGGTGCGTTGAACGCCATCGGACAGCAGACCCAACGCATGATCGACGCCGCTCTCGCCTGCGACTGCGAGTCCGTAGAGGTAGGCCCGTCCGACCATGCAGGCTGACGCCCCGAGGGCAAGCGCCTTGACGACGTCGCTGCCTCGCCGAACGCCACCGTCGCAGAGGATTGCGATCCGATCCCCGACCGCTTCTGCCACTGGGCCAACCAACTCGATAGGAGGAGGTGAACCATCGAGTTGGCGGCCGCCGTGATTGGACAGCGCGACAGCGTCCAGTCCGAGATCGGCGGCGAGGACGGCGTCCTCTACCGACTGGACGCCTTTGATTACAACTTTTCCCTGCCACCTCTCTCGAAACCAGGAAATGTCGTCCCAGCTCAGCCACGGATCGAACTGGGTAGCAAAAAATTCCGACAACGAGACGGGATCGGTCCCATCGCCGACCGACTTACCGACGATATTGGCGAATCGGATTGGCTCATGTCTGAGAAAATCCCACGTCCATCCGGGATGAGCCAAACCATCGAAGATCGTGCTGAGGCCGAGCTTGGGCGGCAGGGTGAAGCCCCTTCGAACGTCTCGCTCCCTACGGCCCAAAACCGCTGTATCCACCGTTATCACGATTGTCGAATAGTCGGCCGCCGCCGCCCGCTGGAGAATCTCAGCCAATAACCCTTTGTCGCGCCATACATAGACCTGAAACCAGAGTTCACCCGAGGAGGCCGCCCTCACCTCCTCGATCGACCTAGTCGAGAGACTCGACAAGGTGTATGGAATCCCGGCACGACTGGCGGCACGTGCCACTGCAAGTTCGCCTTCGGAATTGGCGATGCGCATAAAACCCGTTGGAGCAAGCACGACCGGAAACGGGATGCGACCCCCCATCATTTCAACGGATGTATCAACGTCGCCAACCCGTCTGAGCACCCGTGGATTGAACTCGAGTCTCCGAAAGGCAGACTGGTTCCGGTCGAGCGATAACTCGTCCTCCGCTCCACCGTCGATGTAGTCAAAGACACCACGCGGCAAACGTTTCCGGGCCAGTGCCCTCAGGTCGTCGATGCTGGCAGCGCTGCTCAGGTGGCGCCGAGACGCATTCCATTCCGGACCGCGAAATCGAGCCACAGACCGCAATGAATCCAAGAATGCCATCGTAAATTGCCCTTCGCAGTCAGAAAGCGGTGAACGACTGTCACGCAATTGGTCCATCACCTGGCTCGAAGCGATGGGTTGTATGACCACGAAGGATAGCGGTCACCGATCCACGCTTCCTCTTCGCGGCTGCTCTCAGCCATCGGGTATGTCTACCACGAAGGCCAACGGCTGGATTCTGAATGGCTGAGGACCTCAGACCTCCATCGTGAACGACTTTGACGAAGAGGTCGCCTCGGGGTGGCCGGGGACGAAGCCTGCTTCGCCGGGTGCGGTCGTCGCGGAACTGGAGTTGGCGCTCGCCACGCGCGTCCTGGGGCAGATCCGGATCACAGCTGTGTTGTCATTCGTCGCCCTCCGGAACTCGCCTCGACTCAGGGCACTGGATAAAACCGAGTGGGGCAACTTGGACCCTCGATCATGCCCGTACGCTTGCGGTGCTTTTCCGAGCGGTCGGGGCGGATTTGGTGGCGAGTCGGCACCTTTGGAGTGTGACGGAAAGGGGGAGGAGGCCGCAGCGGAACGGCCTCCTCCCTGGTCACCTCGCAGCGATCGTCCCCTGTCGCCACCGAGGAACCTCCCCCATGGGGCCAATTCGGATCACAATCCAACGGATCGTCAGAGAAAGCAAATTGCTGGCCAGCAGGTGTCGAAGGCGCGGAATCCGACACCTCTGGCGTCTCATCGTTCTCAGCCGGATCGCCCGACCAGTTCGGCTGCGGTCATCTGGTCCATGAACTCCGGATAGGCGAGAGCCCCGTGTTCCATGTGGTCGAGACCGGCCAACTCTTCTTCGATACTGACCCTCAGACCCCAGGTTGCCTTGATGACCCTGAAGACGAAGGTGGAGAGAGTGAGCGTCCAGGCTGCGATTGCCATCACTCCTATCACCTGGATTCCGAGTTGGCGGAATCCTCCTCCGTAGAACAAACCGCCGCCCGAGATGTCGAATAGGCCGACTGCCAGCACTCCCCATGCTCCTGCCACTCCGTGGACCGATATCGCACCGACCGGGTCGTCGATGCCGCTCCTTTCGAGTGCGACGATCGATACGACAACGATGATGCCGGAGACGACACCGATGACGACAGCCCCGAGACTGGAAACGTTGGCGGTGCCGGCGGTGATGCCGACCAGGCCGGCCAGGGCACCGTTCAAAGTGAGCCCGACATCGGGCTTGCCGTAGACCGGGTAGCTCCAGGCCGTGATCATGGCGGCGGTGGCTCCGGCCGCGGCCGACAGAGTTGTCGTCACCGCCACCGTCGCGATGTCGGCTCCGACCGCAGCCAGCGTCGACCCGGCGTTGAAGCCGTACCAGCCGAACCACAGAATGAATACGCCCAAGGCGCCCAGCATCAGCGAGTGACCGGGGATCGGGACCGGCTTGCCTTCTGAGTCGTACTTGCCGATTCGGGGGCCGATCGCGAGGACTCCTGCCAGGGCCGCGACCCCGCCTACAAGGTGAACCACCCCTGAACCTGCGAAGTCGATATATCCGAGATCGCCGAGCCATCCCTGTCCGCTCCACACCCAGTGGGTCACGACCGGGTAGATGAACCCGGTGATGAAGGGCGTGTAGAGAAGGTACGCCGAGAACTTGGTCCGTTCGGCCATCGCCCCAGAGACGATCGTCGCCGCGGTTGCCGCAAAAACCACCTGGAAGATCCATTCGAGGGATCGGTCAGGGTTGTTGAAGAAGAACTCACCGAATCCGATGAGTCCCCCGATGGTCGACCCCCCGTACGCCAGGCCAAATCCGACAGCCCAGTAGACGAGAGCTCCAACCGAGAAGTCCATGAAGTTCTTCATAACGATGTTGGCCGTGTTTTTTGCTCGCGTGAACCCGGCTTCGACGAGTGCAAACCCGGGCTGCATGAACATCACGAGGATGGCTGCCACCAGAACCCACACGTTGTCGACGGCTGTGGCCACTTCGTCGATCGTCACTTCTTGGGCGTGGGCGGTTCCTGCCATCGGCCCCAGAAGGGCGCCTGCGGTAAGGAGGCCGGCAGCGGTCAGTCTTCGTCTCATCGAGTACCTCTTTCTCAGAATGAGGCGAAGCCAAGAACAGGTTGTTTACGTGACGGTTGCCGGAGTGTGGCCTTTCGATGTCAGGTGTGTTTCCAACACGTTTCTGACGTGAACGGGTCTTCGAGGTTCAGCAGCAGCGAAACGGCATGAAGACCTCGGTGCGCCAGTTGGCGGGGTCTGGCTCGACGCTCGGGTCGGATTGGTATATCTCCCAGGCCTTATCGGCCGGTTCCATGTCGCGTTCTGCGATCCACGCCATCAATTCTTGGTAGGCGTTGGTCAATTTCTCGTAGGGCCCGGTGTGCCAGGTGTGCGCCACTTGACCGCCCGGCAGCGTGGAAGCCACCACCTCGCCCTCACCGGGTATTGCCTCGTCAACGGCGAACCCGGCTTCGATGTCGAAACGTCCTGGTTCGCCATCAACCGGCACGTAGCTGGCAAATGGGGGCCCGGTCATTTTTGCGCCGGTCGCGCCGATGACGCCGGCCACTTTCCCGTAAGCGGTCGAGAACCACGGCGGCATTTCTTGGATGAACAATCGGTTGCGCATCACCAATGTCGGCTGATCTTCCAGCTGGATCTCGTCGATGTGGTACATCCCTATTCCTTCCGGTCGACCCTTCGAGTGTCTTGTGCGGTCCCAACGTTGTCAAGGGTTGAAAGTCCCTACTGGGTGTCGAAACCCTCAGATCCCGATCGTCGTAAGGTCATAGGGTTCGAGGAGCACCTCGGGCGACGAGATAGGAGGCCAGACATGGCAGAGCACAAGATTGTGCACTGGGAGCTGATGGGACCGGACGGAGTCGCGCTGAGCGCGTTCTATCACGACCTATTCGGTTGGAAGAGCGAGGAAGTTCCCGGATTCGGCGGCTATCACATGGTGGCGGCGGACGACACCGGCGTCGCAGGCGCCGTTGGCACCGGCAACGAAAACATGCCGAATTACCTGACGATGTACGTCGAGGTCGATTCGATAGATGAGCACCTCGCCAAGGTCGAAAAGGGCGGGGGCAAGACAGTGGTACCGCGTACCGTTGTTCCGGGCATGGTCGTCTTCGGCTTGTTCCACGATCCCGCCGGAAACCTGATGGGTGTCGTTGAAGCCGTCGTTCCGCCGGCCGAATAGGCGTTGAACCGGGCCGGGTCTCCGATGCCAATCGGGGATCCGGCTCCCGGCCAGGGCATCTTCCGGCGCCTACCAGCGGCAAGCCAAACCCCTCCGTGCCACGATATGTGTCATGAAGAGTTCTGCGCGAGTTGTTGTCATCGGTGGCGGGGTGGTTGGGGCGTCGGTGCTGTATCACCTGACGAAAAACGGTTGGACCGATGTGGTCCTCGCCGAACGCAAGGAGTTGTCTGCCGGCTCGACCTGGCATTCGGCGGGGGGGATGCACACGCTCAACGGCGACCCGAACGTCGCCCAGTTGCAGCAGTACACGGTGAAGCTCTACCGCGAAATCGAGGCGCAGTCGGGTCAGGATTGTTCGATCCACCTGCCAGGCGGGATCACTCTGGCCAGTGACAATCAGCGGATGGACTGGCTCAAGATGGCAGAAGCCCGCGGCCGTTATCTCGGCATGGAGCTGTCGATGATCTCTGTCGCCGAGGCGAAGACGCTTTTCCCTCTGCTCGACGAGACATATTTCGTCGGTGCGATGTGGGATCCGATAGAAGGCCATGTCGACCCTTCCGGTGTGACCAACGCCTACGCCATTTGTGCGCGCCAGGCGGGTGCCGAGATCTACCGCCAGACCTGGGTTAGCGGCCTGGAACAGCGCGCCGACTCCACCTGGACCGTGATTACCGACAAGGGCGAGATCCACGCAGAGCATGTGGTCAATGCCGGCGGGCTGTGGGCGCGTGAGGTCGGCCGGATGGTCGGGCTGGAACTGCCGGTCCTTGCGATGCAGCATCACTATCTGGTGACCGAAGAGATGGAAGAGGTCACCTCCCACATGGCGGCCACCAACCGCGAGATGCCGATGGCGATGGACTTTGCCGGTGAGATCTATATCCGCCAGGAAGGCAATGGGATGCTGATGGGCACCTACGAACAAGACTCACGCCCATGGTCTCCGCACGAGGCGCCCTGGAGTTTCGACCAGGAGTTGTTGCCCCCGGACCTTGACAGGATCTCGCCAGAACTCGAAGTTGCATTCAGACACTTTCCGGCAATGGCCACCGCCGGGATCAAGTCGGTCGTGAACGGTCCCTTCACATTCGCTCCCGACGGCAACCCGCTGGTCGGACCGATTCGTGGTTTGCGCAACTTCTGGAGCGCATGTGCGGTGATGGCCGGCCTCTCACAAGGGGGCGGCGTGGGTCTCGCCCTTGCCAACTGGATGACCGAGGGTGACCCCGGATTCGACATCTGGGGAATGGATGTCGCTCGGTTTGGTGACTATGCCGGTCTCGCCTACACCAACGCCAAGGTGCAGGAGAACTACCGCCGCCGGTTCCGGATCACATTCCCCAATGAAGAGTTGCCGGCCGCCCGTCCGCTGCACACGACCCCGATCTTTGACCGGCTCACCGAGCACAACGCGGTCTGGGGAGTGGGGTTCGGTCTGGAGCACCCGCTTTGGTTCCAGCGCCCTGGCCTCGAGCCGGTCGAGCAGGTCACCTTTCGTCGTTCGAACGCGTTCGAGGTGGTTGCCGAGGAGTGTGAGGCAGTTCGGGATCGTGTCGGCCTCACGGAGGCCTCCAACTTCGCCAAGTACCGGGTTCGGGGTCCCGGGACCGGAGACTGGCTCCAGGGTCTGTTCACCAATCGCCTCCCGGCGCTCGGTCGCATCGTGCTCACGGCCATGCTCAACCCCGGCGGCAAGATCGTCGGTGAGTTTTCGGTTGCTCGCGTGGGCGGGGACGACTTCTTCCTGTTCGGTTCCCAGGCCGCCGAGGTCCATCACCCCCGCTGGTTCCTCGATCACCTCCCGCCGGACAGTCCGATTCGGTTCGAGACTTTGGGATTGTCGATGGTGGGACTGTCGGTCGCCGGTCCCAAAGCCCGCGACGTACTTCAGTCGCTGACGCTCACCTCTCTCGCCAACGAGGACTTTCGTTTCATGGACTTCCGCAAGGTCGACGTGGGGATGGTTCCTTGTTGGCTGGGACGGATGACCTACACCGGCGATCTCGGCTATGAGATCTGGATGGCGCCCGAATATCAGCGCGGGTTGTTCGACTTGTTGTGGTCGGCGGGCCGGCCCTATGGGATGAAACTGTTTGGGTTTCGAGCGCTCATGGCGATGCGGATGGAAAAGATGTTCGGAACCTGGTTTCGCGAATACCGACCGATCTACACCCCGCTCGAGGCGGGGATGGACCGTTACCTGCGTTTTGACCACGACTTCATCGGGCGCGCCGCAGTGGAGGCCGAGAGGGAGCGCGGCCCCCAACGGAGGATGGTGTACCTGGCCGTTGACCCCGATCCCGACGAACCTGCCGACGTCATCGGCGACGAGCCGATCTGGCACGAAGAAAAGGTTGTGGGCTGGGTCACGTCAGGTGCCTACGCGCATTACAGCAAGGTATCGCTCGCCCTCGGATATGTCCCGGCAGCCCTGGCAACCCCCGGTACCGATGGTTTCGAGGTCGAGATCATCGGCCACCGCCGCCCCGCGAGGCTGTTGGCCGAACCGGTTCTCGACCCGAAAGGCGAGCGAATGCGTGGGTGAGGACCGCCTGCTCCCAACGAGCGAAACGCGTCATGTGTGCGCAGAGGGCGTGGGTTTGCGGTCGGCCACGATTCAACTGCGAGAGCCCAGACCCTGATCGAGATCAGGTCAAAGCGAGCCGGTAGAAACGCCAGAGGTCGTTCTGGATCGGAAGTACTTCGACTCCAGCGAAGCCGGCCTGTCGGGCGTACTCCGCCAAGGTTGCCGGCCGTAACACCGTCCCGGTGCCGACCGACCCTTCGTGTGACATCGCGTCGGGCAGACAGACGAACATCGAAAAGCCATACATCAATCGCTCTATTTCGTCGGTCCTGTCGCCGAACCGCTCACCCACCGCCTCGTCCATGATCACCACGTGTCCGTCCGCCTTCGCCAGCGAACGCATCGTGGCGAGGACTGCGACGGGATGAGGGAGGTCGTGGATGCATTCGAACGCGGTAACGAGGTCGAATTGGGCTTCCTCGCCGACGGTGGCGGCATCCACCGCGTGGAAACGAACACGGTCGGAGACTCCGGCCTTGGCCGCATGGTTTCGGGCCGCGTCGATGGAAGGCTGGTCGATGTCGAATCCGTCGACGGTCACGTTCGCGTAGGCGTGGGCCATGGCGATCGACGACCAACCCTCTCCACACCCGACGTCGGCGACTCGGGCACCGGCACCGAGGCGCTGGTGAATGTCGGGTACCGATGGAAACCATGTCGAGCCGAGGTGTTTCATGAACCATGGTCGATTCATCTCGGCCTGGCCGCTCCGCATATCGGGACCGAACTGCGACCAGGACACACCCCCGCCGCTGCGATATGCCTCGAGTAGAGCTGGAAGCTGGATGCCGCCGGCCACGAGTAGCCGGATGAACGGCGCCAGATAGGCAAGAGAGTCGGGGTCGGTCAGAACTTCGCGTTGGGCGGCGCCGATCATGTAGTGGCGCCGGTCTGGCCCCAGGAGGGGGTCGTCGACGGTGAGGATTCCGGCGGTCACCTGCTGTTCGAGCCACTCGTGGGCGTAGCGGGCATGCATGCCGGTTGTGGAAGCGAGCTCGTCCCGTGTCATCGGGCCGTTGTCGCCAAGAGCCCGGTAGAGGCCGAGTTTGTCCCCGACGAACATGCTCCACGTGTCGATGGCCCCGAGCGCGGCTCCAAAAATGCGCTCAGCAAACTGGTCGGTGTCAATCTGCGGAAGCTGAGTGCTGGTCAAGGGGATCTCCTTGGCTATTTTGGGAAGGAGAGGCCATCGGCTGGACTACCTTCGGACGGTTTCTCGGTTGAGCAGGTCGCTGAATCTAGTTGTCAGATCGGTAGCGCAACGGCCGGCCGGGTCGGTGTCTCCTGCCCCGTACCGGTGGGGCCCGTCGCGCCGAAACGTGTCCCGAAAGCTGCACCTTGTCCTTGGGGACTGGGGCCCAGGCGTCGCGTGATTTCGGTCCCCGGCGGCTACCCCACGATTGTTGGGTCGGGGACCTTGGAGCGGACGGCGAACTGATAAGCGTGCCAGGCGAGCGCCGGGTCCGCGATCTCGGTGGCGGCGCGTCGAGCGGCGTCATCGGAGATGGGTGAGGGCCGCGTTGCCTTCAAGTGCACCTCTGCCACTCGCTCCATCATCAGGAACCATCCGAGCGCCTCATCGACCGAGCGCCCCACGGTGAGGAGACCATGGTTGCGGAGGATGATCGCCTTCATCTCCCCGAGGGATGCGGCTATCCGTTTTCCGCCGTCCGCGCTCATCACCTGCACCTCCTCGTCGTCGAAGAGGGCATGGTCCTCGAAGAAAGCGGTCGCCTCCTGGCACATCATTTCGAACAGTTCGGCGTTCGCTGCCCAAGGGGTGCCATAGGGGGTGTGGGTGTGCGCGACCGCCACTACTTCCGGCCGGGCATCGTGGATCGGGGAGTGGATGTAGTAGGCGGTGAGGTTGATGTCCCCCTCTCCTTCGACCACCTTCCCACCAGGTCCGACGAGTACCAGGTCGTTCACCGTCGCTTCCGCGAACGGCACGCCCCAGCGGAGCAGCCAGAAATGATCTGTGTGCTCTGGGTCGCGGGCCGTGATGTGGCCATCGCCGAGGATGCCCCACCCCAATTCCCCGAACACCCGATAGGCAAGTGCACATCGACGTTGTCGGTGGAGTCGCTCCGCCTCAGGATCGGCGAATTGCGGTTCTTGGTCAGCACTGCGGAGAAGGGGATAGGCCATATTCTCAAGGCTACAGATCACGGGCGCGAGGAACCGCTTGACATCTGGAATTAACATCGGTACGTTATCGGTGTTCAGTTAACGGTGTTAAGACGAGGAGTAGACCGATGGAAACCGTGTCCCGATTTGTGATCCGCCACCGCAAGTGGGTGCTCGTGCTGGCATTGGCGGGGATCGCCATCTCCGGAGTGATCGGAGGCGGAGTTGCCTCGTCTCTGTCCAATGGAGGGTTCTCCGACCCCGACGCCGAGTCGGTGAAGGCGGCCGCGGTCCTGGCCGACCAGTTTGGTGTGGCTCCACCGGATGTGATCATGATCGCCACGGTCCCCAACGGTTCCGTCGATGACCCTGCGCCCGCCCAGGCCGGTCTCGAATTGGTCCAACTGCTCTCGACAGAGGGAGACGTTCGATCAGTCGCTTCCTATTGGACGCTAGGCAATCCGCCTGGCCTCAAAAGCGACTCGAGTCGGTCGGCCCTGATCTTCATGTCGCTCGAAGGCGAGCAAGGCGCCGTGTTGGAGCGCTCGGCGGAGCTGGCAGACAAGCACCGCAACTCGAACGGACCTTTCGAGATCTCGGTTGGCGGGAGCGGCCCGCTGTTCTCTGAGGTACAGGAAACCATCGAGGCCGATCTGGTCCGTTCTGAAACCATCGCTTTTCCGATCACCTTCATCCTCCTCGTGATCATCTTCGGCAGCCTGGTGGCGGGCGTGTTGCCTCTCGGAGTCGGCGTGTTCTCGATCTTCGGGACCTTCCTCGTTCTCGAGTTGTTGAGCCGGGTCACCGAGGTGTCGATCTTCGCCCTCAACCTGACCACCGCCCTGGGGTTGGGTCTGGCAATCGACTATGCCCTCTTCGTTGTGTCCCGCTTCCGCGAGGAACTGGCCGCCGGCTTCGACTCCGAGACTGCCGCCCTCCGCACCATGCGGACCGCCGGCCGGACCGTGGTCTTCTCTGCGGGAACGGTGGCGGTGTCGCTTGCGGCGATGCTCGTGTTCCCGCTCGCTTTCCTTCGGTCGTTCGGATACGCCGGAATCGCGGTGGTGGCGCTGGCCGGGATCGGCGCCTCGATCGTGCTGCCGGCGCTGCTGGCGGTCCTCGGTCATCGCATCGAAAAACTGAGAGTGCGCAAGGTGAAGGTCACGCCAGAGGGCAGTGGCGTTTGGCATCGAATCGCGATGACGGTGATGCGACGTCCGATACCCATCGCCACCGGTGTGATTCTGCTCCTGGTCGTGCTCGGGTCACCTTTCCTGGGTGTTCGGCTCGGCACCAGCGACGACCGAGTCCTCGCCCCAGGGTCGGAAGCGAGGGATGCGGGCGATCTGCTCCGTTCCGAGTTCACCGGATTCGAGGCGGCGTCGATCGATGTTGTTGTCGGCAGTGGTGCAATCGAGCAGGGGGCTGCGCTTGCCACCACCATTTCAACCCTCGACTCGGTGTCGCGGGTCGATGGTCCGTCCGGCTCGTATGTGGGCGGCACTTTGGTGTTGCCGCCGGGACCGGCCTCGGCTCGGTTCTCGGCGGGGGAGGGCTTCTACTTGTCGGTTGTGCCATCGGTCGACCCTGCTTCCGAACTCGCCGAGGAGCTTGTTCGTGATATCCGGGCAATCGATGCGCCGGTGGAGAAGGTGGTGGCGGGTCAGATCGCCGACCTCGTGGACACGAAGGCCTCGTTGTTCGGCGCCTTGCCGTGGGCGCTCGGGATCATCGCCACGGTCACTTTCGTGTTGCTCTTCCTGATGTTCGGCTCGGTGTTGGTTCCGGCGAAGGCAGTTGTCCTCAACCTGCTGTCGTTGTCCGCCACATTTGGGGCCCTGGTTTTTGTCTTCCAGGACGGGAACTTCTCCGAATTGCTCGGTTTCACACCGACCGGCTCGCTCGATCTGACGATGCCGATCCTCATGTTTTGCATCGCCTTCGGGCTGTCGATGGACTACGAGGTGTTCTTGCTGTCCCGAATCAAGGAGGAGCATGATGCCGGCGCCGACAACACCACCGCGGTGGCGCTCGGTCTGGAGCGCACCGGCCGCATCGTCACCGCCGCCGCCGTCCTGATCGCAGTTGTCTTCATCGCCTTTGCCACCTCGGGGGTGACGATGATCAAGATGTTCGGCGTCGGGATGACGCTGGCGGTTCTGGTCGATGCCTTCCTGATCAGGGCGACATTGGTACCGGCGTTCATGCGGCTAGCCGGCGACGCAAACTGGTGGGCGCCGCGCTGGTTGCGACCGATCTACGAGCGCTTCGGGATTTCCGAAGCGGTTCAGCTCGAAAGCATCCCCTCTAATCTGGACCAGGAGGCAACCCCCGTTTCATGACCAGCAAAAACCGATCCGATACGGTCGCTCGCCCCACCGGCGAGCGACGGCGCGCCCGACGAGGCGATGGAGAGTTGCTTCGCGAAGAGATCCTCCACGCTGCGGAACAACTTCTGGTGGCCGAAGGCGACAAGGATGCGGTGACGGTCAGGGCCGTCGCCAAAGCGGTCGGAGTGAGCGCCCCCAGTATCTATCTCCATTTCGCCGACAAAGACGAGTTGTTCTATTTCACTTGTCGCAGGGTCTTCGAGCAATTCAACGCTCGCCTGGTGGAAGCGCTTGCCGCAGAAGGGACGGTTGTCGACCGAATGATGAGGGCGGGGCGAGCCTACGTGTCATTCGGGTTGGAGCACCAGGGTCAATACGAGACTTTGTTCGGTTCGAAGTCTCAGGACACCATTCCTGTCGAGCACGTTGCCTCAGACCCGGGAGTTCACGCCTTCAGCCTTTTGGTCGCTCTGATCCAGGCCGGAGTCGACGAGGGCGAACTTCGTGATGATCTCGATGTTCAGTCAGCGGCGATCGCGGTGTGGTCTGCAGTCCACGGGACGGTCAACATCCTGCTCACCAAACGCGGGATGGAAGACATCTTCAACATCCCCTCCAACGAGGTTGTGATCGAAGCCACTCTCGAGGTGATCCTCAACGGGTTGCGCAAGAAATAGGTCTTCGTCGAGTCAGGCGGCGCGGCGGTAGGCGCCGGGACGGACCCCCATCAGGCGGTGGAAGGCATTGCTGAACGCGGTTTCGCTGGTGTATCCGACGAGGCGGGCGGTGGTGCCCACCGAGTGCCCACTGACACGTAGGTGACGGGTCGCAACGTGGACCCGCCATTTCGTCAGGTAGTCGGCGGGAGTCTCACCCACTAGTTCTTTGAAGCGGGAGAAAAACAGCGAGCGGGACATCCCGGCGGAAGTCGCAAGGTCGCTTGCAGTCCAGTTGCGTTCGGGGCTGCGATGGATGTGGCCGAGGGCGGTCGCGATGCCGGGATCCTTCAATCCACCGAGCCAACCGCCTTCGCCCGCCTCGAGATTCTTGACGTAGTCGCGCAGCATGTAAATGACCAGAACGTCGGTGAGACGGGCGACCACCGTCTCGGTCCCTGGGTCGGGACGGTCGACCTCGTCGGCGATCATCCTGATCAGCGTTTCGATCACACTCGACAAAATTCCGTCGCTGTCCTCGACATGGATGAGTCGCGGAAGCATGGCAAACACCGGGTGGACCTGTCCTTGGTCGAACCCCACGGTGCCACAGATGAGAGACGTGGAAACACCGTCACCCGCGACCACGAGGTGGCCCATCCCGCGCTCGTCGGTAGTTGTCAATTGGGCGATCGGCAGCGTCGAAGTGTTGGGGGAACTGGTCATGAGGTGGTTGTCACCGAATGGCATGAAGGCGATGTCCCCGGGACTCAACTCGATGGTTTCTGCACTTCCGGCGAGTCGGACCCAGGCCCGGCCGCGCACAACTGCGTGAAAGACGCCGGTGCCCATCCTGCCGGATTCGACCCCCCACGGCGCCGAAAGTGCCGCGCGCGAGAACACCGAACCCTTCATTCGGACCGATTCGAGGATCTCGGTTAGTGCATCTGGCATCTGAATTGGACTCTGAAGTATGAAATACGGACTATGAGCGCTTCACGCGTCCACAACCACACAGTACGTTGGTGAGTGGGTCCTAGTCAATGCCCAGGAGGCAAAAATGAACAAGGCAGTGGTAGCCGCGGTCGCCAACTTTTTCTTTCCGGGGTTGGGATACCTGATCGCCGGCGTGAAACGCGGTCTGGCGGTGTTGTGGTTGATGGGCGTTCTCGGGCTCACCTAACGTCGAGTTCGGGATCCGCGAACCGGAACCAACCCTCTACGGGATCATGTTCGCCAGCGTCCTCGTCATGAACATCGCCTTCGCCATCGACGTCTACCGAACGGTCAAGTAGACCGCCAGGCGCCACGGACTGATCACAATCACGCCAGGCGAAGTGGGAGGTCGCGTAGGCGGCGCCCGGTGACGGCGAAGACGGCATTGGCGACGGCGGGGGCGAGTGGTGGCACGCCTGCCTCGCCCACTCCGGTCGGCGGCTCTCCGCTCGCCACGAGGTGTACTTCTACTTCCGGCATCCCGTCGAAGGCGAGGATGGGGCGGTCTCCGAAGTTGGTTTCGGCGACTCCTCCGCCGGTCACGGTCACTCCGCCGAGGAGACATGCGGACAAACCAAACGCCACCGCCCCTTCTATCTGTGCAACAACTCCGCCGGGATGGATCAGAATCCCGCAGTCGATAGCGCATATGACCCGTGTCACCTGGATCTGATCGCCGGCCACCACGACCTCGACAACCATCGTGGTCGGGCTCACCTCCCAGGTGGCGTGGTGGGCGATACCCCTGCCTGAACCGGGGGGGAGGGGGCGGCCCCACCCGGCCTGGGTGGCGGCGAGGTCGAGTGTTGCCAGCGCCCGACCGCCCAACAGCCCCCTGCGGTATTCGTAGGGATCTTCCCCAGCTGCGATCGCCATCTCGTCGATGAACGACTCGCGGGCAAACGCGGTGGGGGCGTTGGTCACCGATCGCCAGTCGCCGATCGGTACCGGGCGGCTTCCGGCGAGGGCAGTTTGCAGTTGGATGCTGGTCGGGTCGGAAGGAAGGCCCACCGCTTTGACGACTCCGGCAGGGTGGTAGCGGTCGTTCCGGATGTCGTCGGTTCGGTCCCAGAACAGTTGGACCGGGCGTCGAACCACCGCCGCCAGTTCCACCGCCTGCTCCACAAAATCCTGGTCGAGCCGGCGACCGAACGCGCCGCCGATCAACGGGACGTGCACGGTTACACGGCTCTGGGATAACCCGGTCACGCCGGCCGCGATCGCCTTCGCCAGTTGTGGGTCCTGAGTCGCAGCCCACACCTCGCACCCTTGGTCGGTGACGTGGGCGGTGCAGGTCGGCGTTTCCATTGCAAGGTGCGAGAAGTAGGGATGGGTGTACTCGGCGGTGCTTTCGCCCGACGCCGGATTGGTCGGCTCGAGCCGGTCGCGGAGTTCGACCAGAACCGAAGCGTCGTCGACCGTCCGGTCGCCGCGACCGTCCCAGCTGATCGACAACCGTGAGCGCCCTTGCAACGCCGCCCACGTGTTCTCGCCCACCACCGCGACCCCGTAGGACAGTTGGATCACGTCGATCACCCCCGGCACTGCCAGGGCCTCGGTGGCGTCAAAGGAATCGACGCCGTCACCAAAGACCGGAGGCCGCGCCACGACCCCGAAGACCATGTCGGGAAGCCGGACGTCACTGCCGTAGAGGGCGGCTCCGCGCACGATGTCGGGGGCGTCGACCAGGGAGCGATCGGTTCCGATGATGCGGAAGTCGGTCGGTTCTTTGAGCACGATTTCTGCGGAGGCGGGCGGGTCGAGGCCTGCTGCGGATTCGACCAGTTCTCCGTACGACGCCGTTCGGTCACCGTCGATTTCTTCCACGACACCGCTGTTGGTCGTGCAGGAGTCGGGAGCCACTCCCCAGCCGTTGGCGGCAGCAGTCACCAGCATGGTGCGAGCGGTGGCTCCCACCGTCCGCAGCATGTCATAGCGGGTGGAGATGCTGAGGCTTCCGCCGGTCACCTGATCTCCGAAGCGGCCATCGCCGGCGGCGGTTTCAACCCTGACCCGTTCCCAGTCGGCATCCAGTTCCTCTGCCACGATCATCGCCAAGGCGGTACGAACCCCCTGGCCCATCTCGCTCTTGGGGACCGTGATCGTCACCAACCCGTTCGAGTCGATACGAAGCAGGACATGTGGATCGAAGACTGCCCCAGCCGGTGCTTCCGTAGATATCGTCTCCGTCGTGGCCGGTGTGGTCGTAACTGTCGTCGTGGCGGAGTCTTCCGGGGCGTCACATGCCACGGTCAACAGTCCGAGCACCAGCCCCCCGCCGCCGAGTGCGCCGGTTCTGATGAACGTGCGCCGGTCGATCTCACGTCTCATGCAATTCCTGCCGCTCGTTCGATCGCCCGCCGGATAGCCATATAGGTTCCGCAACGACACAGCACCGATTTCATGGCTTCGGTGATCTGGTCGTCTGTTGGTTGTGGGTGTTGGGCGAGGAGGGCGGATGCAGCCATGATCTGGCCGGGCTGGCAATATCCGCATTGGGCCACGTTTTCCTGGACGAAAGCCAGTTGGAGCGGATGCGAGCCATCCATCGACAGGCCCTCGATCGTTGTGACTTCGAGGCCCTCAACTGCTGCCAGTGCAGTTATACAGGACCGGGTGGCCTCGCCACCTACGTGCACGGTGCAGCTGCCACACCAGCCTTCACCGCATCCGAATTTGGTCCCGGTCAGACCGAGCAGGTCGCGCAGCACCCACAACAAGGGCATTTCCGGTTCTACGTCGACCGTCACGGCTTCGCCGTTGATCGAAGCCCCGACTTCGGCCATATCGACCTCCCGTCCAATCACAGGATTATCTACAAAGTTCCGCTTCGTGTCTGTGCCGACCTAGGGCGGCCCAACTCGACCTGCTCAGGCCGCTGCTTGCCGGCTACCCGACGCACTACGCCGGGGTCGTGTCAATTGGTTCGTGGCCCTGTGAGTTCTCCAAAAAAGCCATCGATCCGTTCGATCAACCCGCTGTCGGCGACGGTGGCGATATCGAGTCCGGCAACGAGGACCCGGCCATTGTGGATGAGATCCCATCGATAACGGTGACGGTTGTGGTGGCTGTCGATTCCGGATGCGATGGTGAACTCGGCGTCGGGTCGTTTCGTCCGGAATTCGCGCACGTTTGCTTCGAGCGCGTCGCGTCCTTGATGGTGGTGGATGGGGTCGCAGAAATCGAAGTCCTCAGAGACTGCGAGATCCAGATGGCCGCGTACCAAGTTCAGGTCTCGTTCGTTCCACATCGCCCAGTAATACTCGAAGGCTTCCACGGGAAACTGGCTCATCTCCCGAGATTAGGTGCTCGTATCGGAGGGGGCTGGAGGTGGCGGTCGAGCCCCCCTCCCCGGCTTCGCCGGTACTCCCCCCAAACTCCCTCGCATCGCTCGGTCGAGGGGGGAGACACAGGCTCTCCGGTTGTGCTCGGTCGAGGGGGGAGAGACAAACCTGCCCTGGTTCTGTTTGGTTGAGGGGTGTCCTCCCCTGGGGAGGGACGAAGTCCCGAGTGTTGGGGGAGGTGGATTCGGCCCGGTAGGGCCGGAGACGGAGGGGGTTGGTCAGACCCGGGCTGAGTAGAGGAACGTGCGAAAAGGCCAGGCCTCTGTCAACCAACCGGAGAGAGACTCCCATACGACCTTGTCCATCTCCGGTCGGCTCGAGGTGACCCAGGAGCGGACGTGGGCGTCGAAGTCGTCCGATTTGGCGGGATAGATGTAGACGCACCCGATGACCTCGTCGCCATCGAGGATCGAATAGGTGAAACTGGTTCGGTCGGTGAATTCGCCGGCGTGCATGACCATGTCGGCCAGGTTGTCTTCGAGTGTCATCGGCGCCGGCCAGTCGAGTTGTTCCATCCCTGGAGTAGCTCGGATGTGATCGATGCTCGACATCCATGCTTCGTGGTCACGCTCGTTGTGCTCTGGGCCGAGGGGTTCGAGATGAAAACCCGAACCATCAAAAGTGGTGGGGACCTCGAAGTCACCGGGGACGAATTGACCGCTCAGATCAAACCCGCTCCCAATCGGAGCACCATCGCGATTTCGGTTCCTACCAAGATCAGGGCGATCATGGCACCACCTGTGGTCACCTTTTTGGCGCTGGCCGCAACAACGGCCATGTCACCCGCTGTCGCCGCCTCGAGCATCGCTTTCAACGACGGTACGTTGTTGAACAGTGCAATCGAGAGCGCTACGACGACTGCTGCGATCCCGATTCCGACGAAAGCGTGAGACCAGAGCCAAGCGTCCTCGGTCGTCACCAGGAGAATTCCGGATGCCAGAGCACCGCGGCGGGGATGAAGAACTTCGTTACGGCTTCGAGGACAACACCGATCCAAGCACCGGCGGCAGGCCCCCCGGCCTTCCCCATCCTGGGGCCGGCAAACCCGAGGAGGAACGAGCCCCCGATCCAGGTGGCGGCAGACAGAATGTGGACGATCAACGGGGTGTCACTCAAGGAGACTCCTTCTCCGGCTTGGCTTGAGGCTACCCATCTGCATGAAGCGCCTGCTGGAACACTGGTCAATCAGCAGAATGGGTATGTCGGTGGAGGCCATTCGGTTTCGTGCGGGATCAGTTGGCTCACGCATCCAGATGTGGAGTGTCGAAGGCTGCAGACTCGTCGCAATCACAGTCTCTACCTGAGGGCGGATGCTGGCGAGCTCTGGTCGTACCCGCAGGCGGCTTGCGAGTTCGGCCAGGACTTGGTCTGACTGGTATCGGGTGCGATTGAATTTTCGGTCGACCCAAGATCCAACGCGGCGTCGCAAGGGGTAGAAGACCGCGGCCGCCGCCAATGTCGAGCCTGCCACCGCGATGTCGCTCTCGGCGGGCAGGATCTGAGTCAACAGCGCCACACCTGCAAGATAAATCGCGGCCACCATCCCGATCACGATGGCATAAGCCACCGTTCGTGAGATGACCCGGTCGATGTCGTAGAGGCGGTATCGGATGATGGCCAGTCCCACGGCAACCGGGAACGCGACGAAGGCCACCGCGTTTGAGGCTATGCCGACCGGGTTGCTGAAGTCGGCCAAGATGTTCTGGAGTCCGGCCGAAGCGAGGAGTAGGGCCACTGCCAGCCCCATCCAGCGGATCTGGAGACGCTCGGTGAGGTCGCCGCGCCGGTATCGAGTGGCGAGTGAGATGACCGTCAATGGGAGAAAAGGCAGGAAGATTACGCTCGACGCGATCTCGGCGGGGTTTTTGGTATCAACATTGCCGGTCACGAGCAACCGGAGTTCGTCGAGCGGTAATGAGGCGCCCCACCACAATCCGCCGAAGAAGCCCGTTACGCCAAGCGTGACGACTGCCCATAACGCCCAACGCCAGCGCCCGACGGGGGTGCCCGTCGGGTTAGACCAACCACATCGAACATCCGGCGGACCCCACCAGGACCAGAACTGACGCTGCGATGAGCGCCACCGGCCGGTAGGTCCACTCCCAGGGCAATGGGCTGTTGATCAGATATCCACGAGAGAAGTCGGTGAGGGTGGCTGCCGCCCCAAAGACGAGGAGTGCCAGACCGACCCGGTTGCCGGGGCGGTTTGAGCAACACCACCGTTGCCATCAACGTCGAAGCCCCTCCGCCGATTGCCAGAGCCCATTCCCCGAGCCACACCGACCACACAGCCATGGCTGCCAGCACCAATGCCCATGCCATCAGTAGCCAACGCCCGGCCTTTCCGGCCCAAAAGACGGTCTGGAACGCGTCAGGCCGCTCCCGCCCCGTATCGCTGGCCGCCGGAGCGGTAGGCAACGTCAGTCCGTCCATTTCGAGATACTCGGAGGTTTCCATCACGGCATCGTTACGGCTATTTGACTTCCAAGACCCTCTCCGACCATCCGGGCCAGGCTTGATGTCTGTAGAAAGAAACACGAACGAGGTACCGACGGCGGCTGGGACCCTGGCTCAACCTCTCTCCCAAGAGATGATGGCAACAATTCTAGGTGGCGGCGGGTCGAGGTGACGGGCGACCGCCTCCGGTCGTCACACCGCGCCATCGGGCCGCCGACGGCGTCGGGCCGTAAGCTCTCGCCTTCATGGAAATTGCATTTCGCCGGCGATCCTACTTCTCTCCCGGGAGCTCCCGATGAATACCGACTCGCAGCTCATGGAGATGGCGATCCGTCAGTTTCTCAAGCACACAGATGCCGTGTGGAATGTCGCTCGACGACTCGACTCCGACGGTTTGGACCGGGCCATCGCCGCTATCGATCTGGGGGGTCGGAAGAACCCACGACAAATCACCAAAGCCGATGGCGTTGTCCTGTTCTCGCTCGTCGCAGGCGCCGACCAACAATTCAGCGAGGCCGAGCGAGGGCTGTTCGATCGTTATACCGCCGGCTCGGACGCGCCTCCCGGGGGCGAGCCGTTGATCGACCACCTGGCTGCGACCGGCCAGCGGACACCAGGGGGTTTTCGAGCGCTGCTCGCTTTTGACCTCGACCACGATTCAGCGCTCTCATCCCACTACGCCAGGGCGGTTCGAACCTACGTGACGATGATCAAGGCGGTGGACGGTCCAAGCCAGGTGGAGGAGGCGGCGCTCATCTCCGATATCGAAAAGAGCATGCAGACCGCGGCCAGGGCCGCCGGTGGACCCGTGCCATTCGAGGCCTCACAAGAGCACGGCGAGCCCGAGGTCGAGGCCGAGTCGGATGTGGTCGAACAGGAACAAACCGAACGTGAAAAACTCGAACCCCTGCTGGCGGAACTGGATTCCCTTGTCGGTCTGGAGGATGCCAAACATCAGGTCAGGCTGCTGACCGACTTTGTCCACATCCAGAACGTGCGCCGCGACGCCGGCCTTCCTACCCGGGATCTTTCTTATCACTTGTCGTTCACCGGCAACCCTGGCACCGGCAAAACCACGGTGGCCCGGATTTTGTCTCGGATCTACAGCGCCCTCGGTGTCGTCTCGAAAGGTCATCTGGTCGAGGTGGATCGGTCGCAGTTGGTCGGCTCGTACGTCGGCCAGACCGCCCCGATGGTGCGGGCGCGGGTGGAAGAGGCCCTGGGTGGTGTGTTGTTCATCGATGAGGCTTATGCCCTCGCCAGCCGGGGCGAACAGGACTTCGGGCGGGAAGCGGTCGACACCCTGGTCAAGCTGATGGAAGACCATCGTGACGACCTCGTGGTGATCCTGGCCGGTTATCCAGGGCCGATGTCTGAGTTGATCCGCTCCAACCCCGGCCTCGAATCACGGATACGCACGGTGATCCAGTTCGACGATTTCACCCACGAACAGTTGATGGAGATCTTCCAGAAGTTGTGCACCGACCACGGCTATCACCTTTCACCGGAGGCGGAGGTTGTCTTGTCGCTCCGCTTCGAGGAAGCACCACGGGGCGAGGGTTTTGGCAACGCTCGTCTTGTGCGCAACTGGTTCGAAGACGCCATCACACTTCAGGCCAGCCGCCTGGTCCAATCCGGCGCCACCGACCCTGACTCCTTGAAGGCGCTGGTCGAGAGCGACCTGTTCGAGGTGTGACCCAGGCCCCTGGGTGGTGGGCACCTTTCCTTCAGGGAGTGGGTCGAGTTGCCGACCGCTCTTCTAGGGCCGGTAGATCGCGAAATGATGATTTCATCGCGCCGGTTTCGAAGGTGTTGCCGCCCCAGCGTTCCGGGAATGTATGAGCTACTGATCCTGGTTCATGTTCTATCTGCGATGGTGTGGCTAGGGGGAAGCCTCGCTTACATGCTCTCGGTGCGGCGGGGACAAAAAGCCGGCGGTGTGAGCGGCGCCTACGAATGGATCGAACGGTTCAGTTGGATGGTCGTGGAGTACGGCCCGGCTGCCCTTCTTGTCCTGGCAACTGGCGTCACCATGGTGTCGGTCAACGACGCCTGGCGGTTCTCCCAGAGCTGGGTCTATGGCGCACTCATCCTGGTTGCGGTCATCTCGGTGTTGGGGGGCGGCAACTTCGAGAAGAATATGAAGGAGCTCCACGCCGATGGCAAATTGGAGAGCCCCGAATTCGCGGCATTGTTGAGCCGGACGATGCGCTCCGGCTGGGTCGGGCTGGCTGGGCTCGTCCTCATCGTGACTCTCATGGTGTACAAACCGGGCGCGTGAGGGGCCTCATCCACGAGGGCGTCATCGTGTGATCGGGCCGGACGCCTTGGCCGATCAGGCGGCGGCGCTCAGAGTTCGGCAAAAAGATCGACCGGGTTGTCGTCGGGGTCGAGGACCGTGGCGTAACGCTGTCCCCAGCCGGCGTCGAAAGGGTCGACGTGGCTCCGATGACCGGCCGCCGTCATCCTGGCATGGGTTGCGTCGACGTCGGAGGGAGAGTCGCAGAGGAAAGCAAGTGCTACCCGATGCCCGCCCGAGGGTGGCGTCCAGGTCGAGAAGCTCTGAACCACCTCGACCGTGTCGAACATGATTCGGATTCCACCGGCCAAGGTCCCCTCCACATGCCCATCGGGCTCGTCTGGGAGTTCGACTCCCAGTAGGCGGTAGAAATTTATCGTCGCCTGCATATCCGAAACGACGAATCCAAAAGCATCGAAGGTGGCCATCGAATCAACCCTACGCCGGTGGAACCACGTCGCGCTCGAAAGCTCGACTTTTCTCAGGGGAGTTGGAATGGTCTACTCGGTGGCCGGCGGGCGGTGAGAAGTCAATCTCCGGCGACGAAATAGAGCCACTCGCCATCGGCGGTGATTCCGAGGCGGTAGCCGACGTATCCGCCGAACTCGGCGAAGACTTGGAGATCGGCGGCGCCGTATATGTCGAGCAGAGCATCACGTTCTGCTTGCGGAACCTCTTCCCACGAGTGGTAGGCGAAGGCGGCAGGCCACACGTAGTAGGTGGTGTCTTCGACCTCCACCGTCCCGTATTCGAGGTTGAGCAACTGGAGCATCATCAACAGCGGAGGCGGTCCTCCGTCTCCACTGGACACGACTCGTTGTTCGAGGTCGTGCCAGTAGCCGGCCGGGTCCTCTCCTCCTCCGAAGCTGAACGTAAAACCCGGCGAAGTGAGCCCGGCCAGAGTTTCGTGGTCGCAGGCGGCGGCAGCAGAGAAGATGGCCTGTCGGGTTTCGTCGACGGCATCGGGGAGTTCCTGGTCGAGGATCACCATTCGCAGACCCGCAGTCGAACAGAACTCGACCTGAGTGGTCGTCGGAACCGGGCGAGTGGCGGTTACTGGTGGAGCCTGGGTGGTGGCCGGTGCCGTTGATGAGGGGATGGTGGTTGTCGCTTCGACCCCGCCGCCTCCGCAGGCGGCGACCAGCAAGGCCAAAATCGCAACCGAGATGCGGGTTTTGTTCACACAGTTGAGACGATCGCCAGCGCCGTTTCGTTCCCGACTGCAGGAAACGGACGTCTAACCGATTTCGACCACGACGGCGCCGATGTGTTCCTTCTTGAGGAAGAACTCCTGTGCCTTGGCCAGCGCCTCCAATGGGAAGGTCGCCGCCACCACCGGTCGAATCTCGGCTGCTTCGATGTAGCCGACGAGGTTGGTGAACACCTGCTGGGGGAGCACGGTGGCGCCGTGCAAGGTGAGATCATGGAGATACAGGGTGCGGAGGTCGAGTTCGACGATCGGTCCTCCGATGGCGCCGGCCGTGGTGTAGTGACCTCCTCGTTTGATGATCTCGAGCAGCCGAGGAAAAAGTGGACCTGCGACAACATCGGCCACCACGTCGACCGGCCCGACGGCTTCGAGAACCGACCGGGCCGGGTCGGGGTCCTGGCGGGCGACGACCACGTCGGCGCCGATGTCCTTCACCCCGTCCAGCTTGTCCCTGCCCGCGATCGCCACCACCTTGGCGCCTCTCCGTTTGGCCAGTTGGATCAGTCCACTTCCAACACCACCAGAGGCGCCGGTCACGACCACCAACTGGCCTGCCGCCACGCCGGCTCGTTCGAGCATGTGTTCTGCTGTGGCATACGAACACGGGAAACTCGCCAATTCGGTGTCGCTCAAGTCACTTTCTATCGGATGCGCGTTGGACGACGGCACCGCCACCAATTCTGCGTAGCCGCCATCTCGTTCCGAGCCCAGGTATTCGGCCAGTTCCAAAGCCCCGGACGGATGACGGATCCAGGCGTCGATCAGGACTCGTTGCCCCACTCGCTGCACGGGCACTTGTGAACCGACCGCCACGATGCGCCCCACCGGATCGGCCCCCTGGATTCGCGGGAACTTCATCCTCCCGCCCCAGGAACCATCGGTGCCGGCTTCGGCTGCGGGAGCGTCCGACGTCGAAGAGGTGACTCTCTGTGAGTACCAGCCGATGCGGGTGTTGATGTCGGTGTTGTTCATGCCGCACGCCGCGACCTCGATCAGGACTTCGCCCGGGCCAGGTTTCGGTGCCGCCAGGTCTTCGCGGTATGCCAGTTTCTCGGGGCCGCCATGGCCGGTGAGCAGGACACCTCTCATTCCGCGATCTTATGACACCGATTCTGGACGACGGACTGGACTCAACCGCCGATCAGACGGTGGGCGTCGCGCAGGTGGAGTTCGATGAGATCCCAGTCGACGTCCGTGTCGAGGTAGATCCCGATCCACCCTCGCCCTCCGACATAGGGTGGCCGGAAGAACCTTTCGGGATTCGCCTCCACCAAACGCTCCTGGAGTCCCGATTCTGCAGCCATGACCACGGCGTTGCGGTCGGAGTGATGGTGATCCCAGGTGCCGGCGAACTGCGGAGCCTTGGTGCCTTCTCCCACGAACCAAGCCAGTTCGCCATGGCTGATCCGCTCGTTGACGCCGGCCAACCCAGAACAGATCTCGCGGAGGCCGGCCCAGGCGGATGGATCACTCGGACGGCCAAGCCCGGTCATTGCCACCCACCGGATCGACTTTTCACTTCTTCTCGAGCTCCTCTATGAACCGCTTCAACTCGTCGTCGTCGACCGCGGCGATCTCGGTTTCGTCCGGGAAGTTTCTGGATGCGACGTCTGCCCGGAACTCCGACAGCGCCCTCACCCTCTCCTTGATCACCTGCTGGTGCAGGCCGTTGAGGTCGGCATAGGCACGGGCGTGACGGGGTCGACGGGGACCTTCGCCACAGATGTCCGACGTGAACAGGAACATGATGTCGGCGTCGGAACCCGATCCGAGGGAGACGGTGGCGAGCCGGGTGCGCCGGGTGATCTCGCTCATGACCTTGGCTGCGATGATTTCACATTCGACCGCAAACGCTCCTGCGTTCTCGAGGTCGATGGATCGTTTCCACACTCCTATCGCCTCTTCCGCGGTTTTGCCGATGGCTCGTACTCCGCCGTAGAGCGTGGACTTCTTTGGGACGAATCCGAGGTGCCCCATCACCGGGATATCTTCTGAGGCCAGCACCTCCAACACCTCGAGACGGCGGGCGGTGATCACGGCATCCGCCCCTCTGGTCAAGGCGGTCAAGGCGCGCCCAAGAAGTTCGTCCAAGGTGACGTCGCCCTCGAAGTCGATGGCGGCGGTGACAAACACCCGGTTCGAGCCCTCGCGAACTTGCGGCACTGCTTGTGACAGACACACCACCATCTCGATCCCGGCTGCCTCGGCTGCGGCCGACTCCTCGGCGGTTCCTGCGGTCACCTGGGCAAACTGCTTGCCGCTGCCCTTGAGGGCGACGATGTCGGCAACGGTGACGGTGCGATCGGCTTCCCGTCCGCCGTAATCGAGGATTCGAGGCATCGGGCCAGACTACCGGCGGGCATGGTCCCGGGGTGGCGGTGTGGACCCTTCGGAATCTGGTGGACGCCGCCAACTCGCGCCCTACGGAGGTCACAATCGCGCTCCCCGTAACATGTTGACATGACCGTCACTCGCAAGGCCGTTGTCCTCACCCTCGGTTTTTGGGGATCGATCTGGCTCGGGCAGGGGATCGGTCTGATTCCCGGTTCCTTCATGACCAACCAGATCGGGTGGGCCGTCGCCGGTGCCGTTCTGATCGCCGCCGCCATCTGGACGTGGAGGTCGGGCCGCCCGTCCTCCGATGGCTAGAACCGGCGCGTTGCGAGCGCTCCCTAAATCTGTTGTCGCCGCGGCCCCGGTCTTTTCCGATCTGTAGCCTTCCGCGGGAAGAGGTGCAGCAATGGCTGGCGTTGTGGCCGGTGGTCGGGTGGCGTCTGGGTTCGAGTCGGTTCGTGAGGTATTCGAGGAGAACTTCAGGTCCCGAGGCGAGATCGGGGCGGCGGTGGCTGTGGTTGTCGGCAACGAGCTGGTGGTCGACCTCTGGGGTGGGATGGCCAACCCGAAGGAAGACCGACCCTGGCGAGAGGACACCCTCGTCAACATGTTCTCGACAACCAAGGGGATGTCGGCGCTGGCAGTGGCCCATGCCCATTCCAGAGGATTGTTCGACTATGACGAAAAAGTCGCCACCTACTGGCCCGAGTTCGCCGTCAACGGCAAGGAGGACATCACCGTCCGCACCCTGTTGTCACATCAGGCAGGCTTGTGTGCCATCGATCGTGCGATGGACATGGAGACGCTGAGTTCTCCGGATGCGGTGGCGTCCGCCATCGCGGTGCAGAGGCCGGCTTGGACTCCGAAAGAGAAGCACGGATATCACGGGATCACATTGGGTTGGTACGAGTCCGAGTTGATCCGCCGCACCGACCCCGGGCATCGAACAATCGGCAGGTACTTCGCAGATGAGATCGCGACGCCGCTCGGTCTCGACTTTTTCATTGGTCTACCCGATGACGTCCCGGAGGATCGGTTGGCCCGAATCATGGGCGACTGGTATCGCACCAAGATGGTCTTCAATATTCGGACCATGCCGACGCAGTTCGTAAAGAACTTCCTGAATCCAAAGACCATCACCGCTCGATCGTTTTCCAACCCGAAGGTCATCGGACAGCCGCTTCGGTACAACGATCGAGACCTGCGGCGGATCGAACTGCCCGCCTCCAACGGCACCGGCACCGCTCGCAGCGTCGCCATCGCCTATGGCGAATTTGCCACGGGCGGAAACCGGCTGGGGATCGACATCACGACACTGGCTTCGCTAGCCAACCCCGCCACCGCTCCCTCGGGTGGACGTTTCGACGAGGTGCTGCGGATGGAGACCACATTCTCGCTTGGCTGCTGTAAACCCTGGCACGGGTTTGATTTCGGGTCGCCGAGGGCGTTCGGGACTCCCGGCGCCGGTGGTTCGATGGGTTTCGGCGACCCAGAACTCGAGATGGGGTTTTGTTACGCAATGAACCGCATGGGTTTTTACCTCTTCGACGATCCCCGCGAAAAGGCGCTGCGTGACGCCGCCCGTCACGCCACCAAGGCGTATCTTGCTTCCGCGTGAGGGTCGCCGGACGAGGCGGTTTGTTCATGCAGAGGGTTCGGGGCGAAGGCTGGGTTCCCCGCGAGCAGGCTCGACGTCTCGGGGCGGCGCCATCCTGTGTGCCAAGAGACCAAAAACCGTGACTGCCACCACGACGTAGAGGCCCGTGACCCATCCGTTCTTGGTGTCGGTACCGGCAAAAACTCCGTGGAGTAGCGCAGACACGAACGTTCCGAAAGAGGCGTAGTGGATGCCACGCCACACCTTCTGGCCGATGTGCTTCTTCACATAAAAACTGCCAATAACGATCACCAGGGCGTAGAAGGCGACGACACCTAGTGCCACTGGGAGAGTCTTCCAGGTGGATCGACCGGGAACCAGGATTTCGGCCCACGTGAACGGAACGTATTCGTGGATCGACAGGGCGAACATGTGGATGGCGGTAGCGGCCAACGAACTGATCCCGAGCGACTCGTGAAACCAGGTAAGTGCCTTCGCTTTTGCGAACTTGCCGAGAAGTTTGGAGCTGACCAGCAGCCCCCAGATCACCGAGGCGCTCAGCAGCGCGAATGCGACCATTCCCGAGCCTCGGATGGCGAGCCATTCCCAACTCATACCGCGATCCTCACGTCGTGAGTGCCGTAAACCGAACCGTCGGCCCAGACCACGACGGCAGACGAGATCCAAGGCGTTTCATCAGCCCAGGTCAGGCCGGTTTCGCCGAGGAGAAGTACTGACTTCGCTCCTGCTTCCGCCTCGAGGGCCGTGTCGGCCACCACAGATGCGCTCAGGATCGGCGAGGCGGTCGGAGCCATCGTGCGGGGATCGATGATGTGGCTCACTTCGGCGCCCGCCACTTTCCAGGTCCGCCTGGTGCGTGAACTGGTTGCCAGCGCCCCAAAACCGAGGGACAGTTTCGTCGCTTCTTGACCCCACGGGTCGATGATCGGAACCGTCGTTTCCGGGTGGGCGCTGCGAATGTCGCCGCCGGCGCTGACCACGATCGCCAGACCGGACTCAATGGCCCGGTCGCACGTCCAACCTTTGGCGACACCGCCCAGGTCGAACTTGACACCTTCGTCTTTTTCCACCCAGCCCGGTTCAACCGACCACTCTCCACGCTCGATTCTCGCCGGAGGCCCGGCCAGACCGAGGCGGTCGTCGAAGGATCTGGTGTATCCCCACGCCGACACCGCCGCCCCAGCCCCGGCGTCGACCAATCCGGCCGTCATGTCCTTGACGCGCTGGGCCGCTGTCATGACGTCGGCCAGAATCCCGCCAACCGGAGACCGAGTCCGGCCGTCGGCGTTCAGATCTGACAGCGCACTCTCCGGGCGAAACCGACTGCACTCGCTTTCGACGGTATTGAACCACTCGACGAGGTCGTTTCCGTCGTCACCGGGCTGGGTCCACGCCTCTATCTCCGTTCCCATGGCCCGAAACCTGATGTGGTTCATGAGCCACTGCTCGCCGGCGCCGGTGCTGCAGGTGCCGCTGACACCGCACCGGCGGTTGCGGTGGCCTGCGGTCTGGGGACGGATGGAGTTGCTACCTGGACGTAGACCTTCTGGATCTCGGGCTCCGGAGCGAGAGTTGGGGTGTAGCGGATGATCGTCAGGCCGCTCGGTGGTGGCCGCGGGATCGCCGCCGTGGTAACGCTTGCCTCGGCTGCCGCGGAGTCTGCTTTCGCCTCCCGGGCTCGTTGTGGCTCGGCTTTCACCGCGACAAACACCGTTCCCCAGGCAAGCGACGCCCCTGTCCATGCCAGGATTTGATTCCTCCTCGACGGTGTGAACCGGCTCATGAACCGAGTCCTTGTGCCTCGACAACAGGCTCAACCGGAATCGTGAGGGTCGCCCCGTATGACGCCAGAACCCTGGCAATTTCGGGTGAAAGTTCGGTGAACTGGTTTGGGTCATAGGTTGACAACTTCCCGTTGCCGGCCAACAACCGCTGGATCGAAGGGTCGACTGCTGCCAGGTCGGGGGCGGAACCCTCGGTGGCCTCGGTTGGCTGCGCCGGTGTCTCCTCCGGGCCCATCGAGACCATTGCCCCGATCGCGGCAACGCCAGTCAACATGACCAAGACGCCGGAGACCGTGCCAAGAGATAACTTGCTCAATCGTCGTCTCCCGAATCTTCGTGTTCGTCTTCATCCTCGTGGTCTTCGCGGTCTTCGCGATGGTCGTCTTCGTCGTGGTCGTCCTCTGAGAACGATGTTGGGGCGCTGGTTGTCGCCGACGGCGCGGCCGCCGAAACCGACTGGACCACAATTTGTTGGACGATCGGTTCTGGTGCAGCCTTTCCGGGGAGTTGGATTCCCTGCTTGGCGCAGATCTCTCTCAGCGCATCGAGGGCTGCTTGCTGCACATCGGTGATCGATCCGTTGTCCTCGGCGATCACGAGCTCCATGCCGGCTGGCCCGCAGGCCCTGGCGAGATCTTCCGCCGTGGCCTCGAACGGGTTGAAGCCGACGTCGGTGGCGATTGGGATGTTCGATTGTGTCGTTTCGGTCCCGGAACTGGGGCTCACAAAAGCAAACGCGGCGAGTGCACTGACAGGGATCAGCAGAGTTCCCAAAATGACAGAGAGCGGTCTGGCGCCACTATTGCGGCGTGTTCGGGCAGGTGTGTTTTCCATTTCAGGCCTCCAAGAGAATGCATTCGCCGGGACATTCCTCTGCGGCCTCCACGACCAGGTCGAGGAGAGCGTCGGGCACTCGGGCTCGTCCCTGCATGCCTTCCGGTCCGTGTCCCTCACCGGCCGCTCCGTCGAATATCACGGTCTGACCGAAGAACTTTTCGTCCTCTTTCACGGCCCAGGTGCCGTCGCTGCGTTCGACAAATACCTGTGGTGCGATCTGCGAACACGTCCCCGCCCCCATGCATTCTGCGGTGTCGATCCATACGTATGCCATCTCGACTTCTCCTGTGGTCGGCTCCGTTCACAGTGCCAGAGCGCGTCCTAAGGAGTCGTCAAGGTCGAATCAACAAACGTGCAGGAATCGAGGTTCGGAAAAGATTGACGCCTTGGGAAAGTACGGGGTCAGATCCGGATGACCTCGAGACCGGGGAGGTTGGCAAAATCATCGTCCTGGGTGAGCACCGGCATCTCGTGGGCGAGGGCGGAGGCGGCGATCCAGGAATCGTTCAGCGGCATGCGTTGGCCTCGCGCTCGGAGCGTGGCCACCAACCCGGCCCAAGCCTGTCCCACGGAGTCGTCGATGGGCAGAGGTTCGATACTCGATGCCAGTTGGAGCGTCGACAACCGTCTGTGTCGGGTTTCGACGTCGGTGGCCATCAGCACTCCGAGTCTGAGTTCCGCAACCGTGATCACCGACACCGCCAGGTCTTCAGGAAGGTTCGCTGCGACCGGGCGACCGGTTTCCCGGGCGATGAAAACGGATGTGTCGGCCAGTGCGATCATGCGACGTCATCTGTGGTGTCGCTGAGGGCTTGCGCCAACTCGGCGGCCAGTTCCGTGTCGGCGGCGGCCTTATGAAGCGCCGTCATCAACGTGGTGCTTGGGATGCTGGTGGGTCGAGAGGCCATCGGCACCAATCGCGCCACCGGACGACCACTCACGTTGACGATCAGGCTTTCACCGGCCTCCACTCTCCGCAACACCGCTGCTACGTCGTTGCGTAGGTCCCTCGAAGCGATTTCTTCAAACATGCTACGAGTGTAGCGGACTTGCTACACATGTCCTGGTTTCGCTTCGGGTTTGTTCAGTTTTTCTTCTCGGCGCAGCGGTGGGCGGCAAGGCGACTCACTCTGCAGCCTTGATCCAGATTGAAGTCGTCGCCGGCAGCAAGGTGCGATTGATTGCGCCGGCGAGGTCGGTGGAAAGGCTGCCGAGGTCGATTTGTTCGCTGAGCCGACCGGCCAGAGCCTGAAGTTCACGCTCGACGTTGTACGTTGTGCGATTGAAGCGATGATCAACGGTTCTCTGTATCCAGCGGCGTACAGGGTTGAACACCGCGGCCGCGGCGAGAGTTGACGCTGCGACGATCATGTCGCTCGACTGTCCGAGCAGGCGGGGAAGGGCGATGACCGGCACCGAGTAGACCACGGCAATGATCAAACCTACGAGTGAGTAGGTGACAGTGCGCGAGATGATGCGGTTGAAGTCGTAAAGCCGGTACCGATGCATCGCCATCCCGATCGAAATCGGGATCGACGACCAAACGAGTTGAACCGGATAATTGACTATGAAAAGGACCGCGTAACCGGTAGCGGAAATCGCCCCGGCCGCGATCAACCATTTGAGTTGAAGGCGCTCGATTCCGGACGCCCTTCTATACCGAAAGAGTGGCGCGGTGGCCGACCCGATCAGGGAACCCACCAGGAGCACTACCAGGAACAAAGCTGCGGCACCCGTTTTGAACGTGGCGAAGCTTTCGATACCGAGAGGGTTGATGAGACCCGACTCGTCGACTTCACCAGGGAGAAAAAAACCGGTGATGACCAGAGCCGCCGAAACGGTCGTCAATAGTGCCGCCGGCCGGCGCCACTTTGGTGAGGGGAGCCTGCCATTGGGAAAGACGAGGAGTATGTATCCGACCAGCGAGACCCCTGGCACCCAGAGGGGGTAGGCGAGTGCCGCCCAGAGCGCGGGTCGTTTCAGGGTGCCGACCCGCAGCGATTCCAGTGCCAGAAGTGCATCGATGACATAAAACATGGCCCAGACGAGGCTGAATGCCAGACACAGCCACGCGATGCGATTGTCGGGCCTGCGTCGGGCGATCGACCATCCGACTGCTGCGAATGAGAGCACCCAGAAAGCAGCCATGATCAGCTCGGCCCGTTCGTCCATGGAACGGCGTGTGGCCGTTTCCGCCAAAAACCAGGCCGCAACGAGCATCGCTATGACGGCGGCTCCGGTGATGTCGGCGGCCCTACCGAGCAGGCGGCGAGTCCACCGTTGGGACACGCCGTGCTGAGATAGGGCGTGCTGTGTGATCGGCGATGTCATGACCGTGGCGCCGGTCGATGGAACGGGTCTGGCGGCGGCATCGAAGACTCCCGCGCGGCCATCGAAATCATGACCCGAGAGCCCGGCTCAACGGGCGATACGACGAGCTGGTGTGACAAGGCTTCATTGTTCTTGGCAACCAATCTCTCTGGGCGTCGTCACGGCAGCGTTACGACCGGTTCGGCCACGAGGCCGGATGTTTCCGGGGTCAGCTCGAGAAAGTCATCAGGCTCAGCAGTTCGTCGCGGAGTGCCAGGATCTCGTCCCAGTCTTCTGGCTGGGCCTCGGCGAAGACGACCAGAGTTTGGCCGCTGATGTCGAGGATTGCGGCTCGGGCCTGGCGACCCTCCCCGGCAGATTGAAAGAGGCGGCCCGATCCCAGGAACGCCGGGATCGAGTAGCTGTTGCCCTGATTGACGCCGTCGATCTCGGTGCCAGAGTATCCGCCGATTTCGCCTGCGACCGGCTCCGACCACGCCAGATTGAAGGACGTCGACATCATGGCTTCCAGCGCCTCGTCCACCGTCTGATCATGCAATGTGCCGATCAGGTAGATGGCAGACGGGTTGGCACCCTCCCCGACTGCTCCCTGGGGGTCGTGACCGAACGCGAGTCCGATGGCCTGGAAGTTCTCACCAGCGCCGTACCAGCCGGCAGGAAGCTCAACGGTGAAAGGAACCGCAAACGCTTTGGTCGCGTACGTTCCGGCTTGGAGTGCTCCAATTGTGAAGGTGAGACCGGCCACTTCGGTGACCGGGGGAGCGGTGGTCGGTGCGGCGGTGGTTGGCGGGGCTTGAGTTGTGACGGCTGTGGTGGTGACAGTCACCTCCGCCAGGGTTCCTGCGGTTCCGACGCTTGTCGTGGTGGTCGACCCGCCGCATGCCGCCATCAAGAAGGTGACGCCGGCCACCCAAACCCCGTACCGAACGGCCGGAGCAACGCCCATTTGAATCCTCCCGATTATTCGATTGAACAATATCTGAGCGGCGTGATCGGTGGGCTCCGGAGCGGAGAGCGGACCGGGTGGTCCCTCAACCCGATTTCATCTTGCATCTTCAGTCCCGTCACCGGGAGGCGAGCTAGTTTGGGGGGGACTGGTGCGGAGGGCCGACCCCTAGGGAGAGGTTCGGAACGCTGACCCGAGCCGACCTGGCCACTGGTATTCCGTAACGTTGCCGGAACGTTGAGCTATGAGAATCTGAGGGTGGACAATGTCGCCGATTTTGGTTTGGGACCTGGCGCTTCTGCCGATATCGGCTCCGGCGTTCCTCTTACCGGGACGATGATCGTGTCGAGTCCGCAACCGGGCATGGGTGGGAGAACGGTGAAGGCCCGGTCGCTCTACGCGCTTCTTATGTGGGTCGGGATCCTCGTTCCGACAGTCTTCGTACTTGTGGCTTGGCGGGCCCGCGCTGTCGGCTTGGGCGAGGGAGCATTGCTGCTGCTTGCGGCCATCGTGTACAGCTCGTTGGGGGTTCTGATCCTGAGACGTTTGCCCAGGCATCGAATCGGCTGGCTCTTTGTGATCACCGGTT
The DNA here is from genome assembly GCA_041746105.1 of Acidimicrobiia bacterium. Taxonomy (GTDB): domain Bacteria; phylum Actinomycetota; class Acidimicrobiia; order Spongiisociales; family ZC4RG35; genus JBFHRE01. The sequence goes on from JBGTHP010000021.1 coordinate 80,815, forward strand.
ACTCGCTGATTCTGTCGGGTGCGGCCGGCCTGTTGTCGGACAAGGGGTATGTGCTTGGGGATGCCCTCGGTGGAGGACTCTGGCTGTCGTGGATCTGTCTCGGTGGTTTCGTAATGCTCTGGTTTCCCTCTGGTCGAGTTCTGACGACGCGCTGGCGATGGATCGAATCGACTGGTTACGCGGCCCTGGTCATCGGCTTTTTCGGGTACGTGTTTTCTGGTCGGCTTTGTGATGAGACGTCTGGTTTGGATGGCGGGACGTGTCTCCGATTCGTAGACAATCCAATCGGGTTCAGCTGGCTGTCCAATCCCGAATACGGAGCTCTCTCAAGTGTGTTTTTCCCTGCTCTGATTGCATTCCTTGTGGGGTCGGCCCTCTCCCTGGTTTTTCGATATGCCCGCTCTCAGGGCGTCGAGCGGAAGCAGCTCAAATGGTTCCTGTTTGCCGTCCTGGTATCGGTGACGTGGCTGGTCGTGAGCAGTTTCGAAGGGCTGGCCCGTTTCATACCGGGGCCAATAAGCGAATTCATGTACGGCCTAACGACCCTCGCCGTGCCAGTCAGCGGAGCCGTCGCCATCCTCAAATATCGGCTCTATGAGATTGATCGGATCATCTCTCGGACCGTCGGCTACGTTCTCGTGGTGGGGGTGCTTGCCGTGGTCTACGCGGTGGGTGCGGTCTGGCTCCCCTCACGTTTGACGTCGGGTGATTCCCCGATTTTTGTGGCGGGAGGGACGCTGGCGGCGGCGGCACTGTTCAACCCGGTTCGACGCAGGGTGTTGCATGGGGTCGACCGTCGTTTCTATCGATCGCGTTATGACGCAGAGACCGTGGTGGAGGAGCTTTCGGGTCGTCTTCGCCAAGTGACGGATGTCGATCGGCTCACCGCTGACTGGGTGGGTGTGGTCGCCGAGACGATGGCGCCCTCGTCGGTCGGAGTCTGGGTGAGGGAGCGTTGACTCGGAAGCTTCTTCCTAACGGCAGGGATTTTGGTCACAGCCGGGTGAGCAGAAACGCCGCGATTCGTTGGTCGGGGTAGGCGGCGAAAGGTCGTACTTCCCAGCCGTCCCTGAACAGGTCTTCGAGCTCGCCCGGGGCGATGTGACTCATCTTCGATGTCCCCTTGAAGCTGAACCTGGGCAGCTCCTCGGTATTGCCGAAGAAGCAGTACTCGAGGAACTTGGTCCCTGGTCGCGCCAGCCGGGTGACGGTGGCCGCCATCGCCTGCCGGGCCTGTCCGTGGAGGTCGTCGAGAGTGCCGAAGTCGATGATCAAGTCGAACGGTCCCTTCACGCCGTCGATCGCGTCCGCAGTCAGGTCGCCGATCACGAAAGAGGCATTCACCTCGGCCACAGCGGCCCGCTTTCGCGCTTTGTCGATCGCAACACCGGAGAAGTCCACCCCCCAGGCGTCGAACCCGACCGAGGCCAGGTGGACCACGTTCGCCCCGGTCCCACAGCCGAGATCGATGGCTCGTCGGTAGCCGATTGGGTCGACGTCACCTCGTGCCAGCAAGTCGAGCAGGTCCTGGCGAACTCCGACTTTGTCCCACGGGGCCCACCAGCGATACATCCAGTCGTAGGCGGCGGCGCCCACCATGTTTCCTCCCGAGCTTCAGGTTCGCACAACTCTCACCAATTATTTACGTCGGCTATCCGAAATGGCGAAATTCCTCAGGAGCGAAATCCGGGGGGCCGGAATGGCTTCGATCGGCTCACCCAAACCAACGTTTTATCTTGACCGGGAGAACCATCCGGGACGAGCCTGAAAGGAGTTACCTACCGGCTCAGCGGTGGTCGACCTTTTCCAGCCCGAGCCAGGCGGCCAGCGATTTCAGTTCGGCCTCGACCGAGGCTCGCACCTGTTTGGTGAACGCGATGTCTTCGTGGAGCGCCAGCACCTTGAGCGACGAGGCCTCCCGGTCGCCGGCCAGGTCGACCTTTCCGACGAACCGGTCGCTGTGGAGGATCGGTAGAACGTAATACCCCCAGCGGCGGTCGGCTGCCTTTTTGTACAGCTCCAACGTGTATTCGAAGTCGAACAGTTCCTCTGCCCGTTTCCGGTCATGTACCAGTCGATCGAAAGGGGAGAGAAGGGCGGTGCGTCCTGCGAACCCGTCGGCAGTCGCCTCCGGGTCGAGCCGCCATACGCCTTTCGTTCCCTCGACCGTGACCGGGATGCCGGCATCTCCCACGACTCGGGCGCGGGCGATCCCTTGCGATCGGAGCCGGTGTTTGTCTCGAATCCGGAGCGCCTCCTCTACTGGAATCGGGGTGACGCCGGTGGGGTAGATCCGTTCCGCCAGGTCCCACAATCGCTGTTTCCCGTCCCGACCGGCGACTGCGACCATCCCCCGTGACCACAAGAACTCGAGCATCTGGTTGACATTGCGATCATGGGTCCAACCGCTCGACTTCCACGGCGCCTCTGCGGTGTCGGCGATGTCTCTCGACAGCAGAGGACCGTCGCTTCCAAGTTGGTTTAGGACTCTTTGCCGGAACCCGGAGTTCGCCTCCAACCACTCTTTCACCTGCCCTGACCGATCCCGCAATTCCAGCATCTGGCCGAGGACCACGTCGAACTGGGAGGAGGGCCGCAACATCACGAAGCTGGGTTCGTTGTGCCGATCCTGTCCCCGCCACTCGAACATCGAGCGGTCGCGTTCCAGGGTTTCGATCAGGTCGGTGGGCGAATACCTGTTCCCGAGTCGGGTCCACAACACCAGGTCGGCGCTGGGCGCCACCACCGAGATCGGGTCGAGTTGGAGAAAGGTGAGCCCCTCGGCCACGGACACCAGTTCGGCAGGCCGGTGGGCGTCGAGCAACTGGGCACTGATCGCGATCCGGCGGGCCTCCTCCCGGCTGAGGTGACGTTCGCTCAGATTGGATCCTGGTCAGACACGATCGGGGACTTTATGGCATCAGGGCCTTCGCCGCCCGCTGCGCATGCGAGTCCGCTACCTTCGAATCCTTCACCCAGACGCCGACCGACGACGGCTGGACGGTCCGATGCAACACCGAGACCACATCGGCGGCGAGACGGTCGACGTCGACCTGATCCTGAACCCGAGTGGAGAAGGCATCCACGGTTTTTTCTGCGTCGAACTTCGACCGATAGAACCGTCGGTCGACAAATTCCAGTGCGCGTCGTCGTACCGGGTTGAAGAGAGCGGCAACCACCAACGTTGATCCGGCCACGAAAATAGGCGAACCGTCTGCAATCAGAGAAGGAAGCCAGACTGCCCCCGCCGCGTACACGAGCGCGAGGAGCGCCACCACTACCGCGTAACCCACGGTGCGAGAAATCACCCTGTCGATGTCGTAGAGCCGATATCGAAGAAGCGAGATCGCGATGCCCGTGGTCAGGGCAACGGCACCGACACCCGCCGGCACCACCTCGGCTTCGGCCCCCAATGGGAGGGCAAGCGCGATAAACCAGCCACAGGCTGCTGCGACCCCCGAGTACATCACCCACTTCACCTGCTGTCGCTCGACTCCTGTCGAAGTGCGCAGCCTGAGTACGAGCGACACTGCGCCTGCCACGATCGCGACGGTGCCCACGATGGTCGAGAGGTTGACCAGCAACAACAAGGCGCCGGGTATCGGGGTTCCTGCCTGGCTGTAGTCCCAGTTACTCCTCAGAAAACCGTCGGGGTCGGTGATGTAGGGACTCAGGAAGGGGGTCAGGGCTATTTGTGAGATTGCTGCTGACAGTGTCACCCAAATGGCGAATCGCCAGCGTGTCGAAGCGGGTTTGCCGTTGGGGAAAAGAAGAAAAAGCAGCGCCACACCGGCCATCATCGTGGCGAATCCGATCGCCGCCATCGAAATGATCCCGGTTGCCAGGGACGCCGGCCCATCCCGGTCGACTACCACGAGGGTCATCTTCTCTCCGAAGACGCTGATCGTGCCGCCGAGACCCCCGACTATCAGGACCCATCCGATCCGGCTTGCCACCTGCTTGATGATCACGATCGCACCCAACAAGACCATTCCGACGAAACCCACTGCCAGCATCGGATAGGTGAGGTCATAGCCGAGCGTGTGGTCGACCTGGAAGCTCAACGCGACGGCGGCGGCGCCGACACAGAGCGTCGAAACGGCGATAACAACCAGTTTTTGCCAGCTTTGGGTCCGTTCGTTCAAGCGGTCCTCCCGGCGCCATTGTAAATGGGGCCGACCAAACGGCGCTGGGAACGCTGGGCATCGGGCCGCACCCACCCTCAGAACGGGATGTGGCCTGGCCTCCGATCGGCACCAGTCGCCCAGGTCAAGTCCCCAAAGGGGGTCATGGTGGAGGGGCTCCGTTGGCGAATGGTCAGCTTCGAGTACAGGGGGCGGGATCTACCGGACGGCGGCGGATCGCCTCGAGGGTGGCGTCGGCGAATTCACCGGAGGTCCGGTCAAGGGAAGGTTGCGGCAGCGGTCAAGCTGTTTCCGGCAGATCCGGACGCCGAGAGGAAGTTGGCGCCGGAGATCGCGGTCACCGTCAGCAAGACCGCGACCAGCCCGGCAGCCGCGGTCCCAGAGATCATTGAGGTCCCCCACGACCCGGGGGCCCGAAATGGCCGGTCGGTGCGCGACGGTGTCCAGCTCGCCATGTATGCCACCGCCCATGCCGCCGCCACCACCAGGGCGAGTTCAAACCACTCTCGACGCGCAGCCAGCGCCAGGGGAACACCGAGCCACGGGATGACTAGCCGCCCAACGCCCCGAACGCTGTCTCGAGACCTCGGGTGGGAGTCCAACCCGACGTTGGCGTCGCCCTGGGTCCGCACCGAACCGTCCGGTCCGACCGACGCCACTCGATGAGTGACAAGATCGCCGTCAAGTTCGATGAAGGTGACCACATCGCCCACACCAACACCGGCTATCGCCGGATCACTCAGGATCACCGACCCGGCGGGCAAATCAGGGCCCATTGACCCCGATGCGAGTACCACGGGTCTCCAGCCGAGGACGATCACCGGGACCATGACCCAGGCGACCAGTAGCCCGATCATTAACAGCAGCGCTTTTGAAGTCAGACCGAAGAACGTGCGAAGAGCCTCGATCCGACCCGCGACCAGTGTGTGGTCGATTGGTTCGGGCGTGTGAGGCAACGTCTGGGTCTGAGTCCACGTTCCGTGCGGGAGCAGCCGCCGGCCGGCCACCCACCATCCAGGTCCCGTGTCAATTGCAAACAGTTCGTGGCCGTCGACCTCGGCCAGCGCTGCCGGTCGGTCCCGGGTTTGTCCCAGGGCCACCGGGGCGCGGGCGTCGATTTCCCCCAATCCAAGTCTCGCCGCCGCTTCGGACAACGCCAGGGACAGTTCCGTCGGAGCGTCTCTGAACGCGCATACCGTTCGTTCGTCGGCGTCAAGAATGTCGGTGCGATCGGCGGGTGTCACTGGAATTCGATCAGCTCTGGATCTCCCAGACGAAGGTGAGGTTGGTCACTGACTCACCTTGATGTGTGTTTGGTGTTGCTGGATCCATTTCGATGGTGAACCGGTAGGTGATCGTCTCCGGCGTCGTTGCCGGATCCCAGACGCCGACCCCGTTGGCGTATGAGGTCCGGGCGGCGTCGAAGGCCACCAGTGTCTGGGCGTTGACGATTGTGTTGACCACTCCAAAGCCCGTGCAGTCCGCAAAAGTCCCGCCAGTACCTTCATCCACCGTCAGGTTGAGATACGAGCCGAGGGTCGAGGAGTCGGTGTACCCCCCGGAGTAGAGTTTCACCGCTCCCGGATTGGCCACGGTGCCGCCCGAGGTGACCCGGATGCATCGTACGACGACGTCTCCAGGCACCATCCCTGCCACGCTGAACATGGCAGCGGCGCTGTCGTCATCGGTGAGCAGAACGGTGCCGGCCGTGACCGAGTTCGAGTCGTTGTCGGTCACAGAAGAAAAAGCTGCCCACGACATCTGAAGCACGATGCCGCTGGCGACGAGGAATCCGAGGACAATTCCGCCGGAGCGTATGATCCTGTTGCGGCTGAGGGTTGAGGGTGACATGTTGGTCCTTCCTTGGATGGGAGCCCGGGGAGGCTTGATCAGCGTTCCCGTCGGCAAACAACGTCGATCTCTAAATGAAACCCTCACTAGCTCGGGGAGGGGCGGAGCTTCACGAACGCTCCATCTGGGCCATACATGGCGGCGGATCTCAGCGTCGCGCTGGAATGGATTCGAGAATGGCACGTATCGTCGGGGATCCTTCCGCCCGGATGGCTCAGGTGGTGAGGTCGATGACCACCTTGCCGAGGACGGTTCCGTCGGCCATCCGCTGGAGAGCCGCCGGTAGCTCGGCGAGGGGATAGACGGAATCGACGGCGGGGTGGAGCTCTCCTGCGGCCACGAGACCGGCGACGTGGGCGAGGTCGTCGCGATTCGGTTGGGCGATCAGCAGACCCATGGACCGCCCACCTTGCCTCAAGAGGATCGGCCCCACGGTCGCCGCCGTCAGCAGCTTGGGCACCGAAGCCCCCACCACCGCGTACACGCCGCCCTTCTCGAGTATTCGAAGGTATGCGAGGACCGATCGGTTGCCGGCAAAGTCGAGGATTCGGTCGAAACGTTCCCCGGCACTGGTGACGTCCTGGGTGGTGTGATCGACGACCCGGTCGGCTCCCAGGTCCCGCATGAGGTCGAGTTTGTGGGTGTTGTCGACGGCGACGACCTCGGCCCCGGCCGCCTTGGCGAGTTGGATGGCGAAGGTCCCACCCCCACCTCCGGCGCCGTTGATGAGCACCCTGTCCCCGGTCTTGACCTCTCCTCGATGGCGGAGCCCGAGCAGGGCGAGCAGGGCGGCCTGGGGGATGGCGGCGGCGTCGGAAAACGACATCGCCGGCGGTTTGGCGACCAGGAGCGCCGTCTCTTTGACCGCCACGTATTCGGCGAAGGTGCTCCCGCCCCCATAGAGCAGGTCGCCCAGCACCTCGTCCCCGGGCCGGAACTGTGTGACCTCGGGCCCGACCGCTTCCACCGTGCCGGCGACGTCGGAGCCGAGGATCTGCCGCCGGGGGCGGAGCAGACCACTCCCGCTGATTCGGATGTAGGCGGGGCGACCGATCAAAGTTTCGAGGTCGGAGCGGTTGACCGAGGCGGCATGAACCCTGATCAGGACCTGGCCAGGGCCGACCTCTGGTTCCGGGACCTCGGCGAGGCGAAGCCGGCTGGGAGGCCCGTACCGCTCGTAGACCATCGCCCGCATGTGGGCGACGTTACCGCCGGCCCGCAATGGGCGGTCGCCCAGATGGAGCCCACCGAATCTTCAGAGGCTCAGACTGAGCCGGAGCCCGTCGTCGACCGCCTGCAAAAGTGTGGCGTCGAGGGTGGCGACCCGGTCGGCCAAACGATCGCGATCGAGAGTGACCACTTGAGAGACATTGACGACAGACACCTTGGGGAGTCTGCTTTGTTTTCGCGACAACCTCACGTTGCCCGGTGCCGCCGCAAGGGCCTGGTTGGACGTGATCACCGCCACCATCACGGTGGAGATTCGACTGGCATTGAACGCGTCAGATTGAACGACCAGTACCGGGCGACGTTTAGCGGGAGCCGACCCGGTCGGTGGCCCCAGGTTGGCCCACCAGATCTGGCCCCGTTCGATCACCAGTCTTCCGCTTCTATGGCGTCGGCTTGGGCGGCCGCCATCTCCCGTTCCACCGGACTGGGCGCCGTATATATGGAATCGAGGGCGGCCGTCACCCAATCATCGGAGTGTCGGTCGAGGTATTCGGCAAGCGCCAGCGCATATAGCTGGCTGCGAGCGATGCCATTGCGGTCCGCAACGGCTTCGGCCCGCTGGAAGAGATCGTCGGGCAGTGAGATGGCGGTTTTCACAAGCTTGAGTATAACCGTGGTCATACCGTTGAGCATACGATCCGGGTGCGACAGAATCCGAGGTCGGCACCTTTCACTGACGCCTCCACGCGCCAACGACCCGATTTAAACCCTCCGGCTGTCCCGGTCTCGTCTGCCAAACTTGGCAGATGCCCGCACCCGTTGTTGTTTCCGACCTGCGCAAAGTGTTCAAGGTGCCGGTCAGGGAATCGGGTCTGCGGGAGTCGTTGAAGAGTGTGGTGAAGCGGGAACACCGTGCCGTGGTGGCGGTCGACGATGTCAGCTTCGAATTGGAGGCGGGTTCGATCGTCGGGTTCCTGGGGCCGAACGGGGCAGGAAAGACCACCACCATCAAGATGTTGACCGGGTTGTTGCATCCTGACGGCGGTGACGCCAGGGTGCTCGGGTTCCAACCTTGGAAGCGGTCAAAGGATCTCCTGCGGCGCATTGCACTGGTGATGGGGCAACGCAACAACCTCCAGTGGGATCTTCCCGCCGCCGACTCCTTCGAGCTCAACAAGGCGATCTATGGCATCCCCGAATCCGATTTCCGGCGGCGGGTGGCCACCTTCACCGAGGTGCTGGAAGTAGGCGACCTCATGACCAAACCGGTCCGCAATCTGAGCTTGGGGGAGCGGATGAAGATGGAGATCGCCGCCTCCCTCCTTCACGGCCCCGAGGTGTTGTTTCTCGACGAACCCACCATCGGTCTTGACGTCACCATGCAGAAACGGCTCCGCACCTTCATCGGCGAATACGCCAGAGAGATGGGGGCGACGGTGCTGTTGACCAGCCATTACATGGCCGACGTCGAGGCGCTGGCCGAGCGGGTGATCGTCATCCACCGGGGGGCGATCCTCCACGACGGGGACCTGAGCGGTCTCGCCTCCCAGTTCACCACCCACAAGACGATCGGGGTGACCGCAGCCGACCTCCCCGACGACCTCTCCGGGTATGGCGAGGTGATCGCCCGCAACGGAGCGGCGGTGGTGATCGAAGTCCCTCGGGGCGAGGTTTCCCCGATCGCCTCCCGGCTGCTGGCAGATTTCACCGTGACCGACCTCACCATCGAGGATCCGCCGTTGGAAGAAGTGATCGAGCGGGTGTTCGCCATCCCCGCCGACGAGACATGACCTCCGTTCTGGCCGAGGGGCGAATGCTGGCGTCCTATTACCGAGCCGCCATCCGCTTGGGGTTCCAGGCGTCGATCCAGTATCGGGGAGCGGTAGCGATCGGGCTGTTCGGGTTCTTCGTGGAACCGGCCATCTATCTCGTGGTGTGGACGACGGTGGCCGAATCCCAGGGCGGGACGGTGAGCGGGTTCACCGTCGGTGGGATCGCCGCCTATTACATAGTGTGGACCCTGGTCAGGGTCTACAACCTGGCTTTCGCCCCCTATGCCTGGGAGTCGAGGATCCAGCGAGGCCGGCTCAATGACTTCCTGTCGCTCCCCCACAACCCGTTCCATCGGGACTTCTGTTATTTCGCCGGGACCAAGTTCACCTGGACGATCTTTTGGATCCCGGTGGCGTTCGGGTTGAGTTGGGCGTTCAAACCCGACCTGTCGCCGGGGCTGGTCGAGATCGTGGCGTTCGTGGTCGCCTTGTGGGGGGCGTTCCTGCTCCGGTTTGTGATGTTGTATCTGTTCGGGATGATCACCTTCTGGACCACCCGGGGCTCGGCTATCTTCGAGATCCTGGTGGCGGGAGAACTCGTGTTGTCGGGGCGGTTGGTCCCACTCGAGTTCATGCCGGACGCGGTGCAATCGGTGGCGGCGTTCATGCCATACAAGTGGACGTTCCAGTTCCCGATCGACGTGTTGATCGGGCGGTCGTCGGCGGCGGGGATGGTGAGCGGGATCGGAGCCCAGCTCGCCTGGGCGGCCGGGCTCGGTGTGATCTACGCCCTGGTTTGGCGACGGGCGATCCGCCGTTATACGGCGGTCGGGGCATGCGCCGTCCCGCCAGCGCTCCCCGTCTGGTTGGCCTCCACTGGAAGGTGGCAGCGCTCAACGAGTTGCAGTACCGGGCCAACTTCTGGGTGCAACTGGTCAACTCGGCGGTGGCACTCGCCACCGGTCTGATCGCCATCACCCTCGTCTACTCCCACACCGAGAGCCTGGGCGGATGGGCCCGGCCCGAGTTGTTGACGGTGATGGGGGTACACATCCTGGTGGGAGGATTGTTGAACGCGTTTGTCCAGCCGAACATGTATCAGTTGATCGAAGACGTGGAGCAGGGCACGCTCGACTACGCCCTCACCCGCCCCGCCGACTCCCAGCTGATGGTGAGTGTGCGCCGGGTGTCGTTGTGGTCGCTGGTCGATGTGTTGACCGGGCTGGCCGTGGTCGTCTGGGGCGCGGTGGAAGTGGGGGGAGCGGTTGGTTTGGTGCGCACCGTCGGTTTCCTGATGGCGTTGGTGGGCGGGACGGTGATCCTCTATTGCGTGTGGATCTCCGCCACCACCATCACGTTCCGCATCACCCGCGGCGACGACATCATGCAGTTGCTGAATGGCGTCTACGAAGCGGGCCGGTGGCCGGTCACCGTCTACCCCGGCTGGCTCCGAGGCACCCTCACCTTTCTGATCCCCCTCGCTTTCGCCGTCACCGTCCCCGCCCAGGCCGTCACCAACCGAATCGGCGGTGCCACATTGCTCTGGGTGCTGGTGGCGACAGCGGTGTCGCTCGTGATCACGCGGGTGGTGTGGAAGTGGGGGATCCGGAGCTATTCGGGTGCGAGCGCGTGAGGCTCTCCCAGGAGCCGCTTTGCGGAGACGTTTTGGGGGAGTCCGGCGGAGCCGGGAGGGGGGCTTGGTCCCTGCGGACCATGTTTGGTGGTTCGTTTAGAACTCAAGCCACTTCTCTTGAAGACCTTCTTCCTCCGGGGCCCTTGCCGGGCATCGGATTGTGTAAATCTCTGTGTCACAAATTGGTCTCGAGCGGTGTCTTTGGGGTAACGACAGGGAGAACCTCGGTTGCTGACACGACCTTCGATCGACGAGCGGGAAAAGGAGCTGATCACTTCGCTCTATCCGTCACTGAGGAGGATCGCTGCGGTGGTGGGTTCGGTCGATGTGGAGCCTGATGACCTCGTTCAGGAGGCGCTCATCCGTACGCTGCAAAAGGGTCCGATCTCGGACCTGAACAACCCGCTGGCGTTCCTGCGCAAGACGATCGTCAACCTGGCTTCCAACCAGCGACGGAGCTTGGGTCGCAGGCGGAAAGCGCTCAGCCGTCTCTCCACGGAGGAGGGCTGGATGCCCAGCTACCCGACCGACATCGAGGCGCTTCTCGATCTTCATCCAAGGCAACGGGCAATCCTCTATCTAGTTGAGGTAGAGGACGTTCCCTACGCAGAGGCCGCGGAGCAGTTGGGAATGACCACCGAGGCGGCGAGGGCGATGGCGACCCGGGCCCGGAAGAAGGCGCGAGCGGCATTGGAGGTGCAGGGTGACTGACTTCGAGTCCAGGCTGCGTTGGCTGAGCGAGCGGGGCAATCCGGTCGGTGCCGAGGAGTTGGTCGAGCGGATCGAGGCCGAACTGGCCGGAGATCCGCTTGTTGTCGTGAATCAACGACGAGAAGGAAACCTCATGACCAAAACCCAGCTGCCACCCACTACCCGCCGGCCGAATCCACCCCGCAAACTGACCTGGGTGGCGGCGGTGCTGGGAGCGATCGTCGCCACCGTTGGACTGTTCTTTGCCTGGGCCCGCGGTCCGGCTCCGGTGGTCGGCACCCCCCCAGTTCCGATAACGGTCCCGGTCCCAACACCGGAATCGACGGCGCCTGTCTCCGATCTCGAGACCATCCAGGCCGGGGTCGGGGCCCTGTATTCGGGCGATGCCGAGCGTGCTGTCCAACTGTTCGCGGTGGACAACCGCACCGACGACCAACTCCGTCAGGAGGCCGCCTATCAGGCCGCCATCGATGGGCGGGTCGATCTGAACTGCACCGATCGCAGCGCCGGGCGATTCAGCTGCACCATGGTGTATCGGAACGCGCTGACCGAGGTGGCGGGCGACTGGTTCGGTCCCAACGGTTTCCAGGTGTTGGACGACGACCAGGTGGAGGTGATAGTCGACGACGGTGCCATCACCACGTTTGCTTTCCCCGAGCACCCGGCGGTCAACCTTCACTTCGGGAGCTTCCTCGCCGCCGAAGGTCGACTCGACGGCTACGAGGACTGTGCGTTCGGCCCGTTCACCGAATCGTGCGCCGCCATCCAGTTGGAGAACCTCGATGCCTGGGTGACGTGGGCGGAGACCCTCCAACCGCCGGCGGTGGTGGAGGCGGCGCTGACAGCCTGGTACGGAGGCGACTGTGTCGCCGCCCACTACCTCGGTGGTGAGATCTTCAACAACGGCTTCGCGGACGGCCCCACCGGGCTGTGCCCGCCCGCGGCGGCGTCCAGCCAGGCGATCGAATACGAGTCGATCTTGAAAGCCGAGGTGTCGGTGGAGGCTTGCGAGGAGGTGGGAGGAGCGGGGGGCGACGCATTGTTTGGCCAACTGGTGGTTCCGGCCTGGGGACCGGGCCATTCGTGCCGGGTGACCTACTCCAATGCGATGCACGCCGCAGTCGGGAAGCCCCCGGCCTTGAATGTTCGAAACTTCCACGTCTTGATGTCCATCGCGATGTTGAACCCCTGGTATGAGGAAGACCTCTACCCGGAGGACCCCGAGCTTCGCGAGAGCTTCCGTCGGTTCGCCGAAGGGGGCGAACTGGCCGACGAGTACACCTCCGAAGGCTGTGCCACCGCCCGCACCCCGGAATGTGCCCACCTGATCATGGACAACCTCGCCGAGTGGGCCACCTGGCACCGAGCCAACACCTAGACCTTGGGCAGTCGATTGCCCTTCCCCGAGACCGACAAAAACGAGGGAGTCTCTGGGGAATGGGGTTGATCTCTTCCCGAGGAGCTGCGCGGCGGCGTTGGCGGGAGGACCCGAACTGCGTTCGGCGCGGCCGGTGGATCGGTCTTGATCCTTCCGGGGGACTGCCCGGCACATGAGAGCGCTGGTGTTTTTGGGGAACGTCGTCGCGAAGAGGCTCTCAGAACCCGGTCCTTGGGTCGGTGACGGGTGCCGTTATCCGGGGTGAAGGCTCTCGATCATTGGACCGTCTCGTCGCATGGGTGGTCTGGCCCGGAAGCAGTCCTCTCCCCGGAGGATCCGGCTGACGAGCGAGAGTTCTGCGATAACTCGCCGGCTGGGCTCGGTCAGGCTTGGCTGCCGGCGGAACCTGTTGCGCAGGCCGGCGTCGACCACCAGGAGCGATTTCCAAGCGAACCGGCCTCGTGGCCCGCAGGGCCGCAATCAGTTACGGCGTGGCCGGCCGTTCCCTGGTGTTTTGTTGCGCCGATGCTCCTCGGCGATTCGTTGGAGTTGTTCCGCGATCTCCTCATCTGACAGCGAGGGGTCGATAAAAAACCTGACCCGCTGGCCGGGGCCGCTCGGCGGACTGCTGCCCGGCTCGGTCTCGGGGTCTCCGGCCGGAAGACGCCGCGTCTGGCGTTTCGTTTCTGGCTCTTCGCCAAGTTCGGGTTCAACCCTGAGCTTTCGTTGCGGTTTGCCTATCGATGTCATCTCAACGACCTCCATCCTTTGACCCGGCGGCGTACGGGAACGTCGGGGTAGCGCCGCGCAATCATCTGTTCCTGTTCTTCTGTGTCGACTGTCAGCTCGACGATGCGGGCGCGTTCGGCCCGGTAGCCGGTCTCGTGCTCGATCACCAACCCGGTCAACTCCACTCGGCCCGAAACGGTGCCTTCAGTGAAAGGCAAGGCATTGCCCTTCGTGGCGTATACGCCGCATCTGCAATCCCAACCGGGGGTTTCTTCACATCTCCGGCACACTGCATCGAACACGGACGTGTCCCAGAACTGTCCGTGCATTCCCTGCAGTCTTCCGTCGACAAAGGTCCATCTGCGCTCTGCCACCAACGACCACGGGTACCACAGCTCCTCACGCCCGACCTCTGTCGGCTTTGGGGGAGCCGGTGGCGAGGGCGGCGGAGGCCTGGCTCTCCGCGGCGGGAAACGGAGCACGTCCCTGACCAAGGAATCGGCGAATGCGATGACGAGGTAGACCAGCCCAAAGCAGACGATGGTCGCATAGGCCCCGAATAGTGCACCTCCGAAGTGCAACAGCCAGGTGATGGGGTGCCACCAGGGGAGGGGGGAGTCCAGTCCCTGCCAGAGCACCCAGCCGTAACCTATGGCCAGCAGCAGCAAGTTCACCGAGGACTCGGGGAATGGTTTTACCAAGATCGCTCGCAGGCGCTGCCACATACCGGGAAAGCTACGCCACGGGTCGGACAAATTGAAGACCAGATTGGCGGGCGAGGTGCACGTTTCCCGGTCCGGAGTGCGGCGGCCACGCCTGACGCCGGCGACCTGGCCGCTGTATCGTCGGATTGGCTCGTAGAACGGAGACTTGGGGTGAGTGTTCGGGATGAGGTGTTGGGGTTTCTGGTCGAGCGCGGAACTCCTACGGAAGTGGTTGATCTCGTGCTGGCAGCCCTGTCCGGGAAGGAGTCGCTGGAAGAAACCCTGGCCGGTGAATCAACACCGAGACGGCTCGAAGTCGTTCCCGATGAAGGGGAGGAACCGTCGGAGGAGCCATCGGAGCAATCGGTTTATTTGACCGGCATCGAAGTCTCCGGTTTTCGAGGTATCGGCCCGCCGGCGAAGATCGAATTTGCTCCTGGTCCTGGTCTCACCGTTGTTGTTGGGCGGAACGGTTCGGGCAAGTCCAGCTTCTCGGACGGTCTCGAAACAGCCCTGACGGGAGACTCGTACCGGTGGATTGGAAAAGCCGCCGAATGGAAGAACGGCTGGCGCAACCTCCACCAACCGCAAAACGCTCGGGTGGCGGCCACTTTTGCGGTGGGTGGTTTGAAAGGTCCGACCACCGTTGAGAGAACCTGGAGTGATGATGCCAAGACCGTCAACGACTCGACCGAGTGGGCACAGCATCACGGCCAAAAGCGCACCACCCTGGCCGACCTGGGGTGGGCGGCCGCTCTCACGGCTCATCGCCCGCTCTTGTCTTATGCCGAGTTGGGGATCATTGCTTCGAATCCGTCGAGCCTTTTCGATGCCCTCGCCGGAGTGTTGGGGCTAGAAGAAATGAACGCGGCAGCCGAGGCCTTGCGCCAGGCAAGGCTCGACCGGGAGGCCCTGGACAAGGAAGCCGAGAAGCGGCTGAAGGACGTCATCCTCCCGCAGTTGAAGGGCTCCGACGACCCGAGGGCCATTGCCTGCGTCGCAGCTCTCGGCCGCGTCTGGAACCTCGCTCAGGTTGAGCGAATCGTTTCCGCCGAAGTCGCCCCCGCCTCTCCTGGTCTTCGCACCCTGATCGGCCTGGCGATCCCACCCTTTACGGAAGTCGCCGACACGGTGGCCGCATTGCGGGGTTCTTCTGAACTGGTCCGGGGGATGGCGGGCTCGGACTCATCGCGGGCTCGCCGGCTGGCGGACCTTTTGGAGAAAGCCGTTGCCCATCATCAACACGAGGGTGACGGCCGATGCCCTGTCTGTGGAACGGGAACCCTCGATGCGGCGTGGAGGGAGCAGGCCATGGAACAATTGAATGGCCTGAAAGACGATGCAAAGACCTTCGACGAAGTTTCAGCATTACAGAGCGCTGCTCTGAAAGCCGCTCGGAGTCTGTCAACGCCTCTGTCCCTTCCAACGGAGGACGAGGGAATCGGCTTGGAGGCGTTGCGTGAAGCCATGGCGGCGTTGCGGGCGTTGCCGGAGGAGGCGGATGAGGCAGCCACTCATCTGGAAGCGACCTATCCGCTCCTGGAACAAGCACTCGGAGCGGTGGTGAGCGCCGCCCAGGAGCGGTTCTCGGCCCTCGAGGATGCCTGGCGCCCGCTCGCCTTGTCTGTCGCCTCGTGGCTCGAAGTCGCTCGCAAGGCGCAACTGGCCAACCCAACCGTCATTCAACTCAAGGCGGCCGAGGCCCAGGCGAAGGAAGCGGGCGCCGAGTTGCGCAGCCGCCGGTTCGCCCCCATCTCCCAGCAGGCGATTGAGCTCTGGAAACTTCTCCGGCTCCAGTCAAATGTCGACTTACGGTCTGTCGAACTGACCGGCGCCGGTGCCCGGCGACGGGTCGACCTCGAAGTGAGCGTGGACGGGACCGATGGGGCGGCGTTGGGCATCGTCAGCCAGGGCGAGGTCAACTGCCTTGCCCTGTCTCTGTTCTTTCCCCGGGCCACTCTGCCGCAGAGCCCGTTTCGATTCCTGCTCATCGACGACCCGGTCCAGGCCATGGATCCGGCTCGCGTCGATGGGCTGGCTCGAGTTTTCTCCAAGATGGCGGCGGACCGCCAGCTCATCGTCATGACCCACGACGACCGTCTGCCGGAGTCCCTTCGGCGGCTGGGTCTTCCCCACATCGTCAAAGAGGTCACTCGTCAGCCTGGCTCGGTGGTGGCGGTGCGGGAGACGACGGACCCCGTCATGCAGTATTTTCGTGATGCCTGGGCCGTCGCCAAGGACGAAAACCTCATGGACGGCGTGGCGTCGAGGGTGGTGCCCGGATTGTGTCGGTTGGGGCTGGAGGCCGCGTGTACCGAGCGTGTCCGCCGAGACCAGATTTCGGACGGAAAGTCCCATGCCGAGGTCGAATCGAGTCTGGATGCGGCCTCAAAACTCACGGAGCTGACCGCGCTGGCGCTGTTCGGCGATGCGAGTGCCGGCGGCAAGGTTCTACCCACCCTCAACGGTTGGGGTCGCTCGCTCGGGGATGCCTTTCGAGACGTCAACGAGGGTGCTCACAAAGGATTCGGGGGCAGCCTGACCGGCCTGGTCAACGAAGCCCAGTCGCTCGCCGAAAGGATCCGTCTCCGATGATTTCTGTTTTGTTGGGCCAGGCAGAAGAGCTGATGTCGAGACCGGGGTCGGGGCCCGACGGCGTCTGGCCGAGGGCTGCCGCCTTCTTGGCTCGCCAGGCTCTGGAAGACGCCCTGGATCTTCTCTGGCAACAGGACCTGCCCGGCTTGGAGTTCGCCAGCACCCGTACGCAGCTCCTCTGCCTCTCTTTCCTCGCACCGGACCCGTCCATTGCCGATGACGTGAGATCGGCATGGACGACCTTGAGCCGGGCCTGTCATCACCACCAGTACGAACTGGCCCCGACCGCCGCCGAACTCGCCACCTGGATCGACCAGGTCAACCACCTGGTCTCCGAACTACGGCCATCCAGCCGGTGACCACGCCGACACCGACGGCGCTTTCCCGGATTCGGGGATGCCTGCTGGGGGGAGCGGTCGGTGATGCGTTGGGAGCTGCCATCGAATTCGATCGGCTTCCGGCGATTCGATCGAAGTATGGGCCGGCCGGCCTCACCGACTACGCCCCCGCCTACGGGCGGTTGGGGGCGATCACCGATGACACCCAAATGACCTTGTTCACGGCCGAAGGGTTGATTCAGGCTGCCGCCAGGATGGAAGGAAAGGGGATCGCCCATCCAACTTCGATGATCTATCACGCCTATCTTCGCTGGCTCGACACCCAGGGAACACCGGTTTCGGTGTCGGGGACGACGACCGGAGGCCTGATCGAGGAAGAAGGGCTCCGCCACCGTCGGGCTCCGGGCAACACCTGTTTGTCGGCGCTCATGTCCGGTCAGATGGGTACCCCCGATCGGCCTCTGAACAACAGCAAGGGTTGTGGGGGTGTGATGCGAGTGGCCCCGATCGGGCTGGTGATCGCCGACCCGTTCGAGATGGCGGTCGATGTCGCCGCCATCACCCACGGCCACCCGTCCGGCTACTTCAGCTCCGGTGCGTTCGCGGTGATGCTGCAGCAGCTGATGAAGGGAGACACTGTGAGAGCCGCGGTCGAAGCGGGCCTCCGCTCCCTCGGCGGAGTGGCCGGAGCCGACGAAACGAGGGCCGCACTGCGTGGGGCAATCGAGCTGACCCAAAGACCTGATCCCTCACCCGAAAAAGTCGAAAGTCTGGGTGGCGGTTGGGTCGCAGAAGAGGCGCTCGCCATCACCGTCTACTGCGCCCTGGTGGCCGAGGGATTCGAGGAGGCGGTGTTACTCGCGGTCAATCATTCCGGCGATTCCGACTCAACCGGGTCGTTGGTGGGCCAACTGCTGGGCACCCACTCCGGCATCGAGTCCATCCCTCAACAATGGCTTGACCGCCTCGAGTTGCATGACCTGATAGACGGTGTCGCTCACGATCTCCACCGAACCTTCCACCAGGGCGGAGGAACATAGCGGGATCGCCGCTTCGGTCATGCCCCTCGACAGGTCCGACAGGCCCGCCGACCGTCTCTTTCGGCTGAGCGGAGGGGAACTCGTTTCACGTCGCCGAGTTGGCCGCCGCGCTCGGCGACGATGTCTTGTCCCCGTACCAGCGCCGGGCAGTCCCGGCGCTGGTGGAATACGGTCCCGCCTGAACTGACATAGACGACCGGTTCGTCCCGGTGCGCGCAGGTGGCGCAGGTCGGGCGGTGGAGGCCGTGGATGCAGTCGGTCATTTCTTGTCCTCCCACAGGTTGACGCCTTTGTCGCGGGCAATCTTTTCGAGCATCCGATAGTTGGCGACGCCGCCGTTGAGCAGGCTCCACATCTTCTTGACACCCACTTCGGTCTCGAGAAACTCGATCACGGCCTGGTTCGGGATGCGCTTCACCCAAGTAGCGCCGAAGTCGGCCAGGCCGGCTCCCAGGAACACGAAGGCCCATCCGTCTTGTTGACGGGTTTCGATCATCCGGGTGATCTGTTCGAGGGTGGTTGTCCTGCTGGCGTTCTCGAATCCGTCGGTGATGATGGCGACAACCCGGTCCTCGTCGGGGAGGTGATCGTCGTCGAGACGGCGGATGAGGCGAGCCGCCGCGTCGAGCAGGGGGGTGCCGCCTCGTGGGTTGTATTGCTCTGCCACCGTCGAGGTGTCGACCGAGTCGAGTGGTTGGGCGTCGATGATCACGTCGTGGGGGTCCTGGCTGTCGAACTGGACCAGGGTGACCCTGGCTGGGCTGGGGTCGGCCCGCTGGTCTGAGATGAACTGTTCGAACCCTCCGACGACGTCGTCTCTGATCGGGCTCATCGACCCCGAGCGATCCAATAGAACGGCGATGTGAACAGGAGCTTCGGCCATGTCTGCCTCCTCGGCTTTGGGGCCACGGCGGGGTGCCGGCCCTCGATGAGGCGGGACTGCTACACGACGATGTCAACCCCTGTCAAGACCCCCTCATCCGTTCCCAACCCCTAAAGGGTTGGGAAGAAGTTTTCGCGATCTCGGGAATCGGGCAATTTTCGGCGGCAACCACTCCAAATCTGTCGTACCCGTTTGGCACATTGGGAACGGGTGGTATCGACCACGGGGTGCATTGGGGTGGAGTTGTTCGACTCTTCGTGGCGGCAGACAAAAAGCCGTTCCAAACCATCCCACCAGTTGGCATTGATCGGAACGGGAGTCCCATCATGAATGCAGCGTTGAACTCGAGAACTCGCAGGACTATCGACGACGCATCGGTCGGCAGACCGGTAACCAGGGCTGGCGTGAGCCTGTTCCCGGTCTACCTACACCAGGGCACCGGGCCCGAGTACCTCCCCGGGATAACCGCGGCTACTTCCAAGGTGGTGTGGTTCGAGGAGCAGCAGACGGCGGCGGTCTCAATGCTCACCTTGGTTTCGACCGCGGACCTGCCGGTGCTTTTCCCGGAAGGTGACACGGTGGTAGGCGGGCTCCAGAACCGCGTGCTCAATGTTTCGGTCCTGGCCGCAGCCAAGCTCACAACCGAGTTGCCGGTGTCGTGCGTTGAGGCGGGACGGTGGGGCAATCGTCAAGGTTTCGAGCATGGCGCGACGCTGGCTCCTCGACGGGTTCGGCGCCAAATGAACCTCTCGGTGGCGAAGTCGTTCGCGAAGTCATCGGCCCGGGTGTCCGACCAGTCCGCTATTTGGGAGAGCGTTGGGCAGGATTTGGCCCGAACCGGAGGGGCTTCGGCGACCCAGGCGATTCACGATGGTTCCCGCCGACTCGAATCCCGTTTGGACGAACTCTTGGCGATGGGGCCGCTTCCCGATCAGTCGGGAGTGGTGGTTTCGCTGGGAGGTCGCATCGTGGGAGCCGACATCTTCGATCGAGCCGAGACCCTCGCCGCCTATTGGCCGGCCATCGTGCGCAGCTACGTTTTCGACGCCGGCGGCGAACATGCAGGGCGCCCCTCGGCCACCCGAGCGCTTCAGTTCCTTCGCATGCTCGCCCACCAGCAGGTCGACCAGAAGCCGGGTGTAGGGATCGGAACCGAGTTCCACCTCAACTCCAAACGTGTCCACGGTCAGGGCCTCCTCCTCGGTGAGGATCTTCTACATCTCTCCGCCCAAGCCGCATGAGGCGGCGTCGTGGCTGCGGGTAGCGTGATCCCATGTTGAAGGTGCGCTTGGATGTGTCTGGGGTACCGCCGCAGGGCGGATACATCGCCAAGCAATGTCCGGTCCGGATTCAGAACGAGATCCTGCGGCCGATCGAGCCGGCGCCGCCCACGGTCGAGGCGCAACGCCGAATGCGTGAGGGAGACGAGTTCGAAGCCGCTCTGTTCGCGGGTTTGCCCCAGGCGGGAGATGGTGGATGGTTGCATGTCGATCCCGCACTCCCGCGTGCAGAAGCAATCGAAGTCACTCGCCGGGCAATGGCCGAGGGGGTTCGGGTCATCCTGGGCGGTTTTCTTCCCGTCGACGACGCTGGAAGAAGGACCGGCCGGCCCGATCTACTGGTGTGGGCAAATGACGGATACGCGCCGGTCGACGTCAAACATCACCTGACCCTCACCCCAGAAGACGGTGCGACGGTCCTCGTCTCCGAAGTCCAGAACCCGTTTCCGGGCAACGCCGTCGAGAGAAGCGGCGTCGGGCTGCGCAAGCACAAAGGCGACGCGCTCCAACTGGCCCACTACCGGCGGATGTTGATGGCGTGCGGCTACGCCGCCGGGTCCGGTCTTGCCGGGATTCTCGGCAAGGAAGGTGTGGTCGTTTGGTATGACCTCGACCTGCCGATGTGGCAGACGCCCGCCAAATCCGACGGCAAGAAGCGCAGGTTGCGAACCTCGATGGAGATCTACGACTTCGAATTCGGCTTTCGCCTCGACATCGCCGCCACCGCACAGACGAGCCTTGCCGGCGAGGGCGTTGAGTGGTTGGTCGAACCGGTGATGTGCGGCGAATGTGGAGATTGCCCTTGGCGCGGTCGTTGTCTTCCGATCCTCGAGGTGGGAAGCGGCGACACCAGCCTCATTCCGCTGGTTGGGTTCAGAGAGTGGAGGGCGCTCAGGTCGGTCGGGGTCAAGGATCGCGCAGGTCTGGCAGGCCTCGACTATCCCACGGCCATCCTCGCAACAACCGTCGACCTGCCCGCCTGGCTGGACGCCGCCGCCGACGTTGGTGGTGACGCCCTGCTGGCCGACCTCCGGCCACGCTCGCTAGGTCAGATCGAGGCCCTGGCGCGAGCCGGCGTTCGCTCTGTCGCCGACCTTCGCTCGGGGGTCGACCCGGTCACTGCGTCGGTGGGATCCGGCGGATTCCTGCCAGAGGCCATCCTCCGGGCCCGAGCCGTTCTCGGACATGAACCGATCTACCGGCGGCCGGGAGCGACCGGGGATGACCTGCCGCGAGCCGATATCGAAATCGACATCGATATGGAGAGCGTGTCGGCGGGCGCCTACATGTGGGGAACGCTGGTCACCGACCGCTCCGGTTCTGGCCTGGTCGAACCCGCCTATCGCTCTTTCGTGACCTGGGAACCACTGGCCCAGGCAGAAGAAGCCAACTTCATGGAATTCTGGGATTGGATGACGGGCATCGTCGATGCCGGCACCAGGTCAGGGCGTTCGGTGCTGGCATATTGCTGGTTTGCTGGTGCCGAGAACACCCATTTTCTTCGAATGGCAGCCCAAAACGAAGGGCTCGCCCCCCACATCAAAACCTTCACGGCATCCGCCATATGGATTGACATGATGAGGGTCTTCGACGACTCGTGGATCACCGGGGAATCATCCGGTCTCAAACGCGTGGCAACGCTTGTCGGCCACACCTGGGATGTAGACGACCCCGGTGGCGAGGTCTCGATGGTCCGATACGAAGAGGCAACCGATCCGAACGCCGCAATGGAGGACCGAGAGGCCGCCCGAACGTGGTTGCTGGATTACAACCGAGGCGACGTGGAAGCGACCCTCGCCGTGCGCGAGTACCTCGACCGAGAAGGCCGCTACCTCGTGCCCATCAGGGCCTGAATCTGCAGCGCGGATGGCTCGCACCTGGGCGGGATCTGCGGGCTGCGGCTGCGGTGACAAGGTTGACCGTAGGCTGATTGTGTGGCCGGCGACCCGCTGATCGACCTGTACCTCCAAACGTTGATCACCGTTGAATTGGACGGTGTTTTTGTACCGGCGGATGCCGCCGCGAGAAACGGTGCTTTCCATGTCGTCACAGCCTGGAATCCGGGATCGCGCCGGATGTCGGAAGGCGTCAACCGAAAGCGGAGCCGGAGGCTTCGAGAGACCCTTCTGGCTAGATCGTTGAACTGGCGCCCGGCGATCGGTGCCTCGCCCGATGGCGCTTGGCAGGAGGAAAGTTATGCGGTGTGGGGATTGTCTCGCCCCGAAGCGGTCGAGTTGGGCCGGAGTTTCCAACAGAAAGCTGTATTCGAAGTCGACCTAACCGCCGTCTTCGTGATCTCGTGCACAGACTCGGCGGTGTTCAGTCGACCCCATCAAGCTTGAGAAATCGACCGACCTTGCTTTCGGCCACTCTGATTCCAGCGCGTCGACTACTCGAGACAATTCCGGCAATCGCCTGGTTCTCGCCTCCCCCTCGCTTCGATGACAAGGGTGGCCTTCGCCGAGGCTGGATTCGCCTGCTGCCTATGAAGCACTGAACGGCGCTTTGGCCGACGTGGGACTGTGTCTTTCGACCAGACTGACGCCATGGGGATTCCAGCAGGCATCAGGCGCGACGACGTTCTACGAGCGATTGCCGATCTCGACGGTGGACTTGAGCACGGTTTTGGCGACTCGACCGGATACGACCTGTTGTATGAAGGGCGCAAGTACCCGCCAAAGGCCGTGGTAGGCCTTGCCGCCAAACGAGTTCTGGGGCGACAGCTGACATTGGATGAGTTCAGTGGCGGTGAGTCACCCGGAAGTGCCAATCCCTACTTGCGGGCGCTTGGCTTCGAGATCACCGCCAAAGGCGGGGCCGCGCCTACCGCAGAGGTCTGGTCGGACTCCGACCACGTCCGCGCCACTATTGAGGCGGTCCTGGCGGAGTGGCGGGCCGCCAACATCACAGAGCCGTTCGCCCACGAGGAAGCATGGCTCGCCAATCGGGAAGCGGTGATGGACGCCCTCGAACGCCTCCGCGTCACCTCAGACCTCACCGCCTTCAACTCCGCCATATCGGCGGTCCCCAACCCACCCCCTTGGTTCAAAGTGGGCGCTCACAAATCCTTCCTTGGAACTCTGGCGGCGCGGGCGTCCCGCCCCGACGCAGCACAGGTGATCCATTCGTCATTCTCGGCCCCGACCGATCGGGCTGACGCCGCCGCCAAGATCAACGCACTCGTGTCGCTCGCCGACGACACCGAGCGGCTATTTCCTGGGCCGGGATTCGCCCCACTTGCCCTGGGCATCGTCTGGTGCTTTCAGGACCCTACGAAGTGGCCCTACCTGGCGGTCAACGGTGAATCGGTGCTGAACGAGTTGCGGCTTCTCAAGAGAGATTTGCCGCCCGCTGATCGCTATCTCCGCTTTCTTGATTTCCTCGACTTGAGCTCCGCCGGCGGGCTCGAAACCAACTACGCCATCTCTCGTGTGCATACCAAGGGCTGGAGGTCGCTGAGCCAGGCTGTCTATTCGAGACTCGCGGAAAACCGTGAGCTTCTGGCCACTTGGTATGGGTCTAACGAATACTCATCGGAGGAAGACCGGGCGCAGGCCGAACGAAACATCAACGCCTCCCTCGGAGAGTTCGACCTTCTCGCAAGGGGAATGAACGACGAACTGGCCGCCAAGCTCGTTCGAGAGCTGGTGACCTCGAAAACCGACCTGCGGGTTGGCTACGACCAACACCTTCCTTTCCGGGCCGACGCCTATGCCATCCACACGATCGAAAAGAACCTGATTATGCCGTCAATCCGGGTGTGGGCGACCGGTCGCGGTCTCGGCATCGGCGCCCATTTCGGCTCTCAGAAGAAGTACGAGGATTACGGCCGGATGGCGGACAGGCTCGTCGACATGGGGCTGCCGGCCGGCGTTGAGTTCTTCGAAGTGCTGCCGCACAAGGAAGGGAACCGGATCCGCCCGGCTGGGGCGATCCCTCCCCGCGGCGAGCTGTTTGTTGGCGAATGGTTCGACGGTGGTCTGACCGGCGCCGCCGTCGGGGAGCAGATCATGAAGACCGTGGCGAAGCTCCAGCCGGTGTTCGATGCGATGGTGGTTGCGGTAGGTGAAGCTCCCAGCTCCGCTCCGGCGTCGGACGACCCGCTCGCCCCGCTCGTTGCTGAGTTCTTGTCAGCGTCTGGTTATCCGACGGACGCCGACCGGACCGACAAGGCTGAGCGGGAACTGATGCAGCGGCTTATCTCCGAGGAGGGCCTCCTTGCATTCGACCTCCACGAGTTCCGTCGTATCTTCAACACTGGGAGATATGGCAGTCCGGGCCCACAGGCGATTCTGAATTCTTCGCTCAGCCAGATGACCCCCGAAGAGTTGGACGCCTTTGCCAACGGCCTTGAGTTTCTCCTCCGCGGACCTGACGCAACCGAGCACCGCGTGAACGCTCTGATGGACCAGAGCGCCCGTGGCGTGAAGGGGCTGGGCGAAGCGGTCATAACCAAGCTGTTGGCTATCGAGTACCCGACCGAGTTTGTGCCTGTGTTTGTTTACAGAGGTCCCAAGGGCAAGGGCGTGATGCTCCGTGTGCTTGGCCTGCACCAGACCGAGCTCGACGACCTCGACGTTGGCAATCGCTTTGTTCGTTCCAACGCCCTGCTGCGCGAGAGGCTTCAGCCTTTCTTCGGTGAGGACATGTTCGGGGTGAGCCGTTTCCTTTATTGGCTTTCTGAGCGGACAGATCAGGGAGCGGAGCCAGCCGACGAGATCGACCACATCGGGAATCTGGCCGACGCTGTGTTTGTTCCCCGAGAGACTCTCGACGAGATGGTGGCCCTTCTCGAGGACAAGGGGCAGATGATCTTCTATGGACCCCCGGGTACCGGCAAGACGTTCCTAGCTCGAGAGCTGGCGAAAGCTTTGGCGCCCGACCCCTCCCAGCGGTTCCTGGTCCAGTTCCATCCATCTTCTTCTTACGAGGACTTCATCGAGGGTTTCCGCCCCGAAACCGACGCCCAGAATCGCCTCTCCTATCGCTTGACGAAGGGGCCGTTTTCGCTGATCGCCGAACGAGCCAAAGACAACCCGTCTAAGCGCTACGTGATGGTGATCGACGAAATCAACCGGGCCAACCTTCCCAAGGTGTTCGGCGAACTGTTGTTCCTCCTCGAATACCGAGATGAGTCGGTCCGTTTGCTCTACCGCCCCGACGAGCCGTTCGAGCTGCCAAAGAACGTGTGGTTCATCGGCACGATGAACACCGCCGATCGGTCCATCGCCCTGGTCGATGCGGCTATGCGGCGCCGTTTCCATTTCGTCGGGTTCTTCCCCAATGAGGGACTCATGTCCAATCTTCTTCGGGATTGGCTTGGTGCGAATAGTGAACCCGACTGGGTGGCGGATCTGCTCGACATGGTCAATGACGAGCTTCGGGAACGGCTGGGCGGTCCCCACCTCCAGATCGGGCCAAGCCATTTCATGCGCCATGGCCTCAACGAACACCTTCTCAAGCGGGTGTGGACCTATTCGGTGTTCCCCTTCATCGAGGAGCAGCTGTATGGCGACCAGGCCGGGATCCGGGAGTACGAGTTCGCCAAAGTGATGAAGCGCTTCCACGACAAGGTGGCCCCGGGCGACGAGTCGGGAGAGGATCTTGGCGACGACAGTCAAACTCCAGGAATGGAGTGAAGAGTCTGATGTCCATCTGTCTTTCGATCAGGTTGACGCGCTGCGCCGGGTCGCCGGCTCGGCCATCGAAATCCGCCCGGGCCGTCGCCGCGATCTTTGGAACCTAGGAGCCACCTCCTACGCGGGCGCGATCCGGGTGGGCGACCTGACGGTGCTGATCCGTCCCAAGATACCGCTGGAAAACCTCTTCTACATGCTGTCGGCAGGCCAGACAAACATTGACTTTGGAACCAGCCTCACCGGTTTCGACCAGGACGAGCTGCTCCCGGCTTTGGCCGCATTCTACCAACGGCTGCTGGCCGACACCCTCAAACGCGGCGTTCTCAAGTCCTATAAGGAGCAGAACGAAACCCTGGTAGCGATGCGCGGACGGATCGACATGCCCGCCATGCTCCGGTCCGGCGGGATGCCGGCGCCGATCGCCTGTCGATTCGATGAGCTGTCGATCGACATCCCCGAAAACCGGATCCTGTTCACCGCAGCCCGAGCCCTGAGCACCTACCCGGATGTTGCCCCAGCGGTCCGACGCGATCTGCGACGGACTGTCGGCGTTCTCGATGGTGTCGAAGCAGTCGATCCGCGTGCGCTCCCGCCTATCACGCTGACTCGGCTCAACCGGCATTACGAACCGACGCTCCGCCTCGCCGAAGTCATCCTTCGCTCGGGCGGCGTTCGTGACCGAGCCGGCACCTTGGAGGCCTCAACATTCCTGATCGACATGAACCGCCTGTTCGAGCGTTTCGTCACGATCCAGCTGCGGCGACTGCTCGTGGGCAAGCTTGAAGTCCGCGACCAAGAGCTGACCCACCTCGATATCGGTCGCAAGATCAGGATGTACCCAGACCTCGTGTTCTACCGGCGGGGGGAACCTGTCCTGGTGGCCGACATCAAGTACAAGCTGACCGACGACGGCCTCGGCCGCAACGGCGACTACTACCAGCTTCTGGCGTACTGCACGGCACTTGGCCTGAAGCGAGGGGTGCTCGTCTACTCTGCCGATGAAACCGCCACCGTCACCACCGTCAAGACAGTCGACCAAGCCCAGGAGCTGCGAGTAACCAGACTCGATCTGGCTGGGGGCCGCCTCCTCATTGATGGGGCCCTCGCCCGGCTCGCTCGTGGATTGGTTGCGCAATAGGCGACTTCAACTGAAACAGGCGAACACGCTTTACCTTTCGCCAAAAGTGAGACTGGGAGTTTGGCTGGCGCGATGCTCTATCAGCGTTTGGCCCGCCCTCACAAAGTCCGTCTATCCCTGATCAGCATGTCGAGTTGTCAGAAAAAAGATCGCGTGTGTTGTCAATCAGGTGAGCGCGTGTGTCCCTGGCAGTGAAAGCATCCTCAATCCAGATCCTTAGGTCGGTCTTGGTTGTCGGGTGCTTCTTCCATCGTGCGTACGCTTCGCCGTCAGCTGGTGCCAAGTTGTCACTGAGGCGAGCGGGAGCCTTTCTCCCGTCATAGTCGGTAGCAGACGGAAGAGTGATACCGAGAAGGCCACTCCGTTTGTTGCTTGGATCGTTGCGCAGTGTTGACGCAATCTCCCAGTCAACGAACCGACGCGCCCACGTGCATTTGCCGATCAGGACGATGGTGACTGTTGAATCCGTAAGGTAGAGCTCCCGGATACGCCTCTTTATGTAGTCGGCGCTGTCAGAATCGATGAACGGGTCTTCAGGGGAGACGCCGATGATCCTCGCGATGAAGATGTCGCCGAATGAGTCGAGGAACTCCTCGACCTCGTCCGTGTCCGCCTCGTGATATGAAACGAAGCACTTGTGGCGCGCCGGATCCGAGGAGCGGAGCGCCGCAACGTTCGCCACCTCTTGTAGGCGCTGCATGCTGTATGTAGGCATTGTGTCCTCCAGGTCATTGTCCTATGAACCGTCGTTCGACCTCGAAGGTCAGCATGACCGGACAGGTGAAGGAGGAGATTCTGACCAGGTTCGGCGAACTGGGTCTCAGGGTGGTTGGGGGAAGCATCCTCCTGGCCCCCGGACTACTTCCGGCGGCTGTCGTCCTGCCGGCCGGTTCGGGTGGGCGGGGGCGATTCTCCTTCTGCGGAGTGGAGTTCGTCCTGTGCGAAGGCCCCGCGAACCAATTCCGAATCCGTCGCAGCGGCGTCTGGTCCGAAGCTGCGCCTGGCCTGAAGCTGCCCAGACAGCTCTCGACCGAGGTCATGAGTAGGACAGGGACCATCGAGGTCATCGAGTTCTTGGTTGCAGACTGGCCTGAGTTCTGAGCAATGTCGCGCCGGTGTTGTGAGATCTCGGGACAGCGTGTGACCCGAGTCAACCCGGTCACCGGTTGACTGGACGCCCGGCTCCATCAACGACTCGGGTGCCTTTGGGGCGTCGGTGATCGACCGGAGAATCGATGGGTTCTACGGTGTGAATCCGAATCGGCACAAGGTCACAAACGTCGCCCCCGGTTTGCCTTGCCCATCAAACCCGTTCAGGCCGAAATCGGCTCACCCCGTGGATACCGCGGGCAGGGTCACCGTGAAGGTGGTGCCTGACCGGTCGCTGGCAACGCCGATTTCCCCGCCCGACCGGCCAATGAGTGTGTGCACGGTGTGAAGACCGAGACCGGTGCCCTTGCCGGGTTCTTTGGTCGTGAAGAAAGGGTCGAAGATACGTTCTGCGACTTCTGGTGACATGCCGGACCCGGTGTCGGAAACCGAGATGACGACCTTGTTGGCCTGGTTACGGGCCGTGATCGTCAACGTCCCGCCACCCGCCATGGCGTCGGCGGCGTTGTCGATGAGGTTGGTCCAGACCTGATTCAGATCCCGGCCGGGTGCTTCGACTTTCGCCAGGTCTTCTGCGAAATCGGTCACCACCTCGACTTCGCGGAGTTTGTATTTGAGAAGAATCAGCGTGTCGAGGATGCCCTCGGTGGGAATGATCTCTTGGACAGGCGCCTGATCGAGGTAGGAATAGTCTTTGACGACCCTCACCAACTCGGAAATACGCCTCGCCCCGATAGACACCTCGTTGATCAGCTGATCGGCGGAGGCCTTGAGGCCGAGCCATCGGGCGAAGTGTGACCTGACCTCGGGGTCGAGTCCCTCGATGGCGGCGTCCAGCGATTCAGTCGTCCATCCTCTGTCCACGAGGGCCGGCGCCAGTCCCCACGGCTCGGGAACATCGTGTGACGTAAGCCAGCCGGCGACGACCTCCTCTGCCTCGTTTCTCTCGAGTGAAGACATCTTCTGTGGCGGCTCCGGGAAGGTCAGCGCAGAGCCGGACCCCAACGATCGCACGAGGGCCGCCGATTCCTCGCTCAGGTCGCCATAGAGGGTGGCCAACTCCTGGGTGCTGCGCCCTACCGCCGCTGCCGGGTTGTTGAGCTCGTGCATCAGCTGCGCGGCCATCTTGCCTAGCGCCGCCATCCGCTCCTCATGCCGCAATGTGTCTTCGATCCCCCGTAGACGCGATGTCACGGTGCGGAACATACGCCTGACCACCCGCGGATCTCCGAGGAGAGCCTCAAACGCACTGACGGGGATGCGAACGATCAACGATCGCTCCAACGCCGCCACCGTGGCCGTGCGTGGGGCCTGATCCAGCAGGGCGATCTCGCCGACCACCTCGCCGGGACCGATTCGGGCCAGTTCAACGCTCTTGGTGCCGCTCTTCTTTGTGACCACGAGTTGACCTTCGGCGACGATGTACATCTCGGACGAGTCACTTCCCTCCTCGATGATCACCTCCCCCGGCTCCAACACGCTCTGGTGCGATGCCCGGCACACTCCCTCGATCAGTTCGTCGGGCAACCCGACGAAATAGGGGAGAGGACGAAGGATCGCCGCCGTTGAGGTCACAGAGATGCCAGGTGCTGATGAACGAATCGAATGGCGGTCGAGCCCTCTCCGGTCGCGCCTGCGACACGTCGGATCGAACCGTGACGAACATCTCCTGCGACAAAAACTCCAGGTACCGACGCCTCCAGCGGCAACGGGTCCCTGTCGACGTTCCAGCCGATGAGCGGCCCCAGATCGGAACCGGACAGGACAAACCCTCGATTGTCGAGTTGCACCAGATCTCGGAGCCAGTCGGTGTGGGCGCGCTGCCCGATGAAGATGAACAACGCGCCGGCTTCGACTTCGCTGGTTTCCCCACTTTTGGCATTGCTCACGATGATCGATCTCAGATGGGTGTCACCCTTGGCGCTGAGAATCTCAGACTCGGCCAGCACCGACACTGAAGCGTTGGCGGTGAGATTGTCGATCAGATATTGCGACATCGTCGCCGAGAGATCACTTCCCCTGATCACGATCGTCACCGAATCGGTGAACCTGGTGAGGAACAGGGCCGCCTGCCCTGCCGAGTTGCCGCCACCGACCACATACATGGGTTGACCACGGTGATGCATGGCTTCGATGTTCGAGGTGCCGTAATAGACCCCGGCCCCGGTCAACTCGTCGAGTCCCTCTGCTTCGAGCCTCCGGTATGCCACGCCGCTGGTCACGATCAACGCCTTCGCCGTCAAGCTCGATCCGTCGGCCAGATGAATTATTTTGAACGGATCCTTCCTCTCCACCCTTTCCACGGTGGCCGGAACCAGGATCTCGGCTCCCAATCGGACCGCCTGCGCCGACGCTCGTCTTGCCAGGTCGGCTCCGCTGATGCCTTTGGGGAAGCCGAGATAGTTCTCGATCAAAGTCGATTGGGCGGCTTGTCCACCCGGAGCGGATGATTCGATCAGAAGTGTCTTCAGACCCTCGGATGCTCCATACACCGCCGCCGCCAGACCAGCAGGCCCGGCCCCGATGATCGCCACGTCGTAGGCGGGCAAGCTGGCATGACTCTTCAGTCCGATGCGATCCGCCAGTTCGGCTTGTGAGGGATTGGTCAGGGACTCTCCGTCGCCGAGAAGCACCAACGGGAGATCGGCGAGACCGGCCCCGGCCCTCTCCATCAGCCGCTCTGCCTCTTCGTCGTTCTCCAACGTCAGACCTTTGTATGGGATCTGGTTCATCGCCAGAAACGCCTTCAGTTCAAAGGCAGGTTTCGACCACTCCTGGCTGATCACGCGGAGCCCGTCGAAAGTGGGGCGGTAGCCGGCCTGCCAGTCATCGAGAAGGTCGTCGAGAATCGGGTACAGCCGATCCTCGGGTGGATCCCACGGTTTCATGATGTAGTGGTCGAGGCCAACATCGTTGATGGCACTGATCGCCGCTTCGGTATCGGCATAGGCGGTGAGAAGCGCCTTCTTGGCGCCGGGGTGATCGACGAGGGAGGTGCGGAGCACGTCAACGCCGGTTACATGCGGCATCCGCTGGTCGGCCAGAATCAGCGCCAGAGGATCGCCGCGCAAGGTCAACTCGGCGAGGGTGTCCTGTGCCTCCTGGCCGCCTCCCGCACCGAGGATGCGGTAGGTCTCGGCATAACGGCGACGGAGGTCGCGTTGGACTGCCCCCAGCACCTCCGGCTCATCATCAATTGCGAGAATCACCGGCTTGGCAGCGCTCATGAGGTCAAGACCTTGTCGGAGAAACAATAGAGCCAGTCTTCTCCCGGTTCCATCGATCTGATCAGCGGGTGACCGTCCTCTTCCCAATGCCCGCGGGCATGGCGGCCCTTGGAATTGTCGCAACAGCCGACTGTTCCACACGTGAGACACGCCCGCAAATGAACCCAGTCCGAGCCTGACTCCAAACATTGGTCACAACCCGTTGAAGCAGCCGAGACTGGCACCACCAGATTCTCAAAATGTTCGCAAGGTGCGTCCTGCATCGATTTACGCTCGCCGATCTCCTCGAAATCCCTCGAGTGCAGAGGGTTGAACACATCGGGATGGCATCGGGCCATGCACCGATAGCTCCCGACTGTAGAGCGCTCGAGCAGATCACCGCCGCCGAGGGTGCAAGATCCGACTTCCACCCAGGCCAGGATCGGTGTCCACCGTGACCCGGCCAACGGAGAAAATCTTGGCGTATGCCTGCCGGTCGAGATCGGGTCGCCTAAGTTGAGACGGCCCGCATGACAATGGCCCCTACTTCACAACCCAACAAACCGTGAGCATCGTCAGGATCACCCCTCCTCAGCTGCGCACGATGGAGCAGGAAGCCAGACGGACGGCGACATGGCTCGAACTGTTCTATGACCTCGCGTTCGTGGTCGCAGTGGCGGTGCTTGCCGAACGCCTGCTCGAGCACATCTCGTTCGGAAGCGCTGTGTCGTTCTTTGGCTACTTCGCACTTCTGTGGTGGTTGTGGGCCAGTCACACCTTCTACGCCGATCGCTACGACACCGACGATCTCGTATACCGGCTGCTGGCGGCAGCCCAGATGGTGGCGGTAGTTGTCCTCGCTTCTTCTCTGTCTGGGGCAACCGAATCGACGGTGGCATTCGCCTGGGGTTATGCAGCCTCCCGCTGGGTACAGCTGTTCCTATATCTCCGTGTCTATCGCCACGTCGAAGAGACGCGCCATCTGGCACAGGGATATCTGATCGGATTTGGTAGCGCCTCCCTGATATGGACGGCGTCGGCTCTGGTAGCCGAGGAAGCAAGGTTCGTTCTCTGGGCGATCGCCCTGGCCGTGGACCTTGCTACGCCGTGGGTGATGCGACGCCAGCAGGCGAGGGTCCCGCTGGACGTGTCCCATCTCCCTGAACGTTTTGGCCTGTTCACGATCCTGGTGTTGGGTGAATCGATCGCGGCAGTCGTCGCAGGAGTGACCCATGCAAAATGGTCGGCAGCTCACATGATCACCGCGGCGGCCGGGATCGGGGTCGCCACCGCCATCTGGTGGATGTATTTCGGCACCGCGTCGGGGAAGGTGGTTCGCAGATCGGCCGAGGTGTCTCGGACCTGGCGCCCCACCACCTGGATCTACACACATCTGCCGCTGGCAGCGGCTTTGGCGGCACTTGGCGTCGGTCTCGAAGTCGCAGTGTCGGAAGCCGGGACCGGACGAATGGAGACGGCACCCCGCTGGTTGTTCGTGGGGGCGGCGGCGTTGTCGCTGGGTTCGATGGCCCTGATCCAGTTCGCATCGGTGAATCACGGGCCAAACGCGGCGGCGATAGCTCGCAACCGCCTGCTTGGGATCCCTGCGATCTTGCTGATCGGAGTCCTGCCGGGCTTGGAATCACAATGGGTGGCACTGGCGGTGCTCGCCATCTGCGTGGCCGAGGTCGGGGCCGACATGAAATCCTCGATCGAGTCGGTCGCTACAGAGAATCTCAGTCTCGGCGAAGAAGAGGAATAACACCCGCCGCCGACCCTCCTCGTCAGTGGCCGAAGCCGGATCGAGGACCGATTTTTCGGGCGAGCGCCTGCACCCTGAACCGATCGATCTCGGTTCTCTGCTGCACGCGAGAATCCCGCGGTGTAAGTTTGGTGGCGTTTCGGATATGGCTAGAACGCCTCGGCAACGAGGCATGGCAATAGGGAGCTGGGAAAATGAGTGGGAGAAAACACACGCGCCGCACGGTCGTCGCGGCGCTGGTTGCGCTGACGGCCGTGCTGATACCGGCAGCAATGGCGTCGGGTTCACATGACAACACACCTATCGCCGGAGGTGACCCTTCGGTCGTCCTCTTGACGCTGGGAGCCAAGGACGAGGTGAGCTGGCAGGGCCAGAAACAAGCCATCACCACCAGCCGAAAGACCTGCACTGCGGTGGCTTTTGCCACGTCCCCTGCCCTTCTCAGCGTGACTGCGATCGGTGGAGTGCTCGGCGAGGTCAAGGACGGGCTGGGAGTCAAGTCGGGCAAGGATGGCAACGGTGCGTCCTGTGGCCGTGTCGACTTTGGCGAGTCGCTTTCGGTCGCACTCGGGTCGGAACTGGATGGCTACCTGATGTCCGCCATCGACGTCGACCTGGAACTGAAGTTCGAGGCGACAGTTCGGATCACCTTCAAACATGATGGAGCCACCATCGCCACCGATACCTTTGGTGGAAAGGGAGGGCCCGACGACGGGCCAGATTCCAAGGACGGCGACAATTACCGATACTTTGCGCGTCCGTCCGACGGCGGAACTCCGCTCTACTTCGATGAAGTCGTCTTCGAGGCAGTCGCCGGTTCGTTCTCTTTGGAGGGCGGAGCGGACGGAACGACCAACGGGTCCCTTGCCTCCAACAACTCGAGCCAGTTCGAAGTAGTCGCGCTCTACGACGGCCAGATCACCTGTGGCGACGAAGTGACCATCAGCGACGCCTCGGCACCTGGAGTTGTAGCCGTCGTCACGATGCAGTCGCTCAATCTGAGCCCAGGCGATCCGAGCGGCTGGGATGCTCTCTGCGCCCAACTGAAGAACTACAACCAGAACGTGACCCCGACCTCGCTGCTGTTTGCCCCCGCGTTGGCAGGGAGCAACAGTCGGTTCACCCTCACCATCACGGCCGAGAACCAGCCGATCACCACGGGTGGTGACGGTCAGATCACCTCTCTCGTCATGGAATACAACGACGGATCCCCCGACGCGGTTGATCAGCCGTTGCTGCCATGCGAAGCCCAACCCGTGTTTGCTCAGTCCTTCTGGGAGCAGGCGGACACCGGGCTTCTCCCTGCGGGCGAATCGGCATGCCACTACGGAGTATCGGTCACCCCGACCGGGACCGGTACGGGCGGAGTGGTCGGGACCGAGGTTTGGAAGGTCTACTTCGAGGACGACCCTGCTTTCTTGTTTCGATGATCGAAGGGTCAGGCCGGCTGATTAGCGGCTACCCCCAACAACTCACCGAGAGCTTGGAGGCGAGCTACGTCGCCGGGGTCGGGATCAGTCCCGGCCCCGTCGGCTAGCGCGACTCGTGCCTGGCGGATGAGCCGCTCCTCATAGAGGTTGTTGGATTCGATTGCCGACGCCAGCCCCGAATCGAACACCTCTACGGCCGCGGCGCCGTCCCCCTGGCTGCTGCAGGCATACCCTCGAATCCGGGCCAGACCGGGGGTCGATCTGATCACGGCATCGTCCACATGGTGCTCATATCTTTGGATCACTTCCAGAGCGGCCCCCGGATTGCCGGCCTGGACCAGAGCATCGCCCAGACTGACAGCCGTTTCGGCGGTCCAGGCCGTCCCACTCCCTCCGAGTTGGGCCTCGAGGAGCCCGGTCAGCTGCTCAACTGCCCGATCGACCTCTCCCAAACCCAGTCTGGCCCTTGATTCCTGCAGGCCGACGAAAGGAAGGTAGTGGGGGGCTTTGGATGCCTCGAGAATCCTTCTGGCTTGTTCCAGGAACGAAACAGCTTCCTCGTATTTTCTCTGGCCTACCAGAACCTCGGCGATGTTGGCTCTGGTCACCGCAGCCTCCGAAACGTTGCCAGAACGCTCGGCGGCGTCGAGGCTTTCTCGATACCATCCAACCGCTTCGTCCCATCTGCCCTCGAGATAGGCGAAGGCACCCATGTTGTTCATGACACCAACGCTTCTCTCGATGAAACCAAGCCGCTGGTAGATCTTGATCGCCTCGCGCCCGTTGCGCGGTTCCTGGCGTCCGAGGGCAAAGTTGGCCCAATCGAGGATCCCGTAAGCGCGCGCCAACGCCTCCTCCTCATCCGACGATCGGGCGCGTTCGACCGCGGCCGTGGCGACGGCCAGCGCTTTTACCGGATTGCCGGCAGCGGCATGGATGCTTGCCTCGTAGGCTTCGAGCCGGGCGAGGGCACCCGCCTCCGCTTTCAACTCGGTCGGCCCCAGCTTCTTGCGCCCCATCGTAAGAGCTCGTTTCGCCTGCGAGAGGTTGCCGGAGGAGAACCAGGCTCGGGCCCGCCTGAG
Source organism: Acidimicrobiia bacterium (assembly GCA_041746105.1). Classification (GTDB taxonomy): domain Bacteria; phylum Actinomycetota; class Acidimicrobiia; order Spongiisociales; family ZC4RG35; genus JBFHRE01. Next base: position 116,411 of record JBGTHP010000021.1, read on the forward strand.
GAGGATCTCGGCCGCAGGCACCCTATCGTCTCCGACCGATCTCAACGCTCGGCTGTAGGCATCGCGCGCCGCCTCGTAGAGTCCGGCCAGATCCTGCACCTCACCGAGCCGGGTCCAGATCTCGGCCACCTCCTCCGATCCCACGTTCTCAAGATGGCCGACAGCATCAATCGCGTTCCGATAGTGGGTGGCGGCATCGGTATTGGCGTACGCAGCCTTGGCCTTGTCGGCTGCCATTCTCGAGTAGTGCCACGCCTTGTCGTAGGTGGCGGCGAGTGAGAAGTGTGTGGCCAGAGACTCTGCCACCGCCGCGGGATCGTCGCCGGCGAGACGCTCGATCACATCTCCGGCCGTGGCGTGGAGTTCGCGGCGCCGTCTATACGAAAGCCCCTCATACGCGACGTCGTGTGCTACCGCGTGGCGGAAGCGCAACCGTTCTGCCCCGTCGGCGTCGATGAACCGGCCAAGCTCTTTCTCGGTGGCGTCGTCGATCGCAATCCCCGCTGCCGCCAAAAGTTCATCGAGCACCACTCGGCGAAAACTGCGGCCAAGGACGGACGAGTACCGCAGGAGTTGGCGCGTGAGCGGGCGGAGAGTGTCGATCTCGTAGGAAACCACTGCGTCGAGTGACTCGGGAAGCTGATCCACGTTGCCGGTTTCGCGGATCATCTTGAGTATTTCGGACAGGAAGAGAGGGTTACCCCCGGCGCGGGCGACCACCGCGGCGAGTACGTGAGGACGCAGGGGAGCTGCCGCCGTGGCCTGGAGGGCGATAGAGCGAACCGCATCATCGGACAGTGGCCGCAAGACCACTTCGTCGCCGAGAGGGTCGAACTGGGTCCGTTCCCTGCGGGCGGTGAATATGACGGTCCAGGGGCGGGTTTCGGCAGCCTGACCCAGCCGTCGCAGGAGCGCGATCGACGACTCGTCCATCCAGTGGCCGTCTTCTGCCAGTGCCGCGAACGGACCCGTGTTGATCTTCGAAAGAAGGTCGATGACGACGTCGGCTATGCGGTCGGGACGAAACCGAGGATCGATATCGACGGTGTGCTCGTTGTCCGGCACGTCGATCTGGGTGACCGACCCGAACAACGGAAGCGCCCATTGCAGATCAGGGCAAAGACGACGGATCGCCTTGCTGAGGGCAGGGACCATCTCCGCCTGAGGTCCCCGAGTGACTCCCAGCATGTTCCGCAAAGGGTCACGAAATGCCCAGTAGGCGCTGTGAACTCCGTTTGGCTCTGCCTGCACCATGAGGGTGGCAAGCCCGGGGCACCCGCCGAGCACCTCGGCGATCAGGCGGCTCTTGCCGAGCCCGGTGTCGCCGGTGATGGTCATCATTCCGCCAGTGCCGACTTGAGCGCAGGTGGTGACGACGGCGACGATCATCTGCAGCTCCGGTTCGCGCCCGGCAAACGGAAGTTCGTGTCTTGCCTCTTGGGTGCGAATGCCTTTTTCCTCATATACGTCGTAGGCGAGGACCGGTTTGTCTTTTCCTTTGACGTGGAACGGCTCCAGCGCCTCGGTCCGGAACAGCGTTGAGGACAGATCAAGAGCGGATGGCGAGGAATAAACGGTTCCGGGCTGAGCCGCAGCCATCAGCCGCGCCGCCAGATTGACGGTGTCGCCCATCACGGTGTAGGTCCTGCGGAACTCGTTGCCGACGTCACCGGCAAAGACATGGCCTCGATTGACACCGATCCGAACCTCTAGATCGAGACCGGCATCGACGATTCGTCGGGCGGCCCGAAGCATGCGGCCTTCATCGTCTGGCTGACTCGCGGGAACACCGGCCGCCAGTATCAGTTTCCCGCCATCGGTATCGATATCGGAGGCGAGGAACGTGATCGACTCGTCATCGGCCGCATCCTGAACTGCACTGACCAATCGATCTAGGGCTTCGCCCACCCTCTCGGGGCCTTGCTCTGCGAGGAGCCGATCGATCCCCTTGAATTTCACGAAGCCCACCGTTGCCATCCGGTGTTCTGACTCCCCGATGCCTGCGATCAGATGATCGCGAAGGGCAGCCGGCACCAAAACAGAGAGTTCGGCGTTGGTGCGGTCGGGACGGGTCGATACTCCCGGCAGCGGGTGCGCGATCTTCTGCTTGCGGAGAAGCCAGCCTCCGCCCTTGCGCTCCCCGATGAAGTCCTTGGGCACGAGGGCACGCACCGTCTCGCTGACCACGATCTCTCCCGCATCGGCCGCCGCTTCCATCTCGGTCGTGGTCGATGCGGTCGGGCCGGTGATGATCAATTCGCGATGCGACTTTCCCACCAGAAAGAAGTCGGCTTCGCCGGTGTGAACGCCTGATGACATCTTGAGATTGATCCGGCCCACCGACGTTGGCTCCTTGGAGGCGTCGCGCAGAACGGTCCGCATCTCGACTGCGGCCGTGCAGGCTTGCATTACGGAGTCCTCCGATTCGAACATCAACAGAAGGGCGTCACCTCCGAATTTGAGCAGCGACCCCCCTCTGGCGAAGACGGCATCGAGCATCCTCCCGAAAACTCGGTTCAACACCGACGTCAGCTCCTCGGCTCCGATCCTCCCCTTTTCCGCCAAACGTTCCGAGAGGTGGGTGAACCCAGAGATGTCGACGAATAAGAGCGACCCGGTTACCGGTTGCCAGGAAGCACACGTTGAGGAACTGTCCCACTCCGACGCGATCCGGGGCACAAACGGGGCGAGGTGTGAGTCCGTCATCGCCCGACCTGGTATTCCACCGATTTGGTTGAGCCACAGGTCGATCTCACGCGCCAGAGGCTAAACCGGTCAGCCCTGTTCGGGGACCGGTCGCCGAACATCCTGCGATTCCTGGCGTCAAGATTGATGGTCTTCTCAGCTTGACAACAGTTAGCCGATTGGCTTATAGTTAGCCGTATGGCGAAGCTAATGGAAGCCCACACACGACCGGAACGAGTGTTTGCGGCGCTGGCCGACCCCACCCGGCTGGCAATTGTCGAACATCTCACCCAGGGGGAGGCGACGGTGGGAACCGTGGCCGCCCCTCACGACATGGCGCTCCCTTCTATCTCCAAACACCTCAAAGTGCTGGAGAACGCCGGGTTGATCACCCGACGGGTGGTGGGCAGGGAGCATTGGTTGCGGTTGGCTCCCGACGGCTTCCGCACGGCTACCGAATGGTTCGCCCACTATCAGCAGTTCTGGAGTAAATCGATCGACCGGCTCGAGTCATTGCTCACCCAACTGGAATCCGAGAAAGGAACCAACCCATGACCACACAGGACCTTCTGGTCTCGATCGACCGGGTGCTGCCCGCCTCCCCCGAGGATGTTTATCGGGCCCTGACCACACCTGAATTGTTCGCTCGGTGGATGGGGCCGGAAGGCTCCGACGTCACCGTCGAAGAGATGACACTCACCCTCGGCGGGAAGTTCTCTCTCCTGGTGGTGATGCCGGGAATGGGCGAGTTCCGCCTCTACGGCTTCTACGAAGAAATTGAACCACCTCGCCGTCTGGTCCACAGCTGGGCGCTCGAAGGCGAGGACGAGATCTCGACGGTGGTCTTCGAACTCGAGCCGCACGGAGACGAAACCCGGCTCTTGCTCACCCACCATGGATTGACATCCCCAGAGGACGTCGCCCAGAACGACGGTGGCTGGAACCACCAGCTCGACCGCCTGGAAAAACTCTTCATCTGAACACCGGGCATCTCCCGGCCCCTATCGAAAGGTTCGATTCCCATGCCCCTGGCTACGCCTATGTCCAAACCCGGTTTCTGGCCTCGAGCCACCTCCGTCACCCTGTTCTTGTGGGGTCTACTCCACATCGTCGGGGGAGGAGCGCTTATGGCTCTCGGAGCCTCCGATCCGGCTGCCGGGCTCAAGTCGCTTGGCTCGGCCAAAGCGCTTCCACCCGACCCCGGTGAGGTGGTTGGGGCCTTGATCGGGTTTCACGGCCTCAACCTGGCTTTTGCCGGGGTGGCCGTCACCGCCCTGGCGGTCTGGGCTTGGCGCTCCTGGCCCCGAGGAGTCCCGACCGGGGTGGCGATCGCCACCGCCGCCGACATCGGGTTGATCTTCTACCTACTCGGGCCTGGCCATATGAAGATCACCGACGGGTTGTGGGGACCACTGCTGCTGGTGCTCGCCGCACTCGGCTGGGCGCTTTCGAGCACTCAGCCCGAGACCACCTCCCAACCGCTTGTCAGCCACCAACGCGCTCCAGAAAGGAAAAAACCATGAACACACTCGAAGGAAAGGTGGCGCACCGGAGCCGGTCAAGGGATCGGACAGGGGATCGCCTATGCCCTCGCCGCCGAAGGGGCGGCGGTGGCGGTGGCCGGAAGGACCGCCTCCAAACTCGAAACCACCGTCGCCGAAATCGAATTCAGGGGCGGGAAGGCGATCGCGGTCACATGCGACGTGACCTCATCCGACGACATCGAGAACGCAGTGGCCATCACCGTGGCCGAACTGGGCGGGCTCGCCGTTCTCGTAAACAACGCTCAGGAATTCAACTTCGGGACCATTCTCGACATCCCGCTCGAATCCTTCGAGGCAGGCTGGCGTTCGGGTCCGCTGGCCACCCTGTTGTTCATGCGCGCCGCCCATCAGCACCTACATGGCGATGGTGTGGTCGTCAACGTGTCCTCGAGCGCCGCCGTAGACACCGGCATCGCCGGGGTCGGTGCCTACAGCGCTGCCAAGAGCGCCATCGAGAGTCTGAGCCGGGCGGCGGCGGTGGAGTGGGCGAACGACGGCATTCGGGTCAACACCTTGATCCCGCTGGCGTTGACACCGGCGGTCGAGGCCGTGTTCGAACACAACCCGGGCCTGCACGAACACATGGCTTCGCAGGTTCCGTTGGGCCGCCTCGGAGACCCCGAGAAGGACATCGGCCCGGCCGTGGCCTTCCTGTGCGGTCCCGGGGCGGGGTTCATGACCGGAACCACCCTTTCGGTGGACGGCGGCACCGTCCGACTGCGCTAACCCCTGCTCAGTTGAGTTCTGGGTGTAACCCGAGTCGTTCTACCCGTCGGTGTTCGGTCAGGAGTACCACCGCCATGACTGCCACCACCAGGGCCAACAAAACGACCCCCTGGAGCGAACCCCCGGTGAAAACGATGAAGGCGATGACGATCGCCCCCACGAGGCGTTCGATCGCCTGAGCCCGAAAGGCGCGCCAGACGGCAAGGAACACTCCGAGCAGGAAGAGGGCGAGCCCGCCCGCCAGCATCGCACGGAACCTGAGTTCGACGGTATCGGCCGGGTGAAGGGTGATTTCCTCGAGGGCGGCGGCGGACATGATGATCCCGGCAACGAGTGGTGCGTGGGCCCAGGTGTAAACGTCACGTACGTACTGCCCGATTTCTTTTCCCGACATCTGGGAGCTGCGGTGCTCCAACCCTGGGCTGGGTCGGTCGAAGTAGGCCCACCACAACAAGCCGGCAAACGCGCCCGATGCCAGCAAAGCGGCGATGGTGGCTCCAGACAGAGTCTCGCCCGCCTGCAGGGCGTTGACCACCGGCACCCCGATGGCGACGATCACCTCACCTAGGGCGATGATGACGATGAGGCCGTGGCGCTCGGCGAAGTGGCCAGTGCGCACCGGCCACTCCCCTTTCGCTGCTCTGATCATCGCCCACAACACGATGGCGGCGCTGGCAATCCATAGGTAGAGCCTGGTATTGCCTTGAGAAAAGGCTCCGACCAACAGCACGACCATGGCGACGGCGTTGGGTGTGATCCAGCTCAAGATCACGTCGCGGTAGTCGCTCCCGCCTGCCGCGCCCAGGGTCTGCATGCGGAACCCGATCAGCATGATCCCGACCAGAGTGAGAGCGAAGACCTGGCCCCCACCGGTGAAGGCGGTAGAGGTCGATGCCGCCATCGGGATGGACAGAACCGTGGCCGCCAGAAACAACAGGCGGACCGGTCGCCCGTTTCCGGAGATGGCGTTCGCCGCCCAGGTCAACTGCTGCCACGGCAACCAGAGAAGCCCGAACAGAAGGGCGGCCCTTCCCACACCGGCCCAGGTCGGGTCGGCGATCAGCAGACCGACCAACTGCGAGAACGCAAAAACATACGCAAGGTCGAAGAACAACTCGACCGGATCGGCGGTGAAGTCCTCTGTGAGAGGCGGAAGTTCGATCCCTTTCATGCCCCGATTGTAAGGGAGGGCGTCGAGGGGGTTCTTCTGGAAGCGTGCTCGACCGTGCTTGTCGCCGTGTCAGCGCCCGGGTTCAAGCGCGGCCGCGCGCCTCTTCCAACCGGTCCAGCCATTCATTGACGAGCAATCGAAAGAGAGGCTTCTGGTCTCCTGCCAGGCCGTGTCCGGCCCGGTCCAAAATGGCAAGCGTGGCTCGGGGAAAGGTATCGAGAAGACCCAGGATGTCGGCGTATCCGACAATGTGGTCCTGGCGGGCCGCCAGTATCAAGACCGGGGCCTCCAGCGGGGCCAGTTGGTCGACGTCGAAGGAAAACGAATCGTTCTGGCCCAACCTGCTTAGGAATGCAAAGTCGGCGATTCCGATTCCGGGCTTTATCGCCGCCCGGAACGCTTCCAGCGTCTCGGATGTCTGGACCGCCGCCAATTCCAACCACATCTCTTCGCCTTCGGCGACGGCGGCGATCGCCGCCGGGTCCTCGACAACGACTTGACGCGACGGAAGGTTGCGAGGTCCCGCCAGCTGGGTGGTGGTTGCCCACAACATGACACCTTCGAGCTGTTGGGGCCGATGGTGGACCAACCCCAGGGCCAGATAGCCGCCGTAGGACATTCCAGTCAAGGCGAAGGGTTGATCGGGGATGACCCGGTCGACGAAGTCGAGGATCAGCTGAAGAACATCGTCCTGGTTCTGTATCCAATCCGCCCCGGGGGTTTTGCCCATTCCCGGGAGGTCGGGGTAAAGACGGCGCCAGCCGGGACGGTCGACAAAAAGGGGCTCCAGGTGATACGCCCCTGCCCGGTGGTCGGCCGGACGGCCGTGCAGGACCACGAGTGGACGTCCCTCACCCGCATCAAGGTAGTTGACCGGGATGCCCTTGACGGTGACCTGCACGGCACAAGCCTATGGCCTCGAGTTGAGCGGTGAAGTTGTCAGGCCACAAATTGTCGACCTCCATGCCTGGTGAGGCGAGGCTGCCGGCGGGACGGTGTTGCCTTGATTCGCATGTGCCAGTTATCCAGGCAAAGCCACCGGGCAATCGTCAATGGTCATCAGCTCGGTTCCGGCACCTTCGAGCGAGACGCGACTGGTCGAGCCACTGCCTTTGGCCTTGTCTACGGTTGCGTCGATGACAACGAATGATCGCTACAGGCCGATCCGCCCAGTCGGTCGAATCTTGTGGTCGGTGGGTCCCGCCGTGCTGCGCACAGCCGGGCGACTTGGGTTTTCACTGAGATACGAACTGCCCACCTCTCTCCCCCGGCCCCCTTTTGTGCTGGCGTCGAACCACTATTCACATTTCGATCCGCCGACGATCGGAGCGGTTCTTGGGACCTCGGTCCGGTTTCTCGCCCTCGACGAGTTGTTTGGATCCAATCGGTTTCTGGCCGGCATCCTGCCCACGTTCGGTGTCATCACCGTGTCCAGAAGAAATGCGTCGATCGCCGGGGTGAGAACCGCACTCGCCCACCTCGACGCCGGCGAGGCGGTTGGGGTGTTCCCTGAGGGGACCAGGGTCGAACGGTGGGGGGACCGCCCCGCCCAGCGGGGAGCCGCGTGGCTGGCGGTGAGAGCCGAGGTGCCGCTGGTCCCTGTCACGGTTCTCGGAACGGGGAAGGCGATGGGACTCGACAATCGCCCCCACCGAGCGCCGATCCGGGTCATCGTCGGTGAACCGATGCCTCCGGGCAACGATTCGTTCGAGCTCACCGGGCGCTGGTCGCACTGGGTCGGCGAGCAACTTGCTCGTTTTCCCGGAACCGAGATCGACCCCTGACGTTGGGCGCGGTTTGTCCCACCCGGGCCCGGACTCGAGCCTTAGGCTGTGGACCCCGTATTCGGGGCGAATCGCCGAAAGTTCGACAGGGCGAACCCGGTTCAGACCGTGCCCCGGGCGGCCCAGGCGCGGGAGTTGAGGGCGAATGAACCTTGCGGAAGACGTTCCCGGCACCGATCACGTAGCTCGTCCTGGGCGCTCGAAGGTAGGCCGGCCAGGTAGTGGCCGGCAGGGCCGACCCCGGCCGTATACGGCTCCCACCAGGCGTCGAAACCCTCGTGTTCGAGCGTAATTTCGAGGGCGGCCTCCTTCACCTCGGTGAGGCCGGCGGCCTCGAACAGCTCTACCAGGTGGCCTTGCCGCACCCCGGCGAGCTTCGACTCGTCGATAGCGTCGGGGTCGAGTTCCCTCGCCACATCCCAGAACAGGCTGAGCGGGCCCCGACCCCCCTCGAAATCCCAAACACAAGCCACCACCGACCCGCCGGGACGAGTGACACGGCACATCTCGGAGATCCCCGCCACCGGGTCCGACATGAAATGAACCACGAGTTGGGCGAGGGCGGCGTCGAAGGAGTTGTCCTCGAACGGAAGCGCCTCGGCGCCCGCCTGTTCGATCCGTACCTCGGGAAAACGCTGCCGGGCTGCAACCAAAAACGGCTCGCTCGGTTCGACCGCCGCCACCGCCTTGGACCCGAGTCGAGAGACCAATTCCTCCAACAGCGCCCCCGGTCCACAACCGACGTCGAGCGCTCGATCGCCCTTCACGACGCCGGCGAGGTCGACCATCTGTGGACTCAACAACCGGGAATAGCGGCCCATGAACCGGTCATAGGCCGAGGCAGCGACATCAAAACTCACCTACGGAGTGTACGGCGGAGAAGCGAGATCAAACCGAAAGGCGCGCCATCGGCGCTTTTTGCCGAACGAGTGAAACCCCCAACATCACGCACCAAACAATCGTGCCCAGAAACGACAGAACGTACACGAGATACAACCCGTCGGGCGCCACGTTGAGCGGACCAATGATCCCCATCGTCACCAGCAACGCCGGCAGGACCCCCGCCCGCGACACCGCCCGCGAGACGACGTTCGCCTCCCGGTTGAGGTGGCTCACTCCCACCGCCCACAGGCTCAAGGCGAGGATCCCCCCTTGTGCTCAGACCCTGGAGGCCGATCATCTGCACTGCCAGGTAAGCGGCCTCTCCCCACTCGGAGTCGAGGTCGGCGATGTAGATCAAGGTGCCCGGTGTTGACACTCGGATCGCCCCCAGCAACAGAAAGAATCCGGACGAAAAGAAACCCACCACGGTCACGGCGCGAACGGCGAGCGAGTCGGCAAGACGTGCCGTCAGCAAATCAGAAACCGTCAAGACAGCGATCAGGAGCGCGATCGACATCACCCACAACAACAACCCGGAAAACACATAGGCACGGGGGTTGTCCCGAATGAACAAAACACTCAGTTCGGGGTTGTCGCCGTCGATCTGGCCGAGAAGCCGGTCGACGGCAAACCAACCAACCATCGCCACGGCAAGAACAACGATCGAAGCCCTCGACCCAGTCCCTCTCATACGCGCCCACCCGGTGACGGTTCCAACAAAACCTCCTGGCTGGGCCGAGAGGCTACCCGGCTCCGACGTCTCGGCCCGCGCCGAATCAGGGTTACCCTCCCGGCCCGGTTTTCTACCAGGGTGCTTTGCTTTGGCCATCCAGACGAAATGCGGGAAGGCGCCGGCGTGTCCGGGCCATCGGCGACGAATGCGGCTGTGCTCGACCCAGACGTTGGCGCCCGGGCAAGCTCAGCGGTAGGTTCGAGAAATGCGAGAACAACATCGGGTCGGTCTTGACTACTTGGAAGCGGTTACGGCGCTCCTGCAGCGAGTCAGAAGCGCTCACCCCACCAAGGGTTTGTACGAAGCCGCCGAGTTGCAGTGGTGGTGGAGCATCCCGCGCTCGACCGACAGTCTCGGCCAGCTCTTCTGGTTCGATGACCTCGGGCGCCCGGAAGCTGCGGTGATCGTCACCGACTTCGGCGACGGGTCATCCGCCGTGTACGAGGACCCAACACTCGTCGTGATCGTCATGCCCGACGCAAATCCGGATTGGGTCGCACATGTCGTCGAGCGCGGTCTGGCTCACGTTGGTGAGCACGGGATTGGAGCCGTCGAACTCGAGGTCGACCGTGCCGACGACGTGATGCGCAACTTGTTGTTCGGCCACGGTTTCACGGTGAAAGGAGACGGCATCATCGAGTGCTGGTTGGATGCAAGCGCTCGGCCCGCGATCAGCCCCTTGCATGAGGACTATCGGTGGTTCAGTCGCCGCGACACCATGCAGCGTCCCCATCACATGACCAATCCGCGCAGACCCGACGTCGAGCAGCGTCTACTCCAAACATCGTTGTATCGCTCAGACCTCGACCTGCTCATCCTCGACCGCGAGGACAACATCGCTGCCTATGGGTTGTTCTGGCACGATCCTGCGACCGCCACCGGGGTCGTCGAACCGATGCGCACCCAGGACGATCACCAGCAACGAGGACTCGCCCGACACATTCTCACCACCGGCATCGACCTCCTGGCGGAGGCCGGCGCGGAGCGCATCTCGATCGGCTTCGAACCGGGGAACCCGGCATCGAGCTCTCTCTACACCAGCGTGGGCTTCGAACCCCACAGGCAGACCGACGCCTTCTTTCGCGGAACTCGCACAAGCGCGTAGGCGCAACCCCCCGGCAACAACCGTCAATTACGTCGACACCGGCCAGAACGGCGGCTCCTAACTACTCGCAATCGCGATGGTGCGCTGGATCACCCGAGGCTGTCGGAGTCGAACGGTGCCGGCTCGGGCGGGACTCTTCGGCGGAGCACACAGAACTCATTGCCTTCCGGATCTGCCAACACAACCCACGACGGTGTGCCCTGGCCGATGTCGATTCGTTTGGCACCGAGCAGTTCAAGACGCATGACCTCGGCCTCCTGGTCACAGTCGGTGGGTGAGAGGTCGAAATGAAGCCGATTCGGACCGGTTTTCGGTGGCCCACCAACATCGTCGGTTCGCATGAACAAAATGCTCGGGCGATTCGGAGCGCCCACTATTTCCACGCTCGTCTCATCCCGATGGGTCTCCGGGTAACCGAGCGCGGCAGACCAGAACCTGGCCATCGTGTCAGGGTCCGAACAGTTGATGCAGATCTCACTGATGCGTGACGCCATGGTGTCCTCCGCCGGCTTGCTGCTGTCGACGACCAAAATACACATACAGCGCACCCTGGGACGTCCGCCGGGGCGGGTCCGGGGCGGCAACCCCACGCCCCTCGTGTCTGAACTTCAACCCGTTGTCGCCGCCTGGCGGCGTCGCCCAAGCTCGGTCAACAACTCCACCACAGCACCAACGTCGGCCACCCGGTGGTGGGCGGCGGTGAGGCCAGGGCCCACCTTCACTCCCAGGTCTCCGGGCCGGAGCCGCCCGAAGCCGGCCTCGTCGGTGACGTCGTCGCCGATGAAGAGGATCGGCGCTCCGTGCCGCGCCCGGAGGCGGTCGATCGCCTCCCCCTTCCCGCCCCCCGGGGGCATCAGCTCGACGACGTGTTTGCCGTGGATCATCGACAGATAAGGGTGGGCGGCTCCCACCTCTTCGGCGGCGCGCCCGGCCCCGGCCCGCTCGGCCGGATCCACCGTTCGGTAGTGAAAGGCGACCCCGGCCGGCTTCGCCTCGACCCTGCTGCCCGGGTAGCGGGCCGACAACTCGTGGAACCGGGCGAGGATCTCCGCCAGCCCGCCGCCGTCTTCGACCGAGGGCTGACCCAGTCCCTCCGATCCGTGGCTTCCGACCAGCAGCACCCCGTGCGGACGGCCGCTGAGCCGGTCGAGTGTCGAGAGCTGGCGCCCGGAAAGCAGCACCACGGTGGTGTCGGGCAGTGC
>JBGTHP010000022.1:0-85765 GCA_041746105.1 Acidimicrobiia bacterium
GCCGCGGTGGTTTTTTTGGCTGCGCTGCGGGCGGCAGTGGTCGCCTTCTTTACTGGAGCAGCCTTTCGAGTGGCCATCTCTTTCTCCTTCTGTCGGGGTCACGATCGGACCCGTTTCGTCCGTCGCTCGGTGTCCTCAACCGACCACGACAAAAAAACGTTACCCGTATATGGCTTACACCCTTGGGATTCTCGGCTTTGTCCGCGCCCTGCGGTACCTGAACAAAACGCGCAGCATTCCCACCGACTCGAGCGGTCCAAACGTTCGCGAGTCCGCCCTGGTCAGTTCGCGTGCATCAGACAAGACGAAAACCTGGGAGGGGCCAACCACCCATGTTCCGTCGGGAGAGGTGTGGTGGTCGGTGTATGCCTCCTCGAGGTAGACGTCATCGATCAGTACCGAGCCTCCTGCGATGCCGACGTGGTCGCCGGGAAGGCCGATGACACGTTTCAACAGATGGCGACCGTCGACGGGGAAAACGACAACGTCCCCGCGACGGAGCCTGCGTTTGGCGGCGACGAGGTAGTCACCTGGCTGGTAATTGGGCCGCATGGATTCGTCGGCCACTTCGAATCTCCGCATGATTTCGGTCCAGAGTATGGTCGGGTGCACACACGAGAAAGGAACGTCATGGGTCTCTTCAAGCCCGCAACCAAAGTGTTTGCGCATTGCGATCTCTTCTGTGGCGTCTACGACCCCGCTCAGGCGAAAATCGAAGCGTTATCGGTACTCAAATCGGCGGAGAAGTACCACGGATCGGACGACCCCGTCTTCAAGGATCGCGCCATCTTGATCAAAGAGAGGCAGGCGGAACTGGTCAAGCATCACCTGACGGTGTTGTGGGCCGACTTCTTCACGGCCGACCACCGCAGCGAATTTCCCCAACTGGACGATTTGTTCTGGCGGGCGATCAAGGGTGCCGGCGATTCCAAGAAGAGCATGGACCCAGAAGTGGCACGCAACGTTGTGTCGTTGATAGACGAGATCGCCGCGATCTTCTGGCAGACCGAAAAAGCCAAGGGCATGGGGGTCTACCCGCCCGATTGAGTCTTTTTCAGCGGACCGTGTCACCCGCCTGACCCGTCACAACCGTCCATACCGTGATGGATCATTTGGATCAGGAAGCGGTTGGTGGTTGGGCCAGAGTGGCTCGAATGATCGCTGTCGGCGGAGTCTCCGGAGTCGTGAGCGGCGTCGTAGTTCTCGGGATTGGCGGCAGGTTGGCGATGCGGCTGTCAGGTTTTGTCGCGGCCGTCGATGATCCCATCGCAAACCTTCTGACCACGGGCGACGGTTTCCGGGTCGGGCGGATCACCCTCGATGGTTCGCTCGGCTTTGTTCTATTTGGCGGGGTCTTTGGTGGCATCGTCGCGGCGATGATCTGGGTACTCGCCAAACAATGGCTCCCCGTGCGGAACCGATGGGTGTGGGCCGGTGTCATCGCAGCGGCCGTTGGCGGCAACCAGTTCGTGAAGCCGGAGAACATCGACTTCGTGATATTGACCCCGGTTATCGTCAACGTGATCTTGTATCCGCTTCTAGCCGGTATTGCGGGCATGACGATCGCAGTGGTCGACTCCCGGCTTGGCAAGTTACGGTTCAAGAACAAGGTCCTCGAAACTGTGCTCGCCTACATAATCGCGCTGAGCGGTCTCCAGCTTGGGGCCCTGCTGTTGGCGTTCACCGTTGCGGAAAACCCTTGGACCGCGATTGGGGTCATTCCCTTGTTCGGGATCGGCCTCGTTGGCTGGTATTTGGACGGTCGAAGCCGTCGAAGACCGCGGTGGGTGGGTATCGCCGGGATTGCTGCAACGTTTGTGTTTGGCGCGGTCGCCTGGCTCCAACTCGGTGCTAGCGCTGTCCGAATACTCGGCTGAGGCGGACGGGCTCGGGCAGGTCGGAAGCGCATTCCCGTTTCCGATGCCGAATGAGGTCAGGCCGCCTCACGCTCGGTGGACGTCCGGCGCATCGCCCGCGCCTTTGCCATCTGTCCCTTGGCTCCGTCGAGAAGTCGGCGCGCCCAGACAAATTCACCGGCGAGGATCGCAAGACCCGGAAGGATGAGAAGCCACCCCGGAACCACCGGAATGATCAATCCGGCCAAGCCCACCACCAACAGCACCGCGCCAAACATGCTCACCGCGATGCGCAGCGGGAGCGGACGTCTCCGATGGGTGGATCGGTCGTCGGTAGAAGCGGTGCCCATACCCATAGTGATACCAGGTCGGCGGAGATAGTCGTCAAGGAATTTGTTTCAGTCCTCACGGCGACCAGGTTGAGCATCGTGACCAGGGTGAAGGTCGTCCCCCGATCGCACATCGGAGGGCCTCGCCTGCGAGTGTGACAAGCCGCGTCCTGCGCCGCCGTGTGGGAGAATTCGGCTCCGATGACAGCCAACCTCCCTGCGGGAACAGTCTCGTTTCTGTTCACCGATATCGAGGACTCCACCGGTCTCGCCCAACGCCTTGGCATCGACTTTGCACCCCTGATCGCCATGCACTTTGTCCTCATCCGAAGGGCGATTGCCGCCGCTGGAGGCTTAGAGGTCAAAACTACGGGCGACGGGGTATTTGCAGTATTCACCGGCGCCTCTAGCTCGATCATGGCCGCCGTTGCGATACAGCAGGCGTTCGCCGGACACCGATGGCCGACTGGCGGGGACGTGAGGGTTCGCATCGGTATCCACACCGGCGAGGCGGTGGAGGTCGACGATGACTATGTGGGTATCGACGTCCATCGTGCCAGCAGAGTGATGGCTGCAGCCCATGGTGGCCAGGTAGTGGTGACCGAGGCCACACATTTGCTCGCCGACGACAGCTTCTCGTTCAGAGAACTCGGCCGCCACCTGCTGCGAGGTCTCGAGGTCGACGAGTTCATGTACCAGGTGATTGTTCCTGGTCTGCCGTCCGAGTTCCCGCCGTTGCGGACCGCCAGGGCGATCACGACCAATCTGCCTACTCGCCTCAGTCCGATAATCGGTCGGGAAACCGAGGTCGAGGCGCTGTCGGCCATGCTCGAGGAGAATCGTTTGGTTTCCCTCCTCGGACCGGGCGGGGTGGGTAAAACCAGCCTGGCACTCACAGTCGGATCTCGGTTGATCGATCGCTTCAGCGGCGGGGTTGTTTTTGTCGACCTGTCTTCGGTCTCCGATCCCGACTTCGTTATTCCTTCGGTCGCCAAACAACTCGGCGTGGAACCGACGACGATCGATGCCGTTGTGAAGATGCTCGCCGACGAAGTGCTCCTCCTGATCATCGACAACTTCGAGCAGGTTGAGCCCGCCGCGCCTCAGATCGGTGGCCTTCTTGCCGCCACGACGGGCACCAGAGCACTGGTGACAAGTCAGGTGCCATTGCGGATTGCCGGCGAAGCACGTTATCTACTCGATCCACTCGACCCCGATGGATCCGTGGGGGTCAGCCTTTTCCTGGACCGCGCCAAAGCGATCGCCCCCGGCTTCGTCTGTGACGAGAACGAGGTTCGTGAACTGGTCGCCTATCTCGGCGGACTGCCGCTGGCGATCGAGCTTGTGGCGGCCCGCGCGAACATTCTGGGGCCGGTCCAAATGCTCGAACGGTTGCGCACCGACCGGATGAGCTACGGCACTCAGACCGACGCCCCACAACGGCATCGGACGCTGGACGACGCAATCGGATGGAGTTACGACCTGCTGGGAGACTCGACCCGCCGCGCATTTCGCCGGCTCGGCGTTTTCGCCGGTTCGATGAGTATCGACTCTGCCGAGGTGGTGATCGGCGATGACGCCTTCGAGGAGCTGGCAGAACTGGTGGACCGATCATTGCTGCGCAGGGTGGTTGAGACCGGCGGGCGATTCACGATGCTCGACGGACTCCGTCGGTACGCCCGCCGGCGGCTGGCAGAGTCGCCAGAGAGCGACGAAATCACAGAGCGGTACGTTCGCTTCTTTGTGGACCTGGCCGGCGAGGCTCACGACGGTCTTCTCGGCGACCGGGGCGAATGGTGGCGGGCACAACTCAACGGTGAGTTGGAGAACCTCAGAGAAGTTTTGGCGATCCTCCAGCGCGATGGACGCCGAGGGGACGGCATGGCCATGCTCGGTGACGTTTGGCGGTTTTATCAGAGCAGTGGTCACATGGTCGAGTTCAAGATCTGGCTGGATCGGTTTTTCGAACTAGCCGGATTGGGTCACGACGTAGGGACGATAAAGGGGCTCATGGCACGATCGGCCGTCTTGTATTGGCAGAAGAGGCCCGATGAGGCCATCACCGGCTATCGGGAAGCCGTCGACCTTGCCCGGAGCGCCGGCGACGAGAGTTTACTTGCCGAAGCTCTATACGGATTGGCGACGTCTCTCATAGTCGCCCAACAAACCGAAGAAGCGGGTGAGCCCCTGGCCGAAGCCAAGTCGATCTACTCGCGGCTCGGTGACCAGGCAGGACTGGCTGATGTGCTCGCCGCCGAAGCCTTCGCCAGCCTCAACCGGGGTGGATGGGGAGAGGCCGGACCTATGTTCAAAGAGGCCGGTGAGATGTACACCAAGGTGGGCCGCCACACACACGCCGCCCAGACCCTGCTTGCTCAGGCGGGAGCGGCTCTGGTGGAGGGACGTCTCGCAGATGCTCGGGCCAGCGCCGTGACGGCAATCAGACGTGGTATCGAATTGAGCGACGTGTTCCTTCAGGTGTGGGGTGTCGAATATGTGTCTCGAGTCGAGTTGGACATGGGTAACCACGAGTTCGCCGCCCTGCTCGCGGCTGCTGCCGCGGCGGCATCGGAGTCGATGGGAGGAGGGTGGAGCCCGGCCACGATCGGACTCGAAGACACCACCGTGAAGATGGTCCGTGAACTGGGAGAGGCTGAGGCCGCCAGACTTCTCGAACCTGGACGAAACATCGGTGTCGAGGAGGCAGTGGCGCTGGCCCTCGGAGAGACCGAGTAGCGGCGGCGCCCGAGGTCAATCGTCGAGGACGTCGGGGTCGAGCTTGGTGAAGAGCGGCACGATCTCGCCCAAAGTTGAACCCGATGACACTTCGACCGGCTCCCATCGATCGATGGTTTCGACGGCGCCGAGCATCGCTCCCAATCGCGTCGTTGTGAACGGAAGATAAGGGGCGAGGCCGACCCTGAGGGTTGCGATGGCCTGGATCGCCGTCCACAGCACTGTTCCGGCGCGCTCACGATCAACCTTGATCGTCTTCCACGGTTCATTGGCGTTGAGGTACACGTTGACCTCGGTGGCAGCCTCCATCAGCCGCCGCAGACCTGCCCGCAGTTCGACCTTCTCGATGAGGTGGCCCGTCTCCGACAGAGCGGTATGAGTCGATTCGATCAGAGCTTGGTCTTCTGGGATCGGTTCTCCTGGTGGGACCTTTCCGTCGAAGTTCTTGGCGGTCATCGACAAAACCCGGTTGACCAGGTTTCCCCAGTTGGCCACCAACTCCGAGTTGATTCGCTCGATCATCTGGCCATCGGACAGATCGGTGTCGTTCTGTTCAGGAAGGATCGACGTCAAGGCAAACCGCAAAGAGTCGGGCTCGAGACGGGCCGCATACCAACCGATCGAGCGGCCGATCCCACGACTCGCCGAGGCCTTGTCACCCTTGAAGGTCACATACTGATTGGCGGGTACGTCGGTTGGCAGGTTGAGGCCCTGATAACCCATCAACTGGCATGGCCAGATCACGGCGTGAAAAACGATGTTGTCTTTGCCTATGAAGTAATAGCTCTCGGCCTCGGCGTCTTCCCACCAGTCCTTCCACGCATCGGGCGTCCCCTGCCGCTGCGCCCACTCCTTGGCGGCAGAGAGGTAACCGATGACGGCGTCGAACCAGACGTAGATGCGCTTGCCGTCGCCGATCGTGTTGTACGGCTCGGGGATCGCGACGCCCCATTCCAGATCGCGAGTGATGGCCCGGTCCTGAAGGCCCTCTTCAGTGAAACCTATCGCCATGTTGAGCACGTGTTTGCGCCAACCCTGGCGTCCACGGAGCCATTCGAGGAGACGGTCCTGAAATTTGGACAACAAGATGAAGTAGTGCTCTGTATCCCTCATCACCGGTGTGGTTCCGGTGAAACGACTGCGGGGATCGATCAGGTCGGTGGGATCGAGTTGGCGCCCGCAGTTGTCGCACTGGTCGCCGCGGGCCGAGGCGTAGCCGCAGTGGGGGCAGGTGCCCTCGACATACCGGTCGGGTAAGAATCTTTCGGCGGCGGGGTCGTAGAACTGCTCGCTGGTCTGTGTGGCGATGTATCCGTTTTCGATGAGCGTGCTGAACATGTCCTGGGTGACAGCGTGATGGTTCGGGGTGCCGGTGCTGGTGTACAACTCCCACTGGATGCCTACTTTGTCCCAGTTGTCGAGGAATTCGGCGTGATAACGATCCACGATCTCTTGGGGAGAGACTCCCTCCTGCTCGGCTTTCACCGTTATCGGCGTGCCATGTACATCGGAACCGGAGACCATGAGAACCTTGTTGCCGGCGCACCGGTGGTAGCGGGCGAAGATGTCGGCGGGAAGATATGCCCCGGCCAGGTGTCCCAGATGCCTAGGGCCCGAGGCGTAGGGCCAGGCGACGGCCACGAGGATGTGTCGAGGAGCGGTCATCGAAAGGCAGGCTACCCGGCAGCCCTGACCAGCCTGGCCGGTTTGCCGCTGGCACGTCCGACCATGGCGATCCCACCCAGGATGAAAACACCGCCCACCAACGTGAACAAGGTTGGCTGCTCTGCGAGAAACAGCACTCCGCCCACGACGCCGACCACGGGGACCACGTATCCGACGATCGAAACCTCGCCAGTTGTTCCGGTCTCGTTGGCCTTCATGATCAGCCGAAAACCTCCGTAGCTGGCAACCGCCCCAATCGCGGTCATGGCCAAGAAGTGCCACACCTCCCATCCGGGACTCGGAATGAGCGGACGACCGATGAGCACACCCACGATCAGGGGGAGGAGCCCGGCTGCGGTCAGCTGTGGGGCGACGATGGCGCGGCCACCGTGTTTTATTGCGAGTCTGCGGCTTAGGATCGCGCTCGTGCCTGCGATCGCGGCCCCGGCTAGGGCCAGCAGGACTCCTCCGACGGATGAGCCCTCGAGCAGACCCGGCGTGAAGGCGAGCGCACCAACCCCGACGACACACACGAACAGGCCGGCTGCCTTGCGGCCGGTGAAGGGCTCGTCATGGAAGGCAAAGTGGGCGGTGACGGCAGTGATGACCGGTCCAATCGACAACAAGAGCGCCACGACCCCGGCCGGTAGCGATTCATAAGCGAGGTTGAACATCAGCGCCGGGAGGCTGGAGTTGACCACGCCCAAAATGATCCCATCACTGATCAGCCGAGCCGAGATCGGTAGTCCGATTCTGCGATACCACGCGATCAGCGCGCCGACCGAGAACGGTATGGCAGTAACCACGAACGGGTCGACCCCGTCGGCGACCAGGGCCTTGGACAATACGCCGCCGAGCCCCCAAACCAGGCCGGTGAGACCCACCAATCCGATGATCGACCGTCTCACCTCAGGCATCGATCCTGGTGATGGACAACCCAGGGCCACCCGCACGAGACTGATCTGGTTGACGTTTCCGGGGCCGACCAGCGTGTTTTGGAGGCGTGGGTCACCGAGCGGTTGGCGGACATCGGCGGAGCATTGCGTGGGCCACGTCTGGTGTCGAATCCGGCTCAGGCGTAGCATCCATACTGGCTACAGATTGGAGGCAGATGGCAATGGAGTCGTTCGACCACAAAACTTTCCGCGCCGCGGCCGGTCAATTCATGACGGGAGTGGCGGTCGTGACGACCATCGACGCAGACGGTTCTCCCTTTGGTCTGACGGCCAATTCATTCACCTCGATCTCGCTGGATCCTCCCATGGTGTCATTCAGCCTTGGTCGGGATTCAGAGGGGTTCCCCGCGTTTTCCGACTCGAATGGGTTTGTCATTCATGTGCTGGCGGCCTCGCAGCAAGATCTGAGTGTGCGCTTTGCCACCAAGGGGACCGATCGTTTCAGTGGCATCGAAACCTCTCCAGGGTGGAACGGTCTGCCCGTGATCGGGGGCACCCTGGCGGTTTTCGAATGTAGTTCCACCCACGCCTACGACGGCGGCGACCACGTGATTCATGTTGGGACCGTTCAGCGATTGACTCTGGGGGATCGAGAGACCCCCGCTCTCGGCTACTTTCGAAGCCGGTACATCGGCGTCCCGTCTGAATGAAGCAGGCGTCCCGTCGTCGGTCGAATCGGCCGTGCCTCGGTCGATTCTGATACCGCCTACCATCAACTCGATGTCCGCAATCGTCGCCGCACTTCCTGAGCGTCCGAGTCGCGCCGCCGTCCAGGCCTACGTTGGCGGAGCCCCGTCGGTGGACGAGGTCGCCGTTTTCGAAAGAGTCGCTTCGCTCGCAACCCGCTCGATCAAGAAGGAATCGAAGATGGCTGCGCTCGAACTGGCGGTCACGATGTGTGACCTCACCACCCTCGAAGGCAAAGACACACCGGGCAAAGTCCGCCAACTTTCGGCCAAGGGGATCCGTCCCGATCCGATTGACCCTTCGGTGCCGTCGGTGGCGGCGATCTGCGTTTATCCCAACATGGTTCCAGTTGCCAAGGAGGCTCTGGGCGGCTCAGGGGTCAAGGTCGCATCGGTGGCGACCTATTTTCCGTCCGGTCAGGCCCCCCTCGACCTCAAGATCGATGAGACCCGTCGTGTGGTGGAGATGGGTGCTGACGAGGTTGACATGGTGATCGACCGGGGCGCCTTCCTGAGCGGCCGCTTTCTCGAAGTGTATGAGGAGATCAGGGCTGTCAAGGAGGCGTGTGGACCGGCCCACCTCAAGGTCATACTCGAGACTGGTGAGTTGGGGACCTTTGACGACGTCAGAAAGGCCTCCATGCTGGCGATGGCGGCCGGCGCCGATTTCATCAAGACCTCGACGGGCAAAGTGAACCCTGCCGCGACCATTCCGGTGACCCTGGTGATGCTCGAGGCGATTCGGGACTACTCGGCGTTGACCGGGGTCAAGGTCGGAATGAAGCCGGCGGGTGGGATTCGCACTTCCAAGGACGCCATTCGATATCTCGTTGTCTTGAACGAAACGCTCGGCCGAGGCTGGATGACCCCTGACTTGTTCCGGTTTGGTGCGTCATCGCTACTGAACGACATATTGATGCAGATCAGATGGCTCAAGACCGGCCGGTACCAGTCGCCGGAATATTTCACCAAGGATTGAGATGACAGATACAGACCACACTCCCGTGCTCCATCCCGCAACCGAGCCGCTCGACTGGACCTATGCCACGTCACGTGAGGCAGCCGACCTCGTCTCGGTGGCAGAGACATACGGTGTCTTCTACGACGGCGACTTTCACAAGCCGCTCTCCAAGAACTACCTCGCGACCATCAACCCGGCTACCGAGGAACCGCTGGCCGAAGTGGCCGAAGCAGGTCCGGCGGACGTCGATCGCGCAGTCGCGTCCGCTCGTCGGGCTTTTGGCGGATGGTCGCAGTTGTCTGGTCAAGAACGTGCCAAATACCTGTTCCGGATTGCTCGAATGGTTCAGGAGCGATCCCGTGAACTCGCGGTGCTCGAGACCCTCGACGGGGGCAAACCCATCAAGGAGTCTCGTGACGTGGATCTGCCTCTCGTCGCTGCCCACTTCTTCTACAACGCAGGCTGGGCCGACAAGCTCGAATACGCGTTTCCCGGCCTTGACCCCAAACCCATCGGAGTTGCTGGACAGATCATCCCGTGGAACTTCCCCTTGCTGATGTTGTCCTGGAAGGTGGCGCCGGCGCTGGCGGCCGGGAACACGGTCGTTCTCAAGCCGGCAGAGACAACACCCCTGTCCGCCCTCCATTTCGCCCAGATCGCAGCCGAGGCCGGTTTGCCGCCGGGTGTCCTCAACGTCGTCCCCGGCGCAGGCCAAACGGGGGCGGCCGTGGTGGGTCATTCCGACGTCGACAAAATCGCCTTCACCGGCTCGACCGAAGTCGGCAAAGAGATTCAACGACGGCTGGCAGGGTCGGGTCGGCGGCTGACGCTCGAATTGGGGGGAAAAGGCGCTCACATCGTTTTTGCGGACGCCCCGATCGATCAGGCGATCGAAGGAGTGATCAATGGGATCTTCTTCAACCAGGGTCACGTTTGCTGCGCCGGTTCGCGGCTTCTGATTCAGGAGTCCGTGGCAGAACCGTTTCTCGAGAAACTGAAGAACCGGTTGGAGACTTTGCGAGTCGGAGATCCCCTGGACAAGAACACCGATGTCGGCGCCATCAATTCGAGAGCACAACTCGATCGCATCGAAGCGTTGGTCGCCGTGGGTCAGCGGGAAGGAGCGGAGATGTTCCAGCCATCGTGCGCTCTTCCCGATCGCGGTTTCTTCTACCGGCCGACCTTGTTCACTGGGGTGAGCCAGAGCCATCGGATTGCCCAAGAGGAGATATTTGGCCCCGTGCTGTCCGTTCTCACTTTCCGGACGCCGGAAGAAGCGATCGAAAAGGCCAACAACACTCCTTACGGATTGGCGGCTGGGGTGTGGACCACCAAGGGTTCACGCATCCTGTGGATGGCGGATCGACTCCGGAGTGGAGTCGTGTGGGCAAACACCTACAACAAGTTCGACCCCACCTCTCCTTTCGGCGGCTACAAGGAGTCGGGGTTCGGGCGCGAAGGCGGGCGGCACGGGCTGCTCGCATACATGAAGGCGGAAGGTCTATGAGCGATCGCCTCGACGTCCGCAAAACTCACAAGCTCTTCATCGGTGGGCAGTTTCCCCGTTCGGAGTCTGGTCGGAGTTATCCGGCGCTCGACGCCGACGCCACCGTGGTCGCCAGGGTCGCGCTCGCGTCCCGCAAGGACCTGCGCGAAGCGGTCAGAGCGGCTCGCACCGCTTTCCCCGGATGGGCAGCCAGGACCGGCTACAACCGTGGCCAGATCCTGTATCGCATGGCGGAGATGATCGAAGACCGCGCAGCTTCTTTCTCCGAGCAGATTCGGGTCGGTGGTCTGTCCAAAAAGATGGCCGATCGCGAGGTGGGGGCAACCGTGGACCGGTTGGTGTGGTACGCAGGATGGTGTGACAAGTTCGCCCAGGTCATGGGAAACCTGAATCCTGTAGCCGGACCTTTCTTCAATATCTCCGTACCAGAGCCAACCGGAGTGGTCGGCATCGTCGCTCCCGGCGCACCGGCGCTGCTCGGCCTGGTTTCGCGGATGGCGCCCGCCCTCGTCACGGGAAACGCGGTGGTCGTGGTTGCCTCCGAAAAACTGCCACTCCCCGCTGTGACTCTTGCTGAGGCCATTGCCACATCCGATCTGCCGGCCGGGGTGGTCAACATTCTCACCGGCTCACCTTCCGAACTGATCCCTTGGCTGTCTTCCCACATGGACGTCGAGGCGATCGACATCACCGGGTTGGACGGATCGCTGGTGACCGCGGCGGAAGAGGCGTCGGCAGACAATGTAAAAAGAGTGATCAGATCGGAAACGGCCGACGGCCAAAGCCCGTATCTGATCGCTGCTTTCACCGAGACGAAGACGGTGTGGCACCCCAAGGGGATGTAAGGACCGTACTCCCGGTCGGCCCGCTCGACCTGAGAGCTACGTTGCGCCCTCTGACGCTGACCTGGGGACGGTTCGCCGAGGACGGCTGGTGGCGTCCTGCCCTGACTCCCGCTGGTCCAACCACTCTCCGTGTCCATCGCAATGCCGATGGTGTGCATGGCACCGCCTGGGGTCCTGGAGCGTCATGGATACTGGAGCGACTGGATCGGATCGTTGGACTCCTTGACGATCCGTCGATGTTCCAACCGGATCATCGTCAACTCGCCGAAATGCACCGGGGCCAACCGGGGCGGCGCTTCGGCGCCACCGGTCTCGTTTTTGATGCGCTGATCTATGCGATCGTCGGACAAAAAGTCACGGGCAAAGAGGCGAAGAGCGGGCTACACGGCCTCGCTGCCCGGTTTTCCGATCCGGCACCAGGACCGCGACCTCTCCTTCTCCCGCCCGATCCTCGGCGGTTGGCTGCGGCGCCGTATCACGAACTCCACGATCTTGGCATCGAGAAGCGTCGAGCCGACGTGCTCCGTCGTGTTGCCGCGGATGCCGGCCGAATCGAAGGGCTCGCGGAAGAATCACCCCAAGTCTCGCGGACGTATCTCGAGCGGTTCTCCGGGGTTGGAGTTTGGACTTCGGCCGAGACGATCGTCGTGAGCCACGGTGACCCTGATGCGGTCAGCGTCGGTGACTTCCATCTGAAGCACTACGTTTCTTGGCATCTTGCCGGCGAGGCTCGAGGGACCGACGAACGTATGCTCGAACTCCTCGAACCGTTCCGTCCGAATCGGGCAAGAGTGCAGCGACTACTGGAGGGGGCCGGCCCCTACCCCCGGTACGGGCCGCGTCAGCCGGCAAGGGATTTCACCGATTTTTGATCTCGTCCATGAACTCGAGGATGAGGTCATTGACGACAACCGGCTGCACCATTCCGTTGTGGTTTTCTCCGTCCACCCTCTCGAGGCGAGCAGAGCCTGCGAATTCGTTGACGAGCTGGACGAGGTTGAGCGACTCGGCGAGTGGGACCACCTCGTCGGCACTTCCGTGAATTGCCAGGGTTGTAATACCGGCATTGCTCTCGACATAGGTGAGGGGGTTGCCGGAGGCCCAGAGCTCCGGGTCGTCCTCGAGGGCGGCGCCGAAGAAGGCGGCGAGAATCGGCAATGTTGCGACGTCGTAAAGCCCGGCCAACCCGATGAATCCGTCAACACCGGCGGATGGGTCCCACGGACAATCGGCCCCGAATCGGCCTTTCGAGAATGCGACGAGCGCGGCCAGGTGGCCGCCGGCCGAGTGCCCGGCGATGACGACAGTTTTCGAAGCCGTGTACTCGGAGGCCTTGGCGGTTGCGAAGGCGACAGCACAGGCCACGTCATCGACCATAGAGGGGAAGGCCCCGCCTTCGTTGAGGGTGTGGTAGCTGACGTTGAACACGATGACTCCCCGTGCAGCCAGTTCATTGGCGAGCGGAGCAATGTAGGAGGCGTCGCCGGTGATCCATGCCCCCCCGTGGACGAGAACCAAGACCGGAGCCGCGGACGCATCGTCTGGGAGATACAGGTCAACCAGGTCTCTCCCAGAATCGAAAGTCGCCGAATAATGATCTAGGCGCAGGGCCGGAGTCGAAATCGGAGCGAGTGTTGTGTCGGGAGCCGTTGAGGTCGCGATCGATGGCTCGGGCGTGCTTCTGGCCGGCGTCGCGGCAATGGTGCCGGTTGCGGACGTGCTCGGGGCAACCTCTGTCGAGATGGGTTCGGCGGGAGCGTTGCAGGCGGCCAGGACAAGGCCGAAAATCACGAACAGCGTTCGGTTTCGGGGCATTGAACGATCTTATGGGGGGCCGTGGCATTAACGACCGGACAAACCGGACGCAGCCGCCCGGTCGCACATCACGATTACCTCGGTATTGGCGGCCAACACTCGTTGGATCGGCAGGCGACCCTGCTCGCCTTCGATTGCGGCTGCGAGAGTGTTGGCCTTGGATTCGCCTCCGATGATCGCCACCACCTTTCTGGCTGATTCGAGCATCTCGAATGTCGCTGTGAGTCGCCAGGTGTCGAGACTGTCGACCCAGTTGGCGACAAACAGCCGGTCGTTGACCTCCAACGCGGCGGTCCCAGGAAAGAGCGATGCGATGTGTCCGTCCCCGCCCATCCCAAGCAAGATGAGATCTGGTGCACGGTCACCGTGCAGGTGCCTGAGCGTCGCCTCGTAGTGCGAGGCAGAATCGATGGCCGTGAGGAACTCGGAGTAGCGAGGTCGGTGAATCGTCGCCAATCCGCCAATGATGGCCTCGATCATTCCGCCATTTGAATCAGGATGGTCGTGGCTCACCCACCTCTCATCCGACAGCCACAGGTCGACCTGATCCCACCCGAGTTGTAGTTGAACCAGCTGGCGGTAGGAGTCGAGCGGAGTCGAACCTCCCGCCAACCCGATTGATCTCCTGACCCCGTCCTTGGTTTCGTCGGCGGTGGCAGCAATCATCGTCGCCACGGCCGCCGACAGCTCCTCGGCGTCTCCAAAAACCCTTAGTTCCATCGGTTCGAGCGTACCCGCTGGCGCGGATAGGCTGTTGGACCCTCATGCGCCTGATGACAGCCAATCTCTACAACGGAAGGGCCGAAGTGTCCGCGTTGAATGCGCTTCTCGAGGAACTGCAACCCGACCTGCTGGTGGCACAAGAGGTCGGATTCGATGCCGCCGAGTTGTTGGAGCGTGTTTTCGCGCACGGAGTCGTCGAGGGAGCAGACGATTGCAGCGGCACCGCGATGGTGGCGCAGTTTCCAATAGATGTCGAGCAACTCGACCTGGAGGGTCGGTCGGGTGTGTCGACGAACCTGACGGCTGGAGCGGGTCATACGACCGCCATTTTTGGAATCCACCTCAGTAATCCGGTCGATGGACTCGGTTCCATCCGTGCCAGGGCGCGGCAGGTCGATACCCTCTCCCGACTCACCAGCGGGATCGATCGGCTGGTCATCCTCGGGGACTGCAATGCCACCCCGATCTGGCCGACCTATCGTCGCTTGGTTCGTAGCTTTGACGATGGCGTAGCCGAGTGGGCGTCCCGGTTGGGTGAGACGCCAAAACGCACCTGGTCGGCCCGCCCTGGCACACCACCTTTGCTGAGGATCGACCATGTGTTCACGCGCGGCCTCTCCCTGGACGCGGTCAGAGTCGACGTGTTGGCAGGGTCCGATCACAAAACCCTGACGGTCGACGCAGATCTGACAGGAGCGTCCAAATGAAGGAGTTCGAGCTCCGATCGGACAGTGGTCATACGACCACCACCCTCATCCAATTCGATGGTGAAGGTCCAACCGTTCTGTTGGCGCACGGAGCGGGAACCAGTCAACGCCACCGGATGACCGTAGAGCTGGCAACAGCCCTCGCCGAGGCGGGGTTTGGCGTTTGCACGTTCGACTATCCATACGCGGCGGCCGGCCGGCGCGCGCCAGATAGGCCGCTCGTCTTGATGAGTGCCCATCTGGCTGCGGTCGAGTGGGTTCGTCAAAATCGTGGCGAGTCTCCGGTGTTGGCGGGACGGTCCATGGGTGGGCGGATCGGGACGATGCTGGCGGCCGAACCACACGATGTCCCTGCGGTCATAGCGTATGGCTATCCGCTCCATCCTGCGGGTCGGCCCGAAAAGCTGCGGATAGATCATCTCGAATCGATCAGGGTTCCGAGTCTGTTTTTCAGAGGGGAACGTGACGCCTTCAGCCGGCCGGACCTGTTCGACCAACACGTTCGTTCCCTTCGGCGGGCGACCGTCGTCGATCTACCCGGTGAAGGCCACTCTTTGACCAAGCCAGGTACGGCACGGATTCTCGCCGAGCGGAGTCGGGCATTCGTCGACGCCCTCTGATGGTTGGCTTTGGCGATCGGTGCCCGTTTCGGCCATAATTCAGGTCTCGACTTTTTCTCCGAGGAGCTTCTTTCATGGCAGAACAAATTTCACTGCGCGCCGAGCTCGGCCGCGCGACCGGCAGCCGCAACTCACGCCGCCTCCGCGCCGAGGGCGGCGTACCCGGCATTGTGTACGGGAAGGGTCGTCAGCCGCTCGCGGTGGCGGTCGATCACCACGACCTGATGGTGATCATCGCTCACCATGGGTCAAATGCATTGATCTCGCTCGAAACAGGCAGTGAGAGCATCCTCACCATCCCCAAAATGGTCGAGCGCCATCCTTATCGAAACCAGATCCGTCATATCGACTTTGTCGGAGTCAACCTCAAAGAGAAGGTCCAGACACAGGTCGGGGTTGTGCTGATCGGCGAGCCGGTCGGAGTGAGAGAAGGCGGAATTCTGACTCACGCAACTCACCAGGTCATGATCGAGGCGCTTCCGATGGACATTCCCGCCCACATCGACGTGGATGTGAGTGCCCTCGGCGTTGGAGATTCCATCCGGTTCGAGGATGTGATGGCTGATCGCAGCTTCGAGATCCTCGAAGATCCCGAGACCGTGATCGCATCGGTCGTCGTTCCAGCCGTCGAGGTCGAGCCAGAGCCAGAAGAGGGCGAGGAGATCGAAGGCGAAGAGGGCGAAGGCGAGGCCGACGGCGAAGGGGACGAGTCCCCGGCCGGAGAGTCCTCGGAGGGCGCCGGCGACGAATGAAGGTCGTGATCGGACTCCGCAACCCGGGGCCCGATTACACCGGCACCCGGCACAATGTCGGTTTCGAGGTCGCATCGGCTCTCGTCAACCGCAATGCCGAACGTTTCAAAAGGGGCCCGCTCAGGGTCAGAGCCGAGATCGGTGAGGTTCGGGTCGCGGGCGAACGGGTCGTGGTTGCGGTACCGATGTCCTTCATGAACGAGACCGGAGGTCCGGTCAGCGCCGTCTTGAAGTACTACAAGGCGGATTCCTCCGACCTCATCGTGCTCCATGACGATATCGATCTGGCTTTTGGCCGATTGCGGCTGCAACGTGGAGGTGGAGCAGGGGGGCACAACGGCATCCGGTCAGTTGAAAAGGCCCTGGCGACAGGGGAATTCGACCGTCTCAAGATCGGGGTGGGCCGCCCGCCCGGTAGGGTCGATGCCGCCGACCACGTACTTGCCCGGTTCACCAAGGCGGAGCGGACAGAAGTCGATCTGATGGTCGAAGACGGTGTCGATGTGATCGAGCGTTGGGTAGAAGACCCGGCCAGAGCCCAGGAGATGGCCGCTCGCAGGCTGCCGGGGTGAGGTGCGCTAGCGTCGCTTGGGCGGAGGTGAGGTCATGGCTGATTTGATCGGGTCATTCGACCAAGGGACCACGAGTTCACGATTCATGGTTTTCGAGCGCAGCGGCAACGTGGTTTCGGCTGCGCAATTGGAACACACCCAGATCTTCCCAGAGCCTGGTTGGGTCGAGCACGATCCGATCGAAATCATCGAAAAGTGCTGGGCGGTCGCCGAATCTGCGATGGGCAGTGCCGGCCTCACCGCGTCGGATCTCGATGCGATTGGGATCACCAACCAGCGTGAGACCGCCGTGGTCTGGGATCGCGAGACCGGAACTCCTGTGGCAAACGCGATTGTATGGCAGGACACCAGGACGGCTGACCTTGTCACGAATCTGGCAGGCGACTTTGGAATCGACCGATTCCGAGCCGACACCGGCTTGCCACTGGCAACCTATTTCGCCGGGCCCAAGGTGCGTTGGCTGCTCGACAGTGACAAGGATCTCCTTGCGAGGGCCGAACGCGGGGAATTGGCGTTTGGGACGATCGATTCCTGGCTGGTGTGGCACCTGACCGGCGGCAACAGCCATATCACCGACGTGACGAACGCCTCCCGAACCCTGCTCATGAGCCTTCGCAACCAGGACTGGGACGAAAACTTGTGTGAGGCGATCGGAGTGCCCGCTGCAATGCTTCCCGAAATCGTGTCGTCGTCCGCCGTGGTCGCCGAAGCAACCGGTCCACTTGCCGGGGTGCCCATCGCCGGAATTCTCGGCGACCAGCAGGCTGCACTGTTTGGGCAGACCTGTTTCGACGCGGGCATGGCGAAGAACACCTACGGCACCGGCAATTTCATGTTGCTCAACACCGGCCACGATCTCGTCCAATCCGAAAACGGTCTATTGACGACGGTGGGATATCGAGTGGGAGACTCGGACGCGGTTTATGCGCTCGAGGGATCGATTGCAGTCACCGGCTCACTCATTCAATGGCTGAGGGACAACCTCGGCATCATTTCCTCGTCCGAGGAGGTTGAGAGTCTGGCCCTATCGGTTTCAGACAACGGTGGTGTCTATTTTGTGCCAGCATTCTCGGGTCTGTTTGCACCACACTGGCGTTCTGACGCACGAGGTGTGATCGCCGGTCTGACCCGGTTCAATACCAAGGCTCACATCGCGCGGGCCGCTCTCGAAGCCACGGCGTTCCAGACCCGAGAAGTGCTCGACGCTATGAACGCCGACTCGGGAGTTCGGTTGCATGAGCTCAGGGTCGATGGCGGGATGGTTGTCAACGAGTTGCTCATGCAGTTCCAGGCAGACATCCTCGGCGTTCCGGTGGTTCGGCCCCTGGTCTCAGAGACCACGGCCCTCGGTGCGGCCTACGCCGCCGGATTGGCGACAGGAGTATGGAGTTCATTCCGGGATCTGAAGTCGAACTGGCGCGAAGACAGGCGATGGGAACCTGTCATGGGCGAAGACGAAAGGGAAGGCCGGTACGAGCGCTGGAAGGACGCGGTCTCGCGAACTCTCGACTGGGTCTGACTCCGAGTCGGTCGTCACCGGAGCGAAAAAACTCGAAGACGGTGTCGAAGCGGCCTGCTGCCGTTCGTCGTATCGATACGCTGTCGGAGAAGTCGAAAGGAGCAATGATGGCGAAATATGCAGCTCTGATCTATGACCCGGTCGAAAGCGAGTCGGCCCAACCCGATCCCGAGGCCTGGGCCAAGGTGATGGCCGAGTACAACGACTTTGGAGAGTCGAATGCCGATGCGATCGTTGGAGGAGAAGCACTTCATCCAACCTCGACGGCAACCACCGTCAAGGTGAATGGTGGCAAAGGTGGCGATGTCCTTCACACGGACGGCCCGTTTGCGGAGACGAAGGAGGTCTTGACCGGCTTCTACATTCTCGAGGCAACCGATCTCGATCACGCGCTCAAACTCGCGGCTCAGATTCCAGGCTCCTGGTACGGCAAGGTCGAGGTCCGACCGGTTGTCGAATTCGGCCAGGAAGGTTGACGCTAGATCAAGTCCTTCGGGATGAGGGTGGGCGGATTCGCTCCACCCTCATCCGGCTGACCGGAGACTTCGGGTTGGCAGAAGATGCCCTCTCGGAGGCGGTGCTGGTGGCGCTCGAGCGATGGGAACGCGATGGCGCGCCCGACAACCCGGCAGCGTGGCTGACCACAACAGCGAGAAACCGGGCACTCGATCGCTTGCGGCGAGAGTCGCGTCGCACCCAAAAGGAGGCCGAGGCAATGCGGTTGCTGGATGCCGACCCGATTCACCAGCCCGATGACCTGCTCCGTCTCGTCTTTACTTGTTGCCACCCTGCCCTGTCGCCACCGGCCCAAGTGGCGCTGGCGTTGCGGACGTTGTGTGGTCTGAGTACCACAGAGATCGCCAGAGCTTTTCTCGTGCCGGAACCGACGATGGGTCAGAGGATCAGTCGCGCCAAAAAGAAGATCGCGACCGCCCGAATTCCTTATCGCGTGCCGGAAGATTTTGAGCTGCCTGAGCGGCTGCCCCCGGTTCTGGGGGTGGTGTATCTCGTATTCACCACCGGGCATCATGCAGTGTCCGGTTCACTCGATTCAAGGGTTGATCTAGCCAATGAAGCGGTTCGCCTTGGGAGAGATCTGCACGCTCTGATGCCTGACGAACCGGAGGTGTCGGGTCTTCTGGCATTGATGCTGGCGACACATGCTCGAAGGCGAGCTCGCATCGATGATCAGGGTCACGCCGTGCTTCTCGTCGATCAAGACCGCGGTTTGTGGGACGCCGCCGCCATCTCGGAAGCAGAGGCGCTGGTCGAGAACAACCTCCGCCGTGGTTCGAAAGGACCGTTCTTGATCCAGGCGGCGATCGCGGTCCTTCACGGGATCGCCCCCTCCTTCGCCGAGACTGATTGGCCCCAGATCGCCGAGTTGTACCGCTTTCTGGAGCGGGTGTTGCCTACGCCGGTCGTGAGGGTCAACCGATCGGTGGCCGAGGCGGAGGTGAGCGGACCCGGCCACGCCCTTGAACTGCTGGAGGGGGTTGAGGGTCTCGACGACTGGCATCTGCTCTGGGCCGCGAGGGCCGACTACCAGCGCCGCCTCGGCCTTTTGGCCGAGGCGGCCACCAGTTATCGAAGGGCACTGGCCTGTCAACCCAACGAACAAGACCAACACTTTTTGGAAGGTCGACTGGTGGAGTTGAGCAGTCGACCTCCTGACTAGAGGCCTTCGGCCGCCAGTTCCTTCTCGTGGAGGCGTAATTGATCAAGACGCTCTCCTTCGTCCCAGCCGAGTTCACGACCCATGATGACCGCAAGAAGTTCGGCATCCTCGCGTCCGTGGTCGGGGGTGAACCATGCAAGGTGGCTGCGGCGAAGTGTGAAATCACTCAGGGTCGTTGCGGCTTCGTAGCGAACGGCATATACGGCTTCGGCGGGGATGGTTCTCCCATCGCCCAACGAGCGTGCGAGTTCTGGTGCACTTTCGGCGATTCTTGCGACGAGCTCGACATCGGTACCGTAACGACCAATCATCGGATCAACGGCGCTGTCCGAAATCCCGACCTGGGTCAGTCGCCTGCGCATTTCTGGCCGGGATCCGGCAGCCCCGACCAGCGGTATCCCGGCCGTGGTCGACCGGTTTCGATGATTGAGGGCGCGGCTCACGCTGTCGGCCGCGTCTGCCGCGATGCGGCGATACGTCGTCAGTTTCCCGCCTGCCACCTGCACATATCCAGGCACTGGCTCGTCGATGGCATGTTCGCGGGAGGCTTCCGCCGTGCTGCCTCCTCCTGGGTCCTTGAGCGCACGCAATCCGGCGAAACTCGAGATCGGTTCGAAACCAGGAACATCCAAATACTTCTTCACGTGGCGTATCAGGTATTCGACATCCTCACGACTGGCCGTTGGATGTTCGGGGTCGGTGTTGAAGGCAGTGTCGGTCGTGCCGATCATCGAATGCCCGAGCCAGGGAGTTATGTACATCACCCGTCCGTCATCGGTCTCGGGGAGGACCAGTGCTCTGCCGCCGAGATCGAGACTTTCGCGAGTTGCAATCAGATGAGTCCCCTTCGACCGCACGAGTTTCAATGGCGAAACCGATTCCATCCCCGGCGGCTCGAACGCGCCGGTGGCGCACAGGACGGCGCGTGTGTCGACTTCGAAGCGATCGCCGCCGATCCGGTCGGACATCAGAAGTCGAAAACCTCGGTCGGTCTGAGCGACCGACATGACCTCTGTTCGGGTGGCGGCTACCGCCTGATGGCGGTGTACCGCGGTTTTGGCCACGGTTACGACCAGGCGGGCATCGTCTGTCTGCGCGTCCGAGTATGCGAAACCACCCGTCAAACCTTCTCCTCGCAGCCGGGGCATGCCATCTTGAAGTTCCCTGGGCGCGATCCGGCGGTGTCTCGTTCCCGGACGCCCGAACCCGCCCAGGAGGTCGTAGGCAATCAGGCCGGCTCTGAGAGCGAGCGGAGCACGCCACCCTCGCGATGCCCATTTGGGGGCGTCGGCGATTCCGTATTGTTGATACAGGGGTATGACGAACTCGAGGGGTTCGAAAAGGAAATCGGCGATCCGTGCGAGGATTTTCTGTTCCCGCAGTCCTTCCGAGATCAGACGGAAGTGCATTTGTGGCAGGTAACGAATACCCCCGTGGAACAGCTTGGTCGATCGTGACGACGTGCCCTGGGCGAAGTCGGATCGTTCGACCAGAGCCGTTCTCAGCCCGCGCGCCGAGAGGTCGAGCAGAGATCCGGTGCCGATGATGCCGCCCCCGATGACGACGACATCGAAGGGTCCCTCGTTACGGAGCCGGTCGATGTGATCGGATCGAGTCCAAAAAGTCATCAGATGAGTCTATCGGTTGCCGGGGAGGGAACAGCCGCGACCTTACAATCAGAGCTCGGATAGGAGGAAGCGCATCACAGTCCCGGATCTCTTGGCACTCTCACGCGTTGTGCTGGTGCCGATCATCATGGCGGTGACCACTTCTGATCTGCCGAATGCGCTCGGCATCGCTGCCACGCTCTTCGTGATCGCGGCGCTGACCGACTTCTTGGATGGTTATCTGGCGCGACGCTGGAAAGTCGAGTCGGTTCTCGGTGCCTTTTTGGACACGACTGCCGACAAGTTGCTGGTGACAGGGTCATTGATGGTGTTGATCGCGATCGATCGAGTTTCGATCTGGGCGGCTTTGGTCATCGTCATGCGAGAGTTCATCGTCATGGCACTTCGCGGTCTCGTGGCGCTGGGAGGTGGTCAAGTCAGGCCGTCTTCGTGGGGCAAGATCAAGGCTGCCAGCCAGTTCACGGCGATTGGATTGGCCTTCATCCGCTTCGAGCCGCCAATGGGTCCCCTTTATTTCGACCAGTGGGTGATGCTGGGAGCAGTTGGCCTCACGTTGGCCAGTGGATGGCAATACCTCGCAGGGTTCTGGGAGACGGTTCGGGCCTCTCGGGCCACCGCCTGAGATGACGGTTCTGGTGACCGGAGGGTCAGGGGTTGTTGGAGCCGCCGTCGTCAGGCACCTAGTCGCCGAAGAGAGAGAGGTCAGGGCGCTGTCGCGTTCTGACAAAGCCGATGCCAAGCTCGCCCAACTCGGTGCAATCCCGGTCCGAGGCGACGTTCTCGACCCGGTGACGCTCCCTGCCGCCATGGCCGGGTGCGACGTGGTGTATCACGTGGCTGGTGTCAATCAGATGTGTGTGCGGAACCCTGAATTCATGTTTCGGGTCAATCGAGAGGGTTCGCTCAACGTGTTACACGCGAGTGACGCCACCGGGGTGCGAAAAATGGTCTACACATCGTCGGCCGCCGCCATTGGCGAACCCGCGGGTGAAAGAGGTCACGAAGAGGCCACCCACAGAGGGTATTACCACAGCAATTACGAACGCTCGAAGCATGAGGCCGAACTGGCCGTTTTGAAAGAAACCACCGAGGTCGAACTGGTGGTGGTCAACCCGTCATCAGTCCAGGGTCCAGGCCGGGCGACCGGTACCGGAAAGCTGATCCTCGATCTGCTCAGGGGAAAGCTGCCCGCCCTGGTCGACACGACTTTGTCGATTGTGGACATCGACGATTGCGCCACAGGACACCTCCTGGCCGAAAAGTTCGGACGTCCCAGGGAAAGGTATGTCTTGAACTCATTCACACTCGAGATGCGTGACGCGGTCGAGATCCTCGAAGCGGCTCTCGGCCGTCCGGTTGGAGCGAGATTCCTTCCAGGCAGACTGGCCAGACTCGGAGGAGGTTTGGTCGAATACGGGGCTCGGCTCGTCGGCAAGGAGCCCCCGATCTGTCGTGAGATGGTTGCCACGATGCTCCATGGCCACCGATACGACGGCTCCAAGGCTGCCGCCGAGTTCGGCTTGGTCTACACCTCCCCAGAAGATCTATTGCATCGTCTGGTGTCTTGGTTTCGATCGGAAGGTTTGCTCGAATGAGCGACGTCCTGATCGTTTCAGAGAGCGCAGCCTCACTGGCGGCTCTTGTCGGCGAGGACGCCTGGGAGGACCCCGCCGCGGTGCCTGATGAGATGTTTTTGGCACCGGTGCTCCTGGCGGATCCGCATCTGGCCGTTGATGTCATGGGCCGGATGCCAAACCTGCGTTGGATTCAGTCGACGTGGGCGGGCGTGGACCGACTTCTGAGCGCGGGCGTGGCGGCAGGAGTTGCAGTCACCGCGATGAAAGATGTTTTCGGATCCCAGATGCGGGAATTCGTTGTCGGTCATCTCCTCGCCCACACACAGAACGTAGTCAAACGGTTCGCCGACCGATCGTGGGATGTGGGGCTTCCCCCCACATTGGCCGGGAAGCGCATGGGTGTGCTCGGGACCGGTTCCATCGGCAAAGCGATCGCAGCAACCGGGAACCACTTCGGCATGGAGGTACTCGGGTGCAGCCGCTCAGGTTCGCCGGTCGCAGGCTTCATCGAGGTGTTCGGTGTCGAGAAGATCCACGAGTTCGCCAACGGTCTCGACCACCTCGTTGCAGTGCTTCCGTCCACTCAGGCGACCAGAGCCTTGGTCGGCGACGCCGTCGTCGCTCGCCTGGCCGAAGGTGCGACCCTCATCAACGTCGGTCGAGGCGACACCGTCGTGGTGGAAGCCGTGGTTGCGGGGTTGCGCCGCGGCCACCTATCGCTGGCGGTCCTCGACGTGTTGCCGGTCGAGCCGCTGGCCGACGGTGATCCATTGTGGGATGAGCCGAACCTGGTCATCACCTCCCACAGTGCGGCCTGGACCAGGCCAGAGGATGTTGCTCGGGTTTTTGTCGAGAACCTCGGACGATACAACCGGGGAGAAACGCTGGTTGGTCTCGTCGACCCTGGGCGCGGGTATTGAGCATCGGCCAAAAGGTCGCCTCACCTGCGGTTAGCCTCGCCCGATGACGGTGTTGATGCCCACGATCTCGGAGGTGAACGCGCTGGTGGCGGATAGTTATCCGGCCGCGTCTGGAGCGGGCTTCACCTGTGATGCCATCGGCCCCGGATTTGCGATTGCTCGCTGGGTCTTCGACGAATCTGTTCTCCGACCAGGAGGGCTGATCTCGGGCCCGACCCAGTTCACGCTGGCCGACATCGCCTTGTGGTTTCTCAGTTTCACCGTGGTTGGTTTGGAACCGATGGCTGTGACGTCCGACCTGACCATCCATTTTGTCCGTCCGGCCCGGGGCGGGGACCTGATCGCCCGAGCCGACATGGTGAGAGCAGGGAAGACCAAAGTCGTCGGCTCTGTCGTGTTGTGGATCGATGGCCACCAGGAGCGGCCGGTTTCGTCGGCTCTGGGCAGCTACCAACTTCTCCGTTAGAGATTGCCGCGCTCGGCCTGGTCCCGTTCGATGGCCTCAAAAAGCGCTTTGAAATTCCCCTCGCCGAATCCGATCGCACCGCGACGCTCGATGAATTCGTAGAAAAAGGTCGGTCGGTCCTGCATCATCCTGGTGAATATCTGGAGGAGGATCCCTCCGTCGTCTTCATCCACGAGGATGCCCAACTGGCGGAGGCGGTCGACGTCGATCCCCGAAAGGTCGTCGATCCTTGCCGGCACCTCCTCGTAATAGGTGCTCGGGACGTTCATGAGGCCCATCCCCCGTGAGCGGGCATCTGAGACGGTCGCTACCAGATCCGACGTCGAGATCGCAATGTGCTGGACACCCGGTCCCTGGTAGAAGTCGAGGTACTCCTCGATCTGCGACTTCTTCTGGCCGACGGCCGGTTCGTTGATCGGGAGTCTGATCACTCCCGATCCATCCCAGACCACCTTCGACATCAGTGCCGAATATTCGGTGGATATGGCCTCGTCGTCGAAATGACGGAGAAGTACAAATCCGAATATGCGCTCATAGAACTCCACCCAACGGTCCATTGCACCCAACTCGACGTTGGCGACCACATGATCGATCCGATCCAGGCCAATCGGGGTTGCGAGCGAGTCGGTTCGTGGCACGAAATCGGGTGGAGGCCACACCAGGTCCGGGTTCTCGACAAGTGAATGAACGGTTTCGCCATATGCCGCGATGGTCGAGGTCTTGATTGCACCAGCATCGTTCTCGACGGTTGCCGGCTTGGCCACGAGTTCTGCACCGCGCTCCGCCGCCACCTCAAAAGCGTGTTCGGTGTCGGGCACGGCAATCGCAACATCGTGCACTCCAGGTCCGTGTTTCCAGACATGATGGGCCACCGGATGTTCTGGCGAGAGCGCCGCGGTGACGACAAGGCGGACATCTCCTTGCGAGAGCGTATATGAGGCCGTCTCCCGGACGCCGGTTTCGGGGCCCCGATAGCCGGTGATCGAATACCCATGCACCTGCCGGTAGTAATGCGCTGTCTGGTAGGCGTTGTCCACCCAGAACTCCACGTGGTGGAAACCGTTGATCGGGAAGTCATTGCGATGAAGGTCGATCGCCTTGCTCATATACCGTCCTCTCCGGCGACGATCCGGCCGGTGCATTCACCGAACCCGATTCGGGGCCGTCCTTCTCTTTGTGCGTACCCGCGGAAAGCGACCTCGTCGCCGTCCTCGAGGAATGTCCTCTTCTCGCTCCCGACTTCGATCGGGGTGGTCCCGTTCCAGCTCAGCTCCAGCAGGCTTCCCAAGGAGTCGGGTTCTGAACCCGACAGGGTGCCGGTTGCGAAAAGGTCGCCCGGCCTGGTGGTGGCGCCGTTGGAGGTCGAATGGGTGAGCTGCTGAGCAGCCGTCCAGTAACTGTTGGAGAGGCTGCTCGTTGAGACGTCGTGTCCATTGATGGACACCTCGAGCGTGACGTCGAATCCGTGATGAGCCGACCCTCGTAGATAGGGGAGCGGGAGCGGATCTTGGATCGGTCCTGGGATGCGGTAGGGAGCCAGGGCCTCCATCGTCACCAACCACGGTGAGATCGTTGTCGCAAACGATTTGCCCAAGAACGGGCCAAGTGGCTGGTATTCCCAGGCCTGAATGTCCCTGGCCGACCAGTCGTTCACAAGCACCAACCCGGCGAGGTGGAGTTCTGCCTCATCCGGCTTGATTGCTTTTCCAAATGAACCGACTACAAAACCGACTTCGAGCTCGAAGTCCATACGGGTGGACGGACCGTACATCGGGCCAGACTCACCCCTGCGCTGTCCGGTCGGCCTGGAGATGTCGGTTCCGCTGACGACGACCGTTCCCGACCTCCCGTGATAGCCGATCGGGAGGTGCTTCCAGTTGGGGAGCAGCGGCGGATCATCCGGACGAAACATTCTTCCGACGTTGGAGGCGTGATGTTCGGATGAGTAGAAATCGATGAAATCCCCAACGGTGAAGGGCAGCAACATCTCGACAGAAAGCCGATCCACGAGACCGCGGTTCGGTAGGCTCGCCAGCTCCTCGTTTCCCAGGGTCAAGAGTTCTGAAGCGCGCCTCCTGACCGTCCCCAAACCGAATGCCATCAGCGCGTTGAGCGAATCGTGCACCATGTCGTCATTGGGCAGTCTGATCACTCCGGCGCGGTGGATCTGAGCAAGATCGAGGATGTGGTCTCCGATGGCGACGCCGACTCTCGACCTTTCCTCGCCGTCTCTTGTGAACACTCCGAACGGAAGGTTTTCGATCGGGAAGTCGGATGGCTCAGGTACTTCGACCCACGATTCGAGTTTCACCGACCCTCCAGCCAGGTCCAGGCGTAGGCCTCGTCGCCACAATCGCGTGCTCCTGGACCGAGGTCGAGCGGGTTGAACGTGTCGATCATCACCGCGTACTCCTCGGTGCCCTTTTTCCCGATCGATGCCTCGACCGAACCGGGTTGTGGCCCATGGGTGTGGCCACCAGGATGAAGCGACATCGATCCGGGTTCTATCCCGGAGCCCTTTCGCGACATGAAGTCTCCCTCGAAGTAGAAAATCACTTCGTCGGAGTCCACGTTCGAATGGTTGTACGGCGCCGGGATGGCGTCAGGGTGATAGTCGAAGAGGCGCGGGACAAAAGAGCACACCACCACGTTGTGAGCCTCGAAGGTCTGGTGTACCGGAGGTGGCTGGTGGATACGCCCCGTGATCGGCTCGAAGTCGAAGATCGAAAAGGCCCACGGATACAGGCAACCATCCCACCCCACCACGTCGAAAGGGTGATGCTCGAATACGTAGCGGGTCGTGCCGGACTTATGTCTGACCATGACCTCTACCTCTTGTTCCATGACGGGGGCGGCCGGCTCTGGTCCCCGTATGTCGCGTTCGCAATATGGCGATTGTTCGAGGAGTTGTCCGTTGCGCGACAGATAACGCCGGGGCGGGCCCAAATGAGCCCTCGTTTCCAGGATGAGGGCCCTCATGTTCCCCCCCTCCGGGATCACCCACCGGTGGATGACGGAGGCCGGTACGACCACGTAGTCGCCGCGCTCGAATTTGATCGACCCGAATGTGGTTTCGAGAACCCCCGACCCGGATTCGATGAACACCATCTCGTCGCCACGGGCGTTTTTGGTAAGGGGACTGGTTTCGCCGGTAGAGATGTACGACACGGCAACGTCATCGTTGGCCAAAAGAAGGTGGCGGCCGTCGACCATGGTTCCGCCCGGCTTGAGTTCGTGGGTCCGAAAATGGTGGGGGCGAAGGGGATGGTTGGGAGTCCGCTCCTGAACCTCGGTCTCCACCGCCTCGATCGACAGCAGTTTGGTGGGTGGATAGAGGTGGTAGAGAAGGGAAGAATCGAAAGAAAAACCTTCCTCGCCTATCAACTCCTCGGCGTACAGACTTCCGTCTGGCTGGCGAAATTGGGTGTGCCGTTTGTGGGGGATTTCGCCCAAAGAGCGGTAATAAGGCATTGGCTCCGGTCCGGTTCAGGTTCGGACATCCAACCGGATTCACCCCGTGTAGTCAATGTTCATACACTGAAGTGATAAATTAGTTAGAAATCCTGACGATCACTGATGAAATCGTCAGTGATCGTGCTCGAGGAGCCGGGTTGGACCGTCGTTGTACTCTGTGCTCAGGATGACGGTGGTGTGGGTCCTGACCACACCAGGGATCTCCTGGATTGCCTCGAGCACGTCACGCAGGTGATCGTGGTCGGTCGCAACGACCCTGCACAACAGGTCGGCTTCGCCGGTAGTGATGTGGGCCTCCAGCACCTCGCTGATCTTTCTGAGCGCTGCGACCACTGCCACTCTCATGCCTTGTTCGATCGAGATCTGGGAGAATGCGCCAAACACATATCCGAGACGGCTGAGCTCGATCTCGGGTTGATAGCCGGTTACGACTCCGGTATCCACCAACCTGGCCACCCGTGCTGCCGCGGTATTTCGGGCCACTCCCAACCGACGCGCCAACTCGAGCATCGATGGTTCGAGAACCTCGGGTAACTCGACCAGCAGTTTCCGATCGAGGTCGTCGATG
Source organism: Acidimicrobiia bacterium (assembly GCA_041746105.1). Classification (GTDB taxonomy): domain Bacteria; phylum Actinomycetota; class Acidimicrobiia; order Spongiisociales; family ZC4RG35; genus JBFHRE01. Next base: position 28,561 of record JBGTHP010000022.1, read on the forward strand.
GGGCGTGATGCGGGCGGCATTGACCGCGATCCTATCCCCTACGATTCTTCTTCATCGTGCCGGCCCCTCTCGAAGTCCTCGTCGACCTGTGGGCGTCCCACGCCATCCCATCGAAACGTTGGGTGGTGGCGCCGGGCGCCCGCGCATTCGCGTTGGCTGGGCTTTCTCGACGGTCGAAGCTTCCGTTGCTTGTTGTTACGTCCTCGGAACGTGAGGCGGAAGACCTGGCGGAGGACATTTCGCTGTTCGCAACCAACGTCTTGTTGATGCCTGCGTGGGAAACCCTTCCGTTCGAGCACATCTCTCCGAATGCCTCGACCATGGCCCAGCGGAGTGAGGGGCGGTATCGCCTAGAACAAGGCCAACCGGGATTGATCGTTGTCGCGTCGGTCCGCTCTGCCATCCAGCGGCTCAGCCCGAGTTCCCCGATCCCGCTCACCTTGAGCCGTGGTGACGAAATAGAAATCTCTTCGTTGACGCGCCGGCTTGCCGCAAGCGGTTATCACCGAACCGACCGTGTCGAAGGACGGGGCGAGTTCGCGGTCAGAGGTGGAATCGTCGATGTGTTCCCTGCGCAGATGACCGAGCCGGTCCGCCTCGATTTCTGGGGTGACATCGTGGAAGACATTCGGTTCTTTTCGGTGGGTGATCAACGATCAGAAGATCCGTGCGAGAAAGTCGCGGTCTTTCCCGCCAGGGAGTTCCGTCCAGACGAACGAGTGAGGGCCGGCGCTCGTGAGCTGTTACGCACCGCTCCGTGGAATGCGGCGGTCTGGGAGCGCTTGGCAGAAGGCCAACACTTTTCCGGAATGGAGTCGTGGATGCCATGGTTGGCTGACGACTCGAGTCTCCTCGACGCGGCGAAAGAAGCGACGGTTGTCGTGCTCGATCCTGTGAAGACGGTGGCGCGTGCCGCAGATCTTCAGAAGGAAGAACAGGAACTGGCTGTCGCACTCGCGCCGACCTGGGGCGATCTGGCGCCTTCCGCTCATCCGCCGTTGTTTCTAGATGTTGATCTAGAAGGCGATCTGATGATTCCGGCTCTGGCTGCATCTCCTGCAGACCAGGTCTTGGCCGTCCGATCGCTTGACGCGCCCCCGGGCGACGCCGAAGCCATTGCGACCGCCTTGAACCGACATACCGCCCGGGGCCTAGTGCCCGTCGTCGCGATGGACGGCGTTGTGGCGGCCGATCGGGTGGCCAAAGTCCTGGCGGAGGCAGGGTTCGGATTCGAAAGGGTCGAGAGCCTCGACCGGATTCATCCGGGCATCATCTCGGTTGGGATCCATCGGGGGTTCGTTCTGCCAGAGTTGAATGTGGCGGTCCTCGGAGAACAAGAACTGGCCGGCAGGCGCCGATCACATCGAAAACCAGGGCGGCGCCGGGCCGGTGCGACGTCTTATGGAGACCTGAAACCGGGCGATTTCGTCGTCCACTACCGGCACGGAATCGGGCGCTTTGACGGCCTCGAATCGAAAACGATGGCCGGAGTCGAGCGGGACTATCTCGTAGTCGCATATTCGGGAGCCGACCGTCTCTACGTGCCGACCGACCAGCTGGCGGCAGTGACAAAGTACACCGGAGGTGAAACTCCAAGGCTTTCCAGGATGGGGGGAAAGGACTGGTCGGACACCCGCGCCAGAGTTCGCAAAGCCGTGGCCGCAGTGGCAGAGGAAGTGGTACGCCTCCACAAGCTGCGGGCAAGAGCAAGCGGGCACAACTTCGGGACCGACGGTCCCTGGCAACAGGAAATGGAAGGTTCGTTCCCGTACGAGGAAACCCCAGACCAACTCAGCGCCATCGTCGACGTCAAGGCCGACATGGAGGGCGACAAACCGATGGATCGCCTGATTTTTGGAGACGTCGGATTCGGGAAGACCGAGGTGGCGATTCGGGCAGCCTTCAAAGCAGCCATTTCGGGGAAACAAGTTGCGGTTTTGTGCCCGACAACACTCCTGGCCCAACAACATCAACAGAGCTTCTCGGACCGTTTCGCCGCCTACCCGATCAGAGTCGAGATGTTGTCGCGCTTTCTCACTGCCAAGGAGTCAAAGGCCGTAGTGGCGGGGATCAAGAGTGGCGAAGTCGATGTTGTCATCGGGACACATCGGTTGTTGTCAGAGGACATGGTCTGGAAGGACCTCGGTTTGCTGGTGATCGATGAGGAACAGAGGTTCGGCGTCGCCGCCAAGGACCGAATCAAGGCCATGCGGGTCGGCGTCGACGTTCTCACCTTGACCGCGACGCCGATTCCGCGCACTCTGGAAATGGCTCTGACCGGAATCAGGGATGTGAGCCATATTCGTACTCCCCCTGAGGACCGGCACCCGATTCTGACATTTGTTGGACCGTACGACGACCAGGCGGTTGCGGCCGCGATCCGTCGCGAGATGCTGCGCGAGGGCCAGGTGTTCTACGTCCACAACCGGGTCCAGTCGATAGATCGAACCGTCGCCCGGCTCAGAGAATTGGTGCCGGATGCTCGGTATGTCGCGGCACACGGGCAGATGTCTGAGGGCCGCCTCGAACAGGTGATGCTCGACTTTTGGAACCGCGAACACGATGTCATGGTGGCTACAACGATCATCGAGTCGGGTCTCGACCTACCGCAGGTCAACACGCTCATCGTCGAGCGCGCCGATCTGCTTGGTTTGGCACAGCTCTATCAGCTCAGAGGTCGGGTCGGCCGGTCGACCCAACGCGCCTACGCCTATCTGTTCCATCCGTCCGACCAGTCTCTGACGGAGGAAGCGCATAGGAGACTCGAGGCGATCGGTGAAGCCACCGATCTCGGGTCTGGATTCCAACTGGCCATGAAAGATCTCGAGATCCGGGGCGCCGGTTCGATTCTCGGTGAAGTGCAATCCGGTCACATCGCCGCCGTCGGTTTCGACCTTTATGCGGAGCTCGTGGCCGAAGCCGTCGACCTGCTGGAAGGCAGAGAGCCATCGGTTGAACGTTCTGACATCCGGATAGATCTTCCGGTCGATGCACACCTTCCTGAGGTCTACGTTGGCGAGTTGACATTGCGACTGGAGGGTTACCGGCGGCTGGCGGCGACCTCCACCCAGGAGGAGGTCGCCGAGGTAGAGGCGGAATGGGAGGACCGGTTTGGCCCACTTCCAGAACCGGCGCGCCGTTTGGTGGCGATCGCTCGACTCAGAGTTGAAGCCATGAGGGTTGGGTTGTTGGAGGTGGTCAAACTTCGCAACGAAATCAGGCTGGCGCCGGTCGATCTGAGTGCTTCTCAGGAGGTGAGGTTGCAGAGACTTTCTCCCAAGGCTGTTCTCAGGGCGCAGGAAGGTGCCCTCTTCATCCCCGAACCCCGCGATCTGATCGACGGGCTGGTGGAGTTTTTTGGACAGATGTGGCCGGAATCGTGATACAGGCTGACGTTCGGTAGCATCCTCGGCTCGTTCGACCCTGGGATTCCTCTTGAAGAAACTTCTGATCGCTCTAGTACTGATCGCCTCGGCCTGCGGAGCCGGCGGGGCGACTGCTGCCACGGTTGGCGATCGAATGATCACCGTCTCCGAGGTGGCTGCGGCTGCCGTCGAAGGTGATGACGGCACCGTCGATCCCGAGGTTTTCCGCACCGTCCTTGAGTTCCTCGTGGTTGAGGAGATTGGTGCCGCCTCGGCGTCCTCGGAGTTCCAGATCGTCCCGACCGAAGAGCAGATCGACGCCAAAATGGACGAATTCGTTGCCCAATTCGGCGGAGAAGAAGCCTTCGCACAACTCGCAGCCGATGCCGGGTTTTCGATCGGCGGCGCCCGCTTGGTAGGAAGACAGCAGGTCGTCAGAGACATGGTGACGGCCAGATTGTTGGATGGGGCCGAACCGATCGATGAGGGCGTCGTTCAGGCCTTCTACGAGGACAATCTCTACCAGTTTGTCGACGAAGCCTGCGCCAGTCACATTTTGGTGGCAACAGAAGAAGAAGCCCTCGCGGCCAAGGATCGGGTCGAGGGTGGCGAAGATTTCGCAACGGTCGCCGGCGAGCTCTCGACCGACCCATCGGCTGCCGCCAACGGTGGAGACCTCGGCTGTGCCCCGCTATCCAATTATGTGCCCGAGTTCGGCAACGCGGCCGCTCTCGCCCAGATCGGCGAGGTGACCGACCCGGTCCAGAGCCAATTCGGCTACCACATAATCCTGGTTGCCTCCCGCAGCGACGCAACCCCATTGGAAGAGGTGGGTGATCTGATCGGTCAGCAGCTCAACTCTGAGCGAAGCCAGGTGTTGTTCACAGACTGGATCACGGCGGCAGCCAATTCCGCTGTCGTCGAGGTGGATCCAGAATACGGGACATGGGCCACCGAGGGAGGTCCGCGCATCGAACCACCGGCCGGCCCATGACAACACCGTCGGCCTGATGACCTGCGCCCGCAGATGATTGTTGTCGGGCTCGGACCGGGAGATTGGGATCGGGTGCCTGCCGCGGTCGCCGATCTGTTGTTGGACTCGACCAACCAGGTTGTGGTGAGGACTCTCCACCACCCTGCGGCCACCACCCTCGCTGAGATGCGGGAAGTCGACAGCTGCGACGACCTTTATCAGGGGGCCGAAACGTTCGACGACGTCTATCGAGCGATTGCGGAGAGGGTCGTCTCTTTCCCGGAGCCCGTCATCTATGCCGTGCCGGGGAGCCCGATGCTTGGCGAATTCGCGGTGGGCCGGTTGCGCACTTTGGCAGCGGAACAGGGGCGCACTATCGAATTCATCCCTGGTGAGTCCTTCCTCGATGCTCTGTGGGCTGCGCTCGACATCGACCCCTTCCGGGATGGATTTCAGCTTCTCAACGGGCATGACATGCCCCAACCCCTGGTGATCGACAAACCCACCGTCGTCGGACACCTCGATTCGTCGTTGGTGCTCGGCGACGTTTGTGATCGAGTCGGCCGGGTCCTCGACTCGACGGTCGAGGTCGTGCTGGCGGTTGACCTCGGGACGGCGGAGGAGCGGCTCATCGCCGGCTCCATCGATGAAGTCGACCACGCACTCGCAGGATTTCGGACCTCGCTATTCATACCAGCGGCCCCGGGAGGTTTGGTTGGCGTTGTCCACGCGATGACGCGTTTGCGTGAGGAGTGTCCCTGGGATCGCCAGCAAACCCATGAAAGCCTCGTGCGATACCTGTTGGAGGAGTCGCACGAGTTGATCGATGCGATCGCCTCTCTCGGTCACGATGAGAGTCGCTGGGGTGCATATGCGGAGGTCGAGGAGGAACTCGGTGATGTGCTTCTCCAGGTGCTCTTCCACTCCGCCATCGCCCAGCAGGAGAACGCGTTCGACATAGACGACGTGGCGGAGCAGCTCCGTCAAAAGCTGATACGCCGCCATCCGCACGTTTTTGGTGACGTTGATGCAGCAGATGCCGAAACGGTGAAACGCAACTGGGATTCGATCAAGGCCGATGAGGGAAAACGCCCGACCGGCTCGGCGCTCGACGGTGTGCCGCGCAGTCTTCCTGGGCTGGCAAGAGCGGAGCAGGTGCAAAAGGCTGTCGCGGCGGTTGGGTTCGACTGGCCGGACGTGGCGCCCGTCTTTGAGAAAGTACGAGAAGAGACCCGTGAACTCGAGGCCGAGATCGGTGACACGGAGCGTGCGTACGATGAACTGGGCGATTTGTTGTTCTCGGTAGTCAACCTCGCGCGGCACCTCGGGCTGGACGCCGAACTGGCGCTGACCGCGGCCGTTCACAGATTCGACGAGCGTTTCAGGGCGGTTGAAAACATGGGGCCGATCGAGGGTCTCGGTCTGGCGGAACTCGACCTGCGCTGGGAACAAGTGAAGCGAGATCGGAACGAGAAGCAAGAAAACGGCCAATGACGTCGGCTAGCCTTCGTCACCGTTCGAGCCTGCCAGGAGTTCCGTGTCCAACCTCATTGCCGAGATCAAGGCCAGAGAGATCCTCGATAGTCGAGGCAACCCGACGGTCGAGGCCGAGGTCGTCCTCAAAAATGGTGCTTTTGGTCGGGCTGCGGTCCCCTCTGGCGCGTCAACCGGAGCGGGTGAGGCGGTTGAACTGCGCGACGGCGGCCCAAGGTATATGGGGAAAGGGGTCGAGAAAGCCCTTGCGAATATAAGAGGCAAGATCTCAGGGCGGCTTGTGGGTATGGATGCGACCGACCAGGAACGCGTCGATCAGGTCATGCTCGATCTCGATGCCACTCCTGACAAGTCACACCTCGGCGCCAACTCGATACTCGCGGTCTCGTTGGCAGTGGCCAGGGCCGCTGCCGCCGGGGTGGGGCTGCCCCTCTACCGGTATCTAGGTGGACCAACCGCGCGGGTTCTTCCCGTGCCGTGTCTGAACGTCCTAAATGGCGGAGCCCATGCAGCCAACTCGGTGGATATCCAAGAATTCATGATCGTCCCGGCCGGTTTACCGTCGTTCCGAGAGGCCTTGAGAGCCGGGGTGGAGGTGTACCACTCGCTCAAGAAGGTTCTCGGGGGGCGCGGTCTGGCCACCAACGTCGGAGACGAGGGTGGTTTTGCGCCGAATCTCCCTACCAACCGGGCCGCCCTCGAGCTTCTGTCCGAGGCGATCGAGGTCGCCGGATACACCCTGGGGACCGATATTGCACTGGCGTTGGATGTCGCATCGACCGAGCTCTATCGGGAGGGCCATTACGAATTGGAGGGCGGCGACCTCTCCTCGGCCGACATGGTGACGTACCTGGCTGGGCTGGTGGAGGAATTCCCTCTGGTGTCGATCGAAGACGGCATGGCCGAGGACGATTGGGACGGTTGGAGGGCTCTCACTTCCAAGCTCGGCGACCGCATCCAGCTGGTTGGAGACGACCTCTTCGTGACGAACGAGGAGATACTCAAGCAGGGGATCGCCACCGCCGCGGCCAACGCCATCCTGATCAAGGTCAATCAGATCGGCTCGTTGTCCGAAACACTCCACACCATGGAGACGGCAGAACGAGCGCGATTTGGGCGGATGGTCAGCCACCGCTCCGGCGAAACCGAGGACAGCTTCATCTCCCATCTCGTCGTCGGCACCAATGCCGGTCAGATCAAAACCGGTGCTCCCGCCAGAGGCGAGCGCACTGCGAAGTACAACCAACTCCTGCGGATTGAGGAAGCACTTGGCGACCAGGCTCGTTACGCCGGGTGGGGAGCATTCAGGAAGAGCGGTCGATGACAATCGTCCGTCGCCCTGGGGTAGCCCTGATGGCCGCGGTGGCAGCCGTCTGCATGCTGGCTCTGATGACGAATGTGCTGCCGTTCTCCCAGATCCGGGATCAGCAGAGAGAATTGGAACTGGCTCGCGTCCAGCTCGATGAGATTGCAGATTTGAACCATCAATTGTCGTCGCGGGTGGCTGCGCTCAACACACCGGTAGAGGTCGAGAGAATTGCTCGCGAGCGGCTGGGATACGTGCGACCGGGTGAAACCGCGTATGTCGTAATGGAGCCGGAAACGCCTCAGGTAGCTCCAAAAACGGTGACTACAGATCAGGGTTCGGCTTTGTACAGCCCCTGGTACGAGAAGTTGTGGGGCTTCATCACCGGGGCCGACCTCTGAGCGAACAACGGACCATCGAGGTCCAAATCGGACGACCCCTCCGAGCCTACTCCGAGATCGTTGTTCGATGCCCCCTCGGACTGCCGGTCGTGGTGGTGGTTCCCCCGGTCCTGGACGACGGGACTCCATTCCCCACCAGATATTGGTTGTCCTGCCCTCTCGCGTCGGCCCGGGTCGGCCGAGTCGAGTCGGTCGGAGGGGTGCGGCGGATGGAAGCCCGCGCCGCCAATGACCCAGAGTTTTCGGCTCGATTGGAGCAGGCCCATCTCCGCTACGAACGCGAACGAGACCTGCTCGTGCCAGAGGACTCCCCACTGCGCCCGACCGGGGGCGTCGCCGGGTCCAGCGCAGGCGTCAAATGTCTTCACGCCCACTACGCCGACCATACGGCGGGCAACGACAACCCGGTAGGTGAGCTCGTTGCGTCCTGGGTGGAGCCGCTGGATTGCAGTCTTCCTTGCGTGCTCGCCGGTGAGCGGAATCCGGCCTGGGTCGAACCACGGTGACAAAGGCTGCGGTTGACATCGGAACCAACTCGGTCCGATTGCTGATCGTTGATGGGGATGGGCGTGACATCGGACGCTGGCAACGGGTTACGGGCCTAGGGAGAGCGGCCGGTGCCGACGGCGAGCTGGCGGATGAATCGATCACACGCACGGTGTTGGTGCTCAACGAGTATGCCGACCTTCTCTCGCGGCATTCGGTGGAGTCTTGGCGAGCGGTCGCAACTGCCGCCGCCCGTGATGCGTCCAACCGGGATCTGTTTGTCGAGCAGGCCAACAGAGCTTTGGGACGGACGATTGAAGTGATCTCGGGTCACGACGAGGCCCGGTTGTCGTTTGCGGGTGCCACCCGTGGCCTCGATCCTGCCGGCTGTCTCGTCGTCGACATCGGCGGTGGATCGACCGAGTTCGCCGACGCCACTTTTACTTCCTCCGTTCCGATCGGTTCGGTTCGGCTGACAGAAATGATGAAATGGGAGCACCCTGTCGAATTCGGTCGTCTGGAGGAGGCGTCCAGAATGCTGGAGAACGCATTCGCCGATCTGGAGCTGTCTCGGAACGTCGACACCGTCATCGGAGTTGCCGGGACCTGGACGTCACTGGCCGGCATCCACCTCGGTTCGGCGGAACTGGCGACGGAGGTCGGGCTCACCCGAGAAGACGTAGACCGCCTCGTGGCGCGACTCGCCGCCTTGAGCCTTGACGAGACAGCCCGCCTGGTGGGTCTTGATCCGGCCCGGGCGCCGGTGATCCTGGCGGGAGCGATGGTGGCCAGAGAGTCGATGCGCGTGCTCGGGGTGAACAAAGTTGTGGTGTCAGGACACGACTTGCTCGATGGCCTGGTGGCTTCTTTGGCTTAGGCTGTGCCGCAGCGCCCGGGTGGCGGAATCGGCAGACGCAGGGGACTTAAAATCCCCCGCCCGAGAGGGCGTGTGGGTTCAAATCCCACCCCGGGCACCTGAATGGTCCAACTTGGCCCACGCTGGTGGTGGGCTGCCTCTCGCAGGTGGTCTGGCCGAGATTCGAATCGGGGAGGTCCCGCTACCGTGCTGGCTCAATGACGCTGTCCGATTCCAGGCTCGCCAACGTCGCTGCCCGCCAAGTTGCGACCTCTTGGGCCGGTCTTTCCGACCGGTATCGCATCATCACCAAGCGGGCATCGCTTCGTTTCGGCGAACAAAACTGGGCGGCGATGGCATCGGACCACATCGAACGGCTCGACCTGTACACGAGGGAGGCGACTGCCGCCGCCCAAGAGGTGAGGGCGATCATGGGTGACCGGCAGGAAGACAGGATGGTGTGGGCTGCGATGAAGGCCGTCTACTCGGGGCTGATCCAGAGTCGGGCAGATCTCGAGCTGGCCGAGACCTTCTTCAACTCCGTCACACGCAAAGTGTTCACGACAGTTGGAGTCGACGAGGCCTTGGAGTTCGTCGACACCGACTTCGATGCCGGCGCTGTCGCCGGTCATCGCGTCGGCACCAGGATCTACGACGGGACAGCCGACTTTGCCTCGCTCATCGTCCAGATCGCGAACGATGCCGGTCTGGGAACACCCTTTGCCGACCTCGAACGAGATGCGGAGGCGGCAGCCGACCTGTTGGATCAACGACTGCGACGAGTGGGGGCACTCCGCAGAATCGATCGGACCGAGATCATGGACAGCGTGTTTTTTCGAGGCAAGGGCGCCTACATCATCGGACGTTTCCAGAGTGGCAGTCACGTGCTGCCGATCGTTCTCGCGGTACTCCATTCCGACAACGCCCTGGTCATCGACGCGGTTCTGCTGACGGAGAACCAGGTGTCGATTCTGTTCAGTTTCACTCGTTCCTACTTCCATGTCGACGCCGCGGCCCCGGGCCCCCTCGTGGACTTTCTCTCGACGCTGATGCCAAGGAAGAGGCGAGCAGAGCTCTACACGTCGCTCGGCTACAACAAACACGGAAAAACAGAGCTATATCGCGAGTTGCGGCGCCACATCACGGTTTCTGGAGATCGCTTCGAGCAGGCTCGGGGTGTGCCTGGACTGGTGATGGTCGTTTTCACGTTGCCTGGTTTCGATGTGGTCTTCAAACTGATCCGGGACCGGTTCGGCGAACCCAAGCAGGTCACTCGCGACCACGTTCGCAATCGGTATCGCCTTGTTTTCCGCCATGATCGAGCCGGGCGGCTGGTCGATGCCCAGGAGTTCGAACACCTCGAATTCGACGCCGACCGTTTCGACCAAGGATTGTTGGACGAGCTATCGACCGAATGTGCTCGCGTTGTTGGGGTGGAAGGTGATCGAGTGCACATCGCCCATTGTTATGTCGAACGCCGCGTCACTCCCCTCGACATCTATCTTCGGGACTCCGACCCGGATCTGGCCGAACAGGCGATCGTCGACTACGGACAGGCGATCAAGGACCTCGCGGCCGGTGGGATCTTCCCCGGAGACATGCTGCTGAAGAACTTTGGAGTGACCCGCCACGGAAGAGTGGTCTTTTACGACTACGACGAACTGACCAGGCTGGAGAATTGTGTTTTCCGGCATATCCCACCGAGCAGAAACATCGACGACGAGATGGCGTCCGAGCCCTGGTTTCCGGTTGGGCCCGACGATGTTTTCCCAGAAGAGTTCATCAAGTACCTCGGGGTCGAGGGCAGGCTGCGCGATGTGTTCCTCGAGCACCATTCCGATCTCTTCGACCACAACGCCTGGAATGGCTGGCAGGCCAAGGTCAAGGCGGGCGAGCGGATCGAGATCTATCCGTACGATCAGCGTTGGCGGGTTCAACACGTCTAGCAATTAGCCTGACCCATGAGCCGACCTATCAGAGGACTCTTGGCCGATTACCCCAGCGAATATGAACTCGACATAATCCTCCGCCACGGGCAGGTGGCGCATGTCCGACCGATGCGTGCCGACGACGGCGAACTCCTGGTGGATTTTTTCGAACGCCTCGGCCCGGAAAGTCGCTACTTCCGTTTCTTCAGGGTGAAGCGGACGCTGGACCCGGAAGAGGTTGAGTACTTCACCCATATCGACTACGACCAGCGGATGGCGCTCGTCGTCGTGATAGATGGCCGCATGGCCGCCGTTGGGCGGTATGACGTGAGTGAAGAAGATCCCAACCAGGCCGAGGTTGCTTTTGCCGTCGCCGACGACCAACAGGGTGAGGGCTTGGGCACCGAACTCCTCCAACTGCTCACGGCCTACGCCCGTTTGAGTGGCATTACGAGCTTCAGGGCATTCGTGCTGCCGGAGAATGTCCAGATGATGCGCGTTTTTCGTAACTCTGGATATGAGATGCATCGGACGCTCGAGGCAGGGGTCTACACCGTTGATTTTCCGGTGGCGCTCACATCCGACGCGAAGGCCGCCGCCGAGGATCGAGAAAAGCGTGCAGTTTCGGCGTCTCTACTTCCGCTGTTTTTCCCACGGTCAATCGCTGTCATCGGCGCATCGACTCGGGCGGGGTCGATCGGTAACACGCTTTTTCGCAATCTGCTTCACACCGGATTCGGAGGGACGCTTTACCCCGTCAATCCGACCGCTCAAGTCGTCAACTCGGTGCGGGCCTATTCGTCGATCCTCGAAGTGCCAGACCCGGTGGATCTTGCCTTCGTTGTGGTTCCGAAGAGCGGTGTTCTCGATGTGGCCCGTCAGTGTGCCGAAAAGGGCGTTCGCGGCCTTGTTGTGATCACTGCTGGTTTTGGGGAATCCGGCGACACCGCGAGCGAAGAGGAACTGCTGCAGATCGTGCGCGATGGAGGGATGCGGATGGTTGGCCCCAACTGCATGGGCCTCCTCAACACGGCAGGGCCGGTGAACATGAACGGCACCTTTGCCCCGATCTACCCGCCGGCAGGCAACATCGCCATGTCGTCTCAATCGGGGGCGCTCGGGATCGCCATTCTCGAGTTTGCCAGGAGGAACTCGATCGGGATCAGCCAGTTCGTATCTGTTGGAAACAAGACCGATGTTTCCGGAAACGACCTGCTGCTGTTCTGGGAGGACGACCCTGCCACCGATGTGATTCTCCTCTACCTCGAATCGTTCGGGAACCCCCGGCGATTCGCCAGAGTGGCCAGACGTATCGCTCGCAAAAAACCGATCGTTGCGGTGAAATCGGGCCGCACGGCAGCGGGGAGCAGGGCAGCCGTTTCACACACGGGCGCCCTGGCCTCGACCGACACCGCGGTGGAAACGATGTTCCAACAATCGGGCGTGATCAGGGTTGACACTCTCGAGGAGTTGTTCGCAGTCGGATCGGTGTTGGCGAACCAACCGACCCCGCTCGGGAGGCGGGTAGGAATCATCACCAATGCCGGTGGACCTGGGATCCTGGCGGCCGATGCACTGGAGGCACAAGGGCTCGTGTTGCCCGAATTCTCGTCGGAGCTACGAGCACGATTGCGGGCTGCGCTGCCGGCAGAGGCGTCGGTTGCCAACCCGGTTGACCTCATCGCCGGCGCCGGTGGGCCTCAGTACGAGGCCGCGATTCCGGCCGTTCTTGACTCGGGCGAGGTCGACGCTCTTGTCGTGATCTACGTTCCGACGTCGAGTACCGGGGTAGCCGACGTCGGGCATGTCCTACGGTCCGCCGTTGAAGGGTACAAAGGCGATTGCACGGTTCTCGGCGTATTCATGCAAGCGGAGGAGGCCGCGGCCATCCTCACGGCGCCCTCGGTCAAGGTTCCCACCTTCATGTTCCCGGAGGGCGCGGCCAAGGCGCTGGCCGCGGCGGTTTCATATGGTGATTGGCTTCGTCGTGAGCCGGGTGAGATCCCCGACCTCGACGGGGTCGACCCTGGAGGAGTGCGCCCCCTGGTTTCCGAGGCGCTGGCGCGGTTTGGTGCGGACGGCGGGTGGTTGGAGCCGTCGGAAGTTGAATACCTGCTGACGGCTGTTGGCATCTCCTTGCCGCTCTCGCGCACGGTGCTGACCGAAGAGGAAGCGGTCGGCGCGGCTTCAGACATCGGCGGACCGGTGGTTCTCAAGATCGTGTCGGCGGAGGCGTTGCACAAGTCCGATGTTGGCGGGGTGGTGCTCGACATTGTGGGTGAAGAAGCGGTACGCGATGCCTTCCGCTCGGTAACGGCGAGTGTCATGTCCTTCGACGGTGTGCTTGTTCAGGAAATGGTGGCCTGTGGTCACGAAGTTCTGATCGGGATGTCGGAGGATCCCAACTTCGGCCCGCTGATGGTTTATGGACTTGGAGGAATCTACGTCGAATTGTTGGCAGACGTCGCCTTCCGGCTAAATCCTCTGACGGACATCGATGCAGCCGAGATGATGCAAGAGATCAAGGGAGCCCGCCTCCTTGAGGGTTATCGGAACCTTCCGCTCGGTGATGTGGCGGCGGTCCAGAGCACCCTTCTGAGGGTATCCGCGCTGATAGCCCTCGTCCCCGAGATCACCGAGATGGACCTCAACCCGGTCAAAGTTCTCGAACCGGGCAAGGGGGTTCGCGTGGTTGATGCCAGGATCCGCCTGGACCCGATCGAGCCCGGCTGGTCCCCCGAAATCGATGACATCCCCGGCGTCGCCAGCCAGCGCCGCACGTAACCCGGTTGTTATGAGATGAGCGGAGCGTCAGCCTCCGTTTCGCGCGTAAAACGCCATCGGCGGGGGTTTCGGGTAGCCTCGGCCGTCCCGCGACAAGGAGCCAGAAATGTCATTGGTCGAGTTCAGCGTTGATGGTGCGGTCGCTCTGGTCAGGCTCAACCGTCCTCCGGTCAACGCCCTCTCCGAGGAACTTTCCCGTGATCTGCTCGAGGCTTTCAAGAAGTGCGGCGACGACGCGATCAGGGCTGTTGTTGTCACCGGGCAACCTCACTTCGCGGCCGGTGCCGACATCAAAGGTTTCCAGGGCGCATACGACTCCGGGAGCGAAGACACCCTGGCCAAGGCGCTGGTTGATGCAATCTGGGAGTTGGAGCGACTGGACAAACCAACGATTGCGGCGATTCACGGTTACGCCCTGGGAGGCGGTCTGGAACTCTCGATGGGGTGTGATTTCCGCTACCTGGCAGAGGATGCTCAGGTGGGGCAGCCCGAGATCAAACTAGGCATCATTCCCGGAGCGGGTGGCACCCAGCGTCTCACCCGCATCGTTGGCATCCAGAAAGCCAAGGATTTTTGCTTCACAGGCCGTTTTGTCGGCGCAGAAGAGGCTCTTTCGATCACCTTGGCCGACCGCGTATTCCCGAGCGACCAATTGCTCGATCAGGCTCTTGCGGCTGCGGCCGGATTCGCCCAAGGCCCTACCAAAGCCATTGCCGCTGCCAAAAAAGCGATCAATGCCGGGATCGGTGAACCGATGACGACGGCGATCGAGATCGAGGCGGCAGCCTTCAAAGACTCATTCTGGACCGACGACGCCAAGGAGGGCGTCTCGGCTTTCATCGACAAGAGGCCGCCCCAGTTCCAAGGTCGCTGATCCGGGTTTCTGGAGTTGATCATGGACGACGAGTACGACGACGAGCTGGTTGGTCTACTGGAACTGGTGTGGGGAAGCGGCTTTTTGGCCCCTGGCGGCGCTGCGAGCGTCCGGCGAACGGTGGGCGCGGTCGAGATCGAGGGGAAGAACGTGCTCGACCTCGGGTGCGGTGTTGGTGGAGCCGATCTCGTTCTTGCCGGCATGGGGGCGATCGTGACCGGGCTGGATGTCGAGGGCCCTTTGATCGAACGGGCTCGCCTCAATGCGGCGGATGCCGGAGCCTCTATCGAATATGTTCTGGCCGATCCCGGACCACTCCCAATCGACGATGGGGCGTTCGACTGCGTGTTCACCCACGCGGCCATCATCCACATACCCGACAAGCTGGGCATCTTCTCCGAGATCATGCGGGTCTTGCGTCCGGGAGGGTGGCTCCTGGCCTACGACTGGTTGAAGGGGACCGACCCCTTCTCGGACGCGATGCATTATTGGTTCGAGCTCGAAGGCCTCACCTACAACATGAACGACCTCGAGAGCTGTCTCGAGATGCTCCGCGAGATCGGCTTCGAGCAGGTGACCGGAGAGGACGACAATCCCAACTATCGCGAACTGGCCCATAACGAGTACCGCAAGATGACAGGGGAATGGTTCCCCCTGATGACCGAACTACTCGGTCCAGAACGCCGGGACCATTTCATCGAGGACTGGCGAATGCTCACAGTGGTCCTCGACGCCGGTCAGCTTCGCCCTGCCTACTTCAGGGCGCAACGACCACAAGCTCGATGAGGTGCGGAGCGAGGGGCGACTACCCGGCTTCGATCCGGCGCTTGAGTCCGCGCAGGTTGCGACGCCAGATCCAGCCGAGCACAGGCCGGGCAAGGAAGGCGGTGATCGCGCCCCCGAGGTACCACGGGAACGTCAGCTCTTCAGTCCAGGCGAACCGGGTTCCACCGGCTATCGGCGATAGTTCGAATCGCCCGCGACCGGTGATCAAACCGGTGTGGTGCACTCCGATCGTTTTGAGGTCCGTCCAGTCGGTCACCTCCATCACATCAGACGTCCTGAGCGGGCCGACCACCGTCTCGACTCTCATCCTTGTCCCGACGCCGGACCTCGATTCGGTGAGAAACTCGATGGACTCGGCGTCGGCCATCCACTCGGCGTGTGACTCGAGGTCCGCCGCTTCCTTCCACACCCTGTTGATGGGCGCATTGATCTCGACGGCTTGTGTGATCTTGGTCATGGTGTCATTTTTGTCGATCCAACGCGCAAGCAGTAGCCGGATATGGATGGTCCAACTCCGTGTGTCAGACTGGCCGGCATGAATGTCGTCCAAATAAAAACCAAAGCCAGTTCGAAAGCCTCCGCAGTGGTGGTCGGGATGTTTCCCGGTAGGCGCCCGGCACCCGGCGCCGCCGCTTTTTCGCGCGGGTTGACGAAAGTGTTGGCGGAGTTCGGGTTTGAAGGTCTAGTCGGTCAAGTCGCAGTGCTGCCTATGTCGGATGGGCGCCGGGCCGCATTTGTCGGACTCGGGCCCGAGGTCGATCTGGAGTCACTTCGTCAAGCCGCAGCGATCGGTCGCAAGGCCGTGGCGAGCGCGGACGCGGTTTCGACATCCCTCCATCAGATCGACCTCGACGGTTCGACCCAGGCCGTGGTCGAGGGGTTTGGTCTCGCCGACTATCGATTCGAGAACTACAAATCATCGGCCACGGTGCGGCCCGATTTCTCGATGGAATTGCTTGGCGGCACCGCATCTCCCGCGGAGGTTGAAGCGGCCCAGATCACCGTGGAGGCAGTCAACCTATGTCGGGATCTGGTCAACGAGCCTGCCGCCGGCAAGGGACCTTTGGCGATCTCAGAACGGCTGGCCGAGCTTGCGGTAGCGGCCGGAGCCACCGCCGAGATCTGGGACGCAGAGCGACTCGCCTCAGAAGGTATGGGAGGGATGTTGGGGGTTGGCCAAGGATCGGTCCGCCCTCCGGCACTTCTCAAGCTTCACTATCGAGGTCGTCGACCCAAGGCACGCCTCGCCTTCGTGGGTAAGGGGATCGTCTTTGACTCTGGAGGGCTTTCCCTGAAATCCGCAGAGTTCATGGAGTGGATGAAAGACGACATGGCGGGGGGCGCGGCGGTTGCGGCTGCAGTCATCGCCATCGCTCGGCTTGGCCTTCCCGTTGAGATCACTTCCTATTCGGCTTTCGCAGAAAACCTCCCAAGCGGGTCGGCATTGAGGCCAGGTGATGTTTTGGAAACCCGCAACGGCAAGACCATCGAGGTTCTCAACACCGATGCCGAGGGCAGATTGGTTCTGGCGGACGCATTGGCTCTAGCGGCCGAATCTGAGCCCGACATGATCGTGGATCTCGCCACCCTCACCGGTGCTTGCAAGGTTGCCCTCGGTCCCAAGATCGCCGGCGTGTTTGGGGGGGACCAGGCTGCGGTGGATCGGGTGCTCGCTTCCGCCGAGTCCGCCGGCGAAAGGGTGTGGCAGATGCCGCTCCCAAACGACCACCGCTACATGATCGACTCCGAGGTGGCCGACATGAAGAACACCGGCGCCGGGAGATACGGCGGCGCGATTGCAGCCGCTCTGTTGCTCAAGGAGTTCGTTGGCGACGTGCCTTGGGTACACGTCGACATCGCCGGTCCCGCGTTCTTCGACAAACCAGAGCACTACATCCCCAAAGGTGGCACCGGTTTCGGCGTCCGCACGCTGATCGAGTTGGCCGGCGGGGGTTAGTCCCGCCGCCCGGTCAGGCCTCCATACGTTGTTTGAGCATCTTCATTCCCTTGCCGTTGGCGGGTTTGATGAATCCGTTGAACATGATCGGGAACATGGCTCCCCCGATTCCGCCGGGTCTTGGCATGTCCATGATCTTGTCGACTTTGGTTCCGGACCCGGTCGGTGAGAGCACGAAGGTGTTGACAAATGGTTCCCCCCGATCCATGCCGGTGAACTCGATCTTGTTTGGCTCGTCGTAGGCCGTGACCTCAACGTCGTTGCGGTGATCATCGTCTCCCGGAACCCAGCCGTATGAGGTGAAAGTGGTCCCGGCCGAAACCGGTCCTTCGACTCCCTCGATCCGATAGGGACGAGGGGACCATTCGGCATGACGGCCGACGTCTCGCAGATAGTCGAACACCTCCTGTGGTGTTCGATCAATGGTGACCGAGACCGTGCCGCTGATTCTTCCCATTTCGTTTCTCCTTTCTCTTCTCGACTCTACGACGATCGCCGTGAGCCGATTTCGACATTTCGAAGGCGTCGCCGATCTCAGTGCCTCGATTCCTGCGACACTGTTCGGCATGATCTACCTCGATCATGCCGCCACCACTCCGATGCGACCTCCTGTTCGGGAGGCGATGGAGCCATTCGTTGCCGATGCATTCGGGAACGCATCTGGCGTGCATGCGGTGTCCCGGCGCGCCAAGAACGCAGTGGAAGAAGCCCGAGAACGAGCCGCAGCGGTGCTCGGATGCAATCCGGCCGAGGTGGTCTTCACCGGTGGCGGGACAGAGGCGGACAACCTGGCGGTGAAGGGTCGGGCGCTGGTCGGGGCCGGGGGAGTGGTCACAACCGCGGTCGAACATGAAGCAGTTTTGGAGGCCGCCCGGTTTTGTGAACTAATGGGAAGCAAGCTAGCGGTGGCGTCGGTGGATTCCCGAGGCATCGTGGATCCCGAACAGGTTTTTGATCTGGTCGATGATCACACCGTCGTGGTGTCGGTGATGTCTGCCAACAACGAGACGGGGGCGCTCCAACCGGTGAACGAGATCGCCACGGCGCTCGATGGCCGGGTGCCTTTTCACACCGACGCGGTGCAGGCCTTTGTTTCCGAAGGCGTTCGACTGGACGGATTCGACCTTCTCTCTTTGGCCGCCCACAAGTTTGGAGGCCCGAAGGGAGTGGGTCTGCTGTACGTCCGCTCGGGTATTGCATTGGAACCGGTCATCCACGGGGGAGGCCAAGAATTGGGCCGGCGCTCTGGGACTTTGAATGTCGCCGGGATAGTGGGCCTTGCCGTGGCGATGGAGCTGGCGGCTGCCGATCGCGACCGCTTTCGCCGCGATGTTGGCGCCGCCCGAGAGGCGTTCGAGCACGAGCTGGACGGCGTGGCAGAGCGCACTCTCGATCCGTCAGACACTCTGATCCAGCACAGCCATCTCAGCTTTCCCGATCTACGTAATGAGACACTGCTGATTCGTCTCGACCGCGAAGAAGTTGCGGCATCGGCCGGTTCGGCCTGTTCATCCGGGGCGGCCACCGTATCCCACGTGCTGTTCGCGATGGGGATGACCACCCAGCGGGCCAGGGAGTGTCTGCGCTTTTCGTTCGGATGGGACTCTGACGTCGATCAATCCGTGGAAGCTGCGCGCAGGGTCAAGGGCGTCGTGTCATGAGCCGGGTTCTGGTGGCAATGTCGGGTGGCGTCGACTCGTCTGTGGCTGCGGCACTCATGCAACAAGAAGGCCACGAGGTAATCGGCGTCACGCTCAAGCTGTGGTCGGGGCCCAACGGAGAGGCACCAACGGCGGGTTGCTGCACGGTCTCTGATTCCGAGGACGCTCGGCGGGTGGCCTCGCAACTCGACGTCCCCTATTACGTCCTCGACTACACAGAAGATTTTTCCACGGGCGTCATCGACAAGTTCGTCGACGACTATCTGCATGGACGCACACCAAATCCGTGCGTCGAGTGCAATCGAACTGTCAAGTTCTCACGGCTGATGAGCCAGGCCATCGACTTCGGATGTGAACTGGTCGTGACCGGGCACTACGCCAGGACTCGTTTCGAAAACGGGCGGTGGAAGCTCCTGCGTGGCATCGACGGGTCCAAGGATCAGAGCTACGTGCTCTCGATGTTGGACCAGGCCCAACTCGAGCGGACCCGTTTCCCGGTTGGCGAGATCGACAAGGCGGAAACTCGCCGGATTGCCGGCGAACTCGGTCTGCGCACCGCCGACAAACCCGAGTCGATGGATATCTGTTTTGTGGGCAGTCGCAACTATCGGTCCTTCCTGGCTGATCAGGCACCTACCTCGACGACGCCGGGCGAACTTGTCGATACGGAAGGAAATGTGGTGGGAGCTCACTCCGGAATCACCAATTTCACCATTGGTCAGCGGCGAGGACTGGGAGTGGCGTTCGGCGAACCTCGATTCGTAGTTGATGTCCTGCCGAAGAACCACACCGTGGTGCTGGGCACGATGGACGATTTGGCCGTGACCGGATTGACTGTCGAACAACTTGGTTTCGTTGGGGAAAGGGTGGAAGGCGCCGTAGAGGTGCAGTACCGCGCTCATGGCGATCCGGTTGCGGCGCGATTGACCGGCCAAGTGCTATTGTTCGAGAAGGCGCAGTATGGGGTGGCCCCCGGTCAGACCGCGGCGCTGTATCGAGGTGAAGAAGTCCTGGGCGGAGGAATAATCGCCAGGACCTGGAGATGAGCGCGATCGTCACTGGAGCCGGTAGCGAAGGCGGAATCGGCTTTGCCATCGCCAGGCGGTTGCTGGACGATGGCTTCAAGGTCGCCATCTGTTCAACGACGGATCGAATTCACCAACGAGCTGAAGAACTCGGAAACGACGTGTTTTCGTATGCCGTCGATCTCACCGTCAGCGACCAGGTATCGCGTTTCGTGAGCGCCGCCGGCGAGGCTCTGGGTCCTTGTTCCGTTCTCGTGAACAACGCCGGAATGACGGCTTTGGGCATGGGACCAACCGTTGGGAGCAGTGAACAGGTGAGCGACGCCGCTTGGCGTGACGGTATCGAGCGCAATCTGACCACGGCCTTTTACATGTGCAGAGTGGTCCTTCCGGTGATGAAGGAAAGGGGTTACGGGCGAATCGTCAACGTTTCGTCAGTCACCGGACCGGTTGTCGCGATGATGGGTGAGGCGGCGTACGCGGCAGGCAAGTCGGGAATGATGGGGTTGACCCGGGCGTTGGCGGTCGAGTACGCGTCCTCCGGGATAACCGTGAACGCAGTCGGGCCGGGGTGGATTGCCACGGACACCTCGCCTGGCGCCGAGTTGGCTGCCGGCCTCCACACTCCAATCGGTCGTCCGGGGACCCCTGCCGAGGTGGCTGCCGCCGTGTCTTTCCTCGCATCGCCAGAATCGTCTTATGTCACTGGGCAACTCTTGGTCGTCGATGGTGGGAACACCCTCGTGGACGACCACAGCTCGGTCTAACGCTCGTAGACCATCTCCTTGTCTGGTGTGATCACGAGCAACGCTCTCTCGCTCTGGATCGTGTTCGAGTAGTCACGCTTGAAGTACTTGCGCGAGAGCTTGTCGATGTGGTCGCGGGCCCGCGGCCCTCTGATTATCTCCGTGACCCGTCCCCGGACCTCCACCCAGTGATACGGGTTGCCGGTCTCGATGATCACTACGGTCACCCGGCTGTCAGCCTCGATGTTGAGAAACTTGCGGCGATGGACTTCGGTGTTCATCAGGATGTTTGCCTCATCGGAGTCGACCCACATCACGTTCGAATGCGGTGTCCCGTCGGACAGAAGAGTGGTGATGACGGCGTAGTTGTCGTTCTGGGCCAGGGCCACGGTTCGAGGGTCGAGCATCAGGCCACGATACCGATCGGATGCCCGCCCTCATTCAATAGTATCTGGCCCCATGTCCGAGCCGAACGACCGGGTGGAGAAACTTCGCAGCCAAATCAGGGCACATGCTCACCGCTATTACGTGCTCGATGCTCCGGTGGTCGCAGATGCGGAGTACGACGCCCTCGTCAAGGAGTTGGAGCAACTCGAGACGAATCACCCTGAGTTGATAACGGCGGACTCTCCGACGCAACGCGTCGGTGCACCGGCTTCTGACCTCTTCGCTTCCGTCGATCACCTTCGGCCCCTGTTCTCGCTCGACAACGTCGAGGCGGAGGAGGAATTGAACGCCTGGGAGCAACGCATCGTCAGGCAGGCGGGTGTGGTCCCCGACGCCTACACCTGCGAGCTGAAGATCGACGGTTTGGCCGTGGTCTTGGTGTACGAAGATGGGTTATTGATACGCGGAGCCACGCGCGGTGATGGGACCACCGGCGAGGACATCACCGCGAATCTGAGAGCCATCGACCAGGTTCCCCTGCGGCTTCTTGGTGATGGTGTCCCCCGGCTTCTGGAAGTCAGGGGGGAGGTCTACATGCCAGACGACGCGTTCGAAGCACTCAATCGGTCCCAGATGGAAAAAGGTGAACGCCTCTATTCCAACCCTCGCAACGCCGCCGCCGGGGGTGTGCGCCAGAAAGACCCGGCGGCCACCGCCTCGCGCCGGCTCGGCATCTGGGTCTATCAGGCGGGTGTGATCGAAGGGGGACCCGAACTCTCGAGCCACTCCGAGGCCGTGGAGTATCTCCGATCTCTCGGGCTTCGGACCAACCCGGCGTCGATGGTGGCCGCCGACTTGTCGGAGGTGCGTTCTTACATAAGAGCAGCAGAGATGGATCGCCACGGACGCGGCTACCAGACCGACGGAGTGGTGGTGAAGGTCGACGCGCTCGATCTGCAAGACCGCCTCGGTTTCACCGCCAGGGCTCCGCGCTGGGCGGTCGCGTTCAAATTCCCTCCAGAGGAGCGCACCACCATTCTCAAAGACATCTGGATCAACATCGGCCGAACCGGGGCCGCTACTCCTTTCGCCGTGCTCGAAGCGGTGTTCGTGGGGGGCGCCAGCGTGGGGATGGCGACCCTCCACAACGAGGAACAGGTCGGTCTGAAGGATGTTCGGATTGGCGACACCGTGATCGTTCGGCGTGCCGGCGATGTGATCCCAGAAGTTTTGGGCCCGGTCATAGAACTCCGATCTGGTTCGGAGATCGTCTGGTCCATGCCTACCACCTGTCCGTTCTGTGAAAGCCCGATTGTCCGCACCGAGGGTGAGAAGGTGGCGCGTTGCACGGGCGGATTGAGCTGCCCATCGCGACTTCGAGAGTGGCTCTTTTTCTTCGCCTCGCGCTCTGGCATGGATATCGAAGGAATGGGTTACAAAACCATCCAGTTGCTGATCGACGAGAAACTCATCGCGGATCCCGCAGATATCTTCTTTCTCAAGCCAGAGAACTTGGCTGGTTTCGAAGGATGGGGAGAGATCTCGATTCGCAACTTGATGGACGGCATCGACGCCGCGCGAGACCGTCCTCTGGCCCGCCTCATCACGGCTCTCGGCATCCGTCATGTCGGTCCCGCCGCAGCCAAAGAGTTCGCCGCAGTCTTCTGTTCGATGGACCGGTTGCTCGAAGCCTCCGTCGAGGAACTTACCTCGATCGACGGAATTGGATCCACGATCGCAGGAGCCTGGGTGGAGTGGGCAGCCGAGGAAGAGAACCAAACTCTGGTCGCCAAGCTCAAAGAGGGCGGGGTCAGGGTCGAGGACCCTGAGCCGGCGCCACCTCTCGAAGGATCCGACATGCTGGCCGGTCTGATCTTTGTGGTGAGCGGAACATTGAGCGGCTATAGCCGTGAGGAGGCCGAAGCCGCCCTCATTGCGAGGGGAGCAAAAGTCACAGGTTCGGTGTCCAAAAGGACGGCGGCCCTCGTGCTGGGAGACAATCCTGGGGGGTCCAAACTGACCAAGGCCACCGATCTCGGAGTCAAGACCATCGGTGAAGTTGAATTCGCACAACTTCTGGCGGCAGGGCCCTCAGTTCTCGACTCCTGATCCAGAACCGGGGGTGTCTCCGGCAACGGTGCCCGTATCGATGACGTCCTCGTCACCGAGCCACATCCCGACTCCAAGCAGAGCCAGCCCGATCCCGGCGAACAGACCGATCCGGCCCAACGGGGGAACGGCTGCCGTATCGACCACGAGAAGCTTGATTACGGTGATGACGAGCACGGCCAGTCCGCTGTTGCGAACCAGCATGCTCCCGCGAACCTTCCCGGCAATGGTCGAGATGAGTCCGGCCACCGCCCATCCCGCGGTCAGTAGCCCTGTGTGGATCGGCTCGAGTGACGCCATGGGCCACACCAACCCCGTGGTCATGGCCAGCCCCAGCAGGGCGATGCCGCTGGCCTTGATGGTTTCATCGTCAGACTGCCGGATAAACATCCCGGCAGCGGCCAGGCCGACGACGGTTGAGAGGCTGCTGAGATCAGCCAGGTCGAAGACCGAGTCAGAGGCGATCAGTGCTCGGCCGGGCCAGGTGATGGTCAGAATCCCGAGGCCGGCGTATCCCAGGGCCAACATCGATCGATGCCGATGGCGAGCGCCGAGGACCACCATCGCCACGACCTGGAGTGTCACGACCATCACGGCGGCGTGCAGGTCGAATCCGTCGAACCAAGCGACCGACGCCAGGATCGCCGCTGGCACCAACTGCACCTCGCCCGCCACCGACGGAGCGGGGCTTCGCCTCACCAAGACCATTGTGACTCCGAGGGCGGCAGCCACCGCCAACGCCAGCGTTACTCGCGGTTGAACACCCAGCACCGTCGTGGCGACTCCGTAGCCGATGAGGGGAAGCCCGGTCGCGGCCAACACCGGTATCACCGAGGCGTCAACCAGGTGGTTGGGACGTCTCATCGCTCCCATCAGTGATCCCACCCAAAAACCGACCATCGCCAACGAGGTTCCGATCAGCAATGATCGGGCATCTGGCTTGGGTCCGAAAGCGCCAAGGCCTCCAAGACCAACCATCACGATGCTCAGCGCAGCTGCAGACAGAAATACCAGTCGCCATTGGCGCTCCAGATAGAGATAGACGGCGGTTGCCGTGACCGCCGCCAACGTCGGAGCATCGAACCCACTCCCGAGCAGGAACGGTGCAACCAGGGCGCCACCTAGACCAACCGCAGCCAGGGCTTCCTGACCGTTGCGATACGCGAGGCCGACAACTCCAGCGGAGACAACCCCGAGAGCGACCGCCGCTCCGGCCACACCGAGGAGGCCAAGGCGATGGTGCGCGGCGAAGGCCGTCAAATAGAGGACGGCAGAACCACCGCCTTGCATCAGTCCGCCGTAGCCTCGTCTGGTCGCAAGCAGGTGTTCGCCGACAACAATCATCGCCAGACCTCCTCCTGCCGCCAGCAGGAGTTGGGTGACGGGCCCGAGCCATTCGTTTTCGATCGCATAGCGGAGGAAGTAGGCAAAAGCCCCCACCACGAGTCCGAGACCAACTCGGAACATTGTCTTTCCACTGATGAGGTCGGGTGTTCTGCTTGTCACTGCTGCTCCTGTTTCGGATACAGACAGCATCGGCTTTTGCGGCCGGAGCGGATATCGGTGACCCCCCTGATATCGGAGAGGGGGAGACTCAGGGCTCACTGAATCCGGAAAGTCCAGACAAAAGTACCCACGTCGGCAGGCCCGGCCACAGAGTCCCATTCGATCCGGACTTCGTGTTCACCGGGGCTCCACTCAGTCAGATAGGCGCTGAGCGGGCTCGGACTCCACCGATAGACGCCAGTCGCCTCGATCACGGTGATCTCAGATTCCGGAACTCTGAATCCGTCTACGTAGAGAACCAGGGTGTAACCCACGGACATGTCGACCTCGACGAAGGCCTGTCTCAGAGCGGCGTCGTTGGGCAACGGGAAGACGGACTCGACCGGTGGTGGAAGCGGTGTCGATGTTCCGGTCGGATTGAACGCGATTCCGAGAGCGACGACGGCGACGAGAAGGCAGCCCAAGCCGAAATAGATCAACCGATAACGCATGAGCCGAGTATGGCCTGGCGGTCCCGCAACTCAAATCGTCCATAGATGCCCTGGCGAGTCGGACACTCGGTAGCGTGTGCATATGCATCGCAATCCAGTTGTCGACCGACTCGGTGCAGCACCTTTGACCGGAATCCACGACACGATGCGCCGCATGCGAGAAGCGGGTGAACGGCTTGTCGACTTTTCGATAGGTGACCCGCGAGAACCCACTCCATCGTTCATTCCTGAGGCGCTGAGGGCGGCCGTCCCGCAGGTCTCTCAATACCCGACCACCAAAGGACTCCCCAAGTTGCGGGAATCGATATCGGCTTACGTGCTACGCCGGTTTGGAGTGGAGGTGGACCCGGCGACTCAAATCCTGCCTACGACCGGATCGAAAGAAGCGATCTTCAACACTCCGCTGGCGTTTGTCGATCGAGGGGCGGCCGATGTGGCGGTCTGGGCGTCGCCCGGTTATCCGACATACGAACGCGGAGCCCTTTTTGCGGGGGCTGAACCTTATGAAGTGACGCTCGATGGCGATTTTGTGTTCAACCCGCAAATGGTTCCGTCGGAGGTGTGGGAGCGCGCCGCTCTGGTGTGGACGTGCTCTCCTCACAATCCGACCGGTTCTGTGATGTCGCGAGGGGTGGTGGAGGCCTTCGTGGAGTCGGCGCGGCGTTCGGGGACGTGGCTCTGCGCTGACGAGTGTTACGTCGATCTGTACGAGGACGAGCCGCCGATTTCGGTACTCGAAGTCGGCGGACCGGGATCGAAGGGCATCCTCAGCTATCTGAGTCTGTCGAAGAGATCCGGAATGACCGGCTATAGGTCGGGCGCGATCGTGGGCGATGCGGAAGCGATTGCCGCTTTGTTCGCCCTGAGGACATCTACCGGAACCGCCCCTCCCGAATTCACCCAGGCGGCAGCGATGGTCGCTTGGGACGACGACGCCCACGTGGCCGAACGCAGGAAAACATTCGCAGCGAAACGTTCGATCCTCCGAACGGTGTTCGACGAGATGGGAATGGAGGTTGTGGCATCTGAAGCCGGTTTGTATCTGTGGGTCAAGGTGGACGACGATGTGGCGATTACTTCTCGGCTGCTCGAAGCGGGTGTGGTCGTCTCGCCGGGACGGGTCTTTGGACGCGGGGGAGAGGGCTACGTGCGATTGGCGCTCGTGCCCACGCTGGAGGAATGTGACGAAGCAGCAGAGGTGGTGTTGAAGTGCCTTCGATGATCGAGGCCGCTTATTTGGGAGAAGTCGAACTCGAAGAAGCGCGAGGCGAGGTCGAGGCGATGATCAGCGCGCTCGATTCCGGCACGGCCAGGGTCGCCGAAAAGGTGGATGGAGAATGGGTCGTCAATGATTTGGCGAAGCAGGCGATTCTTCTCTACTTCAGGCTGGCGCAGATGCAAACTTTCGAAATCGGTCCCTTCGAGTTCCATGACAAGATCCCCATAAAACACGGCCTTGCCGCCCAAGGAGTGAGAGTGGTGCCTCCGGGCACCGTCCGCTACGGGGCACATTGCGAACCGGGCGTCATCGTGATGCCCGGTTATGTGAACATCGGGGCCAGGGTCGGTTCGGGGACAATGGTGGACACATGGGCAACCGTCGGTTCGTGCGCTCAGATCGGAAAAAACGTCCACCTGGCCGGCGGCGTCGGGATCGGCGGAGTTCTCGAACCACCCAATGCCCGGCCCGTGATCATCGAGGATGGAGCTTTCATCGGCAGCCGTTGCATTGTTGTCGAAGGTGTGCTCGTGGAGGAGAGAGCGGTGCTTGGCGCCAATACGACCATCACCGCATCGACGCCCATAATCGACGTCACCGGCTCCGAGGCCGTCGAGCATCGCGGGAGAGTTCCTGCCGGTTCGATTGTGGTGCCTGGCACTCGGCCGAAGCAGTTTCCGGCCGGGGTGGTCGATCTCCAATGTGCCTACATAATCGGCCACCGCCAGCCGCGACATGATGAACGACTGGCGCTCAACTCATATCTGCGAGAGCTCGGAGTCCAACTGTGACCGTCGTCGAAACCGTGGCCTGGCTGGTCGACATCCCGTCCGAAACCGGAACCGAGGGACGTATCTGTACCCAGATTGCCACACGATTACTCCCGCGTTTTGGCGAAAACGTGGTCAGAGTGAACAACTCGCTGGTGGTTGGGCAACGGACGGGGCGCCCTCTGGTCCTGCTGGTCGGCCATATCGACACAGTCCCGGCACAACAACAGGGGCCTGCGACCATCGTCGACGGCAGGCTTTATGGACTCGGCTCCACCGATATGAAGGCTGGAGTAGGCGTGATGATCCACCTCCAGGAGGAACTCGACAGTACCGAGTTCGATGTCGTCGGCATCTATTACGAGGGGGAGGAAGGCCCGGCTTCCGGAAACGGCCTCGAACCGGTTCTACAGAGAGTGCCATGGCTTCAAGAAGCAGAGTTTGCCGTCGTGCTGGAACCCTGTGACCGCGAAATACAGATCGGCTGCAACGGTGTCATCAACGCCAACGTCACATTCCTCGGAAAGGCTTCACATTCGGCCCGCCCCTGGCTCGGCGAAAACGCCATCACCAAGGCAGGCGCCTGGTTACACGCCATGGATCGACTGCCTCCGGAGAGCCACACGGTTGGCGGTCTCGAATACAAGGAGGTCATGTCCATCACCAAGGCCGCAGGTGGGGTTGCCTCGAACGTCATACCGTCGTCCTTCACGCTCAACCTCAACTATCGCTTCACGCCAGACATGTCGGAGGAAGAAGCCAGGTCTCGGCTGGCCGTCGCCTGCGCTGCCGCAGATCAGGTCGAGGTTGTCGATTACGCACCGGCCGGATCCGTCGATTCCGATCACCCGTTGGTGGGCCGATTGGCGGAGGCCAGCGGTTCGGCTCTCACCCCCAAGCAGGGTTGGACCGACGTTGCCAGGCTTGGCGTCTACGGCATTCACGCGGTCAACTTCGGACCCGGCGACACCGGCCTGGCGCATCAGGTAGAAGAATCGGTCGCCCTCGTAGACATCGATCTCGTGCACACGACGTTGATGAAAGTTCTTGGCGGCGTCTAGTTATCGAACGAGATCGTCGCTTCGTGGTGGCTGTTCCCATCGGTGTTCCAGTGTGCCCATATGATCGCCCCGTCCGCGGTGGGGCGGATGAAGAGCGTGGACGGTGTCGGTGAGACGAGCAAGACGTCGTGGACTCCGTCCGAGATCCGAAACTTATGACCGAGCCGCGCCACCGGTTCGCTCAATTCCGACCACTCTGAGCCATCCGCCCTGATTCTGGCTGCGGCCAGTTGCAGGGTGATTTCGGGTCCGATGAGGCCCGGGGCAATCCCGTGAGCGTCCATCGAAATGGCGATGCTGCGGTCCTTGACGGTCAGCCGGGCCGAGAGATCGTCGCTTTCCAGCGTCAGTACCAATCGATCTTTTGACTCCTCGAGACCTTCTACGGTTAGAGCGATCGGCGTCGGCATTTCTTGTTCGAGGTCTTTCACGTGCCTGGCGATCAACCAGCCGGGATCCCCGCCGATGGACGAGACCGGCCAAAGTCCCACCTTGTCGGCCACGGTCGGTAGTGATGCAGTTTCCGGGTCGCACATGATCAGGACACTCGCAGTTTCCAACTCGATCTCTTCGCGGCCATCGCCATCCCAGTCCGTCCGTCTGAGCCGCCCCCAGGAGCCGCTGCGCTTCCGGTCGCGGTCCATGGCGGTCCGGAGCGCCAACAGAGACCGACGCGTCCGCAGTCTCTCATCGGCCGTCGAACTGGCCGAGTAGGCGGCACCGGCAACCGCGGCCGGCAGCGCCTGCAAGGTTGCAACTCCGGGCCGGTCCGAAATTCTTGCCATCGCCCTGTGGAAAGTCCGCCGCAACAGGACGAGATCGGTGTCGAGGCGTTCGTTGTCGTCGGGAGGAGTGATGGCGGCCGGCCCCATTGGACTGATTTCCTCGACTTGCTGGAAATCGGAGATCCCCACCTTCTTGCATACGAAGCCGGTCCTCGTCGAGTGGAATCGGCGAAGGGTCCCCGAGGTTGTGATGCGAGGGGAAACGATCGACGGGATCTGGAGGGCCTCACAGATCTCGATCAGTCTTGGATCCCACCATTCATCGACCCAGAGTCCACCGCTCGTGACGTTCGAGCGCGACAACAATTCGGCTTCGGTGGTGAGCAAGAGGCTGATGATCCGATCGGGAAGGAGCGAGAATGGGGCACCAAATCCGGTCCTGAGCAGAGTGACATGGTTCGGAATCTTCGCCAGGTCAACCCGGTGAAGTTCGGTTTTCACCGTGATCGGGCGATCGAATTCGACGCCATCGACGTCGGGATCGATTTCAACGTAAGGAAGGATCACCCCGGCAACGCTAATCCCGCCTCCGGAGCGAGGCTACGACCAGGATCACGGGGATCGCCACCATTGCCGCCCTCGGGCGTGCCAGCAATACGAGCAGAGAGAGGCCGGCCACCCACCATCCCCGTCGGGGAACGGCGATCAGGTTCGGCCACGCCAGCCACACGGCGCCGAGGATCACGGCGACGCGGAGCGCCACCCCCGCATTTATCGGCTGATCCCACCACCAAGAAGCTCCGGCGACGGCGAGCGCACCGAACGCGAACACGCCCATCGCGACGCGGGTGGAATCCATCTCTGCTTTTTATCAGGCCGGAGGTGACTATTCCCCCATTTCACACGCTAAAAACGCACCAGGCGTTTTTAGCGCGCTCTGCGGAGGCTGATAGCCCGCTGGCCTCACAAAAACGAGTCCTAGACTCAACCCGCTCATGCCCATCGACATCGACATTGTCCACGTGGCGCGCCTGGCGCGCCTCGATATCGACCCTGAAGAGGCCGAGACCTACCGGAGTCAGCTCTCGGTGATTCTCGAGCACGCCGCCAAGGTGCAGGCGCTCGACACCGGTGGGCTAGCCGTGATCGGTCATCCTCTCGGCTTCACGAATGCGTTCCGCGACGACGTCGTTTCAGAGTCGGTCGATCGTGAGGAAGTGCTCGGCATGGCACCTGCCGCCCGCGATGGCTATTTCGTGGTTCCGCCTGCGCTGGACAACGAGAGCTGAAATGGGTCTGGCCGATCTGACGATTGCCGAGGCCGGCCGCATGCTGATCGGTGGCGAGGCGAGTGCGGTGGACCTCCTCGATGCGGTACTCGAGCGGGCATCGATGACCGAGGCCGATCTCCATGCCTTTCTCACGCTCGACCGCGAGGGGGCGCGAGTGTCGGCACTCGATTCTGACGAGCGCCGGGGACGCGGCGAGGCGATTGGTCCGCTCGACGGTATTCCGGTGGCTCTCAAGGACAACATGTGTACCCGCGGGATCGAGACGACGGCGAGTTCACAGATCCTTGCCGGATATCGACCGCCCTACGACGCCACCGCCGTGTCCAGCCTCCGGCAGGCCGGCGCAGTCATCGTTGGAAAGACCAACCTCGACGAGTTTGCGATGGGTTCGTCAACGGAGAACTCGGCGTACGGCCCAAGTCGTAATCCTTGGGACACCGACAGGGTGCCTGGTGGGTCGTCAGGAGGATCGGCAGCGGCGGTGGCCGTCGGCTCGGCCTACGGGGCGTTCGGCTCGGATACCGGCGGGTCGATTCGTCAGCCGGCAGCTTTGTCTGGGGTCGTGGGGCTCAAACCGACGTACGGGACGGTGAGCCGGTATGGGCTGATCGCGTTTGCGTCGTCACTCGATCAGATTGGGCCGTTTGCGAGATCTGTTGCAGATGCCGCCACTCTTCTCAAAGCGGTTTGGGGGCATGACCCACTCGACGCCACCTCGTATCGCGGCGAGTATCCCGATCCGGCCACACAACTGGATACCGGGGTGAAGGACCTCAGGATTGGAGTTGTCAAAGAATTCTCGGGCGAGGGGTTCGATCCGGCAGTTGAGGCGGCGTGCGGTGCCATGGTCGATCTTCTCGCCGATGCCGGGGCCGTGGTTTCAGAGGTCTCCATCCCATCGGTCGAGGCGACGCTTTCCGCGTACTACCTAATCGCTCCCGCCGAGGCATCGGCCAATCTCGCACGTTTCGACGGTATCCGGTACGGACTCAGGGTCGATGGAGCAACCACCGAAGAAATGATGGCGCGCACCAGGGCCAGCGGTTTCGGACCAGAGGTGATCAGGCGGATACTGCTCGGGACCTACGCACTGTCGGCCGGCTACTACGACGCCTTCTATGGAAAAGCCCTCGGCGTGAGATCGCTGTTGATGCAGGAGTTGGCTGCCGCATACGAACAGGTCGATGTGCTCGTTTCTCCCACCAGCCCGACGACGGCATTCGAGGTGGGTTCCAAAGCCCAAGATCCGCTGGCGATGTATCTGTGTGACATCTGCACCATCCCCTCCAATCTGGCAGGTCACCCGGCAATCTCTGTTCCGATCGGAATGGATGAGGCGGGTCTGCCAATCGGTTTTCAGATCCTGGCACCGGCCCTGGGCGAGGCGACGATGTTTCGAACGGCGGCCGAGGTCGAGCGGCTCGCTTCCTTTGATGCGAGGCCGGCGATGGTCGAGGCCCTCGCATGAACCGCGTTGGCCAGTGGGAAGCCGTAATCGGCATCGAAGTTCACATCGAGTTGCTCACCGAGTCAAAGATGTTTTGCGGATGTCGAGCCCTGTTTGGTGGCCCACCCAACACGAACGTATGTCCAACTTGTCTTGGTCTCCCAGGAGCGTTGCCCGTCCCGAATCGCACTGCCATCGAATGGATCACAAAGATCGGGCTTGCGCTCAACTGTCAGGTGAGCCCGACCTCTGTTTTCCACCGCAAGAACTATTTCTACGCCGACCTTCCGAAGAACTATCAGATAAGTCAGTTCGACATACCGGTATGCCATGACGGTTGGCTCGAGGTCCCGGTCGACGGCGAGCTGTTCAGGGTGGGCATTGAACGGGCTCATCAGGAAGAGGACACCGGAAAGTCGATCCACGTCGGTGGTGGGGGCAGAATCCACTCAGCCACCGAGACCCTCCTGGATTTCAACCGCTCGGGCGTCCCTTTGGTCGAGGTGGTCTCCAAGCCGGACATCAGAACTGCAGCTCAGGCAAAAGCATATGCCCAGGAGCTGCGTGCCGTCATCGTCGAGTTGGGGGTCTCCGACGCCAAACTCGAAGAGGGATCGATGCGTTTCGACGCCAACATCTCGGTGCGTCGCGGACCGGATGCCGAATTCGGCACCAAAGTGGAGATCAAGAACATGAACTCGTTTCGTTCGCTCGAGCGAGCCGTCGAGTTCGAGATCGCCCGTCAGGTCGACATGATCGAGTCCGGCGAGTCCGTCGTGCAGGAAACACGGCACTGGGACGAGGAGGCCGGTGTAACCCACGGTATGCGGACCAAGGAGGGAAGCTCCGACTACCGCTATTTCACGGAGCCCGATCTGGTGCCGATGGTGATCGATGAACAATGGAAGTCAGCGATTGCGTCGACGCTTCCCGAACTCCCTGCCCAAAGGAGGGCAAAGTACGCGGCCGCCGGCCTGGAACCCCACGCAGCCGAGGTGTTGAGCGGGGCCGATCCCCCTCTCAGAGCACTCTTTGACGAAGCGGTCACGGCAGGGTCCGAACCCAAAACCGCCGCATCGTGGATCACCGGTGAGCTGACTGCGTGGCTGCGACGGGAGGGGGCCGAAATCGAGACCGTGTCGATCACCGGATCAGACGTGGCAGGACTCACCGCCATGATCGCCGCAGGGCAGGTGTCCTCTTCTGCGGCCAAAGACGTTCTCGACGGCGTTTTGATGGGCGAGGGGACACCGCAACAAGTGGCGGAGGCTCGTGACCTGATCCAGCTTTCTGACGTAGGTCTCATCGATGCAGCCGTCGCAACAGTGCTCGCCGCCAACCCTGATGCAGTAGAGCGCTTTCGCGGCGGCGAGGCGAAGGTGGTCGGGTTCTTGGTCGGTCAGGTCATGCGCCAGACCGGGGGGAAGGCCGATCCCCAGCTGGTCAACCGGCTCCTGATCGAGAAACTCGCCTGAGACTCTTCGGATTCGACGTCGATGCCGTCGTGTTCGACTGCGATGGAGTCCTGGTCGACTCCGAACCCGCTTCTGATCGGGCGTGGGTCAAGACTCTGGGTCTCCACGGCATTTCTGTTGGTACGGGGGAGCTCGATGGGTTTGTCGGCAGGACCGATGCCGAGCTGGCAGATCACTTTGCACCAATCGCCGGAGTGGGAGCCGAGGTCCTCGCCGCGGATGCCCGGTCAGCCTTTGTAACGGACGTACACGGCACAGGACTTCTGGCATTCGAAGACGCTCTGGTGCTTCGAGCCGGACTCCATTGTCCTGTGGCCGTGGGATCGAATAGCGCCAGATGGCGGCTGGATGCGGTGCTGAGAGCGGCCGGTATGGCCGACCTGATTCCATGCTCCGTCGCCTCTGATGAGGTATCTGAGCCGAAACCTGCGCCTTTTGTATACCAAGAGGCATGCCGGCTGCTCGGCGTTGACCCGGCCAGAACCCTGGTGGTCGAAGATAGCCCCACCGGGATCCAGGCCGCCAGGTCGACCGGATGCCCGGTTGTTGCGATAGACCGGGGGTTTTTCCCGAAGGAGTCATTGTCGGCTGCCGACGAGATCGTGGAGACCCTCGACCCGGCGCGGTGGGCTCGTTCCGGCCTGTAGCCTCTTGCGACCATGGTGGCTGGATGACGTTTCTCGGCGAGGTCATGGCTGAGGCGTGGCGAGCCCTGATCGATTTCGGTCCGGAGCTCCGGTCCGTGGTCGTACTCACGCTCATCGTGTCTGGTCTGTCGACGGTGATGGGGTGCACGATCGGGATCCCCCTCGGGGCAGGTGTGGCTCTCGGTCGTTTCCGGGGAAAGGCGTTGGCTCGGGTTCTGATCGGCGTGGGTATGGGTTTGCCTCCTGTCCTGGTTGGGCTCGTGCTCCTCACACTTTTTTGGCGGACCGGCCCGTTCGGGGCGCTCGGGTTGACTTTTACTCCGACCGCCATGGTCATAGCGCAGATGGCCTTGGCGATACCCGTTGCAGCAGGTTTCACCATGGGCGCAATCCAGGATCTGCCAGTCGCCGCGCTGGAGCAGATGGCAGTGATGAAACTAGGAGCCGTGAGGACCGCGATGTTGGCCCTCGGGGAGATACGCGCCGGATTGGTGGCGGCGGTGGTCGCAGCATTCGGGCGAGTGATCGCCGAGGTCGGCGCGGTGCTCGTGGTCGGCGGCAACATTCTCGGTGAGACGAGAGTCCTCACGACGTTGATCGTCCAAGAATCTCGACAGGGGAGATTCGGTTTCGCCTTTGCCGCGGGTGCGGTGCTCCTTTTGATTTCCATGGTTGCAAACATTGCTCTCGACCGGTTCAAGCCCTCATGACCGCCTGGCGGTTTCCCGACGATGGAGCGATCGTCTCGGTCGAGAATCTCGAGGTCAACGGGCGCCTTGGGCTGATCGGTCCGAACGGGGCAGGCAAGACCTCCTTGCTTCGCTTGATGGCCGGCATCTCGGCGCCGACGCCTCTCGGCACGGTGTCCTATCTGCCCCAGCATCCGTACATCTTCCGTGGCTCTGTCGGAAAGAATCTGTCCCTTGGCCTCGGCGCAGAGGAGACCAACCACGCTGTCCAGTTGGTGCTGGCATTCGGTCTGGAAAAGGAGATGCTGGCCGAACCGGCCACTCAGCTCTCTGGCGGAGAACGCCAGAGGGTGTTTTTGGCCAGGGCTTTGGCGCGCCGCAGCGACGTACTCTTGCTCGACGAGCCGCTAACCGCGATTGCCGCGTCCGACCGGCCCCAGATGTTGTCTGTCGTCGCAGAATCTCTCGGGGGGCGTGACGTCGTCGTTGTGGCTCATGACCGCGATGAACTGATCATGCTGACCGACCGGCTCGTGGTTCTGCTGGATGGGCAAGTCAGGCAGCAGGGACCGATCGGCGAGGTGTTGGCGTCTCCGATCGATCTCGATGTGGCGAAATTGCTCGGCGTGTCCAACGTCAGCTCTGGATTGGTTGTCGCAGACGACCACGGTTTGCTCAAAGTCGAGGTCGGCGGTGCCACTATCTTCGGAATGGGTGATGTCGGGGTGGGCGAGCCTTGTCGCGTGGTGTTTGCCGCGGAGGCGGTAACGGTCTTTGCCGGGAGTGCAGAGGACGGCGGCTCCGCCCGGAATCGTTGGCCCGCGAGGATTGTGTCGATTGCAGCGCGTGGTCGACTGGTCGAGATCGTCGCCGATGCCGGGTTCCCGGTCACGGCTTTACTCACTCCAGGTTCGGCCGAAGCGATGGACCTCGAATCCGGAGCAGCGATTCAACTCGGGATCAAGGCGGTCGCGATCACGGTTGTCCCAGGATGAGAACCTCGATCGCCTTTCTGGTGATCTCTGTCCTGACAGCGTGCGGTGGTGGTGACACGCGCGTTGTGGTTGCCGCCGGGACCACGCTTGTCGACAGTGGTCTCATTGATATCGTCGCAACGGATTTTGAGACAGAGCACCCTGGTGTCGATTTGTCGGTGGTGGGAGACGCGTCCGCGGCCATCATCACCCTGGCCCGGAACGGGGCGGCGGATGTGACCCTGACTCATACCCCCGACCTCGAAGCGGAGTTCATCGCCGAGGGCGGCGCCGGCCTCGTCGAAGAGGTGTTTTCGAGCCGGTTCGTTCTGGTGGGTCCGCCGCAATTCGTTGGCCCGGCAGCGGGGATGACAGCCCCAAGAGCGCTGCAATGGATCGTTGAAAACGGGTTCATTTTTGTGTCAAGGGCAGATGGATCTGGCACCTATCGAGTCGAGGCCAGACTCTGGGCGGAAGCCGGGATCAATCCGTCGGGCGCCTCCTGGTACGTAGAAACCGGCCAAGGAATGGGCCCCACATTGCAGGTGGCGTCTGAGCGGAGTGCATTCACCCTGGCGGAACTGGGTTCTTTTGTGGTGGCCCGTGACCGTCTGGGTTTGGCCGATGCCGGAATCGATCCTGCCGGCCTCGTCAATCCGTACGTGGCGATGGCCGTTGCTGAGTCACCGGTCCTCGCCGAGGCAGAAGATTTTGTCGCCTGGCTGGCGTCCGATGCCGGTTTGCTCTCCTTGGCGCGGGCAAACCGGGAGTTGTTCGGCGAGGCCGTCGTTTACGAGCCCGGTGGCACAAGCAACTAAGTTGCGAGCCTCCATGGAACGCCTGACCAAAATTGTCGCCACTCTCGGCCCGGCCGTCGCCAGCGCCGAGTCCATCCGCGCCCTGATCGATGCGGGAATGGATGTGGCCCGACTCAACTTCAGCCACGGCGACCATGACATCCACCGGCAGATGGCGGCATGGGTGCGTCAAGAAGCAACAGCCGCCAAACGCACGGTCGCAATTCTGCAAGATATCCAAGGGCCCAAACTTCGAGTTGGATCCTTCCCTGATGGTCGGATCGGAGTCGCCAATGGCGAGACGGTGACCTTGCTCCAAGGCAAGGGCGTGGGCGGTCCCGGTGTCATCTACGTCGACTACCAGTATCTGATCGAAGACGTTGTGGCGGGCGAAGCGATTCTCCTGGCCGACGGGCTGATTCGGCTCCGGGTCATAGCCAACCATGGCGATCGACTCGAAGTTGTGGTCGAACAGGGCGGAGTCCTGGGCAATGGAAAGGGTGTTGCGTTCCCCGAGACCAACCTCAGGGTCCCGGCGATCACGGCTAAAGACAAGGTCGATCTGGCCTTTGGCGCCGAACTGGGTGTCGACTACGTTGCCGCCTCCTTTGTCAGGAGCGGGGCAGACATTCGGGAGATCCGGGCCCTGGCCGGCCACGTCCCGGTCATCGCCAAGATCGAGCTCGCCGCGGCGTATGCGAACCTCGATGACATCATCTCCGAGGCGGCCGGGTTGATGGTGGCGAGGGGCGATTTGGGGGTACAGCTTCCCTTGGAGCGAATCCCGATGATCCAGGCAGACATTCTTCGCAGGACCAACCATGCTGGTCTGGTCTCAATCACAGCCACCGAGATGCTGGAATCGATGACCAAGTCACCTCGCCCGACAAGGGCAGAGGTCACCGACGTCGCCAACGCCGTTCTCGATGGCACGGACGCCGTAATGCTGTCAGCAGAAACCGCCAGCGGTGACTTCCCAATCGATGCCGTCAGGACCATGGCTCTGATCTGTGCAGAGACCGAGGCAGGAACCCCGGGTGGTCGCAACGAGATGGGCTACATCAGCACCGCGGAGCCGGTTGCTTCTGCTGTCGCCCGCTCCGCGGTGCAAGCAGCAGCCAATCTCGGTGTTCAGACGATCGTCGCGTTCACCGAGTCGGGGGCTACCGCTCGGCTGCTCAGCAAGTACCGGCCAAACGCCCGCATTGTTGCGTTCACGGCGGTTCCGGCGACGCTGGCGCGAATGGCGCTCTATCGGGGCGTGCAGAGCCACCCATTCGGTCGGCGTGACTACACCGACGTGATGATCGCGGCTGCCGAGAAATTCTTGGAGAAGGAAGAGATCTGTCAGCGGGGAGATGTGGTG
The DNA here is from genome assembly GCA_041746105.1 of Acidimicrobiia bacterium. Taxonomy (GTDB): domain Bacteria; phylum Actinomycetota; class Acidimicrobiia; order Spongiisociales; family ZC4RG35; genus JBFHRE01. The sequence continues at coordinate 66,158 of JBGTHP010000022.1, forward strand.
GTGATGGTTGCCGGCATTCCCCCCAACCAGCAGGCCACCACCAACCTGATCAAGGTCCATGTCATCGGTGAGCGCGATCGTGGCGTGCTGTCCCAAAAGACCAGCCGTCCCGGGCCTGAAGTTGGTGGACCGAGCGACTGACGTGTCCTCGGCGCCGGCGTCCCGCCTAAGATGCCGCCATGGGCCAGACGATTCAAATCAACAAGACTTCTGTCGTCGACCAGATGTTGATCATCGACACCGATCGCACCCTCGGCGGACAGGACGGGGAGTCATTCGCCCGATCGATGCCAGAGGAGGCCGTAAAGACCATTCCTCACAAACTGGCCGAGGCTCTGTTCGGTCTCGACCCTGGGATCGACAATGTATACGTGATGTCCAACGCAGTGTCGATTCGCCGCCCTGAGGGCTGGGATGAAACATCGGAATCCGCCGTCACCAGCGAAGTCTCCGATTTCTTCAGGTTCTACCGCTAGTTCGCCTCTGTCGTCGGCGGAACCGTCGTGGGTGGGGGGGCGGTCGTTGTGGTGGGACAAGTCGTCTGGCTGTCTGGCATCTCGCAAGGGTTGACTTCGATGATCTCCGGCTTGGCCAAGTAACGCACGACCCATTCTTGGGTGGTCGATGTGCCTGCCTGTTCGATAGTTCTGGCAACCGTGATGCTCCATCCGCCGGCCGGTGATTGAACTCGTTTTGGCTCTCCCGGCAACACTTCGGGGTTGGCTCGATAACGAGTCGTCGGTTCGGTGGGGGAATACCGATCGGACCGGTTCGCACTGACTTTGCGGGCGTTGGCGCCGCCTTCCCGCGGAATTGCGATCTCGGTGTTTCCGCTCCGGTGGGACCCCACCAGCACCCGTCCGTCGTTTGCCCCAAAGAACTTCACGGTGAGCGAGGTATCGGTGTATTCGGTCTTGATCAGAATCGCGGCGCCGGAATCGTTTCGGAACTCCAGAATTGGAGCCGGCCAGGAGATGGTCGCTTCGATCCCCTCCGGATATCGGGAGAAGTAAAAGCTGTGTGGTTTGTGGCTCACATCCTGATAGCCGCCCCAGAACACTGCGTTGTAGAACGTTGTGGCGAATTGTGAGACCCCGCCACCAACCGTCTCGATTATCTCGCCTTGTTCGATGGTGCCGTCCTCGAGGTAGCCGGCCTCGGTAGTGCGTTCGCCGATGAAATGGTTCACCTCGAAGCTCGCCCCTGGCTCGACGATGACGCCGTCGATTGCGTCCGCCATCAAGTGGATGTTTATCACGCGGTTCTGGCAGCAGTCGTGGTACGTGGTGAACGACGAGACCAGGTGAGTGACTCCCAGGGTTTCGAGATCGGCGGTCGTCACCTCGGGTTCGGCTCCCTCTTGGAGAGGCAGGGTGCCCTTTCGGCTCGATGTCGAGGCCGCCAGCTTGAGTGCGGCCACCGTCTGCGCCGGGTCGATCAACGAACCGTTGCGGCCTTCCTCGATCGTTACGTCGTACCCGTCGACCACATACCGTGCGTCGACCGGGGCCTGTTCGATCTCGTTTTGGTAAACGGCAAGTATCCCGGCTACGACCTCCTCGTCAAACGAGAGTTCCAAGGTCGGAGGATTGGTCGGCGTGATGGTCGAGCGCAATGCAGATAACAGCTGGCTCGGAGTGAACTCGACCGTCAGGTCGCCAGAGGTGAGAATAATGGGAGATGAAACCAACAGTCGGGCCTCGGCCATTGCGCGGTCGACGTCACGGTCGGTGAGGACCGGCTGAGCCACAACAATTGGTAGTTCTGTCGGGGTTCTCTGTGTGGTTGAGAACTGTGCGAGCATCAGGCCTGGCGCCCGCTCCGGGTCGATCTTGGTCCCGGTTTTGGGGTACTGAGCCGTGATTGCGCCGTCCTCGACGATTACGGCACCTTCGAAGCTCGGGTCACCGATGTAGGTGGAACTCCAGTCTTCGAGGATGGTTTGGACCAGTTCTGGATCCAGCGATGATTCGAGGTCGAACGGCACGGTCCGTCCCAGGCTTCCAAGCCACTCGCGGAACTGTGTAGACAGATTCCCGGTCCGCCCATGTTCCATGGCGACGGTCACGATCGCTTCCGCGTCAACGTCGAACCCGGCCTGTGGCGCCAGGATCGAGACCGTGTTCCCCGAGACGAGGAACGATGCCGGCTCGGCCTCGAGTTGACTCTGAAGAGTTTCGAGTTCGACCGTCGCTTCCTCTGGCGTCAGGCCTCGAAGGCTGACGTCGAGAACCGTAACGGAACCGAGAATTTTTCCGGACGAGATGGCGCGGCTGATCCCAAACCCTGCGACGAGCAGGGACAAACCGACAGAAATGTAGATGAGCGCCAGTCGTACTGGACGAGGCAATGGCGACACGAATGACCCCTACGTTCGAACCCGAACGGGGGATTGTAGAAGGGGTTTCAGATAGTGGCGATTCACCGTTTCGCTCGGTCAGGCGTAGATTCGACCCCCAACCCGAGAAAGGCTCAAATGAAGGTTCTCATCACCGGGGCTTCGGGCTTCATAGGCTCGGCGCTTGGTCGTTCCCTCCATGAGCGAGGTCACGACGTCAGTACCTTGCGTCGTGGCGACGGCCCACAATGCTGGGACGTCGAACGGGGCGTAATCGACCGAGAAGCCGTCGTCGGTCAAGATGCCATATTCCACCTGGCGGGCGAGAGTGTCGGCGGGAGGTGGACGCGGGCCAAGAAGGCCAGAATCCTTGATTCGCGCGTGGCCGGGACACGGCTGATAGCCCGTACCGCTGCCGATCTCGGAGTCCCGACCTTGATTTCTGGTTCTGCGATGGGGTTTTATGGGGACCGAGGCGATGAGGAGCTGACAGAGCAGTCAGGACCCGGTGATGGATTCCTCTCTGACGTCGTCCAAAAGTGGGAGGCTGCGGCGGAGCCCGCGGTGATCGGCGGAGTGAGGACCGTGCTGGCTCGGACCGCACTGGTGCTCGATGCCGCCGGAGGTTCATTTGCCAGGATGCTCCTGCCCTTCCGGCTCGGGGTCGGGGGCAGGATCGGGTCGGGTCGCCAATGGTGGTCATGGATAACTCTGGCCGACGAAGTTTCTGCCCTGATCCATTGCATGGAGAACCAATCACTGGCGGGACCGGTCAATCTGGCCTCTCCGCATCCTCTTCAGAATGCGTCCTTCGTCAAAGTCTTGGCCAAGGCGATGAAGCGCCCGGCGCTCGTCCCGGTGCCCGCCGCGGCTCTGAGGCTCGCTCTTGGAGCAGAGTTCGCACGGGAGGTGCTGCTGGCGAGTCAGCGGCTGGTGCCAACGGTCCTTGCATCGACGGGTTTTGTGTGGGCCCATCCGACCCCGGAACAAGGAATGGAAGCTGCGCTTCGTTGATTCAACCCGCCCTCCGCTGAAGTTGTGGGTCAGGAGCGGTGGAACGAAGTGATCGCGTCACGTCGTCGGTGAGATCGAGTAATTCTGCTCGCATTCCGTCAATGGAGGTTCTAACTCGTTCGACACTGGAGACGATCTCGGAGAGGGCTCTGCGGTTCGATGAGAAAAGTTGCGCGAGCTGACGGATCCGTTGCACTCTGTCTTCGACGAAGTCGACGTCGATGTCACGGTCTTCTGGCCGGTGACGGCCCGTTTCTACGGCCCATCTGAGTGCCACTTCGAGGAGCACTCCTTGCCCGTCGTCGACGACCAACAGCCGGTTCCCGTAAACGGCGAATTGGCCGACCTCTGCTGGGTAGGCATCACAGGCGCTGACACAGATAGCGAGGTCGGCATGGCGGTTGGCCTTGGCTCGATCGAGCTCGGCCAGGATGCCTTCTGCGCCCAGTACCGAGATCGACCGCGTGTTCTTGGCTTCTATGACAATCCTGAGACCATCAGGCAGGACAACGAGATAATCGCCCACCTTCGCCCCCGCTCCAAGCTCGCCCGTCTGTAGCGAGGTTCTTTCAACCAATGCCTGCCAGGGCTGGGCGAGTTTGCGAATGACGAGTTCGATCTGATCCTCGTAGTCGAGACCTTTGCGAGTTCCGGCGTCGGCTTCATCCCGTCGGCCTTTTTCCTGGTTGAGCATGTCTCGAAGTTCGGTGAATCGGCGTTCGAAGACCTCGCTGAGGTGGGCCATCCCCGAGCCGTCACGATTCGGGTCCAGCGCCGCCTCCAGCCTCTGGGCAAGCGGTCCGCCCGGCCCGAACAGCCCGTCGAGACGCTGGAGGAAACGGAATGTGTGGCTGTCGGAATGGTCCGGATCGATTCCCGCCACAAACCCGTCACGCACGGAGTCGAAGTCGTTGAGGATCCGCGAAATCAAGGAATCTCGCTGTTGGGGGTCGAGCGCAGCCGCCATCGTCGTCTGGGCACGAGTCAGGAGAGCGGCGATCTGGTCCTCGGTGTCGGCCTGGACACGATCGAGATTGGCCGCGACCCTGCGATCGATTTCGGCGACGTCTATTCCGAGCCCCATCCCCGCCAGACCGCGAGCGCCGACCTCCAAGACTCGTCCAAGCGTGGATTCGCGTTCGGTGTTCGCGGCTGCCCCGAGGATCGTTGCAAGAACAGGGTCAGAAGTGGTGAACGCCTGAATCGTGACCTCGCTGCCATCCAAGACAATGGAAGTGGGCCGAGAACGCATCCCCAGATCGGGACCAATCTGGGCTCCGAGAACGGCTGCGCTCGTCCGGTCGGTGGCCTCTTCGGTCGGCGGTGTTGTCCCGGTGCTGGTCTGGTTCTGCGATCCGAGCGGTTCCTTTGGGGCGATGAGCAACTTGTTCTCTAGTGATGCCATGACCGCAAGCTATCGGCCGGGTATGACAAAAAGACCACCGGCCCGCGAGAATCACTGGAATGCCGGTTCCCATCGTCAGCACAGCGCGCCTGAGAGCCGAAATCGATCGTATCCGCGAGATCTTGGCCGGTCTTCGTTTCGGCCTGACCGACGCCGGGCTTGTCGAGCGTGAGCGCGCTCTCGGGTTGATCAATCGTTACTTGGAGCCTCGTCTCGCGGAACCAAGCGCTCCCTTGCTGGTTGCCGTTTTTGGTCCCACCGGCAGCGGTAAGTCGACCTTGGTGAATTCGATAGCGGGGAGACAGGTCGGAGAAGCGGGTGTGCTGCGACCGACCACCCGCAGGCCACTTATCTGGTGTCACAGGTCCAACGCCGATCGTTATTCGTCATTGTCCGATGTGATTGTCGAGGCTGACGACCACCCGCTCAACGAGGCGGTGAGCATCGTTGACACTCCGGACCTCGACTCCTATCTCCTGGAGCATCGGATCCGAACAGAAGAAATGCTGGATCGGTGTGATGCTGTGATCTTCGTGACGACACCCCAGCGTTACGCCGACTCTCTGCCGTGGGAGACCCTGGCCAGGGTTCTCGAACGAAAGATGGCCCTTCTCGTGGTGGCGAACCGGCTCAACCGGAAAAGTCGGGGCGCTGTCGCCGATCTCGCTTCCCTGCTTCGTAGCGCTGGTCACGGTGGTGGTGCGGGCGAGATAGTCGCAATCCAGGAACAGAAGTTACGCGCCGGCGGGTTGCTCCCGGCGACCCAGATCAAGCGGGTCGACCGCTGGCTCTCCGACCTCGCACCTCGCGCCGACGAAGTGACAGAGACCTCGGTCCAGGGAACAGCTCGCGTAGTGCTGGAGTCCGCCAGGATCGTGATCGAGTCGGCCTTGGCCGAAGTGGCGATCGCAGAGCAGCTCAGCTCGATCCTCAATGACATGATCGATCAACAGGTCTTGGAAGTAGCAAAACATCTCGACCAAGGGGACCTGGTCAGGGCCGAGGTGGTGGCCCGCTGGCAGCGGTTGGTAGGGGTCACGGACTTGGCCGCCGTCATTGGGCGTGGATGGGCTCGAGCCAAGGATCTGATTTCTGGTCCAATCGATCGTGGAGTCACCGAGCAGGTCGAACGCGAGTCCGAGGGCGAGTTGTTCGGATTGGTCGAGCATCGTGCCCGACTCGCGTTTCGCAACGTGGCGGAGGGCTGGCGGGTCACGCCCGGGGCGAACGAGATCGCCGATTCTGCGGATTTCGACCCAGTGGCCGTGCAGGATCGGGCCACTCGGGAACTTGCAGAATGGCGATCGGAGTTGATCGAACTGGTAGGTGAACAGGGTCAGCCCAGATTTCGGATCGCCCGTGCGGCATCTATCGGCGTAAACGCCGCCGCCACGATCCTGCTTGTCGCCGTGTTTGCCCAAACCGGCGGTTTGACCGGAGCTGAGGTCGGGGTGGTGGCAGGGGCGGCCGCCGCCCAGCAGACCGTTCTGGAACACGTCTTTGGATCCGCTGCCGCCTCCCAACTCGCCCGCCAGGCGCGTCGCCGATTGGTCGAGCGTATCGCGGTGGTGATAAGTGAGGCCTTGGCCCCGCTCAGAAACGGGCTGGCGGTCGCGGTGGTCGATGTATCCCGCATCGGAGAGCTGGAACGGTCGATGAAGGTGGCAGACTCAGAATTGGCGAGACAGCAAGGTGGCTGACCTCGTTTCAGCCGTGGATGCCTTGGACCGGTTGATTGCCGCCACGGCCGGCGTCGCCGCAGAATCCGATCTCGTGGCTGCTTCCGAGGTCGCCAGACGGATCAGACGGAGAAGAGGGTTCCTTGGGGAATCCGTGGTCGTGGCATTGGTGGGGGGTACCGGGTCCGGTAAATCGAGTTTGCTCAACGCGATCGCGGGCGAGGTGATCGCGGAGACCGGAGCCCAGCGTCCGGTGACCACAGAACCTCTTGCCTGGATACCGGCCAATCCAGAACCCGGGCTCGTTCGCCTTCTGGACGACATCGGGATCACGGCTATTTCTGGTCACGACCGGCAGATGGCGCTCGCAGTCATAGACCTTCCCGATATCGACTCGATCGAATTCGAACACCGAGCGGTCGTCAACCGGTTGCTCCCACAGGTCGACGCGCTCGTTTGGGTGATGGATCCAGAGAAGTACGCAGATCGAACTTTGCATCGCGACCACATCCGGCCACTGGCCGACTACTCGGACCAGTTCGTTTTTGTGCTCAATCAGATCGATCGGGTCTCCTCCTCCGATCTGGACAAGATGGTGGCGGATCTGAAAGCGAATCTGTCCGAGGGAGGGATCGACGATCCGACCATTGTGACCGTGGCCGCCGATCCGCCCGCGGGGCCGGCGATTGGAATCGACGAACTGCTGACCGAAATCGCGGGTCTTGGTGCAGCAAGGGTTTTACTCGACAACAAGCTCAAAACCGATTGCCGGAGGGCGGCGCAATCACTGGCGGCGGCCGCAGGCATCAGCGGTGGTGGCTCAACCGGATTTCGTGACACCTGGGCACGTACCTCGGAGTCGGCGGCCAGGGGCGGGGCGGCCCAGATAATGAACAACTGGAAGACCGACCTCGAACGCCACGGGAGGAATAGCGGACGTTCCGCTGTGGCCATTTTCCGGCAGTCGACTGACAGGACTCAGCCGGGATTGGCCACTGGGGGAGCCGAGGTGGTCATGGCGGTGGCGGCGCGCAGCGCACTCGAGGGAACTGCCAGTGTGGTGGGAGAGCAGGCCAAGAAGCGGTTGGCGGCGATAGATGTGGAGACCGAGGTCGGCCGTGCTGCGAAGTCGGTGCTGGCAACCTGGACCGCAGGTGAAATCGATCTGCCTGGAAGCCTGGTGGCTCTGCGCTGGCTACGGCGGGCCGGGGTGATCGTGATCGCCTTGGCGATGGCGTGGGCGTTCGACACGGGTACGTACCTCGGTCCGGTTGCCGTAGCGATCGGGGGGTTGGCAGCGATCACGTTGCCTGCGGGTTATGCCGGCCGTGCCGGGATCGTGGCAGCGAGAGATCTGATGAAGACCGAGACGGCGCGCCTCGGCAAGTCGCTTGAAGGAGAGTTGGACCGTCGAGTCGGCCGCCCGGCGCGAGAGGTGCTGCGCGAACGGGCCGAGGCGGTTGCGGCGCTGGTCGAGTTCGAACTCATCATGGCTGCGTTGGATTAGGGTCACGGCCGTGGAGATGATCGCCGAATTGTCAGCCGAGGTAATCAGAACCCTGATCGTCATCGGGGTTCTGACCCTCCTCTACTTCATGGTGGCGCGGCTAGCCAGAGGGTTCATCAACCGGGTCGCCGAGCGCAGGGCAGATGACCTGTCTCGGGCGACGACATTATGGGCGATGCTGCGCCGGCTGATGCTTGTTTCTGTGTTGTTGATCGCGATCCTGACCATTGCCAATGTGTGGGGGATCGCTACCGGCCCCTTCCTGGCGGTTGGGTCAGCGGTGGGAGTGGCCCTCGGATTCGGAGCCCAGGACCTGGTCAAGGATGTGATCGCAGGGTTTTTCATCCTGGCCGAGGATCAGTACCGGATCGGTGACGTGATCGAGATCGCGGGGGTCAGCGGAGTTGTGGAGGACATCCGTCCGAGGGTGACCGTGCTGCGCAACCTCGATGGGAAGGTCCATTACATCCCAAATGGCAAGATCGATGTCACAACCAACACCACCCAGGACTTCGCCCAGGCCATCGTTGACATATCGGTCGGATATCAAGAAGACGTCGACCGTGTGATGGCTGTGATCGCCGACGAGCTGATGGCTCTGCGCAACGATCCGGACTACGCCGCGGTCATCATCGACGACCCCCAGATGCTCGGTGTCGAAAGCCTCGATGACTCAGCCGTTGTGATTCGATCGTTCCTGAAAGTGGAGGCGGGCGAAAGATGGAATATTCGTCGTGAAGCCCTGCGCAGGATCAAGAAGAGGTTTGATGCCGAAAAAATCGAGATCCCGTTTCCACAAATGTCGATTCACCGTCGCGACGGGTGAGGCGCTGCGATCCGGATGGCTTCGGGCAGGACCGACAGCCTGGCGTGGCCTACCCCGCGAATCAGCTCGCCGTCCAACTGTGCCGGCAGTGGGCCGTCCACTGTGCGAATGTCCACTTCTGGATGCCGGATCAGCGTCATTCCTTTTACCCCGGCCAGTCCTTTCCGCCTCGCCGCCCACAACACTGCCGGCGCTCGCCTGATCGGAATTCGCTCGACCAGGAGGACGCTGAGGGGGTGGGGCGTCTCGCCGTCGATCGTCAGTGGCCGCTTGCCAAAAAACGTGTAAACGGGGTGGATCTGGGCGAGTACGCCGATGCCTTTCAATTCTGTTTCGTTGTAGCTGACCGCAATCACGTCGCGGCGGTGACGGAGCTCCTTCCAGACCACGGCCAGTGCGGTACGGGCGTAGTGAAGGCTCCCGAACCGATATTTCCGGAACGGTTCCGCCTCGGCAACTGCGACAACCTCGGCGTCGACTCCCAGACCAAACGAGAAGAGAGCATGACGGACGATTTCGCCGTCGCTGGTGGCAACGACCACCCTCAGCGCCGGCGCCGGGATGACCAGATGGTTCGAGATGAGCAGTTTGAGCGCAGCCGTTGGCCGCAACGGCACGTTGAACATTCGAGCCAAGACGTTGGTAGTCCCCACCGGAACTATGCCGAGTGTGGTCTGGCTTCCCACAAGGGCTTGTCCGACATGGTGGACGATGCCGTCACCACCCACCGCGATCACCATCGGCACGCCGTCAGCCACCGCATCTGCCGCGATCTGATAGGCATGTTCGGCGTTGTTGGGCCAGATGAAGCTGACGTCGAAGCGCCTTCGAAGGATTCTCTGCGCCGCCCTGTGCACGCCTCCCGAAAACTGACTGGCGGCTGGGTTGGCGATGACAACAACGCGGTCCATGTGGTTGGCAAGGCTACCGTGAAGGCGTGAGTCTATTTTCGGAGTCTCCGGAGGCTCTGCAGTCGCTCGTTCACGACGACGGTTCCGGCGCGATCCTGGCGGCGGCCAGCGGCGATGTTGCAGGTGGTGTGGTGATCGGTGGGTATTCGGCTGTCACTCAGGTCGCCACGGTCACCACATATCACGTGATGGTCAACGGTGCGGTCGATCGGTCGAAACTGGCTGATGAATTGCTTGTGCTCGATGGCAAGTCGCCCGGCACAAAAACTTACCGGCGGCCGAGTCCCGCCTTCCGCGAATGGCTGGATGCCGGCCACGCGGGAGACGTGACCGCGAGCGCGGACCGTTCTTCAGAGCCGGCCACACGGATGTCCGGACTTGGTCTCTGGTTCCGCCAGGACCCCGACGGGCTGGTGGCCGCCGCAACCGCCGTCGGACGTCTCACCCACCTGGACGCATCTTCAGTGGCGATGGGAGTGGCCGCCGCGGCCGCGGTCGCCGGTTCGTCACACGCGATGTCGGGTAGTGATCTGCTGCATGGTGTGGCGGAGACGGTGGAGGTGGCGTTGCATGGCATGGAGGCGTTCGAGTTTCGCTTTTCTGGAATGGTCGAGGCGCGAGCGGTTCCCGAGCATCTGCGTGATCTGTCGCGCCTGATTTCTGGGGATCCCACCGAGATGGTGCGGGCATTGTCGACCGACAACGGACCGGAGGGGTTGGATCGTGCGATGCTCGGAATCGGACTGGGTGCTTCTATGTCTGCCGGGGCGATCAGGATGATCGAACTCGCGGCCATGAGCGGGGGCAGTGATGTGGGAGCGATAACCGGCGCCATCGTTGGTGCGAGGGTGGGCTTGGGCCGGTGGCCCTGGAGAGTTCCAAACGAAACCTGGTTCGCCGAGATCGGGAGGCGCGCAGCGGTTCAGAATGGCGAAGTGCGTGACCTGCCGGTGCCCTATGCCATCGAAGAGCGATTCAATCTCTCACCCGAGATGTCTGGCGTGCTCGAGTTCGGGTGATCGATAAACCCCGCCCATCACCCACCATCCGGCAACGATGAAACCGCCCAAAATGGAAATGGCGCTCACCCTTCCCCAGTTCAGAACGTCTACGACGAGTGCCCAAATGAGCGGTCCGAGGATGGTGGCGAATCTCCCAACGGTGGCATAGAGGCCGTAGAACTCTCCGAGTTTTGCCGGTGGGGTGAGTTCGGTCATCACCACCCTGTCAGTGGCCCAGGTCGCCCCGAGGGCAGCGCCGCCGGCGGGACCTATCAGCGGGATCAGCACCGATGAGTCCAAAGCCGCGCTCAACACGGCGGCACCGATGGCGCCGACCCAGAGCAGGAGGGCCCATCGAAGGACTCGCAGCGAACCCAGTCTTTCCGCGATTCTTCCACCGCCAAATCCCCCAAACATTGCGCCGACGATCGCGGCTACGAGCAGCCCTCGTGAACCGGCACGGTCGAGTCCCAATTCCTCGATTGCGAACACGGTGAGAAAGCCCCCGATCAGGGTGTTGATGGCGTCGGTGTAGAGGAACCGGCCGACCAGGAAACGGGTCAGCCCTGGATGGTCTCTGGTGGATCTCCACGAATGGGCGAGTGTTGACAACATCTGGATCGCCTTTGGTGGTGCCCCGGACCGTCGTAGTTCCGGATCCTCCCGCACCCAGGCAAAAACAGGTAGCGAAAAGAGCAAGAAGCCGGTTGCCAGTCCCACAAAAGTGAGTCGGTACCCCCACTCGAAGACGTCGAGGAAAAGAGCCCCGATTGCGAGACCGACGAACGATCCGAAGTAGCCGACGCCCACCCCCAAACCCGAAACGCGACCCCGGGTCAGAGGCGTGCTGACATGAGGCAACAGCGCGTCATAGATGACCGATCCGCTGTTCACCGCAACCAGAGCCACGCCGAGCGCCATGAAGGTGAACAATGTCGAGCCGGCTGTCAAAAAGGTGGTGGCAGCGATCGCGACGGCCGTCGTCACCGCCAGCAACGGAAGACGCCGGCCGGTGTGATCCGAGCGTGCTCCGATCCACGGACCAAGGACCGCTACGGCGGCGGCGGCGGCGGACTGGGTGACGCTCAACCAGCTGTCGATGACGCCGGTCGCGGTCATCCATTCGGCCACGTAGTAACCGGTCACCCCCAACGCAAAAATTGTATTCGCAAGGTCGTACAGAACCCAGCCTGCGGTGGCTTTTCTCGGGTTGGTGGCGAGCAGATTCATGAGGATGACGCTGGCGGTCAAACTAGCGAGGGGAACCGCTCAGAAGGTGACCGCCACCGAAATCAACTCCTCATGTCCGAGGAGGCCCGCCGTTGCCTGAATCGCCCTGGCGGCTTCGTCGAGCGGGAACTGATGGCTCACCATGTCGTCGATGCGGGGATCTGATTCGAGCTGTGAGCAAGCCCACTCGTAGGCAGCCGAGGTGGCGCCGAGCGCGCCCAGAATGGTCAGCTGCTTTGTGACGATCACGTCGGAGAAGAATTGCGCCAGCGGACGGTTGCCTTTGGTCGAGCCGAGCACTGCTCTGCCGCCTGACCGGATTATGTCCAGGCTTTGAAAGATCGCCTCTGGATCGTCCGAGGTGACGTCGATCACTACGTCAGGGCGTGTTCCGAGACTGTTGGCCACGGCTACCCCGAGGTCTTCCGCAGTGAGATCTACGGCGAGATTTGCCCCCATTTGCCTGGCCAGATCCAGGCGGTCTCCGTCTACTTCAAGCCCAGCCATCCCGATCCACCCGGCTCCGGCGGCCTGTGCCGCCAGCAGGCACGCCAGCCCTCTGGGTCCCGGCCCGAGAATGAGAACGCTCTCGCCGACGTCCAGCCGGGGCAATTCGACCGCAAGTGTCCAGCCGGCTGCGAGCGAATGGCTGAAGGTTGCGACGACTGCCTGGATGTCGTCCGATACCGGGTGAAGTCGTGCGTTCGGATCGAGGTAGAGCTGCTCGGCCAGTCCACCCCACAATCCCGGAGGTTCGGTCGACGGAAGTCCTCCGTAGCTGTTTATCGGTTTTCTCTGACTGCAGGCCGCCAGGCCCCTTGAACACCCGGCACAAACACCACATCGGATAACCGGTTCGACAACCACCCTGGTCCCGACTGGAAGTTGGATCGAGCCGTCGAGGTGATCGGCGATCCGACCGACGACCTGCTGGCCGGGGATCATCGGGTAGAGGAGATCGGGGCGCGTTCCGCGCCACGCATGCACCTCAGAACCGGACAACCCGGTGGCCTCGATCGCCAGCCAACCGCCCTCCGTCACGTTCTGCAGCGGAATAAATGTCGGTGTCAGCCGCTGCGGCTCGACCAGAACCATCGCTTTGACTTGAGTCATCGTTGTTTCCTAACTGCCGAGACAATCGGCAAGCCGGACCAAACCACGGTCGAGATCGGAGTCGGAAAGCGCATATGACAATCTGGCGAAGCCGGGGGCCCCGAATGCCTCGCCGGGGACGATTGCCACCTCGGCGGTCTCGAGGATGTATGCAGCAAGGGAGATGTCATCGGCGAACCGCCCGCCGAGATGAGATCTGAGATCGGGAAAACAATAGAAGGCACCCTGAGGCTCGACGCAAGAGACTCCAGACATCTCGTTCAGCAGCCTGTGCATCGTTTGGCGTCGCCGATCGAATGCCTGCTTCATCTCGTGCATCGGCTGCAGCGGTCCGGTTATGGCGCTCAACGCGGCCCGCTGGCTCACGTTCGAGACATTCGAGGTCAGATGTGACTGGAGGTTGGATGCGGCTTTGACGACGTCGGCAGGCCCAATCATCCAGCCCAATCGCCAGCCAGTCATCGCGAAAGTTTTGGCAACACCGCTGACGATCACCCAGCGATCTTGGAGCTGAGGGGCGACCACCGGAAGAGATGTGAAACCACCTTCCTCGTAGGTGAGGTGCTGATAGATCTCGTCGGTCACCACCCATACGTCTCTTTCTGCCGCCCAGCGACCGATATCAGCGGTCTCTTCCTTCGAGTACACCGCTCCCGTCGGGTTGGAGGGAGACACAAAAACAAGCAACTTCGTGCGTGGTGAGTGTGCGGCCTCGAGTTGTTCGATGCCGACCTTGAAGCCGGTTTCCGGCCCGGTTGGCACCACCACCGGAATTCCACCTGCCAGCTTGATGGCCTCAGGGTATGTGACCCAGTAGGGGGCGGGAATGATCGCCTCGTCACCGGAGTCGATGAGGGCAGCGAACGCCTGGAAAACTCCCTGCTTCCCGCCGTTGGTGACGAGAACGTTTGAGGCCTCCGTCTGCGGCCCATGGTGTTCCATGGTGAAACGAGCAATTGCCTCACGTAGTTCCGGCAGTCCGGCGTTGGCGGTGTACTTGTGATTGCGAGGATCCTGTGCCGCCTGCACCGCAGCTTCCACGATGTGTGGCGGGGTGGCAAAGTCTGGCTCGCCGGCTCCGAATGAGATGACGTCGCGACCAGAGGCCTTCATCTGAGCCGCTTTGTTACTGATGGCCATCGTCGCCGATTCCGAGATCGCCGCCAACCGGGTGGATACACGTTTCCCCATCGCAGGACAAGATACAAGGACGCCTCGGAATCTCCCCAATCGCGGAACGGTCAGGGCACGTAGCGATCGGTGGCGATCAGTGCCCCTCCCGGCGAAACGAGCAGGGCTGTGTCGCCGCCGTTGTTCCAGATCGGGCTGCCTCTGCACCAACCGAGCCGACCACAGGCGGACGTGATCGTCAGCTCCTGGCCGGCTTCGAGAATGGTGCCTTCTGGGAATATGAGCCGGTTTACCGTCGATTCGTCGCGGAGCACGTAGCCGGACAGGTCGATGGTTTCATCGCTTCTTATGATCACGATTTCGCCCTCGAGGTGCTCGCCGTCGGGCCCGGGCGGATCTGCCTGTTCGAGACTCAGAGTCAGTTCCACCGCCGGGCGCCCACCGCAGGCTCCGCTGCCCCACCAACCGGCGCCTGCGGAGCGGGCGCGATCTTCTGCCGCAAAGATCTGCGGTTGCAGGCTCCCTCCCCCCGAGAACGCGATAGCCATTCCCGCTTCGACTTGAGCCACGTTGACGACGAGGTCGTCGACAGACACGTAGGCGAGCAGCCTTTGATACTGATCCTCGTCGGCGATCGACATAGTGAGGTTTCCTGCCCCCACCAGGTCCGCCAGGTGAGAGGTCGACTCAGGTCCCCAACACTCGTCTCTCTCCGGAGCATTGATGCCCATCAACCGAACCGGTCTCTCTTCCCCATCGATTTCTACGACGAGCGAATCGCCGTCGGTCACCTCGACCAACCTCACTCCGCCGAGAGCGGGCTCATCCGAGATGACGGATGGATCCGACCAACAGCCGGCAACAAGGACGAGTGCCGCGCTCAGCAAGACGACCGAACGCCTCAAGAGTTCTCGGCCGCCCGCCGGGCCGCGATGTGTATCAAATCCCAGACTCCGGAGAAAGGAGGTGCATAGGCGAGATCGGTCCACGCCAATTCCTCGGCGGTCATTCCTGACCAAAGGGCGGTGGCGAAGACATCGATTCGTTTTCCCGCACCGGGCCCTCCCACCACCTGTGCCCCGATCAGCTTGCCACTCGGCTTGTCGGCGACAGCGCGAATCGTCATGGGAGATGCTGAAGGCCAATATCCGGCCGTTGTGGTTCCGCGGGCATCTCCCAGAACCGGCTCGAAATCGGCTCCGATGGCGGCGGCGGGCAGAAGCCCTGTCGAGGCGATTTCGAGGTCGCATACTTTTGTGATGGCTGTACCCAAAACCCCTGGGAATGTTGCATCGCCTCCACCCAGGTTGATTCCCGCTACTCGGCCCGTTTTGTTGGCGACGGTTCCCAGGTGGATGTTGACCTGTCCGCCGGTGAGACGGTGTGTCGCTTCTGCACAGTCGCCTGCCGACCAGACGCCGTCGATCTTGGTGCGTTGTCGCTCGTCCACGGCGATCGCTCCGGTGACACCGAGCGGGACTCCTGCTTCGACGGCCAACTCGACCTCTGGCCGGCTCCCCAATCCCAGCAGTACCAATCTGCGGGAATCAACCCGATCTCGGTTTCAACCCCTTCGACCCGGTCGATACCGGCAATGCGGCTCACCCTGCTCCCGGTGACGACCGCTATCCCCATCTGTCGCATCGAACTGACGACCAGGTCGCCGAGCTCGGGATCCAGGGTCTTTTCCAGTACCGACGGTCCAGACGTCACGACAGTGACATGCCAACCCTGTATGGCAAATGCCTCGGCGGCCTCGAGCCCGATGTATCCACCTCCGACAATGACGATTTGGCCCTGGCGGGCGTCGGCCACCTTGCGAAGGACCGCGGCGTCGTCGAGCGTCCTGAGTTCCTTCACCTGCGGAAGATCGCGTCCATCGATAGCGGGCCTGACCGCGGTTGCGCCAGTAGAGATCATGAGATGGTCGAAGTCGACCTGGCGCGAACCCCCGGCGGAGAGATCGCTCACGGTGACCGTCCGGCGGTCGAGGTCGATCTCTCTGACCTCGTGTCTGGTGTGTACGGCGATGCCGTCGGAGGCGAAGCGCGCCGGGGTCCTCGCGACGAGCCGTTCGAGCGGATCGACCAAACCGGCGACGTGGTAGGGCTCTCCGCAAGCCGAATAGCTCACCCAAGACGAGCGCTCAAAAGCGACGATCTCCAGATCATCGGGAGGACGACGCCGCCTTGCCTGGCTGGCGGCCGACATTCCGGCGGCGTCGCCGCCGACCACCACCAGCCGTTGGGTCATCGGCGCTTTGACTGCGCTCGCAGTTGTTTGAGTTCTGCCTTCTCTGCCTGGCGACGACGACGGCGACGGCGGGTCACCAACCCGAACAGTTCATCGGATATCGCGGCAATGACCGCAACCAAGAAGACCACCATCGCCAGAGGCATCGAGAAGTTCCACGCGATGAATTTGATCGCAACGGCCTCAGTGTTCTGGACGGCGAATACAACTACGATCAATCCGAGAAGCAACGCAACTCCGAGACCCAGCGAGAGATCTCCTCTGGGCTCCACCGACGCGGGAGGGAGGATCGGCGCCGCATCGGGCTTGCGCTCGTCCTTTGGCTTCTCGTTGCGGTCGTCGGGTTCTTCATTCATGTTGTCAGTCTATGCCTGAGAGGACTCACGAGCCCACCTCGACTTCTGACCCGTCGAAGGACCAGCGTTCCTTGGACCTTCTGGCCTCGTCGATATCGACTCGGGACAGCACCACGGATCCGAGAACAAAAAAGACGATGATGCTGAGGATCGCCGTCCTTCCCGACCCGGTTGCCTGCCGGACGAGCCCGAAGGTGAGAGGACCCCAGATCGCCGAGAACTTTGCGAACACCGAATAAAAGCCGTAGAACTCGGCCGAGGCCTCCTCAGGGATCATCGATCCATACAGCGAACGGCTCAGCGACTGGGTGCCTCCGAGGACTATTCCGATGACCACTCCAAGGCCCATGAACGGTGCCCATTCGCCCACCGGGAGGAAGTAAGCCATCACCGCCACTGAAATCCATATCAGCAGGCTCAACTGGATTGCACGTTTTATCCCCATGGTCCCCGCCAACCGGCCAAACAGGAGAGCTCCGCCGAAAGCCACGAACTGCACGACGAGGAAGGTCCCGGCGATGACGGTCGAAGTCAGCCCGAGCGTGCCAGAGGCGTAGACCGCCGAGATGCTGATGGTCGTTTGGACACCATCGTTGAAAAGCATGAATGCGACGACGAAGAGCAAGAGTTGCGGGAACTGGCGCAATCGTTTCCCGGTCTCCCACGTTCGGCTGAATCCGACCGCTGGGTATGCCCGCCACACCGGCTTGTTTCGGTGCCGTTCCGGCAGGGGAGTGGCGGTCCCGGTCTCGGGCAACCGGGAGAGGGCGAAGATCGTAAAACCTCCCCACCACAGCCCTGCTCCGGAGATGGTGAGGCGCGTGACCAGGTCGGTGTCGAAGGTGAAGATCGCGGCCACGGCAACAAGCAGATAGATCCCTCCACCCACATATCCGACCGCATAACCCTTGGCGCTGATCCGATCGATGGTGTCCGGCGTGGTGATGTCCGGCAGAAAGCCGTCGTAGAAGACGTTGGCGGCCACGAACCCGAGTTGAGCGAAGAAAAAGATCGCAAGCGTCAGAAGTACCTTGCCCGACCCTGCGAAGAACAAGAGGATCGTGAACATGGCGCCGCCATAGGCGAACACCGAGAGGAATCTCCGTTTTTTGGCCGAAAAATCGGCGATCGCACCCAGGATCGGCATGATCAGGAACAAGAAGAATGCGGCCCCTCCTGTCAAGAACGACCACAGAGACTCGCCGCTGAACCCGCGCCACCCGCCATCGCCGACCACCTGCGATTCGAAATAGACCGGTAACACCGCGCCCGCGATCACGGTCGAGTAGGCCGAATTGGCCCAGTCGTACATTGCCCAACCGAAGATCGTGCGTTGGTTGTTCTTGGTCACGGGTCATGACTCTACGGCGGGGTGCTTTGCCGTGTCGGAAACCTCCAAACCGGTAGTCGGGGCTTGGGCGTAACCTGCCAGCAGATGACGGCTCGATGGATGATCACGATCACGGCTTTGCTGGCGGCATGTGGTGCCTCGCCGGCGGCCGAAACGGTTAATGGCTCGGATTCCACATCTCCAGACCAAGGACCGTCTACGGAAACGACCACGCCGTTGTCGACTTCAGGGTCGCCGTCGACTGGGGCCGGAACCACGACCGCGACGGAGCCGCCCGTGCTCTACTACGAATTGGTGGCCTCGGGGCTACCCGTGCCGGTGCTCGTCACTGCACGGCCGGGAGCCGACCTCGCGTACGTCGCGACCAAGGATGGGCGAGTCTGGGAGCTAGGGCCGGTCGGGATCGGCGAAACACCCGTCCTCGACATTTCTGATCGGGTCCGCGATTCGGGTGAGCAAGGGTTGCTCGGGCTTGCCCTTCATCCCACCGATCAGAGTCGCGTATTCGTCCATTACACCGGTTTAGGAGGGGACACCGTTCTGTCCGAATTCAACATGGACGCTCAAATCATCGATCCCGACTCCGAGCGAGAGCTGCTCCGGCTTGGTCAACCCGCATCGAATCACAACGGAGGAATGATCCAGTTCGACGCAAGCGGGACCCTGTATCTCGGGCTCGGAGACGGCGGTGGGGCAAACGACCGTTATGGCAACGGGCAGAACCAGTCAACCCTACTGGCCGGATTGGTAGCAGTCGATGTCGACACCGGAGCCGCGGTCAAGGAACTGTCGGGTCTGCGCAACCCCTGGCGATTCTGGATTGATGGAGACTCCGTCGTGATCGGAGATGTGGGTCAGAACACCTACGAAGAGATAGACGTGGTGCCCTCGGGGTCGATCGCAAACCTCGGGTGGCCGATCATGGAAGGTCTGCATTGTTTTGCCGGTCAGTCGAGCTGCGACAAAGAAGGGCTGACCCTTCCCGTCGTCGAAGTGCGGCATGGCGACGGCGGAACGTGTTCGATCACCGGTGGTGTCGTGTATCGGGGCGCGGCGATTCCAGAGATGGTTGGACGCTATTTCTTCTCCGACTATTGCGGCGGCTGGCTGAGGAGCTTCGACCTCGATGACCCGATGTCGGTCACCGATCACACCGAGCAGGTGGGGATCGCAGGCTCGGTGGTCTCCTTCGGTGTGGACGGTGCCAGAGAGATGTACGTCCTGACGGCCGACAGTGTGCTTCTGGTCAGGGTCCGACGGTAGTGTCCGGCGGCCATGCCGCCCTCTGCTTTCGCCCTCCTCGCCGCGTTCGTGTGGGGGTCGAGCGATTTCCTCGCCGGGCGTTCTACCCGAACCGTGGGAGCGCTCAGGGTCGTGTTCTGGACTGCAGTCGCCGCCACCACGCTCGGCCTCGTGTTCGCGCCGATGCGGCCGGCGCCGGCGGAGCTTGCCCCGGCATTGGCTTGGGGGGCGGTCGGCGGCCTTGGAGCCGG
>JBGTHP010000023.1:0-2482 GCA_041746105.1 Acidimicrobiia bacterium
CCCGCCAGACCGAGCGGCTCTCCGCCAGCCCCATCCACGCCGTCGGCCTCTCCCCGACCCGTGGTATTCCTCGGGTAGCGGCCGGTCAGTTTCGTCCCTCCGGCACAAACGAACCCAATCAAGGCGTTACCGCGGCGTTACCACGAGCCCCGTTCGACCGCAAATATGTGTGCTGACAAACTCGTCTAGCTCGAATCTTAAGTGCCCCCGGTAGGAATCGAGCCGCCTGGCAGCCTCCGAAGACTCGCAGGGACGAAGTGTCTCCGGCACACACCGGTCCAAACACTGCGCTCGGCGCCACCGCCCACCACCCATGGTGTCTCGGCCGAGCGGAAGCGACCATGTTACGTTCAGCCGATGCGAGTTGGAGTAGTGGGGCGGGGAACCGTGGGACAAGCGGTCGAGCGACTGTTCGACGGTGTTTGCTCGGTCGTGGCATGGGATCCAACGGATGACAGTCCGTACCCAACGGTCGAGCTGTCCTCGTGCGTGTGCGTGTTCGTCTGTGTGCCGACTCCGTCATCGTCGGATGGTGGGGCGGATCTGGCCGACGTTCGTGCCGCGCTCGCTGCCGTTCCGAATGAGCGCATCATCCTCAAATCGACGGTGCCACCTGGCTCAACAGACTCACTAGGGCTTGAGTACTCTAAGGAGATTTGCTACTGGCCCGAATACATTGGTCAGAGTGCGTACTACAATCCCTACTTCGCGGACGATATTCGAGCGATGCCGTTCGTAATCATTGGCGGCGAGAGGCGTTGCAGAGCCTGGGCGCTGGAGGTTCTTCAGCGCGTCCTGGGACCGGCGAAGACGTATTTTCAATGTACCAGTCTGGAGGCAGAGCTGGTGAAGTATGCAGAGAACACCTTCTTCGCAACGAAAGTGACCTTCGCCAACGAGTTCTCGCGCATTTGTGAAGCGCACGGGGCCGATTGGAATGTCGTTCGCGAGGGCTGGATTCTCGATCCGCGGATCTCGCCAATGCATACTCTCGCGTTCGCCCACGATCCGGGCTTCGGCGGAAAGTGCCTTCCCAAGGACTTGAGCGCCATCATTCTGTCGTCTCGGACTCATGGCTATGATCCCCAGCTGCTGTCGCAGGTCGATCGTTTGAATCGGGAATTTCGATCCGAATCGGACGGACAACCGAACAACTAAACAGGCGACCGACCTCTGCAGTCATCGGTGCGGCGTTCGATCTGGCCGGGGTCGCATTGGCAGCGACGGCTGGGTGCGGTCGAGGCCCCAGTGTCACACCCCGTCCACAGGGTGACGGCAGGAAAGTCACAGGGTTGTGCCCCTGGCGATCCACAAGAGCGACCTGAGAGGGTGGAGCCACGATGGAACGGCGGGAAGAGAATATCCGCCGGGGCGACCGAGGCGAGCCTCGCCGCGCCGGCAATCGGGTACCCCCGCACAACCTTTCGGCCGAGGAGTCGGTGCTCGGGGCTGTCCTGCTCTCTCACGACGCCATGGGCGACGTGTCGGAGAAGGGACTACGACCGGACCACTTCTACAAGCCCGCGCACCAGCACGTGTTCGATGCAATCAGCGCGCTGTATCGGTCGGGCCAGGCCGTCGACACGATCACAGTGGCCGACGAGCTGCGCCGGGCCGGTCTGCTCGAACAGATCGGCGGGGCCGAGTCGCTGCACCAGTTGCAGAACGCCACCCCGGCGATCTCGAACGCCGCGCACTACGCCCGGATCGTGATGGACACTGCGCTGTTGCGCGGGTTGATCCACGTTGCGGGCGACATCGCCGAGCTGGCCTACTCCGAGCCCGACGACGTGGTGAAGGCCGTCGACGAGGCCGAGTCGAAGGTCTTCCGCATCGCCGACGAGCGGGTCGTCGACTCCACCGTGGAGATCAGCGAGCTGCTCCAGACGGCCATGGACCGTCTCGAGGAGACCTACGAGCGGGGCGACACGATCACCGGGGTCGCAACCGGCTATCACGACCTCGACGAGATGTTGTCGGGGCTACAGCCCTCGACGCTCAACATCGTCGGCGCCCGCCCCGCCATGGGCAAGTCGGCGTTTGCGCTGGGGATGGCCACCCACATCGCCCAGACCACGGCTCGCCCGGTGTTGTTCTTCTCACTGGAGATGGGCCACGCCGAGCTCACCCAGAGAATCCTGTCCAGCGAGGCCCGGGTCGATTCGACCAAGGTGCGCAACGGGAAGCTGTCCGAGGCCGACTGGGGCAAGATCGGTCGGGCCATCGGACGGTTGGAGATCCCGCTGTTCCTCGACGACAACCCACGGGTCACCGTGATGGAGATTCGGGCCAAGGCCCGGCGGATCAAGGCCCGCTACGGCGGCCTGGCCCTGATCGTCATCGACTACCTCCAGCTGATGTCGGGTGGTGGAAATCCGGAGAACCGCCAGCTGGAGGTGTCCGAGATCAGCCGGAACCTGAAGATCCTCGCTCGTGAGCTGGAGGTGCCGATCGTGGCCCTGAGCCAGCTCTCCCGTGGTCT
>JBGTHP010000024.1:0-24508 GCA_041746105.1 Acidimicrobiia bacterium
GGTCGTTCAAGAAACTGGCGTATTCGGTCGATACAAGGGACATGAAGCGCTTGGCATCGCAAGGTCCTGGCGATCGGGGTGGATCCGCCCAGCCCCAACACGGTCAGAGTGACGAGTGACAGCGCTAGCGGCCAGCGGCCACCACGCATGCCCGTGACCAGCACATAAACCCAGGCCAGGACCGCGGCTCCCCACGGCACCACCGCGAACATCAACGCCGACGAAAGCGTGTCGAAGAAATTGTCCCGGCTCCATGCGGGATCGGGACTTGCCGGAGCGGATCCGAGGCACTCCAAAGCCAATACGGCAACAGCACCAAGCCAACCACCATGAACGCCAAAACGGCCAGAAACCCGCCCCGTCCGAAGATCGCCACGAAGCCGCTCCTGCCCTGCTCCGCCCGCGATCGCGACAAGACCGCAAGCCCGACCGCGCCAAGGAAGAAGACAGCGCCGAAGATGATGGTGACGTGGTGGACCGCCGCCGCCGCCCCAACCAGCAGAACCGACTGGCCAAGTGCTCGAACGTCGCCCAGTTTGAGCCAGGACGCAACCGGAGGAGCAGCGTGAAGGAGAAGGGCCAACGCCAGGACGGTCGGCAATTGACCAAAAACGTGAACGGTCTGCGTCAGGGCCGTGGAAAGAACCATGCCGATCGCGGCAAATCCGGCGCTACGGGGACCCACCCAAATCCTGGCGAACCGATAGACCCCGCCCACCAGCAACAAGATCGCCAACAACTGGGCTACCACAAAGGCCGTCTCCAATCCGACCAGTGTCCCGATGGCGGCAACACTCTGATGGGAGGCCGGGGGGTAGCTCGCAACCGAAAACCCGGTGTACCAACGAGGCTCGAACATCTGGAACCATGACTGGCGGTAGTGATCGGCAAAGAAGATGTGGACATAGGCGTCATAGGTACCGCGCCATCACCCCGCAAAGAGGAGGCCGCCATGGAACACCGCCGCGAGAATCAAGGCCAGGAGGAACGGCCGCCGACCGAGGTCATCGGTGGATCCAGGCGACGGCCCGGCAGCAGAATCTGTCAGGCTGAGTTCGACAGCAGAGCGCCGTCGCTCGATGTCTGTGGTCGCCATGCTGGCTCACGGTAGGCCCCGACGATCGCCATTCCCCTGATTCTGATCACGTCGCGGAGGAAACGAAAGGGCTCTGTGATCGGGTTCACCTTCGAGAACGGAGCGTCAAACCAGCGGACCGGTTCTTCGTGGACTTCAAAGCCGAGTTTGCGAGCGAGAAAAAGCACCTCGAGATCAAAAAGCAAAACCGTCCAGGCGCTGATACGAGAAGATTTCGTTGGCGGCCGCTCTTGTGAAGAGTTTGAAGCCACATTGGGTGTCCCTGACGTCGGTTCTCAACATGAATCTCACCAGCCACTGGAGACCGCGACTGAGTGCCTCTCGTAGATTCGACCGGTTCGAGACCGAAGACCCGGCCGAGGCACGCGACCCGACAACGATGTCAGAAACGCCGCCCTCGATCTTGGACAGAAGATGGTCGAGTTCGTCGATCGGCGTCGAATTGTCGGCGTCACAGAACAGGATCAGGTCGCCGCGCGACGCACGGACACCTGCCCTCACCGCCGCACCCTTTCCGGCATTGGCGTCGGCTTTGACCAGCCCCAGATTGGCCAACTGCAACTCCTCGACCAGTTCCACGGTGCGGTCGCTCGAACCGTCGTCTGAGACGATGCACTCCCAGTCGAGGCCGGCGGCGGAAACATGGACCGCGATCGCGGCCAGGGTTGGGACGATCCGCTCTTCTTCGTTGTAGGTGGGGATCACCACAGACAAACGCGGCCTCGCCGCGCTAGGGGTCGACCGCCATTGGTCGAAAAGTGCGTATGTCATATTCTCCCCTCGTGCCAACTAGAGAATCGGCGGCACCAGGGCGGGCCTTGAGTCTTTACTGCAGTGGAAGCTCCACCAGCTCAACCAGGGTTCCCGCTAGATCCTTGGGATGAACAAAGGCGATTCGAGTTCCTCGGCCCCCCCGTCTGGCGGTCGAATCGATCAACCGGGCCCCAGCCGCCTGGAGATGGGCAAGAGAGTCGTCGATGTTGGCAACTGCATACGCCACATGATGAAGCCCCTCTCCGTTTCTCTCGATAAATCGCCCCACCGGACTGTCCGCTGTCAGCGGCTGGACGAGTTGGATGAAGGAGCCTCCGATGGCAAGCATCACCTCCTCCACACCTTGCTCGGCCACCACCTCTCGATGAAGCGGCGAGACGCCGTATTTGGACGAATATTCCTCGATCGAGGAGTCGAGATGCCTGACGGCTATGGCGACATGGTCGAGGTTGAGAAGCTTGATCATGGATCGATTGTGCCAGGCGCCGCCCGATCGAACCGAGCCATCCCCGGTTCGATAGGCTCAGACCATGAGCAACCCAGTGATCACCGGTATCGCCAGAACACCAATTGGAAAATATGGCGGGGGCCTCGCCTCGCTCCGTGCGGTCGAACTAGGGGGACACGCCGTCGGTGAGGCTGTCAGGAGATCCAGCGTCGACCCCGCCGCCTTCGATGAAGTGATCTTGGGACATGTGCTCCAAGCCGGGGAAGGTCAGATAACGGCGCGCCAGGCTGCCGTCAGAGGCGGGCTGCCGATGACGGTGCCTTCGATCACGGTCAACAAGGTCTGTCTGTCGGGTTTGGCCGCAGTTGGGTGGGCCGCCCGCTCGATCAAGGCGAAGGAAGCGACTTTTGTCCTTGCGGGTGGGATGGAGTCGATGTCGAACGCCCCTTACGTCGTCCGAGAGGCTCGGTGGGGCGCTCGAATAGGCGATATCAAGATGGTCGACGTGATGACCCACGACGGGCTCTTTTGCGCATTCGATCACTGCACCATGGGCGAATCCTCCGATCACAAGAACCAAGAACTCGGAATCGGACGGAGCGAACAGGATGAGTGGTCGGCACGATCACATCAGCGAGCCCAGGCGGCGAGAGATGCTGGGGAATTTGTCGATGAGGTTGTTGCGGTTCCAGTGGCGCAGAAGAAGGGGGAACCACTTGTGATATCGGCCGATGAAGGGATCCGAGACGGGATGACTGCCGAAACACTCGGCTCGCTCCGCCCAGCTTTCATGAGCGACGGAACCCTGACCGCCGGAAACGCCTCGCAAATCTCGGATGGGGCAGCCGCGGTAGTGGTTGCTGACAGTGCCGCCGCGGCCGGAGCAGGCTCCCCAATCCTCGCCGAGATTCTCGCTTACGGTCAGGTCGGCGGTGGCGACGCTACCCTCCACGAAAGGCCCGCCGAGGCGATCAGGGTCGCACTCAAGAACGCGGGACTCGATACAGCCGATCTCGCTCTCGTCGAAATCAACGAAGCATTTGCCGCAGTGGCGATCTGGTCGGCCAAGATGCTCGACCTGCCTGAATCCAAGGTGAATGTGCGGGGTGGAGCGGTGGCGCTCGGTCATCCGATCGGGTGCAGCGGCGCTCGACTGCTCGTCACACTCATCTCATCCTTGAAGAGTCGCGGTGGCGGCATCGGAGCGGTCGCACTCTGCGGGGGCGGCGGACAAGGTGATGCGATGATCGTCAGGGTGGGCGGCTGATGGCTGAGATCCCAGACAGAAACTTGGGCCTCGACCTCGCCAGGGTCACAGAGACGGCGGCGATGGCGGCGGCACGATGGCAGGGCCGAGGCGACAAGGAAGCTGCCGATCGAGCCGCGGTCGACGGGATGCGAGCACATCTCGGCACGCTCGACCTTGATGGGGTGGTCGTGATCGGCGAGGGCGAAAAAGACGAGGCCCCGATGCTCCATAACGGCGAGCGCGTCGGCAATGGTTCCGGCAACGAGGTGGACATTGCGGTCGACCCGGTCGATGGCACCACTTTGACTGCTGCAGGCATGCCCGGAGCCCTGTCCGTCATCGCATTGGCAGAAAGGGGAACGATGTTCTCCCCCGGTTCCATGGTCTACATGGACAAGATCGCCGTGGGGTCGGTGGCCCGCGGCATGATCGACCTCGACGCACCCGTGGCGGAGAACCTGGCCAAGGTCGCAAAGGCCAAGGGAGAGGACGTCAACGACTTGACGGTGATAATCCTGGATCGACCAAGGAACAATCGGTATATCGAAGAGGTACGGAAGGCGGGAGCGAGGATACGGCTCATCCGCGACGGCGACGTCCAAGGTGCGATCGCGGCGGCGGCGCCCGAGTCGGGCATCGACATGCTTCTGGGAATCGGTGGGTCACCTGAGGGGGTGCTGGCGGCGGCGGCGTTGCGTTGCATGGGAGGAGAGATGCAAGGCAGGTTGTGGGCCAGAAACGATGAGGACCTCGAATACGCGAGGGAGAACGGATACGACCTGACTCAGGTCATGACGATCACCGATCTCGTCGGCGGCGCGAATGTTTCATTCGCCGCGACCGGCGTGACCGGAGGCGAGTTTCTGAGGGGTGTGGATTTCCACGGTGACGGTGCGATCACCCACTCCGTCATGATGCGTTCCAAGACCGGTTCGATTCGGTACATGGACGCCCACCACAATCTCACCAAGCTCAGGGTCATCTCTTCAATCGAATACGACTGACCTAACGACGCCGCCTCATACCGAGGTCGAGGGCCGCAGACCCGGCGAGAGCACCTAAAACGAGCATCCCTCCAATGAGGGCAGATCGACTAGGGCTTTCGTCGGCGAAGAGCCACACCCACAACGGCCCGAGAACTGTCTCCAACAACGAAACGAGGGCCACCTCGGCCGCAGGCGCCATCCGTGCCCCGACTGCGAATATGGCCATTCCGGTTCCTAGCTGGATACCACCAAAAACCGCCAGAAGTGCCAGATCACTGCCGGAAACCGCCAAACCTCCGGCCAGCAAGGCCGATACCGCCAGTCCCAGGAATGGACCGATCGCCATCGCCGGCGTCATCGAAATGTCGCGATGTTTGCGGATGATCACCGTGGCGGTGGCAAAAGCAAAAGGAGTCAGGAAGGCAACCAGATCCCCACGAAGTG
Organism: Acidimicrobiia bacterium; assembly: GCA_041746105.1. GTDB lineage: Bacteria > Actinomycetota > Acidimicrobiia > Spongiisociales > ZC4RG35 > JBFHRE01. The sequence continues at coordinate 4,998 of JBGTHP010000024.1, forward strand.
AGCCGGCGCCGACCGACCCCCTGACCATGAACGTGATACCCGCCAGCGATACCGCCATCGCCAACCAGGTCTGCGACCTGACCATCTCCCCGAGGAACCAGCGTCCCAACAGTGCCGCTACAAAAGGGGTTGTTGCCAGGATCACCAGCGTGTTCGCAACACTCGTCAAACCGAGTGCCACCACAAAAGCGAGAGAGGCCGTTGCAAAACACGCCCCGACCACGATGCCGGGCCAGCCAACGTCCCGAAACGCGGTGGCCGTTCGGCTGCGCTCCCTGGCCAGAACAAAGCCGAAAACAACCAATAACGCAAAAACCGATCGCCAGAAACTGATGGTCCAGGAGTCGGTCACCTCCAGGGAACGCACGATGAGCCCGCCGACGCTCCAGACGGTGGCCGCAGCCGCCACCAGCAGGAGGCCTCCAACTCGATTGGTGCCGTGGGGTTCTGGGACACTCATGGCTGGCGCAACCTAGCCAGAAACCGCGAGGTCGCCGGCCGAATTCGCGGTGTGGCCCCTTACAGGTGCGAATCGGAGAAGGCGTCGCGCCATCTGACCCTTGCTCCGGTCTTGAGAAGCCCGCCGGCATACACCCTCGCGCCAAAACGAAGCAGGAGTAGAAGCGAAACGATGGCTACGACTATCGACAGTCCAACCTCCCACCAGGGCATGGCCTTGAGCGCAAAACGGAGAGGGACGACAAACGGTGCGGTTGGGGGGAGATAGGTTGTGATCAGCGCCACCGGACCGTCGGGATCGCCGAGCACACTGAAGCTCGCAAAAAACCCGGCGACGGCGAGGATCGTGAACGGAGCGGCTGTGCTTTGTGCGTCTTCCGATCTGGTGGCGAGAGCGCCGGCCGCCCCAAATCCCAGGCTGTAGAGGGCGAACCCCAATATGAACCAGATGACGAGCATGACCATCGAGTCGATCGGAAGCTCTGGTAGGTCTAGTTGCCCGGTCATCTGAACACCGACCAGTGCAACCGTGATCGTAAAAACGAACTGACCCAGACCGAGCAGGCCGATGCCGAGTACCTTTCCCGCCAGCAGATGGCGAGGTTCCAGTGTTGCCAAGAGAACCTCGACGACCCTGCTCGACTTCTCCTCGGTGACCCCGGTCAGAGTCCACGTCCCGTAGGTGAGCACGGCGACGTACATGAGTACGAGGCCGGCATAGGCCACCAACGCTCTCGACTCGTTCTCGGATTCCTCGGTGCCGGTCAGGCTCTCCACTGCGAGGGGTCGGGACGAGATCAGCTCGAGGATCTCGGCCGACTCTGGATCTGCGAGGAGTGATTCGATGCGGACCGACGCCGCCGACTCTTGCAGCATCCGCTCGAGATCCGACTCGCTGATGACGCCGACCGATTCGACGACGATTCGAGATCCGTCGACCAGAACCGCCTCGACCGCTCCCGCCTCGAGCGAGACCCTGGCAGAATCCTCATCGGCAAAACTCGTGATAACGAGCGCTCCATCCCCGTTCTCGATCTCGACCAGTTTTTCGACGCCCTCAACAACCGCCTCATTTCCGGACCCGACCAAACCGAGCTCGAAAGTCGCCGGACGCCCATCGAAGACGACCGGCAAAAGGATCAGCGCCAACACCAGGACCACCGTGAGCGCAGCCGAAAAACGGAATGCCTTGCTTCGCAGACGCTCGCGCAGTTCGCGCATCGTCACCAGCCAAATGGCACGCCGGCCGGTCACTTGACGGCTTCCCGAAACAGATGTGACAACGAAGGGGTCGAGTAGCTCAGGTGTCGAATGCCGCCGGCGGCGGCAATCGAGGTCAGTAGCCCCGAAAAGTCGGTTTCGGCCGAGACCACCAGCCGGTGCCAGCTTCCGTCTGACTCCGCCTCGTAACGGGCGAGTTCGGCAGGGAGCATCGTCCCGGCATCGGTCTCGACCTCCAGCACCCTGACGGCGGACCCGTCCTTGAGCGCTCGCACTTCACCCGCCAGGACCACCCTTCCGGCATTGACGATCGCCACGTCGTCGCAGAGGTCTTCGACCAGATCGAGCTGGTGGCTCGAAAAGATCACGGCCGATCCCGACCTGGTGCTTTCTCGCAAGATCATCGACATCGTCTCGACACCCATTGGATCGAGACCGCTGAAGGGCTCGTCCAGAACCACCAACTCAGGGGAATGAACAAGGGCCGCCGCGAGTTGTATTCGTTGCTGGTTGCCGTGCGACAGGCTTTCCAGGTCGTCATTTCGTCGATCGGTCAGCCCCAATCGCTCGAGCCACGCCATCGAGAGATCGCGTGCCACAACGCGGGATTGGCCATGGAGCTGTCCGATGTAGGTAAGCTGTTCCTCGAGACGCATTCTTGGGTAGAGCCCGCGTTGCTCCGGCATGTAGCCGAATCGCAACCGATCCGCCTTCCCCACTTCCTTGCCCTCCCACCGGACTTCACCCCCGTCTAGGCGGAGCAGGCCAAAAACGGCCCGCATCGTGGTGGTTTTGCCTGCGCCGTTTGGTCCGAGGAATCCGAGCATCCGCCCTCGTGCCGCCGTCAACGACACGTCGGCCAGCGCCTGGACGGTGCCGTACGACTTTCGGAGATGTGACAACTCGAGCATGAGGACTCGACCCTAGACGGGATCGTGATGCTCAATCCAAACCCCGCCGGCAGCGAAGCTGCACCGGCGCTTAAAAGCCATAAAGAGGCGCCGACATGGCCCTCGAGAAAGGAAGCCGATGACGGCCTCAACCGAAAAACAATTGAACCAACTGATAACGGGCTCGACCTACCGAGCCACGACCACCGCCGGCCTCGCCATCATCGGCGAATACCTCGGCATGGAAGTCCCCTACGGGGACTGGTCGATCCTCCTCCGCGGACCCCTTGGGACCGAATCGATCACGGTCGACCTCATCGAGTCGATCACAGCCGAGGCCGCCTGACTCACGGTCATACCAGAGGCCGGGCGCTAGCTTGGGAGCCGTGCGCACCGGATTGATGACCTTTCTCGCGTGCCTGCTGGCCGCATGCGGGACTTCTCCAAGCGCTGTATCGCCACTCGTAACGCCCCCCGACCCGGTTTCGACCGCGGATCCGGCAACCGGCGAGCCCACTCCAGGACCCACCAGCACCGTCGGCGACGGTTCAGCATCGCCATCATCCACGACATCGACTCCTTCGATAGCCACGCTGGAAGACGGTCGCCCTGTCACTTTCATCGCCGTTACCGACGACTACGAGGCGGTCGAGGTCGATACGGCCACGGGTGAGATCGTCCACAGTTTTGGCCGGCGCGCCGACGCCGACGAACTGGCTTCATCAGAAGAGATCTACGCAAACGTGGTCGACGCCGCCTGGCGTACCCGCAGCGGCGAGTCAATCTTGATTTCTGAATGTTGTGAACCGGCAGCCGGTCGGATCGCCGTCCTCACCGGGGGTGCGGCGTTGTCACCGGATTATTCCGAGGAAGCGCTCTACGCCTGGGCCGCAGTGCCATCGCCCCGTGATGATCGAGCAATAGTTGTCGGGTACTCAACCGGCATCGTCGAAGTGAACGGCGCAAAGGCGGTGCCGGTTGCGCAGATCGTCGAGAACGACGGTTCCGGAATCGGCGCCATAGGTTGGAGCAATGACGCCAGGTTGATCTACTGGTATGACCAACAATCGGGCGAGTTGGTGACATATGACCCGTCAGGACCACCGGAGGACAACCAAGCCCGTGAGCCAATGACATGGATCGGTCCCGACCAATGGTTGTCAGGGCTCGCAGCTCAGCAGTCGGGGAATCTTGTGTCGTTCCTCCACACCTTCGGACCTGACCACGGGGTCATATCCACGGAAGGAATCGTGTACTCGCCGGCGACGGCCGAGATCATCGCTCGGTTTCCTGTAGAAACCGGCGCCAGATTTGGCGGATATGAAACGAGCGGCAAGTTTCTCTTGTATGTGGACGCAGATGGCGAAGTGCGATGGCAAGGCAAAGGCGGAACAGGATCGCTCGGAACAGGTTTCATCTTCGCCAGTTGGTGACCTTTGGCCGATAGCCGAATATTGGACCTCTGACAGTGATCCATTCGTTTAGCGTCACCTGATGCGACCCATCGAGAAGTCGGATGTGGAGGCGCTCCACCGCCTGGTGCGGACGGCCGAAACTGCTGACGGAATCCCTTTGGCCACACCAATCGAAGAAATCCAAGAGCAGTTCGACGAGCCATATTTCAACCCGCTCGAGGACGGCCGGGTCATCGAGGCCGACGGCGAGATCATTGCCTGGGGCCGCATCTGGCATGAACCTTCCGGCGAGCGACAAGAACGAGCATATCTGTGGGGGGCGGTCCATCCTTCCCACCGACGTCGGGGCCTCGGCACCGAGCTCATCCAGTGGCAGATCGAACGGGCACGACAAGTTCTGGGCTCTTATGCGCACGATCTACCCCGATTCGTCCGGTCCGACAGCTTTGACTGGCAAACCGAAGTGCAATCGTTGTTCGAGCGGGAAGGGATGCAGGCGGTCCGCTGGGACGAAGAATTGGTGCGGTCGCTGGTCGAGATCCCCGATCCAGAGGTTCCCGATGGGATTCAGATCATCGCCTGGGACGAAGATCTGTCCGAGGAGGTGAGGGTCGTCGCGAACACCGCTTTTGCCGATCATTGGGGGACCACCCCCAGATCGCCCGAGGGGTGGGAGGATCGAATCCGCTCCCACGCCAGCCGGCTCGATTTGTCATGGATAGCAATGGCCGGTGGTCAGGTTGTCGGTTACACGCTGAGCAGTCACTACCCCTCGGATGAGGCGGTTACCGGGCGGCTGGAAGGCTGGGTCAGCCATCTCGGTGTTCTCTCGGATTGGCGAAAGAAGGGAATTGCCTCTTCTCTGATCAACCATTCTCTCGAGAGCTTTCGAAATGCCGGTTTCAGCCACGCCATGATCGGTGTCGATTCTGACAACCCGAGCGGGGCCTCCCGCTTGTATCGGGGACTCGGATTCGAAATGTTGCACCGAATGGTCACGCACGAACTCGAGGTTGGTGCCCTACCCCGGTGACGGCCTCAGGTTGCGGCGTGTGCGAGCTTCACAATGAAGTCATAATGTTGTTTCGAAACCGGTTGGACCGACAACCGGGAGCGGTTGAGAAGCACCATGTCTGCCAGTATCGAATGGTCTCGCAGCTCGTCGAGTGAGAGCAGACGCGGAAACGTCTCAACGTAGCGAACATCGACCATGAACCAGCGCGGCTGGTCGGGTGTCGACTTGGGATCGAAATATTTCGACTTCGGATCCCACGACGTATGGTCGGGATACGCCTCCTTTGCCACTTCTGCCAACCCCGCGATTCCTGGCGGCTTGGTGCTGGAGTGGTGGAAGAGTACGGCGTCTCCCACCTTCATTTCGTCTCGCATGAGATTGCGCGCCTGGTAGTTCCGGACGCCGTCCCATGGCTCGGTCCCCTTTTCCCGAAGGTGATCGATTCCGAAGACATCGGGCTCGGATTTCATGAGCCAGTAATTCTTTGGCAAGCCTCAATCCTCCGAGGTTGCAGAAGCGGCCATCTGGGCGATGTCATTGACGACGCCCTCGTTCGCGAGCGTCGTTACATCTCCGAGCTGGCGGTGCTCTGAGATGTCCTTGAGTAAACGTCTCATGATCTTGCCTGAGCGGGTTTTGGGGAGGTCGGGAGTGAATACGATTGATTTCGGCTTGGCGATCGGACCCAGCGTGTTCGCGACATGGTCGCGGAGCTCTTTGATCAGGGCCTCGTCCCCGGTTGTTGTGCCCCGAAGGGTGACAAAGGCCGCGATCGCCTGGCCGGTGAGGTCGTCCTTGCGGCCAACCACAGCGGCTTCGGCCACTTTCGGGTGTGAAACGAGTGCGCTCTCTACCTCGGTGGTCGAGATGTTGTGCCCTGAGATCAGCATGATGTCGTCCACTCTGCCCAACAGCCAGTAGTACCCGTCGGCGTCGCGTTTGCACCCGTCACCGGCGAAATAGCGCCCGGGAAATTTGGACCAGTACGTCGTCTGATATCTCTCGTCATCTCCCCAGATGGTTCGCGCCATCGCAGGCCAGGGACGATCGAGAACCAGGAACCCACCTCCGGGGATCCCGACAGGATCGCCGTTCTCGTCGACCACGTCGGCGGCGATGCCAGGAAAGGGGTTTGTGGCCGACCCCGGTTTGGTGGCGGTGACGCCTGGTAACGGCGTGATCATGATGGCGCCGGTCTCGGTTTGCCACCAGGTGTCGACAATCGGGCACCGTTCGCCGCCGATATTCACGTGATACCAAATCCATGCCTCAGGGTTGATCGGCTCGCCCACGGTGCCAAGGAGCCGTAAGGAGGACAGATCGTGGCGGGCCGGGTATTCGTCTCCCCATTTCATGAAGGCTCGAATGGCGGTGGGAGCGGTGTAGAAGATCGTTACTTTGTACGAGTCGATGATCTCCCACAACCGATCGAAGTCCGGATAGTTGGGCGCTCCCTCATAGATCACACCCGTCGTACGGTTGGCGAGAGGGCCATAGACGATATAGCTGTGACCGGTGACCCATCCGATGTCCGCCCCACACCAATAGACGTCTTCGTCTGGCTTGATGTCGAACACAAATGAATGAGTTGTCGTCACTCCCGCGAGATACCCACCCTGGGTGTGAACGATCCCTTTGGGTTTTCCGGTCGTCCCCGACGTGTAGAGGATGTAGAGAGGGTCCTCGGCGTTCATGCGTGCCGGCTCGGAGTCCATCGGTTGGCCGGCGACCAGATCGTCGTACCAGATATCCCGCCCCGGCTCCATGTGAACTTCGTTTTCCGTCCTGCGAACGACGACGACTTTGGTGACACCTGGCGTCCTGGCAAACGAGATGTCGGCATTGGCTTTGAGCGGGACCACGTTGCCGCCGCGCCATGCTCCGTCCTGAGTGAGAACGACGCGCGCGTCCGCATCCAGAATCCTGTCAGCCAGGGCATCTGAACTGAAACCGCCGAAGACGACAGAATGCACTGCTCCGATCCGGGCGCACGCCAGCAACGCGATGGGAAGTTCCGGGACCATGCCCATGTAGATGGCGACCCTGTCCCCTTTTTCGACCCCCAACTGGCGAAGCCCATTCGCCAATCTGCAGACCTCTTCGTACAGCTGTCGGTAGGTGAATGTCCGGGTGTCACCCGGCTCCCCTATCCAGTGATAGGCGATCTTGTCGCCCGACTCGTCCAAATGACGGTCGAGGCAGTTGTAGGCAAGGTTCAGCTCGCCGTCGGCAAACCATTTGAAAAAGGGAGGGTTTGAATCGTCCAACGCAACGGTCGGTTCTTTGAACCAGGTGATCCTCTCGAGGGCCTGTTTGCGCCAAAACCCCACGAAATCGGCGTCGGCTTCTTCATGGATTCCCGGCTGAGCGTTGGCCGCCGCCGCGAAGGTGGCGTCAGGTGGGAACGAACGGTCCTCCTGCAGAAGGTCTTCCAGTGTGTCGCCCATGAGGTCCTCCAAGTAGATCCAACCCGACCGATCGTAGAGCGGTCGGGTCTCCGGTGCGCCAACGGAACCCAGATCGGACAAGAATCCGTCCATAGCGACCTCTCGGCCGACGTGGTCTCGCTCGCGCCGGCTCGGGCTACCGGGTAGCGTGGCGCACGATCCCAGCGGAAAGACCCATGCTCAAACAATCCCCTGAAACCCTCGAGTCTCTGCGGCGCCTCCGAGTGATCCGCCGGTACCTACCGACCCCGATCCGGGACGAAGACATCAAACCCATCCTGGAGGTCGCCCAATGGACCGGGAGCTCAAAGAACCGTCAAAGCTGGCGGTTCGTCCTCATCAGATCCGAGGAACAAAAAGAAGCCTTGAGCCGCTGCGGAGACTTCACGACTCCGCTTCGAGCCGCCCCGTTGGTGATCGCTCCGGTGGCGCTCCCCGAGGCCTACGAGTGGGACATGGGCAGGGTCTCCCAGAACATGATGCTCGCGGCGGCCGCAATCGGAATCGGCAGTTGCCCAATCACCATGCATCGCCCTGACGATGCCGCGGCCGTACTGGGCCTCCCGGAAGGACATAGTTGCCGCATCGTCATCAGTATGGGCTACCCAGACCTCCCCTCAGAGGCCGATGCCCGCAGGTCGAACCCACTTTCAGGGCGCAAGCCGATGACCGACCTAGTGGCCCACGAGCGGTTCTGATTCCGCCAAGCGGTCCCATGGCATCATCTCGTCCATGATCTCCCGGTACTCCCTCCCAGAAATGGACGCTGTCTGGTCAGACCAGAACCGTTTGGAATTGTGGAAGCGGGTCGAGCATCTGGCGGTCGCGGCGTGGGCTGCAGAAGGAGTAGCTCCGGCCGGGGCCGTTGTTGCCGCCGAGAGGGCGGAGGTCCCCAGCGCGGCGCAGGTCAAAGAGCGAGAACGAACCACAAACCACGACCTCGCGGCATTTGTCGACCTGCTGGCGGAGAACGCGGGCGACGGCGGAGAGTGGATTCATTACGGCCTCACATCCTCGGACGTCCTCGACACCGCAGGCGGGGTCCAGATGCGCGACGCGGCCGATCTCATAATCGAATCCACTCGCAAACTTGCCGGTACCGTCCGCCGTCGGTCAATCGAGCACCAGCACACACCGATGTTGGGGCGGACCCACGGTGTGTGGGCCGAACCGACAACCTTTGGCCTGAAGCTGGCGACGTGGGTTTTCGAGTTACACCGAGACCTGGTTCGACTGCGGGCGGCGCGGAATTCGGTTGCGGTCGGCAAGATCTCTGGGGCGGTAGGAACATATGCCCACACCCCGCCGTCCGTCGAAGAGTTCGTGTGCCAGAGATTGGGACTCGGGATAGAGCCGGCATCGTCGCAGGTGGCACAACGCGATCGCCATGCCGAATTCCTCCAGGCAATCGCCATTACCGGGGCCTCGATCGAGCGATTCGCAACCGAGATCCGCCATCTCCAGCGTTCCGAAGTGCGAGAGGTGAGCGAAGCCTTCCGTGCAGGCCAAAAAGGTTCATCTGCGATGCCTCACAAACAGAACCCGATCACGGCCGAACGAATGACCGGGATGGCGCGGTTGCTCCGCGGATATGCGCAGGTCGGTCTCGAAAACATAGCCTTGTGGCACGAACGTGACATCAGCCATTCTTCCGCTGAGAGAGTCGCCATCCCTGACGCATGCCTCGTCCTCCACTACATGTTGGTCACCTTCGAGCGCCTGGTTGAGAATCTGAACGTGCATTCGGATCGAATGCTCACAAACCTCGAGGCGACCCACGGACTCGTCTACTCGCAGGCAGTTCTTCTAGCCCTGATCGACCAGGGGGCGACGCGCGAATCCGCCTACCGGATAGTCCAGCGCAATGCGTTGAGAGCGTGGGAAACAGGTGAAGAGCTGAAGCGCCTATTGCAAGACGACCCCGAGGTCGAACTCAGTCCAGACGAGTTGGCCCAGTGTTTCGCACAAGAGCGATTCGTGAGACATGTCTCGGTGGTCTTCGACAGGCTTGCCGAACTAGCGCTCTGAACGTCAGCGAGCGGCGGGGGGGTAAACCGCCGAAAGGACGTCGTTGAAACGTTCGGACGGTCGAAGCACGTAGGCACCACCCGACGAGATGTAGTCCGACGTCGGGATTTGCAGGCGGACTATGTCGTCCGAGGACAGATCTCGATAGGAGAACGCAAGCGTGGCGATGTCCACGATCGACCAACCATCATCCAATCGAACGGCAGAGGCCAAGTTCGAGAGGGCATTGCCGAGCGATGCAATCGAACCATACGACGCAAGCTTGCGGCCGAGCTGGAACAGAACGTCCTGTTGATGGCGCTGCCGGGTGAAGTCACTCGAACCGATCGCGACCCACTCCCCCCCGATCAACTGCTGTGTGCTGCGCGATCTGACCCACGCAAGCGCAACGGATCCGTTGGCAGCAGTGCATCCGCTCGGTATGTCGAGGCCGGCGTCGATGTCCCTCGTCGGACCGTCAACACAAATCGTTATGCCCCCCATTCGATCGACCACCGTCTTGAACCCGCCAAAGTTGACCCTGGCGAAATGATCGACCGTGACCCCGGTGAAATCCTCCACCGCGATCGAAAGCAGCTCAGGACCGGATGCTTGACCCTTGCATCCCCCGAGGTTGGCATTGAGCCTTGTGTAGGTGCTGGTGCAAGGATTCGGCAACCACAGGTCGCGGGGCAACGACACCATCATCGGGCTGGCCCCGTCCTCCGGCAAAAGAACCAGGATCATCACGTCTGCCAAGAACCCCGACTCGTCGGCTCCGATCAAAAGCACCGAAGTGAACATCTCGTCGGGGAGGAGGGGGCTCGAAACCGGGAGTGGATGCCATTGCTTGCTCGCTCTGATGGCCGCAACTATCGAAGGGTCGATTCGCTCCTGTTCTTGTTCGGCCGCGCCAGGGATACCGGGTTGGTCGCCCTCCCCGCCGAGAGCCGACCGGACCTCCTCCGGCTCGAAATCCTCCGAGGCAACCTGATTGAATCCGGCGATCGCCGCACTGGTCCAGGCAGCAACGACGCCAGACAACAAGCCCAACACCAGGACCAGCACAACAACCCGAGGTCGTCGGCTGTACAGATCGACCAGAAGCCTCCTCATTCGGCCCGCGATGTTATCGCCAACAGATTCGAACCTGAACAAGATCAGTCGGAGATGTGAACGGTACCGGTGAACAGGCCGACGATCCGGCCGTCATCGCGGCTCACAGTGATGCGATAGGTGCCGAGAGTCCGACCCCTCGTAACCTCTTCTGCCACGGCGGTGAGAACCTCTCCTGCCTTCGAGCCGCTGGTGAGCACGAGGTGTGTATCGATGGCGACCGCACGCGCGCCCGAGGCGTTGGCAGCGAGAGCAAAAGCCGCATCAGCCAGGGAGAACGTTGCCCCACCGTGCGTCACCCCGTGGAAGTTCATGTGGTCCCCGGAAAGGGCCATCCGAACCACGACGGGCTCTTCGTCGACCAATTCGATTCCGAGCAGGCGAGCAAACGGATCAGCCGCCAACCGCTCCTGTGATGATTGCATCACCTCATGGTGGCAGAGCAAGTCTCTGGTCACGAGTAGCAGGCTCGACCACCGTTGGTTGGTCCGACTGGAACCGTGAACCATCGAGCTACGCTCCCGTTCCGTGGCATCGCTGAAGCACCTCGTTTCGGGGAAGGTCCGAGACATCTTCGGATTCGACGATCGACATCTGTTGATGGTGGCCACCGACCGGATCTCCGCCTATGACTGCATCCTGACTCCCGAGATCCCGGACAAGGGCAAGATCCTCACGGGTTTGAGTGAGTTCTGGTTCGCAATGGTGGGCGTTCGCAACCACATGGTCACTACCAACATCGCCGACATCGGACTCGATGATCAAGAGATCGACTCCTTCTCCGGGCGCTCCATGCTGATTCGCCGCGCCGAGGTCCTGCCGATGGAATGTGTCGTTCGAGGGTATCTATATGGCTCTGCGTGGATCGAGTACAACTCAGGCGGTGGACCCACAACAGAACATCTTCACTCGGGGCTGCAACAGGCGGACCAACTGGAACAACCGATCTTCACTCCGGCGACAAAGGCCGCTACGGGGCATGATCGGAACCTCGACGAGACCGATGCCCGAGAGATGGTCGGTGACGATGTCTACGACCAAGTCCGCTCGATCAGTATCGATGCCTACCTGAGAGCTTCCGGCCATGCCGCCGCCCGGGGGTTGATACTGGCCGACACCAAGTTCGAATTCGGATGGGTCGACGGTGAGTTGGCAATGATCGATGAGGCTCTCACCCCGGATTCGTCTCGTTATTGGCCCGTCGATCGGTGGACGCCGGGAGGTGCGGTGCCCAGCTTCGACAAACAGTTCGTACGCGACTGGCTGGATTCCATCGGATTCGATCGTGTGCCTCCCGCCCCGGAACTCCCTGATGACATCGTGCTCGGGACCCGGTCGCGCTACGTGGAAGCGTACGAACGCATCACCGACAACAGCTTCGAGCAGTATCTGGAGGACCACGGAGCATGAAAGTCACAGTCAACATCACCCGTCGCCCCGAGATCGCAGACCCCCAGGGGGTCGCGGTCGAGAGGGCATTGCGGGACCTCGGTTACGAGGGAGTCTCCGGGGTGAGGATCGATCGCACCGTGCATCTCGAGATCGACGGCGCTGCCACGACCGAGGTCGAACAGAAGGCCATCCAAATGTGCGAGAAGCTCCTGGCGAATCCCGTTCTCGAAGATTTCGAGGTGGTCGTCGGATGAGAGTCGCAGTAGTTGTGTTCCCCGGGACCAACTGTGAACACGACACGATCCGAGCTCTCCGAAATCTCGGAGCCGACGCCGACCTCGTTTGGCATCGCGAGGACGACCTATCCGAATTCGACGGCGCAGTCCTCCCCGGTGGATTTGCCCACGGTGATTACCTCCGCACCGGGGCGATCGCCAGATTTTCACCTGTGATGACCGAAGTCACCCGGATGGCAGGCGAGGGTCGACCGGTTCTCGGAATCTGCAACGGATTTCAGATCCTGACCGAAGCCGGCCTGCTCCCGGGGGCACTGATCGCCAACCGCGATCTGCGGTTCATCTGTCGCTTCGTCGAGGTCGAAGTAGTCGACACAGGCTCCGTTTTGACTGCCGCTGCCGAAGTCGGTCAGCGTCTTTGGATCCCGCTGAACTCGTATGAAGGGAACTGGGTCGATCCCTCGATGGCCGGCCGAGTCATTCTCAGATACGTAGACGACCCCAACGGAGCCCAAGACCGGTCCGCCGGCATCGCCAACCAGGCGGGAAATGTGGCCGGAATCATGCCTCATCCCGAACGCGCCAGCGAGCGCGTGCTGGGATCAGAGGACGGCAACATCCTCCTCGAGGGGTTCATATCGAGCCTCGTGACCAGCAAATGAGTTGCGACCGGACCACCCTGGATACTGACGGCGGGTCTGAATGACCGACCAGGTGCTGGCTCCAGAGGAAGACGCATACCGCCCAGAGCCCGACCTGGTCGGCGCAGGGGCGATTCATCGAAAACTGGGCTTGACGGATTCCGAGTTCGACGAGATCTGCTCGATCCTCGACAGGCCACCGCGTCCCGCCGAGCTCGCGATGTATTCGGTGATGTGGTCGGAGCACTGCTCGTACAAATCCTCCCGGGCTCACCTCGGGAGATTTCCGTCGGAGGCGCCGTGGGTGGTTGTGGGCCCCGGGGAGAACGCGGGCGTGGTCGATCTCGGTGACGGGTGGCTTGCCGCTCTGAGAATCGAAAGCCACAACCATCCGAGCTACGTCGAGCCGTACCAGGGCGCCGCAACGGGGGTCGGCGGGATTCTCAGAGACATCTTCACGATGGGTGCTCGTCCGATCGCGTTGTGGGATCAAATCCGTTTCGGCCCGCTGGATGAACCGAACAACCGTTACCTGTTTCGTGGCGTGGTCGGCGGGATCGCCGGTTATGGCAATGCGGTCGGTGTGCCGACGGTGGGGGGCGAAGTCGCATTCGCCGACCGTTATTCCGGCAATCCCCTGGTGAACGTGATGTGTCTCGGCATCCTGCAGCGGGATCAACTCGTGCTCGGCACGTCGGGCGGTCCCGGGACCGTTGCCGTATTGCTGGGCTCGAGCACGGGACGTGACGGTATCGGCGGCGCCTCGGTGCTGGCGTCGGCATCATTTGACGATTCCGCAGGAACCAAACGGCCTTCGGTTCAGGTTGGCGACCCGTTCACGGAGAAAAAACTGATCGAGGCCTGTCTCGAGCTGTATGAACGTAAACTCGTGGTCGGCGTCCAGGACCTGGGCGCGGCCGGCCTCTCGTGTGCCACGTCAGAACCTGCTGCGCGGGCCGGAATGGGCATCGATGTCGACCTCTCGAACGTCCACACGAGAGAACCAGGGATGTCGGCGTCGGAACTGCTCATGTCCGAATCGCAGGAACGAATGATGGCCTTCGTCGAACCCGATCTGGTCGACGCAGTTCTCGGCGTCGCCGAAAAATGGGAGATCGGAGCCTCGGTTGTCGGCGAGGTCAAGGCCGGAGGAAGGCTGACGGTATTCCATGACGGCGCCCTCGTCGCCGACATCCCTGCAGCCTCTCTGACCGATGACGCTCCGCGATACGAACGACCACAAGGTGAACCCCACTGGATGGAAGATCTGTGGGGCAACACGTTGACTTTTGTCACGCCCCCCGACATCGCCGATTCCGTCCTCCGACTGCTTGATGATCCATCGATCGGCTCTCCCGAGTGGGTCTACCGGCAATACGACCACATGCTCTTCCTGAACACATTGATCGGACCGGGAAGCGACGGCTCCCTCATCAGGATCGCCGGCACCGACAAGGCGATAGCGGTGTCGACTGATGGGAACGGCCCGGTCTGTTATCTCGATCCGCGGCGTGGGGGAGCGCGTCTGATATACGAATCGGCTCTGAACGTGGCAATAACGGGCGCTCGCCCGCTCGCCGTGGTCGACAATCTGAACTTTGGAAACCCGGAGAAGCCGGAGGTGATGTGGCAGTTTCGTCAGACCATCGAAGGGATCTCGGAGGCGTGTGAGGCGTTGGCGCTGCCGGTAGTCGGCGGCAATGTGAGTTTTTACAACGAAACCGACGGGATCGATATCTATCCAACACCGGTCGTTGGGCTGATGGGTCTGGCCGAACCGGTCCCTGACGCGCCGCCTCGTCACGATCGAGCGGAGGACGGGATGGATCTCTGGCGGTTCGGCACCGACTGGGCCATCAATCTCGCCGGTTCGGCGTTCGAGGAAATGGCTTATGGGCATCTGGGCGGCCGGCCCTCGGCCCCCGACTCGACCGCCGCCAGGGCGGCAATCGAAATGGCCCGGCGTCTCGCACAGGAGGGACTGGCTCCCGCGGTGCACGACCTGTCCGACGGAGGGATGGCAATTGCGGTATGCGAATTGGCCATCGCCTCGAAGGTGGGAGTTCGCCTGTCATATGCCGACTGGCGTTCACTGTTCAGTGAGGACCCCCACCGTTTCATCGCGGCTGCACCGCCCGCCAACCGCTTCCGGATCGCCGAATTGGCCAATGAGGTGGGAATCCCTGCCGCCACGATCGGTTCTTTTGGTGGCGCCGAGATCGTTTTCAGTCGCGGTACCAAACACGCGACCATCGACCTCGAGCTGGCCCGCCGGACTTACTTCGAGGCCATCCCCAGACGCCTCGAAGCCCCGGCGTGACGAGTCTTCGCCCCACAAACCGACCCTAAGCTGACCCTATGGCCACCACTATTGGCATCCTCACCGCCGGTGGTGACTCACCTGGGCTCAATGCCGGTATTCGGGCGGTTGGGAAGGCTGCACAGAGGCGTCACGGGCTTCACGTCGTTGGTTTCAAGGATGGGTTTGCCGGACTGATGCAGAACCGCCACCTCCGCCTGGACGAAGACATGTTGTCGGGCATCCTCACCAAAGGCGGCACCATCCTCGGCACGAGCCGAATCAAGGTGAACAAGGTCGATCTTGGAGACGGGAAAACCGTCGACATGCGGCCGATGATCAAGCAGGTGATAGACAGCCATGACCTGGCGGCTCTGGTTTGTCTGGGCGGCGGAGGGACGATGAAGAACGCGCTCAGGCTGCACCGGTTCGGCATTCCCGTTGTCACTCTGCCCAAGACCATCGACAACGACGTGTGGGGCACGGACACGACGTTCGGGTTTGACACCGCCCTCGGGATCGCGACGGAGGCAATCGACCGCCTCCATTCGACGGCACACTCCCACCACAGAATCATGGTGGTCGAAATCATGGGCCACAACACCGGGTGGCTCACGCTCGGCTCTGGTGTTGCCGGAGGCGCTGATGTGATTCTCATGCCGGAGATCGCATACGCCGTCGAGAACATCGCCGAAGCCATCCTTGCTCGCAAAGCGGCCGGGTCGAACTTCTCGATCGTGGCCGTCGCCGAGGGGGCGATGTCGGCACCCGATCGGGCCCGTCACAGCGAACTGGGAGCCGCCGTCGATGCCGTTGATGATGACGACGACGACACCGCCCAACGGGCGGCGCTGGCAGAGTTTCACGTCGCCCAGAGCCGCTCGACAGAAGACCTCGCCGCTCGGTTGGAGGAACTGACAGGGCTCGAGGCCAGGGTGACCATCCTCGGGCACGTCCAGCGCGGAGGAACGCCATCCACAGTGGATCGTCTGCTCGCCACCCAACTGGGCACCGCGGCGGCGGACGCGGTTGCCGCCGGGAAGACCGGCGTGATGATTGCGATGCGGGATGGGCAGTCCGAGGCCATCGACCTCGAGGAGGTCGCGGGAAGACGTAAAACCGTTCCGCTCGATCATCCCTGGATCGAGTCTGCCAGACGGCTTGGGGTTTGCCTCGGCGACTGACCTCACAACGCCAGTTGCGTGAGACAAGTCGCGAAAACTTTTCCTCTTCTTACGCTAGGTGATTGGTCCACCACTCGACGTGGGTGATCAACCTGGTTTAGCCTTGATGTTGGAACTTGGAGTAGTGGGAGTGAGACTCCGGGAGATGGCGCGCTTCGTCGCGCCGCCCGGTGGGTCGCTCGAACTGAGGAAACACGAGGAGGGACACAATCGTGCTCAGACGAAGCATCACCCTGCTGGCTGCGGCAATAACCGCACTGGCAGCCTTCAGCCCAGCAATGGCTGAGGAGCCAGGAGTGGGGTTGGCACAAAGCGGCAAGGCGGTAACGGCCAGCCCAACCGGGAGCTACATAGTTGTCATGAGGGATCAGCCTCTGTTGGCATCGTTCGGTCAGGATGGGTTGCGCACGAGTGCTGCCGGGGCCGCCGCCGCCGCCGATGAGGCCGCCCAGCGTGACGTACTCCGTGCGGCCGGCGTTAGTACCTCTGATCAAACTCAGAGTTATACAAACGCCCTCAACGGATTCGCCGCCGCTCTCAGCCTGGCCGAAGCAGAAGCAATCGCGGCCGACCCGCGGGTTGCGCTCGTGCTGCCAGACGAGATGCGGCAGGTCACTACGGACGCGAGTCCAAAGTTCCTCGGACTCAGCGGACCGGGTGAAGCCTGGGCCACCGGACTCACCGGTGAGGATGTGATCGTCGGTGTGATCGACACCGGGATCTGGCCAGAACACCCGAGCTTCGCCGACGACGGCTCCTATTCCGACCTCGGACTCGCACTCGACGAGTCGGTGTACGACTCCTGCGATTTCGGAAACACGACCCATCATCCGGACGACGCGGCTTTCGACTGCAATAACAAGCTGGTCGGTGCCCGACAGGTCCTCGGGACGTATCGATTCTTCATCGGTGCAGAAGCCGACGAGTTCGACTCCGCTCGTGACGACGACGGGCACGGAACTCACACTGCTTCGACGGCAGCCGGCAACGCCGGTGTCGACGCACACATCTTCGGACAGGACCTCGGAACGGTCTCCGGCATTGCCCCTCGGGCCAGGGTCATCGCCTACAAGGCGCTCGGCAACCTGGGTGGTTTCACCTCCGACCTGGTCGAGGCCATCGACCAGGCAGTGGCCGACGGCGTTGACGTCATCAACTACTCCGTCGGCGGCGGCGCCGGGCTCACCACAGGTGATGCCATCTCGTTCCTGTTTGCAGCTGACGCCGGCGTCCTCGTCGCCACGTCCGCCGGAAACAGCGGGCCGGGTGCAGCCACCATCGGCGGACCAGCCGACGTTCCCTGGATCACCACGGTCGGGGCCAACACCCAGCCGCGGTTCTTCAAGGGATCCGTCGCACTCGGCCTCAAGCCGAACGGGCGCACCTATTCGGGCGCCTCGATCACGCTGGGGACCGACAAGCTGCCACTGGTGGATGCCGCAAATGCAGGCGGAGATCTGTGCCTCCCGGGAACTCTGGATCCCGCCCAAGTGGCAGGGAAGATCGTTCTATGCCGCCGTGGCGCCATTGGACGCGTGGCCAAGGGCGAAGCCGTCTATCTGGCCGGCGGTGCCGGAATGATCATGTACAACAACTCTGACACCGACAACCTGTTCACGGACACACACTTTGTGCCGTCAGTTCACGTCGATTACACGCAGGGTCTCCAGATCAAGCACTACATCACCACGACTACCAATCCCCTGGCGAAGATCTCGACTGGCGCTGTCGGGACCTGGACACCAACGCCGTCCATGACGATCTTCTCGTCGAGGGGTCCCAACCCGTCGGCGGCCGACATCATCAAACCGGACATAACGGCCCCCGGGATGCAGATCCTGGCGGGCGCGTCGCCATTCCCTGGCCCGGGAGCGGTGTCAGGCGAATTGTTCCAGGCGATTGCGGGAACATCGATGTCGAGCCCGCATGTGGCCGGCATGTTTGCACTGCTCAAGCAGGCACACCCTGATTGGTCGGCGGCGATGGCCAAGTCGGCGATCATGACGACCGCCAACCCATCGGTCATCGACAACGACCGCAGCAGCTCGGCGAGTCCTTTCGCCATGGGCTCCGGACATCTCACCCCTGGCAAGGTGAACTCGGCGGGGTCGGCGTTCAACCCGGGTCTGGTCTACGACGCCGGGCTGTTCGAATACGCCGCATTCATGTGCGGTGCGACACCCGGATTCTGGACACAGGGAACCTGCGACTTCCTCGCCGGTCTCGGACTCCCCTTCGATGCAAGTGATCTCAACTATGCGTCGATCGGAATCGCCGAGCTGGCCGGAAGCCAGGTGGTCACTCGCACGGTGACGAGCGTTGCAAACCGCAGCATTCGGTACACGGCCAGTGTCGAGGCGCCACCCGGATATACGGTCTCGGTGTCTCCCTCGACCATCACTCTGAAGCCGGGCCAGTCCGCCAGCTTCGAGGTGACGATCACCAATCGGAACGGCCGGGTGGGTGAGTGGCGATTCGGGAGCATGACCTGGAAGGGATCCGGCTATTCGGCCAGAAGCCCGATTGCCGTCAATGCGAGCCAGTTCAACGCACCGGCGCTCGTTCAGGGTGTCGGCGAGAGCGGCAGCTCCAGCTTCGGCGTGACCTTCGGTTACACCGGGGCCTATACGGCTGCTGCACACGGGCTTGTCGCGGACAACCCGCTCGTTGGCAGTGTGTCGCAGGATCCTGATCAGACCTACCCGAGCGGAGACGACGGAGTGGGAGTGGTGAAACACACCTTCTCGGTCGCGGGAGCGGCATACATGCGCTTCGAGCTCGTCCTGCCCGGGGCCCCAGATGACATCGATCTGTTCCTCGAGGACAGCTCGGGCAACATCATCGCCGGAAGCACCAGTGGTGGCACGGACGAACTGATCGAGGTTGTACTCCCTGCCGACGACACCTACACGCTGGTCGTCCATGGATGGTCCGTACCCAACCAACCGCTCGCATATGCCGTGTCTTACTGGGAGGTTCCGCTGGCAAGCGGCGGAAGCCTCGTGGTCGACTCGGCACCGGCCAGCGCCACGCTCGGCGCGGTCGAGACGGTGTCGATCAGCTGGGCAGGAGCGGCGGCGGGCCGTTCCTTTGGCGCTGTGTCGCACAGCGATGCCTCAGGGCTGTTCGGGATCACGTTGGTCGAAGTGACCAACTGAACGCAACGGAGCCAAGATGAGGAGTGGGGGG
>JBGTHP010000025.1:0-270172 GCA_041746105.1 Acidimicrobiia bacterium
GTCGCGGTCGCCGCCCCGGAAATTGTTGACGCACCGGAGGCCATCGTCGAAGTGACAGAGTCGGCGAGCGAGCCTGAGGTCGACGTGGTTCACGTTCCGGATGCCGAGGTCGACATGGCCGAGGTTGCCCTTGAGCCAGAGCCGGTCGAAACATTTGTCGAGGCCGAACCAATGATCGAGGTTCCTCCGGCAACCGAGACCCAGCCACAACCTGTGGCCGAGGTGTCTGAGACCCCGACCGAGCTCGAGGTAGCGGTAGCCGCCGAGTCGGTGGCATCAGATACAAGCGGATTCGACGATGTCGAAGAGCTCGAGGCGGTTGGGGCAAACGAAGTCCTCGTTCCCGATATCGAGGTTGATCATCCGGAATCGGTTGTCGACCCAGTGGCCCCGATCGGAGTGGACGAAACCAACTCCGAACCGCAACGCCGAAGTCTCGTGTTCGGTCGCGGTGCACCTGAACCGGTGACTCTCGGTGGTCCCAGCGAGGTGATCGCCCGCCGCTTCATCGACGAGACCGAGTCGAAGTCTGAATCGGAGCCCGAAGAGGGCGCTACCGACGACTCACAGTCGCGGGAGCGAGGTCGTCACGCCAATTCCTCGCGACGGGGCCGAATGTCCCGTCGTCGCAAGGTTGGCGATCACGACCATCAATACGACGTGGCGAAAACCGTCGGCGGCATCACCCGGCGTGTCTGTATGCACTGCGGTCACGTTTCATTCGACAGCGAAGATGTCTACCAGGGATGGAGCTGACACCCGGACCGCACATCGATCCGACGGCGTTTGTCGCTTCAACCGCGAGGATCTTCGGCGACGTAGCGGTCGCCGCAAATGTGGTGATCATGTTCGGGGCCGTCATCCGCGCCGAGAAAGACAGGATCTCGATAGGCGAACGCACCAATATCCAGGACAATTGTGTTGTCCACTGTGACGTTGGAAAGCCGGCTCTGATCGGTGCCGGCGTTACGGTCGGCCACGGCGCAGTGGTTCACGGGGCTTTGGTCGGAGACTCGTGCCTCGTTGGGATCGGTTCCGTGGCACTGAATGGATCCGAACTCGGAGAGGGCGCCTGGCTTGCGGCCGGTTCGGTGCTGGCGGAGGGTGCGAAGATCCCGCCTTGGACCATCGCCGTGGGCTCGCCCGCCAAACCGTTCCGCGAACTTCGTCCAGAAGAGGTCGACCGTCAACGTTCCGGAGTTGAAGAGTACCTGCGCCTTGGGGACTTCTATCGATCGATGAGAGCTTGAAGCCGGTCCCCGACAGCGGTGTCGCGATCCGGATCTTCAAGCGAGTAGCTGGCGTGCCGAGAGCCGTGCGTAGAGACCCTGGGCCGCTATCAGCTCGTCGTGTGTGCCGATCTCGACGATCTCACCTTCCGATAGTACGACGAGACGGTGGGCGGCCCGCACTGTCGAAAGCCTGTGGGCAACCACGACTGTCGTCCTGCCCATCATCAACCGCTCCAGGGCGGCCTGGACCAGGGCTTCGGACTCTGCATCGAGCGAACTCGTCGCCTCATCGAGGATCAGGATCTTCGGGTCCGCCAGGAGCGCCCTGGCGATAGCCACCCTTTGACGCTGGCCGCCTGAGAGGCGAATCCCTCTTTCGCCGACGACGGTCGCGTAGCCGAGCGGAAACTCTGAAATGAAGTCATGGGCGTTGGCGGCGATACAAGCCTCGACCAGGTCATGGTCCGTCGCCGCCGGCATCCCGACACGAAGATTCTCCGCGATGGTCCCGGAAAATAGCTGCACTTCTTGCGGAACCGCCGCCATCGCAGCTCGCAGGTTCGGCAACGGTTGGTCACGGACATCGACCCCATCTATGAGAACCCGGCCAGCCGTTGGATCGTAGAAACGCGGGATGAGTTGGACCAGCGTCGATTTCCCCGCACCGCTCGGTCCAACCAATGCGACCAACTCGCCCGGCTCCACTTCGAGGTCGATCGCCGTGAGAACCTGAAGGTCCCGGCCGGGATAGGTGAAATCGACGGATTCGAACGTTATGGACCCGGCTATCCGATCGAGCACAACCGGATTGGCGCTCTCGGCGATCTCGGGGGCCTCGTCCAAAAGTTCAAAGATCCGGATGGACGCTCCCAGGGCTTCCTGAAGTTGCGAATAAAGATCCGTGAACGTTCCGATGGCTCCCGCAACGATCAACGTGTACAACAAAAAGGTCACCAGTTCACCGGCAGTGAGCTCACCAGAAAGGACGAGGCGGCCGCCCACCCACAGCACGAAAGCAAGAGTGGCGAAGGATATAAACGTGACAAATGGCACGAACACGGCCCTCCATCGCGCTCGGCGGATTGCGATGGCGTACGAAGAACGGATGTCCTTGGCGTATTGGGCGGATGCAACGTCTTCAGCCGTGAACCACTTGACCACCCTGATAGAGGAGATCGATTCATCGGCGAATGCGTTTGCAGTCGCGACTTCGTCCTGGAAGGCGGTAGAAATTCGTCGCAGCCGCCGCCCGAAAAACGATCCCCCCACTATCACAACCGGCAGGAATATCAACACCGCGAGCGACAGGATCGGGCTGAGGAAAAGCAGGAGTGCGATTCCGCCGATCATCGAGATTCCCTGAAAGAGGGCCTGTGCAACAGAGGTCGAGACCGTGGCTTGGACGACGGCGACATCGGAAGTGAGGCGTGACGTGATTTCGCCTGTCTTTCGATCGTCAAAAAAAGGCACAGGGAGTCGGACGATTCGATCAAAAACCGCTCGCCTGAGATCGGCGACGATGCCTTCGCCTACTACCGCCAGGGAGTAGATGCGCAGGTAGTTGAAGAGTGCCTGCAATCCGAAGACACCCAACAAGAAGAGCGCAATCCCGTCGAGATCCGATGTTTCCGAATTCTCGAGCGCCGAGTCGACCATTGCCCCCATCACTCGCGGAAAGACCAATCCGAGCGCAGCGGATACCGCCACCCCGACGAAGGCGACAACGAACCATTTCTTGTAGGTTCTGAGGAATCCGAAAAGCCGCCGAATCTGTCTCATGTTGGCGCGATCGAGAGGCACGCCTGGCTCGGAAGAACCGGTCAGACGGCCGCGACGTTTTCGGGTCGTTTGCATCGCATCGATGCTACGGCGCTATGACCGGGACCCGGCCGCGACACCGCAGGACGACGAGGTTGGACAGGGGAGGGATGCCACAACCGGGCGCGGAGGCGAGAGGTCTCGAGCCGGTCCGACCGGTGGACCGGGCCGAGTCAGGCTCCCAGCTTCCAAACCATTGCGGCAATGGTGAGGACCAGTAAAACGGTATCGATCATCCCGACCGACCTCAGCCGTGCCGCAACCGGCGCCAACGCCGAAGCGTCGCCGGCCGCGCTCAGTTGTGCGGCCTTTTCTCCCTGAGGTCCAAAAACTTTGACCCCGAGCACCGCCCCGATCAACACCATGGCGAAACCAACCGACACAAAGGCCGAACCGAACGAATACGGGCTGTTTTCAACCAGGAGGAGTCCGATCCCGGTCAAAAGGCTCACGATCGCGGCCGGCATATAAAGCCTTGTACCCATTGCGACCGTCGCCCGGTAGTAGTCGGCGGCCGCGTTGCCTCCGGCTCGCCCCATTCTCGGTGCCATGAGCGCCTGGGTCATGTTTGCTCCCAGCCAGATACCGGCGGCGAGGATGTGTAGATACAAGAGGGATGTTCGCATGGGGTATGTCTCCTTGGGGCGGCGTCAGACTAGTTAGCTCGGCCTGGGTTACGCTCCACCCATGCGAATTGTCCCCGTGTTGTTGTCGGGTGGGGTTGGGACTCGGCTTTGGCCGCTTTCTCGGGCCGTACGACCAAAACAGCTGCAGCCGCTCGTCGAAGAACATTCGATGCTGCAATCGACTTTGCTTCGTCTTCGGGGGGTCGAAGGGATCGCTCCGCCGATCGTTGTGTGCGGCGGAGTCCACGCTCTTTCGGTCGCGAGCCAGCTACGCCAGATCGACGTCCAAGGTGCTGTGATCATCGCCGAGCCCGGTGGTCGTAGCACCGCTGCCGCCATCGCCGCTGCTGCCCTCGTCAGCGCTCCCGACGACGTTCTCGTCGCACTTCCCGCCGATCACGTCATCACCGATGGCGAAAACTTCAGACTGCGACTTGCGGTCGCAGTCGATGCGGCCATCGAAGGCAGGTTGGTCACGTTCGGTGTCAAACCGACCCGCCCCGAGACGGGATATGGCTACATCGAAGTCGCTCCGGGGGGTGGCGCCTACTCCCCTGTGGCCCGGTTCGTCGAAAAGCCGGATGCCGCAGCTGCGCGGGATTTCGTCGACCGAGGCAACATGTTCTGGAATTCTGGGATGTTCGTTTTTCGGTCGGATGTCATGCTTCATGAATTAGAGGAGCACGCTCCGGCTGTTCTGACACCGGTGAGGAGGGCGATGACCTCGGGAGTGGCAATCGCGTCCATTTTCACTCCCGGAGACGAGTTCTTGAACTCGCCGACGATCTCGATAGATCACGCCGTGATGGAGAAAACAAGCCAGGCCGTGATGGTCGAGCTCGAGGCAGGTTGGAGTGATGTTGGCTCCTGGGAGGCCCTTTTCGATATCGGCGTCAAACAACCCGATGGCAATGTGGTTGTGGGTGAGCGGGTGGTCGCCATCGATGTAACCGGGTCGTATCTGAGGTCATCTGGGCGAATGGTGGCCGTCGTAGGCCTCGACGACGTCGTGGTGGTTGAGACCAGCGACGCCGTTCTTGTGGTGCACAGAGACCACGCCCAAGATGTTCGGCGACTGGTCGAGCATCTCGATTCCGATCTGCTGTGACCCCGGGATCGCTTGTCTCGGCGAAATCGGTTGTTCGTTGTCCATCTCTTGTGCGGCTTCTCGTGATTGTGGGCGTCGCCATGGTGCTTGTCTCATGTACCGGAAAGCCGGCCGCTGATGCCAGCGGCCTGGAGATCTACGACCAACTCTGTGCGCGCTGTCACGGCTCGGACCTCGAGGGCCAAATCGGGCCGGCGCTTGGGCCCGGCTCGCTCGCCGCCGACGAAGACGACGAGTTCATCCGGGCAACCATTCTGAACGGTCGTGGCCGCATGCCCTCGTTCGACCGCACACTGAGCGATGAACAGATCGAACGAGTGATCGCCTATCTTCGGGCAGAACAGCAATGACAGATCTCTCGCAAGTCGACCTCTACCCATTCCGGATCCCGATGAAGATGCGCTTTCGGCGAGTGACCTGGCGTGAAGGTGTCGTCCTGAGAGGACCCCAAGGGTGGGGTGAGTTTTCACCGTTTCCCGATTATCCGCCTGAAGTCACGGTCAGGTGGCTGGCAGCGGCGCTGGAGGCAGCCTGTTCCCCGATGCCGCAGCCGCGCCGGTCCTCGATCGAGGTCAATGTGACGGTGCCGGCAGTCGGGCCGGAGATCGCTTTCGAACTTGTGGCCAAATCGGGTTGTTCGACCGCCAAGGTGAAAATCGCCGAACCGGGCGAGCCGCCGGAAGCCGACCTCGAAAGGGTGGCCGCGGTGCGTCAGGCGCTGGGTCCCAAGGGCAAGATCCGGGTCGACGTCAATGCCGCGTGGACCGTGGACGAGGCGATAGAGCGGATCACCGAGTTGTCGGTGTTCGATCTGGAATACGTCGAGCAACCGGTGAGGACCATCGACGAACTGGTGGCGGTTCGGTCAGCGGTCGACGTCCTCATCGCCGCCGACGAGGCGGTGCGTCTGGCCGCTGACCCGATGCGAGTTGTCGACCGCGGCGCGGCCGACATCCTCGTTCTCAAGCCACAGCCAATGGGAGGTGTCAGGCGGGCGCTCGACTTGGCGCGCCGGTCGGGACTACCCGTCGTGGTCTCCTCGGCGTTGGAGAGCTCGATCGGGCTTGCAGCAGGGGTGGCGTTGGCGGCGGCGCTTCCAGAACTTCCGTTCGCGTGCGGGCTCGGAACCGCCACCTTGCTCGAGGGCGATCTCGTCTCCGATCCATTGGTTCCCGTGGACGGGTCGATTTCGGTCAGACGGGTTTCAGCTGATTTTGGCCTCCTGCGGACGTGGGCCGCAGACCGCGAGACCGAGTCCCGGGTGATGAGAAGGCTTCGCCATGCCGCCGAGATATTGACATGAGTTTTCCCAATGCTTCGACGGCGATGGCGTCGGTCCTCATCGACGAACTTTGTCGAAATGGGCTGAGTCACGTTGTGGTGGCGCCCGGTTCGCGATCGGCGGCGTTGGCGATCGCAGCAGATGCCGACGAACGCCTCGAGGTGGTGGTTGCTCTGGACGAGCGATCGGCAGGGTTCTGGGCCGTGGGTTATGGAAAGGCCTGCGGCCGTCCGGCCGCGGTCGTGGTGACGTCAGGCACGGCTGTCGCCAATCTGACACCAGCCGTGGTCGAGGCCGACCTGAGCCATACACCTTTTTTGATTCTCTCTGCCAACCGACCTCCAGAGCTGCGGGGAGTCGGAGCCAACCAGACGATCGACCAGATCGGCATGTTTGGCACGAGGACTCGATGGTCAGAGGCCGTGGGCGCGGCCGAGGATCTTTCGAGCTCCAATCCCTACTGGAGATCGATCGTGTGTCGCGCCATTGCGTCGACCCTCGGGCTAGGTAATCCTCCCGGCCCCGTCCACCTCGATCTGGCCTTTCGTGAGCCGATCATTCCTGCCGTTGATGACGGCAGGGTCGTCGGTGCGGTTTTTGAGTCAGAGACGGATGGACGCTCTGGTCAGAGTCCGTGGACCGGAGCCTCGCTCGATCCGCCAGGAATCCCGGTGATGGCGTTTCCAGAAGAACTCCGTCAGCCCGCCGGCGTCGTTGTGATAGGCGAAAGCCGTTTTGCCGAATCGGGGGCGATGCTTGCCCACAACGAGGGATGGCCCATGATCGCCGAGCCGACATCGTCGATGCGGGGGGGCATGGCCCTACGGTCCGAGTCGGGAGACCTATCACTCCCCGCGATGACGACGGCGCACCATCTCGTCTCCAACACGTCGTTCGTGAACGCGATGGCGCCCGACATCGTCGTGAAATTCGGGAGAGCCAATCTGTCTTCTGCCATCGAGACGTATTCGAGAAATGCCTCTCAGTACGTGGTGGTCGACCCCGACGGCTGGGCCGACCCTGGTCGCGGGAGCCAACTGATGTTGAAAGCGGTACCGATTTCAACGCGGTTCTCGCCGCCGGCCAGAAGTGAGTGGCTCGATGGCTGGCAGCGAATGGATGCATCGGTTCGGCGCGTGATCGACGGGATTCTGGATCGCCTCGACCTTCCGACGGAGCCGCGAGCAGCACGCGACACCGTTCGCGCCGTCGGCGAGGGCGGGACGCTGATCGCAGCCTCTTCCATGCCGATTCGCGACCTGAACCTGTTCATGGAACCAAAACGGATGCGGATCGTGGGCAACCGGGGCGCCTCGGGGATCGACGGGTTTGTCTCGACGGCCCTCGGTGTCGCCGCCAACTGTCAGTCTGCCCCGGTCGCGCTGGCGGGTGACCTCTCGGTGCTGCATGACTCGAACGGATTTCTGACGACACCTCGGCACGATTGCGTGTTTGTGGTCATCAACAACGACGGCGGTGGCATTTTCAGCTTCTTGCCGCAGGCACGGCTGACGACCGGTTTTGAGCGCCTTTTCGGCACGCCGCACGGCCGGTCGTTCGCCAAGTTGGCCGCTTTCCACGACGTCGGCTACGAACTGATCGAGACCGCTGACGCATTGATCCCTGCGATCGAGTTGGCGAGGCAAGCAGGTGGGGTCGGATTGGTTGAGGTGAGAACCGACCGGCAGGCGAACATGGATCTTCATCGCGATCTGTCAGAAGGTGTCAATCACGCAATAGATCGACTCATTCCGTGAAGTCGAGAGCCGCGAGCATTGCGCCCAGCTTGAGTCGCGTTTCTTCCAGTTCCGATTCTGGAAGAGAACCGGCGACGATGCCAGACCCGGCAAAAAGCCTGGCACGGGCTCCGGATATTTCCGCGCAACGGAGCGCGATCGCGACTTGGCCGTCGCCCGACGCCGCCGTCCAGCCAACAGGTGCCGCATAACGCCCTCGGTCCATGCCTTCGAGTTCGGCAATGGCCGAGAGCGCCAAGTCTCTTGGTGATCCTCCGACGGCTGCAGTCGGGTGCATTCGCCCTGCGACCTCGAGGACGCTGGTGGGTTGAGAAAGGGTGCCACGGAACCGGGTGGCGAGGTGGCGAACGTTCGCAAGATCCAGCAGAACCGGCTCCGGGTCTTTGAAGAGTCTGCTGGTGATGCTGCTCAGAGAGGCATCGACCGACGCGGCCGCCAAGCGGTGCTCCCGCTGATCTTTTTCCGATGCGAGAAGTTGCCGACCAAGGAGTTCGTCGGTTTCTGGATCGTCGCTGCGTGGCCCCGAGCCGGCGAGCGTGACCGATTCGATCTTGTCTCCGTTTACCTCGGCCAGCATCTCGGGTGAGGCACCGACCAGTCCATCGATGAGGAACACAGCACACTC
This sequence comes from Acidimicrobiia bacterium, assembly GCA_041746105.1. GTDB lineage: Bacteria > Actinomycetota > Acidimicrobiia > Spongiisociales > ZC4RG35 > JBFHRE01. The sequence goes on from JBGTHP010000025.1 coordinate 8,449, forward strand.
GGGAAACCGACCGTACAGGCGGTCCAGGATCCGTCTCGTGTCGAACGACGTCTTGGACCAGACCGCGTAATCGCGGGCAAGGACCACTTTCTCCAAGCTTGAACGCGAGATCTGATCGAGCGCCCTGTCGACCGACTCCATCCAGACCAGGTCGGGGACCGAGCTTCCGGCATAACGGGGTCTGTCCGGAACCGGATGGGCGCTACCTGCCGGGTGATACAGCCACCTCGTCTCGATTTCGGCGGGATGGGTCACGAACCATGTCCCACCGTGGCGCCCAACGACGACCTCGGGCACGAACAAAGACGTGCCATGGGAACGTTCGTCGAAAGCGAAAGAGGCGAACAGCAGCGGACCGGTCGGCGGCAGACCAACGCCGTCGATCACCTCGATCGAATCCAACCAGTCGGTGAATTGTCCGAAGGCCTCAACGAACCGATCGGGACCGGTTGCGGGTGCGAACCTGATGAGTTCTCCGAATGACGCGAGGTGAGTCTTGCCGCTGCGCCACACCGCGTCAGGCGGATGCTCTAGAAGATCGATCGGTGCCGCCAACAGCTCTGAGACGATCACTATCAACCGTCGCTCAGGCGCCGCCGGGCCTGAGCGATTACCAGACTTCGAAAGTGGTGATCGACCAGCCGACCCGTGGCCGGCAGCATCCTGCTGAAAGCCTCGAGCAGCCGTTCAGAGGCCTCTTCTTCTGATTCGGATGTTGCCTCTACCGAATCGCGCACAAAGCGCTCGAAAACCTCGACGGCTTCGACTGCGATCGGTTGCATCGCTTCGCTCAGCTTGCGTGCCAGACCGAGCAGCTCGGCCAGTGGAAGCCCCGATCCGAGCAGGTCGAGACCTGCTTTTATCGATTCGACATCCTCTGGGTCGAACAGCGGCTCAGGCTCGGAACTAACCGGGAGAAGTAGGCCTTCGCGAGTCAGAACCTCGAGGAGGGATTCCGAGATCCCAGAGAGGGAAGCAAAATCCTCGAGGGAAACAGGACGTCCGCCGACATCCAGTGCGGCGATCAGTTCGTGGTCCCACGGCGCGTGGCTGTCAGTCATCGTTCCCGAAGGTTACGGCTTCTACATCGAACTCCAGTCCAGCCAGCATTCGGATGAGGGTTGCCGCCTGCTGGGGAAGCCCCGTCGCCAGCACCGACGTCGTGCCATCGCCTTCCGACCCCACCTGGCCGGCGGTGCGTCTTGCCACTGCGGGCGCCGGGTCGATCACTTGAACGTCCGGCCCCGCCGCCTTTCTGATCGCTTGCCCCAAGAACGGGTAGTGGGTACATCCGAGAACCAGAGTGTCAGCGCCCTGATCGAGAACCGGCTCGAGATGGTGCATCACGGCCGCGTCGACCTCTGGCCCGTCAACGAGTCCCGACTCGACGAGTTCGACCCAACCGTCACACACTCGGGTGACGACGGCCGCTTTTTCGCCGTATCGGTCGATGAGCGACGCAAACAGCTCGCCTTGGAAGGTGGCGGCGGTGGCAAGAACACCGATCACGCCGGTCTTGGTGGCGGCGACGGCCGGTTTGATCGCCGGTTCCATTCCTACGAAGTTCACCGTGGGATGAATAGAGCGGAGGTGGTTCAGCGCAACCGCCGAGGCAGAATTACACGCGATCACGATCGAGCCGGCGCCGCGGCCAAGCAACAGCTCAGTGATCTGCTCTGAGAAGTAGCGGACTTGAGCGACTGGCCGCGGTCCATATGGTGCACGCCCGCGGTCGGCAAGGTAGATCAGATCGACCTGCGGCATGAGGGAGCGGATCTCCCGCAGCACCCCCAGCCCGCCCACACCCGAGTCGAACACACCGATCACAGTCCGACACGGTACCGGCGTCGGCTATGTTCGATCGTCCAAGAGCAGAACGGAGTCGCGATGGACCTCAATTCGATATCGGCGCTGGTTACCGGCGGAGCATCTGGATTGGGTGCCGCCACTTCGCGCCAGTTGGCCGCGGCCGGTGCCAGGGTCTTGATCGCCGACCTCAATGTCGAAAGTGGTGAAGAGCTCGCCACAGAAATCAATGGTGCGTTTGTGAGAGTTGATGTGACCGACCCGGTCATGGTCAAGGGAGCAGTCGACGCCGCGGTAGAGATGGGGCCCCTCCGGGCGCTGGTCAACTGTGCGGGGATCGGCTGGGCCGGGCGCACCCTCGAACGAGACGGAACCCCGCACGACCTCGACCTCTTCGCCAAGGTGGTTGGGATAAACCTGGTCGGGACCTTCAACGCAATTCGGATCGCCGCTTCTGCGATGGCGGCAACAGATCCATTCGATGCAAACGGTGGTCGCGGTGCGATCGTCAACACCGCTTCCGTTGCTGCTTTTGACGGTCAGATCGGCCAGGCTGCATATTCCGCCTCAAAAGGTGGTGTGGTTGGCATGACCCTTCCCATCGCACGGGACCTCTCGTCTGTGGGGATCAGGGTGAACACGATCGCTCCCGGCATCATGGACACTCCTATGCTCGCAGGATTGCCTGAACCGGCGAGGCAGTCATTGGGGGAGCAGGTCTTGTTCCCCAAGAGGTTGGGGACGCCAGATGAGTACGCCGGCATCGCTGTGTTCCTACTGGGCCACGACTACATGAATGCAGAGACGGTGAGAATGGATGGCGGTATCAGGATGGCGCCCAAGTAGACGATGTCGCAGAGGAGATTCGATCGGTTGGATCGCCAACCGCGGTCACACCTGAGCACCGATCTGTCGCTTGATACGAAATAGGATCGCCCCCATACCTCTGAGGCGGAGGGGTGTCACGACCTCCTCCAAACCGATCCCGTAGTAGAAGTCGTCGGGCACCTGGAGGATCGTCTCCGCCTGCTCGCCGTCGAGACCGGCGAGCAGGATGCCGGCGAATCCGCGAACGGTAGGCGCCTCCGGCGGGGCATCGAAGTACATTTTTACCGTCCCGTCCTCGAGTACTTCGGTTGCCAGGAAAAATGGCGTTTGGCACTCATGAACCTGCTCGAGATCCTCGGCATGAAGGTGTTCTGGAAGGGGTGGAACCCTGTTGCTGAAGTCGAGGAGAGCCTCGACTCTGAACTCCTTTGGCGATGTCCGCATCACCTCTGCGATCTGTGCGAGCCTGTCTGGAAGCGGCATACGTCGAGCTTAGAAGATCTCTTTTCACTATCGTCGTAGTGATAATTCGACGAGAGGAATGCCATGCCGGTCCCAATTGATCCCGCCCCCAAGTTTCAGGTGTATAGCAATCCAGAAAAACTGGTTTCCACAGACTGGCTGGCCGCCCACCTGGGCGATCCAGGGCTGGTGGTCGTCGAATCGGACGAGGACGTTTTGCTGTATGAAACGGGCCACATCCCGGGGGCGGTGAAGGTCGATTGGCACACGGAACTGAACGATCAGTTGGTGCGCGACTACCTCGATCCCGACGCATTCGCGTCCCTCATGGAAAGCAAGGGCATCGGCCCTGAGTCGACCGTCGTGTTCTACGGAGACAACTTCAACTGGTGGGCGGCCTACGCGTTGTGGGTTTTTTCGCTCTTTGGGCATGCCGATGTCCGGCTTCTGGACGGGGGCAGGGCGAAATGGCAGGCAGAAGGCCGAGATATGACGACCGATGCCGCCCAGCCTGGTCCAGGGCGTTATCCGACACCGGTCAGGGACGACTCAAAGATCAGGGCTTTTCTACCTGATGCCCTGGCCCACTCGGCGGCCGGGTTGCCTTTGGTCGACGTGCGATCGCCCGAGGAGTATCGGGGAGAACGGATGCACATGCCTGACTACCCGAATGAGGGGGCCCTCCGGGGTGGTCACATTCCTGGAGCGAAGAGTGTGCCGTGGAAACGAGCGGCCAACGAAGACGGTTCCTTCAAAGAGGTTCAGGACTTGAAGGCGATCTACATAGATGAACAGGGGCTGACGGCGGGTGACGATGTGGTGGCCTATTGCAGAATCGGTGAGAGATCTTCACACACCTGGTTCGTCCTGACCCACCTGCTCGGATTCCCCAACGTTCGAAACTACGACGGTTCTTGGACCGAATACGGCAACGCGGTCAGAGTCCCGATCGAACGCTGACTCAGAGGCGGCTGGCAATCATGAACAACCTGCGGAACGGGAGCACGGTTCGGCCGTCCGACTGAGGCGGATATTTCTCGGCGTACAACGCGGACAACTCTTCTGCGAATTCGCAGCCCTCTGACGGACTCAGGGCTGCCAAGAGAGGTCGGAGCACCGAACCGGTCACCCACTCCAGCACAGGGTTGGTCCCTGACAACTCATGGTGGTATGTCGTCTGCCAGATATCGTTCCACCCGCTCAGCGGTCCCAGCAGAGAGCGGTACTCGCCCGGCTCCGAGACGGGGTTGTGCCGGTACAGATGCGCCAGCTTGGGCGCCCAGCGGTCGGTGGAAACGAGACTGGCGATACATGTGTGGGTTGGTGCGTGATGGTTGTCTGGCGTCTGGACGGCGAGAACGCCACCCGGTCGCAGCCATGACATCAATCTGGGAAACAGGTGGTGATGATCATCCACCCAGTGGAGCGAAGCGTTGGCATGAATGAGGTCGAGAGGGTTGCTCGGCTCCCAAGTCTCGATATCGGACCGTACCCAGGCGATGCCGGTGTGGTCTGCGCTTGCTTTCGACAGCATCTCCACTGAGGAGTCGACGCCGAAAACGACGGCCGAGGGCCATCTCAGGAGTAATTGGGCTGTCAGGTTGCCGGGGCCACAGCCGAGATCGACAATCGTTTCCGGTTGGATGTCGGGGATCCGGGCCAGCAGGTCTTTGCCAGGGCGAGCGCGATGATCATCAAATCCGAGATACTTTTCTGGGTCCCAGGCCATCCGTCAGTCTTCCAGGCGAGAAATCCCTGCGAGGGCCTCTGGATTCTCGAGAGACGTGAGGTCGCCTGGCTCCTGTCCGATGGCGACCGCTCTCACAACTCTCCTCATTATCTTGGCAGAACGGGTCCGCGGCAGGTCATCGACCAGAACCACCGCCTTCGGTCGAAAGGCTTTGCCGAGCGCAGAAGAAATGGCGTCGGAGACCGCGACCGCAATCGGATCCAACTCGGCTCCTGGCGCCGGCACGACGTAGACGACAACGGATTCGCCCTTCACAGAGTCGGGCACACCGATTGCGGCCGCGCTCATCACCCCGGAAACCGAGACCGCAGCAGATTCCAACTCGGCTGGTCCGATTCTCTTGCCTGCGATGTTGAGAGTGTCGTCCGACCGCCCGTGGAGATACCAGAAGCCTTCTGCGTCGATGGACGCCCAGTCGCCGTGGATCCAGGTACCCGGCACCCGCGCCCAGTACGTGTCGATATAACGTTCTGGTTCGTTCCAGAATCCGCGAGTCATTCCAGGCCAGGCCGCCCGAATCCCCAGCTCTCCGACGCCTTGGCCGGGGCCGAGTTCGTTGCCGTCGCCGTTCAGCACTACGGCCTTCATCCCGAGAGCGGGCGATCCGAGTGCAGTCGGTTTTATCCCCTGGAGGATGTTCACAGAAAGAATGCATGCCCCCACCTCGGTTCCGCCTGAGATATTGATGATCGGAATCTGCGAGGCTCCGACTTCGTCGAAGAGCCAATGCCACGGATCGGGATTCCATGTTTCCCCGGTCGATCCGAATGCCCTGAGGCTGGTCAGGTCGTTGGGCTTCACCAGTTCGAGTCCGTGGGGCTGGAGCGATCTGATCAATGTTGGCGAGATGCCGAGGAAAGTCAGCCCATGGCGTGCGACGATCTCCCACAGCCGACCAGGATGTGGATGGTCAGGCGCACCGTCGTAGGTCACGACGGTTGCGCCGTTCGCCAGACCGGCAGTTGCGACCCACGGACCCATGATCCATCCCATATCGGTAACCCACATGACTCGATCGCCAGCTCGAAAATCGGTCTGGAATGCGCCCTCCTGGGCGACCTTTACCGTCAACCCGCCATGAACGTGGATCGCCCCTTTTGGCCTTCCTGTAGTGCCTGAGGTGTACGCGAGGAGGACAGGGTCTTCTGCGTCGGTCGCGACCGCGACCATTCGTTCGGAACCGATGACTTCGTCGAAGGGGTGATCGCGACCGGACCGCATTGGAGCATCCGTCCGTGATGAGTAAGGCACCACCACAACAACGTCGATTCCGCCGGCGATATCGATAGCGTCGTCGGCTGTCTCTTTGGCTGGTATCAGCCGGCCGCGACGGTAAAAGCCATCAGCCGCGATCATCGCTTTCGGCTTGGGGTTTTCGAGCCGGGTGGCGATCGCCTCCGGTCCATAACCACTGAATACGGGAACGAAGATTGCTCCGAGCCGAGCCACCGCCAGGAACGAGATGATCGCCTCTGGCGACATCGGGAGGAATACGGCGACTGCATCCCCCTTTGAGATGCCAAGGCCGGCAAGACCTCCGGCCAGTCGTTCGACCCGTTCGAGTGTCTCGGCGTACGAGAACTCCGAGGTCGAGCCGTCCTCCCGTTCACCGATGAGGGCGGTCGTTGTCGGCGTTTCGGCGGCCCAGCGATCGAGACACACCTCCGAGAGGTTGATTCGTCCATCAATGAACCATTTCGTCCATTCGATACCTTCGACGCCGGATGAGACCGCCGAGTAGGGGGTTTTGAACGGGATGCCCAAAAAGTCCACGACCGCGTCCCAGAACCAATCAGGTTCGGAGATCGATCTGTCGAGCAGATCCTGGAATGTACCGATCGAGTGGGCAAGCATGAACTCGGCACTTCGAGTTGCGGCGGCGGCCGCGGCCGTCGGCCGCCATACGATCGGATCCATCACCTGACGCTAACCGGGGATCTTCCGCTTCGTCTGGTCAGCTCGATCAGGTGATTGCGCCGTTCTGGAGAGAGCTGATCCCATTGGAAACGCCATTGCCAGTTGCCTGCCGTGGTGCCGGGCGTGTTCATCCGGGCGGCGGTTCCGAGGCCGAGCACGTCCTGGAGAGGGATCACCGCGGTGTCGGCGACGCTCTCCATCACACCGGCTATCAAAGCCCAATTGAATTCATCCTCACTCTTTCCGAGCGTTGCGATAGCCAGCCTCCTTTCCGGGACTCTGTCTGCGCTCTGGTCGGCGAACCAACCCATCGCGGTGTCGTTGTCGTGGGTCCCGGTATAGGCGACCACTCGTTCGGTGAACTGGTCGGGAGAGTGGTGGCTCTCGGTTCCGAAACCGAACTGGAGAATCTTCATCCCGGGAAAGCGATATCGATCGCGTAGTGCGACCACGTCGGCCGTGATCAATCCAAGGTCTTCCGCAATCACCGGAAGCTCCCCAAAGACCTTGTGGAGGTGATCGAAGAGTTCCTCACCCGGGGCCGGAACCCATCGCCCTTTCACAGCGGTCGATTCCGAGGCGGGGATGTGCCATGAGCTGACGAATCCTCTGAAATGGTCGATTCTCACGAGGTCGAAGAGCGAAAACGCGCGCTGCAATCGATTCGTCCACCACTCGAATCCTGACTGCCGATGGACCTCCCAGCGGTAGAGGGGATTGCCCCAACGTTGTCCGGTCGTCGAAAAGTAATCCGGAGGGACACCAGCAACTTCTGTTGGCATTCCCGCCCGGTCCAAGTGATACAGGTGGCGGTTTGCCCATACATCGGCCGAGTCGTGGGCGACGAATATCGGGATGTCTCCGATGAGGCGAACGCCGTTCGCCGAGCACGCCTCCCTGAGCCTTCGGAAATGCCGTTCGAACAGGAATTGCTCGATTTCGATTGCGGTGATCTCCTGATCGAGCCTGCGCCGCGCGTAACGCAGGGCAACCTGGTCGCGACCTGCCAGATCTTCATCCCATTCCCACCAAGGTTTGTGGTGGTTGGCGCGTTTCAGCGCGGTGAACAGAGCAAAATCTGCAAGCCAGACGTCGGCTTCCCTCCGCCGGAACCCTTCGAACTCCGTCCGCAGGTGGGAACCGTGAAATCGGTTCGATACCTCCAGCAACCTGCCCATGCGCCAGTCGATCACGCTGCCGAAATCCACCACGTCGGCCGGAAACGTCGCTGGTTGGGCCGCCGCCGGATCTAGGAGGCCCTCTTCGACGAGCAGGTCGATGCCGATAAGGAGGGGGTTGCCGGCAAAAGTCGAAGGTGATTGATAGGGAGAATCGCCATACCCGGTGGGGCCGATCGGGAGCATTTGCCACCACGACTGTTCCATGCCGGCGAGTTCTCGAGCGAAGCGGTGGGCTTCAAGCCCGAAGTCTCCCATCCCGTATGGTCCGGGAAGGGAGGTCGGGTGTAAAAGGATTCCGGCGCTGCGCTCCATTGAGGGCCGGTGAGTATACGGTGGACAGGGACCGGTGGCTGCCTACGCTGGTGACGATGTACGACCCGCGACGACCGCCGGCCTGGTTACCTCGAGCCGCAGTGACGGTGGCCGCGGTGATTGTCGGCACTCTCGCGGTTCTCTGGGTGGCCGTAGAACTCCGGACACTCATCTTCATCTTCTCGATTGCGCTGTTCGTGGCCGTCGCATTGGAGCCGGCAGTTCAGTTCCTGTCCCAGCGGGGTTGGCGCAGACAACGTGCGACCATGGTTGTGTTCCTCACAACCCTGGTGGCGGTAGGTCTTTTTGTTGCGGCACTTGTTCCGTTGTTCGCCGCCCAGGCAAGCTCGCTCGCCCGGAACATTCCGGTCTATCTGGAGGACATCCAGGCCTACATCGACTCGCAACCCAATCTCAACATCGATCTCTTCAACGACCAACTCGCACGCCAATTCGAGAATCTCGGCTCGACCGTTTCTTCGTACGGAGGTTTTTTGGCCGGCGGTGCGCTGGCCGTCGGAAACACCGTTTTTGGCTTGGTGTTCCGTTTTGTGACCATCGCCCTCTTTGCCTATTACATGGTGTCTGAAGGCCCCAAGATGCGGAGAACGTTTCTTGCTTTGCTTCCACCGCACCGCCAGCGGGAGGCGCTGCGCATCTGGGAGATCGCCGTCGAGAAGACCGGCGGTTACATCTACTCGAGGCTGGTCCTGGCAGTGGTCGCTGCAAGCTTCACCTCGATTGTGCTGATCAGTCTCGGGGTGCCATATGCATTGGCGCTGGGCCTCTGGGTGGGTGCTCTTTCGCAGTTCGTTCCCGTGATCGGAACCTATATCGCGGCAGCTCTGCCGGTTCTGGTCGCCATCGTCCCAGAAGATACGGACTGGAACCTTGGCCGCGGGCTTTGGGTACTGGTGGCTTTGGTCGCCTATCAGCAGGTCGAGAATCTCTTCGTGGCCCCCAAGATCACCGCCAGGGCGATGGCGATCCATCCAGCCGTTTCGGTCGGATCTGTCATCGCCGGCGCGAGCCTTTTAGGCGGAATCGGGGCGGTGCTGGCACTGCCCGTTGCGGCCATCATTCAGGCCGTCATATCGACCGCCATCGAACGCCACGAGTTGATCGACTCTGAGGCTTTGGCGGAAGGGCCCCCTCGACCACCACGTAAACGGCGATCCAACGGTGGGGCGATGCCCTCAGGTCAAGACGATGAAGCGACGGAGGGACTGCCTGGATCAGCCGAGTAGGCCGTTGACGAAGCGATACATTCCCTCGAGGGCCGACCTACCAATCGCGAGCTCGAACGCGTCGAAGCCGTGGCACCCTCCAGGGTAAACGGCAAGACCGGCCGGGTTGCCGGCCGCCACCCAACGCAGGTACATGAAAAGTGTGTCGTCGATGAGAGCGTCGTCGGTTCCCACCGTGAACAGGGCAGGAGGAAGGCCGGACAGGTCTGCCAGCAGCGGCGAAACGTCAGGAGAATCTCTGCGGTCCGGTGCCACGAAGTGGTCTGCGAACCAATGCAATGTTGGTGTGTTGAGCACCAGATTCCGGTCGCCATATCGGCGCGCCGAAGGGGTCAGTCTCAGGTCGTACCAGCCGTACACAAGGTTGGCGCCGATGAACCTCCCGGCCATGCCTCGGTTGCCGAGCCGTAGAAGTGTGAGTGCAGCGAGATGGGCTCCGGCCGACTCGCCGCCGATGATCAGCCGGTCGGTCCCGAACAGGCTGGAAGAGTTTGAGATCAACCACATCGCCACCGCTTCGCAATCGTCGGGTGCGGCCGGGTAGGGGTGTTCTGGGGCGAGTCTGTAATCGACCGATACCACTGTCACCTGGCACCGGGCCGACAGCGCCTCCAAACGCGGATCCTGGTGATGTACTCCGCCGAGGACCCAACCACCACCGTGTACGTGGAGATAAACAGCTTTTGGGTTTGGCGCTCTGAACACTCTGAGTCCGACCTGGCGATCGGGGAGGGATACGGTCATTTGTTCCGCATTCTCCGAGACTACCAAAGGGCCAAACGCCGATTCCCCTCGTTCGCGAGACGTCCGAGCGACAACCGGCTTGGTCTGCCACGTAGGCGGGTAATGATCGAGTTGGGCGATCAGTTCTTCGTTGAAGCTTCTGGTCTCATGGCTGACGGCTGCGGCGGCAAAAAGTCTGTGGTCCACGCCCTGAGTATCGCATCTAGCCTGTCTCGGATGCCAGGGCCGCTGACCGATGTGACCGTCGTCGAGCTTGGAGGGATCGGGCCGGCGCCCCATTGCGGCATGCTGCTGGCCGATCTCGGAGCAGACGTCATCAGGGTCGAACGGGTCACGGCCTGCGGATCGGCGGCCGATCCGACCGATGTTCTGAATCGAGGTAAAAGATCGATCGGCTTGGACCTCCGCCAGCCAGAAGGTGCTGCGGTGATTCACCGACTGGCGACGAGTTGTGACGCTGTGATCGAAGGTTTCCGGCCCGGAGTCGTGGAGCGGTTGGGGGTAGGTCCCTCCGACCTGACACCCCTGAACCGGCGCCTCGTCTATGGACGGATCACCGGTTGGGGGCAAACGGGATATCTTTCGCAAACCGCCGGTCACGACATCGACTATCTGGCGGTCTCCGGAACGCTGAGCGCGATCGGACCAGCCGGACATCCGCAACCGCCGCTCAACCTGGTCGCCGATTTTGGCGGTGGGTCGCTTTATCTGGCCGTGGGAGTTCTGGCCGCAATCATCGCCGCCCGCAAAACCGGCAGCGGCCAGGTGGTCGACGCAGCGATGGTCGATGGCGTCGCTCATCTCTCCGCTATGTTGCACGCCTCGCTCGCGGCCGGATGGTGGCAGGCGGAGAGAGAGTCGAACCTGTTCGATGGAGGCGCTCCGTTCTACCGGGTTTACCGCTGTCGAGATGGTGGATTTGTGGCGGTGGGGGCTCTCGAACCCCAGTTCTACTCCGAACTGCTCGATCGACTCGGCCTCTCGGAGCGGGATCTCGGGGCCCAGATGGACCGCAGCGCCTGGCCCCGGGCCCGCGGGTTACTCGAGGAAACGTTCCTTGAGAGGTCTCGAGACGAATGGGTCAAACATTTCGATGGCAGCGATGCGTGTGTCGCCCCCGTTCTGGCTCCCGACGAGGCGCCAGAGTCGACGCACCTGGCAATGCGCAATACCTTCTACCGAAGCGATGGCGTGACGCAGCCGGCACCGGCGCCTCGTTTCGACCGTACGCCCGCGTCCCAACCCCGGTCGGCCCCGGCTCCGGGAGCTGACACGGCCGGCGTTCTTTTGGGGGCGGGTTTCACCACTGTTGAGCTAGATAGACTGGTGCAACGAGGTGCAATTCACATCGACCTGGAGGAGAAGGCGCAATGACCGATGAAGTCACCCTGAGAGACCGTGCGGAAATGGATGCGGTCGTTGAGGGCAAAACTATCCTCGACTTCTTCGACCGGAACGCGGATCGATTCCCTGATCAACCGGCGGTCCTCTGGAAAGATGGCGATGCCTGGCAACATCTGACGTGGTCCCAATACCACACACAAGTGCAAGAAGCCGCCGCCGGTTTCCAATCGCTTGGAGTCGGTGTATCGGACTTCGTCGCAATCATGGCAGGCAACCGTCCTGAGCACGGCGCCGCCGATCTCGGCGCCGGAATGGCCGGAGGAACCGGTGTGACGGTGTATTCGACCTTTGCTCCGGAACAGGTTCAATACGTCGCCTCCAACTGCGGAGCCAAAATCGCCGTGGTCGAGGGTCTCGAGACGATGAAGACCTGGGAGGCGATTCGGTCGGAACTGCCCGACCTTCGCTACATAGTCATGTTGGACGACGCTGACCACTACGCCACAACCGACTGGGTGCTGTCTTGGAATGATCTTCTCGAGCGTGGTCGAGAGGCCTTGGCGAAGGACCCTGACTGTGTGAGCCGCGTCCGCTCCCAGATCACCCCGGAAAGCCTCGCCACCCTGATCTACACGTCAGGCACCACCGGTGTTCCCAAAGGCGTCATGATCACCCAACGCAATGTCGTATGGACTGCGGAATCGGTGCGGCGAGCAGTCGAGATTCCCCCCAACCCGCGCCTTGTCTCTTATCTCCCGCTGGCCCACATCGCCGAGCGGATGTCGACCCACTACAACGGCATTTATCTGGCGGGCGAGGTCTACTTCTGTCCGGATATGGCCCAGGTGCTCGAGTACATCCAGAAGGCGCGGCCCCAGGTGTTCGTCGGTGTGCCACGAGTGTATGAGAAGTTCCATGCCCGGATTTCTGGCAACTTCGCCCATCACGAGAAGGCCGATCTGATCAAGAAGGCGCTGGCTAACGCCACCGCGGTGATCGAGGCCGAACAGGCAGGCAAAAATCCCGGCCTCGGCGCCAAGGCGAAGCGGGCACTGTTCGACAAGTTGGTGTTTTCGAAGGTGCGGGCCCAACTCGGACTGGATCAGGTGACCGTGGCGATCACCGCCGCTGCACCGATCAGTCGCGATCTGATCGTGTTCTTCAACGCCATTGGGGTTCCATTGCTCGAACTCTATGGGATGAGCGAGAACACCGGACCGGCCACCACCAACCGTCCCGATCACAACAACATGGGAACCGTCGGCACACCGCTGCCTGGTGTCGAAATCAGACTCGGCGAAGACGGCGAGGTCTTGATGCGCGGCGGGATCGTGTCGGCCGGTTATTACAAGAAGCCAGAGGACACTGCTGAGAGCTTCGACGCCGACGGATGGCTTCATTCGGGTGACCTCGGTCAGTTGGAGCCGGACGGTTCCCTGCGAATCGTCGGTCGCAAGAAGGAGATCATCATCACCGCGGCAGGGAAAAATGTCGCGCCGGCCAAGTTGGAGACGATCGTCAAGAACGATCCGATCATTTCCCAGGTGTGCATGATCGGAGACGGACGCAAGTTTCTGACGATGTTGATCGCCATCGACCCCGAGGAGGCGCCTGCCTGGGCAGAGGCCAACGGAGTCGAGTTCACCGACCTTGCCAGTTTTGTCAAGGAGCCGGCGCTCGTGGACAAGATCTCTCAGCTTGTCGACGAAGCCAACGGTCATGTTTCTCAGGTCGAAAAGGTCAAGAAATTCACGATCGTTCCCGACAACTGGACGCCTGACACCGGTGAGATCACACCGTCGCTCAAACTCAAGCGGCGAGTTGTCGTCGAGAAATACAGTGACGCGATCGAGGCCATGTACGCAGGTGCGTGAGGCGGCTCACATTCCGCACACCTCTCGCCGATGAAGCGAGCCATATTCGACGGTGACCACGATCTGTTTCGCAAGTCTGCGCGAACCTTCATCGACAAGGAGATCGTTCCAAATCACCTCGAGTGGGAGCGCGTCGGGATAGTCGACAAAGCCATGTTCAGGAAGGCGGGCGCCCAGGGGCTCCTTGGCATGGCAGTGCCAGAGGCTCACGGAGGGCCCGGAATCGACGATTTTCGTTTCAACCTCGTGATCGGTGAGGAAATCATGGGAGCAGACGTCCTGGGTTCTGGCATGTGCATCACACTCCACAATGACGTCTGTCTTCCCTATTTCCTCCACCTGACCAATGAGGAGCAGAAGTCCCGGTGGCTTCCCGGACTGGTTTCAGGTGACCTGATGGCAGCGGTCGCCATGACTGAGCCTGGGACAGGGTCCGACCTCGCCGGGATCAGGACCACGGCCATTCGCGACGGCGACCATTTCATCGTGAACGGATCGAAAACGTTCATCACAAATGGAATCAACTCCGATGTCGTCATCGTCGCGGTCAAGACCGATCCCGGCAGGCGCCACCAAGGAATGAGCCTCGTCGTGGTCGAAGACGGGATGGAGGGGTTCAGCCGAGGACGAAACCTCGAGAAGATCGGCCTCCATGCCCAAGACACGGCCGAACTCTTTTTTGCCGATGTGGCAGTACCCGTTGCCAACCTCCTCGGTCAGGAAGGCCACGGCTTTGCGAGCCTCGTGCAAAACCTGCCCCAGGAGCGTCTGTCGCTTGCGGCGGGGGCACTCGCACACGCCGAAACGGCTTTTGGTTGGACGCTGGAGTACGTGACGGAGCGCCTTGCGTTTGGTTCGCCGATCGGTACCAACCAGGCGATCAAACACCGAATGGCGGAGATGAGAACCGAGCTCGACATCGCTCGGGTCTACATCGATCAGCAGGTCCTGGCGCTCAACGCAGGAGACCTCAGCGCCGAGGAGGCCGCCAAATCCAAATGGTGGGTTACCGAACTGGAAAAGCGGGTGATCGACACATGTCTTCAATTTTTTGGAGGCTGGGGATACATGGAGGAGTATCCGATCGCGAGGGCGTTCCGAGACGCTCGGGTGCAGACGATTTACGGTGGAACGACCGAAATCATGAAAGAGATAATCGGACGGGGATTGGGTTTGTGAGCGAAGGAGCCGAGCACGTTTCGTTTGATGGGCGAGTTGCCATCGTGACCGGCGCCGGGGGAGGCCTCGGCCGCGAGTATGCATTGGAACTCGCCGGCCGAGGAGCCAAGGTCGTCGTCAACGACATTGGCGGAGGGGTTCATGGTGAAAAAGACCAATCACGGCCCGCCGATGATGTGGTCGCAGAGGTCGAGGCGCTCGGAGGTGAGGCGATCGCGTCCAATCGCTCTGTGGCGGACCCCGAGTCGGGCGCGGCCATCGTTGCCGACGCGATCGATGCCTACGGGACCGTCGACATCGTCATCAACAACGCAGGAATCTTGAGGGACCGCAGCTTCGCCAATATGTCTCCTTCGGAGGTCCAGGAAGTGGTCGAGGTTCATCTGCTCGGCGCTTTCTGGGTGAGTCGCCCGGCCTTCGCCCACATGAAAGAAGCAGGCTACGGGCGATTCGTTTTCACCTCGTCCAACAGTGGACTTCTCGGGAACTTTGGTCAGGCGAATTACGGGGCGGCGAAGATGGGTCTCGTCGGCCTCTCGAACGTGCTGGCGATCGAGGGCGCCCGATATGGGATCAAGTCGAACGTCATCGCCCCGGTGGCCAGAACGAGAATGACCGAGGAGATCCTGGGTCCACTCGGGGAGTTGGTCGACCCGCGCTTCGTAGTTCCGATGGTCCTATATCTGTCGTCAGAACTCTGCGAGATCAGCCACGAGATCTACTCGGCGGCCGGCGGCAGGTTCGCCAGGTTCTTCGTCGGAACGAATGCCGGCTGGATGTTGGAGGATGGAGAACCGAGCGTCGAGGACGTAGCCGCCAACATGGACACGATCCGTGACATCTCCGATGTGTCCGTCCTTGGCTCGTCCACTGAGGAGTTGAGCCTGCTTTTGGCGGCGCTGAACAGATGAGCTGGTTGGCTTGATCTTTATGGGGCGCGGTCGACAGGTAGATCGAGGTTCTATTGATCGTCGACACTCTCATCGCCCGACAACCGATTCTGGATGCATCTCTACGGGTGCGTGCCTATGAACTCTTATTCCGGTCCGGCGGTCTGGAGGGCCCTCCACCCGACCCCGACGCAGCAACTGCCGGTGTCCTCGCGGGCGTTTTTGCCGATGTCGATCGGGTTGATCCCCTGAGGGGTCTGCCCGGCTACGTGAACATGACCCGCAGCCTCCTTCTCGAGGGAGCGGTCAAGGCGTTTCCGGCCCGTAGGGTCGGCATCGAGGTTCTCGAAGGCATAGAGGCCGACTCCGCCGTTGTCGCCGCGATCGACGATCTTCGCCGGTCGGGGTACTCGGTGGCACTCGACGATTTCACTCTCGATTCCGGCCGCGACGAACTGCTTGCCCATGCCGATGTGGTGAAGATCGACGTTCAGGACGTGACCGGCCCAGACCTCTACCGAACCCTGAACACCGTGAAGGCTGCCGGAGCGACGCCGCTGGCCGAGAAGGTGGAGACAGAAGACGAGTTCAAGATGCTTGCCGGTCTCGGGTTTGAGCTGTTCCAGGGTTTCTTCTTTGCCAGGCCCCGCCTGGTGGTGGGCCGTCGCCTTGACGCAGGGAAGTCGCGCTTGATGGCGCTTTTGGCCGAGATCCAGAACGCCAACGAATCGATCGAAGCGGTTGCCACCGCGGTCGAGGCTCAGCCCAGTGTCGCCTATCAGCTTCTCAGGGTCCTCGGTTCCGCCTCAACCGGTCTCATGCGGCCGGTCAGGTCGATTCGGGAGGCGGTGGTTCTGCTTGGCACACGCAAGGTAGTTGAACTTGCCTCCGTGCTGGCGCTTGCCGCATATGGGGACCGACCGTCTGAAGTCGTTTCCATGTCTCTGACGAGAGCCCGTTTCTGTGAACTTCTTGCCGCCGAGGTCGGCGAGAATTCGGCTGCCTCTTTCACGGTGGGTGCGTTTTCGCTGCTCGATGTGTTCACGGACCTGCCCCTGTGGGAAGCGGTCAGTCGACTCCCGCTCGACGACGTCATTTTGAGCGCGATCATCGAGCGCGACGGGGTTCTAGGCGAGCTCCTCGATGTTGCCGTCGCCTACGAGCGTGCTGCGTGGGAGCAGGTGGCCGAGGTCGGATTGGCGGCAGCCAAGGTCTCGGAGTTCTATCTTGCCGCTCTCGACTGGTCGGGCTCGATGATCGGCGTTGGCGCTGCCTGACCTAGTCCGAAATGACTACCGGAATCCCGGCAGACAACATCGTTGACAATTCGAGCACTATCTCGTTCGGCACCCTGATACAACCAAGCGAGGCGGCGGAACCAATCGAGTTCGGTGAGTTGGTTCCATGGATCCCCACGACCGCATCGCTGCCGTTGAATTCTGTGATCGTCTCGGAGAATGCCGAAAGCCCGAAAGCGTGCGGTCCCCAAGGGCCGCCGGCGTTGGAGAGGATGACCGAGTCGGTGATGAAATAGGAGCCTGGCGGTGTCGGGTTGGCCGGTCTCCCGATGGCAACGGTGGTTTCCAGCTCGAGTTCGTTCGACCTGAACACCTTCAGGGTGCGGTCGGATAGGTCGATTTCGACCCGCCTGTCGACCAGAAACACGGTTACGTCGTCCTCCTTCACCCAGCCGGTGGTGCCGTTGGGTTTGACTGCAACAGAAACATGAAGCCAGCCGTCGACAGGCGGTTCCAACACCAGCATGGTCGTCGGTGATCCAAGGTAGGTGGTCGGTTCCATGGTCACGAAGGCTTCGGCGGCGGCGGGAGTGGAAAAAACGTTGACAGGAGCGTCGGCCCGTGCCACCAGTGACCAGCCTTCTGGCAGGGGTTCGGTGGTGCTGGTGGTTGGTGCCGGGGCGGTAGTGGTGGTGGTCGTAACGACGTGAGTTGTCACGGTCGGGGCGGCGGCGGTGGTTTCCACGGTCAAGGAAGACCCCCCGCAGGCCGCGAGGATGAAAGCCATCGCTGCGAGACGCACGGTGACAGAGTACCTGGATACCCTGGGCATGTGAAACAACTGGTCGTGACTCGTCAGCTCCCCGGCGGCTTGCCAGACGAGCTGGCGCGCCGCAAACCGTGGGTTTGGGACGGCGACGAGCCAATCCCGGCGTCGGTGCTACAGAAGTCGGTTGGTCGTTGTGTTGGACTCCTGACGATGCTGACCGATCAGATCACGGCCGAGGTCCTTGAGGCCGCCCCCAAACTCAAGGTGATCTCACAAATGGCCGTTGGTGTCGACAATATCGACGTGAGCGCCTGCGAGGAGAGGGGAATCGCGATAGGTCACACACCGGATGTGCTCACCGAAACGACCGCCGATTCAGCGTTTGCGCTGCTGGCAGCAGCGGTGCGCAGGATCCCCGAGGGCATGGATCAGGTTCGGTCGGGAGGTTGGGGGACGTGGCGACCCGACAATCTGATAGGGGGCGACCTGCACGGTTCAACCCTGGGGATCGTCGGTCTTGGTCGAATTGGGCGGGCGCTGGCGGCGAGGGCATCAGGATTTGGCATGAAACTCCTCTACACCGGTCCCAGCCGAAAACCACATTACGAAGCGAGCCTCAGTATCGCCTATCGCAGTCTGCAAGAACTGCTGGAGCAAGCAGACCACGTTGTTCTCACCGCCTCGCTCAACTTGTCCAGCGAGCGACTGATCGACGAGGCGGCGCTGCGATCGATGCGAAGTGATGCAACGCTCGTCAATGTGGCCAGGGGTGGGCTTGTCGATCATGACGCCCTGGTGGCGGCCCTCAGCGGCGGTTGGATCGCGAGAGCAGCGCTCGATGTGACGGACCCAGAACCGCTGCCGGCGTCACACCCGTTGGTTGCTCTGCCGAACTGTCTGGTCGTACCCCACATCGGGAGCGCTTCCGTAGCGACCAGGACGGCGATGGCTGCCCTCGCCGTCGAGAATCTGCTCGCCGGAGTCGACGGCAAGAAACTGCCGGCGGCGTTGCCTCAGTCGATCCCGCTCGGTTGAATCGCAGCGAGGACACCTTTCCCCACCGCCACCGACGCTACCGGTGAGGCCAGTGTGTTGCTCAAGGACCTGCTCGATTGGCGGTACAGGGTCTCCGAGTTCAACCCCCAGGTGAGCCCGGTGGTGGTGACGCCCTCCACTTGGTCACTGAGCGGCACCAGGCTCACCGTGTCGCCCGGTTTACCGTGAAGCCGGGCGTGTTCGTTGATGATGAGGACTCTTGTGTGTCCCGCAACCCATTCGATTTGGAGATGAGCAAGGCGGGAGTGGGTGAGCACGCCGATGTTGCCAAGCAGATGGTCGATGCGTCCTCCATGTCCTCCCAGCACTATCAGCCGATCAAGCCGGTTGTCGGTCATGGCGGCATCGAGCGCGAGCTCGAAATCGGTCGCCGCCTTTTCGACCGGGAACACCTGACGAGGGACTGCCTCCGCTTGTGCCAGAGCATCCGAGGACACCGAATCCAGGTCGCCCACGAGCAAGTCGACCTTCAATCCGATGGCGATGGCATGGTCAAGGCCGGAGTCTGCGGCGATGACCCAGTAGTCGGTGGGTAGTTCCTGACGTGCCCCGACGGGGATCGGGTCACCGCCCAGGACGATCACGGCGCATTCGGGCACGGAGGTACCTTATCGGCGCAGGTTCCGGTTCCGGTAAATGACAAAATCGTCTTACGCGCCTTCCGGCGCGTAAGAAACGGCCTTCTGCCTCTCTTCAGGTCTACGGCTCGGACATGCCGCCTTCACACCCGGCTAACTTGATCGACTTGTTCATGACAAAACTGGCCGTATTGACCTCGGGGGGCGACGCACCGGGAATGAATGCCGCGATTCAGTCCGTAATCAAGGTTGCTGCATCGCACGGCGTCGAGGTGATCGGGGTGGTCGATGGTTTCGACGGTCTGATAGATGGCGTCGCCAGGCCGCTGAGCCGGCGCATCGACGATGACTCTGTTCTTCCTGACGCAGACCTCGACCGACTATCGAGTCTGGGCGGGACCTTTTTGGGATCCGCTCGCTGCCCGAGATTCCATGACGCCGAACACCGAGAAAAGGCTCTGGAGTTTCTTCGCTCGGAAGGTGTTGGTGGCCTAATCGTTATTGGTGGAAACGGGTCGATGGCAGGTGCCCACGCATTGGCGCTCCAAGGAGAGATCCAGGTCGCCGGCATTCCGGCTTCGATCGACAACGACATCGGCCTCACCCGCGAGGCGCTCGGGGTCGATACCGCTCTGAACACGATCGTCGAGGCCTGCGATCGGATATCGGACACCGCCCGGTCCCATCACCGGGCGTTCATCGTCGAGGTGATGGGACGTGACTCCGGCTATCTGGCCATGGCCAGCGCTGTTGCCACGGCCGCCGATGCGGTGTTGCTGCCTGAACACGGCCGCACCTTCGATGAGGTTGTTGATGCCGTGGCCGGGTGTATCCGCGCCAGTTTCAGTTCCGCCCGCGGCAAACGCAGAGTGTTGATCATCAAAGCCGAAGGCGTCGACATCCCAACCCACATGCTGGTGGATGAGGTGGAAGCGGAGCTGTCTGACCTAACCAACATCGAGATCAGAGGCACCGTCCTCGGACATCTGGTCCGTGGGGGGAACTCTTCGTTTCGCGACCGCCTGCTGGCCGGAAGGTTCGGACTCGTGGTTGTGAATGCGATTCTGGGCGGAAAAACAGATGTCATGGCTGGTTGGAACCTCACCTCGGCGGGCGAGGCGACTTCCGACAGTTTCATTCGTCTTTTCCCGATCGCCGAGGTGTTGGAGGAGACCGAGGCGCTTCTCGACGGATCGAGCGAGATCACGATGGATCGAGTGCGCAGGATGGAGGCGATTCAGGGTGTGTTGGCGATTTGAGAGTCGCGTCGCCGGCTGACGGCACCAACGGTCACCGCCGACGCCGCCATGACACTCGAGCTGAATGCCGAGAGCCCGACGAAGCGATCGGCTCCCAGAATCAAGCCGCCTAAACCGGGGCCGACGACCCGACCCACTGCCATCAGCGATTGAGCATCGCCCATTCGCTCGTCTGGTCTGAGCGACCGTGCCGCCAGCATTTTCATTACACCTGGGACCGCCATCCAAAAGCCGAAACCCCATACCGACATCCCTACCAAAAACGCCACCGGGCTGGCGACGGCACCGGTGAGAAGGGCGGAAAAGGCTGTGACACCCAGCCACAAACCCGGCTTGTTGCTGTGGCGGCGCGTGGCAGCGAGACCAGTGAGGCTGTTGGCGCTGAAGGCGAGTGAGACCACGAGTGGAGACAAGCCGGCTCTGGCTCCAGCGGCGGCGCAGAACACGAACAACGCCGACCCAGACAGCGTGAGTAACAACAACGCTCCGAGCAGGACACGATTTGAGCGGCTTCCCGAGACACGGCGGCCGACAGGAGGGCTGGAAGCGAGGGAGCCCGGTGCAAACAAGGCTGCAGCCGACACCGCCGCCAGTGCCCAATACACGAGACGGTATCCACCACTTTGGGCGAGCATCGATATGACTGGTGAGGATATGGTCGCGATCAGAGGACCAACCGCCGCTACTTCCGCGAACCCTCGCTCCACTCTCGAACCCTGCGCCCAGCCCACCCATGTCATGGTTCCCATGCCGAGTCCTGCGACGAATCGAGTAGCCACGACGGCCTCGAAACCGGGGACGAGGGCACTGGCAACGTTGGCCACCACCACGAGGACACCGCCGAGCATCAACAGCTTGTGGCCGGTCCGAAGCCATCTGCCCGCAATGAAAGAAGCTAGTGCGAAGCCGCCAACCTGAGCAGTCGATACGGAGCCTGCCGTTCCGAGGCTCACGCCCAATTCTGACGAGATGGTCGGCACCAGAAAGGGAGTCGCCGAGAAGACAGTCGTGACCACCCCGAGCGCGGCGAGGACGATCGGGGACAGTTTGGGGCGATAGGCCGTATAGGTGCGGAGTGGGGCGAACATCAGACCAGAACGAACTCCAACCGAGAATGAGCGTCCCGCAAGGACGCAACCACTTCATCCGGTGTTGAGCCGCGGGCCAGAAGAAACCCGAGATACCTGTTCCCCTCTGGCAAGGGAACAACTCGCCCACCGATCGGAATCGAAATCTCGAGTTCGGTGACTCCGGCGACGGCGCGACAGGCCTCGACACCGTTGACGGCGGAGAGAGTGCCGCGACCCGGAATCGGAAGCATCATGACACCGCTGGCGCCTGCCATTTTTGGCAGAGGCCTCCGGTTGCCGAGCGCCTCCCTGAGGATGAGCATCTCGAGCGAGGTTCCGGCCAGTCCGAAACCCAGACTGCGCGAACAAACACCTCCAATCGAACGAGCGGCGATCTCGATGAGAAACACCCGATCGTCAGAGATCCGGAGTTCTGCGTGGATGGGTCCCTGGCGCAGATCGAGCGCGGCCGCCGCGGCCGCTGTCATTCGTTCGACCTCGGCAAGAATGGCTGGGGACAACGACGATGGCGTGACGTAGATCGTCTCCTCGAAGAAGGGTCCGTCCATGGCGTCGGGTTTGTCAAAAACCGCCAGGACTTCGACTCTGCCCGAGGTGGCCATTGCCTCGACTGCGACCTCGGGTCCCGGTATGAACTCCTCGATCAGGACCGGGGCGCCAGGCCCTCCTCCTTCAGCCTCGATGATCGACCGCACCCTTTGGCAAACGGCGTCGATTTGATCGACGTGGTCGACACGAATCACGCCCTGGCTGGCCGAGAGCGACAGGGGTTTGACCACAACCGATGACGAAGTGGCTCTCATGGCATCCCCGGCCTGGTCGCCGGCTTCCACCATGCGCCATTTCGGCTGCGGCACCTCCGACTGCGAGAGTCTGCGTCGCGTCTCTGCCTTGTTCAACGATGCTCTGACGCCGGCGAGGCCATGGTGGGGCAACCCGAGGGATTCTGCGACCCGAGCGGCTGTTTCCAACCCGCGATCGTCTGCTGAAACTATCGCGTCGATCGGTCGCGTCGCCGACCACTCAAGGACTTTCTCGGCGGAAGCGGTCGGATTGTCGCAATCGATTTCCACCATGCCGTCCTGGTCGAGGCTAGGAATCATTTCTTCGGTCGCAACGACCAGATTGACCCCCAACCGTTCGGCCGCGTCGACAAAGTCGGCGGCCCGATAGGACGTCGTGGTCAGTACCACCATCACCGTGGGCATCGGCTGGAGGGTAGGGCGCGCCGCGACCAACAATGCTCGCTCGGATTGAGGACGGATTGCGACTACCCTTTGATCGATGTCAGACAAGGTTTTCACAGTCAGCCCAGATGCAATCGAGATGATCCTCACTCTGCAGGAGCAGGAGCCGGGCGACGAGCCGTATGGCCTGCTGGTCGAGGTGACGGGGATGCGCGGGGCGCAATTCGCTTACGAGCTGAGTTTCGCCGCCGTCTCGGCCCATCAGGGTGATGACTATCTCGAGGAGATGCACGGTGACCTGCATCTCATTCTCCGCCACCAGGATCTCGACAAGCTGAGAGGGTCATCGCTCAAGCTGACCGATAGCGGACTGGCCATGGACAATCCGAATGTCCCGGCTTCCCCGGCCATGGCCGCACCACGCGGCGAACTCACCGGGCCGTTGGCCGACCAGATTCAGGTCGTAATCACCGAACAGGTGAACCCCGCCATCGCATCCCATGGTGGAGGTGCTGAACTCGTTTCGGTGGAGGGCTCTACGGCATATCTCCGGTTGTTCGGCGGCTGTCAGGGGTGCGGTATGGCTCAGGTCACCCTCAAGCAGGGAATCGAGAAGATCCTTTTGGATTCGATCCCGGAGCTGACTGGTGTGATCGACGTGACCGATCACCAGTCCGGCGACAATCCCTATTACGAAGCGGCCAAGAAGTAGCCCGATTCTCTTACGAGGGGGTGTCGTGACCCGGGAACTTCGGCGGGTGCGGCGGCGTCTATCAGGGGTGAGTCGTTCTTCAACGCTTGCTTTTTGTTTGATTCTGGTCGCGCTTTTGCCGAGTCCGGCACTGGCCCAGTCCGGGATCGAATTGGAGGTTTCGGCGGGAATCGGTGGATACGCCGCGGTTGGTGTGCCGTTGACGATCGATGTGACCATCCGGCCCGAGATCCTTTTTGTCGGTGAAATCGAAGTGAACAGTTCTGGTGTGCTGATCAGGGTCCCTGCTGAAATCCCGGCAGGCACCTCCAAGACGTTCTCGATCGCCACACCTCCATATGGCGGTCAGGTGACGAGAGTCCGCCTCTATCCCGATGGGTCAGATCGACCGGTCGCGAATCAGACAGTTCAGCTCAGGGTCCCCAAAGACGTCCTGCTTGCCGGGGTGTTCGAGGTCGGGTCCGATGTCGCCGGCGAACTCGATGCGACCAAGACCACGATCGCCGATGTATCGGTTGTCTCGGTCAGGCTCCAGACCCTCGATGGTCCGTTCGAACCCCTTGCCTACGTGATCTCGGGTGATCTCGCTCGTGCTCCGGATCAGCTGTGGTCATGGGTGAAGAGCGGGGGCAGAATTGTCACCGACGACGATGTGGTGCCGCCCGATGGCTCTGTCGCAGTCGCCTCGGCCCCCGGCTCCAGCCTGTACATGTTCGGCGATGGTGAGTTGTTGGTGGTTCCCGACCTCGATGCGGTCGGGGCAGATTGGTCGCGCCTGCTACGGCCGGTCGAGATCACGACAACAAATCTGGATCCATGGGCAACGCCGGAGCGGGCGCTGGCCCAGGTGGCATCCAGTGCCGGCGGATCGCAGGCTCAGTCACTGCCGTGGCTCCTGGCAGCGTTGCTCGGGTATGTCGTACTTGTCGGACCGGTCAACTTTCTCGTTCTTCGCAAAGTGAAACGGCGCGAGTTGGCGTGGGCAACAATTCCCGCGATCAGCCTTGTCACGCTGGGCGGATTCTGGCTGGCGGGTCGCCAGAGGCTCGCTTCGACCGAACTGACCCAGGCCAGTCTGGTGATCGCGGGAGAAGTGGTCGAACAGCGCAGCGTTGTTGTGTTGGCCGCCGGTAGTGCCGGCGTCCACACGGTCGGATTCGACGCCGCTGCCTCTGTTTATCCAGCCAATCTCCAGAACGTAGGGTTTGGGCAGGCCGGCCCAAGCGCTACTGGAACCGTGTCGGGCAACGAGGTCTCCTTCGATTTGCCTCAACTCGGATTCGGGGCCGTCCATGCTCAAACCCAGGGTCCTGCGGTCCCGAAGATCTCCATGAGCGGTGAAAAAGTCACGGTCGAAAACACCTCGCAGTACAACTTCTGGGCGTGGGGGGTTGCCGGCAGCAACCGGCTGGCGTCCGTGCATGGAGATCCTCTGGCGCCAGGTCAGACCGCCGGTATCGAGGTTCCGGATAATCAGGGGTTCTTCTTTGGTATGAACCTCGCCGACCAGGTGATCGAACGTTTGCAGTTGTGGAACGACCAGCGAACGTGGCAGATCTTCTACCCGTTGGGCGAGGCTGCCGGTTACCTGGCCGGGAACATAGATCTCTACTTCTTTGGATACGTCGAGGACTATCCGATTTCGGCCAAGGTCGACGGCATCGACCGCGTCGTTACGGGACCTGCGTTGGTGATAGTGCCGATTGCGGCAGCGAAGGCCGAGACGGGGCAGTCCTCTGGGGTTTTGCTCTCTGTTGGAAAGAACGGTTTTGTCGAGGGCGGCGGTCCCGGCTACGTGTTCGTGAATTCGAATGAGATGTATGTCAGCCTTCGAGTTCCAACCGATCTCGCCGCAGATCCACTACTCGGGTTCCGCAACGATTTTGGCCAGGCGCCACGTCAGATCCAGGCCTGGGATTGGGAGAGCGGTGTTCTGGTGGAGGTGGCTATCGGCGATCAGCTCGACCGATCACGGTTTGTCTCGCCGACGGGCGAGGTGGTGATCAGGGCGGGGGAGGAGGAAGTCGAGGGCGAGGACGATCTCGGTGGTTTCGACCAGCCGATGATAGGGATGACACCCAATTCGGTGACTCTCAACTGGGATCGCGCATGATCATCAGTTTCGACTCCGTCGACAAACGCTACGGAGACACCGTGGCACTCAACCAGATCAGTTTGGGGATCCCCGACGGCTCGATCACCGGCCTGATCGGACCCAACGGCGCCGGGAAGACGACCTCGATGCTGATCATGTCGACCCTGCTTGACCGCGACGGTGGGAAGGTCGACGTGGCCGGCCATGACCCCAAGACCGACCCTCGTGCGGTTCGACGCGAACTGGGGTACATGCCAGACTTTTTCGGCTTCTACGAGAATCTGACCGCGGCAGAATATCTCGACTTTTTTGCGTCAGCTCACGGGATCAAACCCTCGTCGCGGCCGGCGGTCACGGCCGATCTCCTGGCTTTGGTCGATCTCGAAGGCAAGGCGAACGCCGATGTGAACGGGTTGTCCCGGGGCATGAAGCAGCGCCTGTCCCTGGCGCGCGCTCTGATCCACGATCCTCAGATTCTGGTTCTCGACGAACCGGCGTCTGGACTCGATCCGAGGGCGAGAGTGCATCTTCGTGAGTTGATCTCGGAACTGGCCCGTTTGGGTAAAACGGTGATAATCAGCTCTCACATCCTTGCCGAGCTCGAGGGCATCTGCACCCATCTGGCGATCATCGACGGCGGCGAGGTGCGTGCGCAGGGGCATCTCAATGAGATCAGGGGACTTCAGCTGGCAGCGCGCAAGGTTTCCCTCCGTCTATCAGAAGAGCAACTGGAAGCGGCAGAGGACGTTCTCTCGGGTGTGCCAGAGGTCTCCGAGCTCAGCGCAGAGCGCGGATTGCTGCGGATGGTGCTCGCCGGCGACGACGAAGTCTCGGCGGCGGTGCTGGCCAGAGTGGTGGGCGCGGGGATTTCGGTGTACGAGTGGCGGGCAGAAGCAGTCGGGCTCGAGGAGCTTTTTCTTCAACTCACGGAGGAGACGGCATGAACCCGGTTCTCGCACGCGAGGCGAAAGAACGTTTTCGCTCCCGACGCTCATTCCCGTTCCTCACTCTTTGGGTACTCGCCGTGGGCATGTTGACCTACGCCCTTTATCTCCTCGCCCAGCTCACCGCGAGGAACACCGGACTCGGACGTTTGCTTGCCACCGGATATGTGGGTCGGTTCCTGTTCCAGTCGATGGTGCTGTTATTGATGACCGCAGTGATCTTCCTGGTGCCCGCATCGGCGGCAGTGGGGATTGTCGGTGAGCGCGAACGCCAGACACTATCTCTCCTTCAGGTGACACAACTCACCCCGATGCAACTCGTCCTCGGCAAACTTTCGGCGTCGATTGGTTATCTGTTGGTTCTGCTGGTTGCTGCGCTGCCGATGGCCGCCGTTCCCCTGCTCTTCGGTGGTGCGGCCTTTGGCGACGTGCTCGCGGCCCTCGGGATGTTGCTGCTGACTGCGGTCATGCTTGGCTCGATTTCGATATGGGTTTCTGCGCGAGCGCGCAGTAGTCGGGGTGCCGTCGCCGGGTCGCTGTCGCTGACTTTCCTGATCGCGTTTTTCACCTTTGCCGTCATGGGGGCGCAGATGTTCTGGCAAATCCGCGACGGTCGCCAGTGGGCCCAACCCGAAGGTCGCGAGGTCGCCGCGGTGTGGCTCAACCCATTCTTCGGCATCGTCGACGCCGTCAATCAACCGTATGAGCTTCGCCAGGACATCGTCACCACGACTCCCTTTATGCCTTTTGAAATCGTGTTACTCGGCCGCCAAGGCATCAATATGACCGGCGGATTCATCGAGAACATCCCCGCCGGGGCGGTCGACCTCATTGACGGGAGACAGGTGGTCAACAGCAAACGACTACCGGTCTTCGTTTATACGGTCGTTTTGTATCTCCTGATCACGGGTTTGTCCTTGTGGCGGGCGGCTCGCGCCGTGACCGCCCCTGGCGGAAGGAATGTGAGATTGAAGAGGTCCAAAAATGCAGATTCCTGAGTCGATTTCGCTTCTGGTGGCTGCGTCGAGGAGACGACTGCTGGCCGCCGGCCTTCTCGTCAGGGTCGTCTTCGCTCTGGGCGTGTCGGCGACCGTTGCATCGATGATCCTGGCTGTGGCGCGCTGGGTGGTGCTGCCTTGGGCTGATGCCGCCGCCTGGTGGTTGATTGGCGGCGCACTTCTCCTATCGGTCGTGTGGGCTCTTGTTCGGCGCCCTTCGCTGATCCGGTCGGGCCTGGAGGTCGACCGCAGACTCGGCGGGTTTGATCGAGTGACCACTGCGATGGAACTCAGCTCCAAAGGGGGGTTGGAGGCATCGGAGATCCGGCAGATCGATGCAGCCGAGACCTGGGCGTCATCACGAACGCTTGAAGGGTTCGGCAGCGTCCGTCCGCCTCGCCAGCTGACTCGGCTTGCTGCGGTTGCATCGCTGGCTGCTCTTGTCCTCGCACTGGTACCGGCACCGACCGACGTGGCGATTGCCCAACAACGAGCGGCCCGTGAGGTCATCAAGGAGGAAGCAGAACGACTCGATGAGCTGGCAGAGTCCTTGCCCGAGGAGGTCGCAGAGCAGGTGCGGGCCATCGCAGAAGAGTTGCGCGCTGCCGAATCGCTCGAGGATGCCCTGTCGGTACTGGGGGAGGGACGCCAGGAGCTCGCCGACGCGGCAGACCCAGCCGACCTGGCTCGGCGAACAGCCCTGGCAGGTCTCGAACGAACATTGGGACGTGATCCGCTCGCCGCCGGCGCAGACGCGGCCGAGCAGCTTCGGAATCTGGCAGACCAGATAGCCGATGCATCCCCGGAAGAACTCGCCGACATCGCTGATCGTCTTTCCGAGTTGGCGGGTGAATTCGCCGGTATCGATGCAGAGGTGGCCGGTGCCCTGGGTGCTGCCGCCGATGCAGTCTCGAATGCGATCACAGACCCCGGCTCTTTGTCACAGGCTGGCGAGGCGATCGCCGAAGCCGCCGATGCGTTGGAAAACGCCGAGCAGCGTGCCGAGTCCGACGCCGCTCGCTCGGACGCCGCCGCCGAAGTGCGCGATGCACAGCAGCGGATTGCCGCTCAAAGAGGCCAGGGTCAAGGTGAGGGCCAGGGTCAAGGTGAGGGCCAGGGTCAAGGTGAGGGCGAGGGCCAGGGCGAGGGCCAGGGCGAGGGCCAGGGCCAAGGTCAAGGTCAGGGTCAAGGTCAAGGGAGTGGGGGTGGCGGCGGTCAGGGTGGCACCGGCAGCGGTGCCGGCACGTCGTCCGGCGGAACCGGATCGGGCGGGTTGGGTACCAACGGACAAGGAGACAACGACCCTTTCCGGGAGCCGAGTCGGGGGCAGGTGTTTGATCCGGTCACGGGTGAGATCGGCGAAGAGATCAGGGTCCGGATCGAGGGCAGTCAGCCTGGTGAGGTCCAGGGTGCCACCGCCGGTACCGGTCTCGAGAACCTACCCCTCGTGCCGTATGCCGTGCGCTTCGCCGAATATCAACAGACAGCCCTGGCGTCGTTGGATCGAATGACGGTTCCTGCCGAACTTGCAGCCCTCGTCAGAAGTTATTTCACGTTGTTGGAACCTTGAGGGAGGACCTGTGAATCCAGAGGAGTTTGCAACGGGACTGGCCCGTGTCCGATCCGAAGTGGGCCGGGTCATCGTCGGGCAGCGGGATCTGGTCGACACCGTGTTGATCGCGGCGCTTTGTCACGGCCACGTGTTGTTGGAAGGTGTCCCTGGGTTGGGGAAGACCAAACTGCTTGCAACTCTCGGCCAGGTGCTCGACGTCACATTTGGCCGTATTCAATTCACACCCGATCTCATGCCGGCCGACATCCTGGGAACCAAGATCCTCGAAAGCGGGAGTTTTCGCTTTCACCCAGGACCGATCTTTGCGAACCTCGTGCTTGCCGACGAGATCAACCGGGCGACGCCCAAAACTCAGTCCGCTCTCCTCGAGGCGATGCAAGAACGGCGGGTCACGCTCGGTGGTGAAACCCGGGACCTGCCGCAACCGTTCATGGTGATGGCAACCCAGAATCCGATCGAGCAGGAGGGGACTTACCCCTTGCCGGAAGCTCAACTCGATCGTTTCATGTTCAAGGCATTGGTCCCGTTCCCGCCGGCCGAGGATCTTGTTGAAATCCTGCGGCGGACGACTACCGGTAACGATGCAGTTCCGGAACCGGTATTCACCGCTCGAGACCTCGATGAGATGGCGGTGATGGTCCGAGATCTACCTGCGGCGGGACATCTGCTTCGTTATGCAGCCACATTGGTGGAGGCGACTCATCCTGGGTCTTCATCGGCGCCACCGGCGATCACGAAGTACGTTCGCAACGGCGCCAGCCCCCGCGGCGCCCAAGCACTGATACTCGGCGGCAAGGCGATGGCGCTGATGGCGGGTCGGCCCAACCTTGCGGCAGAAGACATCTGGGCACTGGTGAAGCCATGCCTCAGACATCGCCTGGTTCTTGGTTATGAGGCGATCGCCGACGGATTGAGTGCCGACGAGTTGTTGGACGAAGTCCTCTCTGCACACCCCACACCAACGGAGGGCTGAGATGTGTAGCTCGCTCATCCCGTGGCCAGAAGGCCGTTGATCCATGCTGCTCTCGGCTGAGCTTCGCAGCCGGCTCGACCGATTGTCACTCAGTTCGCGCAAGAGGGTCCGCTCGGCGATAGGTGGACGGCATGCCTCGACGCGCAAGGGCGAGAGCCTCGACTTCGCCGATTACCGGCCTTACGTGCCTGGTGACGACTTTCGCCGGATCGATCACAACCTCTATGCCCGCTTGGGCCAGCTCGTCGTCCGAGAGTTCGAGGCCGAAGAAGAACTGGCGCTCAAGATCGTGCTCGATTTCTCAACCTCGATGGCCTTTTACGGCAAGGCCGACACGGCGCGGCGGCTGGCAGGTATGGTCGCATATCTGGGTTTGGTCGGCGGGGATCGTGTTTCTCTTTTCGTCATCCCCGGCCCAGACCGACCTCTCATCATCGGCCCCTCTGGTCGTCATGTCAGCGCTTGGCCCCGATTGGAGACGTGGCTTGAATCCCGAGTTCCAGGAGGGTCCGTACCTCTCGCCCCTGTACTGAGGAGCCTCATCGGAGCGTCGGCTTCGCGAGGGGCGACGATTCTGATTTCGGACCTCCTCGACTCGGAATGGGCGAGAGCACTCGACGGTCTGGCGCTTGGCGCCGGAGGTGTGGTTCTACATGTATTGGGGCGGGAAGAGATCGAACCCGATCTCGCAGGCGATCTGATGCTCAAGGACGCGGAGAGCGGCGAGAAGTCACCGGTTTCGACGTCAGAAGACACCAGGCGGGACTATCGCAAGGCGCTTGAGACTTTCGTCGAGGACGCCTCCGGCCGCACCAAACGGGCAGGACTCGACTACATCCTCGTTCCCGTCGCGGACGATGTGCTCGAACGCACGATGGCAGCGCTGGTTCGAGCCGAGGCCGTCAGATGAACCTGCTGGTTCCGGCCGCATTGGGTCTTGCTTCGCTGGCCTTCCCGCTCGTTGTTCTCTATATGTTGAGAAGTAAGCGGCGTGACGTCGAGGTGTCGTCGACGATGCTCTGGAGCCGTCTCGGTGCTCCGGTGTCCTCGGCCGTTCCATGGCAGCCATTGAAGATCACACCGCTCCTGTTGATCCAGCTGCTCGTGCTCGCCGCCTTCGTCATCTCTCTGGCGAGGCCCTTCTACACCAGTTCGGCGATTCTCGGACCTCATACCGTTTTTGTCGTTGATGCCTCTGGTTCGATGGCGGAGGGGGGTCGTCTGCTGCGCGCACTGGACACCGCCTCCGATCTCGGCAGGCAGACGTCTGCCGCCAACCTCGTTTCGGTGGTCGAAGCAGGCTCGGAGCCTCGGGTGCTCGCCGCCTTCTCTCAGACGGCGGAGGCCGTCGAGGCGGCGTTGGCTCAGATCGCGCCGGGCGGCTCGACTTCGAATCTGTCTGCTGCGATCCGGCTTGGCCGGGGGCTGGCCACTCCCGACAGACCGACAAAGCTGCTTGTCTTTTCCGACGGCGGCGGGGGTCCACTGGCTGAGGAGCCGTTGGCAGGAGCAGAGCACCTGCTCTTCAATGAGTCAGGTGCCGACATCTCGATCGATGCGATCGGCATCGATCAGACAGACGACGGCGTGGTGCGAGCATTTATCACCGCGACCAACCACGGCGGGTCACCGATCACGGCCACCTTCGAGGTCGTGGTCGACGGTTTGCCTGCCGGTACCGCCGAGCTGGAGCTCGCCGGGAGCCGTCCGGCATCCAAGACGATTCCGATCGATGCCGGCCCCGGTGATGTGGTTGAGGTGCGGAGAACAGGTCCCGAAGATTCAAATCCGTTGAACGATGCAGCATGGATCATCGTCGGCTCTGGACCGGAGCGTGAAGTCAGCCTCCTGGGGGCGCCTTCGCCCTTCCTCGAGGCGCTCGTGCGAAGTCTTCCAGGATGGTCGGAGAGCCTCGAAGGCGACATCATGGTCGTTGACGGCGGGGACGCGCCGGATATCGATCGACCGGCCCTGCTCATCGCCACCAACACCGTGCCAGAGGGTATGGAGTTCATCGAACTGGCCGGAAACGTCGGCGTGACGTACCAACGGCCCGGCGAGCCCCTTCTCGATCAGATCGATCTATCCCAGGTGGTGGTGGCTGAGGTTCAGGTGGTCGAGGCTTCGTCCTGGTTACCGATAGTTCGCGCCGGGGAAATCCCGCTCGTTCTATTGGGCGAGGTCAACGGCTATCGCGTCGCCTACGTCACTTTTGACGTGACACATTCAAACCTGCCGGTCCAGGTGGGTTTCCCGATTCTAGGTGCTCGACTCTTCGACTGGCTGGCGGGAGCGGGCGGAGGCGCCGTTTCTGCCGGAATTGCAGGGGAGCCGATCATGATCAACCCACCGGTCGGGTCGACGGCGGAAGTCGTATTGCCGGACGGGTCGAGCCGCTTTCTGGAAGCGGCAACGGCGACTTTCAAGGACACCCAACTTCCTGGCGTTTATCGGGTTCGTTATATCGATGCCTCCGGCGAGGCCGAGATCGCAGTCACGGCGGTGCGAAATTTTGCGCCAGAGGAGTCGGGGGTTCTCCCGCGGGCGTTGTTGATTCAACCGCCAACCGAGGTGGAAGCCGAGGAGACGTCTCTGGTTCAGGAATGGGCTCCTTGGGTCATTTCGATTGTCCTGATCCTCATGGCTGTCGAGTGGTGGGTCGGCCACCAGCGGCCCGGTCTCAGGACCCGGCGGGAGTTCGCCGTATGAGGTTTTTTTATCCGTGGCTTTTGTTGTTGATAGTCCCGGCAGTGAGCGTGATCCTGCTGATAGCTCGGACCGGCGCCAGAACCGTGGGTCGGCGTCAGCATCGCTGGGCTACCGGAGTGCGCCTCGGCGTGACGGCCGTTCTCGTGCTGGCACTGGCCCAACCTCAGCTCGTCCTCGCCGTCGAGCAGCGGAGCGTTTTGTTCCTGCTCGACCGTTCCGATTCGATCAGCGCCACTTCGCGGGCGAGGCAAGAGCAGATCGTCGCCGAGGCTCTTGCCTCCGGTGGGGTCAACGACCGATCGGGGGTAGCCATTTTCGGTACGGAGTTGTTGATCGACCAGTCACTCCAATTCGGGCGAACCCCCACTTCGGTTCTCACTCAAGTCGACGGGTCGGCGACGGACATGGCCGGCGCCCTCCGTACCGCCGCATCGTTGCTTCCCACGGAAGGGTCACGGCGGATCGTCCTGTTGACCGACATGGTCGAAACCACCGGGTCTGCGCGCGAGACGGCGGATGAATTGGCCGAATTGGGCATCGCGGTGGATGTGGTGGGCCTCGACGCCGAGAGAAGTCCCGATGCCCTGATCGAGTCGGTGACCGCGCCGGCGTTGGTGCGACAGGGTGACACGGTCCCGGTCCGGATAGTCATTCGCTCCACGAGCCAAGGGCCGGCCCTGGTGACCGTTCGAGTTCCTGGTCGAAGTGAGCACGAGATCGCGGTCGAATTAGAGAGCGGGACCAACGAATTGACAGTCGAGGTCGACGCCCAGCGGACTGGGCCGTTGGCCGTCGAAGTGGACGTGGAGGCCGGTTTCGACACCAAACCCGAGAACGATTCTGCCCAAGGCATCACCCGCGTGCTCGGGGCGGCGAGAATTGTCGTGGTCGAAGGCAAGTCCGGTGAGGGCCAGAGCCTCGCAACGGCACTGGAGGCGGCCGGCTACGTTGTCGACCGGACCGGCTCGATTCCGTCACCGGAGTCACTCCTCGAGTACGACGGTGTGATCTTGGTCAACGTCGATCGCCCTGATGACGACGACTCGGCGGCGCTTGCCTCCTACGTCGAGGATCTCGGTCGGGGACTGGTTGTTGTCGGAGGAGATCAGTCTTTCGGCCTGGGTGATTATCACCTGACTCCTCTCGAGTCGGTGTTGCCTGTCTCCTCCAATCCTGATGACCTGGTGCGACGCCAACCAGTGGCAGAAGTACTGGTGATCGACACTTCAGGATCGATGGCGGCGTGCCACTGCAACTCCAGCACGCCTGATACCGGGATCAACAAGACGGACATCTCACGTGCCGGCGCCGCCGCCGCGATCGATGCGTTGGCCGCCACCGATCGCGTCGGAGTTCTGGCGTTCTCGTCTGGTTTCTCCTGGGTTCTGCCCCTTGCTCCAAAACCGGGGAGCGCCCAGATCGAAGAAGCCCTCAAAGGGCTCACTCCCGAGGGAGACACCGAGATCGCGGCGGCCTTGACCGAAGCTCTCGCGAGCCTGGAATCCGCGGCCGAGGACCTCCGCCACATCGTCCTCTTCACGGACGGATGGGATCCAAACGAAGCAAATCTCCTGCCAATCGTTCGACAGATCGCCGATGCCGGAATCACTCTGTCGGTTCTGGGTACCGGCGAGGGCCCTGGTATCACGCTGCAGCGGATGGCCGAGGTCGGCAACGGTCGGTATTACCCGGGTACCGATCTCACCGAGGTGCCGGAGTTGTTCGTCGAGGAGACCCTGACCGTGGCCAGGAACCTTGCCAATGAGGGGAGCTTCTTTCCTGCGCTCGGCGTCAGGTCACCAGCGACCGAAGGTTTGACCGAATCACCGCCTCTTCTCGGGTACGTCTTGACCAAGCCGAAGGGGTCGGCCGCGGTGGCGCTCGAAATCGGTCCAGGCGATCCACTCCTGGCGACGTGGCAACGCGGTCTTGGTCGGGTGAGTGCATGGACCTCCGATGCCACCGCTCGCTGGTCTGCCCAGTGGGTCGAATGGGACCGATTCGTGACATTCTGGGGTGCCGTTGTCGGCGATGTGCTCCCGGCCGGCCGTGACAACCCACCATCCGTTCTCGTCGAGAACGGAGAGCTGCGGATCCGCTTGAACGAATCCGAGTTGGTAGACGGCTCGTCGGCGCTCGCGAGAGTCAGAACTCCGAGTGGTGACATCGTTTCCGTTCCTCTCGATCGGACCGGCCCCAGCGTTTTCGAGGGCTCAATACGCGCAGCCGCCGCCGGCGCGTATTGGGTCGCCGTCACGGTTGACCATCCGTCTGGCGGCGGCTACACATCCGGGTCCGGTGCGGTGTCCGGATATCAGGAGGAATTCGCATTCCGCGAACCCGACCCCGGGCTGGGGAGCTACATAACGGACGCAACCGGTGGCAGGCTCGACCCGGCGCCGTCCGCAATGTTCGATGAAGCACCAAGCCGGGGTACGGCGGAGCGTGATCTCTGGCCCTGGTTGGTAGCAATCGCTCTGGCTGGTTTTCTGGGAGATGTCGCCCTCAGACGGTTGGTGTTCGGTGTCGGGGACACCGAAGATTGGAAGAAGGGTGTCACCTCAGAGCGGACCAGGGAGAAGGCGAGAGTCAGCGAGGTCGTCGAGCGACGCCAGGGTGACGGTTCGGCGCGGGACGAGGTTGCATCAGACTCAGAAACTCTCCAGAGGCTGATGCGCAGGAAATCCCGGTGAGGTTTTGATTCGGGCTTCGGCATGGTTATCAATTGTCCATGGGATTTACCAGAGACGAATTGCTGGAATTCAAGGGCCGGACAGTCCCTGACCTGATTGGGCCCGATTGCCGTTTGCTTTTTGTAGGGATCAATCCAGGTTTGTGGACGGCAGCCACCCAGACCCATTTCGCCCATCCGGGCAACCGCTTCTATCCGGCACTCAAAGCAGCCGGGATAATCGATCGCCACCTCGATCGAACGTCCGGGATCGGCGAGGACGATCGTCGCTATCTGACATCGCTCGGACTCGGTTTCACCAACCTCGTGGCACGGGCGACGGCGCGGGCCTCGGAACTCAACAAGCCCGAATTGGTGGATGGAGCCGGCCGTCTCGAGGCGTTGGTTTTCAAACACGAACCACGGGTGGTGGCAGTCGCCGGCATATCGGCATATCGGGCCGCGTTCGGTCGAAGGACCAGCGTTCAAGGGCGACAACCGGAGAAATTGAGTGGCTCTGTTCTCTGGGTGGTGCCCAACCCGAGTGGTCTCAACGCTCACGAAACCACGGAGTCATTGGCAACCTGGTACCGCCAGGCAGCGCTCGACGCCGGGGTCCTTTGATGTCCCCGGAACGACAGGTGCTCTATGGCCTGGTCTCGGCCGGTTTTGCGGTCGTGGTGTTGGTCTTGTTGGTGGCGGCATCGTCGGTGGTCCCTGGTTGGTGGACCGTCTTCATGTCGATTGCGTTGACCGTCGCTGTCGGGTTGGGTGCTTCCGATTGGCGCAGGACCACCCGTCTGCTGACGGTGTCCGTCGGGTTGTTTTTGTTATGGCTGGTGGGGACGCTGCTCGTCCTTCGCTGACCAAGTTTCGGCCGGGACGGCGGAGGTTGTGAGGGTCTTGGAACCCGCCTCCGATTGCGGGCGGATTGCGATGAATCCGCAAACGTCGTTTGACCGACGCGATGTAAACGTTTTCAATCGAGCGCATGACGAGGGTGACGATCGAGGACGTAGCGGAGCGGGCAGGTGTGTCTGTTGCGACGGTCAGCCGAGCGATGAGGGGACTGCCGAACGTCTCGCCATCGACTCGAGAGCGTGTCATGGAGACCATTTCGGAGATGAGCTACCGACCAGATCCAAACGCGGCGCGTCTCGCAGCGGGGCGATCTCGGACGTTCGCGATGGCGGCGTCGGCCCTGCAACTCTGGTACACAGGTCAGGTTCTTGCCGGCGCCGAAGCGGTTTTATCGACGGAGGGGCAGGATCTTCTGGTAGTGGCCCTTCAGGATGGGAGCGCCTCCACGCTGGTGAGCGGACTGGCGCGTCGAGTCGATGGTGTGATCCTGCTCGACATCATCCCCGACGAATTCGAAATAGCTTCGCTCACCGCCATGGAGGTGCCGTGGGCAGTGGTGGGTGGCTACGTCGAGTCGGCGCACTGCATGTGGATCGACAACGTTGATGGAGCGCGAAGGGCGGTGTCCCACTTGACGGATCTCGGCCACAGCCGGATTGGTCTGATTGGCGCCGCCCCCAACCGTATGCATTCACACACGACCGATGATCGGGCGGAGGGCTATCGGCAAGCGCTCGAGGCAGTCGGGCTCTTGGTGGCCGAGGATCTGGTGGCGGACGGGGGGTTCTCGATGGAGGGTGGCCGAGAGGCGATGAAGGAGTTGCTCGAGCTGTCACCACGCCCCACCGCCGTCTTCGCAATGTCTGACGACATGGCCTTTGGGGCGATACTCGAAACGCGCAATCAGGGTTTGCAGATCCCCAATGATCTGGCTCTGATCGGTTTCGACGATCATGACCTTTCGGCTGCTTTCGGTCTGTCGACCATACGCCAGGACCCGCAGTTGATGGGTGCCCGCTGTGCACGGGGGATGATCGAACGTTTGGCTGGATCCACCATCGGCGATCGTGACCAGGTCCAATTCCCTCTCGAGTTGGTCGAAAGGGCATCGACCATCGGGTGAGGTGGTTTGGCATCCAACGGGATCATGTCCTAGATTGGAAGCGCTTACATCGATTTTGCCATCGACAAAGCCAAACTCCGCGATTCGATCGCGGCTCATCAGAACCCAACACGGGAGGAAACACTATGCAGCGCAAGCGTGGGCTATTTGCCCTCTTGTTCGCGCTGGTGATGGTTCTCGCCGCATGCTCGGGTGACACCCCGGCTGAAACCACAGCCGGTTCGTCCGAAACCCAGGCACCTACGGAGACCACCGCCGCCACAGCAACAACCGGAGCACCGGTAGAAGGCGGTTCAGTAACCGTCTTCGGGCCGGAGAGCTCGGATCAGGAGGCCGGTGCAATCCAGGCCGCCCTCAACGAGTTCGGAGATGCCAACGGCATCACCATCAGCTATAGCGGTGCTCGCGACGCCGAAGAGCAGGTCAACGTCCAGCTCGCCGGTGGAAACCCACCAGATATCTTCATCTTCCCGCAGCCCGGCAAGCTGGCGGATTTCGCCCGTAACGGCGACGTTCTCCCGCTTCCCGCCGATGTGGCCGCGACTACTTCGGCCAACTGGGCCGAAGCATGGACCGTTTTCGGCAACGTCGACGGAACCCAGTACGGAATCCCGGTCAAGGCCGACCTGAAGTCGCTCGTGTGGTATCAGCCGCAGGTGTTCACCGACAAAGGCTACGAAGTTCCCACCAGCTGGGATGACTTGAAGGCACTCGCCGATACCATGGTCGCCAACGGCGACACCCCATGGTGCATCGGTATCGAGTCGGGCCCCGCCACCGGTTGGGTATTCACCGACTGGGTCGAGGACCTCATGCTGCGGATCAACACCGTGGAGGATTACGACGCATGGGTCACCAATGACCTGGCGTTCAACTCACCAGAGGTCAAGGCCGTCTGGGACGAGGTCATCTCGGTGTGGAGCAAGCCAGGCGCAGTGTTCGCGGCTGGTGGAACAATCGCTGCGACACCGTTTGGTGACAACGCCACTCCGCTGCTCAGCGGCGACTGCTTGATGCACCGCCAGGCATCGTTCTTCTCGAGCTTCTTCTCCGCAGACGACATTGCGGCGTCGCCGGGTGGACCGGTCAACGTGTTCTACTTCCCGTCGGTTCGGGGTGACAAGCCAGTACTTGGTGCAGGAACCCTCGTCGGGGCGTTCCGCGATGCACCTGAGGTCTGGGCCGTCATGAGCTACATGTCTTCGCCCGAGTATGCAACTGCCCGTCAGATCTCTCAGGCAGAGCTCAACGGCGGAACCGCCGGTGAAACCCTCTCCGGGTTCCTGTCGGCAGCCAACGGCATTGATCCCGCTGTCTACAACGACCTCGAGAAGTCGTTCCTCGACATCCTGGCCTCGGCAGAAGTCGTTCGCTTCGATGCGTCCGACCTGATGCCGGCTTCGGTTGGCGCAGGAACCTTCTGGGCCGAAGCGACCGCGGTCGTCAACGGTGAAAAGTCGGTAGACGACGCACTTGCCGCGATCGACGCATCGTGGCCCGCTAGCTGATAGCAGTAGAACAAACCATGAAACGATCCAGGAGCCGGCGCCATCAGGTGCCGGCTCCTGGCTATGGTCGGATAGGTTCGGCGAAGGAAGGAGCGGCACCGTGGCGGAGGCCGTAGGAATGCGAACGCGATCCAACGCGCAGCGATGGGGGATCTTGGCGATCGCGGCTTTGGTCCTGTTCGGACTGTCCTATGCAGCTGTTTCAACCGATGCGGATGGCCCTTCGCTTTGGACCAGAGTGGTGTCGGCCCTGATCGGGGTTTCGGTCGGTTTGGGTGCCTTGGCCGTGATTCGATCAGAGGAAATCTCCCAGAAGCTCAAAGGCGTCATGCTCCTCGGCCTCGCCGGCGGACTGTGGTTCGGCTACCTCGTGGAACCCAAGGTGCGGTCCACTGTGGTCGGAGTTGTTGTGGCGATCGTCGCCAGCGCATTGCTTTTTGTAGGCGCCAACTCGTGGTTCAACCTGGCGCGAGCCAAGTGGCCGATATTTGGTGCAGTCACCGGTGCGGCCATCCTCGGATTTCTGTCACTGATTCTTGTCGGCAACGACATCATGGCGATGTCGAACACATCGTGGCTCGTGCCCATCATCGGAATTGGATTGGGGGCGGGCTTTGGAGCCCTCCTCACCCGTGCGGTCGAGCGAAGCCGGCGTCTGATCACTGGCATCGTTGGAGGTCTCGCCATCGGCGGATTTGTCATTGCCTTCCTCAGGCCCTCGGCCTACCCGGCGATCCGGACCGTGGACATCATCGTGTGGCCGGTCGTGGTTGCGGCGGCCGGCGCCGCGGTCTCCGCTTTGCGCGGGCGCTTGTGGTGGTATGGGGCGATAGCCGGCGCCATATTTGGTCTGTTTGTTGCGGCCTGGTTGGCGCCAGATCGTTTTGGCGGCGCCGTCGCCGACGCCGTGGTCGGGACAGTGGGCCTTGGGGGCCTGGTTGGATTGCGGCTGGGGTTGAAGCCCGCAGCCGAATACAAACGACGAGTCGAGGTGGAACAAGGAGCGAGAGCTGTGATCTTCCTTGCTCCCGGGCTCTTGTTCATCGGCGCCACGCTGGTGATCCCCACGATCCGCACGATCTATCTCTCTTTTCTCGACGCTCGTTCCCAGGAGTCGGTGGGCTGGGCGAACTATGCGACGGTGTTATCCGACCAGAAGGCGCTCGACTTCTCGAAGTGGACGGGGGTGTTCACGTCGAGCCTTCTCTGGTGGGCAGTCATCCTTGGCCTGATCGGCCTCATCGCCGGTTATCTGTCAGGCCGATCGACCGGTGAAGGGTTCCGCTCGACCGGTCTGTCGGTGGGGCCGATGGCGGTTGGAGCGTTCCTTTTTGGCCTCGCCATTTTCTCGAATTTCCGCGGAACGGTCTTCAACAACCTCTGGTGGGTGTTCACCGTGACGATCCTCGCATCGGCATTTGGCCTCGCCATCGCCGTATTGGCAGACCGGGCGAAGTTCGAGAGCGTCGCCAAATCGATCATTTTTTTGCCAATGGCGATCAGTTTTGTGGGTGCCTCGATCATTTGGCGGTTCGTTTACATAGCTCGACCCGTCCAGAAGGACCAGACCGGGATCCTCAACTCCGCCTGGGTGTGGCTCGGCAAGACCAGCACATCCAACGCCAAGTACGTCCTTTTGGCCATCTTCCTGATCCTCATCGCAGGCAGTGGTTATCTCGCCTATCGAGCCTTTCGGGCAGAAGCCAATGGCGTGTTGTTCGGGGCAGGAAGCATCGTGGCCATATTTGCGTGGTTCAGCTACCGGTTGCTCGGACCGGGATTGGGTGGAATAGCGAGGACGGTGGGCGACAAGACGTTCACCGAAACGATCATCTTCACCCAGGAAGGGCCGTTCAACAACATGTGGTTGATGGTGGTGCTCATCTGGATCCAGACCGGATTCACGATGGTCATCTTCTCGGCCGCAATCAAGGCGGTTCCGGCCGAGCTGATCGAGGCGTCCCGTGTCGACGGGGCAACCGAAACCCAGACCTTCTGGCGGGTGACAATTCCTCAGATCGCACCCACGATCGGGGTGGTGACGACAACTTTGATCGTCCTGGTCATGAAGGTGTTCGACGTCGTGAAGGTGATAACCAATGGCAACTTCGGCACCGAGGTGATTGCCAACCTGATGTGGACTCGAGGGTTCTCCGAGTTCAATCTGGGGCTCGGCGCCACCCTTGCCGTGTTGTTGTTCATCTCGATCCTGCCGGTCATGGTCATAAACATTCGACGGATGCAAAGGGAGGCGCAATGACAACCGCCGGATTGTCCGCCAACACCGGTCAGGGACTGGGTGACCGGATCCAACGTTTCATAGCAGGCATCCCGACATGGATTCTCTGGGCTCTGGTCGCGATTTGGAGCATGCCGACCGTGTCTCTGTTCGTGAACTCGTTCCGTACCAAGACCGCACAGCAGTCCTCCGGTTTTTGGACGTTTATGAACGATCCGGGTGCCCTGACGCTCGACAACTACACACAGGTGCTCCAGGCGGGTCCCAGCGGCGGTTTGTGGCAGGCCGTTCTCAATAGCTTTGCGATCGCGATTCCGGCGACGGTCATCCCCATCGCCATGGCCGCCTTCGCTGCCTACGCGTTCGCCTGGATCGACTTCAAGGGACGCGGTTGGCTTTTCACCGCAACCGTTTCTTTGTTGGCGATTCCCCTTCAGACAGCCTTGATCCCTCTGCTCCAGATGTGGTCGGGTGGGGCACACTGGACGATCCCGTTCTTTGAAAAGACCGTGACGCTGATTCCCGATCTGGATCTCCAGGGTACGACAATTGCCGTGTGGCTGACCCACTCTGGCTTCGCCCTGCCTTTTGCCATATTTCTCCTCCACAACTACATCTCGGGACTACCGAAGGACTTGTTCGAGTCGGCGTTCATCGATGGAGCAGATCATTTCACGATCTTCCGAACGCTGGTCCTACCGTTGTCGGTCCCGGTGTTGGCAGCATTCGGGATCTTCCAGTTTCTCTGGACCTGGAACGACTACCTGA
Source organism: Acidimicrobiia bacterium (assembly GCA_041746105.1). Taxonomy (GTDB): domain Bacteria; phylum Actinomycetota; class Acidimicrobiia; order Spongiisociales; family ZC4RG35; genus JBFHRE01. Next base: position 50,335 of record JBGTHP010000025.1, read on the forward strand.
TTGCTCTGACGATGATCGGCTCGAACGCCTCCGCTTTGCCTGCCACGGTGCTGATCGCGGCGCAAGCCGGAGAGTTCGGCCGCCTAGAGCATGTACTTTCGGCGGGAGCCTTCGTCCAGATGTTCATGCCGCTCGTCGTGTTCCTTGCGCTCCAGCGCTTCTTCGTCCGCGGAATCCTGGCGGGTTCGGTCAAGGGCTGACCTGGGGGCGACGGTCCGAGGGGTTCAGGTGGTCCGTGAGCGGGCACGCAGGGCTTCCTGCATCGCCTCGATCAGTTCGGCCTGACGGAATGGTTTGGAGATGAAGCCGTCCGCTCCAGCCGCCATCGCTCGTCCTCGCGTCCCTTCTGCACCGTGGCCGGTCACGACGACCACCGGAAGCTGAGCAGTAACCGGGTTCGATCTGACCCTTTCGAGGACAGCCCAACCATCGAGGGAAGGAAGACCCAGGTCCAAGAAGAGGATGTCGGGTTTGCGCTCGTTCAATGCTTCGAGTCCTTTGTGGCCGTCGGCCTTGATTACGATTTCGGTCGCGACTGCCTCTACGCAGGTGCGGATCAATCGCGCCGCGATGGCAGAGTCTTCAATGATGAGCACGCGCATGCGGTCAGCCTATCCCGACCGGGCGGGGTTAACTACATCGGCTAAGTCGACAGGCAGACCGGTTTCAATCGACCGGTGCGCAGCCACTCCGACGGCCACCGCTAGCAAACCGTCGGCAAGGCTCACCTTGGGCTGCCCGCCGGTCGAGCAAGTGTCGATGAACTCGAGGTGTTCCAGATAACTCGACCCGTGATGGTGCCCTTGGAACTTGATGCGTTCGTCGTGAACGGTCTCGCTCTCCACGTCGCCTATGAAATGGCGGCCACGGCGACCGATCCGAAGCGTCATGGACGGCAACATCGCTTCCACCTTGCCCTGGTCTCCGACCGCGACCAGCTCTTCCTGTTCGTGGGTCGCCTCGGCGAACATGCACAAGTCCAGCATGCCCCTCACGCCGTTCGAGTATTCGACGATCACATATGCGTTATCGAGGACATCCGGTATGTCTCCGTCGTAGTCCTCGTCGATGTGGTTCACCGCCTGTGAGCCTGAGGCAAACACCCTGACCGGGTCTGAATCTGCGATGTTGGTCATCAGGTCAAAGAAGTGACAGCACTTCTCGACCAGAGTGCCGCCGGTGTTGCGATTGAATCGGTTCCAGTTGTCGACCTTGGGAAGGAACGGAAAACGGTGCTCCCGGATGGAAACCATCTTCAGGTTTCCGACGGTTCCCTTTCTGACCTCTTCGGTCAGCCTCGTCACCGGCGGCATGAATCGATACTCCAACCCGACCCAGGTCACCGGTTTGCGCCCGGCGGCCGCCGCGACCACGCGATGGCAGTCTTCAACCGTGGTGCACAGGGGCTTCTCGGTGAGGATGTGGAGATCGGTGGCCAACGCAGACAACAGGACATCGACATGAGTGTGGTTGGGCGAGGCGATTACCACCGCATCGCACAAACCCGAATCCAACAACCGGTTTGGGTCAGAGAAGGCTTCCGCGTCGGGTACCGCCGTAGTCGCAGCCGCCAACGAGTCGGGGTTGGGGTCGGCAACGGCGGTGACTTCTGCGCCGTCGATGTGGGTGATGTTGGCTATGTGCTCCATGCCCATCATCCCCGTTCCGACTACGCCGTATCTGAAATTCGTCGGCATCGCCCACAAGGCTAGGGTGCCCCGATGATCTCTGCGGCGCATCGGACCCTTGGTGTTCTAGGGGAAGTTGGACCGCTGGCGTTTGGGCATTGGCGTTTCGTCGGCCACCCGATAGAACGAGCGATCGAACTCATGGAGAGGGCGCTCGACCTCGGAATGAACCTCATCGATACGGCTGACATATACGGATTCGGGCACCCTGACGGGTTTGGTGCCAGCGAGGCTCTTCTGGGCGAGGTTCTGAAACGACGGCCCGAAATGCGCCGGCGGATCGTTCTGGCGACCAAAGGTGGTATCGCCCCCGGTGTCCCGTACAACTCTTCCGAGCATTATCTGCAGAAGGCATGTGATGCCTCCTTGGAACGACTCGGAGTCGATCAGATCGATCTGTATCAAATCCATCGCCCTGATCTGTACACCTCACCTGCCGAGGTGGCTGCTGCGCTCGACGGTCTGGTCGATGCCGGCAAGGTGCGCGCCATCGGTGTGTCGAATTATCCACAGCACATGACAGAAGCCCTGGCCGCATTCTTGCGAACACCTCTAACAACGATCCAGCCAGAGTTCAGTGCAAGCACGCTGTTTCCGATCCGGTCGGGGATCCTCGATCAGGCGATGAGGATGGGGATGACCCCTCTCGCCTGGAGTCCCCTCGCCGGGGGCAGGTTGGCGACCGGTGAGGGGATGCGAACGGACCTGATTCGAGTAATCGACAGCATCGCCGGACGCGAGGGTTGTGACAGGGCGGCGGTCGCATTGGCGTTCGTGTTGGCCCATCCGGCGCGCCCGGTCGCCATCGTTGGGAGCCAAAATGTCGAGCGCCTCGATTCGGCCGTCAGAGCACTCACCGTCCAAGTAAACCGTGCAGATCTTTACAAGATCATCGAAGCTTCAGAAGGAGTGCCATTGCCATGACGGTGGAGATTTCGTGGTTTGGGGCGCTTTGTGATGACGACTATCGGTTTCTCGGGGTGCCCGACGAGGGACTTCGTTCGTCGTGGGAGCACTGTCGCGACATCGTCTTGACCGCCGATCGAGCGGGATACGACAACATCCTGCTGCCGTCCGGCTACGCCCTCGGCATAGACACCATTGCGTTCGCCGGCGGAATCGCACCGCTTACGTCGTCGATCCGGCTCCTGGTGGCGGTTCGTATGGGGGAGATGTGGGTACCCCAACTGGCGCGACAGTTGGCGACGATCGATCAGATGGCCGGCGGAAGGCTGAACGTCAACATCATCTCCAGTGATCTTCCCGGCGAGGCTCTCGAATCGGCGCCGCGTTATCAGCGTACTCTCGAGTGGATGCGCGCCCTCAGGACGTTGCTCAACGGAGAACGCCTAGAGATACATGGGGACTTCCTCGACCTCACCCTCGATGCGCCTCGGGCATCGACGGTTTCTGGCCAGGCGCCTCCGTTCTATTTCGGGGGTTTCTCCGAGCAGGCCAAAGACGTCGCTGCCAAAGAGGCCGATGTGTTCCTGACGTGGCCGGACACCGTGACGAGCGTCGCCTCCACGATCGAAGAGATGAAACAACGAGCCGAGAGTTATGGCCGGTCCCTTCGTTTTGGCCTTCGGAGCCACGTGATCGTGCGAGCGACCGAGGCCGAGGCCAAAAATGCGGCCGATCTCCTCATTTCCAAGCTGGACGATGAGACGGGGACCGCCATCCGATCGCAGTCGCTGGACTCCGCGTCCGTAGGTGTGCGCCGGCAGGCGGAGCTGCGGGAGTCCGCTGCCGGTGACGGGTACGCAGAGCCCAATCTCTGGACAGGGATCGGAAAGGCCCGGTCAGGGGCGGGTGCAGCCATCGTCGGGTCCGGCGACCAGGTGCTCGCAAAACTAGCGGCCTACGAAAAGGTGGGCGTCGACGCATTCATCCTCTCCGGTTACCCCCACATCGACGAGTGCGAACGCTTCGCGGAGATGGTTCTACCGCGCCTCGATCATGCCCCACTGACCCGAGGATGAATTTGAACCTCGATCCTTTAATCCCTGCTCGCGGCCCGATAAGCTGCTTGCGGCGGGCCACATAGGACGAAAGACGGTACATGTCGACCCAGATCACAGAACGGCGCGCCATGGTCATCCGGACTTCATGGGGTTTCCTCGGTAATTCGATCATGGCTGCGGTGCTCGCCATCGTTTTGACTCGGCTTCTTGAACAGTTCGGGCTTGCCTTGGCTGGGGTCATCTTTGGTCGTGAACCGGTGATGACCAATGTGATCACCGAATTCACCGCCCCCGGCAACGATCTTGCCTACCTGGGCGGAGTGATCACTGCGCTGGTGGCCGGAATCGGTTTCTTGATGTTGTTTCCCGACGCCAAAGACCGCAGCGCAGGCAAGCTGATGGTGTTGTGGATGAGCCTTTTTTCGTTCCGAATCGCTTTCTACTCGATGATCGAATACCGATTCTCTGATGACTCCGCGATCGGGATGGCTCTTTCCCAATACGATCTTCCTGGAGGGATCGACACCATCCTGGCCGCCGCCGGTGTGGTTGGGATGCTTCTGGTGGCGCTGGCCGCGGCGCCCGCCTTCCTCGGCTTCAACCGTCACAGGTCGGAAGTGTCGTCGAAGCGGGAGCGAGTGCGTTTTGTGGCTTCGATCGCCTTGATCCCGGCTCTGGTCGGCCCGCTGCTATCCGTTCCATTTTTTCTCCCCGATCCAGGCACCGGTTATTTGACGTCCCTTCCTCTGATCGGGTTGTTCGCAGTTTTGACGACGCTCGCCGCCGCCAACACGACGAACATCGCCATTCCCCTCGCCATAGAAGAAAGAACGTTTTCAGTCGGTTTGGCCGTGAGTGTGGCGCTGGCCTTCGTGTTGGTTCGTTTCATGGCGGCAGGGATCCTGATCCCGCCATGGGATGATTCATTGAACATCACCCTGCGTCCGTGAGTTTTGCGGCTGCCGTCTTGACCGTCAGCGACGGCGTGGCAGGCGGTACCCGCAGGAACGACAGTGGAGCCGCCCTCCGGCAATTTTTGGTCGATCGGGGTTTCGATGTTGCCGCAGACAAGGTGGTTGCCGACGAGGTCGAAGAAATCGACGCCGCGCTCCGACAACTCGTCTCGACCGTCAGACTCGTTGTCACGACCGGTGGCACCGGCTTCGGACCGCGGGATGTCACCCCAGAGGCAACCGGACGTGTCCTGGAAAAGGACGCTCCCGGTCTCCAGGTTGCGATGCTGGTCGCCGCCATCGCCAGTACTCCTCGAGGGGCGCTGACGAGGGGCCGGGTTGGATCGGTCGGTTCGTGTCTCGTTGTCAACCTTCCGGGCAGCCCCAAGGGTGCGATCGAGAACTTGTCGGCAATCATCGATCTTGTTCCTCACGTGTTGGATCTGCTTGCGGGCGACACCGAACACGGCCCGATCATTTCCCCCGGCTGACAAAGCCGCCCAAAAGGCAATACGCCGGTCGGCGGTTAGCCTGTTCGTCACATTGTCGGAGATCGAGAAGATCGTCGAAACCATCGAGGAGTGGTCCCGTCGCGGGATCGACTTTGCCCTAGCCACCGTCGTCGGGACCCGTGGCTCGACCTACCGCGGCCTCGGAGCTCGCCAATTGGTGGCGTCCGACGGTACGAGCATCGGGACGGTGTCCGGCGGCTGTCTCGACCGCGACGTCGAGGCGCTCGCGATGCAGGTGATGGCCAACGGCAAGGCAACGGTCGCATCTTTCGACCTCACCTCGGACGATGAGGCAGTGTGGGGGTGGGGGATCGGCTGCAATGGGATAACCGAGCTCCTGGTTGAAACCGCATCATCTGCTCGGGCTTTGGCCGCATCGATTCGTCCAGCCCTGGTCTCGTCTCGTTATAGCGCCATCGTTCACGAGGTCGACACCGAGGTTCCGACCAGGGTGGTCGTCGGCGCCGGCGAAGACCTGTCCGATCTCGGTTCGCGATTGGCAGGCGCCGTGGCGACTGCATTGGATGAGGGCCGCGACCGGGTGGAGAAGTCCCAGTCGGGACGAGTTCTGATCGAGATCGCTGGTGCACCGACAAGACTCCTCGTGTTTGGGGCAGGGCACGACGCGGTGCCTCTGGTGGAGTTGGCGCTGAGGCTGGGACTGAGAGTGGTTGTGGCCGACGAGCGGAGACAGTTTCTCAGCCACGAGCGGTTTCCTGGCGAGGTGGAGCTTCTGGCGACGGACAGCGGCTCTCTGGCCGAAGCGGCAGGGGTCGATCACCGAACGTTTGCGGTCATCATGTCGCACAACTACCTCCGGGATCTCGAGAGTCTCCGTTCGCTTCTCGGGACCGAGGTCGCATATATCGGAGCTCTCGGTCCCGCCGAGCGTCTACGCCGTCTGCTCAAAGATCTGGAGGCGAGCGGATCACCTGCATCCGACTCGGATCGAGACAAGCTCTACGCGCCGGCCGGACTCGACATTGGAGCCGAAGGCCCGGTTGAGATCGCCTGGTCGGTTTTGAGCGAGGTCTTGGCGGTTCGACGGAGCAGACCGGGATCTCACTTGCGCTCCGATCGGACACCGTGAACCTCCGTTTTGGGGGTTCGGCCTCTCCCTCGGCACCGATTCAGTTCTGATTAGGCTCGCCCCGATGCGTGGTGGCACCAGACATTCGACCTCGAGCAGCCAATGGGCGGCGCGGGTGTCGTTCGTGTCGATCAGAGGTGCGGCGAACAAGGCGCTGAGGATGTCTCCTGTCGTTCTCTTGCTTGTCGGCGCCTGCGGAGGCACCCATGGCGGAACCGCCGATGGAGATGATGTCACGGTCCAAATGTTCGACAATCGTTTCGAGTTCACGGAGATTGCGATCCCGGTGGGCGGATCGGTCACGTTTGTCGGCGCCGGTCGCGCTCCCCACAATGCCGTTGCCGGTGATGGCAGTTGGAGCACAGAAACCGTCTTCGGGACACTCAACCAAATGGACGGTGACGCCGCCACACTGACTTTTGACGAACCCGGAATCTACGAATTCTTCTGCACATTCCATGGCTCGGTAGATGCAGGAGGGATGGTGGGGACGCTCACGGTCGGCGATTCCAACGCCTCGCCCGCCTCCCAGGGAGTGGTGGACACCGACGCCCCAAGGGAGTGGACGGGTGTGACCCGACCCGTGCCACGGGAGTACCCGACGATCCAGTCAGCGGTGGATGCCGCCGAACCGGGAGATCTCGTCCTGATCGACGAGGGCGTTTATCCCGAGGAGGTCGAGGTGACAACTCCCGGGATCACCCTCCGTGGCACCGATCGAAACAAGGTGATCGTTGATGGTGAGTTTCAGCGGCTCAACGGGATCAAGGTGTTTGGGGCCGATGGAGTTGCGATCGAAAACATGACCGTCCGATCCACGATGGGAAACGGGTTCTTCTGGACCGGGGTCCGCGGCTACCGGGGATCTTATCTGACCGCAATCGACGCACGGGTGTATGGGGTGTACGCATTCGATTCGAGTGACGGTCTATTCGAGCACAGTTACGGATCTGGGTCCTACGACGCCGGTTTCTATATAGGGCAGTGCGATCCATGTGACGCGGTGATAGCGGATTCGGTATCAGAGTGGAATGGACTCGGATATTCGGGTACAAACGCATCGGGCAACGTCTACTTGATCAACTCGGTTTGGCGTTACAACGTCGCCGGTCTGGTGCCCAACACGCTCGACTCGGAGTTACTTCCGCCCTTCCACGACGTCACCATCATGGGCAATCTGATCCACGACAACGGGAACCGTCAGGCGCCAACCGGCAACTCGGAATGGGCGGGATACGGAAACGGCATCATTCTGGCCGGAGGCAATTCTTCCCTTGTCGCCAAGAACCGGATCGTCAACCACCCGATATCTGGAGTTTTGGTCGCCCCGAATCTCGATCGCAACTTTTGGATGAGTTTTGACAATATTGTCCGCGACAATGTCATTGAAGGTTCTGGCCGATCGGATCTCGCTTTGGCCGGACCGGCCGGAACCGGCAACTGCTTCGAGGCCAACCAACATCGGACTTCCTTGCCTGTTGGCCTCGAGTTTTTCCAAAGCTGTGGCGGCCTGCGAATGCCTGTCCTGTTCGAATTGGGCGGAACTACTGAACAACTGGGACGGGTTATGGAGAACGGCTTGAACCTTCGTCCCGACCCTGCCCACGGATCCGCCCCGAAACCAGGCACTCTCCCGACCATGCCGGGAGGCGCCGAAGCACCGGTGGTGCCGGCCGTAGACGTTTTTGCCGGCTTTGAATTGGACCTCGACTCGATCGGAGTGCCTGATGCACCAACCGGTCTATCTGTGACTCAGACGAAAGGATCGACAATGTTTGGTGTGCTGCTCGGATCGGCTAGTTCTGTCTTTTTTGGGCTGTACGCCTACTTCCTGCCGTTCGTTCTATACGCGGCTTGGGTATCGATCGCGTTGTGGGATCTGGTCCGACGTGAGGACCGATCGAAGGGCGTGTTCATCGCCTGGGTCGCGGTCATCCTCGTGGTCCCGTTTGTAGGGGTGATTCTCTATCACACCATCGGGCGGTCTCAGATCCCGGCTTGGCAAAGGGCAGTCGTGGTCGGTGGCGGCCTCGCCGCCTATCTGATCATTTTGGTTGCGGGCGCATTGGTCGGGGGTGTCGTCTGAAAGAGGGATTCTCCCGCCGGAATCTCCTGAAGTCTCTGGGGCTCGGAGGAATTGCGGTGGCAGGCTCACGTGTGGGCGCTGCACATGCCCAGCCTCACGACAGCGACGTGGCAGGGTCATACTCCGGCTCGCTCGGACGATCGGAAGTACACGATGGAAGCCTGTACGGGAGTGCGCATGAGGCTCCGGTTTTCATGGGGCCTGACGCACTCGATCATGCAACCTTGCCACCGGCCCCGCGCTCTGGCCCGGTCGAAGTTGAAATCGACGTGGTGGACCGGCGTCTCGAGGTGGGGGCAGGAGCGTTTGTAGACGCCTGGACCTTCGGGGGGACGGTGCCGGGGCCAATCATCCGCGCTCGTGAGGGTGAACGCGTCAGGATTCACCTCAACAACCTGACCGATCATTCGCACAACCTCCATCTCCACGGCCGCCACAGCCCTGAGATGGACGGCTGGGAGCCGATTCCCTCGGGCCGCAGCTTCACATACGAGGTAGAGGCGGGCCCTGCCGGGGTTCATCCATATCACTGCCACGTGATGCCACTGGCCCAACACATCGAACGCGGCCTGTACGGGATGATGATCGTCGACCCGCGAGAGGGCAGGCCGGCCGCACACGAGGTGGCGCTGGTGGGCGGCGGGTTTTCGCTCGATGGACACCCGAACTTCATCGTCGCCTGGAATGGCGTCGCCGGGTTTTATCAGAAGTATCCGATCAAGGTCCCCGTTGGCGAGCCGGTCCGGGTCTACGTCGTGAACATGTTGGAGCACGAGCCCCTGATGTCGTTTCACCTTCACGCACAGACTTTTGGGGTTATCCCCGCCGGAATCGGGGAGGCCGCCACCCATCACACCGATGTGTACGCAATGAGCCAGGGGGAGCGGGCCTTACTCGAGTTCAGCCTTCCGGCGGTGGGACGCTACATGTTTCATCCACACCAGCACCATCTGGCGATGCGTGGCGCGATGGGATGGTTTGCCGCGGTCTGAGCCGATCAACGCCGCCAAGGTGGTGTTTCGTCAGGATCGATCCCATATCGCCTCAAGGCATCCTCGACCGCGCCCGGTCCGATGCTGCCGTCTCGAGTGAGGGCCGAGAGTGTGGCGAGAACAACGTGGCCGGTATCGATCTCGAAGAAGCGGCGTAACTCGGGTCGGGCGTCGCTGCGCCCGAACCCGTCCGTCCCGAGGGCCGTGAATGAGCCGGGTACCCAGCGGTCGATCTGATCGGGGACCATCCTCATGAAGTCGGAAACCGCCACCACTGGACCGCCGACACCGGACAACTCCCTCGTGACCAGCGGGACGCGCATGGGTTCCGCCGGATGAAGCCGGTTCCAGCGCTCGACCACCATCGCCTCCTCTCGGAGGCGCTTGTAGGAGGTCGCCGACCACAATTCGGCGCCGACGCCGTAGTGCTCCGCCAGATCTGCCTGTGCTTGTCGAGCGGCCAAATTGGCGGAGCCGGAGAACAATATGCCCGCGCGGTTTCGGGTGTCTGTAGGTGCCTCCGCCCAGCGATAGATACCGTCGATGATTCCACGGTCTACACCAGGAGGTTTGGGAGGCTGGACGTAGTTCTCGTTGTAGAGGGTGACGTAGTAGTAGATGTCTTCGTCTTCGCCATACATGCGCCGGATGCCGTCCTCGACGATCACACCCATCTCGTAGGCGAATGCCGGGTCGTACGCCTGGCAGCTCGGCACCACTGACGCAAGAACCAGGCTGTGCCCATCCTGATGCTGAAGCCCTTCGCCTTGGAGCGTGGTGCGGCCTGCGGTTGCGCCCAGCAAGAAACCCCTGGCGCCGGCGTCCGCCGCCGCCCACAGAAGGTCTCCAACCCGCTGGAAACCGAACATCGAATAGAAGATGTAGAAGGGGACCGTGGCCACCCCTCGAGTGGAGTAAGAAGTTCCAGCCGCAATCCAGGATGCGGTGGATCCGGCTTCGGTTATCCCCTCCTCGAGGATCTGGCCGTCCTTGCCCTCGATGTAGGCCAACAACATCTTTGCGTCTACGGGTTCGTAGAGCTGGCCCTGACTCGCGTAGATCTTGATTTCCCGAAAGAGCGAGTCCATTCCGAAAGTCCTGGCTTCGTCCGGGACGATTGGAACCACCCGGTCTCCAAAACCTTCTGTTCTGGTCAGGTTGCGCAGGAGCCTTGTGAAGGCGGTCGTCGTCGAGGCCTCAACCGTTCCTGAACCAGATGCGGTTTCGTTGAATGTTTCCGGTGGTGGGAGTGGCAGCGGTTTTCTGACCCGTCGCAGGCGGCGAGGAATGGGCCCGCCGAGCGTCTGATGCCGCTGCACCATGTAGGCGTGCTCCGGCGAACCGGGGGCCGGCCGGAAATATGGCGGATCCTGATCTCCCGCCAGGAGGTGCTCAGGGATGTCATCTTCGAGGTGGAGCCGGGTGCGGAGTTCCAGGAGCTGCTTGTTGGTGAGTTCTTTGATCTGATGCGTCGCATTGCGGCCTTCGACGTCGGGGCCCAACGTCCATCCCTTGATCGTTTTCGCGAGGATCACGGTGGGGGCGCCGGTCTGTTTGATGGCGGCGTCGTATGCGGCATAGACCTTGCGGGGATCGTGTCCTCCCCGGCCCAGAGCCCAGATCTCATCGTCGCTCATGTGGGAGACGAGTTCCAGCGCTTTGGGGTGTTTCCCGAAGAATTGCTCCCGAACAAACGCTCCGTTTTCTGCCTTGTAGCGCTGGTATTCACCGTCGACTGTGGTGTTCATGACATCGACCAGTGCACCGCCGGTGTCGGCGGCCAGCAGCGGATCCCACCCTGAGCCCCAGATCGTCTTTATGACGTTCCAGCCCGCACCCCGGAAGATGGCTTCGAGCTCTTGAATTATCTTGCCATTGCCGCGAACCGGTCCGTCCAGACGCTGGAGGTTGCAGTTGATCACCCAGATCAGATTGTCGAGCCCTTCACGCGCCGCCAAGGAGATCGAACCCAAGGTCTCCGGCTCATCGGTTTCTCCATCACCTATGAAACACCACACCCTCGATTGAGAGGTGTCGTCGATCCCCCGGTTGTGTAGGTACCGGTTGTAGCGAGCCTGATAGATCGAATTGATCGGCCCGAGGCCCATGGACACGGTCGGGTATTCCCAAAAGTCGGGCATAAGTCGTGGGTGTGGATAAGACGTGAGCCCGTTGCCGCCGATCTCCGCCCTGAAACCGTCAAGTTGTTTTTCGTCGAGGCGGCCATCGAGAAAAGCCCTCGCATAGATCCCAGGTGCGGCGTGGCCCTGGAAATATATGGCATCGCCCGCTCCGTCCAAGTCCTTGCCCCGAAAGAAGTGGTTGAAACCCACTTCGTACAACAAGGCGGACGAGGCGAATGTCGAGAGATGGCCGCCGATCCCTTTTGTGCGGTGGTTGGCCTTGATCACCATGACGGCGGCGTTCCAGCGGATGAAGCGCCGAATCCGCTTTTCGAGGTGTTCATCGCCGGGGTACGAGGGCTGGTCGCTCACCGGGATGGTGTTTACATAGGGGGTACTGACCGATCCGGGTATACCCAGACCCATCTGGTGCGCCCTCTCTGTCAGTTTCGCCAGCAGGAAGCGCCCTCGTTGTTCACCGCCGCCCGCCACGACGGCGTCGAGGGAATCGAGCCACTCCCTGGTCTCGACCGGGTCGTGATCGTGGAGTTGGTGCACAAATCCGTCGATGAATGTGAGGTTGCGCTCGTCTGGGGTCATGCTTCGAGGTTAATGGGCGCACCGGCAATGGTGAACACAGCAACCATTAACGGCCGCTGGTTCACCGCCGACAGGGGTGTCGCGGCCTGGACGCCCGAGGTACCCCCTTCCCCCAGGCGTTCAGGTCGCACTTATCCAATCCGAAATGATCGAAGCCACCGCGACCGGCGATTCGAGCATGGGGACATGACCGATGTCTTTCATCTCAATCGAGCGCCATTGCGGGTTTCGTCCGGCCAGGCGTCTCTGCCATTCCGGCTCAACCACGGGATCACAGTCGCCGAACACGAGAAGGGTCGGGCAGGTGACGCCGGCCGCCAAGCGATCGATCGAGCCGAGCCTGGCAAGGGTGGCGAGGGTCGATGTGGTCGATTGCCGAAATGTCTTGATCGCCCACGGGAGCGCCCTTCGCCTCTTTGCCACCTCGACATGGAGTGCCATTTGTTCGGCCGAGATCCGGCTTGGCTCCTTCGTCAGTAGCCGAAACGTCATGGCGACCTGTTCCTCAGGAGTCATCCGGTTCTGAACCGCACGGATGATGCCCTCGCCAACACCCGGTATTGCTTGGAGGGCGAGGCGGGCCGGCACCAGCTTTTCCGCCGGCACCCACCGTCCGGCCGGTCGAGTCGCCGGGGCAATGAGTACGAGCCTGTCGACCAGGTCAGGTCGACGGCGAGCGACATCCATGGCGATCAAACCCCCCATCGAGTTGCCGAGCAATGTGACAGGGGCTCCTGCTCTCGCCACGAACTCGAGTGCGACGTCGGTAAACGACGCAATGGAGGGTCGCCGCATCGGTGGACTCAATCCGAAACCGGGGAGGTCGAGGGCAGCGATGGACAGGTCGAGTCGTGGCGCCAGGCCGGCCCAGTTGTAGGCAGAGCCTCCCAAACCATGTATCGCGACCCCAGGGCGGCGGCCGTTCTCGAATTCGAGGACATGGACCGTTGCCGAAGGAAACGTCTCGTATCTGCTGCGCACCAGACGAATCTAACCCGGTCTCTAGGATGTCCCGGTGCGAGTGCTCTTGGTCTCGACATACGAACTCGGTCATCAACCGCTTCATCTTGTATCGCCCGCAACCGCGTTGAGCCTCGCCGGTCATCAGATCAGGGCCGTCGACACGGCCAAGGAAACGCTTGGTGAGGTGGATCTCGACTGGGCCGACAGGGTGGCAATCTCGGTTCCGATGCACACGGCGATGCAACTCGCACGGAGGCTGCACGACAAGATCAGGAGCAGGAGGCCCGACCTGTTCATCGTGTATTACGGGCTATATGCGGCAATGGCGCCAAAAGACGACTTCACAACTTTCATCGAAGGCGAGTACGAAAAAGCGCTGGTCGCATCGATGGCGTCAAGCGAGCCGATTTCATCCATCGACCTTTCCGTCCAGTCCTTTGTGGTTCCCGATCGTTCGGCCGTTCCCGCGCTCGACAGGTACGCTCACCTCCAGATCAACGGTGAACACCGACTCGTCGGGTATGTCGAGGCATCCCACGGTTGTCGCCACCGCTGTACCCATTGTCCGATCCCCGCCGTCTACGACGGCGTCTTCAGGGTGGTAGCCCCACCGGTTGTCCTCGAAGATATCGATCGCATGGTCGAAGCAGGCGCCCAACACATCACCTTTGGCGATCCCGATTTTCTCAACGGGCCCGCTCATTCGATGAGGGTCCTGAAGGAGGCTCATCACAGACACCCCGACTTGACCTTCGACGCCACCATCAAAGTGGAGCATCTGCTGAAGCACCAAGCACTTCTGGCGGAGTTCGCCGGCCTCGGTGTGCTGTTCGTCGTGTCGGCCTTCGAGACCGTCGACGACCGGACACTTCTGCTTCTAGACAAGGGTCACACTGCGTCGGACATGGACAGAGCGGCCACATTGGTCAGAGGATTGGGACTCGAGATCCACCCGTCATGGATGCCGTTCACGCCTCTGACAACACCGGATGACATCTTGGCAATATTCGAATTCATGGACGACCACGATCTCTTCGGAGTTACCGATCCCGTCCAGATGTCGATCCGGATGCTGTTTCCGCTTGGCTCGCTGGCGGCCCGAGTTACCGAATTCGCTGAACACCTCGGGCACTATGACCCCTTGGCGCTCTCTCACCCTTGGAAGTCGGCCGATCCCCGCTCCGACGACCTTCAACGTCGCATCGCCCAACTCGCCGAGGAGTTTGCTGCAGGGGTGGGGGGAATCGAGCCCACATTTACCGAAATGTGGGCGGCCGCGCTCGATATGGCAGGAGCCGCACGAGAGGTAGCCCAGATCCGGATGGGTGCCACCGAGGGGCGTCCCCGGATGACCGAACCGTGGTTCTGTTGAGCGGAGCCAACCGTGCGCCAGTTTGGCGCACTCGATTGACTCTTTAGAGTCGCTTCCAGGGAGGAGACTGATGCCGGATACCGTTCTTGCTGCCGATGGCCTGACCAAACGTTTTGGCGACCTCGAGGCCGTACGCGGCGTGAGCCTTTCGATCGCTCGGGGAGAGACATACGGATTGCTCGGGCCGAACGGAGCCGGCAAGACCACCACGATCTCGATGATCGCCGGCCTGCTCGAGCCTGATTCCGGACGGGTGTCCGTCGATGGTCAGACCGTTACAACCCGCTCCACCGCACCCAAGGCCAACATTGGAATTGTTCCTCAGGACTTGGCGATATATCCCGATCTTACGGCAAGAGAAAATCTCCGGTTCTTTGGCAGGCTCTACAAGATGGACTCTAAGACCCTGAAGGCAAGGGTCGACGAGGTGCTCGAGATCATCGGGTTGGTCGATCGAGCCGACGATCGCGCCAAGGAGTTCTCCGGTGGCATGAAGAGACGCTTGAACATCGGGATCGGGCTCCTCCATCACCCGCTTCTTCTGATACTCGACGAGCCGACCGTAGGCGTTGACCCTCAGTCTCGCAACGCCATCCTCGAGAGTGTTGAGCAGCTGTCCACCGAGGGGATGGCGGTTCTCTACACCACTCACTACATGGAAGAGGCCGAACGTCTCTGTGACCGCGTCGCGATCATCGATGAAGGCACCATCCAAGCCGAAGGCACGCGGCGCGAGTTGGTTCAATTGGTTGGACAGCTCGACCGCATCCGGATCCAGGCGGCCGGTCCGATCCAGAGCGGGGCAAACGCCCTGCTCGGCTTATCAGGGCTTTCCGGCGTTTCCAACACAGACTCTGGCCTCGAGCTGCTCGCCGCCGACGCCGGGTCCGTGCTTGCGGCCGTGATGTCGACGCTGGCCGGAGCCGACGTGGCGGTCAGCGCGGTCACGATCGAGGAACCGGATCTGGAGGCGGTCTTCCTCCATCTAACAGGGAAGGCGTTGCGCGACTGATGCGATTGGCTTGGGTCATCGCTCGAAAGGACCTGTCGCTGAGAATCCGCGACCGGTCTATCTTCATCCTCGGAATCGCTGCGCCTCTGCTTCTCGCCTACGTCTTCAACCTCGTCTTCGGCGGAGCGTTCGGTTCGTCCGATCTCGCGATCCCTTATGGTGTGGTCGATTTGGACAGGGGTCGGATCTCGGAGGCCTTCCACGGCGTTCTCGACGCGATCGAAGAAGACGGCTTGATCCTGGTCACGTCTTATGGGTCGGAGGTAGAGGGCAAAACCGCAGTCGACGATGGCGTGGTTCGGGCCGTTTTTGTCCTCGCCGAGGGGACCTCAGATGCGGTCAATGGGGGGAGCGGCGGCGAATTGACGGTCATCGGCAGCGTCGACGCACCGACCAGCACCGGAATTGCCACTGCGATCGCCGAGCAGTTCTCGATCGGTGTGCGGACGCTTGGTGTTTTGGTTGGCACCGGGATGGCGACCGGGGTGCTGGAACCGGCGGAGATCCCTGCGATCGTCGAGAGCAGCCGCGAGCTGATGACGGTGATCGAGGTCGAAGACATCACTGCGTTGGATCGCAGGCTCGACCCTGCCACTTACTTTGTTGCGGGCCTGTCCGTGTACTTCATGTTCTTCCTCGCAGGTCAGGGAACGACGTCGATGCTGGAGGAGCGAAACGAAGGGACACTCTCGCGGCTACTCGCCGCTCCGATGCCGAGGGCCACAATTCTGGTCTCAAAGGCTCTTTCCTCGATCGTGCTCTCGGTTGGGTCCCTGACGGTCTTGGTGGTGGCGTCCAGCTTCGTCATGGATGCAAATTGGGGACCACCTCTCGGTGTCGCACTCCTCGTGGGAGCCGCAGCGCTGGCTGCTGTCGCGATCATGTCGGTGGCCGGGACCTTTGCCAGGACGGCTGAACAGGCAGGCAACCTTCAGTCCATCGTGGCCACGGCTTTTGCGATGTTGGGAGGTACATTCGTCCCGATCGCCCAGGACGGAGGGTTCCTCGCCCGTCTGGCCCTGGCCACACCCAATGCTTGGTTCCTGCGGGGGTTGGGCGACATGGCCGGCGGTGGAATCGCGGACGCACTCCCGGCGGTTGGTGTTCTCATGGCAATGACCTCAGCTGCGGCGGTTGTCGGAATTCCGTTGGCGAGAAAAGGGTTGCCGCAATGACGGCTTTCACCATCGCCGGCGCCAATCTTCGGCGGTTCCTGCGTGAACGCTCGAACGTGTTTTTTGTGTTCATCCTGCCGATTGCGATCGTTCTGCTGGTCGGTGCCCAATTCGGAGGAGACTCAGCGCCCGAGCTCGGGGTTTATGTCGACGAACCTGTCTCGAGCTTCAACGCCACAGTTCTCGAGGAACTAGGTGAGGTGCGGCGGTTCGACGATCCCGATGTAATGGTCAAAACCGTGGAACGCGGGGGTCTCTCGGCGGGCGTGTTATTGCTGGAGGGTGATGTAGGGGACGATCCCGGTTCGGTTCGCTTCGTTGCCGGGCCCGACGGGCTTGGAGCGAATCTGAGAGCGGTCGTCGATCGGGCGATCGCGTTGGCCTCGGTTGAAGCGGCCGCCGAGCAGTTCGTCATCGATCGCGGCGTTGCACCGGAGGTCGCCGCCGGCGTCGCGGAGGCCGTATCGGCCCAGGTCGCTCCGATCGAGGTGACAACCCTCACGACTGGGTCATCGCTATTCCCGGCCGATGTCGGAACCTTTGACATCGGCGCATCTGGTCAGGTGGTGCTGTTCATGTTCTTGACGGGTCTGACCGGGTCCGCTGCTCTGATCCAGACACGTCAGCTCGGTGTCAGCAGGCGAATGTTGAGTACTCCAACATCGATCGGTTCGATAATCGTCGGAGAGGCATTGGGTCGATTCGTTGTGGTTCTGCTCCAGGGTCTTTACATCGTGGTGGTTTCTGCTGTGGCGTTTGGGGTCGATTGGGGTGATCCGATAGGCGCAACCGCGTTGATCGTTGTGTTCGCTGCCGTTGGCGCCGGTGCCGCGATGCTGGCGGGCAGCGTGTTCCGAAACGATCAACAAGCCGCCGGGATCGGGGTCGTCGCCGGTTTGACCCTGGCCGCGCTCGGTGGATCGATGTTGCCGCTCGAACTGTTCAGCGGAGTGATGCGCACGGTTGCTCGGTTCACACCACACGGCTGGGCAAATGAGGGTTTCTCCGAGTTGGTGATACACAACGGGACGATCGGGGACATCCTCGGCGTCCTTGGTGTGCTTGCCCTGATGGCTGTTGGTCTGGTCGCGGTGGCCGGGTGGCGGTTGTGGCGAGTTATCACCCGATGATGGCCCACAACAGCCACGTCATCGACATGCCGATTGAGCACAAGAATTGAGCGCCTGCCGCCTTCAACATTGCTCGCAGTGCCTTCAGAGTCGATGTGTTTGCGGCCCCGGCGTCGCGTAAGACCCACCAGCGGCTCAGCCACACGCCGAGAGCGAAGCCGAGAGCAGCACCGACGATCGGGACGACAAAAAACCCGATGATGGCTAGTCCGACCGCGAGGGCTTGAGCAGCGAGCGAGAGGCCCTCGCCGCTTGCGGACATTTGCGGGATCCTGATGCCGAGGTAGACGGCCAACCCGAGTCCGGCCGTGATCAGCACCATTGCCACGATGCCGATTGCATCGAAGTCGGTGAGCAGGGCCCACACCAAAGCTGCCGCCCAGACGAGAAATGGGCCAGGCAATATCGGAACCAGGGTCCCCACGGTGCCGACGGCCATCACCAACCCGATCAAAACCGCGAGCACCGTCTCGCTCATGCCAGCCGAGCAACGGTCACACAGGCCGATCGAAACTGTTTGACGAGATCGGCGAACTGGGCTCGGCCCACCGTGTCGGCTTCGAGCAGGTTGCGGTGGCGTGCGACTTCGAGACCGGAGGCATACAAAACCTGTGAGACCCCGTCGGGAGACCATTCCGGATCAACCGATTGGCGATCGAGCCCGAGTTCGAGACACTTCCGAAGAAATGCCTTGGTGTCCGAGACACTGCCGTCTTCCGCGAGCAGTCGATCCGCAACCACCTGGTAGGCGTCCAGAAACGGCAGCAGGGCCCAATGGGAGCGGAGCAAGGACGCGGCTTTCAGCTTGTCCTCGGCCGCTCGACCCTTGCCGACAATGATGCGTTCGATCTCGGAGCCGACCTCATCGCGGAATCTCTGACGATCGGAGAAGAAGAACTCGAATTTGAGAAGGTCTCGGAGTTGATCCGCGATATCGAGGCTTTCGCCGCCGGTCTCGGCGGCCACCAGAATCGAGAGCTCGGCGATAGCACCTGGCACGAAAAAGTGGACGATCGTGTTGCGGTAGTAGGCGGCCTGGAGAGCTTGCGACCCGTCAAGGCGGTATTCGGTGGGGTCGGTGCCGGCCACGACCGTAACCGAGTCATGTTCGGTCAATTGTTCGAGCACTCGGCACACATCCTCCGACCCGGCCAATCGAATCGGCTCGGTGGTGGGTAGCTGCGCGTGATCGATATAGGCGGCGATCCTGCGTGTCCTGTCGGTCAATGTGTCGGCGGTGGCCGCTCGGCCTTGTCCCCACAGCAAGGCGATTGAAACAACTGCGGTCGGTGTGATCGGCGTGATCTGTCCGATCTGGTACATGACCTCGAACGCCAACTTCTCGATCGAGTGATCCTGGGTGGAGAACCCGGGGCCCAGCTCGTCGGCAACCGAAATGGGTTCGCCGAAACGTATGTGAATGTTGCCATAACGCTGCCTCAGCGACCGGATGGCACTGAGGGCCCAACCGAACGACTCGGCTTGTTTGGCGGCACCCTGAGCCTCGGCTGCGTACGACGCCACGTCTTGGATCTGGTCGTATGCGATCGATGTCGGGATCAAGAAGAAGTCGTCTGACTTTCCGCGCTGAAGGGCCTCCACCACCCAGCTCAACATTCCGTATTTGGGCGGCAGCAACTTTCCAGTTCGCGATCTCCCGCCTTCCATGTACCACTCGAGGGCAAATCGCTTTTCGATCAGATAACCGAGATACGAGCGGAGAACGAACTTGTACAGAGGTTTGTCTTTGAACGACCTGCGGATGAAGAAGGCCCCCGTCCGTCGAATCAGTGGCCCAATCGGGAAAAAATTCATGTTGATGCCCGCAGCCGTGTGGTTGGGTGGAAGGTCGTTTTCCCACAAGAGATACTGAAGACTCAGCCGATCCAGATTCGAACGGTGGGACGGGACGAAAGCGATCGGAGAGTCCTCGCACAGTTGTTTGATCGAGGCAAGCTGGCTCTGTTCATACAGAATGGCTCCGTATCCCTGGCGGTAGACCCAGTGGATGGCATTCGCTATGAGATCGATCAGGAACGGTGAGTGTGACGCCGCGATTTCCCTCAGGTAGTAACGGGATCGCGCAAAAGCGAGTTCGATGGGCATTCCGGTCTCCGAAGCGATCTGCATCACCCCGTCGCGAAAATCGGCCCTGGCCAGGATCTCTTCCGGAACCAGTTTGGGCACCTTGTAGCGGTTGCCGCGTAGTTGGCGCTCAGACCGGTCGAGTGTGCGGTGTGCCCGCATGGTCACGAACTCCGTGAAACCCTGCACCTCTACGGAGTTGGAATGAGCGTGTAACAATTCATCGGCGGTGGCGGCGTCTCCAACGACGAGTTGGGCCCTCGTCGGGTCCTTGCGATGAATGACCCGCTGACGTATCGGGTCGGGGTCTCTTGGATCACCCAGCTTGAGCACGTCGACCCATCGTGCAGTTCGATTGCCCTGACGTTCAGGAGGAAGCCATGCAACCCTCACGGCAAAAACTGTCGGGTTGTCACCACGCCTGAGCCTGGCGGCGAGGGCAGGGTCTGTTCTCTCGCCAGGGAGCCGCCGCCGCGAGGGGGTGAGCCGGAGAATGTCCGCAGATCCCTGTGCCTGCCCCTCTATCCAGGTTTCGATCAGCTGTCGCTCGAATCCAGACGCGACGTCGATGAGGACTACGGTTCCGCCCGCTTCACCCGGCCAGATGGGTGCATCAGAGTATTTGGTGTCTGCGATCGCCACCAGGGCAGTCTATTGGCGGCGTCAGATCGTCGTCGTGTCACAATCCCGTCATGCGAGCAGTTGCCCAGAGAGTCTCTTCGGCCAGGGTCGAGGTGGACGGTGTATCGGTAGGCGAAATCGGACCTGGACTCATGGTTCTGATTGCGGTGACCCATGCAGACTCGGAGGCCGATGCCAACTTGTTGGCTTCAAAGATTGCGGGTCTCAGGGTGTTTCCCGACCAGGCTGGTCTCATGAACCTCTCCGTAGAAGAGTGCAACGGGGGAGTTCTGGTGGTGAGCCAGTTCACTCTCTACGGGGATGTGAGACGCGGACGCAGGCCTTCTTTCACGGCGGCGGCTCCACCCGAACAGGCTGAACCGCTGATCGGTGCGTTGTGCCGGCGGCTGCGCGAGACCGGCTTGAAGCTGGTCGAAGGGACGTTTGGCGCAAATATGCAGGTGACATTGACGAACGACGGACCTGTCACCGTGATCCTGGAGACGCGAGACGGTCAGATGATCTGACGTTGTGTCGTCGCAGGTTCACGACCTGTTTGGGGACGATGACGAGCAGAAGGCCCGTCACCAGAACCACCGGGCGGTCGGCGGCGGCTCCGCCCGAAATCGCCACACCGGCCACGGCGACGAGCCCACCCAGAGCAGCGAGAGGTGCCGACCGCATCGTGATTGCGATGGCCGTCGCCGCGGCCAATCCCGCCATGAGAGCGAGCGGCTGGAGAACTGCCAACACTCCGACCGTGATACCCAGTCCTTGCCCTCCTCGGAATCGATACCAAGGATTAAAAATGTTGCCCGAAACCGCGGCGATTGCTGAAATATTCGCCGCGTCCGGACCCCACCAACTCTTGGCGGCGAAGACGATCAACGCCCCCTTGGCCATCTCGACGATGAGCACCGCCACCCCCAGCCATTTGCCACCAACCCGCCGTGCGTGATTTGCCCCAGGGTTGCCACTGCCCTCTGATCGGAGATCAATTCGTTTCGCCTTGGCCAGGGCGTTGGCCGTCGGAATAGAGCCCAGTACATACGCCGCCACCACCAACCCGAGGAACTGGACCACGTTCACGACCGAAGAAACTGTTGCCCGGCGTCACACACGGCGACAAAATCGCAATTGCCACAGCGCTCCCCGGGCATCGGTTCGAAGTCCCCATCGGTAATACCGTCGGCAAGAGCAACCAGGTGGGTCTTTGCACGCTCGATCCATTCTGGTCCGGCGTCGTAGTTGACCTCGTGGAGTTGGTCGCCGCCGAGATATGCGAACGTGGCGCGTAGGCGCGACGGGTCGGTGTTGGGCCCGAGGAGATCGGTCGTGGCCGCCGCCACGACATATGCCTCGAGTTGGACAACTGCGACGTCATCTCGAGGCGGGAGTCCACTCTTGAAATCGACTATCTCCCAGGCGTCTCCGGGATAGACGGCGTCGATCCGGCCTCGCGCCCAGACCGTGTCAGAGATGCGGAGCTCGAAAGGGGCTTCCACGAGATGTGGTTTGGCAGTTGCGAAACGACTCTCGAGGTAGACGCCAAAAGGATCGGAACCGACGGGGGTGTCGGGTGCGTCGTAGGCGTCGGTTTCGAGATCGGTGAGAGGGATGACGCCAAGGCTGTGAAGTTCGATCTGGCGGTGGATCGCGACCCCTCGACGTGCAGCCCGGCTCGGACGCCGAGGAAGTCGATCCACCTCCGACCAGAAAAACCGTTGCGGGCACGCCGCGTAGGTGACGAGACCGGTGACGGAGGTATGGAGACGCTCGGTTGATTCATGTGATGGCGGTTGGGGGAGATCGAAGAGCCGCTGTTGGAAACCCAAAACCGCCTCGTCGAAAGCCGCTCCCACTCCCCGCTCTGCGGCCGCCGATCTCAACTGGTCGGGATCCGCCAGCGCTTGTCGGAGAGCGCCCGCCCAACCGTCGGCGAACAGCGGATCGGGCGCCGAGGACCAATCTCCGAATTCACCGATTCGTTCTGGTCTTGGCGGCAGAGATTCGTCTGCGACCAGATCGGCCGTTTCCGCGATCGTCTCCCAGACTGCGCTGGGAACCGCCGGCTTCTGCGTGGTGACGGGATGGCCGTACCAATGGGCCGCGGTGGCCGTCAGCAGGCGCTTTGCTCGCGTTACGCCGACATAGGCGAGTCGCCATTCCTGGGAATCATGGGAGGTCTTGAGCAGTTTGTGACGATTGGCATCTGTCATCTCCGCGGTGAGGGCAGGGAGGCTGGAGCGATCGAGTCGCCATTCGTACGGAACCGACTGCGCCTTACAGAACGGATCGTCGTAGCGGGCGATCGTTGGAAACGTGCGTTCGACCAGGGCAGGCAGGTAGACCGCATCCCATTCCAGGCCCTTGGCTCGATGAATCGTGATGAGGGTGACGGCGTCGGCAACGGCGATTCGTGCAACGTCGAGTTCTTCTGCAGGGTCGTTGGCCATGACCTCCAGGTAGTCGAGAAAGGCGCCCAGTGAAGGTCGTCCCTCCAAAGGGCTCCAACTCTCGGTCAGATCCAAGAACCGGTACAAGTTCAGACGGGCCGACATTCCGGCGGCATCGTCCATTGCTCCGATGTCGGACCAGGCTCCAGTGAGTTCCAACACGAGGCGTGACGTCTCGACGAGGGTGGCGCCCTGAGCGGCCGTCAACAGACGCCGGTAAATGGATCGGAATTGTTCCAACCGGGTTCTGGCATCCGGATCGAGGTCGAGCTTGTCGAGGTTGTCTATCGCTTCGATCACTCCATACGGAAGATCCTCGTCTTCCTGGCGTTTGATCCATTCTGCCGCCTTGGCCAGGTCGGCCAGGCCGAGGCGATAACGACCCCCGAGAAGAAGCCGTGCCGCCGAGGGTCCGTCTTCGGGTCGTTCGAGAATTCGAAGCCAGGAGTGGAGATCGATCACCTCGGGGACCGAAAGCAAACCACCGAGGTTCGCGACCTGGAAAGGGATTCCGTGACGGCTCAGCGCTTGATGCACGACCAGCATGCTTCGGTTCTTTCTGAATAAGACTGCGATATCCGCAAGAGCAGTTCCGCGATCGTGTTGCTCCGAGATATCTCTCGCTATCCAATCGGCCTCTGCCACCGCCGTCGCCAGACGAGCGACACGGATCTCTCCGGTCGGGGCATCCGGCAGCGCAACCAAACCTGCCCGGTTCTGCTGATCGATCTGCGATCGGATCCGATTGGCGACGGAAACCACCTCCGGCGAGGAGCGCCGATTGAGCGTCAGGCCCAGGGTGGGTGTCGGAACTCCGTCGTCCGAAAAATGAGTAGGGAAAGACCGGAAATTCTGGAGCGATGCTCCCCTCCATTCGTAGATGGTCTGGTCTTCGTCGCCCACGGCAAGGACGGGTTTGATACCCGCGAACAAGAGCCTCAACAGCTCACGTTGCGCAGGATCGGTGTCCTGGTATTCGTCGAGCACGACAGCCTCGAACCGAGATCTGATCACCTCAACGGCGGCGGGATGGTCGCTTGCGATCATGTGCGCCTTGGAGATCAGATCGCCGTAGTCGACAATTCCAAGACGACGTTTTTCCTGGCGGTAAGCGTTGACTGCGTCCAGCATCCCCCTTCTCGTCGCTTCGACATCGCCGTCACCGGTCGACGCCGGGATCTCATCGATCAGATTGTTCGACAGATGCGACGCCAGCCCTAGAACGTATTCGATGGTTACCGGAGAGGTGATGTCGATTCCGGCGATCGGCTGGGATTGAAGGACTTCTCGCAACATCTGACGGCCAAACGTTGCTGTCACCAGCTTCGCCGAGCGCTCGACTCCGACCAGCGGGCCGAACTCGCGGAGGATTTCGGTTGCGAAACCGTGGTAGGTGTATACGGCGACCGACCGGTCGAGGGCCACATCCGGCCCAAGCGCCTCTTTCACTCGATCGGCGAGTTCGGCTGCTGCCTTGTTGGTGAACGTGATGCCAAGAATCGTTTCGGGTTCGAGGCCGTGGTCCTTGACCATTGCTGCCACTCTCAACGCAACGGTGGTGGTCTTTCCGGTTCCGGCCCCAGCCGAAACCCGAAGGCTTTTAAGCGGCGCGGTGATGACGGCGGCCTGCTCGGGAGTGGGTTTCATGACGTGAATGCCTCAGAGCCCTCTGGCCAAAGAGGGCAGACGAGCTTGACCACACAACGTTCACATTCGGCGCTCGCCACCGGTGACCAATCCTCTGCTTTGATGCCTCGTGCGATCTCGGCCAGCTGCGTTTGGACGACCTCCAGGTTTTTTGGGTCGAACTGTCTGCGAAAATCGACGAGGTTCGAGGCCGGAAACCAAAACTCGGCATATTCGGGCGACCCGATCTCGTACAATGCAGGGTCGGCGCGCGCTGCCAGGAGATAAAAGCCGAGTTGAATCGAGACGGCCGCCGCTTGGGTTGATTGAGGCGTTTTCGACGTCTTGTGGTCGACGATGCGGAGAACCCCGGGTTCGGGCTGATCGATCCGGTCGGCTCTGCCTATCCACGACGTGCCGTCGACCTCCAACGACAAGCCGTATTCAACTTTGACCGGATGGTGCGCATCGGCAGGCCACTTGGCGATCAATCGCCGGAGTAACTCCCTGGCTTTCTCCTTTTGGGCGGCGTTGAGAACTGGGGATCCAAAGTCGGCATTTTCGGCCCAGACCTTTTCGAGAATCTCATCTGTGCCGGAGAAGTCGATCCCAGTGGAAACTCCCTCCAGCTTCGGCCGTTCCATTTCTTCGAGAACGGCGTGCACCAGAGTCCCAAAATGGGCATAACTGGACGTGGCGTTACCTATCCCGAGCCGGCGCTCGAAAACATAGCGACGGGGACATTTCGCATAACTCTCCGCCTGGCTCGGCGACAGTTTCGGGCTGGGACCGATGATTCCGGTGTCACTTCCGCGAACGAGGACCCCTGCGAACCTTGACGCCGGAAAAGACTGTGCAAGTACCACCGCGGAGGCCATTCGCCGCGCGGCTGTCTCGGCCGGGTCACCCAAAAGGCGTCGTAGCCACACCTCCAACTGGTGCAAGGTTGTGGGATTGTCCGGCTGGGGAGGAGGCGGGCCGATCTGGGTCCTGTCGGCAACCCCCGCCACGGCGACGAGGAAGCGGCTCGGCTTTCGATCTCCCTCGTCGATCCCTGCCGACGTCGCCGTCCAGATGACCCTCCTTCTCGCCCTGCACATCGCGGTGTAGGCCAGCCTCATCTCCTCCTGGACGCGAAAGCGGTTGATGGCGGCGGCCCCGACCTGGCCGTTGAGGCGATGGACTCCGAGGATCGAGTTTCCCCGTCTCAGGTCAGGGAAGACGGCATCGTCTGCGTCGGCGATAAAGACCGTATCGAATTCGAGGCCCTTGGCCTGGTGGAGGGTTGTGAGCGCCACCGTGTCCCGGCTTTGACGAAACGAGATCAGAGGGGAAGCCTCGAAATCGTCCGACATCGTCGACTGCCAGAAGCTGTGAAGGCTGACAGAAGGGTCCCGGTCGCGCAGTCTCTCCAAAACCTGAGCAAGCGACGTCCATGCCTGTCGAAAAGCCGACAACTCTGGTCGAAGGGAGAGCGGGGCCAGCAAACCGGTCCAGGCGCGCCAGAAGCCGTCGGCCGCGGAGTCCGACATCGCCCAGTCGGGGTCGGCCAACAGTGCGTGGAGACCCTCCTCGTCCGGCAACTCCCTTTGGAGGATCGAAAGCCAGGTTTCGCCGGTGCGTCGTCTTTGTCTGAAAATCTCTCGCTCCCTGGCCAATGGAAGTGAGAGGGTGGGACCCAGCAACAGCCTTCGTGCGGCCCTGTCCAACTCGGAGGAGAACCCCTCTGTGTCGTCCACGGCGAGATGGACGACGTCGAAGACCAGTTGCACGCCGGCGTGGTCGACCAGGCGCGCATCCGGCAGATCGTGGGGAATCCGGTGCCTGCCGAGGGCACGCGACAGTTCGGCGATGATCGTGCGTTTTGAGCGAACCAACACCGCCATCTCCGAATAGGGGATTCTCTCTATGAGATGCATTCGAGCGATCTCCGAGGCGATCCAGTCGGCCTCTGCCGATGTCTGGTCGAACACGAAAGCCTCAACAGACCCTGCGTGCGGTGCAGGAGTGACCGGCCCCGCCGCACCGGGCAGCTCACCTTGTTCAGTTACGCCCACGGCGGCGACCAAGATTTCGGCGGGAACTCTGCGACTTGCCGTCAGGACGATCCGCCGGGCCGGACTTCCGTCAAGGGCTCTGAATTGTTCGGGGAACCGTTCGATATTGGCGAGGTCTGCACCGCGAAAGCTGTAAACCGATTGATATGGGTCGCCGGCGGCGGTGATATTTCGATGTCCGGCGCTGAGGGCGGAAAGGAACTCTGCCTGTGCCGGCGAAGTGTCCTGGAACTCGTCGGCCAGGACATAGCGAAACTGGTTTGCGAGCCGCTCGGAGACAGAAGGATCCGTCGCCGACTCGATCGCCGTGAGCAACAACTGGGCGTAGTCGAGCCTTTGAGTCTCAACCAGGGCTTCTTGATAACGAAGCATGAATGCAGGAAGGGCCGCCCACTCCGGAATATGAAAAGCGGCCACCGCATCGGGATCGAGATTTCGTTCTGCACAACGCATCAAAAAATCGGCGACGTCGGCTGCGATGGAAGGAGACTGCAAGATCGGGCGCAACTGGCTCGGCCAGTCGCCGGGCCGTTCCTCACCCATCAACCTGTGCACGAGGCCAACCTGCTCGGGGCCCGTCAAGAGTTCGAACTGCAAGTCGGGCCGGTAGGCCTCCAGCAGTCTGAGCGCGAGCGAGTGAAACGTCGAGCAACCGATCGAAGTGACAGACCGGTCGATTCCGGTCAGGATCCGACTTCTTGCGTCCGCAGCCGCCCTCCTCGAAAAAGTCAGCAACTGGATCTGATCGGCACGGGCACATCCAGAGTTGATCAGATGGATGACGCGTCGCACGAGAAACTCTGTTTTTCCCGAGCCAGGGCCACCCACGATCAATTGGGGCCCGTCGGTCGCCGCCAGTGCTTCGTCCCAGTCCGCGGTCGGGGGTGGGGTTTCAACGATCCCGGCTGTTGGGCGGGCATCTGACATTCTGGAAGTCAGGCCGCCCTGGAGAAATCGTGGCTACACCAGTCGGACTCGCCACCACCGCAGACGATGGTGAAATCGATTCCGCCGCCGGACAGCGCCGAAAACGCTTCTTCAAACACGTCTACCGGGCTAAGACGGCTGCCATCCAACCGAGGTTCTGTTCTAAACGAAAATTTCTTCATGTTGTCACCGTATTCGACGGCTACGACAAAAACCCGTGCGCGCGACCGAAACAATGGCGACGAATGACGCAAGCGCTCAAACGCCGCTGGCGATCAGCGCCGGTTCAGGCAACCAGGCAGGGCAGCGATCCATGAACGAACACCAGTTGCAGAGCGGACCAGGCCGGGGCGGGAACACTTCGGACTCGAGGGCTCGGTTGATGGCGGACCAGAGCGCCCTCAACTGTTTATCCATCCCGTCCAGCATCGACGCCTCGATGGGAAGGCGGTACAAGGTCGGACCCTGCAAATAGAGCAACCGCACCTCTTTTGGTGTTTCACTCGTGCGGCGCCTGATCAACAACGCATAGATTTTGAGGGCGAAAAAGGAAGCCATCGCATACCGTTCCGGCGGAGCCTTGCCCGTCTTGTAATCGGTTATCACCAGGCCGCCGTCATCCTCTCGATGCATCCTGTCGAGAATGCCGCGAATCACAATGCCTTCCATGTCCTCGAGCATGTCGAGTTCGCGGTCGGTCGGTTCGAGCAGCGCGGGATCCTCCACCGCGAAATAGTTGGCGAGCAAGCCCATACTCTCCACACCCCAGATGCGCTCCTCGTCGACCGATCCGAACAACTCGTGGTACTCATCGGTCGCCCGCAGTTCGGTCCAGGCCCCACGAAAGAGATCGTAGAGACGCTCTGGAATACGTTCCGACCTTGGCAAGTCGAACAATCTTTGAAGGGCGAGATGAGCGGTCGTGCCACGAGCCTGGCTCGGAGTCGTCGGTTCCGGCAGGCGATCAATCGCCCGAAATTTGAACAGCTGCGGGCAAATCTTGAAGTCGCCGGCGCGGCTCGGAGAAAGCGTTTCGAGGCTCACGAGGCCACTATACGGCGAGCTAATGACAGAAATGTCATTCGGAAACGCCTATGAATTCAACGACCGCGAAAACAAACCCTGCCTCGCGAAATCAAACCACCGTTTCAGCTTGACCGCGGACCCGGTCGCCTCTAATTTCACATTTACCGGGAAAGAGGGAAACCTCCAACCGGGAGTGGAGGAAGCCGCAAGGCGGAATCTGCGCCCGATCGAAAGGAAACGAGCGGCTTGCCGACCGTGACCTTCCGAGCGGTAGAGAGCCCCGAGAGGGAGACGGTTTCGGCCAGATCTTTCTCGGGGTTTCTCGCGTTGTAACGGATGACCACTTCTGGGGGGCGACCTGACCACTTCTGGGGGGCGACCCCCAGACCCCCGGTCGGTGGTGACGGGGTGTGTTCGCGTGGTCGGGCCGATCTTTTGAGAGGTGGGGTCGGGGCCGTGGGGATCGCGTTGCGTGTTCGCGTGGTCGGCCGATCTTTGTTACGTGGATGCGAGACGGTGGGGATCGCGTTGGGTGGTTCTGTTTCTTCTGGGGGGGCGACCCCCAGGCCCCCGGTCGGTGGTGACGGGGTGTGTTCGCGTGGTCGGGCCGATCTTTGTGAGGTGGGGTCGACGCGGTGGGGATCGCGTTGGGGTTGTTGTGTCTGTTTGCTTCTCGGTCGGTGGCGAAGCCAGGGTTGGATTGAATCAATCCCGCTGAATCCGTCGTCGCTGAATTCGCGAAAATCTCTCCCCTGGTCGCGAAAACCAGCCTCCTCTATCTCTGACGGTTACGAAGTCTGCCGGTATGGTGACGCCGTCGCTGATAGGGGACGCCCTGATGCGGCAGGGTGACATCTGAGATCCGACGGTTCTGCCGGGAGTTCGAGGAAGTCACCAAGGTGATTGTGCCGGCGATGGCCGCAAGGTCTCGTACGCAGTCGCCAGGCTCGGGAACAGAAGACGGCGGAAACGGCGCCTTCTGGGAACCAGCCAACTCGGGTCGGGATGCCGCCTCTCACGGGTGGTCGATCGGCACGGGAATGGGCTTCTGAGCCGGCGTCCGAGAGGGCGCAGGGTGAGAAACCCGGCAACTACTCCCTTGTGGAGTGGAAGCCACGGTCGATGGCGAAAAGAAGTCAGGGCTGGGCGACCGAAAGGTTCTCGGCACGGACCAAAAGACGCCAGCGGGTGGTAAAGGCCTTGAAAGGGCTGGAGCCAAACGCCGGCCGCGCGGATCGGCCGTTATGCGGTCGTGAAGAGTGAGAGCCCCGAGAGGGCGGAGGCGTAAGCCGATGCTCCCTCGGGGTTTCTTGCGTTGTTGGGGCATAAAACCCCAGAAAACCCCAGGATGGCACGGGCGGCCGCCGGGTCCCATGTACCCTCACCGCTATGCCTTATCCGCAACGCCTTCTCAGTCCTGGAGAGACCATCGTCAAAGAGTTTCGCCCGCATTGGCAGGCGCTGCTTGTACCGATCCTTCTCGCAGTGGCCGCCATCGCCCTTGCCGTGTTGGCGTGGACGATTCTCGACCCCGGGACCAGGGCGTGGGTGGCGTTGGGGATCGTGGCCATTTGGATCGTCACCGCTGCCCGTCGCCTACTCACATGGTTCACCACAGGGCATGTCATCACGAATGAACGGGTGATCTTTCGAGCAGGAGTCATCTCGCGGCGAGGTAAGGAGATCCCGCTCGAGGTTATAAACGACGTAGCTTTCAATCAGAGTCCGTTCGAGCGGCTGATCAGGTCGGGAGACCTCCTGATCGAGTCGGCAGGGGAATATGGCCAGAGCCGATACACCGATGTCCCTCACCCTGAGACCCTTCAATCCTTGATCTATCAGCTGCGCGAGGATCGGATGGTTGGTTTGCGGCGGGGTGGAACCTCGGTGGGGTCGGAGTTGGAGACCCTCGCCAGGCTACGCGATCAGGGGATTCTGACTCCCGAGGAATTCGAAGCCCAGAAACGTAAACTCCTCGAAAGTTGATTGTTCTATTTTGTGAGCTCGTTACTGTGTAGAGCGAGAGATCGGAGGCGGCTGGGATGTATCGCGTTGTGCAATCGTTAGAACCCCGCGACCGTCCTGGCGCCGATCCGACCGTCGGCGTCCTCGGAACATTCGCAACCGCCGACGAGGCCCTGGTGGTTGCCCGCATGGCCTGGAGGGCCTTCCGGGCTGCTGGTTCCGACGATTACGCCCACTGGGTGGTCAAGCGGGACGGGTCGGAGCTGGCCGAATGGATTGCCGACAGCCGTTCGAACAAGGAGTTCGTCGTCGATCTTCGGTCTGGTGAGTTCGTGCAGCTACGCGGCTGACGAATACCGGCCCATCCGCCCAGCGGCCCTGGCGAGACGGATTAGGCTCCGACACCATGAAAGCCGTGCTTGGCCAGGTGTCATCGTTCAGCGCGGTCGAACTCCATCGAACCCTTGGTTGGTACGTGGTTGGCGTTCTGGGCGCCGTAGGAGTGGGCGGAATGGCCCTTTCTCTACTCCGCCGTCCCACCAATCGATTGTTCTTGATCGGCTTTTGGGTCGGCATGGTTGCAGTGTTCGGACAGGTGCTTCTGGGTTTGTACGCCTTTTCTGTCGATGAGCGCCAGCCAGGCAACATCCACGTGTTTTATGGAGTTGTGATCCTGTTCACGTTGGCGTTCGCCTATCTGTACCGAGCACAGTTGGCGCGACGCCCGGCGATTTCGTACGCATTGCTGGCGTTGTTCCTGATGGGGCTGGGCATACGCGCGATCGGGAACATAGGTCAGAGTTTCGGAGGATAAGGAGAGAAGATGCTGCTCGAAGGAAAACGCCTGCTGATAACCGGCGTGCTGACCGATGATTCGATCGCATGGCACACGGCGAGAATCTGCCAAGAAGAAGGCGCAGAAATCGTGTGCACCGGTTTCGGACGAGGAATGAGGCTCACCGAAAGGGCGGTTCAGCGGCTTCCCAAAGCCAGCGAAGTGATCGAGTTGGACATCAACGATCAGTCCCACGTCGAAGCCCTCACCTCTCATCTCGATGGGAAGTGGGGGGCAGTCGACGGCGCCCTCCACGCCATCGCATTCGCACCGGGCGACGCCCTCGGCGGAAACTTCCTGAATACACCTCCCGAATCGGCGGCGACGGCGTTCATGACCTCGGCCTTTTCGTACAAGACCTTGGCAGTTGCCCTGCTCCCCTTGATGAAGAAGGCCGGTGGTGGGTCGTTGGTGACGCTCGACTTCGACAACTCCCAGGCATGGCCGGCATACGACTGGATGGGAGTCGCCAAGTCGGCCCTGCAGTCTGTGACCCGATATTTGGCGAGGGACCTCGGACCTTTCGCGATCAGGGCGAATGCGGTGTCGGCGGGCCCTCTTGGAACTGTGGCTGCCAAGTCGATCCCGGGGTTTTCGCTGTTTCGTGACACGTGGCAGCAACGGGCCCCGCTTGGCTGGGATCTCGAGAACCCCGACCCGGTGGCGCGAATGGTCTGTCTGATGCTGTCGGACTGGACAAAAGCCACTTCTGGTGAAGTTATCCACGTCGACGGCGGATTCCACGCGGTGGCCGCGGGAGGGTCGGGTGCCGAAGAAAATCAGGCGTGAGCGGCGGTTGATTCCACTGCGACCGTGGCAGGTGGAAGGCTGACCGTGAATGTCGCCCCACCTCCCGGGGTCTCGGAAACACTGACTTGGCCATTCATGGCCTCTACCAACCCCTTTACCACCGACAACCCCAGGCCCGTTCCCCCCTTGGTGCGGGTGTCGGAACGCTCGATCTGGGTGAATGCCTCGAACACGCGGCTCACCTGGTCGAGGGGGATGCCATCGCCATGGTCGACGACATCGATGTCCACTCGCGACCGAACCGCCCGTGCCACGAGTTCGACGGGGCTCCCCAAGGCATACTTGGCCGCGTTTTCCACGAGGTTGATGAAGACGCGCCCAAGGTGATCGGAGTCGGCGTATATGACGAGGTCCTCTGGCTGCACCGACACGGTCAGGTTCTCGATGCCGCTCACCGTTTTCGCAATGTCATGGAGGAAATCGGTGACAACGATCGGTTCCATCTTGACCGGTACCGACTTGCGGTCGATCCGAGAGATCATCAACAGGTCCTCGATCAGGCGTTGGAGCCGGTCGGCCTGGCGACGCGCAGATGCCATCAGTTCTTTCTTCATCTCGTCACTGAGACCCGGACGGTCGAGTGTCCCGAGCGAACCCATGATCGATGTCAGGGGCGTCCGCAATTCGTGGCTGACCACCGAGACGAAGTCCGTCTTCATCTGGGCCACCTCCTGCATCCGGCGAGTGGTCTCTGCGGCGGCTTCGTAACGTCCCAACTGTGACAAAACGAGCGCAGCGGGGGCGGCCAGCGATGCCAGGTCGGCGATCTGACGTTCTTCGAACGAACCGGACGCCGGATCACCCACTGCGATGGCACCGACGTTGTACCCCTCGACCTTCAACGGTGCGATCATGGCCTGACCCACTCCGAGTTCTCCGATGATGCCGTAGGACTCTGGGCTTTCGTTGACTCGATCGAGCAGCATCGGCCTGCCCGATCGAAAGACCTGGGCCACGACACCCCCTTCCGCCACACGCATCCTCACCGCGTCAACCTCGAGGGTGTGACCGTTGACCCAGACGGGGCTCATCACCCGCAGCGTGTGGTCCTCGGGGTGGTACAAAAAAACCAGGCCGACCTGGGCACTGAGGAATCGGCAGATCGTCCCAACGATCTGGGGCAGGCCCTCGGCGAGAGACTCGGCACCGGCCAGGGTGGCCGATACTGCGTAGAGGCGTTCGTAGTCCATGCGCTGTCGCTGAAGGTCGCTCAGGCGCATCTGGCCCACCCGTGCTTCGCGGTCGAACTCCATTCCGATGAGGGCGGTTGCCGCCGCCACCACTGCAATGGTGATGATCGGAACGATGATCTGCCCAACTCCGTCACCCGCCTGGACCGAAGCCCACGTGACGATGCCGACGTTGAGCAATGACACCACACCGTGACGGATCGGATCGAGGATCAATCCTGTGAGAACCGCCAGTCCGCTGAAGATCGGGATCGAGACACTGAACAGAGCCGGTTCGGATGAGAGAGCGCCAACCGTGACCAGCAGAAACACACACCACAACATCGCCGCCCAGCGCCCTCGCTCGGCGATCAAAACGTCGGTCCAGTTGGTTGCCGTCGCTCCGGACAAGATGATCACGAACACGGCTGCCGTCAATAAGAAACGTCGGCTGTCGAAAACACTCTCCGAGACCGCCTGGGCCGCGATCACGATGATGATCACCCAGGCGAACAGCACTGAGCGACGAAGCGCCGCCGCCCGGAAACGGGCGAGGGATTCGTTGCTCTCATCGGTGAGCGGTCGAAGAACGTCGCGAAGTGTCACAGTGGTCACTGTATTCTCCACCGAACCGATGTCACCACCGAGCATTTCTTGAACGCGCTCCGATCCTTCGGGGGTGGAACCGTCTTTGGACGGAGATTTGGCGAGGGGCCGCCACGTTTTCTCGCGCTTCACGGATGGGCGAGATCGGCCGCAGACTTCTCCGAGACGTTGGATGGCCTCGACGCGATCGCTCTCGATCTGCCCGGCTTTGGAGCCAGCCCGCCACCCCTTTCCGTGTCGGGGGCCCGAGGTTATGCAGGGCTGATCGCAGAGGTCCTGGAAGAATTCCCCAAGCCTCCCGTGGTCGTCGGGCACTCCTTCGGCGGACGGGTCGCTGTCAGCCTCGCGGCCAGTGGTGCCACTGCGGGGCTGCTGCTGACCGGGGTACCCCTAGTCCGTACCTCCAAGCAGGCGCAACCCGCCATCGGGTTTCGCCTGTTGCGCAGGGCGCATCGGCTCGGGCTCGTTTCGGACGATCGGATGCAGTCGATTCGCAACAGAAGCGGCTCGATCGACTATCGCAACAGCCAGGGCGTCATGAGAGAAGTGCTGATTTCTGTGGTCAACGAGAGTTACGAGGAGCAGTTGGATGTTTTGCCGGTCCCAGTCCACCTCCTCTGGGGCGCGCAAGACACGGAGGTGCCGATCGCAGTTGCCGAAGAAGCGGCTTCGCGGCTCCGGAGTAGAGGAGCGCCGGTGCGGCTCGAGGTCGTCGAGGGCGCCGACCACATGCTTCCACTGCGAAGACCAGAACTTGTACGTGAGCGCCTCGTCGGGTGGGACTCGGCATGGTGACCGCCGTCGCGTTTCTGGCTGGTCTCTTCACCGGTATACGTTGGCTCAGGGTCGCTCAGCGGGAGCATTACCTTCCTTGGTCTGTTTCGCGCTTCGCAATCCGATGGTGGAGGCTGCCGGAAAATATCGTCGTGTTGCTGCTGGGCTCGGCGGCGGCCGTCGTCGACAGGCTCGGGGATGGGGGCGACGTCGTCGCCGTCGGTCTGCTGACCCTGGGTCCACTTGGTCTCAGCTGGCGGGGGAGGACCTCCAAATTGGCATGGACCCGGCGAATGATGCGGCTGGCCGGGGCGGGGTCGATCCTGCTGCTCGCATTGGCGGCGACGCTGGCGGCCGTTGCACCGGCTGCAACCTGGGCCATCCCGGTTGTGGCGCCGCTCCTTGTGGATCTGGCTCTGCTCGTCACAGGTCCCCTCGAGCGGAGGTTTGGTCAGACCTGGGTCGATCAGGCCTCGGCCACCCTCTCGAGGTCAGGTGTCCGAACCGTGGCAATCACCGGTTCCTACGGCAAAACGAGCACAAAGCAGATTCTGGGCGCACTTCTCGGTGGGTTGGTTCCAACGCTCGTGAGCCCCGCGAGCTTTAACAATCGAATGGGTTTGGCTCGCACGATAAATGAGCATCTCAGCGCAGGGACAGAGGTTTTTGTTGCGGAAATGGGCACATATGGGCAGGGCGAGATCAAACAGATGTGCAAGTGGGTCAATCCCGAAGTTGGCATAATCACGGCACTCGGACCGGTTCACCTCGAGAGAATGAAGACGCTGGAGACGATCGCGAAGGCGAAGCGAGAAATCGTCGAGGCTGCCAAGGTCGGGGTCATCAACATCGACTACCCGCTGCTGGCGGACATTGCAGTTCATGAAGCCAAACTCCGCCGAATCGTGACGGTCTCCTGCGAAGACTCGAGTGCCTCGGTGTTCCTCGATCCGGTCTCGGGTGTGGTTCGAGTGGATGGGGCTTCGGTTGGTTTGATCCAAGACAACGAACTTCACCCAGGGAACGTGGCATGTGCGATCGGGGGAGTGGTCGCACTTGGTTTCGACCCCGCGGCGGTGCTCGATCGAATCGGGGCGGTGGCGACTGTTGCCCATCGTCAAGAGATCACCCGGTCCGAGAGCGGCGTGCTGATCATCGACAACACCTTCAATTCGAATCCCGCCGGCGCCCGCGCCGCCCTGGCCGCCTTGAGCCGGGCCGGGAGCGGACGGCGAGTGATGGTTACGCCGGGCATGGTCGAGTTGGGTAGCAGCCAATACGAGGAGAACCACCAACTGGCGAGTGAGGCGTCGGCTCACGTCTCTGACCTGGTTGTGGTCGGGAGAACCAACCGGAGAGCACTTTTGCTTGGTGCGCGGGAGGCAGGCCTGGCGTCGGTTATCGTCGTTGCAGACCGAAGTAGCGCCGTTGGATGGGTCAAGGAGAACCTAAGCGACGGCGATGCGGTTTTGTATGAGAACGATCTTCCCGACCATTTTGTGTGAGAGCTGATGCCCAAGACAGCGGTGATTTTTGGTGGCATTTCGTCCGAGCACGACATCAGTGTTTCGACCGGACTCCAGGCGACCCACCTTCTCGATGATTGCCTCGCGATCTACTGGGACAAGACCGGGCGTTTCCATTTGGTCGACCGCATGTCGGAGCCTGGCGAGTTCGCGGACGGACCTCCCCGAAAGGCCAAACCGCTTGGGTTCTCGCCGTTCCCCGGGGAGGGGTTCACCTCGAAATCGAAAACTCTCGGAATCGATGTTGTGGTTGTGTGTCTCCACGGAGGACCGGGTGAAGACGGAACCCTGCAGGGCGCATTCGATCTCGCCCAGATGCGGTATACCGGCCCCGGTCAACTGGCATCGGCGTTGGGGATGGACAAGCTTCTCTTTGCGGCGGCGATGGCCCAGGCCGGTCTCAGTGCCCTGCCAAGGCTCCGTGTCACCAAGGACGTCAACGTCGATTTTCCGGGCCCCTTTATCCTCAAGCCGAGGTTTGGGGGCAGCTCGATCGGGATCGAGATCGTCGCCGATTGGAGTACGGCGCTCGACCTGCTGGAGGCCTCCCCCCATCTCCGCCTGGGCGCCGTCGTCGAGCCCTTTCTGGAGGGCTGTCGCGATCTCCAGATTGCGGTGAGAACTCATCCGACCGTTCAGCTTTCGGCCATCGAGGAGCCGATCCAAGCTGCCGGTGGCTTGTATAGCTACGAGCAGAAGTATCTGGCGTGGGGAGAGTCGGGACGGATTGCCCGCAAACTCCCGGCTCCGCTGGACCCTGCGCTGGAGAACGAGCTTCGGGAGGCGGCGGAGCTGGTGACAGAAGTCGTCGGACTCCGGTCGGTCGCTCGGATCGACTTCCTCGAGCACGAGGGTGCGCTTTACGTCAACGAGGTGAACACAATTCCCGGAAGCCTCGCCGCCTACCTCTTCATAGACCCGGTGGTCAGCAGGAAGGAACTCTTGGAGGGCATGATCGCGGAAGCCATGAGCGAACCCCCGCGACGTTTTTCAACCGCAGGCGCCGATGGATCCGCCCTCAGGAACGCCGGGTCGGTGGCCTCGAAACTGGCTTGACTCAGAGGTTGACGACCGGACAGGTCAACGTCCGTGTGATTCCGTCGATGGTCTGAATCTGAGCGACCACCAGTCGTCCGAGGTGATCGACATCGCTGGCCGAAGCCTTGACGATCACGTCGTATGGACCCGTGACGTCGTCGGCGGATTGGACCCCGTCGATCTCTCGCACCGACTCGGCCACCGAAGCGGCCTTCCCGACTTCCGTCTGGATCAGGACGTATGCCTCCACCATCTGCTGTGTCTCCTTATCGACCGATGTGTTTCGATCATATCGGAGTGGAGCGGACTCGGCTTTCAGTAGCCTTCTTGGCCTATGCGGACGTTGGTGACAAGAGCGGTGCCGTTGTCGTCGCTCAGGTCGAAAACGATCCTTTGACCCTGGCGCAGCAGGCGGAAGATCGAACCGCTGAGGGCCCCGGGTCTGAGAGCGGCCTCGGTTTTGTTGTCATCGAGAACCACGACGCCATAACCGGTGCTTGGGTCGTAGGTCTTGACAACGCCCTGGACGATCGCCATCAGCTCAGGCTTTCTCGACTTTCCCGGCCCGGATGCATGACGTGCACACTCGAGCTCTGCGGGTATTGCTGCCGTGCTTGACCCTTACCCTCTGGATGTTGGGAAGCCACCGGCGGTTGTTGCGCTTGTGGGAGAAGGTAACCGACTTGCCGTAGCTCGGCTCCTTGCCACACACCTCGCAGCGATAAGACATGACGAAACTCCTGGAAAAAACGTGCCTGGAACAGGTAGAAGGACGGTCAGGATATCAGAAGCGTTCGTGACCGACGAATCTAGGGGTGTGGTTCGTATACTCGGCCGCCGTATGGGTTTTTCGCCTGAGGGGATCAAGGACGTCATAGTCCGTTATCGCACGATCATGGATCGGTATCGCGAGGAGATCAACGCGTTGAACGTTTTTCCGGTCCCCGACGGCGACACCGGCACCAACATGGCGCTGACGATGGGTTCGGTGGTCGAGGCCCTGGAGCAGGCGAATTCGATGACCGAGGTCGCCGACGCCATCTCGCGGGGTTCGATGATGGGTGCCAGAGGAAACAGCGGGGTCATCCTCGCTCAGATCCTGAGGGCCATGGCCTCGGTGTTCAAAACGACTCAAGAGGTGGGAAGCAACGAAATGGTCGCCGCGCTCAAAGAGGCGTCGGATGCGGCGTACCGAGCGGTCCAGCGCCCGGTAGAGGGAACGATTCTCACGGTGCTGCGGGAAGCCGCACTGGCAGCCCAGAACGCGGATGGATGCGAACTGGCCGAACTAGCCGATCTGATTCATG
The DNA here is from genome assembly GCA_041746105.1 of Acidimicrobiia bacterium. Classification (GTDB taxonomy): domain Bacteria; phylum Actinomycetota; class Acidimicrobiia; order Spongiisociales; family ZC4RG35; genus JBFHRE01. The sequence continues at coordinate 88,823 of JBGTHP010000025.1, forward strand.
ACGAGGCGGTTGCGTCGCTCGCCCGCACGCCGGAACTATTGCCCGTGCTCCGCCAGGCTGGGGTGGTGGACGCCGGGGGCGCCGGTCTGCTGCTTCTCTTTGGGGCAATCCGGGAAGCCTGCAACGGCCGGCCCGCGCAGCTTCCCCCCGAAATGATCAAGACTGCGGCCGATCTGGGTCCGCCCGAGGTCGCCGACCTTCAATACGAAGTGATGTTTTTTCTCGAATCCGACGAGGCTCGCGTAACCGATTTCAGGGAGACGTGGGCGGAGATCGGCGACTCGATCGTTGTCGTCGGTGGCGAAGGCACCTGGAACTGTCATATCCACACCGATGACATCGGGGCCGCCATCGAGGCAGGCGTTGAGAGGGGTCGTCCGTTCGACATCAGGGTCACCGATCTCAAAGAACAAGCCGGAGATCATGGGGCGCATGGGGCTTTTGTTCCACTCGAGGCAGTCCAAACAGCGCCGATCGGCGTGGTCGCCGTGTCTGCCGGAACCGGTTTGGTCGACGTTTTCCGACAACTCGGTTGCCAGGGTGTGGTTGTGGGTGGTCAGACGATGAACCCTTCGACCGAGGATCTCCTGGCCATCGTCGATGCGGCGAGGGCCGATGTGATCGTTGTGCTTCCGAACAACAAGAACATTGTCCCCGTTGCCGAACAGTTGGACTCCTTGACGACCAAGACCGTGCTTGTGGTCCCCACCAGATCTGTGCCACAGGGAATTGCCGCGATGTTCGGTTACGACCTTGTGAGCGATGACATCGGCGGGATGCTCGAAGACATGGCGGCGGCCGCTTCCTCGATCGTCGACGGTGAGATCACCCAAGCGGTCCGCGATGCAATGGTCGACTACGGCTTTGTTCGCAAAGGTGACTGGATGGGGATTGCCGACGGCGCGATCCTCGTGGCAGACCCCGACCAGGAGGCCACCCTACGGGGCCTGGTGGCAGCGATTCTGCCGCTGGGAGCCGAGCTTCTGACGGTCTACACCGGCCGCGGCGCTCCGGCCGCGACAACAAAGGCGTTGGTGGCCTGGATGGGTGAGCTCTACCCATTTTTGAGCGTGAAGGTCGTGGAAGGCGGCCAGCCGCTATACCCCTATCTGGTCTCGATCGAGTGATCCAACAACGATGGCCACGCTGACCAGGCTGGCGCAGGTGTCGGTAGAGGACGTCTCCGGACTGTCGGGCAAACGAGGCGAGATCCTGCGTACCGCCGGAATCTCCAGCGTCGCCGACCTGCTCGCACATGTGCCGCGTCGTTACATCGACCGATCCAGGGTTGAGCCGGTGGCGCTCTTGCCAGTCGGAGAAGAGGCGACCGTCATCGCCACGATTCGGTCGGTTACGACCCGCCGCCCGCGCCGAGGGTTGACGTTGACCGAGGCCAAGGTGACCGACGGCACCGACGTACTCAAAGTTGTCTGGTTCAACCAGCCGTTCCGTGAACGCCAGCTTCGCCCCGGCATGGAGGTCGCGCTGTCCGGCAAGGTCGAACGATTCCGTGGTGTACCGCAGCTCACGTCCCCAGAAGTAGATGTCCTGACCGACAGCGAGGAGGCTCTGCGCACCGGGCGAATCGTGCCCCTCCATAGGGCGGTCGGTGATGTGGCCCCAGGGTGGATCCGCCGCGCGATCCACAGCGCGTTGGGAAGGTCGAGGCCCATCCCGGACCCGGTGCCGGCCGAGATCACATCGCACCTGGGATTGATCGCCAGAGACGATGCATACGCGCTGATCCACTTCCCTGAGACCCTTGCCGAGGTCGACGCCGCCAGACGCCGGCTCGCTTTCGACGAGCTGTTTCGTCTCGAGCTTTCATTGGCGATGGCCAAGTCTCATCAGCAGCGCACGGCGAGCGGCGCCGTTCACTCTGTCGAGGGATCGTTGGTCGACGCTTTCATCGCCGGCCTCCCCTATCGCCTGACTTCGGCTCAATCGAGGGTGTTGTCCGAGATCGCGGAGGATCTCGAAAAATCGCATCCGATGCAGCGTCTGCTGCAAGGCGAGGTTGGATCAGGGAAGACGGTCGTGGCGATGGCCATGATCCTGGCCGGAGTCCAGGGTGGGTGGCAGGGGGCAGTGATGGCTCCGACCGAGGTTCTGGCCTCACAACACTTCCTCGGGCTCGGCGAACTTCTGGAGGCCGCGGGGCTTGGACCGACGGCGCCGCCACCCGAATTGGGAATGACATCTCTATTCGATTCCGACCATGCCGAGGTTCGAATTGCCTTGATCACCTCATCACAGGTCGCTACCAATTTTTCCGACGACGCCAAGAGAAGCCAGATCATCGATTGGGTGGCGGAAGGGTCGATCGATCTGGTGATAGGTACACATTCACTGATCCAGGAGGGCGTCGAATTCCACCGGTTGGGTGTCGTCGTCGTCGACGAACAACATCGGTTTGGGGCGCTCCAGCGCCAAACACTCAAAGAAAAGGGTGTTTTGGTGGAACCGGACGTTTTGATCATGACTGCCACGCCGATTCCAAGAACTCTTTCTATGACGTTGTATGGAGACCTGGACGTCTCGGTCCTCGACGAGTTACCTCCGGGCCGATCACCGATTCACACCTCGATTGTGTCTCGATCCCGTGAAAACGAGGTTTGGGAGAACGTTCGATCCGAGGTCGCGTCTGGACACCAGGTGTACGTGGTGTGCCCTCTCGTCGAGGACTCCGCCAAGCTGGAGCTGGCGAGCGCGACTGCAGAGTTCGAACGTTTGTCGGTCCTGTTGCCTGACCTCGAACTCGGTTTGTTGCATGGCCAGCTTCGGCCCGGAGAGAAGGCCTGGATCATGGCCGACTTTCGATCGGGGAAGATCTCTGTGCTGGTCTCCACCACGGTCATCGAGGTCGGGGTCGATGTAACGAATGCGACGCTGATGGTGATCGAGGACGCTGATCGCTTCGGCTTGAGCCAGTTGCACCAACTTCGGGGGAGGGTTGGGCGCGGTCGCCATCCGTCGAGTTGTGTGCTGTTGGCGGACCCGGTCACCGACGAGGCCAAGACCAGGCTCCGGGCGATGGTCGAGTCCAACGACGGGTTCAGGCTAGCCGAGGTCGATCTCGAGCTCAGGGGCGAGGGGACCGTTTTTGGTGCGAAACAATCCGGAAGGGGGGATCTCAAGATTGCCAATATCTTGCGCGATGTCGATCTCCTGGCGGAGGCGCGCCAGGCCGCGTTCGCCCTCGTCGCCACGGATCCACTCCTGTCGGGACACCCCGAACTCCGTGACGAGGTGAGACTATTCCTCGGCGAAGCGGTCGAGTGGCTCTTCGTTACCTGATCGGCGGTGTCGTCGACGTCTGGTTGAGCGACCGTTGACGATTGGCCGTTGGTCGTAAGCTGGCGGCTTGGATCCGCTGGCATTTTTTCTCGCACTGTCCGCCGCCGTTCTCCACGCCGGCTGGAACCTCATGGTCAAGGCCGGGGCGGATCGCCTTCTTTCCGTGTGGACCGTCTCGATCGGAGGAGCGGTCCTGGCGGTCCCGGTTCTGGCATGGTCGGGGCTGCCTCCCACATCGGTCCTCCCGCTCATAGCCGCATCGGCTGTGGTCCAGACCGGCTACATGCTGTCTTTGTCCAAGGCGTATCAAGTCGGGGATCTGGCGTTCGTGTACCCGGTGGCGCGAGGCGTTTCGCCTGTGCTGATCTCGGTGATCGGGGTAGTTCTTCTGAAAGACGAAATCGGACTTGGCAGCGCGGTCGGTGTTGTGATCGTGACGCTGGCCCTATTCACTTTGGCGCTGACCCGGTCCCGCAGGGACGGAATCTGGTGGGCGCTGCTGACAGGGCTCACGATCACCGCCTACACCTTGCTGGATGCCGCCGCCGCCAGAACCGCAGGATCTGCGCTGCCGGTGGTCATGTCGGTGTTTCTCGTTCAGGGGGTCTTGTTGACCACGATCGTCGTCCAAAAACGGGGCACCATGGCGATCTCGGATCATCTCAAGCACTCCCCGGGACGTTCGGCCTTCGGTGCGGTCGCCGGCACCATCAGTTACGGCCTCGTGGTGTCCGCCACGTTGCTGGCGCCCGTGGGCCTCGTATCCGCTGTGCGAGAAACGTCTGTCGTTCTTGGGGTGATCGCAGGCAAACGAGTTCTGGGTGAGGTGGTCAACGGCCGCCATGTGGCGGTTGTTGTCGCAGGCGCCGCCGGCGCCCTCGTGATTGCCTTGTCGTGATCAGCGCAAGATCAACTCGTCGATGGAAACGATCGAGGCGGCGTCGGGTCGCGTCGGCTGAGGCTCAACCGCAATAAAACGCATGTGCGCCGAGGCCGCAGCCTGACGGTCGACCTCGGAATCCCCGACGTACAACACCACCGATGGATCAAGTCCCAGACTCTGGGCGGCTGCCAGGAGGGGCTCTGGAGATGGCTTGGCGGCCGGTCCATCGTCCCCGGCGACGATCGTGGCGATATGTCGCGAAACGTTCAGCGCGCGCATGGTTGTTTCGGTGCTGAGCCGATCGTCGCTGGTGACCACGCCGATCTTCAGACCCGCTTTCGTGAGCCGCTCGAACGTGGCCGCTATGTCCCCGAGCGGTGTCAGATTCTTGAGAGCGGTGGCCGTGCTCTCACGTACGGCTCTTTGAATCCGGGCGCCGACGTCGGTGACCCCATGTTCGACGAGCAGGCGTTGGGTGAGCCGAGCGAGCACGTCGATTGTTGAGACGGCGAGGAGACCGTCAGGAACGACCTTGTCCTTCGTCAACCCCAGTTCGCCGGCCAGGGCCGAGGCCAGATCGATGTCGCCACCGACGGCGGCATGCACCCACGCCCAGCCGGCAGGAACCCAGGTGGCATCCATGTCCAGGAGGGTTCCGTCTTTGTCAAAGAGCACCGCCTCGACCTCGAACGAGAAGTGGCCGGAACGGACTTCTGTCATCTAATTGGGCACCCAACAGGCATGAGGCGGGAAAGTCACCGTCACGATTTGTCCGGTGGTCGGCAGTGTCAGCAGTCGTTCGTTGAAGAGATCGACCGTCAGCGAGGCCGAGCCGACATCAACCGTTGCCCTGACGATTGAGCCGAGGAAGGTCACGGACGTCACGGTGCCCGGCATCCGGTTGCTGTCGTGGCCGTCCAGTTCCAACTCCTCCGGTCGCAGCAGCACGTCGACCTTCCTGGCGTTGGAGGCATTTAGGGGGTTTCCGGTCTCGATCGTGTGGCCACCGCTGTCGAGGCTGCCGCGCTGTTGATCGACCACGGTCGCGGGGATCCGATTCAGTCGCCCAACGAACGACGCAACGAAGTCGGTGGTGGGGTAGTTGTAGATCTCGAACGGGGTGCCGACCTGCTCGATCAGACCCCGACTCATCACGACCACCCGGTCGGAGAGGGCCAGTGCCTCTTCTTGATCATGAGTGACATAGATCGTCGTGATATCGAGTTGGCGCTGGATCCGCCGAATCTCGTTTCTGAGTTCGTCGCGGATTTTGGCATCGAGAGCCGACAGCGGCTCATCCAACAGGAGAACCTTTGGCCGGATGGCCAGGGCCCTTGCCAGTGCCACTCTCTGCTGTTGGCCGCCGGAGAGTTCGTGTGGATAGGACTTGAGTTTGTCGGGCATCGAGATGAGATCCAGGAGTTCTTTGACTCTGCTGTTGATCTCGGTCTTGTCGACGTCTTTCACCTTGAGGCCAAAACCGATGTTTTCCGCAACCGTCATATTCGGAAACAACGCGTAGGACTGAAAGACCATTCCGACGTCTCTCTTTGATGGCCGGGCATGGGTGATGTCCTCGCCCGCAAGTGTCACGACACCACCCGTTGGCTGCTCGAATCCGGCCACCATCCGTAACGTCGTCGTCTTGCCACAACCGGAAGGCCCGAGGAACGACACGAACTCGCCTGGCTCAATCGAGAGATTGAAGTCGGAAACGGCGACGGTGTCACCAAACGTTTTGTTTACCCCGCTCAAGGTAAGAAAGGTCATTGTGTTCTCCCTGCCCGGTTGGTGATGAAGGCGATCATTCCCATCGCCACCCAAGTCAGCGAAAACACCATCAGGGTCAACGCGGCTGCTTGGAATGGCTGGTTGCGGACGATGTCGGCCATGAATGGTCCGAGGGTGTGCTGGCCCATGTAGAGGGCAATGGTCAGTTCGCCCAAGACGATCGCAAAAGTCAGCAGGGCCCCGGAGAGCAGGGCGACACGGAGATTGGGAAAGATCACCTTTCCGAGGATTGTTGGCCAGCCGGCCCCAAGGCTCTGGGCGGCCTCGGTCAATGCCCTGACATTGATGGATCGCAGACCATTGTCGACCGATCGATAAACGTACGGAAACGACAGCGCGGCATATGCACAGATCATCACCATTCTCGTCGAGAAATAAGTGGAGGTCAGCAGCAGCGGCGGGCTGCTGTAGAGGCGGATCAGAGCGAAAACGAGCACGACACCAGGGATCACGAACGGGAGAAGAGTGACAAACTCGATTATGGGTCGCAGCTTCGGAAGTTTGAGAGTCACCCAGTACGCCGTCGGCACGACGACGACAAGACTCACGACGATTGCGGCAAGGGCATTGACGACGGATTCGATGAACGCCGGAACAAAACGGGGGTTGGCCAGGATCAGCTCCCACGCCTTGAACGAATAAACGCCGCCTTGGCGAAGCGAAAGACGGAATGTTCCGACAAGAGGAAGCACCCAGTAGCCGACGCCCACGACGACGATGAACCAGGGCCAGGCCCTGGCCGCGAAGGATCGCCTGACGTCGCCGGTCGAAGTCTCTTTTGCCTTGGAAGGTGCGGCGCCGATGGTCATCCGAGCCACCTCTCGGAGCGTCGTTGCAACAACGTGTAGATCCCGATCGATACCGCCATCACCGCCACCATTCCCATCGCAACGGCATATCCGAGACCGGGGTTCTGCAACACATCACCCGAGATCTGCTGGCCGATCAGAATGGTGGCGAGTCGCAGATTCCCACCGGTGAGTGCGAAGGCGGTGGCGTGGGCACCAAAACTGTTGCCGAAGAGCAGGATCATGGCTCCGAGGATGGATGGCATCAAGACCGGAAGACCAACGTATCGCCAGTACTGGAACGCGCTGGCACCGAGATTCTCCGACGCTTCCCGCCATTCTCTGCGCAAGCCTTCGATCGAGGGAGTTATGACGAGGACCATCAGGGGGAACTGGAAGTACAGGTATACGAAGGTGAGACCGACGAAGTTGTAGAGGTCGAAGCCACCGTCGTAAATCGAGATGCCGACCTCGTTGAGGATGATCGTGGCCAGACCGACCCGCCCCAGGGTTGCTATGAAGGCCGCTGCCAGCGGAACGCCGGCGAAGTTGGCAGCTACCGCAGAAAAGGTCGTGAGAAGCGAACGGACCGGCTTGGGCAATCCACCGAGCAGTACGGCCCAGGCGAGAAGGAATCCAAAAATGCCTCCGACGATCGCGGTGACGAGGCTGATCTTGATCGACAGCCCGTAGGACTGAGTGATCAGCGGTTTGGTGAGGTCCGAGAAGTTCTGGAGCGAACGCTCCCCATCGGGTCCTTCGAGCGCCCGCATACCCAAAACGATGGTGGGTAGCACCAGCAGAGCGCCGGAGAAAACAAGGAAGGGAAGAATCCCAACCCAGTTCCATCCGAAGCGACGTGGGGGGCGCTTGGCGCCCCCCACGTTCTGGCTTACATCAGCCACCGACATTGACGCCGACCACGGCGTCCCAGTTTTCGACGATCAGTGTCTTCGCAGCGTCGATCTGTTCAACCGTCGGGAAGACGGCGCCCGTGCTGTCAGGCAGCTTGGCCGCAAGATCGGCGGGAACAACTCCGCGGGCAACCATGTCCTCATAACGGATCGGGTTGCAGTAACCCTCGAGCCAGCCGAGCTGACCCTCGTCCGAGTACAGGTACTCCATCCACAGCTTGGCTGCGTTGGGGTGCGGGGCGTAGGCGGAGATCGCCTGGACGTAAACGCCACCAAATCGGCCGGATGCCGGAACCTGAACCACGATGTTTTCGCCGTTCTCGTCCCGGTTGGCCAACGCGTTGTAGGTCCAACGGATCGTGACGGGGGTTTCACCCGAGGCGACCGTTCCTGACTCGGCGATCAGCGGAACCAGGTTTCCGGCTGCGTTCAACTCCGCAAAGAAGTCGAGGCCGGGCTGGGCGTCATCGAGCGAACCGCCATTGGCGAGCGCCGAGGCATATACCGAGAAGATCGCCTGGTTGGAGGCCCTGGGGTCTCCTGCAAGTGCGACCTGACCCTTGTAGTCGGCCGTGAGCAGATCGGCCCAGTCGGTCGGTACGTTTGGCTGCACGGCGGTGTTCACCTCGAACGCCAGCACGCCGTAGTAGTCGCCGTACCAGTAGCCCTCGGCGTCCTTGGCATCGTCAGGGATCGAATCCCAAGTCGCCACCTTGTATGGCTGAATCAGGCCTTCTGCCTTGGACGATGGTCCGAACGCCAGACCGACGTCGATGACGTCAGGAGCCTGTGGCCCTGGATTGTCCTTGTTGGCCTTGATCGCCTCGATCTCGTCGGCCGAACCGGCGTCAGGTGCCAGTTCGTTGACTTCGATGTTCGGGTACTTGGCCTTGAAGCCGGCGATCACGCCGCCGTAGTTACACCAGTCATGCGGCAGCGCAATTGTGGTGAGCATTCCTTCTGCTTCTGCGGCCGCCACCAGACTGGCCATCTCATCATTTCCGGCCGCCGTCGTTTCCGACCCCGCCGCTGTCGTTTCTGCTGAGTCTCCACCGCAAGCAGCCACCAGGGCTGTGATTGCGAGGAGAAGTGCGATCCTTCTCTTCATAGTCCTCCTTTGGACTGCGTGATCGTAGAAGGTTACGACCTGACGTGCGTCGCATCACGCCGTCCAAGCCCGGAGGAGCGACCGCCCCGCCGACAAAAGATCTGATATCGGTAGTGGTCGAGCGCCACCAGGCTTAGAGTCCAAAAGTCACATCGAGGAGAAAATTGGAATGAAGACTCGAATTGGAATCGGCCTCATTACCACCCTGGTGCTCGTCTTGGGCGCATGTGGGGGAGAAGACACAGTTGATGGAGGCGACCTCCTGGCGAAGATAAAAGCCGACGGAGTGATCATCGTGTCTACCGACCCGGCCTACCCGCCACAATCCGAACTCAACCCTGCCACGAACGCGTACGAGGGATTCGACATCGACGTCGCGACCGAGATCGCCAGCCGACTTGGTGTCGAAGTTGAATGGGAAACGCCGGCATGGGAGGCAATTACTTCAGGGAACTGGCTCGACCGGTGGCACATCAGCGTTGGATCCATGACGGTGACTGCTGAACGAGCCGAAGTCCTCGACTTTGCTCCTGCCTACTACTTCACGCCGGCATCGGTGGCGGTGCATGCCGACAACACGTCGGTCACCGACGTCGCTTCAAGCCTCGACGGTAAAAAGGTCGGCGTGTGCGGGGGGTGTACCTATGACCTGTTCCTCCAAAAGACGCTCCAGATCCCCGGCTACACCTTCGACTTCGTGATCGACGATGCCGTAATCGTCACCTACGACACAGACTCCACCGTTCTGGCCGACCTCGCCATTGGTGATGGCGTTCGGTTGGACGCAGCAATCTCGGCCACGCCGACCATCGAAGGAGCGATTGCCGACGGAGTACCGATCAAGATCGTCGGGAGTCCAGTCTTCTATGAACCTCTCGCCGTCGCTCTCGACAAGTCATCGACCCTCGACGGCGCCAGCCTTCTCGCAGAGATCAGTCGGATAATGGAGGAGATGCATGCGGACGGCACTCTCACTTCGTTGTCGATGAAGTGGTACGGAGCCGATCTGACATCCGTCGCAGGATGAACGGTCCTGGCGGATCTCGAATGGAGGCACTCTCTCAGCGGAGTGCCTCCATTCCTTTCCGCTACAAACAGTCGGCCGTATGGCTCGCCTTATTTGCGCTGATCGGGGCGGTGTTCGCGCTTGCCCGTTTCGACACGGTGTGGATGCGAGAGCACATCGCGTTCATCGCCACTGGCCTCAGGGTCACGGTGTTTATCGCCGTCGTCGCCATCGTTCTCGCCATCACGATGGCCCTGTTGGGGGCTCTCGGGCGGCTTTCGCGCAATCCGATTGCGTTCGGCCTCTCGGGTTTCTACACGTCGTTCTTTCGGGGCACACCGCTGATCGTCCAGATGTTCTTGATCTATTTCGCCCTTCCTCAGCTTGGCCGTGCCGGGCCGAAGTGGATGTCCGATGCCCTCACCCTCGATGCCGTGCCGGCCGGCATCCTCGCTCTTGGCCTCAACTATGGGGCGTATATGACGGAGATCTTTCGAGCCGGGATTCAGTCGGTGAGCGGGGGTCAGACGGAGGCGGCCGACGCCTTGGGAATGACATACTTCCAGGCCATGCGGAGGGTGGTGCTTCCTCAGGCCGTTCGCGTGATCATTCCTCCGACAGGCAATGAGTTCATTGCGATGATGAAGGACACGGCTCTCGTTAGCTTTTTGGGAGCCACGGCATCACAGCTCGAGATCTTTCGCAAGGCACAACTCCTGGGTCGCGCCGACAATCGGAACCTCGAGGCGTTCATAGTGTCTGCTCTTCTGTATTGGGCCCTCACCACGGTATTCACATACTTCCAGGGCCGTCTCGAGCGCCGGATGGCGACCGGTTACGTTCGTGAGGGCGGGGCGGGGGCGGCGACTGCGATTCCACATGGATGATCGCCAGGTGGTTCTACGGATAGACGCCCTATACAAGAGTTTTGGAGGCCTCGAGGTCATTCGAGGCGTCGACATGGAGGTTCGGCGGGGCGAGGTGGTCGTGATCTGCGGGCGGTCGGGGTCGGGCAAGAGCACACTGCTGCGTTGCATCAATTTTCTCGAGGACCCGACCGGTGGGACCATCGAACTCGCCGGCATCAAGCTCGGCGGAGGCCACAGGACGAGGGCGCGACGCGAGGTGATCCGCAAGCTGCGACTCCATGCCGGGATGGTCTTTCAAGATTTCCAGTTGTTTCCACACATGACGGCGCTCGGCAACGTCATGGAAGGCCCCGTCACCGTAAAGAAGATGGATCCGGACGCAGCCAGGGAGATGGCTCTCGGTGTGCTGGGACAGGTGGGCCTCAGGGACAAGGCCGACGAACATCCGATTCGCCTGTCGGGCGGCCAGAAACAAAGGGTCGCCATCGCTCGTGCTCTCGCCATGGAACCCGACTTGTTGCTCTTCGACGAACCAACCTCTGCGCTCGACCCTGAGTTGACAGGCGAAGTGCTTGCGGTGATGCGCGCACTTTCCACCGAGATGCACAAAACGATGATCATCGTCACGCACGAAATGGCATTCGCCCGAGAAGTAGCGGATCGACTGGTCTTCTTCCACGAAGGGAAGATCCTCGAGCAGGGCCCCCCACTCGAAATCTTCGGAAACCCAAAATTCGAGGAAACGCGTCGCTTCATCGAAGCGGTGCTTTGACGGTCGACGATTGGTATTCATCGAGGGCGGGCCCTCCTTCAACCCCGGCGGCGGTTTTGGCGACGCCGGCCCGACGCCTCGGGTGGTGAAGTCGGACGGGGAGGGGGAACGACGGGAAGTTCTGCTTCGTCCTCCATTCCGGCGCTGATCAGTCGCCTCATCTCGGCATCCACATCGGTTTCGGTGGCGATCGGTTGGTAGAGCCCGAGCCGTCGCTCGACCTCCTCGCATGCCGATTGATGAACGTCTCTGCCGCCTTTTCGAAGCCAGGTTTCGCGGTTGTCGCGGTCGATGATCGGACTGGTGAGATAGAACTCCTCCGGCCAATGGCTGGTGGTGTGATCGGCCATGATCAGATGGTTTTCGTCCATGAGATGTTGGATCAGGTGTGCGACGGGGAGATCATCGACTGGTTGGACATCTCGGACGTAGTGCAATGCCTGGCCACACATCTCGTCGTCGAACACCAGCTTGGCCAGGCTGAATGCGAGGACGTAGTCGAGCATCCCCGGACCGGATACCGAATTGACCCCGGCCAGAGCTGCCAGAAGGGCGCTTCCGAACGTTTCGGCTCCGGCCTGGGCATCCAGCGTCTTGGCATCGGAAAGGGCCATGTACGACTGGGTGGGAAGGTCGAGGGACTTTCCAATCTGGGTGTAGGCAACGTCGAGACGTAGCGCTTCGACTGCAGCCATGGGAGAGCTCGCGGCCTTCATGTGAAAGGTCGCGGGTGCTCCTCCGAACAGAACAGGCGCTCCCGGCCTGATGATCTGAGCCATCGTGATTCCAGCGAGGACGTCGACCGTGTGAAAGACGGCGGCCCCGATGAGCGTGACAGGAGCGATCAAACCCATCAAGGTGACCGGGACGATCTCGACAGGTATGCCTGCATTCACGCAGTCGAGGAGGTTCTGGCAGGAGTCTTCGCCGTAACGGAAGTTCCCGGTGGCCGTGACCGTGAAGATGCTCATCGGCCGAGCGATCAAGTCGGTCAGATCGCGGCGGAAGAGTTCCATCATGGAAACCATCCGTCCGACGCCGTGTTCTGTGAAAGACCCCGAAACGATTGGCTTCTTGGAGTTCGTCAGCGACAGGTACAACCGCCAGGCGTCGGAGACCTCGGGTGCGATGTCAGTTGTCGAAAACGCGGTTGCCAAGTAGGCGATGTGTTCGAGTCCGTCGGCCAATCTGACGTATTCGGCGAAGTCGGCGGTGCCGGCGAGTCTGAGGTCCTGGTTTCTGTGGTCTATGACCTTCAACCCGCTCGACCCTGGAACAAAGTGGACACGATCGCCACCGACGTCGGCGTGAAGACGGCCATCGCGGTCATAAAGGGCCACCGACGGCGGTGCGGATTTGATTGCCGCCTGCACGATGTCCCTCGGGAACAGGATTCTCTCGCCAGAAGCCGGCAGCCCCCGTTCGATCAGTTCCTGACGCAGGGGTTTACCCCTGATCTCCATCCCTATGGTCGAGAGCACATCAAGTGACTCGTCGAGGATCCGGGATATCAACCCGTCGTCGAGCATGCGGAGGCTAGGTCTCAGGCTTTGTCCTTTGGGCGGTTGCGCCCGGCGACGTTACCCGCTGATTCGGAGCGGAGACCAAGCATGGCACTCTCTAACCTGGCGCTATGAGAGTGATCGCAGGGACGAGAGGCGGCCGCCGTCTGACCGCGCCGCCCGGCGACGGCACCCGGCCCGTCAGCGATCGGGTCAAAGAGTCTTTGTTTTCGTCACTGGGAGCAACGGTGGACGGCGCAACCGTGCTCGACCTGTTTGCCGGCTCCGGCAGTTTTGGCATCGAGGCTCTCAGTAGAGGAGCGAGCACTGCGGTATTCGTCGAGCGGGAGCGGGCGGCGCTTCGGGCGTTGAACGGAAATCTTCAAGTTCTCGGATTCGATGCAGAAGTGGTCGGGAGATCGGTCGAGGGTTTCCTCCAGGCCAATCGCCGGCAGTTCGACCTGGTGTTTTGTGACCCGCCATGGCCGTTCGACAGCTTGCGGGTTGAAGGGATTCTGGATCAGCTGTCTCCGGCCGTCGTCGACGGCGGGGTGGTTGTCATCACCCGCAGGGCATCGGATGAGATTCCGATGCCTGGCGGCTACCGAATTGACGACGAGCGGAGGATCGGGGATACCAGAATCATCAGATACACGAAAGGCGCCCAACCATGACCATCGCGCTCTGCCCAGGTAGTTTCGACCCGCCCACCTTGGGTCATCTCGACGTTTTTGAAAGAGCTGCTGCGATGTTCGAAGCGGTGGTTGTGGCGGCGGTCGCCAATCCGTCGAAGGGGACGCTTTTCGAGCTCGCGGAGAGGGTTGGACTGTTGCAACAAATCACGTCACATATCGAGGGCGTGAGCGTGGTCGGATTCGACGGCCTAGTGATCGAAGCGGCTCGGAGAGCGGGCGCAACGGTGATAATCAAGGGCGTACGATCTTCGAGCGACGCAGAATTCGAACTCCCGATGGCGGCGATGAACCGACACCTGAGCGGGGTTGAAACGGTTTTGTTGCCTGCCGATTCGGCAACTTCCCACATTTCGTCGAGCCTCGTTCGTGAAATCGCTCGTTTGGGAGGGATAGTCGATACCCTCGTGCCAGAGCCTGTTTTGAAAGCATTGAAGGAGAAGTTGCCGTGAGCGAACACGACCACCACGACGAAGAGGCGACCAGGTCGCGTTCCACGGTCGGCCCGCTCCAGGACACGATTGACGACCTGATCGAGTATGTCGAGTCGGCCAAGGCTATGCCGCTGTCGACCAACGTTCTGATCGATCGAGATTTTGTCCTCACCTCGTTGACTCGCCTGCGCGCCGATCTCCCAGACGAACTCAGGGCGGCTCGCTGGATGGTGAGGGAGCGAGAGGCGTTCATCGCCCGGACCAACGAGCACGCCAATGAGATACTGGACAAGGCCAAGGCCGAAAACAAGCGCCTCGTTTCCGACTCATATGTCCTGGCCGAGGCCGTCGAAGAAGCGAACATCCTGGTCCGCAGGGCCGAAGGCGAAGCGCGGCGGATCCGTCTGGAGTCAGAAGACGAGTTGGAACGTTCATTGGTGCAGGTGGAGAATCTGATGGCCGAGTTGCTCAGAAAAACCCACAATTCCCGGAATGAACTGCACCAGGCCCGTCCGCCGGCGAGCGACGTCCCCCTCTGAGGTCGAGATGCAGCAACCCGGGCGCATCCAGGTTTCTGATCTCCTGGCTCATCCCGGCCATGGGAGGGATGAGTCGGTCGTGATCCCGCTCCGATTCACGGTGGGTGACACCGGGGTCGATCACGAGTCGACGTTGACGGTTCATCTCCGATCGTTGACCGACGGGATCGTTGGGCGCGGATCTGTTGAAACCGTATTCGAACTGGTGTGCACACGGTGCCTGACTCAGTGGTCGCAACCGACCACGGTGCCTTTTGAAACAGTGTTCCGAAAGGTGCCGGAGGACGAGGATGGCGAGTATCCGGTGCTTGCCCAAGGTTGGATCGACCTTGAGCCAGTCGTCCACGACGAGGTTTCCCTGGCGGTCCCATACCGTCCTTTGTGCCGTGACGATTGTCTCGGACTTTGCCAGACTTGCGGAACCGACTTGAATACGGCCCCCTGCGGCGGGCACGGAGACGAGTCAGGCTCGCCCTTCGCCGCGCTGAAACAGCTGTTCGAGAACTGAAACCAGAAGGAGTGCACCATGGCGGTGCCCAAGAAGAAGATGTCCCGCATGCGGACCCGCCAGCGTAAGGCGGCATGGAAGGTCGAGCGGCCAACGCTCGCCGCCTGCCCTCGCTGCAAGAGTCCGAAGCTCCCACATCGCGCATGCCGTGAATGTGGCACCTACAACGGTCGTGAAGTCGTAAAGACCGACTGAGATTTGAGCCGTATTGCCCTCGACGCCATGGGCGGTGACAACGCCCCTGGCGAGATCGTCGCCGGAGCGCTCATTGCTGCCCAACAGGGGGTCGACGTTGTATTGGTGGGCGACGAGGCCGCAATACGCAGAGAACTCGAACCGGGTTCCCCGATTCAGGTCGTAAACGCCCCAGAAACGATCGAGATGGGCGAAGACGTATCACGGGCGCTACGAGACAAACCCGACTCGTCGGTGGCTGCCTGCGCCAGACTGGTCAGGCGAGGCGAGGCTTCAGGGTTTGTCTCAGCCGGCTCCACCGGCGCCGCGATGGCGGCGGCCGCCCTCATTTGCGGTCGGGTGCCCGGCGTTTTGCGGCCGACCATCGCAACGGTGTTTCCGACCCCGGGGACACCGACAGTCGTCCTCGACAGCGGAGCCAACCCCGATGTAAAACCACAGCACCTCGTCCAGTTCGCCATCATGGGTTCGGTCTTTTCGCAGGTGTATTTCGATGTGAAGTCTCCTCGGGTTGGCCTGCTCAATATCGGGGAGGAACCAGGCAAGGGTCGGCAACTCGAGAAAGATGCCTACCAGGCGCTGAGTCGGGCTCCGATCAACTTTGTCGGCAACGTCGAAGGTCGCGCCATCGCCGGCGACCACGCAGATGTCATCGTCACCGACGGCTTCACCGGCAACGTGTTCCTGAAAGCCGTTGAAGGTGCGGCCGCCCTGGTGGGGGGCCTTGTGACGCAGGCGCTGGAGGCAGCTGACCCTTCGGTCGCCGGCGGCCTCCACCCACACCTCGATCCGTTGTTGGCCAGACTGGATTACGAGAACACCGGTGGAGCGAATCTCATCGGCGTGGGCGGAGTCGTGGTCATCTCCCATGGTTCATCCACTCGTCGCTCGATCGCCAACGCCCTCATGGTGGCTCGTGAAGGGGCCGAGCGCGGTCTGCCACGACGAGTTGCCGACGCATTCGCAACGGCATGACAAAACGAAAGGCTCTGACGGACCTCGAGTCCTCACTCCGATACTCATTTCGTGAGCCGGCTCTGCTCGAAGCCGCCTTGGTACACCGGTCGTACACCTCGGAACACCCGAAAGTTCCGGACAACGAGCGACTCGAGTTCTTGGGCGATGCCGTCCTCCAGCTCGCTGTCACCCTCCACCTCTTTGAGACATACCCTGGGCTGGATGAGGGACAACTGGCCAAGGTGCGAGCGGCCTCTGTAAACCGCGATGTGTTGGCTGAGGTGGCGCGCAGTCTGGGCGTAGGCGACTACCTGGTCATGGGGCTGGGTGAGGTCCAGTCGGGTGGCCGGGAGAAGGAATCGATTCTCGGTGATGCAATGGAGGCCATCCTCGCTGCCATCTACCTGGACTCCGACTTTCCGACCACCCAGGATCTGATCCTCGGACACTGGCGCGAGTTGGTCGACCAGAAGGCAGAGTCGCCCGGCCGCCGTGACTTCAAGACACGGTTTCAGGAGATCCTGGCGACCTCGGGTCGACAACCGCGTTATGTCGTGACCGGGTCAGGGCCGGATCACAAGCGAGCTTTTGAAGCGGTTGTGAGCGTCGACGATGTCGAACTGGGCCGCGGAACTGGCCGCTCGAAAAAAGAGGCGGAGCAAGAGGCAGCCCGGACGGCGCTCGAGACGTCTCCTGGTTCGGCCTGACCTCACTACTAACCGGAGTTCCTCGTCTTTTCTGCCACCACTCTCGCAAGAAACTGCTCTGAGTCGTAGACGGTCTCGACACCGCCGACGCGCCCCTCGAGACGAGTTCGTAGTTCATCCGCAAGGCGGCGCCGCCGGTCGACCGGCAGTACCGGAGCCCGATCGAAGTACGTCCGAATTGCGCCGATCTCGGCTTCGGTGATTGCGGAGACATCCCACCGACTCGTACCCTCCGGAACCGAGAAGACCATTCGAGTCGATGAGGCGTTCCCGACGGGTGTGCGCTCCCTGACCACAACGGTGCCGGCGGCCAGGTCACCCAACCGCTGACTGTTCTTGGTCGCGAGCATCGACATCAACCCGATGCCGAAGAAGATGATATCGACCGGCAGAATCAGGGTTCTCACCAGTGCGGCGCCGACACCGACCGGCGCTCCGCTCAAACGTATCGTCTTGATCCCGGCTGCGGCTTTACCCAACGTGCGACCGCCATTGAGTGTTTCCATGCCGACGAGATATGCCAAAGGCAGCGCCGTTGCGGCCATCACCGAAACCCCGCCGGCCAGGAGTTCGTCGAACGCCGACAGCACCAGACTGCCCATTCCGACCGCGACGAGGACCGCCCCGATGATCAGACCATCGAGAAGCCATGCGAGAGAGCGCGATCCGATCCCGGCTATGGTCAGATCAACGTCGATTCCCTCAGAGGTGCTGAGGCCAAGGCGGTCTTCGAAAGTCATCGTTTCCTGGAGTGGGCCCTTGAACTTAACCCAGTTCCTCGACTCGGGACAGCAACGGTGGGAAGAGCTCGATTCGTTGGTGAAGAAGTCGAGGAGACGGCCGGAACGGCTCGGGCCAGAAGGCCTGTACCGGCTCTCCGATCTCTACCGGGAGACGGCTTCCGATCTCGCTCTGGCACGGCGTGTTTTTCCGCACAACCCGGTTGTCTCACGGCTCGAGAAATCGGTCGTGAGGGCGCGGGGGTTGTTGTTTGACAGGCAGTCGGCGCGGTCCGGACTCCTAGATTTTTTTTCGTTCAGGTACTGGCAGCTGATTGCAGAACGTATGCGGCCGATGGGGCTGGCGGCCGCGCTCTTGTTGCTGCCCGCGCTCGCCGGAGCTGCATGGGCGGGCGCCGACGCCGACACGGTGCGAGCGTTCCTTCCAGAGGATTTCTTGTGGGTGACAGAAGCCCAGTCGACCGATGTGGGTTATTCGGCTCCCGAGCTCGTAGGTTTTTCGACTTTTGTCATGACCAACAACATTCGTGTGACTCTCATGGCTTTTGTCGGCGGCATTGGGTGGGGGCTGTTTTCTGCATACCTGCTGATCCAAAACGGGCTGACACTCGGCTCCCTGTCGGCCCTTGCCGTTGAGGCGGGCAATGCCAAGCTACTGGTGGCGGCGGTCGCTGCACACGGGGTCCTGGAACTCTCCTGCATAGTGGTGGGGGGTGGAACCGGTCTCGCTCTGGGACGGGCGATGCTTCGCCCCGGAACACGGACCCGGACTGCAGCCCTGGCGGAAGAGGCGCTGGCTGTCGTCATGGTGGCCGTGGGTACGGTGCCATGGCTGATCCTCGCCGGTCTGATCGAAGGTTTCGTCAGCCGTACCGGGACCACATGGGTACCTTCGCTTCTGATTGGCGCTCTTGTCGGGCTCCCGTTCTGGTGGATGGTTTGGAGGAATCGACCGTCGTCGGGCGTCGAGGCGACTTAGAGGCGGCCGGTTCGTTTGGCACGGAGGTAGGCGGCGACGCATCTCGCCGACAGTGAGTCGAGCCCGGCCTCGACGACCACAACCCCGCGGTGGGCGAGTATCGCCGCCACTCGCTCTTTGGCCTCGACGAATCGGACCGCGGTCGCCGCCTTCAGCACTTGCGGAAGGTTGTCAGCCGGGCTTCGCATCAGCAGGTCCAGGTCGGGATCGACAACACTCGCCACGGCCAGCGAATGTTTTCTGGCGAGGGCTGGAATCGCGTTCACGAGAGGGCGTGCCGCCGCCTCGTCGATGATGTCGGTGAAAATGAGAACGAATGCACGTTTGGCCGATAAAACCGTTCCGAAGGCGAGCGCGTAGTCGGAATCCCGGTTGGACGGTTCGAGGTCGTGGATGGCATGAACCACATGCCGTCCCCCGTCGCGACGCGGATGAACCATCCTTCTCACCCGATCGTCGAAGGCGACAACACCGACCCTGTCTCCTGCTTGGTCTGCGACCGCCGCGATCGCCGCAACCGCATCGACTGCCACGTCGAGACGGGTCCGGTCCCCGGTCGCAGCCGACATCAACCGGCCGCAGTCGACCAAGCAGATCACGTCGCGGTCTTGTTCCACTCTGAACTGGTTGGACATCGGAGTTTCGAGACGGGCCGTGGCCCGCCAGTTGATCTGGCGGATGTCGTCATCGGGTCGATACTCCCTGATCGACTCGAATTCGGTACCCAAGCCGAGAGGGCCGCGGGTCCGCTTGCCTTCCTCTCGAAATCGACCCAAGCGCACCGCCGATGCGAGGTGTCGTGCCGCCGGCATGTCCGGATACACCGTGATAGGCCGGTCTGACCCTGTGCGATGCGTCCAACCACCCATACCGAGCGGCCCGGTGCTCCGGGAAAGCGCCGGCGGCAGGTGATGCGTTCCCCGGCGATTCACGACGATTTCTGCGACCAGAACACGGTCTGCCTCCTGGGGACTGACCACCACATCTGGTACCAGCGGTTGGCGCAACCTGATCCGGGGCCAGCGCCCGATCGGCGACAGTCTGAACTCCGAAACGACGCCACGGCTCAGGATGGGGGCGACATCGACCTTGGTTGGCGGGACCCGCCTCACTTGCCACGCGTCGACTCCCGCGACCACTGCAATGAGTCCCATGCCCAGCAACGCGATCTCCCACGGCAAGACAAGAGCAGAAAGGGCCGCGGTCACCAGCATCCACCCGGTCAACCTGGAGAAGGTCACCGCGGCACCTCGACTCCCTGCATCGCAGCTCGCACGGCTTCATCCGTTCCATATCTCTCCAGCTCGGCTTCGGGCCGCAGGACAAGCCGGTGCCTCAGGACGGGCATCGCCACGCTCCCGACGTCGTCGGGTGTGACGAAATCCCGTTCGGCGAGTGCCGCAACGGCACGCGCCGCAGCCAATAGGTGGACGGCGGCTCTGGGACTCGCGCCAACTTCGACAGATGGCAGGGACCGGGTTGCAGCAACAATCTGTTGGATGTACCGAACCACTGGTTCCTCGGCGCGTACAGCACTCACGTCGGTCCTGGCGGATTGGAGCTCTGCAGCCGACGTCACCGCGGCGACGTCGTCCAGACCAAGCGGACGCAATCCATCGCGAGCCATCGCCAGCATCTGCAACTCGGCTTCGGTGCCGGGATAGTCGACGGTGATCTTCATCAAGAACCGGTCCAATTGGGCTTCCGGGAGCGGATAGGTCCCTTCATATTCGATCGGGTTCTGCGTGGCGACCACGAGAAAAGGCTGCGGGAGTGGGTGCGACGTTCCGTCCACCGTGACCTGGCCTTCGCCCATTGCCTCCAGTAGGGCGGCCTGGGTCTTAGGGGGCGTGCGGTTGATCTCGTCGGCGAGGAGGACGTTGGTAAAAATTGGTCCTGGTTTGAAAGCGAACTCGCCGTTGCGCAGGGTCATGGTGCCGGTGAGATCGGATGGCAGCATGTCAGGGGTGAACTGGGCGCGTCCGAACTGGAGGCCGGTGGCTTTGGCGAATGCGGTGGCCAACAGGGTCTTGGCGGTGCCGGGAACGCCCTCCAGGAGCACGTGGCCGCCAACCAGCGAGGCGGCCAGCAGCGCATCGACCGGTCCTCGCTGTCCAACAACGGCTTTGGCGACTTCATCATGTATACGGCGGCGTAAGTCGTTCATCCTGGGTTCCTCTCGTTGAGCACTGTCAAAAGTCGGTGTGCTGTCAGAACGTCATCTTCGGTGGAGGGTCGGAGTGCCGCCGCAACCTCGCTCTGGTCGAAACCGACCTTCGCCACATCCACGGAGTCGAGTGATTCATCCTCTGTCAGCCCCAGCTCACGCCGTAGAAGGACTTCGACTCTGCGCACCACCGGCTCGGCTGCGGAGAGTGATCGGTCAGTCCTCAGCTGCAATCCGGCGACAGCGTCGACCAAAGCCATACGTGGCGGCATCAAACTTCTGGTCGTCTGTTCGACCGGTTCGCGCCGCCGGCCATAGATGATGATCGAAATCGCCAACGCCGCAAGTAGCAGCCATACCGTCTCTCTAACCCGTGATGGGAGGGAGCCGAAAACTCCAACCGGCACGTCAAGGTCGGCTTGTACCTCGAACCCATGTCTGACCTCGTCGAAGATGACCGGACCGCTGCCCAGGATCGAGAGAATCCACGCGGCGTTGTCGACCAGGCGACGGTTGTGGAAGACGGATCCGTCGCTGATATAGATGACTTCGCCTGAACCAAAAGCGAATGCAGCCGCGACCGCGGGATCGCCGGCCAGCGGCAGGCTCGGATCGTCCGTCCGGATCGACCTGACACCATCGGTGGTGATCGCTTCGCCGACGCCTCCCAGCGGGAAGAGGATGGGTGCGGCCGGTGCGGCCCTGTATCCATAGGCGATGTCGGCGGGGAGCAACGATCCCAGAAATGACGGGGGCCGGTTACCGCTCAGCACCAACCGGCCTCCTGACTCGACGAAATCTTCCAGAACGGTGGTCTCTGCTGCGGTGATTTCTATGTCGGAAAGCGGATCCAAGATCACCACCGTGAGCACCCCGTCGAGGCTGTCGAACCTGGAGAGTGCCGGAGCCGCAGGGACCTCGCGTTCTTCCAATAGTTCGAGAAGGCCCGCAGAACCGTTCACATCGGTGACGAAGACAGAACCGTCCGGTCCCGCCCCAACCGGGTTGGATCCAAAACGAAAAATGACCCAGATCACCAACATCGCGGCCAGCAGCGAAAAACCGGCGATGGATGCCTTTGATCGGATCTTGCGGCCCTCTGCAGTGAGCGTGGTTGAGCGAATCGTCATCTCTTCACGCCGACTACCTCGAGCCATCCGGCCATGGCCGCATCGGCATCTGTGGAACCCACCGGGTGTCGCCCGTAGACCGCCGCATCAAATTGTACGGCCAGCCGATCGAATTGGGCCGAGTCGACCATTATCGAGATAGACCCATTGGACAGGCCGGGATAGAACTCGATCACACCGAGGGCGTCCAACCTGAGAAGGCCGGCGACAAACCGCAGGCGGATCTCCTCTGCGAAGTCGCCCCGCTTCCTGGCTTCTTCGGCATGGCTTTCGATCTCCTCTGGATCGAGGCCAAGTTCGAGGATTCTTTCGATCACCGCCCTTCGCTCGACCTCTTTGGCCCTTCTCCTGCCCAAGATCCAGGTGCCGAAGGCAGTGCCAACGACCAACAGTGGAATTCCGATCCAACGCGCCTGCCGCGTGCTGATCCAGGCGGCGAGCGCGGCAACGACGGAACGAAAGACGTCTGTGCCGAATCCAAGAATGCGCTGGCTCCATCGATGCAGCGGTCCGGCAAAACGTTCCAGCCAGGAAGGCTCGTACGATGCGTATTTTGGATTCGAGAGAATCGTCTCTGCCTGCAACGCAACCCTGCGGGCATCCACGGCCTCCGACTCGAGGCGGGCGATCACCCCGATCCGATATTCACCCTGATCCGCCAGCAGGGAGTTCATATCGACGGCGACGCCATCGATTTCTTCGACGGCCCTCAAGCCTCCTGCGTCTGACGCTTCTGCCATCCGGCGCACTTCTGAGGACGAAGCCGCGACCAGCAAAGCCAGGGCCAGGACCGCACCCACCGCTCGAGGCAAGATCGTCATCCAAGGCCGAACGGGTCCGAGGAATCGTTTTGGTTCGCCGGGGCATCAGAGGATGGCGCCTCGCCCAGGTCGATTATGAGCCGTTCGAGGTCGTAACCCTCCTTACGGACTCTGAGGTCGTAATACACGGCCACCACCACCGCGGCCACGAACGGAAGCGTGAGGGCGCTGGCGAGGCCGCTCGCGAAGACATTGATCGACAGGAACTGCCCTGAAAAGACGGCCGTTTCATCGCCGCTGAGAATGCCGGGAAGGATTGATGCGACCTGTAACGGCGCCGTGAGGAGGCTTGCCAGCACGCTGACCAACAAGGTGGCCACCACCACGATGCCGAAGGTCCGCCACCAGTAACCCTTGACCAGTTGTTGAGACCGGCGCAGCGCCTTGAAAGGACCCACCGATTCGTTTATCAGCGCGGCAGGGCTGACCGCCCAGATTCCGTACAAAAAGACCCCGGGAACGATGCAGAGCACGAACCCGAGCAAAAAGCCGATTGTCTGAATGATGGTGAGGGCGAGCATCGCAGGGAGACGCCGAAGCCCCGTTCTGAGTCCGTCTCCGATGCTCATCTTGTTGCCCTGGTATGTCTCGGCGTAAACCCTGGTGGTGGCCGCTTGCACCAGGATCTGGCCAAACAACTGGAGCAGCGACCCGGCGCCAAGAGCTCCGTAGAACCCGAGAAGGACCGGAAGCAGATCCTCGATGTCGGCCTGGGGATCGTTGAGGACGGCCAGGTCGGAGGGTAAAAGCCCCGAAACGGCGAACGCGCCGAGGATCGACAGCGGGATCATGACAACGGCCGAGATTGCGATGACCGTTTTGAAGTTTCGTTTGAAGAGGTTGAAGCTGGTGTCGAGAACCTCGCCAAAGGCGAGAGGACGCAGAACGGGGGTCGTCATCGGGGAGAGGCTAGCTCGGGGCATTTGCGTTCCTTGATGCGGCGGGTCCAATCTCAGGACCAATGCCGGAACTGCCTGAGGTAGAGACCACCCGATCTTTCATCGAACCGGTTCTCACCGGAACCACCATCGTGAGAGCGCAGGTCACGCGGGCGCGCATGGCGCGCCACAACGAGCATCCTGACGACGTGACCACCAGGCTCGTCGGAAGTCGCGTGGAATCCGTCGGCCGGGTCGGTAAGTTCATCGTCATCGAGCTGGATAACGACCTGAGCTGGGTGATTCACCTCGGGATGTCGGGAAGGATTCGAGTGTCTGACCCCGGCCAACCGATGGAAGCCCACACCAATTTTTTCGCAGCAACCGATCGCGGGCCAGAACTCCGGCTGATCGACCCCAGGACGTTCGGGTTCGTGGCCGTATTCACACCAGACGAGTTGACCACCTCAGGTCTTGGGCGGCTCGGACCCGATGCACTCGAAGCGCTACCCCGGACCTCCGATCTCCAGCGTCTGTTCGCCGCTCGATCGGCCCCTATCAAAAGCACCCTCCTCAATCAGTCGGTCGTCTCGGGCCTCGGCAATATCTACGCGGACGAGGCGTTGTTTCTGGCGAAGATCCATCCGCTTCGCCCGGCGAATACCTTGTCGAAGAGCGAGATATCTCGTCTCGGCGGGGCGATCAAAAAGGTGCTTGCCGCAGGTTTGGCGCACGGGGGGACGTCTCTCCAAGATCTCGCCTATCTCCTGCCGGACGGTCGCGCCGGCGAGTACATGGCGCGTTTGTCTGTCTATGGGCGCACCGGGCAACCGTGTACCCGTTGCCATCGGCCTGTCGAACGAATCGTTCTCGGCCAGCGTTCGTCGCATTTTTGCTCGACATG
The DNA here is from genome assembly GCA_041746105.1 of Acidimicrobiia bacterium. Lineage (GTDB taxonomy): Bacteria > Actinomycetota > Acidimicrobiia > Spongiisociales > ZC4RG35 > JBFHRE01. The sequence goes on from JBGTHP010000025.1 coordinate 113,404, forward strand.
TCAGATCTGAGCGCGGTGCGCGCCCTTGTCTCTGGCCGGGTGCAGGGCGTCTACTACCGCCAGTCGACGAGACAAGCGGCACGAAGGCTGGGGCTTCTCGGCTGGGTACGAAACCTTCCCGACGGACGAGTCGAGGTATTCGCTCAGGGCGACGCCCGCGACGTCGAGCGCCTGGTCGACTGGTTGTGGGCGGGGCCGCCGGGTGCATCGGTACTCGGGGTCGAGTCGCACGACTCGGCACTGGATCCGAATCTGCAGGATTTCCTCGTCGTGCAATGAGCTCGCTACCTAAGTCACATTCGTGTAATTTTGATTTCGCATGTACCTGAAGTCCCTCAAACTGGTTGGGTTCAAGTCGTTCGCCGATCGGACCCGCTTGGAGTTGAGGCCCGGTGTCACCGTGGTGGTCGGGCCGAATGGTTCCGGCAAGTCGAACATCGTCGACGCAGTTGCCTGGGTGATGGGTACCCAGTCGCCCAAGTCCCTGCGTACCGACAAGATGGATGACGTGATCTTTGCCGGCACCGCCACTCGACCCGGTTTGGGCAGAGCAGAGGTCACGCTGATTCTCGACAATGCCTCAGGGATGCTTGCGATCGACCTGGCCGAGGTGGCGATCACACGAAGGCTCTACCGCGACGGATCCAGCGATTACGAGATCAATGGAGTTTCCTGCCGGCTATTGGACATTCAGGAACTGTTGTCCGATTCACATGTCGGAAGACACCAACACGTGATCATCGGTCAGGGCCAGATCGATTCGGTACTCAACGCCGGGCCTGACGACCATCGCGCCGTGATCGAGGAGGCCGCCGGGATTCTCAAGCATCGCATCCGCAAGGACAAGGCGATCCGGCGCCTAGAACGTACCGACGCAGACGTATTGCGTTTGCGCGACCTGCTCGGCGAGATCCAGCGCCAGATTCGTCCGCTCAAGCGGCAGGCCGACGCCGCTCAGCGACATCTAGAGATCGCCGCCGAGGCGCGCCGTCTCCGTCTGTTCCTAGCCGGTGAGACGCTCCGTTCGTACAGGAAGCGATTGGACCAGATCCGACACCAAGAGGCCACGCTGGAAAAAACCATTCGCGACGGCGATTCCGCCGGAGAGCGCGTGGGAGCGCGGATCGCCGAACTGCGGTCCGCAGCCGGCGAGGTCGGGGAGGCGCTCGACCGCGATACCTCGGCAGCCGCCAAGCTCGAGACAACCATCGAGCGACTGCGGCGGATCGCACAAGTTTCGTCCGAGCGTCACCGGGCTGCAACTGCGCGCCGGCATGGGGCCGCCGACCGCCGCCGTGACCTTTCCAACGAGTTGGCGGAACTGGTGGGCCTTGCGCAGAACGAGCGATCGTTGCTGACCGATGTGGAGCGGCGTGTGGAGGACACGGAGCGCCGTTTCCGCCAGGCCGAGGACGAGGAGCGGTCTCTGGCCGACCAAGAGGGCATGACCATCGAAGGCGCCATCGCCGTTGCCCGCGGCGATCTAAGAGCACTCGACGCGGCCGACGAACGTGACGAGAGGGAAATGAGCGCGCTGACGCGCCGATACGAAGCGCTGCAGGCCCAGGTCGAAAACGAGAGCGCCCAGGCCAAACTGTTCAACACCGAGATCCAAGCCATCGATGCCAGAGTCGGTGAAACCCAAGTCGCTTACACGAGGGCAGAATCAGACCGTCGTGCCCGCCAGAACGAGTGGGAGCAGGCGGAGGCCGATCACCGCGAAGCCGAGATCGCCCAGGCGGCGGCGAGGGGACGCTGCGCGGCCCTCGAGCATGCCGCGGCCGGGATGGCCGACCCAGAAGCTCGCCGTATTGCCGAAGGAACTCGGGGCGCGATCGACTCGGTCAGCCGCCGTCTCGACGTGCCGGCCGATCTGGCGAGCGCAGTGGACGGGGCCCTCGGTCAGTGGGCCGATGCTGTTGTCTTTGAAGGCGAGGCGTCGGCAAGGGAGGCAGTGGCGGCGTTGAAGGGTGCTGGACGCGGCGGGTTGTCCGTGCTCCATCACAACGGTCGGATCCAAAACGGTTTGGCGACTTCAATTGCTGCGAAGTGGGGTCTGGAAACGCTGACCGACCGTCTGGGACCGGATTCCGATCCGGATCTGGCGCTGCAGCTGCTTGGAGACGTCGTGCTCGTAGAAGGATGGGCGGCCGGATGGTCGGTGGTGGCGGCAGAACCCTCCATCAGAGCCGTCACGCCAGAGGGCGACCTCATCACTACGACAGGAGTGAGGGTCGCTTCGCCGTCGGGCGCAACACCTGCCGTGCTTGAAGCTGCTCTGGTCGAATTGGAGCAGGCAGAGAGGCTGGCGGCGAGAACCAATTCTCTGATGGTCTCGGTCAGGCGGTCATTCGAGGACGCCAGAAACGAAGAACGTAAGTCCCTCGAGGTGCTGGAGGGCCTCGAAGCCAAGCTCGCCGGCACAACCGAGGCTCTCGGTCGGATCACAAGATCGATTGCAACCCTGAAAGAGGATCAAGAGAGGGCTCAGCAGCGGATCCGATCTATTTCTGAGGCTCGCTCCGAGCGAAGCGCCCAGCGTGTCGGCTTGACCGAAAGGCTCTCGTCGCTGGAGGGCGAGGAGGCGGAACGGCAACGGGCATGGGAGGCACTCTCAGAACAGAGGCGCCTTGCCGGCGAGCGCCGTGAAACGGGCAGAGCAGCATGGCAAGAAGCGGTGGCCGCCCAGCGCGGTCTCATCGAGCGGCTGTCGATGTTGGACAACCGCATCCTCGAGATCGAAAAATCCCTCAACGCAGAGACCGGCGCGGAAGTCGACGACGATCAGCTCCACCGGCTGCTGACCATCGCGGAGCAAGCCCGTCAAGCGCTGGAAGCTTGCAAGACACACCTCGAGCTCCTCAGGGAGCGGCAGGCACAGCTCCGATCGGAGGCAGGCGCCGCCGGCAAAGAATTGACTTCACTCCAGTTGGAGGCCGACCGGTTTAGAACGAACGTCGCGGAGGCGAGGCAGATGCTCAACGCCAACGCCGTGGAATCGACAGAGCTTCGAGTGAGGACGGAAGGTCTCTGTGAGTCGTTGCGGCGCGACCTCGATGTCGACGAGGCTGAGGCGCTCGCCGCCACCCGCCCTGACCATATTGACGACCTCGAGTCGTTGCTCGCCTCGCGCGAGGCGGAACTCAGGCGGATGGGGCCGGTCAACCCCCTGGCAGCCAGCGAATACGCCGAGTTGGAGTCGAGACGGCTCTTTTTGGCCGGCCAGTTGGACGATCTCGAAGGCTCTCGCGACGAGCTACGCAAGGTGATAACGGCGCTCGACGGAGAAATCGAGGCCCAGTTCAGTGCGGCCTATCAAGAAATCGCCCAAGCGTTCTCAGAGCACTTCACCGTTCTGTTCCCAGGAGGAGCTGGTCGCCTCCGTTTGACCGAGCCAGACAACTCGCTCACGACCGGCGTGGAGATCGAGGCACAACCTCTTGGAAAGAAAGTTGCCAAAATGAGCCTGCTCTCTGGTGGAGAGCGTTCACTGGCCGCCCTGGCTTTTCTTTTTGCAGTCTTCAAGGCCCGGCCGAGCCCCTTCTATATCCTCGACGAGGTCGAGGCTGCCCTCGACGATGCCAACCTTCGACGGTTCCTGCGGCTGCTCGATCGCTTCAGGGCCGACGCCCAGTTGGTCGTGATCACCCACCAGCAACAGACGATGGAGGCGGCTGATGTCCTCTACGGAGTCACCATGGAACCGGGTGGCTCCTCGAAGGTCGTTGCCAAGGCGTTGAGCGAATCGGCAATTCTCGGCACAGCGTTGAATCACTGATCCCCAACTAGCCTGGCGCAATGGACGTTGTCTGGTACTCGCTGGCCGCCGTGCTCCTGTTGGTCGTGGCAGGATTTGTCGTCGCTCGCCGGCGGGTGGGATCGATCGAAGACGAGATTGCCGCGGCCAGACGCTCTGGGTCGGATCTCGACGCAGGGCTTGCCAAGTCACGGAATGCGCTCGGCGGCGCGCTGCGGGCGGTATGGAGCCGGTCGAGTCTCGACGAAGCTTTCTACGAGGGCCTCGAGGATGTGTTGGTCGGTGTTGACGTTGGGCACGAATCGGCAAAAGTCATGGTCGATGCGGTGCGTAAGTCTTCACCTGCGGACGCCGACGCGGCTCGATCCGAACTAAAGCGCCAACTCGATCTGATCATGGAGGGCCGCGAACGGGAGTTGCGCCTGGACGGTCGCCCGGCGGTGGTACTCGTGGTTGGCGTGAATGGGACCGGCAAAACCACCTCCATCGCCAAACTGGCCAGAAAACTCACCGATGACGGGCGCTCGGTCCTGTTGGGGGCGGCAGACACGTTCAGGGCGGCAGCAGACACCCAGTTGAGGGTTTGGGCCGACCGCATCGGGGTTGATGTCGTCGGCGGCCAGACCGGAGCCGATCCGGCGGCCGTGGCTTTCGATGCCTACAAGGCAGCTCAGAGCAGGGATCGGGACGTGGTCATCATCGATACCGCCGGGAGACTTCATTCAAAGCAAAACTTGATGTCCGAACTCGCCAAGATTCGCAAGGTGATAGAGCGAGAGGCCGGCACGATCGGCGAGGTGTTACTGGTCATCGATGCCACCGCCGGCCAGAACGCCATCAATCAAGCGAGACAGTTCACCGATGTAGCCGGTGTCACGGGAATCATTCTCACCAAGATCGATGGCACCGCAAAAGGAGGCGTTGTGGTGGCGATCGAGCGTGAACTCGGGGTCCCGGTCAAGCTCATCGGTGTCGGTGAAACGGTAGAAGACCTGGTTGCTTTCTCCCCCGAACACTTCGTTTCGTCGTTGATTGGAGATTCATGAGTCCAGAAGAGGCAATGGCACAGGCCAAGTTGGCGGCACTCGGTTCCCACTCGCCCTATTCCAAATTTCGGGTGGGGGCGGTGGTCATAGCCGAGGATGGGACGACGTTCTCGTCGGCAAACGTCGAGAACGCCTCGTACCCGGTCAGCCAATGTGCAGAAGCGAACGCCATCAATTACGCGGTGAGCCAGGGCTCACGCAAATTCACCCTGGTCGCGGTGGCGTGCATCGACGCCAAGAACGTGGACGGTGCCTACCCGTGCGGTCGGTGCCGCCAGATCATGAGCGAATTCGACGTGGAAACGGTGCTGGTGTCGGCTGCCGATGGGCCTGTCAGAATTCACACGCTCGACGATCTTCTGCCGTTCCGCTTTACCTTATGACTCAGCGCAGTTCTCGACGCAGGACAAACTTCAAGCCAGACCACACCGCGTCGATCGCGCACACCTTGATGTCTACCCAGCCGGTCGGAAGAAACAGATCCCTCAGTCGATCTTCGGTGATATCGGTGGGGACCTTTGAGGCCTTCTTCGGCCATGCAACCCAGATCGCCCCCGCCGGTCCCACCAGTGACCGGGCGGTGTCGAAGCTCTTGACCAAAGCGGCGCCGATTGTGTCAAAACAGATTGCGAGGTCGAGTGGTCCGTCTAGTTGGCGCAGCTCGACACCGGCAGGCAGAGGATCGAGCAGTCCGGGAAAACTGTCCGGCATGTTGGCGACACCGACGCTCATCCCGGCTTCTATCCCTAGCTTCTTTTGCAGTGGTGTGCCCGAGTAGCCAGTGCTCAAAGTTGACCTTGACCCCCGGTCTCGGTGATTGATTCCAGATAGTTGGCGTCGTCGAAACGGTCGAGGGTGAATGCTGACGCGTAGTCGGGAAGCGCGCTTCCCAGGACGTGCCCGGCAAGGAGTTCGCCGGCGGCGCAGGCGGCCATCACCCCGAATCCCGAAAGCGCCCCGACGACATACACACCAGGCGTGGATGCCGGCCCTACCACAGGCCGGTTGTCTGGTGTTTTGGTGTAGTACCCGCCGTCTATGCGATTGAACGGAATCCGGTCGCGGTACTCGTCCATGGCAGGCAACATCCGGGCCAAGCCCCGAATCACGATCTCCGGGTAGAGCTCATCTCGAGGGAGGGGCCACGTCGGGGTGATCACCGTCTTGTGGTACTCCCAGAGCGCAACCACCCAATTGGAGTCGGGACCGCCCTCTGGCCGCGCGTGGCAATAACGAGGGAGTTCCGCCGCCAAGTCCTTTCGTCCGAATTCGAGTAGGCCGACGCGTTCCTCTTCGCTCCAGTCCAGTGTCTGGTGATCGTTCCAGATCAACATCGGTGAATCGCGGGGAATGGCGCCGGCGAAGTCTTTGAACGAGACCTTCAGATGAAGCTCTGAACGGACCGGGATCGCCTCGCCAACCAAATCCATGGTCTCCGAGATCATGGGGCCGGTGCACTGCACGACAACTTGCGATTTCAGCACAGTCCCGTCTGCGAGAACAACACCCGCTATGCGCCCGCCCGCCGACCGGACCTCGACGGCCGCCGATTGGATGAATCTGGTCCCGCTACGCCGGGACTCGCCCAGCATCCAAGTGCCGAGTTGATGGGCGGAAAACCATCCAGCCCTCCGGATATGCATGGCCCCAACTGTCGTATGGCCGAGAGCAGGGAAATGTCTCCTCACCCCCGGGCCGTCGAGCAGGTCGGCTCCGGTCATGTCCGGATCCCATGAATTTGGCGTGGCCGGCCGGTAGGAGTCCGAGAGCCCGGTATGAGTCCGGACTTCTCCTGCTCCGAGTCGAGAAATCGATCGGGCTTCCCGCTCTAGTTCGGCAAACGTGGTCTGATCGGCGGTTGCGTAGAGGTAGCCACGCCGATTCAGATGAAAGGCGTCGCCGCTTTCCGCCGAGTATCCATCGAGAAGGTCGATCGAGCGATCCATCAGCCGTACCATCTGGTTGCCAGGCCCCGGCCACCAGTTGCGGTAACACTCCGTTGACTTGTCCGACGTGAGACTCAACGGCGCACGTGGGTCGACCACGGCCACCTTGTGCATGCCGCCCCGGCTCAGATGGAATGCCGCCGAAATCCCTGCCAATCCGGCGCCGATGATGACAGCGTCGAACCGCTCACCGTCCTCGGTGTCAACTCCGCTCATGAGGCCAGGTCGGGTTCGATCACCGGTTCCGAAGTGCCTCTATCAGCTTCGGGAGGACATTGTGGACGTCGCCAACCACACCAAGATCGGCGACACCGAAGATCGGGGCATCCGGGTCCTTGTTGATGGCAATGATGGTCTTGGAGTCCTTCATCCCAACCAAATGCTGCATCGCACCAGAAACGCCACATGCGATGTAGACATCTGGCTTGACCGTCTTGCCGGTCTGGCCGACCTGCTTGGCATAAGGAACCCACCCGGCATCAACGATCGCCCTGGTGGCGCCGGTGGCGGCTTTGAGCGGTTTGGCGAGTTCTTCGATCAGCTCGTATTTGTCGGCAGAACCGAGACCGCGTCCCCCAGAGATGATCACGGCCGCCTCCTCCAGCTGAGGCCCCTTCTTCTCCTCGACACTGGAGCCGGTCACCGTCGCCGTACTCCGGCCCACCTCGGGGAGCGGGACCTCGGTGACCACGGGTGTTGAACCGCCCGTCGTCTCGGGAGTGAACGATTTCGGCCGAACGATTATCAGATGGGGCTTGGCACCGGTCAGGGCGGCGGAAACCAACGTTGTACCGCCGAAAATCTCATGGCTGGCGGTGGTTGCTCCGTTGAGCGACACGTCGACCGCGTTGGAGAGAACCGATCTCCCGAGTCGGGCCGCCAGGCGTCCCGCGACGTCACGGTCGTCGTAGGCCTGTCCGAACAAGATGAGGTCGGGCTGCTCCCCGGCCACGAGGTCTGCCATGGCGTGCGAGACGGGCCCTGAAACGAGTGCGTCGTTCGGATTGAGATGTTTGATTTGGGCAACTCCATGGTCGCCGAGAATTGCGAATGCCTCAGCGGAACCCGGTCCGACATAGATTGCCGTGACATCCCCGAGTTGGCGCGCCTTGGTAACCAGCTCGAGACTCAGCGTTGTGGGCCGGCCGCTTGCCTCTTGAACAAAAACCCAGATATTTGGCATCAGATCACCTTCATCGATTCGAGGAGAGCAATTATTTCGAGGTGCGCTTCGCCCTCGTCTTCTATCTTGCGCCCAGCCTCTCGTTCTGGGGCCCGCGTGATGTCGATGACCTTCTGCTCGACGGTCGTGTCGAAACCGAGGTCGTTCACAGATAACGTTTCGATCGGTTTCTTCTTGGCGTCCATGATGCCTTTGAAGGTCGGATACCGGGGCTCGACCACTCCGGCGGTGACCGTGATCAAGGCAGGCAGCTCTGCGGTGACCGAATCGAAACCGACTCCTGTCTGGCGATTGATCGAGATCGAACTGCCTGAGATGTCGACCTTTGTGGCGTATGTAAGAGCCGGAAGGTCCAGCAGTTCTGCCACCATTTGTGGCACAACGCCGGAGTACCCGTCAGTGCTCTCGGTCCCGGCGATGACAAGGTCGAAGGTCGTTCGGCTTATCGCAGCGGCCAACGCTCTCGCCGTGGTTAGGGCATCAGAACCTTTGAGTTCTGAGTCATCTACCAATACGGCGCCGTCACACCCCATGGCCAAGGCCTGGCGGATGCCCTGCATCGAGCCGGCCGGACCCATGCTGACGAGCATCACCGTCCCACCGCTGACTTGAGCGAGTTGCAGGCCCATCTCGACCCCATACCGGTCGGTGTCATCGAGCACTTGTTCGGTTGGGCGCACCAGCCAATGGCTGTCGGGCTCGAGTTGATACGGACTTGCCGGTTCGGGGATCTGCTTGACGCAGACGATCACGTTCATTTGGAAGACTCCTTTTGCGCTGATCGGGCGGTACCTTACCGGTCGAAAATGGTGCATCCATCCGTCGGTTACCTTTGATCGGCGACTATGGCGCCTACCCTTTGACCCGATATCGATGCGTACATGACCGGTCAGACTGTTGTTCAATCGGGGGAACTGAGCCGCGGCCTGGGCCGCGGCCAGACACGTTTCGTCCGCGGCGTTGGTCAAGCAGGCGGTAACGCTTCGTACTTTGTCGTTCTTGGTCAACAAAACTCGGGTGTGAGCGGAGTCACCGCGGGGCTGATGGCCCTTCTAGCCGTGCTCCTGACCGCCGGCGGCGTCTCCCTCATCGTCGCGGCCAGACGCCACAGGGCGGAGTTGGCGGCGGCGGCGGAAGAGGCGGATCCGGCGCTGGCACCGCTACCTGCCAGCGAACCAGCCGGGTTGTGGGAGAGCGCGGTGATCGAGATCGAACCCGGTGCGCGGGTCGAAAGGATCGAAAAGCTTGGGACCGGATACGTCGGGATGGGAATGGCGACGGTCGGAGGCGAGCAGACCGCCAGAATCTGGAGTTCCACCGATGCAGTCGTCTGGCAGGGTCGCGCGACGCTCGAGGCGGGGATGGTCTCTGACGTGGTTCGTGTCAATGACGGTTTGATGGCATTTGGTCACGTCACAGGGCTCGAAGGGCAACCGGTCGGTGCTGCCTGGATCCCAGCTCAAGACGGCCGTTGGAACCGGATCACGAGCCTCACGGCAGAGGAACTGGACGGAATCTCGTTCGAGCGGGCCATCCGCAGCGGTGATCGCATTGTGGCCACGGCGCGCAATCGGGATGGGGTCTCGCTCTACGACTCCTTCAACGGTGCGATGTGGAGAGCGATCCCGCTTCCGGCGACGGTAGAACGTGTTCTCGAGTTCGAAACCTATCTACTGGGGTTCGGCAGGCACCGACACGAGCGGCGGAGCGTTGTTGTGGCGAGTACCGATGGCGACGTCTGGGAAGAATGGCCGGAGCACCAGGTCGTGCCGTTCGAGATGGCCTCGGTCCACGTTCTCGTTCCGTTTGGTGGTGGGTTTGTCCTCGGCGGGTCCGACCGCCTCAAACAGACGGCGCTGCTGTGGGTATCCGACGATGGCATCCGGTGGCATCGGGTGCCAGGCGATTTTGGCGAGGGTACCGCCGTCGAGAGCCTCCTGGTCACGGAACGAGGCCTGGTGGCGGTCGTCTCCCAAACCGTGGTCGGGATGCCTGGCAGCATCGGGTTTTGGACTTCAGACGACGCCGTGGTGTGGTCTGCCGTGCCTGAACTGACGATCAACTCCGCCGTCTACATCGCGTCTTTTGCACACTCGGGCGAGATCGAGGTCATCGGTCGCGCCACGAACCAGTCAGGCATCTCTCCGCTCACACGCTGGGGCGGGGTTGGTGTCTCCGCCAGCGCTTGACGGTCACTCGATCCTCTCGACCACCAGCTCGAGCACCGGCGGCGGATCCGGTTGGATTTCGAAGGCACCGGCGAGAGTACGCAGAGCTTCCTCCAGACGGGCCGGGTGGCGGAATTGCAGCTCGAGAATGGGATCCCCGGCTTTCACCATGGCTCCGTAGACGCTCTTGATGGTGATCCCAACGGCCGGATCGATCGTGTCTTCAGATCGTTCCCTTCCGGCGCCCAGGCGCATCGCTGCCACACCGAGCTGGCGAGCGTCGAGGCGACCGATATAGCCGTCCGCCGGGCTGTCCACCCGATAGGTGTGAGGAGCGATCGGAAGTTTCTCCGGGTCGTGGATCATGCCGACATCACCGCCCTGCAGTTCCACCACTTTGACGAACACGTCGAAAGCGGAGCCATCTTCTATCACCTTTCGCATCCGGGTTTTGGCATCATCGACGGTTTCGCAGACGCCGGTCAGGACGAGCTCCTCGGCGCCGAGTGCGAGAGTCAGCTCCGTCACGTCGGGCGGTCCTTCACCTTTGAGGACCGCGATCGATTCTCTGATCTCGCCCGCGTTCCCGATTTCGAGCCCGAGAGGCACCTCCATATTGGTGAGCAGGGCGACGGTGGCCACTCCATTGGCTTTCCCGATTCCAACCATCGTCTGGGCCAGCAGCCTGGCTTGGTCCAGTTCCTGCATGAATGCTCCTGAACCGAATTTCACGTCCAGAACCAGGGCATCGAGGCCTTCCGCCAGCTTTTTCGACATGATCGACGAGGAGATCAGAGGGATCGAAGAGACGGTGCCGGTGGCGTCTCTCAGCGCATACAACCGGCGGTCGGCGGGTACCAGGTTTTGAGACTGACCGGCCAGTACGAGGTTGGTTTGAGCGAGGATGCCGGCGAACTCAGAGGGCTCCAACGCGGTTCGAAATCCGGATATCGACTCGAGCTTGTCGAGCGTGCCTCCGGTGTGTCCCAACCCTCGACCGGAAATCATTGGCACAGCGACTCCACACGCGGCGACGATCGGGCCGAGCGGGATCGAGATCTTGTCGCCAACCCCGCCTGTGGAGTGTTTGTCGGCCTTGGGGATCGGGATCTGATCGAATTCCAACACTTCTCCCGAGTGGAGCATGGCGTCGGTCCAGACCGCCAGCTCATCGGCGTCCAATCCGTTCAAATACACCGCCATTGCCATCGCCGACATCTGATAGTCGGTGACAGACCCTTTCGTGTAGGCCTCGATCAGCCATCGAATCTCGTCTGCCTCGAGCTTGCCGCGGTCGCGTTTCTTTTCGATCAGTTCGACCGCGTTCACCGGACAACGCTCCAGAACGAACGACCAACCGCTGGTTGAGGTAGACCAAAGGCTTCCGCCAGTGTGGTCGCAACATCGCAGTATTGATCCCGGATCCCGAGGTCGTGGCCCGCCGCCTCCAACCCTGCCACCAAGAGCGGAACGAATTCCCTCGTGTGATCGGTCGAACCGTCCGTCGGGTCGTTGCCGTGGTCGGCGGCGAATATCAGCAGATCGAGGGGCGACAGCGCCGCCAACAACCCTGGGACGAATGAGTCGATCAATTCCAATCCTGCGGCGTACCCGACCGGGTTTTCCCTGTGCCCATAGGTCATGTCGAGGTCGACCAGATTGGTGAAGACGATCCCTCTTTCGGGGCGGCGCTCGATGACCGATATGGTCTTCTCGAGGCCGTCTCGGTCACCTTCTGTGTGCATCGCTTCCGTGAGTCCCCGGCCGGCGAACAGATCTTCGATCTTCCCGATCCCGATCACCTGCATCCCGACATCTTTGGCGTGGTCGAGCAGTGTCGGCTTGGGGGGCTCCAGCGAATAGTCGTGGCGGTTGTAGGTTCGCCGAAAGGAACCGGGGGAGCCGACGAAGGGGCGGGCGATCACTCTTCCGATCCGGTAACCATCACAATGCCGTCGGGCAATCTCGCAGACGCGATACAACCGCTCGAGCCCGAAATGTTCCTCATGGGCGGCGATCTGAAAGACCGAGTCGGCGGAGGTGTAGAGGATCGGGCGGTCGGTTGCCATATGGTGCTCACCCAGTTCTTCGATTATTTCGGTCCCTGACGCAGCGACATTTCCGATGAACTGAACTCCGGCTTCTGCTTCGACCGCTCTCACCAATTCGGGCGGGAATCCGGTGTCGGTGAACGTGGCCTGGGCCTCGGTCGTGACGAGACCTGCCACTTCCCAGTGGCCGGTCGTCGAATCCTTGCCGGCGGAGGCTTGCGCCATCTTCCCGTACGCCATCGTCGGCCGTTCGACCGGCGGCACGCCGAGGATGTTTCCGTGGAGGTTCCCGAGGCCGGCGGCTTCCAGATTTGGCAGCTTCAGGCCACCGACGGCTGCCGCGGTATGGCCCAGGGTGTCAGATCCGGTGTCGCCGTATTCGGCGGCGTCCGGTCCTTCTCCGACGCCGCACGAGTCCATCATGATGATGATCGCCCGCTCGAGATCCATGACGGTCAGTTTGGCGGCTCGGACGCGGTGATGCGATTCCCGGTCAGACGATGGCCCTCGGCCTCGAGCAGTTGTCCCTGTTCGACCCGTGCCGGCGACACGATTCTTCCGCCTACGCCGACCACCCGCCACCAGGGGACACGTTCGACGGTCGTGGCCAGCACCATGCCTACCGCTCGCGCTCGTCCCGGATAGCCGGCGATCTCGGCAACTTCGCCGTAGGTCATGTATTCGCCAGGTTCGAGTCCGCGCACTGCGGCGATGATTGCGTCCTCGAGGTCCGACCTCACGTCGTGCCGAAGAGCCGGTCTCCCATGTCCCCGAGTCCCGGACGGATATAGAAGTTGTGGTCGAGTTCTCGATCCAGCGATGCAGCGACTATCGGAACATCTGGATGTGATCGCTCCATACTCTCGACACCGGCGGGAGCCGCCACAACACAGACGGCAGTGATGTCGGTAGCGCCTCGTTCCTTCACTTTGGTGATTGCCCAGGCCAGGGACCCCCCAGTGGCGAGCATTGGTTCCAAAACCAGGACCCGTGCGCCTTCCATCGGCGGGAATTTGGCGTAGTACTCCATCGGCTCAGCGGTTTCTTCGTTGCGCTGGACTCCTGCGTAACCAACGGGTGCTCCCGGGAGCATCTCGAGTGCGCCTTCGAGGAGCCCGAGCCCAGCTCTCAGCACCGCCACCAGAACGGTCGACTTTCCAAGGACTGCCCCCTCCATCCCTTCCAGAGGGGTGTCGATCTGTCGAGGGGTGAGCGGCAGGTCCCTGGTCGCCTCGATCACCAGAAGATGAGCCAGCCGTTTTGCGGTTTGTCTGAAGACCGGACTCGGGGTGTTGCGGTCGCGCAACGTTGTCAGATGATGTTGTGCAAGCGGATGATCGACGATGGTGATGCTCATTGGTCCCTCCGGTCGCGAGCGTAGGCGATAGCCTGAGTCCATGGGACAGATGATCACTTTCGCCTCGAACGGAACCGACACGAGCGGCTACCTGGCTACACCGGCCTCCGCACATGGGCCCGGTGTGGTCCTGATTCAAGAATGGTGGGGCTTGGTTCCCCATATCAAGGCCGTCGCCGACCGTTTGGCGGGGGCGGGGTTCGTTGTCCTTGCACCGGATCTGTACCACGGGCTCGAGACGGAGGAGCCGGATGAAGCAGGCAAGGCGATGATGGCGCTCGACATGCCGCGTGCTGCGAGAGATCTGGTCGGCGCCGTTGCCCACGTCGCCGCGCTCGACACTCATCCATCTCGGAACGTGGGCGTCATCGGTTTCTGCATGGGCGGCGGTCTCGCCCTCTGACTCTCGACACTCTCCCCGGATGTCAAGGCCTGTGTCCCATTCTACGGGGCGGTGCCTTGGGACGCAGTTCAGCCGGATTACACAAAATCGGTGGCCGCGTACCTCGGTCACTATTCCGAGCACGACGACTGGGCAACTCCAGAAGACGCGGCCAAGCTCCAGGCGATCCTGCGCGGGCTCGGCCGTGACGCAGAGTTCATGGTCTACACCGGCACGGAACATGCCTTTTTCAACGACGACCGACCTGAGAGTTACGACCCCGCGGCGGCGGCAGTGGCATGGGATCGAACGGTTTCGTTTCTCCGCTCCCAGCTCGGCTGAATCAGCCGGTGTTTCGCATCCCGGCCGCGATCCCGTTCACCGTGAGCAACAAGGCTCTCTCCAATTCCGGGGGATGGGTGGAGTCGTTCCGGGTACGGGCGAGAAGCGAGACCTGGAGCGAGTTGAGCGGGTCGAGGTAGAGGTCGCGCACCGCCAGCGTCCGTTGAAGCACCGGGTAGTCGGCGAGCAGGTCGTTTCCGGTGAGAATCCGAATCTCGGCGATAGTCAGCTCGAATTCGGCACAGATGACATCGAAGATCGGATGTAAACCCGCCGGAACCAGTTGGTGAACGTACTCCCTTGCTATCCCAAGGTCCGTCTTGCTGAGGGTCATCTCGACGTTGCCGACGAAGGTCTGGAGGAACGACCATGTCTTGAACATCTCCACCAGGATCTGCTCGTGGCCTGCCGCTCTCGCGGCTGCCAGGCCGGTTCCGACACCGAACCAGCCAGGGACGATCTGGCGCGATTGGGTCCAGCCAAACACCCAGGGAATGGCACGAAGGTCGTCCAGTCCTGATCCTCCTTCCGGCCGCCGCGATGGGCGCGAACCTATGTTCATGTTGGCCAGTTCCTCGACGGGTGTGGCCGCCAGGAAATACTCGACCAAACCAGGTGTGTCGACAAGCGCCTGATAGCGATTGAATGCGGCCTCCGAGACTGCTTCCATCGTCGAGGTCCAGCGGTCGAGGACCTCCTTCGGTTGACGGGAAACCCGGTGAAGGAGGGACGCCTCGAGCACCGAGGCGGCAGCGAGTTCCAGATTGCGGTAGGCGAGCGCCGGCAAGGCGTATTTGTCGGAGATGACCTCGCCTTGTTCTGTGACCTTGATCTCCCCGTCGATTGTTCCAAACGGTTGGGCGAGAATGGCCGAGTGGGTCGGCCCTCCACCCCTTCCGATGGTTCCACCACGTCCGTGGAAGAGCCTCAGCCGGATCCCGTGGGTGGCGGCCGAACGCAGCAGCAGACGCTGGGCCTTGTAGATCTCCCACTGAGATGTCGTGATGCCACCGAACTTGTTGGAGTCGGAGTACCCGAGCATCACCTCTTGGACATCACCACGGAGAGCGACCAATCGGCGATACGACGGGTTGGACAGAAGCTCGTCTAGAAGTTCGCCGGATTTGCGGAGCTCATCGATGGTCTCGAACAGCGGGACGAAACCGACCCTGGCGATCGAGCTGTGGAGATCGACGAGGCCTGCTTCTTTGCCCAATACCGCGGCCGCCAGCACATCATCGATTCCCAAGGTCATGGAGATGATGTACGACTCGATCACGCCCTGCCCAAAACGGTCCTGCGCCCTCCTGATCATCCGGAAAGTCCTCGCAGTCTGGGAAGCGTCGCCCTCCAGAACGGTGGACGGCCCCGAAAGCGGTCGTCGGCCCGCGAGTTCCTCGGTTAGAAGTCGCGTGCGGGCAGAACGATCGAGCACCTCGTAGTCGATTTCGACCCTTTGATAGAGCTGAACCAGCACCTCGTGGTGGCGTGCCGCATGTTCGCGCACGTCCATCGTCGCCAGGCCGAATCCGAAGGCGATCAGGTTGCGGACGAGTCTGAGGAGGACGCCGTCGGCGATGAGTCCTCCGGCATTGGACCTGAGCGATGATCTCATCAACTCGAGCTCGGCCAACATCTGGGCCGGCGTTGCGTAGTCCCGCCCCGGAACATGCCTGGCGTCTTGGGCGATTCGCACTCTGGTGTTCATCAGGCGCTGATGGATGAAGGCACACTTCAGTCGGTACGGCTCGCCGGCATTGAGCCGCTGGAATCGTCGCCACACGTCGGGGAGGTCGTCCTTGTCGGATTCGAGGGCTGCGGCGAATCGGGGGTCGATCGGAACGATCAAAGCCGACGTGGACAGCTCTTCTGCGACCGCCTCAACCATCTCGATCAGAAGACGCAGACCGTGGTCGTGCTGCATCTCGAGTACGTCCATGGTCACGTCGGGAGTGATGTTCGGGTTGCCGTCTCTGTCACCGCCCACCCACGTTCCAAAGCGCACCGGGGGTCTGATCTGATCGGGGGAGATGCCGAGCTGGTTGAGGCCAAGGGCCAATTCTTCCGCGAGCTGGGGATAGACATCAGAGAAGATCTGTTGGAGATAGAACATCGCCGATCGTGCCTCGTCGATTGGCTGCGGACGAACCGCCCGTAGTTCGTCGGTCTGCCAGATCTGGTCTATCAACTCTGACACCCGGCGGTCTACTCGCCGTTGCTCGGCCTCGCCTGCACGGCTCCTCTGGTCGAGGAGGTCGGAGATTCTCCCGAGTTTGGTCAACAGGGTCCGTCTGGTGGCCTCGGTGGGGTGAGCGGTGAAAACGGGGCGGAGCTCGAAATGTGAAAGCACGGCGTCGATCACATCTCGTTCGAGCCCGGCGTCGGCGATGCGCTGGACGGTGGCGGCGAAGGTTCTTTGCTCGTCGAGCAGGACCAGGTTCCCAACGCGGTGGGACTGCTCTGCCACGTTGGCCAGATAGAAGTAGGCCGAGAAGGCACGCACGAGCTGGATTGTCTGGTCCAGATCCAGGGCGCTCAAGACTCTGTCGAGATCGCCGGACCCGATCTCACCCGACCTGGTCGCCTTTGACAACGCTCGCACTTTTTCGACCAGTTCGAGCAGTTCTGCACCGTGCTGGCGTCTAAGCGTCTCGCCCAACTGTGCTCCAAGCCGGCGGATATCGGATCTGAGGAGCTCGTCTCGTGTGGTCATGAGGATTTCAGAAGGCTACTGGTTTCGGACGCCGCTCCATTTTGGAAAAGAGATCCCTTTGGTTGCGCGTTGGGTATGCCGATGATTGGAAGGTGCATGAGAGCTTGAAGGGTGTTGTCGTCGACCGGGTTGTCCGGGTCATTGGCTACGGGCTGCTCGCCATCGCCTGCGCCCTCATCGTCTCCGACGTTCTGTTTGCCCCATCGTCCGAATCCGGGGAGCTCTTGGTGGCGGCGGTCGCTCTGATCAGCGTTTCGGCAGTCGGCCTGGTTTCGATGCGAACGGTCCAGAGGGCTACGTCGGCGGTCTCGATGCTTCAAAATGGCGTTCTACAAGACATCTACGATCGGTCGAATCCAGGGGCGATCCAGGCGGAAATAGCCTGTTTGATGCGCATCGGTGACGATCTGGACCGGATTTCGGGGCGTCCGGCGGCGTTGCTACATGAGATTGCGCTCCGGCATCCGATGGTGGAACTCCGTGCAGGGGTGGGCGAGGAGATCACGTTCGATGTCGAGGTCGCCGCCCGCTCCGTAGAGCGCCTCGTCTGGGATGCGCGGGAGAGTGGCGCGGGCCGAATCCTCCTGGCAGCGAAGTCAACCGGTGCATCTATCGTGTTCGTTGTCATCGACGACGGAAGCCATCGGGAGATGCCACAAGCCCTAAACGGCCTCCAAAAGGTTGGTCGGATCGGTCTCGGTCGCAAATATGACGGCGGATGTGTTGCTTCGACGATCGAGGTGGCCGTCGAGGAACCAGCCTTCCAAACGGCACCCCAGGCCAGGCCGGCACTCACCATCTGACGGCCGGCCGCCGGAGCTTTGGCCGAGGATCGTCGTCGCCGGTACCGTTCGCTCCGATGTTCGACACGCTCACCGATCGATTCGAAGACGTCTTCTCCCGGCTGCGCAGCAAAGGGCGCTTGTCCGAGGCCGACGTCGATGCCGCGTTACGCGAGGTCAGGCTCGCCTTGCTCGAAGCGGACGTCAACGTGAGCGTCGTGAAGGCCCTTCTCGCTCGGATTCGGGAAAGGGCCATCGGCGCTGCCGTAGGCCAGAGCCTCACTCCCGGTCAGCAGGTAATCAAGATCGTTCACGAGGAACTGGTCGTGACCCTCGGCGCCACTGTGGCTCCGCTCAACAAAGGCAGCGCCCCGCTCACGATCATGATGGTCGGGCTCCAGGGTTCGGGAAAGACCACATCGGCCGGCAAGCTTGCCCAGAACCTGAAATCCAACGGACGGAGACCGATGTTGGTCGCCGCAGACCTCCAGCGTCCCGGCGCCGTGGAGCAACTGGAGACCTTGGGCCGGCGTATCGATGTGCCAGTGTTCACCGATCGGGCTTCCAAGCCCAAAAAACTAGTCAAAGCAGCGATGAGGGAGGCGGTCCGTCTCGGTCATGACAGTGTGATCATCGACACCGCAGGACGCCTCCAGATCGATCGCGACCTGATGGATGAGTTGACCGAAATTCGAAAAGAGGTCAACCCGCACGAGGTGCTCCTGGTAGTCGATGCGATGACAGGCCAGGACGCAGTCAATGTGGCCAAGGGATTCGCAGATGCCAGTCAGATCACCGGGGTGATTCTCTCGAAACTCGACGGCGACGCCAGGGGAGGGGCGGCGATTTCGGTGAGGGAGGTGACAGGCGTTCCGATCAAGTTCGCCGGCCTGGGCGAGGGTTTGAACGACTTTGAGCCATTCCACCCAGATCGGATGGCGGGGCGAATCCTGGGAATGGGCGATGTCATGTCGCTCATCGAGAAGGCAGAGCAGACGTTTGACGAAGACCAGGCCGAATCCGCCGTCAAGAAGATGCGGAAGGGTTCGTTCGACCTCGAGGACTTCCTCGAACAGTTCCAGATGGTCCGGCGGATGGGGTCACTGAAAGACATCCTTGCTATGCTGCCGGGCGCCGGTTCGGCCTTGCGCGACGTCGAAGTAGACGATCGCGATTTGGCGAGGGTCGAAGCGATCATCCGATCGATGACTCCGGAGGAGCGGCGCAACCCCAAGGTCATCGGCGGCAGTCGCAAGCGCCGGATCGCAGGTGGGTCGGGAACGACGGCCCAGGATGTGAACCGGTTGCTCAAACAGTTCGCAGATGCCCAACAAATGATGAAGGCGATGGCCGGTGGCAAGGGGATCCCTGGCCTACCGAGTTTCGGCGCCAAGGGGCGCCGGTGACAGTGCTTCGGTTTCATCGATAGAAAACTTTCTACAACAATCCACCAGACAGATCTCGACAGCAGGACAGGAACAGAGGTACTTGCGCATGGCCGTGAAGATGCGACTCATTCGAATGGGAAAGAAGAAGACCGCCTATTACCGCGTGGTGGTGATGGACGGGCGCTCTCCTCGCGACGGCCGTTACATCGAGCAGATCGGAACCTACGACCCCCACCATCAGCCTTCCAAGGTGGAAATCGACAACGATCGAGCTATCGATTGGATGAAGAAGGGCGCTCAGCCGACCGACCCTGTTCGCAAACTCCTCGAGATCAGCGGCGCGTTGTCGAAGTTCAAGGTTGCGTCAGGGCAGATTCACACGGTGGGTGCGCCAGCCCCTGCCGCCGCTCCAGATCCCACCGTCGATGTCGAAACCCCGGCTGTCGCCTCCGATCTTGAAGCCCAGGAACCAACGGCAGATGCGCCAGTGGCCGTCGCTCAGCAAGCCGTTGCCGACGAAGCCGTCGTTGCCGACGATGCCGCCGACTCGGAAGAGGAGTGAGCGTGGCCAAGGGAAAAATCGTTGAAGACGTCGTGACCTACCTGGTCAAAGAAATCGTCGACAGCCCGGAAGGGGTCAGCATCACCATGATCGAGCAAGGGCCCGACGAGGTTCTGGCCGAGGTGAGAACGGCCAAGGGCGATATGGGGCGGGTGATCGGTCGTCATGGTCGAGTGGCTCGCGCCATTCGCACCGTTGCCCAGGCAGCCGGAGACGAAGAAGGACTGGGAACTGGCGTCGAGTTCGCCGACTGATCTCGTCCTATGTGGACGGGTCTCCAAGCCGCACGGCGTGGACGGCTCGGTGTTCGTTCGTTCTGAATCCGACGACCCTGGCCGTTTCAAGCCGGGGTCGGCTTTTGTCACGGGTGATGGTTCAACCCTTGTCGTGGCCGCCTCGCGTCGCAATAACGAGGGCGCTGTGATCCGTTTTGAAGGCGTGAACGATCGCAATGCGGCTGAAGATCTGAGGGGTGCTGATCTCTTCGTGGCTACAGCCAGCCGCCGGGCTCTGGGAAATGATGAGTTCTGGCCGGATGAGTTGATCGGTCTCGAGGTCCATTCTGGGACCGGTGAATTCGTCGGGCTTGTGATCGACTACCTCGAGGGTTCAGGTCAGGACCGTCTCCTGATCCGCTCGGGAGATGTCGAATTCGACATCCCGTTCGTAAAGGCGTTGGTTCCCCATGTCGATGTCAAGGGCGGTTCGATCGTGATACACGACATTCCTGGCCTCAGGGATTGACCGCCAGGGCAGTCGTTATCGAGTCTTCGATGATCAATGTTGCCGGGCCGGCAGCCGGGTTGGGAAACAAGAAGGTATACGAGGTCCAGAGCAGATCGGGTGCGCCCCCCGACTCGGCGCTCGAGATCGTTCCATCGGCATCCTCGAGCACTGCAGTCAGACCACTCGCTCTTCGGTGGTAGCCGGTCGCCACGATCGGTGCCGTCACCGCACCGGTCGTCGGGTCGAGCAGGACGATGTCATCTCGCGCGATCGGGGTGGATAGGTAGGCATCTCCGCCCGCTCGCAGGTCAATGCTCAAACCGGCGGGGGCGTTGCTCGAGGTCAGCCTGGCTTCCGCCGCTGCCCGAAGATGGAGATCGACAAAAACGGCTCCGGTGGAATCTCGGCCGATAAAGGCTGCTTCGACGAAAGGTGATTCGATGATCTGATCGATGATCTCCGAACCTGTCACCGTCGGACCAAGTGAGATTCGGATCACCCCGAATTGCCGGAGCATGACACCCGCAGCATTCGGGGGGTCGACTGCGGGCGCTCCCGCGCTCGAACTGAATGACAAATCGATCCGGTCGCACTCAGGTGTCGAGAACCACCGAAGTGCAGACAGAGAGGCCGAGTCGGAAACCTGCACTCCAACGGTTCCGATGTTGCCATTGACTGCAAAAATCGGATCTTCGGTCGCGCACACCGGAATTGGCCCGCCTCTGACCGGCACGGTTGTGCTCGTCGTGGAAGGAACGGAGACAGGCGTTTCGACCGCCGTGGTCCTCGCCGCCGGGTCTGCGGTGCAGGCGGCAAGCATGATGATGATGATCGCCGTCCAACGCACAGCTCGGAGGGTAGTGCCGGGTCGCGGGGCAATTCGATCGCAGCCCGTAATCTGGTGTGGTGGGCACAGACCGAAACCCTTCGCTGGAGAAGACCTTTCTCAGGGTGGCATCTGGTGCGCGGGCGCTTGGAATCGCATGGATGGTCGTGCTCGCGGCCGTCGTTCTTTCACGCGATCCCGCCTATCCGATCGCGACGGTGATGGCGGGCGGAATAGCCTGGGGCGCAATCTCGGCACTCGCCTACCGGCAAAAACCCGAGTTCGTGACATCACCCCTGGCGATAGCGACAGATCTGGCTCTCGCCGGTGCGGCCATAGTGGTCGGCAACGCGGCAGAAGAGAGTTTCTGGGGAGGACTTCCGTTGATCGCCGTCGCCATCGCGGCCATCCGCGGTCGACGGAACGCATGGATCACCGCCGGCGTCTTGCTGGTCGTGGTCGTGGGGTCTGTGTCATCGAACCCGACCGGGAACATCATCCTCGACAACCTCAGCGAGATCATCTTCTACGGCGCCGGAGCGTTCATTTTCGGCTGGGTCGTTTCGCTGCTACGACGAACGGAGGATGAGCGGCTCCAAGCCGAGATGCGGCTCGTGGACGCGGAGGCAAAAAGAGTGAGGGCCGAGGAGCGGGCCGAGATCTCTCGCCACATTCATGATTCGGTTCTGCAAACACTCGCACTGGTCCAGCGCGGAGCAGAAAACCGTGACGAGGTCGTGGCGCTCGCTCGAAATCAGGAACACGAACTCCGCTCGTGGCTCTTCGGCGATCACGAGAACGCCGCCGGCCAGATTGGTGAGGGATTGCGCGAGGCGGCGCGAGAAGTCGAACAGCTCTACCGGGTCGTGGTTGACGTGGTCGTGGTCGGGGACGGAGATGTTGGCGAACGGGGCACAGGACTGCTCGCCGCTGCCAAAGAGGCGATGGTGAACGCTGCGCGGCATGGTGGCGGCGGACCTGTGTCGGTTTTTGCCGAGATCACGGAATTGGCGACGACGGTTTTTGTTAGAGACCGCGGGCCAGGTTTTCAGATCGACCAAGTCTCGGCCGACAGGAAGGGAGTGACCGAATCGATCATTGGTCGTTTGGAGAGCCTCGGAGGGTCGGCTTCGCTACGGTCCGACGGTGAACGAGGCACAGAGTGGCGGTTGGAGGTCAGTCGTGTCTGAGCCGATCTCGGTTTTTATCGTGGATGATCATGACCTTTGGCGGGCCGGGGTGAGATCCGGCTTGCCAGAGGATCTGGTGGTTGTAGGCGAGGCGTCTGAGGTGCAGCCGGCAGTCGAGCTCATCCTGGAGCGGTCGCCACAGGTCGTCCTCCTCGATGTCCACCTCCCCGGGGGCGGTGGACAATCGGTGGTTGTTGCGGTTCGGGCGAAGAACGAGCAGATCTTGTTTCTCGCACTGTCGGCTTCCGACGCATCATCCGATGTAGTTTCGGTGATTCGAGCCGGAGCACGCGGCTACGTCACGAAATCGATCTCGGCGGAGGAATTGGCCGACGCCATCCGACGGGTAGCGGCAGGCGACGTCGTGTTCTCTCCCCGGCTGGCGGGGTTCGTCCTCGACGCGTTCGCTTCGATCCCGGTGGGCGCGATCGATTCCGAGCTGGGACAGTTGACCCAACGTGAGCGCGAGGTTCTCCAACTGATCGCCAGGGGCTACACCTACCGTGAGGTCGGTGAGGAGCTGTTCATCTCGATCAAGACGGTCGAAACCCATGTCTCCTCCGTTCTGCGGAAACTCCAACTCTCCAATCGAAATGAGTTGACCCGGTGGGCGGTCGAGCGCAAGCTCATCTGATTTCGAGCGCCTCGCCCCACCTATTCTGACCGCATGCTGATTTCGGTCGTGACCATCTTTCCAAGCTTTTTTGACTCTTCGCTGGTAGGAATCACGGGTCGGGCCATCGAGTCGGGCGTTCTCAGGGTCGAGACCCATGACGTTCGGATCCACGGACTCGGCACACATCGCCAGGTGGACGATGCTCCGTTTGGTGGCGGTCCCGGGATGGTCATGCGACCAGAACCGCTCGCCGCCACGCTCGATCCCCTCATGGACTCGCTCAAAGTTTTCCTGACGCCGGTGGGAATGACCCTCACTCAATCGCATCTGGACCGTTGGTCGAGCGTCGAACACCTGACGATCGTGTGTGGGCGCTACGAAGGCATCGATCAGAGGATCGTCGATGCCTACGCCGACGAGGAGGTGTCGCTCGGCGATTTTGTGATCGCAGGAGGAGAGGCCGGCGCAATGGTGATCATCGAAGGGGTTTCGCGCCTCCTTCCTGGCGCAGTAGGCAATCCAGAGTCGACAGCGGCGGAGTCGTTCCGTGGCGGTGTTCTCGAAGAGCCGCAATACACCCGGCCAGCGACCTTCCGAGGGGTCGAGGTTCCCCCGGTCCTCGTCTCGGGTGACCACGGTGCCATCGCAGAATGGCGTCACCAGCAGCGGCTCGAGCTGACCAGCCTTCGCCGACCCGATCTGATCGATGGCACCGAATCGACCTAGAGTTGAATGCTGATAGACTGTCACCTCCACGCCGGGCGAAGGCGCGCTCGGATTTCTTTCTCTAATCAGGAGTTCCCAGGTCATGAACAAGCTCGACATGCTTGAAGCTGCCCAGCTTCGAACTGACGTGCCAGAGTTCCGCGCCGGCGACACCGTCAAAGTCCACGTGCGTGTGGTCGAGGGTGGTCGTGAGCGCGTTCAGGTATTCGAGGGCATCGTGATCGCCCGCAATGGTGAGGGGCTCAGAGCCTCTTTCACCGTCCGCAAGGTCAGTTTTGGCGTTGGTGTCGAACGGGTTTTCCCGGTCCATGCTCCAATCATCCAAAAGACAGAAGTGGTTCGTCGAGGCGACATCCGCCGGGCGAAGCTGTACTACTTGCGCGATCGTGCAGGCAAGTCTGCGCGGATCAAAGAACTTCGGGACTGAACCGGTGTCGACCACGGCCGAGGATAGAACCTCCGGTCGGCCGGAAAAGACCCAGCGCTCCTTTCTGCTCGAGCTCCCTGGTTTACTGCTCGCCGCCCTGCTGGTGGCGGTGCTGATCAAGACCTTTCTGATCCAACCGTTCTACATCCCGTCACGGTCGATGGTGCCTGAGCTCTTGGTCGATGACAGGGTGATGGTGTCCAAGGTCAGTCTCTGGTTTGGTGATCCCTCTCCAGGGGACATCATCGTCTTCCGTAACCCGGGCGCTCCTGAGGAGGACAAAACGATCCCAGAAGCCGTGGTGAGGGCGATCACCGATGCCCTCGGAATCCGCAGCAACGGGGCGGAAGACCTGATCAAACGAGTCATCGCATCCGGCGGCCAGACGGTGGAGATCAGGGAGAACACCGTTTTTGTCGACGGTTCACCACTGGATGAACCGTATCTCCCAGAAGGCATCTTCATGTCGGATATGGCACCGCGTGTCGTTCCGGAGGGCCAGTTGTGGATGATGGGCGACAATCGCAACGAGAGCTCCGATTCGAGGGTCTTCGGTCCGATCGAGGCCGAATCGGTGGTTGGTAAAGCCGTCCTGCGGATTTGGCCGTTCGATCGCCTAGGTGGTCTGTAGCTGCTTCTGTCGGACCCGCTTGGTATTGATGAAGGGCACGAACCAATGGAAGAGGATCTCGAACGATACGAGGCCGACGTCGAGCTGAGGCTCTATCGCGAATACCGGGACGTGGTGAAGCTGTTTCGATATTCGGTCGACACCGAGCGTCGTTTCTACCTGGCCAATCGGGTATCAGTCGTTCCAAACCATGGTTCGAGTGCCGCCTACTTCGAATTGGAACTGGAGGACGCATGGGTTTGGGACGTGCACCGTCCGAATCGTTTCGTCAAGCGCGTGACGGTCAAGACCTTCGTGGACGTCAATATCGAGGAACTGGAACCAGGGATCCCAGAGGGCTAGGCCGCCTCGGGGAGGACATCGCTGCCGCCTATCTCGCAGGCAAAGGCCTGCGGATCGTCGCCAGGAACGTTCTTGTCGAAGGTGGCGAGATCGACCTGATCGTCCTAGATCGGGCCGATCAGGTTGCGGTCGAGGTGCGGACTGTCACCAGCGGCACGGTTCTCCGCCAGTTCGACCACCGGAAAGTGGCTCATGTGAGGCAGCTATCCACCAAGACGATTCCGCCTTCTTCCAGGCTCGATCTGGTTGGAGTCGAACTCGGTCGAGAACAGATCGGCGTGTGGTGGTTGCGCCGAGTCGAATGATCACCGCTGTTTGCCGAACCGCCGTCTCAGGTCGCGGTTCCAGCAGCCATGGTGCCAGTGGCGTCTGAGGTCTGGGTAGTGCTCAGGCACCACCACGAGATGAAAAGTACCTGGCGGAATCGTTCCGTCACACCCTGGACAGATGTAGGTCTTGCGGGCGGCGTATGGCTGTACCGGACTGACAATCGCGTCGTCGAGCAGCATGATTCACAACCACAGAGCCCAAACGATGCCGGCCAAGGCGGCGCCGATCGCCACCACGACCATCGCGATGTCGAACGGTGTCCTGGTACCAGGCCGAAAAGGGTTGAATCCCACGCCGACAGCGTAGAACGGAGCATCGCGAAAACCGATACCACGTCGCCCTCGGTGTTGCTCCGTCCCGTGTCGGTATTCGTTTAGCCTCGCAGCATGGTTTGGTTGAAGACCGAAGACCGAGATGACGTCCGGGTTCTGATTCTGGACAATCCGCCCCGGCGCAATGCAGTTCCTGCAGGAGGGTGGACCGACCTGCGGGTTGCGTTCGAACAGTTCGAAAAATCCACTTCCCGCGTTCTGGTGATCACTGGCGCCGGGGACGATTTTTGTGCCGGAGCCGACCTCGACCCCTCCGGTGTAGACCTCGGTGTTGTAGCCGGACGCGAACGCATGGCGAACGTCGGAGCGGCGGCTTTGGCACTACACCGGTTGAGCAAACCTTCAATCGCCGCAGTCAGGGGAGTCGCCGTGGGAGCAGGCCTCAATCTCGCTCTCGGCTGTGATCTCGTCATTTGTGGTAGTTCGGCGAGATTGTCCGAGATATTCGTCAAACGGGGACTGACGGTGGACTTCGGTGGGTCGTGGTTGTTACCCCGGATCGTCGGTCTACAAAGGGCGCGGGAAATCGCCCTGAGCGGCCGGATCGTCGGCGCCGATGAAGCCGTGCGAATCGGACTTGCTCTGGAAGCCGTGGACGATTCCGACCTCGAACGCCGGGTTCTCGAAATTGCAGGTCAATTCGCCACCGGCGCACCTTTCGCCCAGATGATGGTCAAGCAGGGCATCAACCGCGCCTGGGAGATGTCTTTCGAACAGGCACTCGCCCTCGAGGGCCAATCACAGTCATTGTGCTTTGCCACGGATGACTTTCGAGAAGGAGTCGCATCCTTCCTCGAAAAACGCCCTCCAGAGTTCAGGGGCCGCTGAGCTCGGACAAAACAACGCTTGTCCGGATTCCGGCCCTCCTCTCTGGGCCCTGACAATTCCTGTCGTAGCCGTCTCGTACTTTCTGGCCATGTTCGCTGCCACCTCCTCTGCCGCCCTGGTCGGGGTCGCAGCGTGCCCGGTCAGGGTCGAGGCCCATATCTCCTCGGGTGGTTCGTCATTCGCCCTCGTCGGGCTTCCCGACACGGCCATCCGGGAGGCCCGCGACCGGGTCAGGTCGGCGATCGTCGCCTCGTCGTTTCGGTTCCCCGCTCGGCGCGTGACCGTCAGTTTGGCGCCGGCCAATCTCCCCAAAACAGGATCGGCCTTTGATTTGTCGATCGCAATTGGTGTCCTGGCGGCGGCCGGGCTGACCTCCAAGCAGGCGACGTTGGTTGTCGCTGTCGGTGAGCTCGGTCTGGATGGCACGGTCAGGTCGACCGGCGGAGTACTCGCGGCGACCAAGGTCGCACGCGACCGAGGGCTCCCATGTTTGATACCGGCCGATCAAGCCGATGCTGCCGGTTTGATCGATGGTGTCGACCTGCGACCCGTGACCAGCTTGACGGACGCCCTACAGCAGGCGCTGGCGACCGATCCGCGTCGAGCTCTTGCCGTGGTCGAATCGGCGGCACCGTTATCGCCCGATCTCATCGATGTCAAGGGCCAGCAGGTGGCAAGAAGAGCACTCGAGATAGCTGCGGCCGGGGGTCACCACCTGTTGTTGTCGGGTCCGCCGGGTTGCGGCAAAACCATGTTGGCTCGCCGGCTTCCGTCGATCCTTCCTGCACTTGACGCCGAAGAGCGGCTCGAGGTCGCCACGATCTGGGAGGCGGCCGAGCGGGCGAGGCACGCCGGCGAGACGGCACCTCCCTTCCGGGCTCCGCACCACACTGCCAGCTCGGCCGGCCTCCTCGGCGGCGGCACCGGAATTGCTTCGCCCGGAGAGTTGTCCCTCGCCCACCGGGGGGTCCTGTTTCTCGACGAACTCGGTGAGTTTCCCACGGGTCTGCTCGACGCCTTGCGGCAACCGTTGGAAGAGGGTGCGATTACGTTGTCGCGTCGCGGACATTCGGTCCGGTATCCGGCACAGGTCCAGCTGGTCGGGGCGACGAACCCGTGTCCTTGTGGCTTTCGTGGCGACCGCAAGCTCCCGTGTGTGTGCTCGGAGTCGACGATGGCGAAATACCGGCGACGGCTCTCGGGTCCGCTTCTGGACCGGTTCGACCTTCGGGTTTCGGTTGGGCGATGTGACACATTGGACGTCGCGCCGGGGGAGCCCTCGCAACCGGTTGCGCGGCGGGTCGAAGAGGCGCGGCGACGTCAGAACGTTCGCGGCCGGCTCAACCGAGATATCCCGGCTCGTGATCTCGATCGGTATCCGACGAAAGCCGGCGCAAGCAGGTTGCTGGCTTCGATCGCCCGGCGGGACTCCTTGGGTCCGAGGTCCATCGACCGGTTGCGGCGTGTCGCCCTGACGATTGCCGATCTCGAAGGCCTCGACCAGATCGAAGAAGAAGTGATGGCCGAGGCGTTGGCTTTGAGGGGGCCTTGGTGAGCGCGGCCGGCCTTTGTCTCGCTTATTCCGGTTTGGCGCTCCCATGGATTGGGCGTTGGGAGGAGAGTCTCGGCTCGCTTGAAGGGGTCGTCGAGGGGATCAAAACGGGAGACATCGCAGTTGAACCGAAGGTCAGGGAGCAGGTACTGGTGGATCCGGCAGCGCGGAAGGACGAACTGAAAGCGGCCGGGATCGCTTTCATCGAATCGAAAGACGCAAAGTTTCCTTCGTTTCTGGCTGGTATCCCCGACGCACCAAGGTGGCTCTTCATCAAAGGCTCGTTGCCGACCCGGCCGTCGGTTGCGATCGTCGGTTCGCGCCGCGCCACGTCGTACGGGCTCGACGTCGCCAAGGCACTCGCCCGCGAGTGTGCACAACTCGATGTCGGCGTGATCAGCGGCCTGGCGGCCGGTGTCGATGGGGCAGCCCATGAAGAGTCCATCAAGGCGGGCGGTTTGACCTGGGCCGTTCTCGGCTGCGGGATCGACGTCTGGTATCCGAGGCGCCATCAGGCACTCGGTGAGAGCATCATTGCAACGGGGGGCGGAGTGATTTCCGAGTACCCGCCCGGCACACGTCCCGAACCTTGGCGTTTTCCGGCACGCAATCGAATCATCGCGGCAGTGGCGCTCGTGGTTGTGGTCGTCGAGGCGGCCGCCCGTTCGGGCGCGTTGATCACCGCTCGCGTCGGCGCCGAGATCGGACGCGAAGTGCTGGCTGTCCCTGGCGACATCGATCGGCCCACATCGGCCGGATGTAACCAGCTGATACGAGACGGGGCCCACCCTCTCGATCGGATTGAGGCGTTGGGAGAACTCTTGGGTTTTATCTCGCCGGTCCAACCACCGGAGTGGACTGAACGCTCGAAAGCAAGGTCATTGGAGGATCTGGCCGCAGGTCTCGGCGTCCCCGTTCCCATGGCATTGGCTCGGATTGCCGCGATGGAACAAAACGGTGAATTGACGAGGCTTGACGATGGCCGATTTGTTGTGACCGTGTGACCTGGATCGTCTCCGCAGGCAATCGGCGTCACTCCGCAGTGCCGGCCGTTCTGGCTGGTTCGTTGATGTAAGGGGGTCTGACAGATACACTCGGACCGCAGTCTGCCCCCCCCCATATAGGAAATCCATCTGTGAGCGATTCGAGCCGAGAAGCGGCGGCAAGTCCCGTCAGTGAGACTGCGCCGTTGTGGGAGCGGTTCAAGGCCACGGGGGATGAGAAGGCCAGGGACAGTCTCATCGTCCATTATTCGCCCCTCGTCAAGTTCGTTGCCGGGCGTGTCGGAGTCGGTTTGCCCCGATCTGTCGATCCGGGAGATCTCGTCTCATACGGGATCTTTGGGCTGATCGATGCGATCGACAAATTCGACCTCGAACGTGGCTTCAAGTTCGAGACCTATGCCATAAACCGCATCAAAGGTGCGATCCTCGACGAATTGCGCGCATTGGACTGGGTTCCGCGATCGGTCAGGGCTCGGGCCCGCGAAATCGAACGCGGGATGGCAGAACTCGAACATCGCCTTCAACGCACGGCGAGCGATGAGGAGTTGGCCAAACACCTCTCGATGCAGGTGGACGATCTCCAGGACGCTCTCGCCGAGATCTCGAATCTCGGCCTGGTCGCCCTGGATGCGGTTTTCAGCCCCGACTCGTCGGGGACTCTCAAAGACATGGTGGTCGACCCCAACGGTGGATCACCAGAAGCGGCATTCCAACGCGAAGAAACCAGACGGATCATCGCCGATGCCATCAATCGTCTGCCGGATCGAGAGAGGTTGGTGCTGACTCTTTATTACTACGAGGGCCTGACCCTGGCGGAAATCGGAGACGTCCTCGGGGTAACCGAATCACGTGTGTGTCAGATCCACGCCAAATCGGTGATGAGCCTGCGGAACCGTCTGAGTGAGCCGACCTATCGCTGAACGGGCGCTCTCATCTTGATCTGAGCGCGCGGTGAGTCCTACACTCGCCTCAATTACACACGCCGTGTATCCCTTCGAGTCCGGGTTGAGGCCCGGTGTGGGATGGCGCCCCCGAGGCGCTGGTCGGTTTCCGGCCCACGTGCGGAGGAAAAACTCGAAGAAATCAGAGGAGTAACTGTGGCTTCAGTCACCATGAAGCAACTGCTCGAAGCTGGCGTCCATTTTGGACATCAGACTCGGCGGTGGAACCCCAAGATGGCGCCATTCATATATGGAGAGCGCAACGGGATCCATATCATCGACCTGCGACAGACTTTGGAGCAGGTCAACAAAGCGGCCGACTACGTCCGTGATCTGGTCGCAAGCGGCGGAACCCTGCTGTTCGTAGGAACCAAGAAGCAGGCGCAATCCCCGGTGGCCGAAGCCGCCAAGGCGTCCGGCATGCCCTACGTCAACTACCGCTGGCTCGGCGGCATGCTCACCAACTTCAGCACGATGCAGAAGCGCGTTTTCTACATGAAGGAACTCGAGCGGCTGGAGGAGAGCGGCGAAAACAAAGGTCTCCCCAAGAAGGAGCGCCTCTTATTGCATCGCGAACTCGAGAAGCTGCGCCTCAATCTCGGCGGGATCGCCTCCATGCAGCGAGTGCCGGATGCCATCTTCATAGTGGACGTCGGCAACGAGCACACTGCTGTGCGAGAAGCAACACGGCTCGGGATCAAGATCATCGCGCTGGTCGACAGCAACTGCGACCCCGATGCCGTAGACATGGTCATTCCAGGAAACGACGATGCCATCCGCTGTGCCGAACTGATCGCGATGGCGCTTGCGACTGCCGCGAACGAAGGGCGTGAGGTCAGCCTCAAGAAGCAGCCCGCCGTTGAGGCGAGCAGCTGACGATGGCAGAGATCACGGCAAAAGACGTCCAGAACCTCCGGCAGGCCGCCGGAGTCGGAATGATGGATGCCAAGAAGGCGCTTGTCGACTCAGACGGTAACTTCGAGAAGGCAGCCGAGCTCCTTCGTGAGCGTGGTCTGGCCAAGGCGGCCAAACGTTCAGATCGTGACGCGAGCGAAGGCGCCGTCGGTGTATATATCCATATCCAGAACGATCACCCGGTGATGGGAGTGCTGGTCGAGATGGTGTGCGAAACCGACTTCGTCGCCAAGAGTTCTGAGTTCAATCAGGTGGCGAACGACATTGCGATGCACATCTCATGGAGCGATCCGAAATGGGTGACTCGTGATTCCGCCGACTCGGCAGCGGTCGAGAAGGAAAAAGAGCTGATCGAGCGCGAAGCGAGGGCTTCAGGAAAGCCTGACCAGGCCATTTCCAAGATCATCGAGGGCAGGTTGGAGAAGTTCTTCGAGGAGAACGTCCTTTACGACCAGACGTTCGTCAACAAGGAGCGCTTTGACGGGTCGGTCGGTTCCATGGTGGGGGCTCTCGCCTCCAAGATGGGGGAGAACATCTCGATCAGGCGCATCGCCCGGCTCAACGTGGGTGAATCCACCTGATGTCGGAAGCGTCCGCCGGCCGAGTACTTCTCAAGCTTTCCGGCGAGGCGTTTGCCAACCCGGAAACCGGATACGGGATTGATCCGACGACAGTGTCGCGGGTGTCCGCCGAAATCGTCGAGGCCCATGCCACCGGTGTCGAGATTGCGGTTGTGGTGGGGGGAGGCAATATCTTTCGGGGCGTCTCGCAGGCGGCACGGGGAATGGATCCCGCCTCGGCCGACTACATGGGGATGCTCGCAACGGTCATAAACGCCCTCGCCATACGCGATGCCCTCGAAAAAGACGGCGTCCCGACCCGCGTTCAATCCGCGATCACCATGCAGCAGCTGGCAGAGCCGTACATTCGTCTGCGCGCCATCCGCCACCTCGAAAAGGGCCGAATAGTTGTATTCGCCGCCGGAACGGGTAACCCGTTCTTCACCACCGACACCACCGCTGCGTTGCGGGCGGTCGAGGTAGGAGCATCCGTTCTGCTGAAGGCAAGCAAGGTCGACGGCATTTACGACATGGATCCGGCGACCAACCCAGACGCTCAGCTGATCCCAGAACTCAGCTACATGGATTTTCTGTCCAAAGGTCTCAGAGTGATGGACTCGACGGCAATTACCATGTGCCGCGAGCATGGCGTGCCCATCGTCGTGTTCAACATGAACGAGCCTGGCAACATCGTTCGGGCCGTGCGGGGTGACAGACTCGGCACGGTGGTCCACTGAGAGGAAGCCGACGTGATCGAAGACTATCTGGATGAGGCCCGCCTCAAGATGGAGCTGGCGCTCGACCACGCCGTGTCGGAGTTCGCAACGGTGAGAACCGGACGTGCCAATCCGCAGATTCTCAGCAAACTCATGGTGGAGTACTACGGGTCGCCGACGCCCATCCAGCAACTCGCCACCATGGCGGTTCCCGAACCGCGCCTCTTGGTCATCCATCCTTTCGACAAGGCTGCGGTCAACAACATCGAGCGCTCAATTCGTGAATCGGACCTTGGCCTCAACCCTTCGAATGACGGCAATGTCGTTCGGCTCGCCTTTCCTTCGCTGACAGAAGAGCGGCGACGCGACCTGATCAAAGTCGTGCGCAATATGGCAGAGGAGGCCCGGATTGCGGTTCGCAACGTGAGGCGGCACGCCAAGACAGAGATGGAAGCCCTTCACGGTGAGATCTCCGACGACGACATTCATCGCGCCGAGAAGACGCTGCAAGATGTCACCGACGAGTATGTGGCGAAGATCGATCAGCAGTTGGAGCGAAAAGAAGCAGACCTGCTCGAGGTGTGACGTGAGCGAAGAAGAACCAGGTCAGACGGACGTGACGCCGGGTGGAAGGCGTTTTGTCAGGCCGTGGGAGGAAGGTCTCGAAGCCACTCCTGATCAGGCCTCCCTTCCCGATGAAGAAAGCGTGTGGTCTGCGCTCGAGGCGGCCAAAAAACCGGGCTCGGAGCTCACTTCTTTCGATGAGGATTACCTCGCCGCCACAACCCGTGAGTACCAGGACCTGGCAGCCGATGTCGCCAGGGCTCAAGACGAAACGGTCGAGCGACAGGCGACCGCTGCTGCGCTGCCAGGGGTCGGCACCGGCCTTGTCGGATTCGAGGACGTGACCGGGGTCAAGATGATGAGCGAGGAGGAACTGGAACACGAGGACCAGCAGCGCGCCTCCGATCTGGCGTTGCGGGTCGGAAGCGCTTTTGTCCTACTGGGGCTTTTTGTCGGAAGCCTGTTTCTGGGAGGTGTCTGGTTCACCGGCCTGGTGACCGCGATCATGGTGCTCTCTGCGGGAGAACTGTTTGCGACGTTGCGGGCCCAGGGTTACCGACCGGTGGCGGGTGCCGGGCTGCTCGGGCTTTTTATTGCGGGGATCGGCGTCCATCGAGGCGGTGTGTTTGCACTGGTAGGTGGGTTGGTCGTCACCATCCTCGTCGCGACGGTGGTCTTCGCCTTTCAGGATCGGCGCGACCCGCTCGAGAACGCTTCGATCACGGTGATGGGGACCGCCTGGATCGGGCTGCTCGCATTTGCTGTTGCAATCGGCCAGGCAGAGGATGCTGTGCCGCTCATCCTGTTCGTTGTTCTGGTCACGGCAGGGTTTGATATCGGAGCCTATTTCATAGGCCGCGCATTCGGGCGACGTCAGATTGCTCCGGTCGTTTCTCCTCAAAAAACCGTCGAAGGCCTTGTCGGGGGAATCGTGGCTGCGTTTGGGCTCTCGGCGATTTTGTCGACTCTTCCTCCTTTCAACCCCCCGATCACATTTGAGGGGGCGCTGCTCCTGGCGGCTGTGGTTTCGGTGCTCGCTCCGCTCGGCGATGCCGCCGAATCCGTTGTGAAACGTGCTCTGAACGTCAAAGACATGGGGTCGATTCTTCCAGGCCACGGAGGGATGCTCGATCGAATCGACGCCCTGCTTTTTGTCGTCCCTGCGGCCTACCTGGTCTTCTCGATCCTCGATTATCTGTGACCGAGCAGGGGGTGGTGATCCTTGGGGTCACCGGCTCGATCGGCGCTCAGACCGTCGAAGTTTGTCGCCATCTGGGCCGCAAGGTCATGGCGATCGCCGCCAAGCGACCTGGGGCCGATCTTGCAGAGGTGGCACGCGTCTTCCCGGACGCCGTCGTGATCGCAACCGGCGGGAGCCAAAACGAGCGCGCAGAACTGTCGGACATGCTCCCGAACCATACGCTCGAGTTCGGCTCTGACGCCTTGCTTGGCGCAGCCGGCATATCGGGATGTGTTGTCGTCAACGGGGTGGTCGGGGCTGCGGGTTTGAAAGCGTCCGAGGCGGCGCTGGCCTCAGGCAACCGCTTGGCCCTGGCCAACAAGGAGTCACTGGTTGTGGCCGGCGAGGTCCTCACTCGGCTGGCGACAAAAAAAGGACAGTTGATACCGGTCGACTCCGAACATTCGGCTCTTTATCAACTGCTCGCCGCCGAGCCGGCCCGACGTTTGCTGATCACCGCCAGTGGCGGCCCGTTCCGAGGCCGGGATCGAGACTCGCTTGAAAACGTGACGCCGCAAGAGGCTCTCCGTCACCCTACGTGGGATATGGGTCGCCGTATCAGCATCGACTCCGCCACGCTGGCGAACAAAGGTTTGGAAGTGATCGAAGCCCACCACCTGTTTGGTTTTGATTACGACGACATCGATGTGCTCGTCCATCCTCAAAGCATTGTCCATTCTCTGATCCAACTCGCCGATGGGGCTCTCATCGCCCACCTCGGTGCCACCGATATGAGAATCCCGATCCAATACGCTTTGACCTATCCAGAGCGGCTGTTGCCGCCGACCGAGCCCTTCTCACTCACCGGGAAGTCACTGACTTTCGAAGAACCGGACCGGCGGACCTTCCCAGCCCTGGATCTTGCGTTCTCGGCGGGCCGAATGGGCGGCGGCGGGCCGGCAGTCTTCAACGCCGCGGATGAGATCGCAGTGGAGTCTTTTCTCCAAGGACGGCTGGGATTCAACGGAATCCCGCGTTTGATCGAAACCTGTCTGGGAAAGCTGGGCGCACAAAACATCGATTCGGTAGACGACGCCCTCGCCATCGACGCCGAGGCGAGGGCGATCGCCCTGGAGTCGATCGCCGGAGCCTGCTGATAACTCACTGAGACAGCTAACTTGATCGGCGATGCTCGGTGCCGTTTCTGTATTCCTCGCTCTGATCTTTTTCATCGTCGCCCACGAGGCCGGCCACTACTTCGCGGCCAAGGCGACGGGGATGAAAGTCACGGAGTTCTTCATCGGATTCGGCCCGAAGTTGTGGTCATTCAAACGGGGGGAGACCGAGTACGGAATCAAACCGATCCCGTTCGGCGCCTACGTCAAGGTTGTCGGTATGAGCTCCCTGGAGGAGGTGGATCCCGACGACGAGGGACGGACATATCGAGAGAAGCCCTTCTGGGCCAAGTCTGTGGTCGTGCTGTCGGGCGTCGCTGCGAACTTCTTGCTCGCTTACCTCATCTTTTTCGGGCTTGCCTTGTGGCAGGGTCAGCCGGTGATCGTCGACGGACAGCCAGTGCCGATACCCGAGGTCGCCTCGGTGGTACCGGCAGTCAACGGGGTTCCTACAGCCGCCTCCAAGGCGGGCCTCCAGTCGGGCGACAAGATCGTTGGCGTCGACGGTGACGTGATATCCACCTGGGACGACCTCACGGCGAAACTCGTCACCAGGCCAAACCAGTCGGTGTTGATGCTGCTCGAGCGCGATGGCGCATTGGTTGAGACCACAGTCGTGCTCGGCGAGAGGACCGATCCCGATTCGGGCGAGGTTATCGGGTTCTTGGGAGTGGCTCCCGATTTCGCAGTCGAGTCGCTCGGCTTGGGCGGTTCGGCATCTGTCGCCGGTCGGCAGCTTTTCACCGCCATTCCGTACACGTATTCGTCATTTGGTCAACTGCTCCAGTTGGACACCATCGCCACGCTGATTCGAGGACTGGGTGGCGAAGAGATCCCACCAGAGGTTCGGCCGAGTTCGGTCGTCGGAATTGTGCAACTCGGCGCCCAAGCCGGTGATATCGGGATTGCGAACGTCATCGGGATAATGGCGCTCGTGAACGTGTTCTTGGGCGCCCTCAACATCGTCCCGCTCTTCCCGCTCGACGGTGGCCACTTCGCGGTGGCGATCTACGAGAAGGTCAGCGGGCGGAGGGCGAACATGGCCCGCCTGGTCCCGGTTGCAGTGACGGTTGTGGTGATCGTCGGTTTCATCGGGATTCTCGCCATGGCCCTCGACATCTTCCGCCCGATCGACTTCTGACCTACCCTCCCCCCATGCGCAAAACCACCCGCCAGATCAAGGTTGGTTCGGTGCCGGTCGGAGGTGGCGCTCCGGTTTCGGTCCAATCGATGACGACAACAAAAACCGCAGATGTGGATGCCACTCTGCAACAGGTGTACGCGCTCGCCGGTTCGGGGGCCGACATCGTTCGGATCACCTGCAACGACGTTGAGGCGGCCCAAGGTCTGGCCGAGATCGTCCCACGATCACCAGTGCCGATAATTGCCGACATCCATTTCCAGCACCGACTTGCGCTCGCTGCCCTCGAGGCCGGAGTGCAAGGTCTCCGTCTCAACCCTGGCAACATCCGAAACGAGAACCACATCAAGGCGGTGGCACGCGAGGCCAAGGATCGCGGCGTTCCAATCCGGGTCGGGGTAAATGCAGGATCGCTGGATCGTGACATCGAGGCCCGCCATGGTGGTTCGACGCCGGAGGCGCTGGTCGAGTCGGCTCAGTTGGAGATTCGATACCTCGAAGAGGTCGACTTCACCGATATCAAGATTTCGGTGAAACATTCGAATGTGCCGACGATGATCGCGGCGTACCGACTGCTTTCCGACACAGTGGACTACCCCCTGCACCTGGGTGTGACCGAAGCCGGCCCCTTGCCGGGTGGGCTCATCAAATCCGTTGCGGGTATCGCCACTCTGCTGTCAGAGGGTATCGGCGACACCATCCGTTTCTCCCTGACGGCGGACCCGGTCGAAGAGGCAAAAGCGGGCCGACAATTGCTGGAGTATCTCGGTTTGCGAGAGCGCAAGGGTCTAGACCTCATCGCTTGTCCCTCGTGTGGGCGTGCCGAGGTCGACGTGATCAAGGTTGCGACGGAGGCTCAGGCGGCGCTGGAGGCGGAGAACCTGCCGATTCAGGTTGCGGTCATGGGATGTGTGGTCAACGGACCCGGAGAAGCAGGCTCAGCCGACATCGGAATCGCCGCGGGCCGCGGCAAGGGGCACCTCTTCATCAAGGGCAAGGTGGTGCGGGTGGTCCCAGAGGCCGAAATGGTGTCGGCACTTCTCGACGAAGCCAAAAAACTGGTCGAGGAAGGGGTCGAGGCCAGGCTGGCGGCAGCCGACGTCAACGCCGCCGCCATCGCCGCGGCCGAGCGTCTCCAGCTCATCGAGATCAAAGGTGATGCCAACCGGTCCGCGGAGCGAAGGGCAAGGGTCGCCGAGGTGGCGTCGCCATCCGACTGATCAGGTCGGTCGACCGTCCCACCAAGAGCGAACGCGGCTTGCGACCTGCTCTCTCGATCCACTCGTAGATATCACGTGATGACCCCTCTGCATCCACTCTTCTCTGGTGGGCTGAGCGGCCATCCGGCGGGCGATATCTCCTACTTCCATGCCCCGTTCCTTCAACCGTTCGAAACGTTCGACGTCCGGCAGGTCGGCCACGATCGTGTGTTCGGGACCGACGCCCAGAAGGTCCTTTGGCACCGAGATCTCAACGACGACGTCTCCATCTCTGGCTCTGGCGGCGCGGTCGGCCAGTAAACCTCCGACGGCCGGATGAACGATCTCCTCGAGTTCAAAAAGCTGGTCGGGTTGCGAAAACACGATGTCGGCCAGCCGAGCGCGGTCGATCGCGCCATCAACGAGCACCTCCGGCCAGCGTTCGACGACCGCATCGAACGCAGGTCCGCCGGTTTGATACGCCTCATGGGCTAGTTCATCGGCATCCAGACACATTGCGCCGAGTTCTTCTAGTTCGTTGCGGATGGTGCTCTTACCCGAGCCGATTCCGCCGGTCAGCACCCACAATCGGGTCAATTCGCCACGCTCGAAGGTCGCCTCGCCCGGGACCCGGGTCGCACCGTTGTCCGATGGGGGAGTGGGTACCCGCCTTTCTGTCATAAATGAGCTGCCGCAGCCGTGGCGTTGAATGACGAGGCCATCGCCACGACGGTAGTGGCGTCGGAACCGTTTACCCTGCGCACTTCATGCACTGGTCCCATGCCTTCATCCCCACCCTGCGCGACGATCCCTCCGATGCCGAGGCGATCAGCCATCGGTTGCTCGTTCGGGGCGGGTTCGTCCGCCAACTGTCTGCGGGTCATTATTCGGTCCTCCCGCTGGGGCGAAGGGTATACGACAAAATTTTCAGGATCATCAAAGAGGAAATGGACGTCCTTGGGGGCCAGCAGTTCCATCTCCCGGCGATCCACCCTGCCGAAATCTGGCGGAAATCGGGGCGGTGGGAGGTCATGGGCGACGAGATGTTCAGATTCATCGATCGTAAGGGTGCCGAAAACGCTTTGGGCATGACCCACGAGGAGGTTTTTGCCATCCTCGCCACCGAGCTCTTCTCCTACCGTCAGTTTCCTCAGATCTGGTACCAGATCCAGACGAAGTTCCGGGACGAACCCCGGCCCAAATCTGGAGTGCTCAGGATGCGAGAGTTCACCATGAAGGACTCGTACTCGCTCGATGTCGAACGTTCCGGGCTCGACAGCGCCTTTGTACTCCACCATCAGGCGTACGTGAGGATGTTCCAACGGATGGGGATGCAGCCTGTCGACGTCGAAGCCTCTTCTGGATCAATGGGTGGCTCTGAATCGGTCGAGTTCATGGTTCGTTCCGATGCGGGTGAAGATTGGATCGTCACTTGCGACAAATGTGACTACCGGGCGAATGTTGAACGCGCTACGAGCGCGGTTGCCACGGTCGAAGACCCCGCCGAGCTGCCTCTCCCGGAGACTTTTGCCACTCCGGAGATCCGAACGATCAAAGCGCTTGCCGCTGCTTTTCCCGATGAAGCTTCACCCGACCACCAGATCAAAACGCTTGTCTACGTCCTCGACGGCAACGTGACGCTCGTTTTGATGAGGGGAGACCACGATCTTCAGGAGCAGAAGCTGCTTGACGTCTCAGGCGCCCTCAACGCTCGACCAGCCACACCAGAAGAGATCGTGGTCGCGCTCGGAGCCAGTCCGGGGAGCCTGGGAGGGCTCGGAGTCGTCGACCTCGAGATCGTCGCAGACTCAGCTCTCAAGGGACGTCGGGGACTCGTGACCGGAGCAAATATCGACGACATGCACTACCGCAACGTCGACGTGGATCGAGACATCAAGGTTGGCCGTTGGGAGGATCTTCGGGCCGTCAAGGCGGGTGAAGCATGCCCGATCGACGGTGGAGTGCTGGATATCTGGAAAGGCATCGAAGTCGGCCACATCTTCAAACTCGGGACCCGCTACTCGGAGGCGATGGGCGCCACGATCCAGGACGAAAACGGCCAGGCGGTTCCAATAATCATGGGATCGTACGGGATCGGGCTCGAACGTTCGATGGCTGCAATCGTCGAGAGTTCCAACGATGAGCGAGGGATCATTTGGCCAGTCAGTGTCGCCCCCTATGAGGTGGTGGTCTCGACGGTCAGAGCCGACGACGAACGGGTCATCGCGACGGGGGCGAACATGTATCGCGCCCTGAGCGAGGCGGGTGTCGAGGTTCTCTACGACGATCGAGTTGAGCGACCTGGCGTCAAATTCGCTGATGCCGAGCTGATTGGCATTCCATTTCGAATCACGATCGGTCCCAAAGGACTCGATGCCGGAACCGTGGAGTTGAACGTCCGAAGGGGCTTGGAAACCCATGAGATATCTCTCGGCGATGCCGTTGAAATGGTGGTGTCGAGAGTCGAGGAAGCGCGTCTGTGATTTTCAGCCGGCGGCGATCCGCTGGAAGCCGGCATAAACCACGAAGCCTCCCGGTCTGGTGAATCCGATCAGAGTCATTCCTGTTTGTTCTGCCAGGTCGGCTGCCAGCGATGAGGCCGCCGAAACTCCGGCAACGATCGGTATGCCGGCCACGGCCGCCTTCTGGGCGACCTCGAACGAGACCCTTCCTGAAATCTGGAGGACGACCTCTCCCAAGGGCCATCTGTCTTTCGACAATGCGCCGATTGCCTTGTCGACTGCGTTGTGCCTCCCCACGTCCTCGGCGCTGGCAAGTAGATCGCCATCTGGAGTGAATATCGCCGCACCGTGGAGTCCGCCGGTTGCTGCGAATACCGGCTGGGCGGTCGAGAGCAAAGCGGAGAGCTTCATCACATCGGCGGGTGTGAGCAGCGGCCCCGAGGGCAGCCGGCGGGCAGAAACGAGGACCGCATCGATCGACGCCTTGCCGCACACGCCACATGACGACGTGGTGTAGGCGTTGCGTCTGAATCGTTCTGGGTCGACCGTGACCCCCTCGGCAAAACGAAGACGTAGCCGGTCGCCATCGCCCACACTTTCGACTGCCGCCAACTCGTTGGGGGAAAGCAAGATCCCTTCGGTGAGTGCGAAGCCGCGCGCCAGTTCTTCTTCCATTCCCGGACTCGACATCAGGACCGCTATCGGGGTGTCGCCGATGCGCAGCTCGATCGGGCGCTCAACCGCAAGGAGGTCGTCCACACCTTCAGCCACACCTGAATTGTCGAATCGAGTGACTGTGCGTCTTGTGGTCACGTGACCAGAGTAGGCAACAGCTCGTCGCATCTACGATGAAGCGAGCCGTCAGACGAGGAGCCAGTTGAGAGCCCACAACTTTGGAGCAGGTCCCTGCACTCTGCCCCTCGAAGTCCTAGAAGAGGCCAGGGCCGAATTCGTCGACTTTGCAGGAACGGGAATGTCTCTAGTTGAGATGAGCCACAGGAGTGACGAATACGACCAGGTTCATTCCGAGACACTGCGATTGACTCGAGCAGTATCCGGCGCCCCGCCAGAGTTTGCGATCATATTTGTGCAAGGCGGAGCCACACTTCAGTTCGCGATGGTGCCGATGAACCTCGTCCCGGATGGGCGCCGGGCGGGCTACGTGCTTTCGGGCTCTTGGGGCAATGCCGCCTATGCGGACGCCTCTGTCGTCTGTTCGGCCTATCCGGCCTGGGATGGGAGCCCTGAGGGGTTTCGGAGAATGCCCGCTTCTTCCGAGCTGAACGTCGAGGGTGATACCCAATACCTCCACGTGACCTCGAATGAAACCATCGGTGGTATCCGGATGGTTTCGCCGCCAGAAACCGAGGTCGCGCTGGTCGCCGACATGTCGTCCGATTATCTGTCTCGACCGATCGACTGGGATCGGCACGACCTCGTTTATGGAGGTGTTCAGAAAAACCTGGCGCCCGCCGGTATGGCAGTTGTGTTCGTCCGCGACTCGGTGGTCGGAGCCTCAGAGCGCAATCTGCCGAAGTATCTGGACTACCGCTGGCACATCGATTCGAGTTCGCTCGGCAACACGCCGCCGATGTTTCCCATATATGTGATGGGGAAGGTGCTTTCACGAGTCGAGGCGGCAGGAGGTCTTGGCGCGGTGGAGTCGGCATCGATCGAAAAAGCAAGCATGTTGTATGAGGCGATCGATGGATCGGGTGGGTTCTATCGCAATCCTGTGGCCGTTGCCGATCGCAGTCTCATGAACGTCGTATTCAGGTTGCCGAGCGAGGAGCTCGAAGCCAAGTTTCTCGCCGGGGCCGACGCCAGACGGATGATCGGCTTGAAAGGACATCGCAGCGTGGGAGGGTGCCGGGCTTCGCTGTACGCAGCGCTGGAGCTGGCGAGCGTGATGGAGCTGGTGGAGTACATGGAGGAGTTCAGGGCTAGTTACTGAGGCGGTTGGGAGGGCTATACTCCGGCTGCAGAATTGAAGGACGCTACTGAAGAGGTGGGCGCCCAGCCCACCTCTCGGTGTGTCATGACGACCGTTCTGGCGGCGAATTCCCGCCGGCCTACAACGGGAGTTGTGGGACGTCGAGGTGAGAAGGCGGACCGAGAACGCGGACCTAGAAGGCGCCGTTCCAGACGATCAGGAGCGGCAGCAGGCCGGAATGAGAATGTGAACGGACTGATGACAGCAACAAATGAGCAGGAGCTGCGGGCTCTTCTCGAGCCGTGGCTAGGGGCTGAGGGCCTCGAACTCGATGATCTCGAGTTCGTCGGGGCTGGACGCTCGCGTTCGCTCAGGGTCACCATCGACGGGGACGAACTCGATCTCGACCGGATTTCGGATGTGAGCCAGGGCCTTTCTCGGATACTCGATAGTGACGCCGATATCGAAGGCTCATATCAACTTGAAGTCACGTCGCCGGGACTCGAACGCAAGCTGCGAGTTCCTGCCCATTTTGCCAAGTCGGTCGGCCGAGAAACCAAAGTCAAGATAAGGCGCGACGAGGTCACCACGTCGATTACAGGCGTCATCGAATCGGCGACCGATGAGTCCTTCGTCATCGCGACCGACGGCGGCACCGAATCAATCGCATATTCGGACCTGGTCTCTGCCAAGACCCTGTTCCGGTGGGAAAAGAACCCGAAACCGGGGAAGAAGGAGAATCGACGATGAAGATCGACGCAGCCGTAATCGAAGCACTCGAGCTGCTCGAACGTGAACGCGGAGTCACAGTCGACACCATTCTCGACGCACTCGCCAACGCCCTGGTTTCTGCATACAAGCGGTCGCCGGGGGCGGCAGAAGAGGCGCGTGTGACGATCGACCCCGATTCGGGAGAGATCATCGTCTACGCCCAAGATCTCGATGAAGACGGCAACGTGATCAAGGAGTGGGAAGACACACCTGATGGCTTCGGCCGGATCGCGGCCCAAACCGCCAAACAAGTGATCGCTCAACGCCTACGTGAGGCGAAACGGGAGCAGGTTTTTGATGTCTACGAAGGCCGCGAGGGTGATCTGATCACGGGGATCGTCCAGCAGGTCGACAACAAATTTGTCATTCTCGACCTCGGAGACGCCGAGGCGGTGATGCCGGGGTCCGAGCGGATCCCTTACGAGCGACTAGAGCGAGGAAACCGAGCCAAGGCGATCATCCTCGAGGTACGCAACGAGGCCAAGGGTCCCCAGATCGTCGTCAGCCGATCGCACCCCGACCTGGTGAGACGTCTGCTGGAACTCGAGGTCCCAGAACTCGTGGATGGCACCATCGAGATCAGCGCCATTGCTCGTGAACCAGGACACAGGACCAAGATCGCCGTCGTATCACACGATCCGCACGTCGATCCCAAAGGTGCATGTGTGGGCGCCCGGGGCTCGCGTGTGAGACAGGTGGTCAACGAGCTTCGTGGCGAGAAGGTCGATGTCGTTCAATACCGCGACGATGTCGGCAATTTCATCGCCGAGGCACTCGGACCGGCCAAAGTGCAAGAAGTCATCATCGACGAAGAAGCGAAGACGGCAACAGTAATAGTTAGCGATCACCAACTCTCCCTTGCGATCGGCAAGGAGGGTCAGAACGCTCGACTGGCAGCGAGGCTCTCCGGCTACAAGATCGATATCCGGTCCGATCGCGTCGAGGAAGAGGTGGTCGCCGAGTCCGAGACAGAGGCGGAAGCGATCGCAGCACCCGAGGCGCCAGAAGCTGCCCCGGTCGAGATGGAGTCCGAGCCGACCGAGGCCGCCGAAGAAGTGTCGGCCATCGATGACGGTTCCGACGGAGAAGAGGAATAGCTCTTGGCGAAGATGAGGATTTACGAGCTCGCTCGCGAGCTCGAATTGGAATCAAAGGACGTTTTGGAAAAAGCGGTAGCCCTCGGCTTCGAGGTGAAGACCGCCTCCTCGAGCATCGAGGCGACCGAGGCCGACAAACTGCGTAGTGAGTTGGGCGGAGCGCCCGCGGCTGAGACCCCAGCTCCCAAGACGGCTGAAACCGCAGCTCCCAAGACGGCAAAGACCGCAGTTCCCAAGGCGGCGAAGGCTACGGCACCCAGGGCTGCTTCAGCCGAGATGCCCGTTGAGGCACCCGCCAAGGCCGCGACAGATACGGCGGCGGCGAAGGCCGAGGAACCACCGGCACCGGCGGCAACAGCCGCCGAAGAGCCTGAGGCGGTGGCGGGCGAAGACGACCTCGAGCTCGTGGAGTTCACTGCCGGAGGGACCGTAGCCGAGTTTGCCGACGCGCTTGGTCAGCCTGTGAACGCCATCGTCAAGGAGTTGATGGTGAGGGGTCAGGCGGCCGGGGCCATTGCTGCCATGCCGGCCGAACTGATCGATGAAATTGCCCAGGGGTTCGGTGCCGTTGTTGTGTTGGCAGAGGCGAGCGAAGCACCGGCCGTGATGGCAACGCCCAAACCAAAGGCAAAGTTCGACGACGCCGAGGCCGATCTTCAACACCGTCCCCCTGTCATCACGGTCATGGGCCACGTCGACCACGGCAAAACAACCCTCCTCGACACGATTCGCAAGGCGAATGTCGTTTCTGGTGAGCAGGGAGGCATCACTCAGCACATCGGCGCCTATCAGGTCGAGGTGGGCGACAACAAACTCACAT
Source organism: Acidimicrobiia bacterium (assembly GCA_041746105.1). Lineage (GTDB taxonomy): Bacteria > Actinomycetota > Acidimicrobiia > Spongiisociales > ZC4RG35 > JBFHRE01. The sequence continues at coordinate 158,085 of JBGTHP010000025.1, forward strand.
TCATCGATACACCCGGCCACGCCGCATTCTCCGCCATGCGTGCCAGGGGCGCCGAAGTAACCGACATCGTGGTTCTGGTGGTCGCCGCCAATGACGGCGTGATGCCGCAAACGATCGAGGCGATCAGCCATGCCAGGGCTGCCGGAGTTCAGCTGGTGGTTGCGATCAACAAAACGGATCTTCCCGGAGCGGATCCGCTTCGGGTGCGGACAATGCTCACAGAGCACGGAGTCATCACCGAAGAGTTGGGTGGGGATGTACCTTCGGTTGAAGTGTCTGCACTCACCGGCGCAGGCGTTGACAACTTGCTCGAGGTCATCGATCTGATCTCTCAGTTGCAGGAGTTCAAGGCGAACCCAAAGCCGAAGGCTTCTGGGGTTGTGATCGAATCGCATCTCGATCCAGGCATGGGTCCGACGGCCACGGTCGTGATTCAGCGCGGAACGCTGAGCCAGGGTGACTCGTTTGTTTCTGGCGCTGTCGCCGGGCGCGCAAGGGCGATGATGGACCACGCCGGCGAGCGGCTGAAGTCGGCAGGACCGTCCAGCCCTGTTCTGATCATGGGATGGTCCGAGGTTCCGACTGCCGGTGACGCCTTCGAAGTTGTCGAGAGCGATCGAGAAGCTCGATCGATTGCGTCCGACCGCGAACAGGCGATTCGTGACAGAGATCACCAGATGCCAACTGCGGTCGACCGCCTCCAGAACCTGCTCGAACAGCTGCGGGGCGAAGACACCGAGCTGAGGGTGGTGGTCAAGGCTGATGCCCACGGTTCGATCGAGGCCCTCCGCGAAGCAATCGTGAAGATCAAACGAGAAGACGGGTCGGTCAACATCGTCCACTCCGCGGTGGGTGGCATCAACGAAAACGATGTCACTTTGGCCGAGGTGACGAATGCCATCATCATCGGATTCAACGTCCGGCCCGAAGGCAAAGCCCGCAAGGCGGCCGAGGCCAAGGGCATCGACATCCGTACCTACGGCATCATCTACGAGCTGCTCGAGGACATCGAACGAATCCTGGTCGGAAGCCTCACACCCGACAGCCAGGAAGTGATTCTTGGCACCGCAGAAGTCAGGGCGCTCTTCAAGGTGCCAAAGGCCGGCACCATCGCCGGTTCCTACATCACAGAAGGTGTGATGCAGCGCAACGCCAAGGTTCGACTGATTCGCGATGGCGTCGTGATCCACACCGGGACGCTCAGCTCCCTGCGGCGTTTCAAGGACGACGTCAGAGAGGTTGCCTCCGGTTTTGAATGCGGTATCGGGGTCGAGGGTTACAACGACCTCAAGGAATCCGACGTGATCGAGGCATTCGTTCTGCGGGAGGTTGCTCGCACCTGATGCAGGCTGCCGCTCTGCGTCTTGAATTGCGGTTCCCTGAAGCTCAATCGCTCAAGGAGAAGCGCAGGATCCTCAAGCCTCTCAAAGAGGGACTACACAACACTCTGTCGATCAGTTTGGCCGAGGTCGATCACCAAGACGACTGGCAACGAGCAACTTTGGGCATGGCGATAGTGGCCAGAGATGGTGCGAAGCTGGACCGTCTGATAGATCGGATGAGTGGCTACGTTGACAAGAACAGCGAGATCGAAGTGATCGACCTGCGCATCTCATATCTGGAGGACCCGGTTTGAGCAATCCCAACTTCTCGCGTATGGAGCGGGTGAACTCGATTGTCAAGGAAGTGGTCGCAGAAGAGGTGGAGAACCTCAAGGATCCCAGGCTCGAGATGGTCACCATCACCGGCGTCGATACTCATCCGAACCTGCGTGAGGCCACGGTGTATTTTTCGATGCTCGATCTCAGTCAGGTCGAGGGGGCGAGGGACGCGTTCGAAAAGGCAAGTCCCCGGTTGCGTAAGGTTCTCGGAGATCAGGTCAGGATGAAATACACCCCTGCCCTGCATTTTCAGGTCGATTCCGGCGTGACATCTGGGAACAGAATCGACATGATCCTGCGGACACTGGCGACGGGTGAGAGCGAGGAAGAGTGATCTCCGAAAGCGAAATGAAGCGGGCGGTTGAAGCGATCGAGGGAGCCCGGTCCATCGTTCTCGCCTGCCATGTGGGCCCTGACGGCGACGCCCTTGGTTCGATGCTGGGAATGGCCGTCCTGGCACGGCAGGCCGGCAAAGAGGTGTTCCCTTCCTTTGGTGAGCCTTTTGTCGTTGGGGACGCCTACCGATACCTACCGCTCGACCTACTCGTTCCTCCTGGTTCGGTACCGGCGGCGCCGGAGCTGATGCTGACATTTGACGCCGGATCCGCCGATCGTCTCGGTTCGCTCGCTTCTCAAGCGGAGAGCGCCAAGACGCTCATAGTTGTCGATCATCACGTGTCGAATACCGGCTTCGGGCATATCAACCTGATCGACGCAAAGGCTGCCGCCACCGCCGAGGTCTGCCACAGGCTGATCGGGTTTCTCGGATGGGAGATCGATGCGGTGTCGGCTACATGTTTTCACACCGGCCTGGTCACGGACACCGGTCGATTCCAGTATTCGAACACGAGTCCGTCCACTCTTCGAGTGGCGGCCGACATGGTCGAAGCCGGTGCCCGCCCCGAGGTGGTGGGTCGCCATGTCTACGAAGAAGCGCCGTTCGGTTATCTGGCCGTAGCCGGGGCCGTACAGGGACGTGCCCAGCTCGATCCCGAGCGGAGACTCGTGTGGTCGACGCTCTTGTTGGACGATCTGGCCTCGGCCGGGATCGGCCTGGACGATACCGATGGACTGATTGACGCGATCAGGATCGCAACAGAAGCTGACGTTGCGATGCTCCTGAAACAACTCGGAGACACCAGGGTAAAAGCGAGCCTCCGCTCACGGGGTCGGGTCGATGTTGGGGCGATTGCGGTCGATTTCGGGGGAGGCGGGCATCACAACGCCAGCGGATTCACCTATTCGGGAACACCGGAGCAGGTGGTCGAAGAAGTTCGCAGTCGTCTGGATGCGGTCGGACCGTCAACGGTCAGATGATGGTCGACGGCTTCCTCGTCGTCGACAAGCCCGCTGGCCGCAGCTCACACGACGTCGTAGCTGCGGTCCGTCGTGTTGTGGGGATGAAGAAGGCGGGCCATGCCGGCACGCTCGATCCGATGGCGACCGGAGTATTGGTGGTGGGTCTGGGTCGTTGCACACGCCTGATCAGATTCATCCAGGATCAAGACAAGGTGTACGAAGCAGTTGCCCGCTTCGGGGTGGCAACCGACAGTCTCGATGCCGACGGCACAGAAACCGGCCGGAACCCGCTCCCGGTGAACCGAGTGGACCTCGAAGCGATCGTGCCTCAATTCCTCGGGACGATTCTCCAGGTGCCTCCCATGGTGTCTGCGCTCAAACACCGAGGCAAGAGGCTCTACGATCTGGCCCGCGAGGGCGTGGAAGTCGAAAGAGAGGCGCGACCCGTGGAGATCCACGAACTGACAATCACATCCCTCGAACAGGGCGATTATCCACTGGTGGGGCTTCGGGTGCGTTGTGGTACCGGCACCTACGTTCGGAGCCTCGCCGACGACATGGCGGCGGCACTGGGAGGAAGGGCGCACCTGACAGCGCTTCGTCGCACGACCACGGGAACGTTGAATCTGGACGACGCAGTGGCGTGGGACCGGCTCGACGATTGGGAACGACACCTGATCGCCCCGGCACGAGGTCTCAGGCACATGCCTTCCGTCGCCACTGACGATTCCGCGGCTGTTCGCAGTGGTCGGTCGATCTCGGCCCCTCACGAATTGGCACCAGGAGAGAACTTTCTTGTCGTAGACGCCGATGACAAGCTCCTCGCGGTTTATGGGGTGGTCGACGACCTGGCACGACCACAAGTGGTCTTGTCATGAAGACGGTTTTGACAGGAGACCCGTTCAACTGGAGCGTGGAGCGCCCCACGTCCATCGCGATCGGAGTCTTCGATGGTGTTCATCGAGGGCACCAGGCCGTCATGTCGGGCGTCGTCGAGAAGGCCGGCCGACTCGGCCTGATGCCGATTGCGCTCACCTTTGAGCCCCACCCCCTCGAGTTCTTGGCTCCAGAGCGCGCTCCCAAGCTGCTCACGGCCATCGATCACCGCGTCGAGTTGCTCGGCCAATGTGGGGTAGATGTTGTTGGAGTCCTCCCTTTTTTCCAGATTCGTGACCTGCAACCGGAGGTGTTCGCAACCGAGATCCTGAGCAGTCGCCTCAGAGCCGGTTTGGTTGCCGTCGGTGGGGATTTTCGTTTTGGACAAGAACGGCGAGGCGATGCTGATCTCTTGGGCCGAGTGGGAGAGGTGTCCGGTTTTGAAGTGGAGCTCGTCTCCCCGGTCACAGCCGCCGACGGCGAGGTGGTGTCCTCGACCAAGATCCGCGCAATCCTGGGAGACGGTGACGTGATCGAGGCAGCCCGTATGTTGGGCAGGCCGTTTGCAATGCGAAGTGTTGTCATCCACGGCGACGGGCGGGGCCGTCAGATAGGTTTCCCCACGGCGAATCTGCGATCTCAGGAGCGGATGATGGTGCCGCGGGACGGCGTCTACGCGGCGATGGCCTCCTGGGAAGGTGAGGTTTGGGATGCGGTCGTCAATGTTGGAGTGCGGCCGACCTTTGGAGTAAACCAGCGGACTGTTGAGGCCCACGTCATCGGTTTCGACGGTGATCTCTATGGAAGGGAACTCACCCTCTCCTTCGTCCAGAGGATCAGGGAGGAGAAAAAATTCGACAGTGTCGTTGAACTGTCGAATCAGATCGCTCGCGACCGAGAGGCCGCTCGGATGCTCCTGGGCCACGCTCGATGACTCGGCACATTCATTCTGCCTCGCCATTCGAATCCCGTTACGGGTTCAGCCGGGCCCTGCGAGAGGGGTCTCGGATCGAAGTTGCCGGCACCGCGCCCATCCCACAGGACGGGAGCACCGTGCCTCAGGCCGCTTTCGACCAAATGCTCCTTTGCGGGTCCATCGCGAAGGCAGCGATCGAAAGTCTGGGGGGTGGTCGCGTTATCCGCACGAGAATGTTCATCATCGATGCCGGCGATGCAGATGAGATCGGTCGCGCCCATCGCCAGCTTTTCGGCACCGACGATCCGGTGGCGACCATGGTTGTCGTCCGGGGTTTGCTCGACGCTTCCTGGAAGGTCGAAATCGAGGTTGAGGCGGTGGCCACCGACTGATCGTCGGTGACGCTCAACCCAGGGTTGCTGGCACAATACGGACTGTGGAGCGCCAGTCACGCGACACCGAGGTGATCGCAGCGGTCGTAGTAGGTGACGATCGCCCGGTTCCGGGCGCTCCGGCCGGATTCGAACCGCGCAAGCGCCGGTTGGCGGCTCTGGTCGTCGTCGCCGGCATTCTGGTCGTCGTCGGCGCTCTTGCGATCAACGTCGAAGGGGAGCCACCTGTCGAGACGAGCGGGGACCTGCAAGCGCCGGCCGAACCAATACAGGTGCAGCAGGCGCCGATCGTGCCTGCCGTCACCGACCCCGTGCCCGAACTTGCCCGGCGGTGGGCACAACTCGGGCTGCCTGGTCATGCCGCTTCCGTCGATGGGGGAGACTCCGGCTGGATCGTGGCGTTATCAGGAGACGTGGGGCTATCGGTGGTGACCTCGGCGGATGGGGTCACGTGGCGTCTCAAAACGATAGACGCCCGCGGCTGGCACACGGTGGTTCATTCCGATTCGCGGGGTCTCTGGCTCGCCACCGCTTCCGAAGCTTCTTCTGAGATGTGGCGTTCCGTTGATGGAGGAGGGAATTGGGAGTTGGAACCGCTGCCGGACGAGTCAGGATGGGTGCTCTGGATCGGAGAGGCGGGTGGCGAAACCTACGCCGCCGGAATGATCGGATCTCGTCCGTGGACGCCGGGGGAGCCGGCACTCTGGCGGCATCGCCAGGGATGGGAGAGGGTGTCGGTAAAAGGCGGGCGGACCGCCCTATATGAGCGACCGAATGCCGACGGTTGGGTTGCGTCTGTCGTCGAATGGCAAGGCGAGGTCTACGCGCTCGGCTCATCGCTGGGTCCGACCGTCTGGTCGCTCGAATCCGAGAACAGGGTGTTGGTTGGCAACATCGGGTCGGGAGGGTTTGTGAGCGCCGTCGTTCACGATGACAAGTTGTGGGGCACGTTGGCACTCGAACCATTTGGCGAGGGTCAGCTGATGAAGGGGGCGAGTCCTCAACGTTGGGGGGTGTCACAACCGCTGGCCCAGGGTTCGAGACTCGAGGTCATGGACGGTGTTTTGACGATTCTTCGGGGAAATCAGTTGCTGGCGGTTGGTGAGAGTGTGGTCCCGATATACGAGAGATATGAGGGGCTGCCAACCGGTCGCGAGGGCAGCCATTCGGTATCCGCAATGGCGGGTTGGGGGGCCGACTCGGTGATCGTCGGATATGTGAACGGAGACGTTGCGCTCTGGGTTCGCAAAGATGGGAGCGCCTCGGAGCCGGTGTTGGCCCAGAATGAGATGACCTGGGCACCTGTGACCCAGTTGCCCGGTCATGTGATGGGCACGGTGCGCTGGCACGACCGCGTCTTGTTCAGCACAGAACACGGCGTTTGGGAGGCGACCAGTGATGGGCTCGAGTGGATCGGCCAAATTCAGTCTGGGGGCGGGTGGAACGATTTCCTCCCCACCGAGGATTCGTTGTTCATCTCCACCCCGATCGGTCTCTGGCGGCTCGACGGTGTGGGCCTCGTCAAGGTCGACGTTCCCCTCGATGCACCGACCCAGGTGGCCATGGTTGGTGACTCGATGCGGATCGGAACCGTCGACAACCGCCTATGGGAACTGGGAGCTGACGGCTGGGAAGACCTCGGATTTTCCTCGCAACCCATCGTCGGTTCGGTTCCAGGGGCCTTTGTGGTGGCGAGCTCGGAGGGGTTCGGGCTCACCGACGACGGTCGAGAGATCGTTGTCGCTCCAGAGTTGTCATGGGGCCAATCCGGGGTTCCCTTCTTCGTGATCGACAGAACCCCGGACTCGACGTTGATTCGTCTGATCGAGGCCTGGCCGGATGGTCGGGAGTTGAGGGTGCCGACCAGAACACCGAACCAGGTGCTGGTGATCGGTCGAGAGATTCGTGTGCGTTCGGCCACGGAGTTGCTCGTCTCGACCGACGATGGGGCGAGCTGGCTGGGTTTCCCGGCCGCGCTCGAGTCACACCTGCCGCTCGGGGCGGTGATGTTGCCAACTGATGAGGTAGCCGTCGCCGGCCAGATCGAGGATGGAAGTGCATGGGTTTTCCATCCGACGTCGGGCCCGAGGCAGTGGCACCGCTAGCGTTCAGGATTCGCCCGACGCACGGGCCGTGGTATCATCCGTCCATTCCATTTCGACGAATTCAGGTTCAACGCGCATGAAGACAACCCAAGAGATCATCACAGAGTTCGGAACACATCCGTCGGACACCGGTTCGCCGGAGGTACAGGTGGCGCTGATGACCGAGCGGGTCACTCATCTGACCGAACATCTGCGAGAGCACAAACACGACCACCATGGTCGACGCGGCCTGCTCATGATCGTCGGGAAACGTCGTCGTATGCTCAACTACCTGAAACGTCAAGATGTGGAGCGCTACAGAAAGCTGATCGCGGACCTCGGCCTGCGTCGCTGAAAAAGGTTTGAGAGGAGCGGCTGACCGCTCCTCTCCTGGTTTCGGACAACCCGGCCGTCATTCCGACGGGCCGAGGAACGAAACCGAAGATCCAACCGCAAGGTTGGGATCAGGTCTGGTCGGTCATCGGCCCACCGGACCACCAACTACACCGAGCCGATACCGGTTGCTAGTTGTGACTCCTCCCCCCGAGGGGTGACCACTGGTAACAGGGCCGGCTCCAGAATGAAGGAGAAACCGTGTCAGAAATCACGGTCAGCGGTGAAGTCGGCGGCAAACAGCTGTCATTCACCACCGGCAAGTTGGCCCTCCAGGCCGACGGCGCCGTAGTAGCCAGACTCAATGGCACCGAAATGTTGGTTACCGCAACGGCATCCAAGTCGCTCCGCGAAGGGATCGACTTTTTCCCTCTGACGGTCGACTTTGAAGAGCGGATGTACGCCGTCGGAAGGATCCCTGGATCTTTCTTCCGTCGGGAGGGACGTCCCAGCGAACAAGCCATCCTCACCTGTCGCCTGGTCGACCGACCGCTGCGCCCCTCGTTCAAGGAGGGATACCGTTGCGAAACCCATGTGGTGATGACATCACTCTCGGTTGACCCGGAAAATCCGTTCGATGTGGTCGCGCTCAATGGCGCATCGGCCGCGTTGATGGTGTCACCGATCCCGTTCGAGGGTCCGATCGCCGGCATCCGCCTCGCGCTCAAGAATGGGGAGTGGGTTCCTTTCCCGACGCACGAGGATCTCGAGCAGTCTGTTTTCGAGCTCGTGGTTGCAGGTGGCAAGAACGATTCTGGCGGCGTGGACATCATCATGGTGGAGGCCGGCTCCACCACTGAAGGATTGCGGCTGATCGCCGATGGCGCTCCCGCCTCGGACGAAGAGTCTGTGGCCACAGGACTCGAAGAGTCAAAGGCCTACATCTCCCAGATCATCGACCTCCAGCTCGAGCTGGCATCCAAGGTCGAGAAGAAGACAGTCGAATACCCGACTGCGATCGATTACACCGACGAGGTCTACAACAAGGTTCGCAGCGCGGCCGAGGGCCGTGTCACCGAGGCGATAAAAATCGCCGACAAACAACAGCGCAACGCAGCCCAGGATGCAGCCCAAGAGGGTGTGCTCTCCGAGCTCGGGTACACCGCAGAAGGCAGTGATCCCGCAGAAGCCGCGATGGCCAAACGAGCTTTCAAGTCCGTTGTGAAGGACATGATGCGAGCCAGGGTCGTGAACGACGGGATTCGCCTTGACGGCCGAGGCGCCGGTGACCTTCGCGAACTCACCTCTGAAGTCGGGGTTGTTGGTCGGGCCCACGGTTCTGGCCTCTTCCAGCGTGGCGAGACCCAGGTGCTCAACATCACCACTCTCGGCATGCTCAAGATGGAGCAGATGATCGACTCCCTCGCTCCCGAGGAGTCGAAGCGCTACATGCACCACTACAACTTCCCGCCCTTCTCGACGGGTGAGGTCGGATTCATGCGCGGCCCCAAGCGGCGCGAAATCGGCCACGGTGCTCTGGCAGAAAGAGCGGTTCATCCGACGATTCCGACACCGGAGCAGTTTCCCTACGCTCTGCGGCTCGTTTCGGAGGTTCTTTCCTCGAACGGGTCGACCTCGATGGCGTCGGTGTGTTCGTCGACGCTCTCTTTGATGGACGCAGGGGTGCCGATCATGGCTCCTGTAGCCGGGATCGCAATGGGACTGATCCATCGTGATGGCAAGTACGTCACGTTGACCGACATCCTTGGAGCCGAGGATGCGCTCGGCGACATGGACTTCAAAGTGGCCGGAACCGCTGACGTGATCACCGCTCTGCAGATGGACACCAAGCTCCAGGGGCTTCCTTCCGACATCTTGTCGGGAGCACTGTCTCAGGCCAAGGAGGCACGACTCAAGATCCTCGAGGTCATGAAGTCGGCGATCGCAGAGCCCCGCAGTGAGCTGAATCCCCATGCGCCCCGGATCGAGGCGATCGAAATCCCCAAGGACAAGATCGGCGAAATCATCGGACCCAAGGGCAAGGTCATCCGCGAGATGGAGGAGCAGACGGGCGCCACCATCGAGATCGAGGAAGAGGGACAGATCGGGATCGTCCGCATCGCCTCCAACGACAAGGATGTGCTGGCCGCGGCCAAGGCAAGGGTCATGATGATCGCCTTCCCGCCAGAGGCCGAAGTCGGAAAGACGTACGACGGAACCGTCGTCAACATCACGAAGTTCGGCGCGTTCGTGAACATCCTTCCCGGACGGGATGGGTTGCTTCACATTTCCAAGATGGATCCGAACCGTCGAGTCGAAGCCGCCGAAGACTACGTGACGCTCGGAGACGTGATCAAGGTCTCGCTCGATTCCGTCGACCCCAAGACGGGCAAACTCTCGCTGGTTCTCGACCAGGAATTGCCGTACAACGGACCGCCAGAAGGTGAGCGTCGTCCATCGTCGAATGATGATCGCCGTGACGATCGCAGAGGCGGGGGCCGCGACGACCGCGGTGGGCGCGATCGTGATCGTGGTGGTGACCGCGGCGGCGACCGAGGTGGACGTGGTGGTGATCGTGGCGGCGACCGAGGTGGACGTGACCGCGATAGCGGCAATCGTCAACCACAGTCATCCGGCAATGACGCCGGCAACCGCAGGGTTGCGCCGTCCTTTGACGAGTCGTTTGACAGCAGCCCCCGCGGCTAAACCACAGAACACTGTGCAATGAAGGAGGCCCTGAATCAGGGCCTCCTTTCTTGTGGGTGCTTGGTTTGCTCCCCGCAGGGTCGGCCACCACGGGCACTTCGTGTCGAATACGCTGGAGGTGGAGGTCAGGGTCGAGTGGATTGGAGAAGAACGTGAGACGTCTGGCATTGGCGGGACTGTTGTCCGCCCTCTTGTTGTTGCCGGCCGGCGCCGTGGCTGCAGAAGAGTGTGCGCAGTTGACCGGAGTGGGTCGACTGGATTTCGGAAGAACCGGTTTTGGGGTTCTCCGTCTCAACCTGGATGGCGAAAGGCTCAACGTCGTGTTTGTCGGCACCGGCTTCGTAGACACCGGCGAGAATACGGCCGACATCTTTTTCGATGTTTTCTTTCCCGAGGGGATCGTGAGCATGGTCGAACATTCAACCAACACTCCGCTCACCCCTCCATTGGTTGGCTTCGATTCGACGATCGATGTCCTCGCCGGGGGGAGCGGACAGTGGACATGGTCGGGGACCGCCAACCTCCAGAAGGGGCGCGCCAACATCCAGCAGTTGTCGGGAACGTTGTGTACCGGCTGACCTTCTGATCCACGACAAACAATTCCCGGATGGGGTGGGCCCCACGTGGACGGGATCAAGGAAGCTCGCGTTGGAGTGTGGTTCGAGGCGTCTCGCCGCAACCGGGCTGTTCTCCTAGCATCGATTCGATGCGGGTCCTCATTCTTCAGCCGGACGAATACGAGTCGGCAGGTTCCATCGGCGAGGCCTTGGTTGCCGGTGGTGCGTCCCTCGACCACTTCGTCATCCAATCCGATTTCACCTCTCCTCCCGGCGACGTCGATTTCCCCGACCTGTCTGAGCACGATGTGATCGTTGTGATGGGGAGCCCCTGGTCGGTCTACGACGAGCGGATCGAAGGATGGGTGCAACCATTGCTGGCTCATTTGCGGAAGGCGGTCGAAACCGACGTTCCGGTGCTCGGTATCTGTTTTGGGGCCCAGGCGCTGTCAGCAGCGTTTGGCGGAAAAGTTGAACGCGCCGGCGAGACCGAATTCGGCTGGTACGAACTCGAATCGGAGTCGTCGCTCTTGCGGGGGCCGTGGTTTGAGTTTCATCACGATGTGTTCTCGGTGCCAACCGGCGCAGAAGAGCTCGCCAGAACATCGGCCGGACCCCAGGTGTTTCGCCTTGGAAGGTCGCTTGCGGTCCAATTTCATCCTGAGCTGGGGCCGGAGCTTCTGGAGAAGTGGTACCAGTCAGGTGATGAGGGGCGTCTCCAGCGCTCCGGCCTTGACACCGTTTCGGTGATGGAGCAGACAAAGGCGTTCGAATCCGAGTCCGCCGATCGCGCCGCCCGTTTGGTCGGCTGGTTCCTCGGAGATTTCGTGGGGGAACCGACCCGATCGGACTGATGCCTTCGCCGGGTCAGGTGTCCCGGGTCAGCCCCGGGGCGGTCTGATCCCCCGGAATTCCCAATCGCCGCCAAGTGCGGTCGACAAGACCTCCTCCGATTCAGATGGCTGGGCACCGAAGGTGTCCGGAATCGGATCCGAGCCCTGGACAACGGTGTTCGTCAACATCCCCAGTCCCTCCACCGCAACCGAAACCTCGTCACCCGGATTTACCGGGCGCGAGCCGGCCGGAGTGCCCGACAGAATGACGTCGCCTGGCATGAGGGTCATGGTGCGGGCCAGATCGGCCACGAGGTAATACATATCCCATTCCATCTCGGCAGTCGAGGCATCCTGGACTACCTCTCCGTTGACGGTGGTTCGAATCTTCTTGTTGTGGAAGTCCCAACCTTCGATCAACCCCGGACCAAGCGGGCAGAAGGTATCCGACCCCTTGACCCTGAGCATCGAGCCGGCGTCGGTGTCACGGAAATCGTGGAGGCCGTAGTCGTTGGCGATGGTGTAGCCGAGGATGTGAGTCTCAGCCTCGGCCGGAGTGACGCTACGAGTGGTGGATCCGATCACAATTGCGATTTCGCCTTCGTAGTTGAGGTATTTGCAGCCGGCGGGACGTACAACATCGCCTCTGTGTCCGTTGAGGGCCGAGGTCGGCTTCTGGAAGTAGGTCGGTGCCGAAGGGAGCTTGGCTCCGAATTCCTCAACCCGGCTGCGGTAGTTGAGATGGATGGCGATGACCTTGGTCGGTTCGACCGGGGGCAGGTGGATGGCTTTCGCCACGTCTATGACTAGGCCTTCGGCAGTCTCGAAACGCTCGCCGCCTCCGACGAGCGTCACCGGGGAGCCGTTTAGCAGCACCCTCCGCGTTTCTTTCACCGGTCGACCGCCCTGATCATTCGGGCCCGAACGATAGCTGGTAGCGTCCACGTATGGCCGTGAGCTCATTGTTGGGCGATCGTGGTCCTGACTCGGCTGACATCACCGATCACGAGACCTATGTCCGCGGTGTTCCTTATGCCACCTTCGCCAAACTTGCGGGTAGCGGACCGGTGCTCCGGATTCATGAGTTCGATGGGGGTTGGCACTGGGGTGTCGTCGGCCACGCCGAGATTTCCGAGGTCGGGAGGGCCTGGGATCGGTTCACCACGACTCGCGGGATTCGCCTGGAGGAAATGGATGAAGAGGCCCTCCATCATCGACGCACGCTGATGGAACACGACCCACCCAGCCACACCCGGCTGCGACGAATCCTGCAGGGTGGATTCACCCCCAGAGTTGTCGCGGGATTTGAAGCCGCCTTTCGTGCGCTCACAGGGTTTGTCCTCGATCCACTGATCATCGAAGGGCGCTTTGATTTCGCAGACAGAGTGGCAAGGGCCCTGCCTGTGCGGCTTCTGTGTCGACTTCTCGGCGTACCCGACGCAGACGCCGATTTGCTCGTTGGTTGGACCGACCGCCTTGTGTCGAATACCGATCCCGATTTCGTGGTGGGGCAGGACGCCGAAGGAGATTGGCGGCTGCTTCCGTTTCGGAGCCGGGCGGCGCTGGAGGTATTCCGATATGCGGAGGCTTGTGCGATGGCGCGCCGTGCCGATCCAGGCGACGACGTGGTATCACGGTTGCTTGGTGCCACCGTCGACGGTCACCCGCTCACCGATCTCGAGTTCAAGAACTTCTTCACGCTCCTCATGGTGGCCGGAAACGAGACGACTCGCCACGCCATCAATCACGCCGTGAGTCTGTTGATCGACCACCCGGAACTCTTGGAAGAGGTCCCCCCTTCGTTCGGTTCTGAGGCAGTGGAGGAACTGCTCCGTGCCGCCTCCGTGACCATGCACTTCCGTCGGACCGCCACGGTTGACACCGAACTCGGGGGGCGAGCGATTCAGGCGGGGGACAAGGTGGTGATGTGGTACGTGGCGGCCAACGTTGCGCCAGAAGTCTTCGACGATCCCCATGTTTTGAGGATGGACCGTTCACCCAACCCACACTATGCGTTCGGGGTAGGACCCCACCATTGCCTGGGGGCATCGTTTGCTCGATTGGAATTGAGGGTCGTGATCGAGGAGTTGATTCGACGCGTTTCTGGTATCCGACTCGGAGGTGAGGTCGTTCGCCTTCGATCGAATTTCCACAACGGGATCAAACACCTGCCGGTGGTCGTGATGGCACGGGGAGACGGTCAATAACATGTCCGGAATGGACGGTTTCCTTTTTCCTCGAACCGCTCGCGGTGAGAGTTCGCTGCTGCCTCCTCCACCGTGGCATTACTCGGGCGAAATGCTCACCGTCGAATACCGGACGGACCCTGTAAATATTCGAGCGCTGCTCCCCGATGGAGTTGAGCCCCTCGACGATGACCCTGGAGCGGTGGCGCTGATCTGGGCCGACTGGCAGAGTTGTTCCGACCGCTTCGACGAGATTCTTGATCCAGTTCGCAGCCAGTACAAGGAGGCGTTCTTCGTTATCCGCTGTCGATATCAGGATCGGCCGTATTCCCGATGTCCATTGATCTGGGTGGACAAGGACTTCGCCCTGGTCCGTGGATATCACCAGGGATATCCGAAGAAGCTCGGAGAAATCTGGATGACCCGACCGGTTTCGATCGGGCGCGCCGGACCCCGGCTGGAACCAGGCGGTCGCTTTGGCGCCACGCTGTCTTCAAATGGCCGCCGGCTGGCCGAGGCGCGTTTTTCGCTGGTTGAGCCCACCGATCGCCCTGGTTTCGTCAATGCCCATCCCATGCTCCACAACCGCTGGTTTCCGGCGATCGAATCGGACGGTTCCGACAGCGTCGACGAACTGGTGACGATGAGTGGGTATGACGGCGCGATCGCCGACGTGTGGCGAGCGGATGCCGAGTTGGCCTTGGGAGCCAGCCCCACCGACGAGTTGGAGCTGCTCACTCCCATTGAGATCATTGGCGGGTTTTATCACAGAGTTGGTGTCTCGTGGCGTGCGGGCACCACGCTCGAACGCCGATGAGCCAGGATCGCGATGATGACATTCGAAGGGTTGTGGGCGGCGGCCACGACTTCGAGTCGATGGCTGCGGTCCTCAATGTGTACCGGGCGGCGACCTCGATCCGAAATCAGATCGAGCGAAAACTCCTGAACCGCCATGGGCTCAGTTGGGGAGGGTTCACCGCGCTGTTCGTGCTGTGGATCTGGGGGCCGATGGAGTCTCACCGCCTGGCCGACGAATGCGGCCTCGCCAAGGGAACGCTCTCGGGCGTGTTGACCACCTTGGAACGACGAGACCTGATTCGACGAAACCGGCTCAGCTCCGATCGCCGGCGAGTCGAGGTCGTGGCCACCGGCGCCGGGCTCGAGTTGGTCAAGGCCGTCTACCCGGAATTCAACCGGCTCGAAACCGACGTGACATCGTCGTTGACGGGAGAAGAAAAACGTCTCCTTGCCGACATGTTGGGACGGCTCCGTCGAACCGCAGAAGGAATTGGTTGACGGGACGATCGGTCACAACATATCGTTTGGGGCCGAATGATCGAGAGAGAGGACGGCTATGGGTGAGATCGTCGGCGTCGGATTGGTCAGCCACGTGCCTACCACCATGCTGCCAGAGGCGACTCGCCTCGAGCTGAACGATGGCAAAGAACTGAGCTTCATTCCAGGCTATGCCAGGCTTCGTCGAGAGGTGCTCGATCCGCTCGAGGCCGACACGATCGTCATTTTCGACTCACACTGGTTCACAACTGTCGAGCATGTCGTCTCTTCCCACGAACGACGAGCGGGGGTGTTTACCAGTTCGGAGCTCCCAAGGGGTATGGCCCAACTCACCTATGACTATCCGGGAGACCCAGAACTCGGTCGGGCGGCGGCGCGGATCGGCGCCGAGCTTGGAACACCAACACATGCATCAGAAGATCCCTACCTGCCGGTCTACTACGCCACGACCAACCTCGTTCACTTTCTCCGCCGCGACGAACGAGTTGTTTCGGTGAGTGTGGTCCAAACCGGGGAGACCGAAGATTTTCTCACCATGGGCGCCGCAATCGGAGCGGCAGTGGCGGAGGTCGACCGGCGGGTAGTGCTCTTTGCCTCCGGAGGCATGAGTCACCGGTTCTGGCGGCTCAAGGAATTGGTCAAGCATGAAGCTTCTGATCCGGTTCACATCACCTCGCCAGATGCCCGTGCCGCGGATCTCGAACGGATCGAATGGATGAAACAAGGACGCCACGACTTGATCATCGACGGAATGGACAACTATCTCCGGCACCATCCTGAAGGTGACTTCGGGCACTACTTGATGATGGTTGGGGCGGTCGGCGGGAAAGCCTGTGTCGCCCCGGGACGTATGTATTCGGAGTATGAGAGCTCGGCGGGCACCGGGCAGGTCCACATGTGGTTCGACCGCCCGGATCGGGGTTGGAGCGGCTGAGGACGCGCCGGTCAGCGCGAGCGGCCGGTGGGAGAGTCAGACATCGTCAGGGATTGTCGATTTTCGAGTGTGAATCTGTCCTCCGGCTTCCAGCGTCCCATCGCCATTCCGGCAACATATTCGCCAACCACCGGCGCATGCTTGAAGATCGAGCCCGAACCTCCCCCGGCAAAGATCACGTCCGGTTGCTCTGGATGAAAGTCCAGCAAGAAGTGGGTATCCGGGGTCATCACGATCTGGCACACCCTCTGGTCCATGATCGGTTGTTGCGCCAACTCCGGGAAGCGATATGAAAGGTACTGCCGGCTCCGGGTGAGGGCACCCTGGTCCACCACCCGGTCGTCGTTGTCGAGGTCGATGTCCGTTTCGTGCCACGCGATTACGGCCTTGAACCCGCATCCTTCGACATCCGGAATCCCGTAACCGGGGTAGCCGTGATCGATCCAAACCGGATGGTTGTCGGCGTGATATCTGGTGCTACCCGGCGGGGGCGCGGTGTAGATCACGTCCTGGCGCACAACCCGCAGCACTCGTCCCAGGGTTTGTCGATACATCTGGCCCATCCATGCCCCAGTCGCCACCACCGTCCGATCCGCCTTCAGCGGCTCCCCGTCCAGTTGGAGTCTTTCTTTGGCGCCGGTGCTCGGTCGTCCCAGTCGGAACCGCCCTCCGAGTGTCTGATACTCCTCGAACGCCCTGACCAGCGCTCGTCGTGCCCAGATGAATCCTGCCTCGGGTTCGAATATGGCGAACTCGACCCGCTGGAAGTTCATGTGCGGATAACGCTGTTCCAACTCGTCTCTGGCAAGGCGAAAAGCTGGTATCCCGAGGCGTTCCAGCGTCGGCAGGGCTGCTGCTTCCCAGGCGGAATGGCCGGTGGCCGCCATCACCAGACCACCGGTCTGGCGGAAGAGTTCGGTGTTCCAGTCGCGACCCAATTCCAGCCAGCGTTGCCGCGACTCATACTGCCAGCGGGTATACAGCTCGTCTGCGCCGTGAGCAGACCGGGTCACCCGGTGATGATCAGAGGAGGCCGCCCTGGCATGTCCCGGCTCCCAGCCGTCGTACAAAACAACGTCACACCCCTGTTTTCGCAGCTCCAATGCAGTCATCACGCCTACGATGCCAGCACCGATTACGGCGTATCGAGTGGCGGTCATGGCTCTCCCGGGGTCGCTTTCACGTCGCTTGAATACTGTATACAGAATAGCTAGGGTCGCGCCAGCACAACCGAGGAGGATCATTGATGGCGGCGCTCGATGAGGGCATCACAACGGTGGTGATGGGGATTGGCGACCTCAACGGCATCCTCCGCGGCAAGCGCATCCCGATCTCGCACTGGCCAACGATCCGCGAGGAGGGGATGGCGCTTTCCAACGCCATCTTCGCCATGGACATGAATTGTGACATCTGGGACACACCCTACGCCAACATGGGGACCGGTTACCCCGATGTCAGGGTGTTCCCGCTTTCGGAGAAGCCCCACCTGATGCCCTGGGATCCCGGCGCGGCGTTTGTGATGGGAAGGGTCGAAAAAGAACACGGCGGCCCACTCGAGATCGACCCGCGCAACGCTTTGGTGAAGGTCACGGAGAAGGCCAGTTCCATGGGACTGAACGTACTGATCGGGGCCGAGCTCGAGTTCTTTTTGCTCGATCCGGAAACCCTCCAACCCCGGGACAGCGGCATCCAGGTCTATGGGTTGGAGCGAGCGATGGAACTCGAACCCGTTCTGGGCCCGATTCGCGACCAGTTGGTGGCGGCGGGCATCCCGATCGAACAGTCCAATCCGGAATATGCTCCCGGCCAGGTCGAGGTGAACATCCGGTACTCGGACGCCCTCGAAACCGCCGACAGGGTGGTGGCATTCCGTGGCATGGTCAAACAACTGGCCGTGACGCATGGGTATGTCGCCTCCTTCATGGCCAAACCGTTCTTCGAACACTCCGGAAACGGCTTCCATGTGCACCATTCGGCAACCGACGATTCGGGCAAGAATCTCTTTGCCTCGGGCGGCCATCTATCGGACCTGGGGACGTCGTATCTCGCCGGGTTGCGCAAGCACATGATGGAACTGGCAGTGTTCTCGGCTCCCAACCCAAACGCCTACCGGCGCCGGCAGCCTTACACCTTTTGCCCGATCAACAACGCATGGGGAGTCGACAATCGTACGGTCGGCCTCCGGGTGATCGAAGGACCGGACAAGATCGTGCGTGTCGAGCAGCGAGACGCGTCAGCCGACGCCAACCCGTATCTTCTGCTCGCGGGCCAGATCGCCGCCGGTTTGGCCGGCATCGAGGGTGGCTGGGACCCGGGGCCGGCAGAGACAGGCGATGGATACGCCAACGAAGCTGCAGATCCGCTCCCGCTGGAGTTAGGCTCGGCTATCGCTCTCGCTCAAGACTCAAACCTGATCAAATCCGTGTTCGACCCTGATCTGTTGGGTATCTATCTCAGTCAGGCGGCGAGAGAGATCGAATTCATCGGTGCCCAGGTCACGCCGCTCGAGCGTGAACGTTATCTCCGGAGCTTCTGATGAGATTGGCACGCGTCGTCGGTACGGTCACCGCAACCACCAAAGATCGGGCACTGGAAGGGCATCGGTTTCTGGTTGTCGACCTGGTCGACCCCGACGGTGTCGTCATCGACCCGCATCACGTTGCTGCGGATGCGGTAGGCGCCGGCACCGGCGACTTGGTCCTGGTGACTTCAGGGTCCTCGGCGAGGCAGGCACAGCGAACAGTCGCCCTTCCCGCGGATTTGGCCGTTGTCATGATCGTTGACGAGATCGCAATGAGCGGACAGGGTGAGGCTTTGTCCAAGCACAAGAAAGGAAAATGAGTGATGGCAGATCAGATTGCCCTGGGCATGATTGAGACGCGGGGGGTGGTGGCGTCGATCGAGGCCGCCGATGCGATGGTGAAAGCCGCAAACGTGGCACTCGTCGGGCAAGAAAAGGCGGGCGGCGGCCTGGTTGCCGTTTTTGTCCGCGGCGAAGTTGGAGCCGTCAAAGCGGCGGTGGATGCCGGCGCAGTCGCTGCGAACAAGGTTGGCGAAGTGATAGCCGTTCACGTTATCCCGCGCCCGGCGACCGAGATCGAGGGCATCCTCCCTCAGACGTCTTGAACTGATCGATGACGACCGCGGGTTTCCATGAGGCGGTTGCGGCGTTTTCTGCGCCGGTTTCGGCTCGCCCCGACCCCAGAACGCCGGCTCGGGTCACCGTGCTCGGCTCGGGGGTTGAGGGTCGCGCCCTCGCGGCATGGTTCCTGGCAGAAGGCGCAGACCAGGTCAGTCTCTTCTCGGTGTACCAAGATGAATTGACGGCACTTGCCCGAGGATCGATCACTCTGCGCGGAGACGGGCCGGTGGGGACATTCCGAGTAGGGGGCGAGGCCCCGTCGATCGCGTCGACATCGGTTTTGGATCGGTCGGTGGAAGGTGCCGATCTGGTCGTGATTTCGGGCCCCGTGCTGAAACAACGGACCTATGGGCTGGTGGTCGCCCCTTACCTACACGACGGTCAAACAATCTTGGTGGTTCCTGGTCGGTCGCTGGCGGCCCTCGAACTCCTTCAATCGATCCGTGCCGGTGGCAGCACCGCCGATGTGCGCTTGGTGGAGGTCGATGATCTACCTTTTGACATCGGCGTCGATGGGTCGACTCTGACG
Source organism: Acidimicrobiia bacterium (assembly GCA_041746105.1). Classification (GTDB taxonomy): domain Bacteria; phylum Actinomycetota; class Acidimicrobiia; order Spongiisociales; family ZC4RG35; genus JBFHRE01. Next base: position 177,829 of record JBGTHP010000025.1, read on the forward strand.
TTGACCCGGCGCCGGACCGTCAGAGCCGGTGTCTACCCCGGCTCGGCCACATCGGTTCTAGAGGGTTTGCGTCGTTTTTTCCCGGAACTGGTTTCCGCCACGTCGGTCCTCGATTCGACCCTTGGCGACGGTTCGGGCATCGTCTCGATCCCGGCGCTCCTGGTGGGCGGACCCGGCGCACCACCCATCGAAAGTGCAGGACCTCCCGGTGCGGTGTTGCTGAACCCGAACACTTTCCGCGGGCTGATCGGGGATGCCCAAATACAATTGGTGGCGGCGTTGGCAGACGAGCGCAGAGAAGTGGCGAGTCGCTTTGGGTTGCGTGCGCTCCCGAGCGACGAAGAATGGTTGGATGCCGTGGCAGGCTCCACAGAGGGCACTGGAGTGCGAGCAGTCCCTGACGAAGCCACCGCCCGCAGTCTGCTTCGAGATGCGGTGCTCGGCTCCCTTGTCCCCTTGACGTCGATGGCGAACGCCGCCGGCGTCGCCGCCCCGGTCACGGAAGCCATGATCGAGTTGTCGGAGCGCGTTCTTGGGACCGCGCTGCGAGCCAGCGGCAGGAATCTGGATCTCTGCGGGCTAGGGGGCCTGAGTGCGCCCGAGATTCGGGCCCGGCTGGCGGTGGCGTCGTGACCGATGCCGACCTGAGAAGTATCGCCCAGGCGCGGCGCGCAGTAGAGGCCGCCCATGTCGCCCAGCAGCGATTTCTTGCCACCGATCCGTCACGTATCGACGAGATCGTCGAGGCGATGGCGCGTGCGGTCGAGATCGACGCCGCCCGACTCGGCGCGCTCGCAGCCGAGGAGACCGGCTACGGCAACGCAGAGGACAAACGAATCAAGAACCTCTTCAACTCGATCGGAGTCGCAGAGTGGCTGCGCAACGTCAAGACTCTTGGAGTCCTATGGCAAGACCCGGTTACAAAAGTGGTGGCGATAGGCGAACCGATGGGGGTAGTGGTCGCCCTAATCCCGGTAACCAACCCGACCTCGACCATCATCTTCAAAGTGCTGTCTGCGGTGAAAGCCGGCAATGCCATCGTGTGTGCACCACATCCACGCGGGGTCGGGTGCGGAATGGAAACCGTAAAAGTGATGATGACTGCGGCGGCCGAGCACGGGGCGCCGGACAACCTGATCCAATGTCTTTCCGAGGTGACCGTCGAGGGCACCCAGGAGCTGATGCGCCACCGCCGGACGTCGGTGGTCATGGCGACCGGGGGATCGGCGATGGTTCGAGCGGCCTATTCCTCCGGTAAACCGACCCTGGCGGTGGGCCCAGGGAACGTGCCCGTGTACGTCCATGCGTCGATGCGCGACGAGCTTCGCGAAGTCGCCGATCAAATCCTCACGTCCAAGTCGTTCGACTACGGCACGGCGTGCGCAGCGGAGCAGGCCGTGGTCGTCGACAGGGCCGTCGCCCCGCTGCTCGAACAGGAGGTCCGCCAATTGGGCGGCTACTTCTGCACGACGGGTGAGGCAGCCAGACTGGCCGATGTGATCTTTGACGACAACCAGGTGATCCGGCCTGGGGGAGTGGGGCAGTCGGCCTCCGAACTCTCTCGCAGGGCAGGTTTTGGAGTTCCCCCCAACACCCGTGTTCTCCTCGCCCGTGAGAGCGAGGTCGGACGAAACCGCCCACTCTCGCTCGAGAAACTGAATCCGGTGCTGGCCTGGTACGACGCCCCGAGTGAGGATCAGGCGTATGAACTGTGCTTCCAGATCTTGCGATTCGGCGGTAGGGGTCACACTTCGGCGATCCACACCAAAGATCCCGCCATTGTCGCCCGGTTTGGCCGCCTACCGGCAGGAAGGGTCCTGATCAACCAACCGGCGCTGATGGGGGCAATGGGATACTCGGCCGACCTCGAACCGAGCTTCATGCTGGGCACGGGGACCGTATCTGGCTCGATCGTGTCAGACAATGTGACCGCCTTGCATCTGATCAACATCAAACGTGTCGCCTACGAGTCGAGACCGTGGCGCAGCATCTACGACGTATACGGAGCGTGACCATGAACCGACCTGGAACCGTGGTCAGAGCCCTGCTTCAGATCGATCGACTTCAGCCAAAATTCGCCGCCTACAACGGTGCCACCGTTCAGGGGTCTATTCCCCTCGCCGGGGACACGATCCTCGTTGGCGAGATGGCGCCAGGCAACGAGGTGTTCAGATTGATCGACACCGCCTTGAAAGCAGCCACCATCGAGGCGACCAGCCAGATCGTGGAGCGCGAATTCGGGTTCTTCATCCTCCGATCACCCAGTAATGCGGAGATCAGCGCAGCCCGCGACGCGATTCTGGCCCATCTCGGGATCACGATGTCCGATCGGCTGAAACCGGTCGTGGAATCTACCCAGATCATCACCTCGGTTGAGCCCTATCAGGCCCAACTTCTCAACAAATGGCGCAAAGGGTCCCTTCTGGTACCCGGCCAAACTCTCGGCATCGTCGAATGCGCTCCCGCTGCCTATATCTCGATAGCGGCCAACGAGGCCGAGAAGTCGGCCGATATCGACATCGTCGAGGTACGCGCGGTCGGCCGTTTCGGTCGATTCTTCATGTCGGGATCGGAAGCGGCGGTTGAGACCGCAATGGAGGCGGCCGTCATCGCACTCCAAGCGGTAGAAGGAAGGGCCCAGTGACCTCTGGTCGACCGGTGATTCACCCCGGGGCCGGGGTGATCGGCGAGGTCGATGTGCTCGGCGCGTTCCGGCAGGGACGCCGTACGCTCCATGTCCAGCCAAGCGCCCTGGTCACCAATCAGGCGGCGGAGGCGGCTCAGCGGCTCGGTGTTTCCATTGTTGTGGGGGCTCCGACGGCGGCGGCAGTGCCCGCCACCGACGGGGCCGCGGTACTCCGCCGATCGCTTTACCGACGCAGCCCGAAGTTTGTACCGTCGGAAAAGCCCAGAGGCCTCCAACCATCGACGCTGGGACGACTCGTTATCGTGGGAGCGGGCGGTGTCGGATCCAATACGGCCCATCTGGCGGCTTCGCGCTCGCTTGCCCACGAGATCGTGCTCATCGACGTGGTTCCAGGATCGGCGGCCGCCACTGCCCTCGACCTCGAACATTCGGCCGGCATCACCGGTTCAACATCGCGTTTGAGTGGAGGAACCGACCTGGCGATGATCGAGGGGGCCGACGTCGTGGTCATAACCGCCGGTCGGCCCCGGTCCCCTGGCATGTCCAGAAGTGATCTGGTCGGGACCAATGGCAGGGTTGTACGCCAGGTGTCGGAACAAGTGGCGTCGGTTGCCCCGGGATCCGTCGTGATCGTTGTCACGAACCCACTAGACGAGATGACCGTGGAGGCGCTACGTGCAACCGGCTTTCCCAGAGAGCGCGTTCTGGGGATGGCGGGCACTCTCGACTCCGCACGATTCAGGTCGTCCTTGGCGAGAGCCGCCGGCGTTGACCCTGGCGATGTCGAGGCGATCACTCTGGGTAGCCATGGCGAGGAGATGGTCCCGATCATCAGCACCGCCACGGTACGCGGCCGTCCGCTTGACACGGTGCTGACTCCCGAGCAGATCGACCGCTGCGTCGCCGAAACCGTTGCGGGAGGTGGTCAAATCGTCGCGCTTCGCAAATCGGGCTCCGCAACCTTGGCTCCGGCCCACGCAACGCTCGAGGTTCTCGAGTCGATTCGAGGCGCCCGGGCGGGAGCCATCCCGGTTTCGATTCGCTTGGAAGGCGAATACGGGATCAGCGGCACGGTGGTGGGTGTTCCAACAATATTGGGCTCGGCCGGCGTGATCGAGATCGTCGAGTTGCCGCTGGCCTCAGGAGAAATGTCTGCACTGGCTCGCGCCGCGGCCGCCGTCGCCGCCCGAGTAGCCTCGGTCTGATGGGTTTCGAAGAAGTCGAGTTCGGGTCTCGCAAGGTTGTGGCCGTGAGCCGGCCTTCCAAGCCGCGTAAGCGTGAGGGCCGGGCAAGCACGCAGAAGCCCGATCCATCGGAGCCGCCGGCCGACACGGGAGCGGTCCTGGTTCCCCTTGATCAGTGGACGAGTATTCTCAACCAACTCGGAAACCTCCACCAGGCGGGTCAGCAGATGGCCGACGCCAGGGAACGGGCGGCGAAGGCCGAAACGGAAGCCTTTTTCCTCAAGGAGCGGCTGCGGGAATTACGAGAGGAACTTGCCAAGGCGAGAGCTGCGGCCACGGAATTCGTCAACAGCACCGCATCCGTCGACACCGAAGTGGCTCCAACCGACACCGGGGTCACTGCGACCGGCGATCCGGCAAGCGGCGCAAGCGAAATCGGCCAAGTCCAAGAAGACGAAGACGTCGCCATTGACCTCACCACCGACCGGGTGCTCATTGTCAGGCTTCCGAGCAGAGTCACCAAATGGTGGCTCGAGCGGCGGACCTGATGAGAAAGCCGACGGCGCTGTGAGAGTGGCAGCAGTTCAGGCGGCTCCTGTTTGGCTCGACCGCGCCAAAACGATCGAGGTCGTCGTCGATTCGATCGCGGCGGCGGCCGCCGGGGGAGCAGAAGTGGTCGCCTTCCCGGAGACGTTCTTACCCGGATATCCGGTATGGGTCGACATGACCGACGCCGCCAGTTGGGAAAATCCGCGTCAAAAGGACGCATACGCCTGGTATGTGGACCAGGCGGTTGATCTGGCGGGCGCCGAGTTCGAGTTGGTGGTCAATGCCGTGAAAGACCATGGCGTGTTCGCCTATGTCGGGGTGGTGGAGCGATCAGCTTCTGCTGGTTCGGTCTACTGCACCTTGGTGGCGATTCATCCAGACGAAGGTGTGGTGGGAGCACACCGCAAGCTCAAGCCGACCTTTGGGGAGCGTTTGGTCTGGGCCGACGGCGATGGAGCCGGCCTGAAAGCCCACAGATGGAAGGAGGCGACCCTCACCGGATTGAACTGTTGGGAGAACTGGATGCCACTGGCGCGAGCAGCCATGTACTCGCTCGGGTCACAGATTCACATCGCGACGTGGCCCGGATCGACGAAACTGACCCAGGACATCACCCGGTTCATCGCCAAGGAGGGCAGAGTGTTCGCAGTCAGCGTCGGCGGTGTCTATCGGGCAGAAGATATCCCCTCGTCATTCCCACTTGCCGAGCAAATGCTGGCGCACGCCTCTGAGTTCTACAACGGTGGTTCGATGATTGTTGCTCCGGACGGGTCTGTCATCGTCGGGCCGGTGGCGTCGGAAGAGGGGCTGTTGTTCGCCGATCTCGATCTTGCGATGGTTACGCGGGAACGCCAGAACTTCGACCCGTCAGGTCACTACTCCCGTCCCGACGTGCTACACCTAGCCGTCGACAGGAAACGAAACGCCTGATCGGACTGCCGGTCCGATTGGGTCGGATTCGATGCCTACGGTATCTTCGAAACTGATGGCCAAACCGCTCAAAATCGCTTTGCTCGGTACCAAGTTCATGGGAAAGGCGCACTCTCATGCTTGGGCCAATGCCGCCAAATTCTTCGATCTGCCCCGCCGACCGCTCCTCCACGTCGTAGCCGGGAGAAACCCGGAAGAAACGAGCGCATTTGCCGATCGCTGGGGGTGGCAGAGCAATACGACCCGCTGGATGGATGTTGTCGAAGACCCCGACGTCGACCTCGTCGACATCGGGACCCCCAACTCGCTTCACGCAGGTCAGGCGATCGCGGCGCTCGAGGCGGGCAAACATGTGGCGTGCGAGAAGCCAATGGCGGGAACTCTGGCCGATGCGCGTGAGATGATGAAGGCTGCAAAGAAGGCGCATACTCAGACCTTCGTCTGGTACACGTATCGTCGTGTGCCTGCCGTCGGTCTGGCCCACCAATTGGTCAAAGAGGGCAGGCTCGGACGGATCTACCACGTGCGCGCCAGTTATCTCCAGAGCTGGGGAGGGCCGGAGACGCCGTTGCTGTGGCGTTTCCGGGGTGAAGAGGCCGGTTCCGGGGCTCATGGTGATCTCAACGCCCACATCATCGACATGGCGCGTTTCATCACGGGGGACGAGATCTTCGAGGTGTCGGGTGCGATCGAGCAGACGTTCATCAAGGATCGGGCGCTTCCGGGTGACCCGGCCAGAAGGGGCCGGAGCACGGTCGACGATGCCGTGTTGTTTCTTGCCCGCTTCCAGGGGGGAGCGGTCGGTTCTTTTGAGGCCACGAGGCTGGCGACCGGCATCAAGAATTCGAATCGGATCGAGGTCCACGGCGAGCTGGGTGCCATCGCTTTCGATTTCGAGCGGATGAATGAACTGCGCTTCTTCGACGCGACCGCGCCAACCCGGCTGCAAGGTTGGCAAACCATCCTCACCACCCACGAGACACATCCCTACGCCGGATCGTGGTGGCCGGATGGGCACTGGCTAGGTTACGAACACACGTTCACGAACCAGGCAGCCGACATCGCCCGGTCGCTTTCGCGCCGCAAGCCCGAGCTGCCGCTTCCTGACTTTGCCGATGCCTACCTCACCCAGCGAGTGATGGAGGCGGCGATCACCTCGGCGCGTGAACGGACACCGGTCAAGCTGTCTGAGATCAAATAACAATCCGGGTCCTGGTTGAATCCGGGGATGACAACAAAACCGCGACTGGGTCACCAGCAGGCGAAGCTGATCGTGGACGAGATCGGAAAGCAGCTCGAGGCACATGACGAAGGGGCGGCCGTCGCCGTGGTCGACGATCACGGCGAGCTGATGGCATTCTTCCGGACGGACCGATGCCGGCTTCCGTCGATCCAGATCGCGATCAACAAGGCGTACGCCGCCGCCAGAGAACAAATCGAATCGGCCGAACTGGGAGCGCGCTCACGGGAGGAGGGCTGGCCGATGACCAACTTCGGTGATCTGCGGTATCCGAGCTGGGGCGGGGGTGTTCCGATCCGGATCGACGGGGTGGTGGTCGGTGCGGTAGGGGTGAGCGGGCTGGCAGAGGCCCGCGACATCGAGCTGGCGCGGGCCGGGGTGCGGGCAGGCGTCCGTGCCGACGGCTGACCGGATATACAGTTCTGCCACGGACCCGCAGGATCGTTTCGGATGTGGTCGTAGGGCTGAGCGACTTCGAAGAGATCATCGCCGCACTGGACGGGGAAGCCTGGCATGGCACGGACGAGGACTATTTCATGGCGCTGATGATGCATGCGATTGACAAGTTGCCGGTTGCTCGAGTCGTCGAGCTGGGTGCCACCGTCTTAGAACAACACGACAACCACTGGGGCAAGCGAACGGCCGCAAACATTCTTCAAGAACTGGCCTGGGAAAGCCCAACCGAGCTCTCTCCGCCGCTCCTTCGAACTACATGTTGCAGTTGACGGCGACCGCCAAGGCCGCGCACACCGCCCGCATGCGCCCGTCACTCAACCTGCCGAGGCGTTCGGTCAGCGTTCCGATCGAAACACTCTCCAGCGAGTCGAGATTGACAGCAGACTGGAGGGGGATCGGATCCTCTCCGGGCTCCAGCAGCACCTCGCTCGCAAGCCCGCGGATCGTTGTCGTGCATGGAGCGATCAGCGCTCTTCGAAGGCGGGGGATCGCCACGTCTCGAGAAAGAACCACCACTGGGCGACGACGGATGTCAGGCAACTCGCACCACCACACCTCGCCCCTCGCCGGTAGATCCTTCACGAAGAGGCTGCCGCCTCTCGAAACGACGCCAGGTCGCCCCATTCATCAATCTCATCGAGGGGACGTTCGTCGTAGGCGGCGTATCCGGCGTCGATCTCGGCTGCGCGATGTTTGGCTACCAATGCACCGAGAGCTTCATCGAGCAGGGCGGCGTCGTTCAGATCCGACCTCAGGTTCCTCGCGTTCTCCAAGAGCGACTCGTCTACCGTGGTGCTAACCCGTATGCGTGACATGGCATAACTATGCCACAATATGTGATCTTTTCAAGACCCCGGTCTGTCACGGCCTCGAAGCCCGCCCCGGCGGACGGCGACCAAGATCCTCCCAACAACCGAGGCGTGGAGCGGAACCTGAGTCTTCGGGTGAAGAACCCCACGAGTGTCAGCCGGGAATTCCACTCCGCCCACCAGGGACGGGTCGAACCAGCCGCGCAGGCGGCTACGGTCACCAGGTGAAGGGCCGGTCGATACCGGCCATCTTGACGCCGGTGAACGCGCTCGCCTCCAGGCTCAGTGCACGGAGATCCTCGACCTCGAGGTTGTGCACCGAACTTTTGCCGCAAGCCTTGGCCAGCAGCGTGATCTCCATCGTCATCGCCGTCAGGTAGCGAGCCACCCTTTCGGCCCCGGCTGCGACCTGCATGCGTTTCTCCAGCTCGGGGTCTTGTGTCGTGATTCCGACCGGACAGCGTCCGGTGTGACAGTGGTGACACTGCCCGGGAGCGGTACCCAACGCTTCGTAGTCGTCGAGATACCTTGGACTGTTGCACCCCAGTGCCATCAGAGCCGCGGTGCCGATCATGACACAGTCGGCGCCGAGGGCGAGAGCCTTGGCCGCATCAACACCGGAGCGGATTCCACCGGCGGCCACCAACTTGACCTCGTCGGCCATGCCGCAATCTTCCAGCGCCTGTCTGGCGGCTCTGATCGCGGACAGGGTGGGAATGCCGGTGTGGTCGAGCAGCAGTTCTGGTGAGGCGCCGGTCCCTCCCTCGGCCCCATCGACCACGATCACGTCGGCGCCGGCCTTGGCGGCGATGGCCACATCAAAACGAGGCCGGGTGGCCCCCATCTTGACAAACATCGGGATCTTGTAGTCGGTCGCCTCCCTCAGTTCCTCGATCTTCACCTGGAGATCGTCGGCGCCGAGAAAATCTGGGTGACGTACGGTCGAACGTTGATCCACACCCAGCGGCAACGAACGCATCTTGGCCACTCGTTCAGAAACCTTCATCCCGAGCAGGATTCCACCGGTCCCCGGCTTGGCCCCCTGGCCAACGACTATCTCGATTGCGTCTGCCCTTCGCAGATGATCCAGGTCGAGCATGTAACGCGACGGGGTCATCTGGTAGACGAGTTTGTTGGATGCCTCGCGTTCGTCTTCGAGCATCCCGCCCTCGCCGGTACACGTCATCGATCCGACCTTTGAGGCGCCGTATCCGAGGGCGGCCTTGGCCGACGCCGAGAGAGCGCCAAAAGACATCGATGCGATGTATATCGGGATCCCCAGGTCGAGTGGCTGTGAAACAAGACCCTTGCGGTCGCCGAGGACTGTGCGGGTGTCACAGCTCTCTCGGTATCCTTCGAGAGGGAGTCGAGTCATCGAAGCCGGAACAAAAACGAGGTCGTCAAAGGTGGGAAAACTCTTGTTTGCGGTGGTGAAACCACGAATCTGATAGCGGCCGAGCCTCGACAGTGCGTGGACCTCCGATATCGACTCCGGGGTCCACCGGATCGACTTTCCTGGTGCGTACGAGGATGGGACCCCGGCCGGGCGCCCGCCGATTCCGCCGTCGGTCATCGCCACCGCGTCTTCGTCTGGCATCGGGAATGGGTACTGGTACCCCTGGGTCAGATCATCAGCCATGCGCTCGCATCCCTACTCTCGAAGTGCCACAACCGTTGCCCCGACACGATTTTCTTCCAGTCGAACGAACCCGTTATGTCGAGGCCGGCCAGCAGCTGGGATACGTCGGCAACCTCTTCTGCCGTCGGCTCGACGACATCCGTATCCACGCCGAGAGACTTGATCGGCCCTGCCACCCACACCTCGCCACCCCACAACGAATCACCGCACGCGTCCTCTGTGCCCTCGAGGGCGATGATGCGACCGGCGTGGGCCATGAACCCCGTCAAAAACCCGACCTTCCCCTCCACGACGATGTCGCCGCCCTTCATTGCCACACCGCAGCGGGGTCCGGCGTCGCCTTTGACATGGATCAGTCCGCCCCGCATGGAGGCGCCAACGCTCATCCCTGCGTACCCGTCCACGGTGACGGATCCCTTGGCCATGGCCTCACCGGTACCCCAGCCGGCGTTGCGGGTGACCCTGATCGTCGCCCCGTTGTTGAGGCCGCCGCAGTAATAACCGACCGAACCGTCGAAGAGGATGTCGGCGCCTTCCGGCAGCGCAACCCCGAGGTTGTGTCGCGAGAGGGTGTCGCGAACCATGACCCGTTCACCTTCTGCGATTGCCATACGGATCTCGGCGTTCACCTCTCGGATCGGCCTGTCGCCGACAACCACCTCCACGCGATCGGTCATACGCCGACTCCCACCCCGGTGTGGTAGATGTGGCTTTCGAGAGGCCCGTCGTAATTGATGACCGACACTTCATCCCGGTAGATCTTTCGGATCGCCTGTTCTTCTGTTGCGATGGCGACATTGCCGTCCGCCTCATCGACGACGACGAGCGGCTTGATGGCGAATCGATCCTTGGCGAAACCGACCATGTCCTCGGTTGACAGGATGTAGGTGAAACATCCGTCGAGCGCCGACTTGGACATCTCCAATGACTCGGTCAGTGAATTCCCTGCCGCCATCTGATCCGAAAGCCAGACCGCAATGACCTCGGAGTCGTTTTGGGTCTTGAAGTCATAACCCTTCCGTTTCAGGCGATCGGTGAGGAGGTAATAGTTGGTCAATTGGCCGTTGTGGACGATGGCGATGTCTGGATAGGGGCGCGCCCAGAACGGATGGGAGGCGGTGGGGGATACGAAGGACTCTGTGGCCATTCTGGCGTTGCCAACACCGTGAGTTCCCCGAAAGTCCCGTACCCCATGTTTGTCGGCTACCTCGTAGGCATCTCCGAGGTCCTTGATGATTTCGAGGGATCGACCAACCGATTGCAGCTCGAGGCCAGGGATGTGGTCTGCTTCGGCCAACCAGCGTTCTAGCCCGCTCTCGGGGTCGCCAACGATTGCCCTGATCGACACGTGACGTTGATTCAGCGAATCCCACGTCGGGTCTTCGAGGAAATCGGAGCCGTGTTCGCGGCTTACGGCGAGAAAGGTGTCCAACACCGAGGAGATGTCAGAGCGATCGGCGGCCACCGCTCTGATGACATAACCAGACTCACGCCTCGGCCCGTAGAGACCGAATCCGGTGGAATCGGCGCCACGATGGCGCTGGGCCTGCATCATTTCGACGAGGTCTTGTCCCAGTGATCCATCTAGGGAGCAGATTCTGGCGGCTATTCCGCACATTCCAACCTCCGGTGTGTACTGAATACAGTATACCATCTGCCTTGGCCACCGCGGAAGCCCTAGACGGCGAGGAGGTGGTCGAGAAGCTCGAGATGGTCGCGGGCTTCTGCAGGTTTGATCGGAATCGAGTAGGGCGGCATCGGAGGGAAATACACCGCGGTGATGGTGCCGGGAAGCGGAGTGATCACGATGCGCCGGCCACCCTGGTCGCTTTCGACAACGATCGACTTCAGTTCGGAACGGCCTGCAAGCCTTGTCGTGGTCTCGTCCGACAACCGCGCCCCGAGTCCGTCGTCGAGGCCCTTCTTGCGAACGAATCGTTTCTTGTCGAAGCGATATTCAAACCGGCTCGGGTCGGGACCGAGGGTCCCCGTGATCCCAACCCATTGGGTGTCGATCAGTGCGCCGAACATCCGGTATCGCCCATGAAACCCGACTTCAATCGTGCGATCGGTCAGTTCGACCCTGGCCGACTGGAAAAGCGTGTCATCGATGTCGACTGCTTCGCCAAAACGTTGCAGCAGGGCGGCGGTCGGAACCTCCATCAACGTCTGGCGGCGCTGTCGATATAGCCGGCGCGCCCGTCGGCGCAGGCTCAGCGGGATGGAGCCGGTCTTGCGACCGGCTCCATCTGGCAAAACCTCGTCTCCGCTCGAGGTCATATCTTCTGTTCCACCTCTTCGCTGAGATGGTCTACGACGCCAGAGCTCGATCGCAGGAGCCAGCAGAGCACCGCGCCGACGAAGGATCCGCCCACCATCCACAAGGCCCTCCGGCCGAAGAAGGCGTGACCGTCGGAGACGGGGAGGAAGGCATTCCACCAGACATACAGCGTCATCGCAAGACCGAGCGCCGGTACCACCAGCGGGAGTTTGAATGGCCTATCCACACTCGAATTGGTGAACCGGGAGACGATCACCAAGACGTGGTAGACGGCATAGAGCAGGATCCAGGTGTAGGCCGCCGTGAATATCTGCTCGATCACGCCGCCGTAGGCGATCGCAACCCAGGTGTAGACCACTGCGGTGACGATTGTCGCCACCCAGGGCGTCCGGTAGCGCGGATGGATATGGCCGAATACTCTGGACAGGGGTCCAAAGAAGTGGCCGTTACGTGCGATCCCGTAGATGATGCGAGGCATTGCTGCATAAACGATGGTCATCGAGGCGAAGGTCGCCAGCACCGAGGCCAGAGCCATCAGGACCCGGCCGCTGCTGCCAAACATCGCGATTCCGACATCGAGTTGGGGAGCGTCCTCGGACACCTGTGAGATCCAGTCGGCATTGATTCCGCTGACACCAAGCCCCATGAACAACGACGTAGCGAGGATGGCAAAAATGCCGTACACGATCCCTCGCGGGATCGACCGGGTCGGGTCCTTGGTCTCCTCGGCCAACGGGGCGACAAACTCGATACCGACGAAACTCCAGAAGGCAAAACCGCCGGTCAGTGCCAACAATCCGGCGTAGCCCCCGAAATCAGGGATGGCTGCCGGAACCGCAGACCATGACCAGCTTCCGAGGTCGGAGAAACCACCAAACGCCGCTGCTCCGAAAAACCAGCGGATGCCGAGCATGCCGACGAGCAACGTCAGTTCGAGGCGCGCCAGGGCTTCGATTCCGATCAGGTTGGGAACCACCGCCAGGATGGTGAGGATGACGATCCACATCGACACCGACCCCGCATTGAAGAGTCCCTGCGCGCCAAACGCGCCGGCGGTGGTCTCTCCGCCACCGGCGAAGGCGAACATCACATAAAACAGAAAGCCGAGGAACACCCCGACGATCGTTTTTCCGGCCTGACCTCCCGGAGTTGCAGCGGCCCCGTAGTCGTATAGGGCCCCGGCCTTGGGGTAAGTCGTGGAGAGTTCGGCCGCCGACAGGCCCAACAACAGGTTGAGCACTGCCGAGGCGACCAGCGCCAGGGCAAAAGTCCTTCCGCCAAGGAACCAGCCTTGGAAGTCGGACACCAGGGTGCTGGCGGCGACCACAAGGCCGACTCCAGCCGCAAAGATGTCCCACGTTCCGAGTGCCTTGACCAGGCTCTCGGATTGCTCGATGTCTACTTTTGCCATGCCTCCTCCTCGTTTGGCCGGCGTCCAGTTTGTTTCTCTCCACCAAACTGAATCCTGTATACAGTCGGTAAAGTTAGCCGGTCGCCGAACGCGAGGTCGGCCAAATCGGGCATCTTCTGGCGAACGGGCGGCTCAGAGAATGCTGGAGATTATGGCGTCGACTTCAACCTCGACCACCATGCCAGGTGTGGTGAGGCCAACGGCAACACCGGTGGTCACGGGGCGTATCCCGGCAAAAACCTCTCCGTGGGCCCGGATGGCGTCGTTGGAGACCGCCATGTCGGAGAAGTAGAGACGGGTACGGACCACATCGCCGAGAGCGGCGCCGACGTCGGCGAGAGCCTTGGCGACACGAGCGAAGGCATAGATGGTTTGGGCGTACCCGTCCCAGGGTGCATGCAATTTGCCAGAGGGTTCGATCGCGGTGGTGCCGGCAACAAAAACAAAGGCACCCACTCGTTTGACCCTTGCGTACGAGCCGATCTCTTCGAACCGGCCGCCGCCACCGACGGTCTGAATCTCCACCATCGTGGTTACGTTAGTGACGGTTAGTCTTACTCTGCATACTGAATGCAGAATGCGGTCCGGTCTACAGACAGATGGCGGTGATCCGATGAAGTTCGAGCGACTCGAACGAAGCAGTGTTCGGTTGGCCGACTTCGTCTACGAGCAGATCTTTGCCGCCGTCCTGAGCGGCCAGATCTCGCCAGGGGAGAGATTGGTCCAGGAGGTTCTGGCCGACCAGATGGACGTCTCCCGGACGCCGGTGCGGGAGGCACTCCTTCGGCTGGAGTCCGAAGGCATCCTCGAGTCGTCGGATCGCGGTGGATTCATGGTGCGTTCGTTGGACGTTGGTGAAATTCGGGGAACCTACGAACTTCGGGCTGCGGTAGAGGGTTTTGCCGCTCGGCTCGCTGCGGAACGGGGCCGGCCGGAATCGATAGCTCACATCAAATCTGCAATTGCCGCCGCCGATGCCAGACCCACCACGCTGGACGCCGGTTTTGAACTGAACCGTCTCGTCCATCGTGCGATAGTCGAGGCGGCCGACAACCCCGCTTTTCTCGATTCCTTCGATTCGGTGTGGGGTCGGTCTCAATCATTCAGGATGTTCGCCAAGCTCCACGAAACCGAGCTCCGTTTTCTCGACGCCGAACCCGACCATCATGCAGTACTCGACGCAATTCTGGCCGGCGACGGTAGCCGTGCCCAGCAAGCGCTGACCGACCACATCCTCTCGGGGCTCGAACTCCAGCTCGGTGTGCTCGAGTCGGCCATGGCAGTTGAAGCCGGCACCGACCCAGTCTGATCAACCGACGACGATCGGGAGGTGCTTGACGCCGTGGATGAAGTTTGATCGAAGTCGTTCGGCCGGGGCGGCGAGGTGCATGCGCTCGAGGTGGGGGAGCAGTGCTTCCAGGGTGACCTGAACCTGAAGACGGGCAAGGCCGGCGCCGAGGCAATAGTGAGGGCCTGCCTTGCCGAACGAGACATGATCGTTGGGGTCGCGGCCGATGTCGAAGGTGAGCGGGTCGGGGAAGACGGTTTCGTCGAAATTGGCAGAGACGTACCACATCGTGACCTTGTCACCGGCACGAATCGTTTCGCCGTGCATGGTCACGTCCTCGGTTGCGGTACGACGAAAGTGGTAGATGGGACTGGCCCAGCGGATGATTTCCTCGACGGCGCCGGCGAGCCCATCTGGGTTCGCCTGCAGCTTCGCCACCACCGCCGGCCGTTCGAGCAAGGCGAGAGTTCCTTGAGATATGGAGTGTCGCGATGCCTCCTGGCCGGCGATCATCAGAACGGTAAAGAAATTTTTGAACTCGGCGTCGGTCAGGGGTTGGCCATCAGGTTCGGATTGGAGGATCGCGGTGAGGACATCGTCGCGGGGGCGGGCGCGGCGCTCGGACGCGAGTTCTGCCGCATATTCGTAGGCCTCAAGCCCGGCAATCGTTCCAAACGGTGCAAATCGGGCGCGTTCGTCCGAACCGGCTTCGAGGTAGTCGGGGTCGCTCTGCCCGAGCATTCGGTCTGTCCAATCGATCAGGCGAGATGAGTCCGATTCGCTGACGCCGAGGTGGCCGCACAACCACAACACCGGCAAGGGTTTGGCGATCGCCGAAACGAGATCGAACGAGGTCTTCTCCATCGCCTCGTTGACGACCTCTGTGGTGAGAAGGCGAAAGGCGGTTTCGTAACTGCGCACGACTTTGGGGGTGAAGCCCGGGGTCACCAGCCTCCTCAACCTTGTGTGTTCAGGCGGGTCGAGGTCCAACATCGAGCGTCGGACCGCAAGCTGGTCATCGTCGAGTTGCTCGAGGGTTGAACCGTGAGCCGAAGAAAACCGGCGCCAATCGCGTCCGACCTCGACAACATCCTCGTATCGAACGAATGCCCAGAATCCAGCGCCATCGGGTTCTTGGTGGAAGCTCAGTGGTTGTTCGGTTCGGAGGCGACGGAATCTCTCGTGCGGGACCGCTTCGACATAGAGATCGGGATCGGCGATATCGACCAGCGTCGCCGCTTTCATCCGACAGAACCCGTGAGGATCTGGAGGGTCTTGAGGTCTGAGTGGAAGTCGAGGGCATAGTCGCCACCCTCACGGCCAATGCCGGAGATACCACATCCTCCGAAGGGAGCAGTGAGGTCCCGCACCAGAAAACAGTTGGTCCACACGATGCCAGAGCGGAGTTCGCGGCCAACCCTTTCTGCCCGTTCGGCCGAACCGGTGTACACGATGGAAGCCAACCCGTAGCGGGTTGAATTGGCGAGCGTGATGGCATCCGCCTCATCTTCGAACGTCTGAAATGTCAACACCGGGCCAAACACCTCACGTTGAACCACCTCTGAGTCATTGGAGCCGGGAACGATGACCGTCGGTCGATACCAGAGCCCCTCGTCGGTGAGTCGCCCTCCGCCGATCAGGATCTCATCGCCGCCGATACGAGCGCGCTCAACAAATCCCTCGACCCTCTCCATGTGGTCCGGGTGGATCAGCGGAGAGATGGTGGTTGCGGACTCCCTGCTGTCACCGAGTACGTGTGAGTCGGTGTACGCCAGAAACGCCGACAGAAATTCGTCGGCTATGTCCCGTTGGACCAATAGTCGAGTTCCTGCCAAACACACCTGACCGGCGTCGTCGAACTGACCGGCGGCCTTCTTGGCTGCAGAGTCGATGTCGGCGTCGTCAAAAACCAGGAATGGCCCTTTGCCACCCAACTCGCCGGTGAACGGAACGATGTTGGCGGCGGCGGCGGCACCGATGAGGCGCGCCGTTTCGGGCGAGCCTGTGAACGAGATCCGTCTGACGGCGGGATTGGCCACGAGGGCTGCTCCCGCTTCTTCGCCGTGACCTTGGACGAGGTTGAAGACACCGGGAGGGAACCCTGCCTCCATCACCAGGTCGGCGAGCAGAGACGCCGAGAGCGGGGCCCACTCCGCCGGCTTCAGAATCACTGGATTTCCGGCCGCCAGGGCAGGGGCCAGCTTCCACGTGGACAGCAGCCATGGTGCGTTCCAAGGCGTGATGATCACCGCCGGACCCGCCGGCATCCGAATGACGAGATTGTCCGTCCCCTTTGAGGCCCAATTCCGCTCCTGGTAGGCCGTCGTCAGGTCCGCATAGTTACGAAAGTTTTCGGCTCCACGGTGGATGACTCTGGCCAAAAGGCTCTCCAGCAACATCGCCATGTCGAGACACTCCACCGTGGCAATGTCGTCGATGCGATTGTCGATGAGGTCGGCGAGCCGGTGGAGAAGTGCCGCTCGTTCTGCTACCGGAGTCCGGCCCCACGCCGGAGCGGCCCGCATGGCGGATTCCACCGCGGCTTCCGCGATCGTGGCGTCGCCTCGTGACACGTCGGCCAGTTTCAAGTCCCAATCCAGGGGTGAACGGACCTCAAAAGTTGCATCCGAATCCACACGGTATCCATCGATCAGGTGGCCGGTGGCGACCGAGATGCCCTCGATTTCGATTCGGTTCATGTGAGTCCAGTCGTTCGGTGCCGAACTATATGCGATCGTCTAGACCAGGGATTGGTGGAGGAGTCTCAGGAATCCTTCACGAGAGGCTTCGAGAACCACATCGGTATTTGGGACTTCTCCCGTATTACGGAGATGGTCAACCACTGTTTGGCCGCGGCTCCATCGCCCTTCGGTTTCAATTCCCACGAAGAGGCGTTCCACCCGGGTGGCAATGGACGGTTCTATCGCCACCGCCATCGCGATCGGGTCGGGGAGATCGAAGCCGGATATCTTCGTCTCCCTGTTGGAGAAATCCTCGAGGACAGCCTGGATATCTACGGCAAAACTGGCGAGATCGGTACCAAGTGCTCGAATGGCCGCCTGATCGTCGGTGTCGAATACAGCGTATTTGTAAGAGATGTCCCAGCCAACCATTGTGATCGGGATTCGTGACCTGAAAACCATGTCGGCCGCATGCGGATCCGCCCAGAGGTTGTATTCGGATACAGGCGTGACGTTTCCACGACCGTCACCGACCCCACCCATCATGACAAAACGGGAACAGATGGATGCGAGGTCCGGTCGGCGCTCCAACACTTTGGCGACGTTGGTGAGAGGGCCAAGCGACACAAGGGTCAATTCGGGTCCCCACCGGTCGAAGGTATCGATGATCACGTCGATGGCGTCGCCATCTGCCGGCTCGCGCCCGGACAGAAGGAGACCGACATCGCCCATACCGTCGAAACCATGCGTTTCCTCGGCCGTTTCGAGAGGGATGGACAGTGGTTGGGAGGCGCCGGCGTATACGGGTACCTCGGACCGACACAGGTCGACCACGTAAAGGGCGTTTTGGACCCCCTGCTCGAGCGGGACGTTGCCGGCGACGACGGTGATTGCCTCGACCGTCAACTCGGGGTTTCTCAACGCCATTATCAATGCGACGGCGTCGTCTGAGGCGGTGTCCGTGTCGATCAGGAATCGCCGGGTCATCACCGGACGGTAGCGGTCCCGTCCACGCCCGATAAGGTTCATTCAAAGTCGAGCCAGGAGTGCGAATGCGTCGAGCTGTCATTGTGTCCACGGCCAGAACCCCAATCGGGAAGGCCTATAGGGGAGCGTTCAACGACACACCGGCACCGACGCTGGCCGGTCACGCGATTCGTGCCGCGGTCGAGAGGGCCAGTGTCATGGGGGAAGAAGTCGACGACGTGATTCTGGGTTGCGCGATGCAACAAGGCACTCAAGGACTCAACGTTGCCAGGGTGGCGGCGATCGCGGCGGGTCTCCCCACTTCGGTGTCGGGCATGTCGATCGACCGCCAATGTTCTTCCGGCCTGATGGCCGTTGCCACCGCCGCCAAACAGGTGGTCATCGACGGAGCGCCGGTTGTCGTAGCCGGTGGGGTGGATTCGATCAGCCTCGTCCAGAACGAGCACATGAACATGTATCGCGCAGCCGATCCGGCCGTCCTCGAATCACGGCCTGATATGTACATGCCGATGATCGACACCGCCGAGGTTGTCGCCAAACGTTACGGCGTCACCCGCGACGCGTGCGACGAATATGCGCTCCAGTCTCAGGCGCGCACCGCCCAAGCCCAGAACCTCGGAAGATTTGCAGAAGAGATCATCGAGGTCTCGGCTCAGAAGGCCATCGTGAATCGTGAAACGGGTGAGACCACCTATTCGGATGTGAGTTTGTCACTCGATGAAGGAAACCGACCCGAAACCACGCTCGATGCGCTCGGCTCTCTTCAACCGGTGAGAGGAGCAGGTGGCAATGTGACCGCGGGTAACGCCTCTCAGCTTTCTGACGGGGCGGCGGCGATGGTGTTGATGGAGGCGGGCGAAGCCGAACGTCGAGGGCTGGAGCCGCTCGGTGCCTATCTCGGGATGGCGGTAGCCGGAGTTGACCCCGACGAGATGGGGATTGGGCCGGTGTTTGCAGTGCCGAAGCTGTTGGAGCGGACCGGCAAAACAATCGATGACATAGATCTATGGGAACTCAACGAGGCGTTCGCGGTCCAGACTCTCTACTGCCGTGACCAACTCGGCATCGACAATGAGGTGTTCAACGTGAACGGGGGTGCAATCTCGATTGGTCATCCCTACGGAATGAGCGGCGCCAGGATGGTCGGCCAGATCCTCCTCGAAGGCAAGAGGAGGAAGGCCCGCTACGGGGTTGTGACGATGTGTGTTGGCGGAGGGATGGGGGCCGCCGGGCTGTTCGAGATCTTCTGATCCGCCTCAACGATCCGGGGTCGAGGTTCAGCCGACAGATTCGACCAGGATCGCGATCCCCTGACCGACACCGATGCACATGGTGGCCAGTGCGAACCGGCCGTCGCGGCGTTTGAGTTCTTGGATCGCAGTGCCGGTGATGCGTGCGCCGCTCATCCCAGTCGGGTGACCGAGGGCAATGGCTCCGCCGTTCGGATTCAGGTGCTGCGCGGTCTCGGCGACGCCGAGGGCTCTGGCACACGCCAGCACCTGAGACGCGAACGCCTCGTTGATTTCGACAACGTCCATCTCGGCAATCGAGCGTCCGGTGAACTCCATCAATTTCTGGGTTGCCGGAATCGGACCGGTGCCCATCAGGCGAGGTGCCACCCCGGCCGTCGCCACCGAGACCACACGGGCGAGTGGCCGAAGCGAATAATGCTCGACAGCGCTCTCTGATGCGAGCAACAAGCCGGCGGAGCCGTCGTTTATGCCTGAGCTGTTGCCGGCTGTCACCGAACCGCCTTCCCGGAAAGCCGGGCGCAGCTTGCCCAACGATTCGGCGTCGGTCCCTGGCCTTGGGTGTTCATCGAGGTCGACGACAGAGCTGTCAGCACCCCGGCCGGTGGCGACGGCAACGATCTCTTCTGCGAGGATCCCGGCCTTGATGGCGGCGGCGGTCCGGTCCTGGCTTCTGACAGCAAAAGCATCCTGGTCGGCGCGGCTGATTCCAAACTCGGTTGCGACATTCTCGGCGGTCTCGCCCATCGAATCCGTGTGGCCGGCTGCAGTCATCAAAGGGTTCGTGAACCGCCATCCGAGTGTGGTGCCCTCGATTTCGGCGGTGGTCGCATATGCCCGTTCGGCTTTCGGGATCACGAAGGGCGCACGTGACATCGACTCCACGCCACCGGCAATGATCAGGTTGGCCTCACCGGTTCGAATGGCCCTTGCCGCCTGTGCGATCGCCTCCATTCCCGATCCGCAAAGCCGGTTGACCGTCGCTCCGGGAACGGAGATCGGGAGGCCTGCCAGCAGCAGCGCCATTCTGGCGACGTTGCGGTTGTCCTCCCCTGCCTGGTTGGTGGCACCCAGGTAGACGTCGTCGAGGTCTTCCCAGGAGACATCTGGATTGCGATCCATCAATGCCTTTATCGGCACCGCCGCCAGGTCGTCGGTTCGAACTCCGGCGAGGGCGCCTCCGTAGCGGCCAACGGGAGTTCGGATGTAGTCGACGACAAATGCCTCGCCCACGTTCAGTTCCTCGCCAGGGGTTTGTATTTGATCCGATGTGGTTCGGTCGCAGCCTCGCCGAACTCCCGCTTCATGAAGTCCTCGTACTCGGAGTAGTTGCCCGTGAAGAACCGTACCTGTGATTCTCCCTCGAAAGCAATGATGTGTGTGGCGATTCGATCGAGGAACCAGCGGTCGTGGCTGATAACCAGCACACATCCCGGGTAGGCCTCGATCGCCTGCTCCAGGGCTCTCAGCGTGTCGACATCGAGGTCGTTGGAAGGTTCGTCCAAGAGGAGGACGTTGCCCCCCCGACGAAGCATCTTGCCCAGATGGACCCTGTTTCTCTCTCCACCGGAAAGGGAGCCAACGGTTTTTTGTTGATCCGATCCCTTGAAGTTGAGAGATGCCACATACGCCCTGGCATTTACCTCTCGTTTGCCAATCCGAAGTAACTCGTTTCCGCCGGAGATCTCGTCAAAGACGGTCTTGTCGGCATCCAATGCATCCCGGCTTTGATCGACATAGGCGAGGTCGACAGTCGACCCGATTTCGATCGTTCCGGTGTCGGGAGCGTCCTCCCCCGTGATCATGCGAAAGAGGGTCGTCTTACCGGCACCATTGGCCCCGATGATGCCGACCACGCCGGCAGGAGGTATCTGGAAGGTCAGGTCCTCGATCAAGAGTTTGTCCCCGAACCCCTTGGACACGCCATCGGCCCTGATCACCAGATCGCCGAGTCGCTGAGTGAACGGGATCTCGAGAGCGAGAGCAACCTGTCGCTGTTCGGTCGACTGTGCCTCGGCGACCAGTCGCTCATAGGCACCGAGACGTGCCCTTCCCTTGGCCTGTCTCGCCTTGGGCGACATCCTGACCCATTCCAGCTCCCGTTCGATTTCTCGCCGGCGCGCTGAAGTCTGTTTTTCCTCCAGAGCGAGCCTGGCCTGTTTCTGCTCCAGCCACGACGAATAGTTGCCCTCAAACGGCATACCTCGGCCGGAATCGAGCTCGAGGATCCAGCCGGCCACATTGTCGAGAAAGTAACGATCGTGGGTGACCGCGATCACCGATCCGGGGTAGTCGGCCAAGAACCGCTCCAGCCACGCGACCGACTCGGCGTCGAGGTGGTTGGTCGGCTCGTCGAGCAAAAGCAGGTCGGGTGCGGACAGCAGCAGCCGGCACAACGCAACTCTTCTTCGTTCGCCGCCAGACAGCGTCTTGACGCTCGATTCTGCAGGGGGAACCCGGAGGGCATCCATCGCGATCGCCACCTTGCGATCGAGGTCCCAGGCATCGGCGGCCTCGATCCTCTTCTCTAGCGCCGCCTGCTCCTCTCCGAGCTTTTCGTAGTCCGCCTCCGGATCGGCCCATGAGGCCAGAACTGCGTTGTATCGATCGATCAACGACTGGGTCTGCCCGACCCCATCCATGATGTTGCCGAGGACGTCTTTGTCGTCGTCCAGATGAGGCTCCTGCTCGAGCAACCCGGCGGTGTAGCCGGGTAGTAGCTGGGCCTCACCGGTGAACGAATCATCGCGCCCGGCCATGATGTTCAGAAGTGTGGATTTCCCGGCCCCGTTGTGACCGAGAACGCCGATCTTGGCGCCGTAGTAGAAGGAAAGAGAGATGTCCTTGAGGATGTCGCGACTTGGAGGCACATGTTTTGAACACTTGTACATCTGATAGATGAATTCGGGCATGACGACGAGGGTAGACCGCCCCGGTTGCTCCCCGGCCGATGACCTCCAAACCGCTTTTATTGAGGTGAGGGGTGCGTCAGCCCCCGCTTCGCGCGCCAAAACGGTGTGGGGCATCCGACCCGGCTTTTTATGAGGTGAGCGGGGCGTCGGCCTCCGCTTCGCGCGCTAGAACCGCTGGGGAACCGCTCACAGATCATCCAGGTTTGTCGAAATAGGCCGATAGATTGTCATCGATGCGCCGGATCGTTCTGGCCGCCATGATTCTCGGCGGCACCCTCGCAGTTGCTCCACTTCCTGTCATGGCGGCAGAGGAGGGCCTCGAGGTGGCCGCAGTCGCAACCTACCGGCTCGAGGAGTCCGCGGTGTCGGTATCCGTCGTTCTCACCCTCGAGAACACGCTCCCGACCCGCGAGGAGGGAGGGGTCACCTTCCAATACTTCTTCGATCACATCGTTATTCCAATCCCGGCATCGGCCGTGGCGATCGGCGCCACCAATGAAGGCGGTAGGCGGCTCGCCCTGGAAACGACGGAGGGGACGGGAGTGCTCCAAGTTGATGTCGCGCTCGCCGGCCCGCTCTTGTTCGGGGAGACGACCGAAGTGAGGCTCGAATTTGATCTAGAAGGTGCTGAGGCGCGATCGGAGGGGCCTATCAGGGTGAATCCCGCCTACGCGTGGTTTTTTGCATGGGCATACGGAGACCCTGGGCGGTCAGAAGTCGCAATCGAGCTGCCGAGCGCGTACACGTTCGAATGGTTGGGTGGCCCAGTCGTCGAAACAGAAGGGGACGGCGTCGTTCGATTGGTGGCGCCGGCGATCGCCGATCCGGATCAGTGGTTCGTTGCGGTGAGCGCCAGACGGGATGCGTCCTTGGACTCGGGTTCCGTGAGTTTTTCCGGCGGGACGCTCAACATCCGGTCCTGGCCTGCAGACACGGAATGGGCGACCTTCGTCAGCGACACTGCCCGCCGAGCGCTGCCTCGCCTGATCGAGGCGGTTGGCCTCGACTGGCCCAAAAATTCGATCGAAATCCTGGAGGCATACACCCCGACCATCTATGGATACGCCGGGTGGTATCTGCCGGATCGCGGCCGAATAGAGATCGGTGAAGATCTCGACGCCCACGTCATCTTGCATGAGGCATCTCACGTTTGGTTCAACCAGACACTCTTTCAGGAGCGATGGATCAACGAGGGCATGGCCGAGGAGTACGCCTTTCGCGCCAGGACGGCGGTTGGCCTGCCCGGTCCCGATGTACCGGATTCACTCGACGAAACCGCCCCCTTTTCACTCAATAGGTGGGAGGTTCCGACCTTCTTGCGGGACGACTCCTTCGAAGACGAGTTATACGGCTATGGAGCTTCTTGGTTCGTAACTCACCTGCTGGTCGAAGATATCGGACTAGAAGCGATGCAAGAAGTGATCGCGGCAGCCGATGCGGATCTGATCTCCTATCGCGGCGCGGGGCAAGCCGAAATCGTGGATGCCCGAGACGACTGGCGCCGATACCTCGACCTTCTTGAAGAAATCGGCGGGTCACAAAAAGCAGAGCAGATCTTTAGGGATCTGGTGACGACTCGTATCGAGGAGGAGGCTCTCGACCGTCGCGCCCGAGCCCGAGCCGGCTACCGGGAACTCGAACTGATAGCGGGCGAGTGGGCGCTCCCGACCGTGTTGCGGATGGCGATGAACGAATGGGATTTCGGGCTGGCCGAAAGCCTCATTCCTCAACTTTCGGTGATGCTCGAGAACCGGAACAAACTGGTCGAGACCGCCGCACGTCTCGACCTCAACCCGCCTGATCTGGAGAGAATGTTCGAGACCGCTACGGACCTGCGCCTCGTGGCGGGCGAGTTGCACGACCAGTTGGCCGCGATCGGAACAGTCGAGCAGAGTGCGTTGGCGATCGCCCGCCCAAGGAATCTCTTCGAGTCGGTGGGGATGTGGGGTGACAGCGTTGAAGAGGAGTTCGAACAGGCTCAGCTCGCATTCGAGGCAAACGACCTGGTGGGCGCCGTCCAATACTCTGGGCTGATCTCACAAACCCTGAGTGGTGCAGAAGTTGTCGGAGAGAGAAGGCTGGCTGTTGGTGTCGGGATCATGTTGACGCTGGCGGCCGGCGTCTGGTTGGTCGCACTGGGGAGGCGTCGGCCTCAAGGCACGTCGATCACCCAGACATCCTCTTCGCCCAACGATTGACGTAGTTTTGTCAACGTCCGCTCCACCAGCGGATCTCTACCGTCCCATGCGACGATGGCTTCGTCGACGGCTGCGGCGACCCAGCCATCCCGTCGGCCTATGGCGGCCCCGGCTTGGCGCCTGTCGGACGGCGCCTTTCGCTCACGGATGGACACAGAAGTTGCCCTTTCCAACAGGCTTCGAAAAACTGTCTGGCTGGCGGCGGGCCACGTCGACTCATAAAGCGGAAACGGCAGAACCACGGCCAGTGCGATTCCGGCTTCGATCGCGGCCTCGGCCGCCATTGTCTCCACTCCAAGCCCCAAGCCGGAGACCACAACCAGGTCAGGATGCATCTCGCGTTTGGCTTTGATCACCCTGGTCAGTTCTGATCGGACGTGACGAGACGTCAGGTTTTCCTCGTAGCCGCCGAGTTCTGGTGGTTTCTGGCCCGTCACCAGGATTCGATACCCAGGGGCGAGACCGTCGGACTTCGCAGGTCCAGAAGCGCCTTTTGGGAGTTTTTCGACCTCGGCCACCGCAAGTTGGTCGGCAGCGTCGTTCCATCGATCGCCTGAATGCCCCTTTACCCACTTGAAATTGATGCCACCGGATTGATATGCCATCACTATCGGTTCCCACAGATCGCGGTTTGCCACAGGTTTGCGCTGGCTGTTGACCCACCCTCGCGCAAGCCAGCCTTTCCACCAACCATCACGAAAACAGTTGACAAGGTATGTGGAGTCAGAAACGATCTCGAGTGGTCGTTCAAGGGTCGAGATCGCCTCGAGGGCGGCCCGCAGCTCCATGCGCTGATTGGTGGTCGGGTTCTCGCTCCCCGATGCCGACTCGCCGCCCGGCACCACCCACGCCCACCCTCCCGGGCCCGGGTTTCCGGAGCACGCCCCATCGGTGTAGACGGTTGTGGTCATGAGCTCATGATGGCAGCGCCACGAAGATCCTCGGAATGATCGGTTCAGTCGACCAGTATTTGCGCATGGAGCGAAAAGCAGATTGGTACCCCGACCCCTCGCGCCGTCATCAGGTGAGGTATTGGGATGGGACCGGGTGGACAGAACACGTTGCCAATGACGGTGTGTCAGGCAGTGATCCGGTCGACGGACTCGATCGCCTCGATGCAGCCCTGACCCTCGACGAGGCCAATGATCCGGAGAAGATCCGGCGACAGGTCTCCGAAACAGGGGCGAGGGGGGCGGGTTTGGGTGAAACCGCATCGGGAGGAGGGACACTTTTCACGGAGCCTGTTCTCGTCGTGAATCAGAAGGCAAAGTTGATCGAACTGGCTGCTCAGTATGGGATATTCGATTCCAAAGGGAATCAGATCGGATCGGTGAACCAGACCGGTCAGAGCGCCCTCAAAAAAGCGGCGAGGCTGTTGCTCGACGTCGATCAATACATGACGCACCATTACGAAGTCCTCGACCGTTCTGGTCAGCTCGTCATGCGCCTCACCAGACCCCGCAAGATCTTCAAGTCGAAAATTCTCGTGACCGATGCGAACGGATCCGAGATCGGCGGTATCAGCCAGGAGAACATGATCGGGAAGATCAATTTCGGGCTGCACGCCGGAGGCAACCGACTCGGAGCGATCAAGGCAGAAAACTGGCGAGCTTGGAATTTCAGGATCGAGGACGCCGGCGGCGAGGAGATCGCGAGAATCACCAAAACGTGGGAGGGGATCGCCAAGACTCTCTTCACCACGGCCGACAACTACGTCGTGCAAATCCATCGTCCGATAGAGCAACCGCTCCTATCGATTGTGATTGCCGCTGCGGTTTCGATCGACACTGCTCTGAAACAAGACGAGCGAGGACTGAACTGACCGCCGTCCGGTAGCCTCGGAGCGTGCCAGAGTTGCCGGATATCGTTGTCTACCTCGAAGCGCTGGAACGTCATGTCGTCGGTAAGCCGATTGCGGCGTTCAAGGTGGCATCCCCTTCTTTGTTGAGGACGTTCAAGCCGTCGTATCAGGCGATCGAGGGTCGCGCCGTGGCCGGGGTGTCCCGCATCGGGAAACGAATCGTGTGGGATGTTGAGGGAGGTCTATACCTTGTCATCCACCTGATGATCGCCGGCCGGCTCAAATGGACCGACAAGCCGGGAGGTGCCGTGCCCAAAAAGGTGGGGCTCGCCGCCTGGGACTTTGACGACGGGCGCCTGCTCCTGACCGAACAGGGCACCCACAAACGCGCCGGAGTCTGGTTATTCGACGACGTTGAGGTCTTGCGGGCCGAAAACCGGGGTGGGATCGAACCGCTGGATTCCGACTTGGCTGCCTTTTCTTCTGCATTGACAGCGGAGAACCGAACGCTGAAAAGGGCGCTGACCGACCCCAGGATCTTCTCAGGAATCGGCAATGCATACTCCGACGAAATCCTCTGGGAGGCATTTCTGTCGCCTGTGAAAAGAACAGGGCAGATGTCGGCTGATGAAATCCAGCGTCTCCACATCGCCACCGGGGTGTCGTTGCGAAAGTGGACGGACCTGCTCCGCCGAGAGGTGGGGGATGGATGGCCCACAAAAGTCACTGCGTTTCGGCCAGAAATGGCGGTTCACGGAAAATTCGGTGAAGCGTGTCCTCGATGTGGAGACCCGGTCCAGAGGATCGTTTACGCATCGAACGAGACGAATTATTGCGCCACCTGCCAGACCGGAGGAAAGTTGCTGGCAGACCGATCACTGTCCAGGCTTCTGGGCGAGGATTGGCCAAAGACACTGGAAGAACTCGAGGAGCGACGTTCGTGAGGCCGTAGATCTTGGTAACGGCGAACTCACCGAATCAGTCGCGGCCTATTCCGCCCCGATCAATTTTGCCACTTCGGCGCGTGCCAGTTCCGCCACACCCTGGGCTTTGAGCAACCGGCGCGCTACGGACGTAGCCCGTGCCTCGGCCTCTTCGAAACCGGCGGCGTCTGGCCCGGACTGGTCGGTCCCGTTGGTCCGGAGAGAATCGAGTTCGGCTTCGGCCTGAGCCATTTGCACCTCGAGCGTTCTCAACCTCTCGACCGCGGTTTCGGCTCGTTCTTCTGCTTCGGCCAAAAGGCCGTGGCGTCCTGTCTCCGGTCCGGCGTTCAGCTCAACCGGCGCAGCAGCCATCACGGCTGCCGCCAGGGGAAGGCGGGCGATGAGGGCGTCCACGGGCTGATCGAACAGAGTGATCAGTTCGTTCTGCCGGACCTTTGCGGGCAGTAGCACCAGGGCGGCGTCTGCTGATTCGCCCGCAACCGCGGTTGCAAACGCGCCACGCACGGCTCGGAGGGTGGCGGGGATTCGCGCTTCTTCCAACACGTCTGCCAGTTGGCTCTCGATCTCGGCTTGTTCGTCGGCGTTGGTGGCGCTGGCGAGGAGGCGGATCTTCGAGTCCGCCCAGTCCGGGGTCCGGGTGAACAAGTATGCTGCCAACAGGGCGAGTCGACTGGCGTCATCGTCACGCCACCAGACATCGATACGCCGGTCCTGCCTGGCTTCCGAGATAGTCCAACGGGCCTGATCGGTGGTTGCACACACCACGTTTGAACCAAACCGGATCACATTTGCCACTGCCCGTCCAAAAGAACGGTGGGGATCGCTGCCGGTCAGCTCGCTCCAGCCGAACAGGACCGTGTTCGCCTTCAGCGGACCCACCCCAAATGACTGGACGATGACGGGCAAAGCCTCCATCGCATCGGGGGCGAGGACAGCCAATGGAAAAACGTCGAGGTCGAGTGACTCCACTTGTTTCTCCAACTCACGCTGGACTTCCTGGCGGTGCCGGCGCATGATTGCCCCCTCACCGCTCAACACCTGCACGACGGCGGCCAGTCCACTGCCTCCTTCCAGCCAGCCTGCAAAACGCATCAGTCTTTCGCGTCGGTCGGCATCGGCCGAGAACGCAAGAACCTGTGGACGCCAGTTGCGAGCGTGCTCCTGCTCCCCGGACAGCGCCCGGATGCTCTCGACGGCTCGTGAGAAGTAGTGGGCGTGTGAGGCGTCGGCCCAACGTTCTGGCCGGCTTGTGCCCCTCAGATACTGGTAGATGCCAAAGATCACGATGACGGCGGCCACGCCGGCGGTGGGGCTGATCGCCAGCATGGCTCCGAGGCAGGCGATCGCTCCCAGCAGGCTCAGTCGTTTGTCGAAGAAGCGGAACCTCGGGCGGAATGAAGGGCTTGCGGCTCTTGCCTCGTAGTAGGTGGCGTAGTTGATCAGCCCGTATGAGATGAGGAAAAACATCGAAACGACCGGGGCGATGACATTCAGGCTGCCAAGAGCGATGGTGGCCAAAGCCAGTCCGAGTGAGAGAAGAACGGCTCGACGTGGGTTGGCACTTGGCCCGTATCCCTTGGCAAAGGGGTTGAGCACGGAAAAAACGCGGTCCGACGCCAGAGATTGGAGGATGCGAGGCGCTCCCAGGAAGGAAGCCATCGCAGAAGACAAGGTGGCCGCGATGACGCCGGCATCGATGAGAAGGGGAATCCAGGCGACACCTCGCATTGCCCCGGTTTCGACGGCGAGGGTCTCGAGCGAAATAGAACCGGCGAGGAGGACGGTGATGCTCAAATAGACGACGGTCGAGATCCCCACTGCGGCGAAGGTCCCAATCGGCAAGCTCTTGCCCGGGTTTTTCAAGTCACCCGACATGCTTACACCTTGAGTGAAACCTGTCACGGCTGGAAAGAAGATTGCAAAAAGGGCCCAGAAACCGAGGGCGGTTTTTGGTCCGGCCCAGGAATCGGCGAGGATCGAACCATCGAATTCGCCGACGGTCCCGACGTAGATCGATGCGAGCGCACCGACCAGTAGTGCCATTACGACAAACTGAAATCGGCTGGCCACGTCGGCTCCGAGCCAGGCAAGCAGGAACAAACCGGCAACCGCGATTGCCGCGATGAATTGAGGCGCTCGTGCCGCCTCCCAGCCGACGATGTCCGATATCGCTTCACCAAACCCGATCGCGTAGAACGAGATCGATACCGATTGTGCAAGGAAGAGGACTATGCCGATGGCCCCACCGAACTCAACCCCAAGCGTGCGTGAGATGAGGTAGTAGTCCCCGCCGGCCTTGACGTCGATGTTGGTCGAGATTGCAGCCAAGGAGATGCTGGTCAGGATCGACACCGCGGTCGCGACTCCAATGATGGCGAGGGTGTTTCCGAGGCCTCCGTTTCCCACCACATAACCAAGGCGGAGGAAGAGGATGATGCCAAGGATCGTGAGGATCGACGGGGTGAAGACACCGGCGAAAGTGCCGAGTGTGCCTTTCCCGTTTGTTCGATCCACGTTTGTTCTCCTGTCGAAATCGAGTCTGCGAGGCGCAACGTTACAAGGCCCCACCGTGATTGAGAGGCAGAGTGACCATGGCAGTTTTTTGTGTAGGTATCGACCTTGACATCGAACATACGTTCGATACAATCACTTGCCCTCAACTCGAGTGAGTTTCGGCTTTTAGAGCCTCAAACACGGGCTCGTCACCCTGTGCCACGAACAAGGCATGAGGCCAGAAGGAGGTTGGAGTGGGCGAGGTTGGAGTGGGTATTGAGTCAAATTCGATTTGACCAGGAAAGTATGCAAACCGAGTCAATAGGTTTGGATGCCAACCGGATCGCCGTAGCGAGGGCAAGATGCTCGAACATTCGCTTTTGAGTTCCGTTCTCACCGATGGATCATCGAGTGGGCAGATGTTCGACCGTTGGGATCTCTCAACTCGTATCCAGGATCCCGTTCAGGATCTGTTGAGATTGCAGCCGGGTCGTCCGGTCGAACTGATCGGACCGCTTGGTTTCGGGTTGTCGCGTCTGGGTTATCGCCTTCTTGCCGAGCCATCCCAGCAGGCGCCTGTGGTCGTCCTGGATGTGAGAGGTTGGGTTTCGCCTCAGGCTGTCTGGGAAGCGGGAGTTGAACAAGACCGATTGGTCATCGTCTCATGTCCTGATGAACGAGTGTGGCCCAAGGTTGTCGCTGCTTTGTGCGAAGGAGTGAAAGCCATCTATGCCGAAGTACCGACCGGTGTCAAAGATCAGGACCTAAGACGACTGGCAGCCTTGGTCAGGGCGCGCCAGGTAGGTCTGGGTCTCAGGCCTTTGGGCGGTCCGCTTCCTTCAGGGATAGCCCATCTTCGGTTGCGTCCCATAGAGGTGCGTTGGTCGGGAAATGACCGGGGTCATGGCCGTTTGAGTAAGCGAACCCTGGTTCTGGAGGCCGAAGGCCGAGGGGTTTCAGGGATCACACGAAGAATCGAGGTGGAAGACGATGGCACGGACACTGTGCGTGTGGTTTCCGGATTGGTCACTGGGAGCCCCAGGCACGCCGTCGGGTGAACCGGTGATGGTGGTGGGCGAGGCCGGTCGCGTGGTGGCGGCTTCGGCTCAGGCACGCCTGACCGGCGTCGATTTGGGTATGCCTCGGCGGCAGGCGGAGATGACGGCTCCTGGAGCCAAGGTGCTTTCCCGTGATGTGGCCGAGGAGTGGCAGCGATTCGAAGCCGTGGTTGCTGCCATCGAGGAGATCGTTCCCAAGGTCGAGGTGGTGGAACCCGGTCTTGCTTTTGTCCCTCTGGCCGGTGCCATCCGCTACTACGGCGGTGAAGAAACGTTGATCGAGATCCTCTCATCAAAGCTGGAACTCCATGGTCCGCGGTTGGGTGTGGCCGACGGACCATTCGCGGCATCTTGGGCAGCAAGGGAATCTTCGGCCGGCTCGCCAAACATCGTGTATGACACCAAGCAGTTCCTGGCCGATCTGGATGTCGCCGCCCTCACCGGCGAAAGCCCTGATGCCGAACATCTGGTCGCAACTTTTCGGTGGCTGGGAGTGACCACCCTTGGCGCTTTGGCGCAACTCCCGCGCGAGGCATTGGCTTCGCGTTTTGGTGCATCAGGACTCGTCATGCACCGACTTGCCCACGGCGAGGATCGGATGCTCGACCCAAGGGACATTCCAGTCGAACTGGCGGTGGAGGCCGTTTACGAGGACCCATTGGAAAATCTCGATCAGGCCGGTTTTGCGGCAAGGGCAACAGCGGCGCGACTCATGAATGGACTACACGGCCGTGGTTTGGCACCTCACCGTGTCGTGATCGAAATGGAATCGGCTCGAGGTGAGATTCGAAACAGAGTTTGGCGCTCGCTCGATCCGTTCACAGAGAACGCCCTGGCCGATCGAATCTGGTGGCAGTTGCGAGCTTGGTTGGAAGCAGGTCAGATCCAAGGGGGGATTACTCGTCTGAAACTCGACCCTTCCGATACATCGGGGAGCGGGCGTCAATTGGCATTTTTTGAAGATGTTGGAGCAAGACTCGAGGCAGAACGTGCCTTGGCGAGGGCTCAGGCCCTGCTCGAACCCAATTCCGTCCGTCAAGCCGTGCCAAAAGGAGGAAGGATGCCAGATGAGCAGGTTGTCTGGTATCGGTGGGGAGAGCCTCCTCCGCCACGTGATCTTGAAGCTCCCTGGCCTGGTCGAACCCCTCGCCCCACACCCAGTCTGATCCCTCCAAGACCTCATCCGCTCGAAATCGAGTGGGACGAGGGGCATCCAGTTCGGATCCGGCTCGGCTCACGTTGGGAGCCGGTGATCAATTGGAGTGGCCCCTGGCGTCTCGTCCGCAAATGGTGGGCCGGTGAACAACCGGTTGACCGTTATCAGTTGGTGACGTCGGCGGGAGCGTTTTTGTGTCTTGTTGATGGTGATGGAGCTCGTTTGGTCGGTGTTTATGACTGACGATCGATCACCCGGACCTCAGCAGTTCTCCGTCCCTGCGAACACCTTCTAGCGCAGCGCCATTTCCCGTAGCCGGCTCTCGATCAACGCGTGAGTCTCGGACCGGAGCCGATCGATATCGCCTCGCCCGAGTCCTTCGGTAGGGATCGGTGTGTCGATCATGACATCCACTCGACCTGGTCGGATGGTCATGGCGCCTGGTTGCCACATCTCCCAGGTACCTTTGATCGTCACCGGAAGAATCGGCATCCCCGCAGCAACCGCCATCGTGAAGGCTCCCTTCTTGAAGGTCCGCAGCTCACCGTTTCGACTCCGAGTTCCCTCCGGATAGATGATCAGCGAGTGTCCCCGTGCGATCACCTGCGAGGACTGAAAATTGACCGAGTCGATCGCTGCACCCTTCGCTTGACGGTCCACCTCGACAATTCCGATCGCCTTCATCGCAGTTCGCAAGAGAGGGATCGCAAACAATTCCTTTTTTGCCAGGTAGCGGATCGGGATCGGCAGAGCCTGGAAACAGACCATTACATCGAAGTTCGAAACGTGGTTTGCCACGACCACATACGAATGTGTCGGATCGACGTTTTCTGTCCCCGAAATCGTCAGCTCGCACCCGGCCGGCACCAGCCATGACCGCGCCCACGCCTTGATCAGGGATTCGATGAAATGACCGTCCGGTCGTACCCGCGAATAGGCGATGACAGCGATTGCTATGAACCCTGTGGATAACAGCCCCGAGAGCAGGGTGAGCAGCGTGCGAGGTACAGCGATTATGGCTCGCATCGAAAGGGACGATAGCGAGGTGATGCCACAGCAACTAGCTCGTTAGCGTGGTCGGATGGACAAACCTTCACTGCGGACATGGGCAATGCACCTGACGCCGCCGAGCACTGCGGAGAATCGGGACGTCGTCGAAAACCTGGTGCGCTGGTTGTCCCTCCAGCCGGCCACGACCGTGCTCGTGTACTTGTCGATGGCGGGAGAACTGGCTGCAGAGCAGGTTGTCCCCCGCAGTCCGCAGCACAGATTCGCCACGACACGAACACCGGCCAAAGGTCCTTTGACGATTCACGACTTCGACGCCCCACGAGAGCGGCATCGTTTCGGCTACGAGCAGCCCTCGGAGGAGTCATCGGTGCTGGACGGCAGAGAAATCGGAATCGTATTGGCTCCGGGACTTGCGTTCGACGGCCAAGGCAATCGTCTGGGATGGGGCAAAGGTTATTACGACCAGTTGCTCGCCTCCCTGAAGGCAGAAGTTGTCGGCGTCACGTTGGATCGGCGCATGGCAAAGGTGGTGCCACACGAGGCGCACGATGTCAGAGTGGACTGGCTGGCCACGGAATCAGGAGTTGTTCTGGCGATTCAGCCGGCAGACGCAGACCAGTGAGTTGACCTTTCGACCGTGATCCTGATCCCCGACCCTCGCGGCGGACGATCTCGATAGGGCTCATATTTCGACACCAGAGCCGCGGTGTCGGCCGAGCTGAGGAGGTTGACGACGGTGGCCCGTCCGTCCAGTCGATACCACCAGAGAGCGGTCCAATCATCGTCATAGTGATCGACGAGGATGCTGACTCGCGGATCGTCTTCGATGTTCTCAATACGTTGGAGGGCGGATGTCGTCTTCGGCTTGTGGTCGATGGGTGAAATGATTCCGCCATCGACCACTGCGAAGACGATCGGCACGAGGTGAGGCGTCCCGTCAGGGGTGACCGTGGCAAGTCGGGCGATCGGGGCCGAGAAGACTCGGCCGGGAATGGTGATCATCAGGTCGCTGCGAATGCGGCGCCAAGAGCGAGATCGACGGCGTCGGCCCAAACGGTGTGACCGGCGGCAGTCGGGTGGAAACGATCAACGGAGAATATTTCCGGGTCCTGGAAACTGTTGCGAAACGCCCAATGGTCGGCCTTGAGAATCCCTTCGGCCGCCGATATGTCGGTGGCAACACGATCAATGCGGGCGGCCCGGGCGGTCATCAGGCGGCTGAGCGGCTGACGGAGCCGAGGGATCGTTCCGAGGTCGCCAACTCCCATCAACATGGTGCAGCGCGAATGGTGGCGAACCGCTCTCACGATCTCCTCGAGGTTCGCGCGAAAACGGTTGGTTGAAATCCCTCTCAACGCGTCGTTGCTCCCGACGGCGATGAACGCCAAGTCGAACTGGCCAGAAATGTGAGGGATCTGATCTCTGAGCAATGACGATGAGGTCGCCCCACCTTTGGCCAACGAAACGATGTCGATCGTTTGTCCCTGCCTCCGAGCGAGCTGGGTGATCCAGATGTCCTCGGCCGTGTCGAGTCCGGGACCGGTAGTTGTCGAGTCTCCGAGCGCAAGCCAACGCCGATCAGGAGGACCCGCGCCCACTCTTCCTGAAGCGTCGAATTCGGGCAGTTCCGGAACTGGTTCGAGAATTGCGAGCAGCATCTCTGCTGCCAACAAACCCGTCCCGGCCAGCGCCGCCGATCGAATCAGTGAACCTGCCATTGCCACGTGACAATTTTTGTACCTCGGAGACCCATCGGCAAGTGAAATGGGGGGCCGCCGATCGGCGGCCCCCCATTCGCCCCACGATTTCAGTGGATTTCTGCACCCACTTTTGTGAACGTGAAGACCTTGCGATGTCCCTCGCTGGTCTCGAGGATGACCTCGAACGTCTTCCCGACCGGTGCGGTGTCGAATACCACTTTGAGGTCCCATCCCCCCCCGTCACCGATTTCCGTCCGTCCCGATCCGTAATCGGAGAAGATTTCGATCACCGTTCCTGGTTTGCCCTCTCCGTAGAAGACGTCATACGGCGGGTCCTCCGAGCATGACCCGTATTTCTGGGCTGCCCAGAACTCGTGGACCGCCTCAACCCGAGTGAAGTTGAAGGTCTTGGAGTGTCCGGCGGCGTCGGAGATCGTGACCGGGAACGTGACGCCGACAGGCGCCTCGAACCAGATCTTCATGTCCCATTCGCCGCCGTCTGAGGCTTCGGTGGAAGCACTCCCGTACTTCGAGGTGCCGGTGATCTTGGTCCCGGGTGATCCCGTGCCCCAGAACTTGTCGTAAGAATCGGCGTTCTCGCCATACTTCTGGTTGGCGCTGAACTCGACCACCTTCGGCGCCGACACTTCGTAGACGACGGTGACCGACGCACTCGACACGTTGCCTGCGGCATCGTGGGCCTTGAAGGTCACCGTTGTTTTGCCTTGGTTCACGTTCAACGTGATCTTCCAATGGCCGTCGGCACCGACCTCGGCCTTGTGTTCTCCGGCCGTCACCTTGGCTCCGGGCTCGGTCTCCCCGGAGAAGGCCACTGTCTTCTCCGCGACAACGGTTCCATTGGCCGGTTTCAGGATGACCAACTCGGGCGGGGTGGTGTCTTTGACCGAAATCTCGGGATCGACCTTTTTTGCCACGTCGGTCTTGGTCTCTTTTTTGGCGCTCTCGACGGCAGCGCTCTTGTCCTCCGACTTTTTGGTGAACTCGTGGGACTCTGGGGCTGGTTGTACGGCGACCTCTGCGGAAGCCGTCGGCTTCTCTAGCG
Organism: Acidimicrobiia bacterium; assembly: GCA_041746105.1. Classification (GTDB taxonomy): domain Bacteria; phylum Actinomycetota; class Acidimicrobiia; order Spongiisociales; family ZC4RG35; genus JBFHRE01. The sequence goes on from JBGTHP010000025.1 coordinate 213,517, forward strand.
GCGTGTCGCGGGGTGGGGGCGCCTCTGAGGCGCCTGGGAGGGGCGATCCGACCTGTGCCACTGCGATCCCGGCGATGAGCACCGTGCAAAAGCCGACCACGAAGGAGGTCGTCTTCTTCATCTCATTTCCTTTCCCTGGCTGTGGCCCACCCACTTACCCTCTCACTCGTCCCAGGAAGCAAATTGGTTTACTCGGACCCCCAATCTGCCGACAGAAATCACATGGCTCAGGCTTCTCGAGTTGAATTGACAGTTCCCATGACCATCGCGAAGGTCGGTGGGAGCGCCCAACCGTCGCTGGCAGCGATCCGAAGGAACGCCGATCACCTGCTGTCGGGTGAACTTGCCGAGGAACAGAGGGCGGCGTTGGTCGAAATCGAGGGCGCGGTCATGCGTTTGCAGACCATGTTCAGCGACCTCGCCGACCTGGCGGCTCTCGAAGCCGGTTCTTTCCTGCCTACCGAAACCGAATTCCACCTCGCCGATGCGATGAGAGAGGCGGTTCGAGTAATGCGCCCCCAGGCGATGGAGCGCGGCATCGATCTTTCGGCTGCGGGGCTCCGAACGCTCCCCAAGATGGTCATCGGCGATCCCGGTCGGTTGCGTCAGGTACTCCAGCACCTTCTTTCGAATGCGATCGAGGCGACGGCGTCGGGAGTTGTGAGTCTTACCACCTCCACCATCGCCGACCGGGCCGACGGTGCCGCGGTTCGATTCGAGATCTGGGACACCGGATCCGGCATCGCCACCGATGACCTCGAGCGAATATTCGATCCATTTGAAACTGCGTCGAACTTCCCAACATTTGGCGGACCCGGTCTGGGGCTGACGGTCGCCGACAGACTCGTACAGGCCATGGGCGGGACGATCTCGGTCCAGAGCCGACCAGACACCGGTTCGGTGTTTTCGTTTGAACTGACGTTCCAAAAGCCCGAGCAGCCGAGCACTCGGATCGATCTGAAGCAGGGCCCTGCATGGATTGTCGTGATCTCGGATGCCGCCGGTCCCAGCCACCTCGCTCCGCTACTAGAACGTTTCGGGCACACCGTCACCGCTTTCGCCGCCCCCGAGACGGCGGCCGCTTCTCTCGGCCTCGACGAGAGCCTGCTTCCCGACCTGATCATCATTGCTCCCACCGGGCGACCGTTCGATATGGCTCGGCGTGTCGCGGAATCCCCGATGCTGGGGCGAGTACCCATGCTGATGGTGGCGCCGGACGGGATCAGGGGAGAAGCGGTCACATGCGAGGCGCTGGGCCTCGACGGATACCTCGCTCAGCCGGTGTCTCCGGTCGATCTCATGGAGTCGGTCGATCTGCTGCGCAGCCGCAATCGTCGGGCGGGCTCGCTCGTGACACGCCATCTGCTGCGCGAGCGGCGTGGATCCCTCAAGATATTGGTGGTCGACGGATCCCCGACTCGCCGAGGAGCACTGTTGCGCAACCTCGAACCGCTCGGACATCGGGTGGAGGCGGTAACGAATGGTTCGCTTGGCCTGGCAGCGATAACCACAGGGGGCTACGACGCAGTGATCATCGATGACGAGATCGACGATCTCGACTGTTTGTCACTGGCGAGGGCCATCCGTCGCTGGCAGGTCGGAGTCGGACAGAAGATCCGACTGGTCGGAGTGGTTCCCCTCGGCCGTGCCGTAGATGAACGCCGCTATCGGGCGGCAGGTCTGGACGACGTGGTTCCAAGAAGCGCCGGTCTCGAGCACGTCCACTCTGCTCTGGTCGCCCGTTGACGGTTGTCGACCCGGCCACTGGACTGCAAGCCATCCTCAGAGCATTGGTTGTCAGGGCGCCGACCCATCGACGCTCACATGACGTGGGTGGCCGGCCGAGGATTTGGAGCAAAGGCCATCTGGCAACATCGAGCGGAACTTGACCAGGGCGCTGAGCTACAGAGGGGCCGAATCGATGGCCGACCGAGTTCCCCCTACGGTTCCCGACTGGCGGCGGCCGCCCGTTCTTCTGCCCGTTCTGCAAGTGCGGCTTTCACACGATCACCGAGTCCGAACCGGGTCTTTGGTCTCAAATCGATCACAGCTCCGATTGCGTCGGAGAACCCGTTCGGATCGTCGGGATTGAAGGTGTGGAGGACTCCATCGAGGGTCATCTGGAAGCGGAACACGGTGAGGCGCTCGACTTTGAGATCCACCGCGGTCCACGCGCCATACCGTTTGTACTCGCTATAGATCCGGACCCACTCCTCGTCTATCTGGACCGTGACGACACTGGCGTGGCCCACCTCGTGAGAAAGCAGCCTGCCGCGATACAGTTGCACGTCCGTCCTCCTTGCCCAATCCGTCTCTGCCCTTGGGACAGGCTACTCGTCCGGGGCGTCTAGGTCCAGAGACCCACGCTGGAGCGGCCTCCCGTGGTTTGCGCTTCTGGCAGCGGTGCCGGTCCGCTTGAATGGTTGGAACATGAGGAGACCGATGGAATTCGAACACCTGACGTTCAGTGTTGACGATGGGGTTGCCGAGGTGACCATCAGTCGACCGGATGCAGCCAATGCCATGGACCGTCAGTTGATGTATGAGTTGATGCATGCCGCCATTCACTGTGATGAGGATGATGACGTCAGATCGGTCATCATCACCGGCGCAGGCGACCGGTTCTTTTCGGCGGGAGGTGACCTGGCGTCGTTTCGTGATGCCGAAGACGGTGCCGGGTCGCTTCTGAAGGAAATGACCACCTACTTTCACGCCGCCATTTCGCGATTTTCGCGTATGAATGCGCCGGTTGTGGCGGCAGTCAACGGTGTTGCGGCGGGGGCCGGTCTGTCGCTGGTCGCAGCATGCGATTTGGCCATCGCGGCCGACAGTGCACGCTTCGTTTCTGCCTATACCGCTTCGGCGCTCACTCCTGACGGCAGCTCCACGTATTTCCTGCCGAGGCTGATCGGAGTGCGGCGCAGTATGGAATTGATGATCACCAACCGCCGCCTCAGTGCCACCGAGGCGCTCGAATGGGGCATCGTCAACGAGGTCGTTCCGGCAGCCGAACTCCTTCCCACTGCGCGGGCGCTCGCCGCCTCGCTGGCGACTGGAGCTACGGTGGCATTCGGCGCCGTGAAGGCCATGCTCCATCAATCACTCGGTGGGACGCTGGAATCCCAGATGGAGATGGAGGCCAGATCGATCGCGGCGATGAGCCACACCGTCGATGGCCGCGAAGGGATCAAAGCATTCTTCGACAAACGTCCACCAGTCTTCGAGGGCAGGTGACCTAGTTGTATCAGCCCATCAACAAGGTCCGTTTCGTCACTGCGACCACCCTCTTCGACGGTCACGATGCGTCCATCAACATCTTCCGGCGAATGCTCCAGGCGTCGGGAGCGGAAGTGATCCACCTCGGCCACAACCGCAGTGGCATCGACATGGTGGAGGCCGCCATCCAAGAGGACGCCCAAGCCATCGCGGTCACCTCGTATCAGGGCGGGCACATGGAGTTCTTCCGATACCTCCGTGACCTTCTGGTGGAAAGAGGGGCTCATCACATCAGGCTTTTTGGCGGGGGTGGTGGCACCATCCTTCCGTCCGAAGGTGCCGAGTTGATGGACTACGGGATCACCCGCATCTACTCGCCGGACGACGGCCGCCAGCTGGGTTTGCAAGGAATGATCGACGACATGCTCGAACGATCCGATTTCCCAACCGGCGAACTCGATGCCGATTTCACCCTCCCGACGCCGGCCACACCGGCGGCAGCCCTGGCGAGACTGATCTCGGCGGCAGAAAATCATCCGGACAAGTATTCGGAGATCCTCGATCGGATCAGTCGCTCCGCGGCCGGCACCCACGTCCCGGTTCTCGGGGTGACCGGTACCGGCGGATCAGGCAAGTCTTCGTTGGTGGACGAAATCGTCGCCAGGATGATCAACGACTTCGACGACCGCCGCGTCGCCATCATTTCGGTCGATCCGTCCAAGAGAAAGACCGGTGGCGCCCTTCTGGGCGATCGGATCCGTTTCAACTCCTTGCCGCACGAACGTTTGTTCATGAGGTCGCTGGCAACTCGCCAGTCGCACCTCGCATTGTCGCCGGCTGTCAGGGCGGCCGTTGAGATCGTCAAGCTCGGCGGTTTTGATCTCGTAATCCTCGAGACGTCCGGCATTGGTCAGTCCGACACGGAGATCATCGACCATTCGACTATCTCCATGTACGTGATGACCCCGGAGTATGGCGCCGCAAGCCAGCTGGAAAAGATCGACATGCTCGACTTTGCCGACCTGATCGCCATCAACAAGGCCGATAAACAGGGAGCCGCGGACGCCGAACGAGAGGTAAAAAAGCAGATAAGGCGCAACCGTGGTCAGTTCGATGGTCCGGACGAGGAGCTCGGTGTCTTTCGGACGGTCGCATCGGATTTCAACGACCCCGGCACCAACCGTTTCTATCGAGCGGTGCTTGAGCGGCTCGATCAAGCGGGTCCGAGCTCATGGATGAGCAGGCACCGTATGTCGGAATCGGATGGAGACAAGCAACCGATTGTCCCGATTGATCGAAGGGACTATCTGGCCACCATCACCCGCCATACACGGGAATACCGGCGATGGCTCGACGAGCAGGTCGAAAACGCCGACATCCTGCAAGCCCTGCTCAAAACCGCCGAAGTCATCGATGATCAAGCTCCGCTCGTCTCCGCCATCGAGGCCGGTCGGAAACGGTTGACGGCGGAGAACCGTCAAATGATCGATAGATGGGACGACATGATCGCCCGTTACTCGGCCTCTCGCCTCGAATACACGGTTCGTGGCCAAACCGTCAGCGGCGATCTCCTTCATGAAACGCTGTCCCAGCTATCTATTCGAAAGGTGGCAATGCCGCGATATCGGAGTTGGGGTGACCGGCTGCGATGGCTGCACCAAGAGAACGTTCCTGGTGAGTATCCGTTCACGGCGGGCATCTACCCACTCAAGCGGACCACAGAGGACCCGACTCGGATGTTCGCGGGCGAGGGCCCACCGGAGCAGACCAATCTCCGTTTCCACTACCTGGCCAAAGGTATGGAAGCCAAACGGCTTTCAACGGCGTTCGACTCTGTCACGTTGTACGGGGAGGATCCGAGCGAACGGCCCGACATATATGGGAAGGTCGGGAACTCCGGCGTATCGGTCGCAACTCTCGATGACGCCAAGAAGCTCTACTCGGGTTTTGATCTCAGCGATCCGGCGACTTCGGTGTCGATGACGATCAATGGTCCGGCACCGATGATCTTGGCCTTCTTCTTGAACGCCGCCATCGATCAGACATGCGAGCGCCACATCCGTGAGACGGGCCAGGAGGAGAAGGTTCGACACCTGGTCGAGACGAAATACAACGGGTCTGTGCCCGGATACGAGGGCGAAGTCCCCGCCGGTCACGACGGCTCCGGTCTGCTCCTCCTCGGAATCACCGGCGACGAGGTTCTGGAACCCGAGATCTATGCCCGTTTGAAGGCCGAAACTCTGGCCTCGGTCAGGGGCACGGTGCAAGCGGACATCTTGAAAGAAGACCAGGCCCAGAACACGTGTATCTTCTCAACCGAATTCGCGTTGAGAATGATGGGCGACATCCAGGAGTATTTCATCTCCGAGAGAGTCCGCAACTTCTACTCCGTGTCTATTTCCGGCTATCACATGGCCGAGGCGGGGGCCAACCCGATCACTCAATTGGCGTTCACATTGGCCAACGGCTTCACCTTCATCGAGTATTACCTGGCGAGGGGCATGGCAATTGACGACTTTGCGCCAAACCTCTCCTTTTTCTTCTCGAACGGGATCGATCCCGAATACGCGGTGATCGGCAGGGTGGCAAGACGCATCTGGGCGCGCGCATTACGCGACATCTACCACGCGGGCGAACGATCCCAGATGTTGAAGTATCACATTCAGACGTCAGGTCGAAGCCTGCACGCACAGGAGATCTCGTTCAACGACATTCGAACCACCCTCCAGGCGCTTTATGCGATATACGACAATTGCAACAGTCTCCATACCAATGCCTACGACGAGGCCCTCACGACCCCGACGGAGGAGTCGGTGAGGAGAGCGGTAGCCATCCAGTTGATCATCAACGAAGAACTCGGTCTAGCCAAGAACGAGAACCCCCTTCAAGGCTCCTTCGTCATAGACGAACTGACCGATTTGGTGGAGGAGGCCGTGCTGGTCGAATTCGATCGACTCAACGAGCGCGGCGGTGTCCTTGGTGCGATGGAGCGCCAGTACCAGCGGGCCAAGATCCAGGAAGAGTCGATGCACTATGAGCGGCACAAAGAGTCGGGCGACCTGCCGATCGTGGGGGTGAACACCTTTCTGTCTGCCCAGGGCTCGCCGTTTCAGCTTCCGGCGGCGTTGGTGCGGTCGGACGAGGAGGACAAGAAGCGTCAGATCACGAACCTCAGAAAATTCCAAGCCGTCAACACCGATAACAGCGGTGCCGCGCTCGGTCGACTGGAAGAGGCCGCCTTGTCTGGATCAAACATCTTTGAGGCACTGATGGAGGCATCCAAAGTCTGCTCTCTCGGACAACTCTCTGGTTCGTTGTATCGGGTGGGCGGGCGCTACCGGCGAAATATGTGAATTACCAACTGGTATCTACCGGTTGGCCTTCGCTGTATCCGGCCATGGTCTGAATGCCCACGATCGCTCTCTTGTGGAACTCCTCGAGATTCACCGCACCGGAATAGGTACAGGCCGATCTCACGCCGGCCACGATCCTGTCGATTATGTCTTCCACGCTGGGGGTGTCGTCGTGCAGATACATCCGTGAGGCGGATATTCCTTCTTCGAACAGTTCCTTGCGGGCGCGGTCAAACCGACTCTCATCCCGGTTGCGGTTGACGACTGCCCGTGCCGACGCCATTCCATAGTTCTCTTTGTAGAGCCGTCCGCTCGAGTCCCTCAGGGTGTCGGCAGCCGATTCATATGTTCCTGCAAACCAGGAGCCGATCATCACGCTCGATGCTCCTGCCGCCAATGCCAGAGCGACATCTCGAGGATGGCGGACGCCTCCGTCGGCCCAGACGCTCTTGCCGAGCCTGCGAGCCGTGGCGCTGCACTCGAGAACTGCCGAAAACTGCGGACGCCCGACCCCGGTCATCATTCTGGTCGTACACATCGCGCCTGGTCCGACTCCGACCTTTACCACGTCCGCCCCGGCGTCGATCAGGTCCTTCACGCCCGCGGCGGTGACGACGTTGCCGGCGACCAGTGGGACATTCGCCACACTGCGGACGGCTCTGAGCGCATCGAGCATCTTTTCTTGGTGCCCATGGGCGGTGTCGATAACGATGACATCGACACCGGCCTGCACCAGGTCTTTGGCCTTGCCTGCCACGTCTCCGTTGATTCCGACGGCGGCCGCCACGAGGAGGCGTCCGGAACCGTCGACTGATGGCAGATACATGGTGGAACGGATGGCCCCCTTCTCGGTGATGATGCCCTTGAGTAGACCCTGCCCGTCGATCACGGGGGCAAGGTGCAGCCTTCTCTCCGAGAGTTTCCAGAAGAGTTTCTCCGCGTCGGGGTCGTCTTCGATGACGATCGGGTCAGAGTTCATGACCTCGGACAGGGGAGCGAAACGATCGAAGCCGGCCGCGTCGGTTTCCGTGAAAATCCCGACCGGTCGTCGTTCGGTGTCAACTATGACCACCGCACCATGTGATCTTTTGTGGATGAGATCGATGGCAGAGTTCACGGTGTCGCCTGGACCGAGCGTGATTGCGGTATCGATGACGAGGTCGGCCCTTTTGACGGCGGCGGTCATGTCCGCCACCGCTTCGGCGGTGATGTCCTGGGGCAATACAGCCAGACCGCCTCGACGCGCCACCGTTTCTGCCATACGCCTGCCGGAAACGGCCGTCATATTGGCGACGGCTATGGGAATTGTCGTGGGGAGTCCGTCGGTCGTCGCGAGGTCCACCTCGAATCTGCTGCTCGTCTCGGTGCGGGCCGGTACGAGGAAAACATCCGAATACGTCAGGTCTGTCGAAGGTGTTGTCTGGTTCAGGAATTCCATGTGTTTCTACCGTGTGCGTCGGCGGCGGCCCGTCTCAGCCGGTCCATGATCGCTCGACCCAGTCCGATCTCCGGGACCGGTTCGGCATAGATTACGTCGACTCCGCCGGCGTCGAGCCGATGCAGCGCTTCGAACAGACGGGCGGCCGCCACTACCAGATCGCCGGTGGGAGACAGAACCTCGATAGCCCCAAATCCTGCCGTCCTTGCCTCCCGGAAGGCCAGGAGTCCTGCGTTGGCAATCGGCGTGTCCGGAAGCCCCAAAACCAGTGGTGTATGTGGCGAATAGTGTGACGACATCTGACCTGGCGCGATCGGCGCCGCGTTGGCTGCCGACCGATCCGCCACCGCCAACCCTTCCGCCTCCAGCTCGTCGGAGGTGATCGCACCATGTCTGAGAACGTGCACCTCTTCTCCGTCGAGTGAGACAATCGTCGACTCGATCCCGTGCCGGGTCGGTCCACCGTCGATGATCAGGTCCACCACATTGCCGATCTGCTTCTCGACATGGCGGGCAGATGTAGGCGAGAGGCGCCCAAATCTATTGGCACTGGGTGCGGCGATCGGCAGTTGGGCGGCCTCGAGGAGAGCGAGCGCCACCGGATGATCAGGACAACGAACCCCGACCGTGTCGAGGCCGGCGGTGACAATACCTCCGACCGCGGTCGACTTCGGCAAAACGATCGTGAGCGGTCCCGGCCACCACCGAGCGACCAGCCGTTGCGCGAGCGGAGGCACTTCTCTAACCACCAGGTCGAGCTGATCGGCTCCGGACAGGTGGACGATGATCGGATCGAACGCCGGACGCCGTTTGGCTTCGAAGATCCTGGCCACTGCCTCGTCGTCCAGTGCGTTTGCTCCCAAGCCGTAAACGGTCTCGGTGGGGAAGGCGACCAGACCGCCAGATCTCAGGATCTCGGCTGCGTTTTCGATCGCTTCGGGGGTTGGCGGAACGGTCGGCATCGATGACAGTTGTATCACGATACGGCACGCGCCCGCTCAACGGTCTCTGGCAAGGGGTCTTCGGTACCAGACCAGTGCATCCTCCTCGAACTTCGCCAGGCGTTGTTTTCCAACCAGGTGTTCGAGGTGGGAGACCGTTTCTCGAAGTGCGAGGCGCTGCTCGAGCGGGTCGAGGTGGGGTCGAAACGACTTCTCCATCACCTGCCATCCGGTCGCAGGGCCTAGATGCACGATTTCATCCATGGTCCTGAGGCGACGGTCGTGATGAAGCAAGATCTGTTCGGCTCGTAGCGAGCCTCGTTCGACGATCGACCCGTGGGCCGGATAGGTGAGTCCGATCTCGAGATCCACCAGCCGGCCGACAGAGTTGAGGTATAGCCCCAGTACGTCCAACTCGGTTTGGTCCCACATGATCACCGGTGTGATCTTGCCGAGGATGTGATCTCCAGAAAAAAGGATCCCGGTCAAGGTGTCCCTCAGGCAGATATGGGAGTGTTCGTGACCGGGAGTATGGATGACTTCGAGGCTGCGGGATGGTCCAAGGTGAATTTGGTCTCCGTCGTCGACGACCGCAGTGGGCGGTCCCAGCAAAGGCATCCAGTCCGGTCGCCCGAAAGTGCTGAATACGTTCAGCACTTCCACGGGTACGCCGTTGGTGGCGCCGAAGTTCGCCGTCCATGCGACGAGACTCGGTGTGTCGTTGTAGTCCTTGTAGCGATCGGCCGCGCTCTTGTGCATGACCACGTTCCATGCGAACTCCTCGAGAAGGCGCGGCGCCATTCCGACATGATCGGGATGTAGATGGCTGACGACCAGCGTGTGAACGGCTGTCATCTCATGGCCGAGGACCTCGAACCCGTGATCGAGGCGACTCCGCCCAGGTTCCCAGTCGACACCGCAGTCGATGAGAACCAGTCCGTCGTGGCCTTCCAGCACGTAACAGTTGACCCAAGCCGGTGACTGAAACGGGAGAGGGACTGGTATGACGGAGATGCCGTGTCCGAGGGATCGGACCTCGGGCAGGCTCACCCGTGAACCGAGTCCTTCACGGCGAACGTGACATCCAGTGTCACGACAAACTCTGTCGGTACCCCAGCCTCGTCGACTGTGCCCTGCACCGTTACCACCCGGAAACCGGTGATCTCGTCGATCGTCGTCGCTGCCCTGGCGAGGACGGTTCGCACGGCATCCTCGATTCCCGTAGATGCGGATCCGGTCAGTCTGACCGTTTTGCTGATCGGTGTCATCGGGTTGACCGTAGTCGTCAGGACGGCGCGAGATGTGCAGACGAGAGTTGAGCTGCGGCTCGTCCACCAGAAACGAACGCGCCGTGAACCGTTCCAAAATAGGGTGCACAGGTGTGCTCACCGGCCAGGACGATCCGCGATGTTGGCGGGGAAGCGAGCAGATCCATGTCGGAGGGGTTGCTCCCGGTCGGAAAATAGCTGTATGACCCGAGCGACCAAGGGTCCAGGAGCCAGTTGGATGCCTTCCATGCAATAGGCCGAGGCGTTTCATCGCAGAGCGTGGCGAGGACGTCCAATGCCGTCGTGACGCGTTCTTCGATGGTCATTGCTCCGATCTCTTCATCTATCACAGGGTTGTAGAAGGCAACAACCGTGACCAATGGAGGGTCTTGCATTTCGATCCAGATCGGAAATCGCTGATTGTCCGATTGATAGATGATTCGTTTCGCCTCAACCGACCACGGTCGCCGCTCGAACGCAAACACGATCTTTTCGAGAGAACCCATCGCCAGGCGGTTGATCGCTCCGAGGTGTTGGCTTGGCAGCTCAGGATCGAATTGCAGGCGGCTCAGCCTCGAGAGCGGAACTGACACCACGACCGCGTCGGCGGCGAGATTTCCTTTGCCTGTTTCGATCTCGATGCCGGCGGCGGTCTCTGTCACCTTGGACACAGCCGTGTCCAAGGTGATGTCGAGGTCGCGCGCGAGTTCGGCCACCAGCATGCGATAGCCCCTCACGACTCGCAGGTTGCCGCCGGGATGCAGTTCGTATCGGGCTGATCCTGCCGCCGAGATATCGTTGGCCGCGGCACCGGTGTTGAGGGGCGCCTCTAAGGCCTCGAGGACAAAACGGGCGGTTTCGGAACCGGGGCCTGGGTTGTTTGCGAGATAGATGTCGATGGCGTCGGCCATGGTGGCGCCAGGATGACCTGCGATCGTCGGGTCGAAGTTGTGTCTGGTCCGCATCGACGCCTCGTGGTGAATCGAATCCAGCCAACCGTCCCTGTGGATTCCGAGACCACCCTCCCAGGTGTGATCGTTGAAATAAGCGAGCCCGAGGCGATCCAGTTCAACCACGAGTGGGTTGCCGTCGACGCCGTGCACCCAAGAACCACCCATGTCCACGGGCACGTCGGCCAGGTCGACTGTGTCAACTCGCCCGCCGATCCGCCGGCGCGCCTCGACAACGGTCACATCCCAGCCTTGGGCGTGGAGATCGCGGGCAGCAGTCAGCCCGGACACGCCGGCGCCGATGACGATTACCGAGGGCATGGGTCGAGGCTACCGCTGTCATGTGGTCGGATGAGGGGAAAAGCGTATCGAACATATGTTCGATACACTGACGCAATGACCAGCGGCTACGCCGAGTTGCATTGCCATACGAATCACTCCTTTCTCGACGGTGCCTCGCATCCGCATGAGTTGGTCGAGACGGCGCACGAGCTCGGCCATCGGGCCATTGCGGTCACCGATCACGATGGTTTCTACGGCGCGGTGAAGGTCATGCAAGCAGCCTCAGAGATTGGCTTGCCGGTCGTCTATGGAGTCGAAATCGGCCTGACCGATGAACCGGCCGATCCAGTCGAGGATCCCATCCGGAGCGCCGAGGATTGGGATCGTCACCGTTTGGAACGCGTTGTCGAGAGAGGTGACAGAATTCGTCGCGGGAGGAGCGTGAGGGCGCACGGGGTCAAGACGATCGATCCCCATGACACGAACCACCTGATTCTTTTATCAGGATCGCCCGCCGCCTACGCCGCCTTGTCACGGTTTGTGACAGGTGGGCAGATGAGAGGTGAAAAAGACCGCGCCGTCCATACCTGGCAGGACCTTGAGGTGCTGGCTTCGGAGCCAGACGTCGTGTGTTTGACCGGTTGCTGGCAGGGTGCGGTCCCCAGGGCGGCCAACGCCGGGGACATCGAGTCGGCTCGAGCCGAGGTTGTTCGTCTACGTGAGATATTCGGCTCGCGTCTGAACATCGAGATATGGGATCACGGTCTTCCAGAAGACGGTCCCCGCAACGACATGTTGTTCGGGTTGGGTCGAGAGATGGGTGTGCCGGTGCTGGCCACCAACCAGGTCCACTACGCCCGCCGCCACGACGCCGATCTGTCCGATGTTCTGGCAGCGGTCGCCGGTCGGCGGAATCTGGTCGAAGGTGAGGGGTTTCGTAGTGGGACCGATGCCCGCCATTTGAGAACGCCGGCCGAAATGGAGAAGCTTTTTTCTCGCTATCCAGGAGCCGTTGAGCGTTCAATCGTCCTTGCCGAACGGCTGGCCTTCGACTTGAAACTGGTCAGCCCGCAACTTCCACCGTTCCCGATGCCTGGCCACTTTCGCACAGAGATGGAGTATCTCAGAGCGCTCACAATCGAAGGGGGGCGACAGGTATACCCGGGAATGGGCGACGGGGGAATCGACCCTCTCGCCCGCGCTCGCCTCGAACACGAACTCGACATCATCGAGCGGCTGGGTTTTGCCGGCTATTTCCTCGTGGTCAAAGACATTGTGGATTTTGCCCGTTCCCAGGACATCTTCTGTCAGATCCGCGGTTCTGGCGCCGATTCTGCGGTCTGTCGTTGCATCGGGTTGACCAGAGTCGACCCGATAAGGCTCCAGCTTCCTTTCGAACGTTTCCTGTCGGAAGAGCGAGGTCGTCCGCCTGACATCGATCTCGATCTAGAGGCGGACAGGCGTGAGGAGGTCATCCAATACTGCTATCGCCGCTACGGCCGCGAACGGGCGGCGATGGTGGCAAATGTGATCACATACCGTGCCCGGTCAGTGCTGCGGGATGTCGGCAAGGCGTTTGGAATGAGCCAGGCCCAAGTTGACGGGCTCTCCAAATATGTCGACTCGCGTGATGCTGAGAATCTGCGACTGGAAGCTCCACTGCCACACGGTTTGACCGCAGAGTGGATTTACGACGTGTGCCGGCGTCTCGACGGCTTTCCACGTCATCTGGGGATTCATTCCGGGGGGATGGTGATCGCCGATCGACCACTCCATCAGGTGGTTCCCCTCGAATGGGGCCGGATGGAGGGTCGTACCGTTCTGCAATGGGACAAGGACGATTGCGCCGCGATCGGGATAGTAAAATTCGATCTGCTCGGTCTTGGGATGCTCAACGCGCTGCACCTCGCGGTGGACCTCATCGAAGAAGCACACGGGCTCGATCTCGATCTCGCCACCATCCCACAGGAGCCGGCGATCTATCGACAGTTGACGGCCGCCGACACCGTTGGTTTGTTCCAGGTCGAGTCTCGCGCCCAGATGGCAACCCTTCCCAAGATGAAACCGAAGACCTTCTACGACCTTGCGGTTGAGGTGGCATTGATTCGACCTGGTCCGATCCAGGGCCAGTCGGTTCACCCTTACCTGCGACGTCGGAACGGTGAGGAACCCGTTCGTTATCCCCATCCTTCTGCCGAGGAGATCCTGCGCAAAACATTGGGTGTCCCCATCTTTCAGGAACAACTGATGGAACTGGCCAGAGTGTGTGCTGGTTTCGACGGCGGCCAATCGGACCGGCTTCGGTCGGCAATGACTCACAAACGATCGGCACAGGCGATGGAAAAACTCGAGACCGAGGTCTATGAGGGTATGGCGGCCAAAGGAATCACCGGAGGCGCTGCCGATGAGATCTGGGAAAAACTTCAAGGGTTTGCCAGTTTTGGCTTCCCAGAGAGCCATTCTGTCAGTTTCGCCTACATCGTCTACATGTCGGCCTGGATGAGATACCACTACCCGGCCGAGTTCCTGGCAGCGTTGCTCAACGCCCAACCAATGGGTTTCTACAGCCCAAACAGTCTCGTACAAGACGCTCAGCGCCATGGCGTGATCGTTCTCGAACCAGATATAAACAACTCATGGCATGACTGCACGATCGAGCCGATCGAGGCGGATCCTGATGCCATACACACATATCTCGGCGACTCTTGGCGCAGGGGAAGGGGAGCCGCAGACGATCCAATCCGTCCGGCGGTGGCGGTGCGCATGGGATTGCGGTTCGTGCGGAATCTAGGCCAGGCCGAAATCAATCGCTTGGAAGCGGCACGGATGATCGGTGGTCCTTTTGTAGATGCGACCGATCTGGCACATCGCACCGGGTTGGCCGTCGATGCGTTGGAGGGTTTGGCTGCCTCCGGTGCGCTCGAATCGATCGGTTTGGCGAGGAGGGAAGGGCTGTGGGCGGCCGGGGCGCTGGCCGAGATCGGGCCAGGTCAGTTGCCGCTCGTTCCCGGAGTTGACGCCCCGCAGCTTCCTGAGATGAGTGAACACGAAAGGCATTTGGCCGATCTCTGGGCGGTTTCGGCTTCCACCGTTCATCCGATCCAGTTTGTTAGGGGAGAACTGAAGCGACGAGGTTGTCTCAATGCGGCGGAGATACTGGCTTTGCAGCGGACGACGCGCGGGGTTCGAATGGGAGGAGTGGTCACTCATCGCCAGCGGCCGAGCACGGCCAACGGTGTGAGGTTCTTCAACCTGGAGGATGAGACAGGCCAGATCAACGTCGTGATTTTGCCGCCGGTTTGGGAGCGAGACTTTCAAATCGCCAGGAGGGCTCCGGCAATGATCATCGAGGGCCTGGTCGAATACCGAGATGGGGTTACAAACCTCGTCGCCCACCGATTCCACGAGCTTCAAACCCACGGCACAGGCTCTCGCGACTTCCGATGAAGTATCTCCCTGTGTCCTGTGTCATCCCATCTCTAATCTCTCTTGGATGAAAGGGCTCAGGCCGACACTCGAGTTGATGGCGCGTGTGTATGGGCTCAGCACATCCGGCGGAGCCGAATCGGAGCGATTCAGGAAATACATCCAGCTGTGTGAGGAGCGACATCCCATCAATCTCTACAACCCGATGACATCCAGGCCGGAAGCGAGCGAAACGATCGGAGCCCTGCTGCGGATTGGGGCGGAAAACCTCGCTGCCGATGCCCTCGAAAGCCTGCATGTCGACCCATCGGAGTGGTTCCTCACGGTGGCGACACCGGGAGCCTGGACCGACCGACTTTTTACGGAGATCGAGTGGAGATTGGCCGCGGACACCCATTTGTGGTTCTGGGCGGGCGAGGAGCCAAACATCGACATGGTTGTCGAGAGCGCTGCTCGGGCGGTGAGACGGCGATCTTGGGGAGGTGGTGCCGCCAGCCTCAGGGAGTATGCAGGTCAGGAGGGGGTGGCGCGGGGAGTGTTGACCGAGTGCCCCCGGAATCTCGAGTCGGTTCGTTTGGCAATCGACCTCTACGGCGAGGATACGAGCGACGACTCGATGATCGCATTGACCTTCGGTGACTCGATCGCCGAAGACGGAGGCTGGAAAGGCCTAGGGATAGGTGACGAAACTGGTCTGGATGCAGCCGCGTGGTTGTTCGGTCTGGAACCAGAACCGGGCGCCCGCTGGATTCCGTGAACGACCTGATAAGCCCGTCTGGCGAGGGCGGGATTTATCCCTGACAGCCGAACGTGGCCCAGCCTTCGCCGAAATAGACCATCCAGGCAGCGACGGCCACGTTCGACTCTGGGTCGAAGACGTCTGTACCACCGCGGCCCGCCGCTGCGCTCAGATCGGCCCAGGTTCCTGGATCGAGATGGAACAGGCCACCGCCTCCATCGGTCACACCGATGCTGGCGGCGTTGAACGAAGACTCACACCAAGCCACCCTGACCGCCCGATCGACATCGTCGGCGTCGAAGTATTTGGCAACCAGTTGACGGACCTCTCGTTCCGTCAGGTAGCTGGAACGCTGCAGCGACGATAGGTTGCTCGAAGCGGGAGCGGCCTCTGCCAGAGTGGTCGGGGTCGAGTCGACGGCTTTGCCAACGCCCGCGACGTATCCACCGGCGGCAAAACCGGCGATCGATCCGCCTTCGTTTGCGACGGTGGGCTCAGGGCTGCTCTCACCCGTCGAGAATGTTGCGAACCCGGCGACGGCGAGCAACGAAATGGTCACCCAGCCGGCCAGGAGCAAGAAACGTTGCACACGCATTGATGACTCCTCTGCCCACGGTTCGTGCCGAGGCCGTTCCGCAAGCGTTTACAAGCGTATCGGGCGATCGGGCCATGTGCCAAGTGGAAACGTTCCAGAAACTGGAAGGTGGCTTTGCGCGATGTGGGTTATTCGCCAGAGGAGAGGGTCGCCACAACGCGATCGGCGACCGTCTTCCAAGCGGGGTGTTGCGGTTCCAAGAACTCGAAATGTCCACAATCCGGGAGGATCGCGAGTTGGGAATTCGCCGATCCGGCCGCAGCCGCGGCGTCTATATACGATTCGGCTTGTGATGGCGGAACGCTGGTGTCGTCTGCCCCGTGTACCAAGAACGTTGGGACTTCGTTCGGGCGGGCGGTGGGCGACAATCCGTCCACTTGGTTGGAGCCGACATAGTCGGATACGGCGCCGCGGCCGAGGTCGTCGCTCAACGCTCGTTCGAGATCCAGCACCCCTCCCATGGCAACTACCAGCGACACCGCGAGTTTACGGGCAGCCATGAGGGCCAGTTGGGCGCCGGCGGAATGTCCGATCAACACGACTTGGTCGAGGCCGGTATGTTCGATCCCGGCAGCGACCGCGCCCGCCACGTCTTCGATCATGTTGTGCGCGTCGCCCCCTGCGCCGATTCTGCGGTATTCGACGTTGAGCACCGTCACGCCCCGACCCACGAGGTCGAGGGCGACGAGTTCGGTAGTGTCGGCAGTCCAGAGGTGGCGCCAGAATCCGCCGTGGACCAGAACCGCCATCCCCTTTCCCTGTCCGGTCGGCGGCGTCCTCAGGTCCGCATATTGGTCTTCTGAATCGCCGTAACTCAGTCGGATCGGTGGATGCTCCGACGCAACCAGTCGCCGCATCGCCCACCGATACCCTTCGATTCCTCTGCCATAGATCGAGTAGGCGCACACCGATCTGATCAAGGACACCGCCCGCCACGGCTCTCGTTCGAGGATGTTGGAGATGTGAACCTCTATTACAGGGATCTCGATGGCATCGATCGCATCTCTGAGGGCGTAGGAGGTGTGCGTGTAGGCGCCTGCATTCAGGACGATCCCGTCGACTTCCGCCGAGTGCAAGAGATCGATGATTGTGCCTTCGTGGTTCGTTTGGATCACTTCGACGCCGGCATCCAGCTCTGCCCCATATCGATGGCACGCATCTTCGAGTTCTTGGTGGGTCGTGTTCCCGTAGATGTCGGGGTCCCGTTTACCCAACAGGTTCAGGTTCGGCCCATTGACCACCAAAAATCTTCGCATGGCGAGCCAGCGTAGACCTCGAGTAAACCGAAATCGGTGCCGATACGAGTAACTGTATGAATGTTCGAAGAGTTGCCCCAGCGGCCGACCACCTGTTGGTGGCCGGCGAGGATGTGCTGGTGGCGCGCCCCGAGGCGTTCGAGGCGTTTTACAGAAGAGAGTTTCGAAAAGTGGTTTCGCTGGCATACGCGTTATCGGGAAGCCGCCTGGCAGCCGAGGATGTTGCCCAGGAGGCCATGATCGCCGCCCACAAGCAGTGGGATCGCGTCGGGCTCTACGAACGCCCAGAAGCCTGGGTCCGCAAGGTCGTATCGAATCTCGCCGTGTCCGCCTACCGCAAGCGAATGGCCGAAGCCAAAGCCGTGGTCAGACTGGCTGCCCGCACCCAGGTCGCTCTTCCCGAACTGGACTGTGAGGACGAGGAGTTCTGGAAAGCGGTGCGGTCACTGCCGCCTCAACAACGGAGCGCGGTAGCTCTGTACTACCTCGAAGACCGCTCGGTTGAAGACATCTCCGAAGTTCTCAATTGTTCACCTTCGACGGCCAAGGTCCACCTGTTCAAAGGCCGAAAGAACTTGGCGGCTCGTCTTGGGTTGGAGGTGGGTGCATGAGCAACCAGCTCGACGAAAGAGCCAGAAAGGCCGCAGCTTCTCTCAACGGGACCGTCGCCAGGGCAGACCTGTTGACAGAATCCATCCCCGGCTCGGTTGCAAGGCGGGCCCCCCTATGGTCACTGGCTGCGGGTGGTGTGGCGGCAGTCCTGGCGTTGTTCACCGTTTCGTTGTTCCGTGGTCCCGAGATCGTTGCACCTGCGACGGCAGTGCCCGCCACGACCGTCATCACAACGGCTGCGAGTGTCTCGGAGACTTCCGTTGCGCCGGTCACCACAGCGGCTCCGGTAACGACGGATGCACCGGTTCCGACGAGCGTTCCCGTCGACACCACAGCGCCTCCCATCAGCATCACCTTCCCTACCCAGGGTCATGTCGCGGAGGACAAGACGATCACCTTCACCGGCACGACCGAACCAGGCGCGACGGTGAGCGCGGGGATCTATCAAGCCACGGTCAAAGCCGACGGAAACTGGTCGATAACCCTCATACTCGATGGGGGAGAGACGGTCGCGCGATTTGTCGCCTCCGATGCAGCGGGCAACAAGGCCGAAGCCTCGGTGACGGTGGTGTACAAAGCAGAGGTTCCCGTGGCCTCCGAGTTCACTGCACATGCGACATTTGGTCAGTGTGAGCTCGACCCGCCCTATGACGTCTACTACGGCACAACAACACCCGGATCGAAGGTGACCGTCACCTCGGACTTCGGTTCAGGGTCCGTCAAAGCCGGTGGGGACGGACATTGGGAACTCAAGGTGGTGTTTGCGTCTGCCCCACCGGGAAAGACGTTCCTCGTGAACGTGGCCGACGCCTTCGGAGCGTCGAAGAGTTTCGAGTTCGTCTCTCTCGTCGGATGACCTGCGCCGCCTGTCGGCAATAGTCGCTACCTCTCCAGATCGAACTCTTCTGCCAACGCCGTGATCAGTGCTGCGGTCACCTCTTTGTGATCGGTCTGTTTCACGTCCGACAAGGCGCCCGCCGTATCAGGATTCCACGGGAGGTCTAGTGCCGCATAGACCGGTTCAAGTACTCGCCGGATGCCATCTGAGTCATCGACAACGATCACGCCACCGACATGGGCGGCCCCGGCTATCAAACGCTGGCCAACTCCCATGACCTTGATTCGATGCGAGAGGTTGATGCTGAATGCACCTGGACAATATTCGCCAGGTAGCTCCCCGATGTGGGCGTCGAAGCCAAGGGATGTGATTGCCCTATGAACCACCCTGCTGATCGTGTCAAAGCGTTGGGTCACCGAACTTCTGGGATCGGAGGCCGGCACCGCCCAGGCGAAAGCGAGTGTGCCGGGGTGAAACACTGCAGCTCGTCCTCCGGCAAGCCGTTCGACCGGGAGGTAACCAAGGGCACGGGCCTCAGCTTTCGCCCGTTCGTAGCCTGTGGAGAGGGTGTCGTGGCGCCCGAACGCAACAATTGGGGGCGTACGGTGGATTCGAAAGGTTTCCGGATGGGCCCCCGAGGCGACGGATTCGAGGACCTGCCGTGACCTGGCGGTCCCTTCATATCCCTCCCCGGAGCCTTCGTCGACCAGGTGTACCGTATGCATTCGCCTACCTTATGGGCGGTTTCGGCAAAGAGGAATGATGGGAACAACACGCACCCTGTGGCTCATGGCAGCGCTATGTGGCGCTTCGATTGGGCTGGCCGCGTGCACTGGAACAGATCTGAGCGCTTTGGGGGAGCGATCCTCGGATTGGATCGACGAACCGGTGACCGTGCCCTCGACGATCGCCGTCGAGGTGGTCGAGGTGCTTCCCATGATTCCCCTTTTTGATGTCACCTGGTACACCGACGATCTTGGTATCCCTGAGACAAATGATCCTGCCTTCATCCTGTCGGTGATCATCAACCGATCGCCGCTCGGCGACCGGTTCTTGCCTGCGAGCCGGTTCGAGGTGACCGCCCTCATCCCCGATCTGATGTTTCCGTCGACCGTGCCGGCCGAGGTGACCGATATCACGAGCCAGATCATCCGACCTCCCGGGGTCGAATTCGCTCCGGGCCAGGTTGCAGCCTTTGGTCTGTGGGCCGGCGAACCATACGGCAGTTCTCGCACCGTGGGTCAGGTGGGCGTGCTCGATGTCGACCTGAGAGCAGAAGGTGCGGCGCCGCCCACCTGCGGAGAGGTCCCCGATTGCGCCAGCCGGATCATCGGTCCCTACTTGGCGACGTCGACGGTCGACGGCACAGGGACGACCTGGGTTTGGGACGCGGGAGATTTCCGCTACCGGCTCTTCCTCAGGGACGTTTCCGAAGCGGTGGCAGAAAGCATGATCGCCGGAACAGAACCGCTTGCGAGAGCGTTTCAAGCAGCGACAAGCGCCACAGATCTCGACAGCTAGCGTCGCGCCGGCGAAAGGACGAAACGCGTGTTCCACTCAGGCGGCTGGTACAGCTACCTGCAATACGACGAAAACCAGGAGAAGCCCGATCTCGACCGGGCGCTTCTTCGCCGCGTTTGGTCCTACGGGCGTCCCTATCGGCGTGCCCTGCTTGGGACCTTCCTGACGGTTCTGGTGATCAGCGGCCTCCAGGTGGTGCCGCCGATCCTCACCAAACAGATTGTGGACTTTGCAATCCCGCAGAAGGATCTGGGTCTGCTGACGATCCTCGGGATCGGGATGGTGGCGGTCCCCTTGATCTCTTCGCTCGTGGGCATCGCCCAGCGCTGGTGGTCATCACGGGCCGGCGAGGGAATCATTTTCGATCTCCGACGAGAGCTCTATCGACACCTCCAGACGATGTCGTTGCGCTTCTTCACCGCCACCAAGACCGGAGAACTCATCTCCCGGCTCAACAGTGATGTCGTCGGCGCTCAGCAGGCGATTACCGGCACCTTTGTCTCGATCCTGTCCAACGTCGTGTCTGTCGTATTTATCTTGGCGGTGATGATCAATTCGAGCATCACGCTCACTTTGCTCGGTTTGGCTGCCCTGCCGCTGTTCATCCTTCCGGCCCGCAGGGTGGCTCGGGCGTACCGCAAGATCACCGAGGAGCAGATGGAGCACAACGCCACGATGTCGGCGATCCTGTCCGAGACCTTCAACGTGAGCGGCGCCCTTTTGGTGAAGCTGTTCGGCCGCGCCGACGACGAGAGCCGCAAGTTCTCGCGAGAGGCCGGGATGGTGAGGGATCTCGGGGTGCGCAGGGCGATGATCGGCAGGTGGTTTTTTGCCGCGCTCGGGCTGGTCTCGGCGGTCGGCACCGGCCTCGTGTTGTGGGTGGGCGGATACCT
Source organism: Acidimicrobiia bacterium (assembly GCA_041746105.1). Taxonomy (GTDB): domain Bacteria; phylum Actinomycetota; class Acidimicrobiia; order Spongiisociales; family ZC4RG35; genus JBFHRE01. Next base: position 234,845 of record JBGTHP010000025.1, read on the forward strand.
GGTCATCAACGGCGGGTTCACAATTGGCGACGTGATCATGTTTTCAACCCTGCTGGCCCAGCTCTATGGGCCGCTTTCGGCAATCTCCAACACCAGGGTTGAGTTTGCCTCGTCACTGGTCTCTTTCTCGAGAGTCTTCGAGATCCTCGATCTGGAAACCGATCTCCCCTCGCCCGTGGATCCGAAGCCCATGGGTCAGGTGAAAGGCGCGATCGCTTTCGAGAACGTGTGGTTTACGTATGCATCTGACGGGCTCGAGGGACTGGAGGGTGTCAAGCGCTTCAAACTGTGGGGGAGTGGAGGCACGCAGGAGGGAGCGGCCCCTTCAGTGGCTTCGTCACGTGGCTGGGCACTGGAGGACGTCTCTTTGCGGGTAGAGCCCGGTCAGTTGGTCGCGCTGGTGGGCCCGAGTGGCGCCGGGAAGACCACTATGAGCTACCTACTGCCGAGGCTGTATGACGTTTCCAAAGGTCGGATCACGATCGACGGCGTCGATGTGCGAGAGGTCGACCCAAACGATCTGTCGGCCCAGATCGGGGTCGTAACCCAGGAGACATACCTCTTTCACGACACAGTCGCAGCCAATCTCCGCTACGCCAAGCCTGACGCAACCCAAAAAGAACTGGAAGCAGCCAGTGAGGCCGCCAATATCCATGAGCTCATCTCCGGGCTCGAGCGCGGGTACGAAACAGTGGTCGGCGAGCGGGGGTATCGGTTCTCGGGAGGAGAGAAGCAGCGCATGGCGATCGCCAGGGTCATCCTCAAGGATCCTCGCATTTTGGTTCTGGACGAGGCGACTTCGCATCTCGACACGAGATCGGAAGCTCTGATCCAGGAGGCTCTGGAGCGGCTCCTGGTGGGACGCACGGCGGTGGTCATCGCTCATCGCCTTTCAACCGTCCGATCGGCCGATCAGATCCTGGTTCTGGACCGGGGCAAGTTGGTGGAACGAGGCAACCACGCAGAACTGGTCGCCCGCAACGGGCTGTACAGCGTTCTTCATCGCACCCAGTTCGCCGACCGGACTCCTGCGTGACGATCGGCAGAGCCGATGTCGAGGAAGCGACGCGGCGGATTGCTGGCCGGGTTCGGCGAACGCCGTTCATCGAGGTGGAGGTAAATCGGCGTCCGCTGACCCTCAAGTTGGAGTTGCTCCAGGTGACTGGCTCGTTCAAGCCACGTGGAGCTTTCAACCGGGTCTTGTCAGAGTTTTCGCTTCCGGAGGCCGGGCTCATCGCTGCCTCGGGTGGCAATCATGGTGCCGCCGTCGCATATGTCGGCGCCAGTCTGGGGCTCCCGGTCGAAGTTTTCGTTCCCGAGGTGACGCCTGCGATCAAGCGGGAACGAATCGCCGAGTTCGGGGCCAAAGTTGTGGTGGGTGGTACCCACTACCCGGATGCGTTGCTCGCATCTCAGGAGCGCGCCGCCGTTTCTGGCGCTCTCGAGATCCATGCGTACAACCACCCGGCCATCGTTGCCGGCCAGGGCACAATGGCCGCAGAGATCGCCGAACAGGTGCCCGACGTCTCAACTGTTGTCATGGCCGTCGGGGGTGGCGGTTTTATTGCCGGGGCCGCGTCCTATTTCGAGGGTGGGATCAGACTGCGTGCGGTCGAACCGGAAGGTTCGTGCGCACTCCACGCGGCGCTGGAGGCGGGTGAGCCGGTCCCGGTCTCGATCGCCAGCGTCGCCGCCGATTCCCTTGGGTCGTCGCCGATCGGATCGGTGCCGTTTGCGGCCATCCAGGGGCGGATCGACGGCGTGTCCCTCGTCTCCGACCAGGACATCGTGGAGGCCCAACGTTGGCTCTGGTCCAATCTCCGTCTTGTCGCCGAACCGGGCGGGGCGGCGGCACTGGCATCGATACTTTCAGGTCGATTCGATCCGCCGCCCGGTCGAGTGGTCGTGGTGGTCTGCGGGGCGAACACCGATCCCGCATCGGTCGTCTGATCGGTTCACGCCGGCGTTGGTGCGGTATCACGCATCAGGTTGCGGGCGAGTAGAGGATCGCATGGGCAGAGGAGCAGGTGTTCTCCATCGTGGGAGATCCACATGCCCGACATGGCCCGCAGCCACGAGTTGGCAGGCAGTCTGCGAAGCCACGATCGCTCGCGTGTTGTAGGCGGGACATACAGAAGAGTCACACCTGCGGGAGCTCCAAGAGCGGGTAGGGATCCCACAAGGTCAAAGCGGCCAAACAGCCTCGCCATCGCCACTTCGGGATCGATTGGCTCGCCTCCGTCGAACCACTCGAGTTCTCCAGAGTCGGTGCAGTACTCGACGTCGATCGGCCCCACCTCGATGCGTTCGTGAGTGCAGTGTTGAGGGCTCGAATTGCTCATGTCGAAACCGTACGAGACGGGTACGACAAATACTGACCTCAGAGCTCGATTCTCTGGATCTCCCCCGTGTCCTCCAACCGAAGCGCCGGCATGAGAAGAAGGGGGCAAGCCGTCCGCTCCATCACCCTCGCGGACACACTCGTCCACGCCTGCTCGGTGAAAAGGCGTCTCGTGGCCCCCATGATCACCAGGTCGGAGCGCATGGTTGCCGCCGTGGCCAGAATCGCGTCCACGGTGTTGGCTCCTTCGACAAAACGTGAGCTTGGAGTGCGCCCGATCGAGCGCAGCACCGACATCATCGGCTCGACCACCCTACGGCCCCGCTCCTCGAGGTAGGCGAGGGCCTTGAGTTCGGCTGTGTGAGAGTCAAGGCTGGCGTCGTCGAGAAAAGATCGTCGTTCGTCTTCATCCATGGAGTCGAGGAAAGTACGGGGGACCTCGATCACGGTCATCACCGTGACGGTTCCGTTTTCGCCGAGCAATTGTTCGCACAACGCTGCAGTCGGGGACGGGTTGAGCACGCCGGATGTGGCGATGAGGATGTCCACACGGTGCACATTAGGTCCCCGTGCACATTGTTCGTCGAACGGTAGTCTCGCGGGCTAGCGAGATTTGGAGAGCAATGACCGTGGAAGACGAGGTTCTCAACAAGGTGACCTGGAAGATTCCGAACGCGCTGGCGCTGGTCGGCTCCAGGCACGGTGACGAGTGGAACGGCATGACCACATCGTGGATAATGCAGGTCTCGATGGAGCCGGTGTTGATCGCCATCGCAGTAGACAACAAGGCGGTCACGCACCGATTGATCGGCGAAAGCCGGGCATTCAGCGTCAATTTGTGGTCGTCGGAGGACACCAAGATCTTCGTCAAGTTCAGCAAGCCGGCAACGTATGACGACGGGACACTCAACGAACGCCCGGTGACAACGGCGTCCACCGGTGCTCCTATCTTCTCAGAAGCGATTGCCTGGATGGATTGCGAAGTGCGTTCGGACATCGACTACGGAACTCACACTCTGTTCGTCGGCGAGGTAGTTGATGCAGGTATCCGCGATGACGAAACACGGGCCGCCGCGATTTCCGACACCCGAATGAAGTACGGCGGTGTGAAGCGGGGTGGACATTGAGTCATCGTTTTCCCCGGCGTCACCGACGGACGGCGGTCGCCGTTGGAACGAGAGGCTCCGGTCGTGGCTGTTGAGACCAAGGTGGCAATCGTCACCGGTGCCAGTCGCGGCATCGGGCATGCCACGGCGGCCGAGTTGCTCGCTGCCGGCGCCAAAGGGGTCACCATCACCGGGAGAAAATCCGACACGCTGGAGCAGGCCGCGGCGGAGCTGGTGTCGCAAGGGTTCGCCGCCGACAGAGTCCTGGCGGTAGCAGCCAGAGCAGACTCGGAGGAAGACGCAGATCGTGCGGTGTCTGCCACGATCGAACGATTCGGATCGCTCGACATCCTGGTCAACAATGCCGGGACCAATCCTTCGCCCGGACCGTTGATGGAGGTAGAACTGGGAGCGATCGACAAGACCTGGGCTGTGAACCAGAGGGGCCCGCTGCTCTGGACGCGGGCAGCATGGCGAGAATGGATGAGTGCACACGGTGGTTGTGTGGTGAATGTTGCGTCCGTTGGCGGTCTCAGGCCCGCTCCGGTCTTGGGGGCCTACAACATCTCAAAAGCAGCACTGGTGTTCATGACCCACCAACTGGCATTCGAACTGGCTCCAGACATTCGAGTCAACGCGGTCGCTCCTGCCGTTGTAAAAACTCGGCTGTCTGAGATGTTGTGGAGCGGCAACGAGGAATCGGCGGCCGCGACCCATCCCCTCAACCGATTGGGTGAAACCAGTGATGTCGCCAAGGCGATCACTTTCCTTTGTGAATCCGACTGGATCACCGGTGTCGTCCTGCCGGTCGATGGTGGCGTTGTTGGAGCTTCGGCGAGCATGGGATGAACAAGCACCCCGCACCCGATCGGGAGTTGGCCATCGAGTATCTCGATGGCAGTCGCGACGCCAAAGGTTTGTTGACCGAGGCCAGGAGGCTGCGCGACGAGGGCAAGGGAAAGGTCGTCACCTACAGCCGCAAGGTGTTTGTGCCGCTGACGACGTTGTGTCGTGATTCTTGTTCGTATTGCACCTTTGCCAAGCCGCCCGGGGCGGGCGGGATGTATCTGGAGCCGGAGGAGGTGATGGCGGTTGCTTCTGCCGGTGAGGAACAGAAATGTACTGAAGCGCTGTTCACGCTCGGAGACCAGCCGGAAGCTCGCTGGCCCCAGGCACGAGAGTTCTTGGCCAGGCACGGCCACCAAACCACTTTGGGCTACGTCAAGGAGATGACCGAACTGGTGAACAGCCAGACCTCCCTGTTTCCCCATGCCAATCCAGGGGTGATGGATGACACGACGATCCTGGGACTTCGACCCTCCAACCCCAGCATGGGTCTGATGCTCGAAAACATCTCAGTGCGACTCCAGGAGGCGGGAATGCCCCATCACGGCGATTCCGACAAGGCGCCGGCGGTCAGAGTTGCCACGATCTCCGCAGCCGGGCGGCAAGGTGTGCCGTTCACAACCGGGATTCTCGTTGGCATTGGCGAGAACAACTCGGAGATCGTGGACTCCATCCTGGCAATCGCGGCCTTGAACGCGGAGTACGGTCACATCCAGGAGGTCATCGTTCAGAACTTCCGGGCAAAGGCCGACACCAGAATGCGTGGTCACGCCGAGCCGGTGCCGGCCTGGTTGGTGCGAGTGGTCGCGGTCACGAGGTGGCTGCTCGGTGCCACGATGAACATTCAGGTTCCGCCGAATCTCACTGACAGGTTCGAGGCGTATCTCGATGCAGGGATCAATGACTGGGGCGGTGTCTCGCCGTTGACGATCGACTGGGTCAACCCTGAGGCGCCGTGGCCACATCTCGACGAGTTGGCGGCCAGGAGCAAGGATGCCGGCTTCGAGCTGCGACCCAGACTCCCGGTCTACCCAGAATTCATCGGAGAGTCGTGGCTGGACAAGGACATGTATGCCAAGGTTCTGGCTGCCACCGATCGTGATGGTTACGCCATGGCGCCACAAACACAGGAGTTGACGACGTGATCACTTTCTTGCGGGTTCGCCCTGCGACCCAGTTGAACGCGATCCTCGCTGCCACCCGGAGAAGGGAAGGCACCACCGCCGTCGAGGTCGACGCTCCCACCGCGGACGACATCGCCTCCGGGGCGGACGCGCGGGTTCTGGTGGTCGGAGCGGCGGTTGGCGAGGCCGAACCTGCCTCGTGGGTGGTGAACCCCACCGTCGCCATCGAACTCGTCGGCCGCGGTGTTGACGGCTGGCGAATCACGGTTGTCGACGAGGGGACCGCAGAGGAGGTGCTCGATGCCGTTGCCCGTTCCCGGGCAGCTTTTTTGCGCACCGGCCGTTCCCAGGTCGCTCAGGCCGTATCCAGACTCGACCTCCCCGGCATCACGACGGTTGTTTCGGTCTACTGCGACGACGTTGATCAGGCACAAGAGGCCGTTGCATCCGGGGCCAAGGATCTTCTGCTTCGAGATTGGGATCTCTCGCAAATCGGGGAGTTGCGCGGCGCCCTCACAGACCACTCGGTGGTCGAACGAACCGCTTTCCCTCCGGGGGTCGAAATCGATCGGGCCAGGACGGTGCTGCCGAAGGCGATATTCACCGCCTGGCTCGCCCAGGTCGACGCCGGAGGGCGCGCCCGGCCCAGATATGAATGGGCTCCCGGCAAAGACATTCCGCCACCGGTCCCGACCCATCGCCTGTCCGCAGCGTGGGAAGACGCAGCGTGGGTCGCTTCTCCGGCGCCGTCGGCTCTGAGCGGGGCAGGGGGACTGCTGCCGATCCTGGAGCGGTCCCTGGGTGGTCAGCGCCCAACCCGAGCCGAGTTAGAACAGCTCTTTGCGGCATCCGGCGATGCAGTGGACGCCGTCGCATGGACCGCCGATCGCCTCCGTCAAAGGGCGGTCGGTGATGACGTGAGCTATGTGATCAACCGCAACATCAATTACACCAACATGTGCTATTTCCGCTGCGGTTTCTGCGCGTTCTCCAAAGGTCCTCGGAGCCTGAACCTGAGAGGCGACCCCTATCTCATGGGGATCCCGGAGATCGTCTCGTGGGCAAAGGAGGCATGGGATCGAGGGGCGACCGAGGTCACACTCCAAGGCGGAATCCATCCTGAATTCACCGGCGATTTCTACGTTGGTGTGGTAGAGGCGATCAAAGCCGAATTACCGGAGATGCACATACACGGGTTCACGCCGCTCGAGATCTGGCAGGGCGCCGAAACTCTCGGTGTCTCCGTCAGGTCGTTCTTGACCCGCCTTCGCGACGCCGGATTGGGAACACTTCCAGGCACGGCGGCAGAGATCCTCGATGACGATGTTCGCGAACATCTATGCCCCGACAAGATCCGAACGTCGCAGTGGGCGGAGGTGATGCTGACCGCACACGAACTCGGACTGAGGGCTACGGCCACGATCATGTTCGGTCACATCGACCACCATCGTTCTTGGGCGAACCATCTGGAGGCCATTCGGCGGATTCAGCTCGTCCACGGAGGGTTCACCGAGATGGTGCCTCTTTCGTTCGTCCATATGGGTTCGCCGATATTTTTGCGGGGCCAAGCCCGTCCAGGCCCGACCTGGGACGAGGTGGTCTTGATCCATGCAATTTCCCGGATTGCATTTGACGGCGTGATCCCCAACATTCAGGCCTCGTGGGTGAAACTCGGTTTGGCTGGAGCGGGCCGGTTGCTCGATGCCGGTTGCAACGACCTCGGCGGAACACTCATGGGCGAGATCATCACTCGCTCTGCCGGCGCAGAGCATGGGCAGGAGTTGGCTCCCCATGAGTTCGAATCCGCGATCAGGGCGGCCGGGCGCACCCCGGTCCTGCGCAACACGGTTTATCAGGTACTCGAGCGGAGATGATCGATGCGGGGACTGTCGCGGGACGAGTTATTTGCCCCCCGACAGCGGATAACCCGGCCGTCCCCTGGCGATCCAGTCGTCGAATGCGACCCCGGTTCCCACATCATGTCCAACCCCCGAAGACATGATGTAGCGGTGATGGAGCAGGTCGCAGTACGCCTGAATCGGATCGACCATGTTGTCGAGATTGCGGAGCTTTTCCAACATCGGCTCGAAAGCGGAAATGCGCCAGCGGATTGCGGCAACACTCTTGCCGGTCGGTGAGTCGGCGCCCTGAACGGCTTGGAAGTAGTTGAGATCGGCCAGGATCTGTCTTGCCTGGTGTTCGAGCGAATCGACCCCGGTCAATTCCTTCAACCGGCTCGAGTGGAACGTCCGGCTGCCGACGTGGAGCCTCACCTTCAATCGAGAGCCGCCGTCAGTGATCGGGATCAGATCGATCTCCGAGACATCAAATCCCAGGTCGTTGAGCCGTCGCACCCGATCGGCGATTCGATAACGCTCGTCCGGTTGGATCACATCCTGGGTAGTGAGCTCTGCCCACAGTGACTCGTAGACGGAGGCGATTGCATCCCCCAGTTCCAGGTCGGCGTCGTCGAGGTCGCCCCCGGCTTCGGCCGCGATGTCGGCCATCCCGCCGGCCACGTTCATGATCATGATCTCCAAGTCCTCTGCCCGCCGACCATCGCTGATGGTGGACTCCTCGTATATCTCGGCCGTCTCCCCATCCACCATGATTGTCTCGATCGCCTCGGCGTCGAAGCGGTACAGGACGTTGCTCAGCGAGCAGTCCCCCCAGAACACCCCAGCCAGGTGAAGCTCAACCAGGAGTTCGGCGAAGGCGTTGATCATCTGCTGTCGCCTCGGTCCGAACCCTGGCCCGGCCAGCAGCTCCCGATATGAAAACGAGAAGGGTTCATACTCCGTGATCAAGGCGGCCGACTGTTCGGCATGGGGATCTAGATGGCGTCGCTCGACGATACCCACGGGGCGGACCGCCGACTTACCGAACGCTTCGAGGGCACGTAGGACTTCGTAGTCCTGGCGAGCCGCCCGGTTCGACAACTCCTTTATGGCATAGATGCCGCGTGGATACTGGAAAAAGCGAACCTGATGCCGCGAAATACCCTTGGGCAGTTCGATCATGTGTGGCGCTTGCCAGGTGATTATCGAATCGTCCCAAGGAAGGTCGAGAAAGTCGGGGTGCCCCGAACGTATGGTCAACTCCGCCATGGTTCCATTTTGGCTCGCTCGAACGACGATCAGCGTTTTGCCCTGAGACCTCGATGCCCTGGCACAAAACCGGCCTCCATCAGCGGCCGGTACCAATCCGAGGTTGCAACCGGTTGACCGTTGACGGTCTCGACCGAGAAGGTGCGGACCAGAGTTGCCTGGTCGTGGAGAACGCGAACGGTGGCGGGCGCGGGATCGGCGAAGGCATGTAGTCGAGTGCGGTGATGAAAGCAGGCGAGTGCGCCGGCGCTGAGCACGACGCTGGCGCCCGCAGTTCGTGCAAGACGACCCGACTCGACTTTCGGCCATGAGATGGCGTTTCCGAAAGGGTTCGCCGGATCGGTCGCGGCAAGTAGAAGTGTTGACCCGTGCTGTTCGTTCCTGAGACGATCGACGGCTCCGGGTAGGGCGAACTGAGCCCCTCCCAACCCTTCGATGAAATAACCTCTGCGGAGCATCCCCCTGTCTTCTAACTGGCTCAGAACCGGATAGATGGCGCTGAAACCACCTGGAAGTCGCTCGATTCCCATGGCGGCTCTGGTCAGGACTCCGTGCCGGTCGAGAAGGCTCCTTGCCCAGTCGAGCGTACGCTCGGTATCGTCGGCCGGCGGCGTGTTCACCATCGCCCAACGGCCTGCGACCCTGGGCGAGAACGTCGAGGACAGGGGACCACGAGCGCGCGCCTGACGCCTCCGACGATCGACGAACGCCCGCAACGGCGCCATCGAGTCGTTCGTCAGTTCCCCGGCCCAGACGAGATCCCACAGTGCATCCGAGACGGCCTCTGGGTCGCCGCCGCCGATACCCGAATACAGGTCGGAGAAGAACAGTGCCCCACGTCCCCCGAGGTGGCTGCGAATGGCGTCGTGGATGGGCCTCTCCGGACGGGTCGGCTCGAAATCGGGCAACAAACCGATGTCGCTCCGGCGGGTGATGACGATTCGACCGTCGTTGGGTCCGATCGCTCCCCGGCCGAGCCAGACGAATTCTCCGGACAGGAGCGCCTCGTCGAGAAGGCTGCCCCCATCTCGCACCCGGCGGCCGAGGATCTCCCGTTCGAAAACGGACGCCGGCATTTCATGTCCGCGAAGGCGCAGGAGGGCATCATTGAGCGCACGAACTCCTGAAGGAGGGCGATCGGTCACGCCGTGCCAGGCCGGGAGAAATCGACCGAGTGTGTCTGTTTCAACGGCCTCGACTTCGGCTCTGAGGGCGGCGAGAGTTCGGCGTTTGAGGCGACGCAGCACCTCACGGTCCACCCACTGGCCGTGTCCGGCGGTGAAGCCACCCTTTATGAGTAGCCCGTCGGAGGCCAGGCGCTTGAGACAGTCGTTCACCACCCCAATCGGCAAGCCGAGAGAGGTTGCGACCACTTCCGCCTCGAAGGGCGAATGAGTCCGCGCGAATCTTCCGACGACGTCACCGAGTGGGTCGGAAACGGATTCGAGAAACACAGAGGGAACACCCAGAGGGACCTGGGTTCCGAGAGCATCTCGCAACCGGCCGGCGTCCTCGACGGCTGCCCAACGATCAACTCCACCAACCCTGACGCCAATCAGCCGCCCGCTGAGCCGCAACTCCTCGATGGCGACCGTCACATCGGTTTCGACGGTTCTTGCTTCGATCTCGGTGACGGAAAGCGGGCCGATTCGTCGGACGAGGTCGGCGACGCCTTCTATTCCGCTCAACGGTCGCGTCAGGTGTTGGAGTTCCTCCTCGAGCGCGGAGATGACGGCGGGATCGAGAAGATCTGCCATCTGACCGTCACCCAGGAGCTCGGCCAACAAACCCCGGTCGAGGGTCAGTGCGCTTGCTCTGCGTTCTGCCAGGGGGGTGTCTGCCTCATACAAGAAGGCAGCGACAAACGCGAACAGAAGGGACGAGGCAAAGGGCGACGCCGAGTTGGTCTCCACATCGACGAGGCGGATCTGGCGATCGGAGAGTTGGGTCATCAGGTTCGTCAGACCAGGCAGATCGAAGTCGTCCTGCAAGATCTCCCGATAGGTCTCGAGGACGATGGGAAAGTCTCCAAACTGCCTGGCAACGGCGAGAAGATCGGCCGACCTCCTTCGCTGGAGCCAGAGGGGAGTTCGCTGATTTGGACGCCGCCGTGGCAGCAAGAGTGACCGGGCGGCGGCCTCCCGGAACCGGGCGGCGAACAACGACGACTCGGCCATCTGTTCGAGCAACAGGTCGTGGATCTCGGCAGGGTCCAACAGCAGTTCGGCGGTATCGCTGACCTCGTCGGAATCAGGGAAACGAAACGCGATTCCGTCATCGCTCCAGATCACGTCGATGTCAGAACGGCCGCCGCTCAGCCAACGTTGCCGGAGCGCCATCGCCCACGGCGCATGAACCCTGGCGCCGAAGGGAGAAAGGATCACCACCCTCCAGTCCCCGATCTCGTCTCGAAACCGCTGGACAACGATGGTCTTGTCGCTTGGCAGGACACCGGCGGCCTCCAGTTCCTCATCGAGGTAGGCGCTGAGATTGGATGCCGCCAGGCGGTCCAATCCGTACCGGTCGATGAGGGTCTTCTCGCGAACCGGCGCCTCGATCGCCGACATCTCCCTGATGAAAGCCCCCAGCCTCTTTCCGGTTTCAAGCGATCGGCCGAGCGAGTCACCGTGCCAGAAAGGCATTTTGGCGGTGGGATCGCCTGGGGCGGGCGTCACCTCCACCCTGTCTGGGCCGATCGACTGAATCCTCCATGCGGTCGAGCCGAGGAGAAAGACATCTCCAACCCTCGACTCATAGACCATTTCTTCATCGAGTTCGCCCACTCTGCTTCCATCGGGCAGCGACACCCTGAACAGCCCACGATCGGGAATGGTGCCGGCGTTGGCGATCGCGATCTGACGGGATCCGGGGCGTGCTTCAATGGCGCCCGATTGCCGATCCCACACCAGTCGGGGTCTGAGTTCTGCGAAAAGGTCGGATGGGTAACGCCCGGCGAGCATGTCGAGAGTGGCGTCGAATACCGGCCGGCTCAGTTCGAAGTAGGGGGCGGCCCTCCGAGAGGTTTCGTAGAGTTCGTCCGCGGTGGTCGCGTCGAGTGCCGCCATCGCCACCAGCTGTTGGGCGAGTACGTCGAGAGGCGAGTTGGGCAGAGAGATCGATTCAACGGCTCTCAACCGCATCTCCTCGGCGATGACCGCAGCCACCAAAAGGTCTCCCCGGTATTTTGGGAAGATCTTGGCGACCGACGTCTTCCCGACGTCGTGACCTGCTCGTCCCACGCGCTGTAGTCCTGAGGCGACACTCGTCGGAGCTTCGATCTGGATGACAAGGTCGACCGTTCCCATGTCGATCCCCAGCTCCAGTGTGGATGTGGCGACGACCGCCTTGAGGTCTCCCCGTTTTAATCCCTCCTCGATCGCGAGTCGCTGCGTCCTCGAGACGGATCCATGATGGGCACGGGCGATATCGGACCCCGCCAGCTGGTTCAACTCGGCGCAGACCCGTTCTGCGAGCCTCCGGCTGTTGGCAAACACGATCGTCGAGCGGTGTTCTTCGATGAGAGCGAGGATTCGCGGGTATACCGCCGGCCAGATGGACCGAGACCGGACCGGATCGTCGGGACCTGCCAGCGGATCGAGTGGCGCAGGTTCGGTCATGTCTTCGATCGGGACGACGATCTCTATGTCAACCGGATGGTCGGCCTTGACGTCCACGATGGTCACGGGGCGCGCCGAGACAGAGCCGTTACTCTCGACCTCACCCCCTCCAAGGAACATCGCGGTCACTTCGAGTGGACGCTGTGTGGCCGAGAGACCGATACGTTGCGCCGGCCTGGACGTGATCGATTCGAGTCGCTCGAGCGACAGTGCAAGGTGGGCTCCGCGCTTGGTGCCCGCTACCGCGTGGATCTCGTCGACGATGATCGTCTCAACCGAAGCCAGAACTGCTCGGGCCTGAGAGGTCAGGATGAGGAACAGAGACTCCGGCGTAGTGATGAGGACGTCAGGGGGACGTCTCGTCATCTGTCTTCGTTCGTTTTGGGGAGTATCACCGGTTCGGAGAAATGTCGTGACCTCGTGTGACGGCGCCAGTCCCAGCCGTTCGGAGGCGTGTCTGATGCCTAGGAGTGGCGAGCGCAAGTTGCGGTCGACGTCGTGGGCGAGCGCTTTGAGAGGAGAAACGTAGAGCACCCTGCAGCGGGAGGCGGTATCCGGAACAGGGGATACGTGCAGGCGGTCTATCGCCCAGAGGAACGCAGCCAGCGTTTTGCCTGAACCGGTAGGCGCATGAATCAGAGTGTGGGAACCACCGGCAATGGTTTCCCAGCCTTCGACCTGGGCGGGTGTGGGCTCGGCGAATGCGGCCTCGAACCAGGCACGTGTTGCCGGAGAGAAAAATCTGAGCGAATCGGCGGGCACCGCGTCACTGTAGGTAAACCCAGTGTCATAAATCCCCGGGCGGGGGGGCTGGGTCGCCTCAGCGATCCAGGCTCATCCTGCGGTTCGGGAGCTCACCTTTGCGCTCAATCCGATTGCGTTCGTGTCGACCAGATCGGCGAAGACGGCGGCCAGATCGGGGTCGAACTGTGAGCCGGCGTGTTTGTCGATTTCTGAAAGCGCGTATTCGACCGGAAGAGCCGGCTGATATGACCGATGGCTGGTGATGGCGTCGAAAGCGTCGGCTATCAGCACGATCCTGGCCAGCAACGGGATCCGCTCGCCCTTCAATCCGAGTGGATAACCGCCTCCGTCAAATCGCTCGTGGTGATAGAGAATCGCCTCCGACACTGCACGGTCAAACCTGTCGACGGTCATCGCAAAACCATATTCGGGATGGCGCCGCATGTGGGAGATCTCGTCGTCGACGAGCGGTCCTGGTTTGGAGAGAATCTCAGGGTCGACGTGGATCTTGCCGACGTCGTGGAGGACACCGACGGTGGTCAGGTGGTTGAGGTCGATCTGGTCCAGACCGATCGCGGTGCCAATGGCGGTGGCGACCCGGCTCACGCGGTGTACGTGACCGTAGAGGTCTTCGACCATCCCCTCCATCGCTTCGATCAAAGGATCCATTGGCTCAGCGCTCCTCGTGGCTTGTCCGTTCCCTGTAACGGACCCAACGTCACATCATGGCGCGACGCAGTTATCCACACCATGGGTCCGAAGTACCACTTTCTACACAGGAGTTGTCCACAGGTTGTGGATTTCGACGGATCGGCCATTTCAAGTGGTCGGCTTCCAGAGGCGCTCGGCAAACTCGGTGACGGCTCGGCGGTGAGCGTCGGTGGTGTGGGCTATCGCCTGATAGGCCGCCGTCATGTCCAGGAACGGTCCCAGTTCGAGGGAGCGGGCATGCCGCATGAGCCGTTTCGTGAGACGTACCGAGTGGGCAGGTTTTGCGGCGATCGTCATGGCCAGCTCCATCGAGGCCACCAACAAATCCTCTGGCGGATGGATTGAGAGGACCAAACCCAGATCGAGAGCTTCTGTGGAGTCGAGGGTGCGACCGGTGAAGGCGAGGTCGGCCGCCCGTTGCCAGCCGAGGACCCTCGTCAACAGCCAGGCACCACCATCGCCGGGGAGGATCCCGAGGTCGACGAAGGTATGGGTGAAGGTGGCCTTGGTTGCCGCGAGCCTCAGGTCACAGCCGAGAGCGAGATCGAATCCGGCACCGACCGCTGGTCCGTTGACCGCGGCGATCAAAACCAGATCGGTGGCGGCGATGGTGCTCGTCAGTCGCTGGATACCCTGGCGGTACGACTCGGCTATCGATTCGGCGTCGCCGGCGAACATTCCCTTTTTCTCGACCATGTCCTTGATGTTTCCGCCGGCGCTGAAGGCAGTGCCCTGGCCGGTGATCACCAAAACCGTGGTCGCCGGATCGGATTCGGCCTCCGCGACGGCAGAGATGATCTCATCGATCATCGACAGATCGGTGATTGCGTTACGGACCTCGGGGCGGGCCATGGTCAGTCGGCCAACGCCGGAATCGATCGAGAACTCGGTACTGGTTCTCATCGCGCCGGCTCGCCGAACCCTCGAGCCAATTTCGGATCGATCGGGCGAGTGGTGTCCCCGCCGGCTTTGAGGGCCGACCCAACGATGATCGACTGCACAAGCGTCAGGAGGTCACCGGCGTCGTGTTCGCCGGACCCGACAACCGATGGCGCATCCGCGGTGTCGCCCAAGATTTCGATCGTCACGGCGTCAAATCCCGCCTCGGCCGAGGTGCGCATGTCTGCGCGGGCGATGTCTTCGTCGGTGGAGCCTAGAAAACCGGGTGATCCGGCGAGGGGACCGATATTGATCATCCCGATGAGTCGGGGGAGGTCACAGATATGCTCTGACGACCTTGACCGCGATCTCGGCTGCTTCCCCTTTGACCTTCAGTCGATGTTTGCTGCGATCCACCCGGTCGACCGCAAGCCGTGCCCAATCAGAGGCAGACCCCTTGACAACATTTTCGGCATCCTCTGGTCCGTAAACCCATTTGGCGTATCCAGGCCCGATGACCTCGACCCTCACCGGTGCAAAATCTTCGTTCGCCAACTTGAAACTGTACGGCAGGCTCTTCCAACCGAGCCAGCAGACGTGGCGGATGCGGGCGGTGTCCTCGACTTCGACTTTCATCGCCGAATAGATGTCGAGGCCGTGAGCCCAGGTCTCCATCAACCTGACACTGGCCAGGGTTTTTGCACTCATCGAGCCGGCGAACCAATCGACCCGGTCGGACGACGTCATATGGGATAGGGGTTCGACCACCTTGGCGCGGCCACCCCTCCACCATTCAATCACGTCCTGGGGACGCATCTTGCGGCCGCGTTTGACGGCTTCCTGGCGAACCTGGTCGAGATCGGGTGCCGCCCGGTATTTTTCGAGGTTGGCGGTACCGGCGATGGCGGCCGCCGCGAGCTCCTCATAGTCGGCGAGGTGGCTGATGGTGTCACGGATGGTCCACCCTTTGGCGGGGGTGGCGCGGTCCCAATCCCTGATCGATTTCAGCTCACGCTGAAGAAACTGATCGAGGAACTGCTGCTCGGCTACCAGGTCTGACAGGATTTCACGCACGGCAGACGATTCTAGTGGTTTTGTGACCTTCTCAGCCAGTCCGCAGCGACCGACTCACCAGGCCCGATCCGCCTGCTCCGGTCCAAACGGCGATGGGGGATGTACCTTTTCGACCGGCTTGACCAGTTCGTTGAGCCGGTTGATCAGCACTCTGAGGCGTCCATAGCTGCGCCGGTCGAATCGAAACGCCAGGCGGACGCATTCGAGCGAGTCGTTATCTGCTGCCTCGACCTCGGTAGGGCCGATCACCGAGATGTCGCCTTCGACCGTGATGTCGTGAAACTCGGCATTGAGCCGTTCCAGCATCCCGGTGTCGGGCAGATGGCTCATCCGGATCACCAGGAGCCCGTCTACGTAGCGTTGGGAGTGGTAATTCCCGTAGAAGCGGCACACTTCTTCTGCTGCTTCCATCGGATCGTTGTGACGGGTGAACAAGTTCAGATCGGATGTCGATATCAGGCCTTTGGTGTCGAGTACCTCTTTGAAGAACGTCACCAACGGATCCCAATATCCGGTGCCGGGAGCCTCCATCAGCACTATCGGATGAACGTCGCTTTTTCCGGTCTGAATCAGGGTCAGCAGCTCAAAGGCTTCATCCAAGGTGCCAAATCCACCCGGGAACAGGGCGAACGCGTGAGACTCTTTGACGAAGCCGAGTTTTCTCGTGAAGAAGTACTTGAAGTTCACCGTGCGCTCGGGAGCGAGAAAAGCGTTACCGGACGTTTCGAAGGGAAGGCGGATGCTCACCCCATAGGAGGATTCGATTCCGGCGCCGCGATTCCCCGCCTCCATGATCCCGGGCCCCGCCCCCGTCACAACCCCCCAGCCCCGTTTGGCCATCTCAGAAGCGAATGCCTCGGCGAGCTGGTAATTCGGGTCCGATTCAGGGAGTCTGGCGGATCCGTAAATGGTGACCTTGGGCTCGTCGTGACGGCTGAACACCAACGACGAATAGCGCATCTCCTTGAGGGCGGTGTTCATCAGCTTGAGGTCGCCCCTCGTAGCCCCGTCACGATGGAGTTTGATCACGGTGGTGACGAGTTCTGCGATCAGGTCCTGGTTGGGGTTCGCCGACCCGCCGGCCACCAGCTTCGAGACAAGCCCGTCCAGCTCGGGGTTACCGATGTCATAGGCCATGACACGAACCTAATGCAGCCGGTGTCGGCGTGGTCGTCATGAGAACGGTTTGAGCTGAGGACCGCGCCGGACGACGGCATTCCAAACGGTTTCGTAGTGGTCGCGGTCGTACACATCCACGTGTGGAAGTACGAACTCTTCCCAGGATCGGCGGAGGGGATCGGTCGCATCTTTGTGGATGTGGAGACCAGCGGGTACCCGGTCGAGGACCGCACGCAACGACAAGGGGTTCTCCACCCGCACACCGGCGTCGAGGGACTGGAAAGAGGCGTTGACCTCGCTCGCCAGCCTCGAGATCGCCTCGACATATTCGGACTTCAACGACGGATAACGCCTGCGCAACATCATCTCGATCTGCTCGATGCCTGGAAATACCTTTTCCCAGATGGTCCAGCGGTCGGCGAAGGCCTTGTTGAGTGTTTGGGTTCCGGCATAGTCGCGGAGGTCGGTCGGGTTCATCGTGCCGAACACGCGAACGTCGCCGCGCAATCGGACGGTCTCACCGTTGGGGAGGTCCAGGGCGGCATACCGATCGAGGAGACCGTGGAGCGCAAATAGGGTTTCGGCGCCGGCGGCGTTGAGTTCGGACAGGTTCAGGAGAGAAGGGCCGCGAAGGGCTCTGGTGATATCTCCGTCCTCCCAGCGCGATTCCGTGCCACCTTTGCCGTCGCCATGGAGTTTGGTCGATCCGATGAGGGTTACGTCTCTGACCTCACCGGTGAGCGGAATGCGGTAGTAGGGAAGCCCCAGCCTCGCCGCGAACTGCTCGATGTCGTGGTCTTTTCCGGTTCCCATGTGGCCGCGGACCGCCAAGTGGAGTGGACTGAAACCTTCTGGATCATCGCGTCGGACCGCCTCCACCTGGGCGAAGCGATAGAGCATCCCAAGGTCCACATAGTGCGGATCGGGCTCAGGGATCTTGGCCTTGCGCTGGGTGCCGTCGGACAGGCCGGATGGCAGCACGAACCGATCCAACTCGATGGGTTTTCCCTCACCTGAGGGATCTTCGAAGACGACCGTCTCAGGCACTGAGCGGCTCCTTTCCACTGGGGCGGGCCGGACGGCCCCACCACGAATCCATTCCTGAAAGAGTGAGCGAACGACGAAGACTGTCGCGGACGCCCTCGACCATCGCCAGAGCCAGGGTGTCGGGGCGCTCGACGATCTGGTGACGTTGGTATGTGGTGCCGACCGTATCGTCGCCGATCCCGATTCCCAACACCGTGGTACCTGCCCTTTCGATCGACTCCACCGTGGTACCGAGCGCCGCAGTCGAACCTCTGGTCATGCCGTCGGCGAGAACAACCAAAACCCTTACCGACGACCCGAGTCGGCCCATTCTCTCTGCGGCATAGGCGACGTTGTACTCGTCGACGTTGGAAGCCTTGTCGAACATGGAGATGGGCGGGGTCTCCTTCGGGTTCCGGGATGCCGCCATCGCTGCCTTGGTCGGTTCGGTGGCCACCCAGAACATCCCGGCAAGGAGCGGTTCCGAGTCACGCCAGCGCCGATCAAAAGGTTTCACCATGTAGTGATTCACGGTTCCGGTCAGGCGATCTGCCGCGCTGCCCTGGGTCTGTCGGAGTCCGGCGGTGGCCTGTCCGCGGTTGCGGCTGTATGTCCATTCGGTATCGGTCGGCCTGGCCGCGAACGAACGATTGAACAAGGCGACCTCGAAATCGATCTGGAGTTCGTCGCACAGTGTCGCCAGGGTCCAGGCGCCGAGGAGGGCCGCAGACATTCCCCAGGAAGAACGACTGCCTGAGATTCCGGGGCGCGGCTGCAACATCGAAGCCGAGGCGTCGACGAGAAGGCTCACGGCGTATGTGCGCCGCGTACGCGCGGATCGGCGTTCGTACATTCGGGTGTAGAGACCGGCGCCTATGAATAGGGCCGAGTGAGGCGACACATCGCCCTGGTCGTAGCCGGAACGAAGCCCACGTCTCTGATTGGCAGCAAAAAGAGGAAACAACTCACCAGATACCTGCCGCTGGGCCACTCCCCATTTTCGGGCAGTCTCACGCAACGTCTCCCGACCGAGTTCGGCGAGGGAGGCGTAACTGGTCGGCACCGGGCTCACAATCAACTTTCCGGCCTGCCCGGTGGGCAAATAGATCGAAGGCGCCTCGGAAATCCTCAGGAGTTGGTCGGTGGCAGGATCTCCTCCCAGCTCCGAGGCTCCCTGGCGGTCGCTCAATCCGGCCCTGGCCTGGGCGGCGCGTCGAGTGTCGGCATAGGAGCGAGAGTCACGAACAACCGGCGAGCTGAGCCGCACTCGATCAACACCGTCGGCGATCGTGTCGGCGTCGTGAGATTCCTGCTGTTTCTGTTGTGCCGAGGTAGGTGTCTCGGTGAGTCGAGTGAGCAAGTTGTTGTCTCGAGCTATCTGGAGGAGTTTGAGCGCCTGGCCGGCCACTTCCCAGGGGCCATCTGCGACACCTTCCAGGATTTCGGAGCTCTCGCTCAGGGCAACCGCCGCCCTGGCGTCGAGCCTCTTTTCGAGGGGCTCGCGTTCTGAGTACCCACCGACAACCAGGAAACAGGCGAGAGCAAACTGGGCGAGCGGTCCCGAATCGCGGTTGGCGCCGGGGTATGCGGCTCGATACAGGTCGGCCAGCACGGACCGGGCGCCGGGGTATGAATGGAGCCCTCCCCGTTCTTGTCTGGCGTCTTCGAGGGCGAAGAACAACGCCTCGGCGACGGGTCCACCACATTCGCCGAGCGCGGTGAGCAAGTCCACCGGCTCTTCGCTGGGCTCGCCTGCGATCGGCCAATTCGCCGGCACCGGCCGCTGCTCTTCGAGGTTGGTCGACACCAAATGCACGACTTCGTGCAGAGCCGATGCCAACGCCACCTCATCGGGTGTTACCGGCGCGTTCCGGGCATAGGCGGCCTGGAACAGCCTTGGATCACACACGACCTCGTCCGGAGATGCGGCCGACTCGGCTCCGAGGCGGACACTGAGCTTTTCGTTTCCCGAGATCGAACGGGCAAAACGGGTGATGGCCGGCGCGACCCTGCGGTAACGAGTGACGACCTGCTCGATCATCCCCTCCTGGGGGTCGAGGATCTCCCTCAAGACGGTCGTATTGCGAGCGCGCATGAACGCCCATTGTCTCATGTCTGTCAAGGCGCCAGAACACGTGCACGCCGGAGTCAGCCCGAGACGCTGACCTCGACATCGGTGTAGCCCAGGCTCTTGACCAGTTCTGTGATGATCACAATCGCACGATCGGCTGCGAGTTGGAGGATGCCCTCGTCGAGGGCCTGTTGCAGGAGGACTTCTTCTGCGGCGAGACGCGCCGCTCGCTCGAGATTCGGGTCTCCTTTGGTGAAAAGGCCGGTGTCCCGATCGAACACCGATGTGGCTTCGTTGTCCACGGCCACATTGGTTATCTCCGATGGCGGGAGAATGATCCGAATTCTCCCGGTCTCGCGGTCGGCCGAGATTGCATCGTCCTCCAACTTGGAGAGGTCGATCCCCGCTTCGATCTTGGCGACGGCGAACATGGCGATACGATCGCCGGCCGCCCAGTTGAGCCAGCCGCGATCGTCACCTTTTTCGATCGTTGTGTACTGAACCATCTCGACGGTGCTCAGCTCGGATATCGCTCGTATGGTCTGCACGGTGACGGGACCGATTTCGGTGTACTCACCTTGTCCGGAGACGACCTCTCCGAGTGCCCCGAGGCGGTCCCCGGCCGAGTCGACTGCTCTGAGGCCCCGTCCTGCGACAAAGGCGGCGACAACCACGACCGTTAGCAACACGGCGGCGCTGGCACCCAGGGCAATCCACGCTGACCTCTTCATGGCGAAAGCGTAGGCATGTGGGGGGACGTAGCATGTACGGCTTCATGCACTACCAACTGAGCGAGCTTCCCAACGGGCTCAGGGTCATCACCGAGTCCATGCCAGGAATCCGTTCCGTGGCGATCGGATCGTGGGTCGATACCGGAACCAGAGACGAAACCAACACCGAGGCCGGGGCCTCCCACTTTCTCGAACATTTGTTGTTCAAGGGCTCGGAAACCCTCTCGGCCAAGGAGATCTCCGAACGTTTTGACGCGATGGGGGCGGAAGCCAATGCGTTCACATCGAAGGACCACACCTGTTTCTGGGCGCGACTCCTCGACGCCGACCTTTCGGAGGGAATGACGATCCTCGCCGAGATGCTGCAACGGCCGTCCTTCCAACAGCGCGACATCGAGTCTGAACGCCAAGTGGTGATCGAAGAGATCAACGAGTCAGAAGACGATCCGGCCGATCGCGCCTTTGAGCGGTTCACCGAAGCCATATTCCGGAGCCATCCGTTGGAGAGACCGGTCCTCGGCACCAGAGAGTCGATCTCATCGATGCGCCCAACCGACATTTCGGGATATTGGTCGCGCCGCTACAGCGCCGGATCCACCGTCGTCGCATTGGCCGGATCGGTGGAACACGAACATGCGTTGGACCTGATCGGATCTCTCTTCTCCGATTGGAATGGCGGGCGGCTGGAGCGTGACCACGGCTCGACGACGCCGAAGGCGGCGGTGACGGTGCTGAAAAGGCCGATCGAACAAGCACATCTGGTGATCGGGGGAATGGGTTTGGAGCGGGGCCACCCTCGGAGATGGCCGTTCGAGATCATGAACCAGGTGCTTGGCGGCGGCATGGCATCGCGCCTTTTCACCACGATCAGGGAGGAGCGTGGTCCTGGTCTACTCGGTCCACTCGTTCCGCATGGCTTTCGCCGATGCAGGCGGCTGGGGCGTGTATGCCGCGACTGCCCCTCACCGAGCATCCGAGGTGTTGAGTCTGATCAATGACGAGTTGACATCGATGGTCGAAAAAGGGATCACCGAGCCTGAGCTGATCAGGGCCAAGAGTTCGATGCGCGGATCCCTTGCCCTGGCCATGGAAGATGCCAACAGCCGTATGGTTCGGCTCGGGCGCGACGAGATGGTTGGTGCCCCCCATCTGTCGATCGACGAGCGCATCGCCCTCATCGACGCCGTCACAGTCGAGGACGTGCAGGAAATTGCAGCATCCGTTCTCGGTGTGCCGAGAGTGCTATCGGCGGTCGGTCCGTTCGACCAGTCCGACGCAGAGGCATGGTTGTGAAAGTCGCCGTCTCTGGCGCCGGCGGCCGGATGGGGAGGCTCGTCGCCGCAACGGTGGCCGCGGCCGACGACCTCGAACTGTTCGGCCTTTTCGACCCGGCGCACGATGGTTTGGAGATCGCAGGGTTACGCGTCACCGATCGTGCCGCTGATCTGAACGGTGCAGATGTGATCGTCGAGTTCACCCAGCCCGCCGTGGTGATGGAGAACGTCAGCAAGTGGCGGGCAATGGGTGCCCACGCGGTGGTTGGGACCTCTGGCTTCACATCGGAACGTGTTTCGGAGGCAACGGCGGTCTGGGGCGCCGGACCACCGAATCTGCTGATCGTCCCCAACTTCTCGATCGGGGCGGTGTTGATGATGCGTTTGGCGGAAGAAGCGGCTCCTCATTTCGACGCAGCGGAAATCATCGAGTTGCATCATGACGGCAAGATCGACGCCCCATCGGGAACGGCTATCAGCACGGCAGAGCGGCTGGGGCCGCATATGCCGGGCTCCGCAACCGTGTCCGGTCCTTCCCGCGGGTTGGGTGTCGCAGCGATCCCGATCCATTCGGTGAGGCTGCCGGGGCTGGTCGCTCATCAAGAAGTGCTCTTCGGCAATGTGGGAGAGACACTGACCATTCGCCACGATTCCACCGATCGAATGTCTTTCATGCCGGGCGTCCTGCTGGCGATTCGCGGCGTACCAGGTCTTCCCGGCTGCTCGGTTGGCCTTGACCAGCTGCTCTAGACCCTCTCGATCGCCAGAGAAACAAGCACACCGAACCCGAGTGCACCCACCACGGTGAGGGCGATCGGTCTGCGCTGAGAACCATCCTCGCGGCGAGCGATGAGCCCTGCTGCCACGATCCAGACGATCATGTCTGTGAACGGAGCCAGCGGAAGTTCGCCGACCAACGCCGCGAAGACCCCGGAGATGGGCGCTCCGGCGGCATAGAGGGCGAGCCCCAACCGCTCCGCCACGATTCCGGGTGACTCTTGGAGGGCAAGCGAGAGCCCGATCGCGACGCTCGCCACCGAGAACACAACGAGAACGCCGAGCGCCGTTACAAACGACCTGCAACCGACTCCGTCGGTTTGGTCAGAGTTCGGTGATGGTGACGGTGTTGATGACACAGTCGGTGCTGGGGCGGTCACCGCGGTCGGTGGCCACCGAAGCGATCGAATCGACCGCCTCGATGCCCGAGGTCACCTCTCCGAAGATCGAGTATTGGTGCGGCAACCGAACGTCGTCGAGGCAGATGAAAAACTGTGAACCGTTGGTGTTTGGTCCGGAATTGGCCATCGCCACCCGTCCACGGCTGTAACGGCCGTCACCATCGAGTTCGTCGCGGAAGCGGTAACCCGGCCCACCGGTACCGGTTCCGGTCGGGTCGCCACCCTGCGCAACAAACCCAGGGATCACTCTGTGGAAGATGACACCTTCGTAGAAACCTTCGCGCGCAAGGAAAAGGAAGTTGTTCACCGTGAGTGGAGCTTCGTCGGCGTAGAGGCGAACGTTGATCTCACCGTGGTTCGTGTCGAGCGTCGCCTGGTAGCTCTTGGCTGCGTCAACGGTGAGTTCGGGCTGGGTGCTCCACTGCTTGGCCATGAGCGGCTCCTTGTTCTGGCGAGTCGGCTGCACCGTAACCGAAGCGGCCGTGCTAGCCCTCATCCGTCATTGCGCCCGGTGCCCGCAAGGACGGCATCGCCCGGAGTCGGCTCTATCTCAGAACAGGGCGCTGGCGAGACGTCGTCGGAAGGAGAGTGTGAGCTCGTCGTCGGTTCCGAGCAGCTCAAAGATGTCGAGCATCAACATCCGGGCTGACTCGGATACGGGCTCCTGGCGCAACGAGACGAGGTCGACGAGTAACTCGAGCGATTCCGCATGTTCCGATCCGCCGGCCAATGCTTTGGCGAGTCGCAGCTTTGCATCTGGATCGCCGAGGTCTGCTGCACGCAACGTAGCTACGTCTTCGCCGCCGTTGCCGAGTCGAACCGCTGCCTGCAATTGGCGTACGTCGACGGTGGGTGCGAGTCGCGCCAGAACTTCGAGGGCGGCGTCGAGATTTTGCTGCTCGAAAAGGAGGCCGGCCAGACCGAGACCTGCAACCTGGTGGGCGGGATCGGCCTCGATCACAGTTCTGAACATTGCTTCGGCTTTGGCGTCGTCGCCCTGTTCCCATGCCAACTCCCCGGCTGCCGCCTGCAGATCGAGCGCCGACGGGATGAGTTTGTCGACAAACTGGCGTACCTGGTTTTCGGCCAACGCTCCTGTGAATCGATCCACCGGCAGGCCATCCTTGAACGCGATCACCGTGGGGATTCCCTGGATCTCGAAGTGTTGGGCCAGTTCCTGATTGGTGTCCGAGTCGACCTTGACCAGTTCGAACTGCCCGCCATAGTCGGCTGCGACCTTCTCCAGCGTCGGTCCGAGGATCTTGCAAGGTCCGCACCATTCGGCCCAGAAGTCGACCAATACCGGGGTCTCGAAAGATCTCTCCAATACGGCTTGCTGGAAGCCTGCCGTGTCTATGTCTCTTGGCGCTGGCATGGGGTCAAACTAGCGCCGTCCACCCGCTAGCTCACAGTTCGACTTGTTCGCCGTCTCCTGGAATCAGGGTTGGGATCTTCAGCCGGCCGAGTGTTGCCTCCTGAAGGCTCGAAGCCGCCTCCGGATCTCCGTGAACGGCGATGATGCGGCTCGGGGCCGGATCACAGGCAGCCAGCCAGTCCACCAGCTCCGATTTGTCGGCGTGGACAGAAAACGCCGGTACCGAGTGGATCACTGCCCGGACCGGGATGTCTTCGCCGTGTATCCGCACTGTATCGGCGCCGTCTCTCAGGCTCTGGCCCCGCGTACCGCCGGCCTGATATCCCACGAGGACCACAGCGGAGTTCGCGTCGGGGAGACAGCGCTTGAGGTGGTGGAGCACTCGGCCGCCTGTCGCCATGCCGGAGGCCGAAACGATGACCATCGGAGGTTTGACGTGGTTGATCGCTTTTGATTCATCCACCGATTCAACGATTCGCAGGTCGCCAGGATCGAGGATTTGTGGGTTGCGGGCGACACTTGCACGGATGTCGTGGTGGCCCTCCTGGATCGCTTTGACGTAAAAGCCAAGGGCGGAGCGCGCCATCGGCGAGTCGAGGTACACAGGCAGGTTCGGGATCTTCCCCGATCTGGCAAGCGAGGCGAGTGAATGGAGAACGACCTCCGTTCGATCGATCGCAAAGGCAGGAATGATCACCGTGCCGTTGCGCTCGGCCGTGGCCCGCACCACTTCCCCCAACGCCTCAGTTGCGTCTTCGTCGTGATGTTCGGTGTCGCCGTAGGTCGATTCAACGATGATCGTGTCTGCCGCAAGGGGTGGTTGGGGTGGGGCGAGTATCGGGTGCTGGGGTCTTCCCAGGTCTCCGGACATCATCAGACTGGTGCCGGTCTCGTGCAAACGGACGTGGGCGGAAGCAGAACCCAGAATGTGCCCGGCGCGGCGAAGGACGAGTTCAACACCAGTTGCAACCTCGACCGGGTGGTCCCATCCGGCGGTGCGAAACCTCGTCGACGCAGCTTGTGCATCGGTTTCGGTGTACAGGGGGAGGGCGGGTTGATGTCGGGTGTATCCCTTGCGGTTTGCCCTTTCTGCGTCCTCTTCCTGGATCCGGCCCGAATCGGTCATCACGATCTCGGCCATGCCGGCGGTGGAACCGCTCGACCAGACCGTGCCGCCGAAACCGTCCCGTACCAATGCCGGCAGATAACCGACGTGATCCAGATGGGCGTGCGAGATGAACACGGCGTCGAGCGAGGCCGGGTCGATCGGGAAAGGCCTCCAGTTTCGTTCGCGCAGTTCTTTTCTGCCCTGAAACAGGCCACAGTCGAGCAGCACTTTGGCCGTGGCGGTTTCGAGGAGGAACTTGCTTCCGGTCACCGTTCCGGCTGCACCCAAAAATGTGAGGCGTGGATTCATGAAATCGATCCTACGGTCGACGTCGGCCGAAACGGACTTTGCGGACGACCCGGTGACGGACGAGGGTACGATCGGGGCGGAAATGTTCACATCTTCCGCAGAGCGACCGTTTGGCGAAGTGCTCACCGCCATGATCACCCCCTTTGATGAAGGCGGTGGTCTCGCACTCGAAACCGCAGGGCGGCTGGCGCGCCATCTCGTTGCCAACGGTTCCGACGGTCTCGTCGTTGCAGGCACGACCGGGGAATCGCCCACTCTCTCGATGTCAGAGAAGCTGGCGTTGTTCGAAACGGTGGTCGGCGCCGTCGGTGACACTGCTCGGGTCTTGGCCGGAACCTCGACCTACGACACCCGCGAAAGTGCGTTGCTGACTGAGAAGGCGACGGCCGTCGGCGTCTCCGGGATTTTGGCGGTCACCCCCTACTACTCCAAGCCGGAACAGGTTGGGGTGGTGGCGCATTTCAGGGCGATCGCCGACTCGACCGATCAACCAGTGCTGCTCTACAACATCCCCGGTAGAACCGGCAGGTTGATCGACCAGGATTCGCTGGAAACTCTCGCAGGCCATGACCGGATCGCCGGCGTCAAAGACGCGGTGATGGATATCGATTTCACTTCTGAAACCGTTCGGAGGACCCCCCACTTGGCCGTCTATTCGGGTCAGGACTCCTACACCCTGCCGATGATGTCGGTCGGGGCGGTTGGTGTTGTTTCTGTGATCTCACACCTGGCCGGGCCCGAGGTGGCTGAAATGGTCAAAGCAGCCAATTCGGGGGAACTCGAACGAGCCCGCACACTGCACACCGCCCTGCTTCCGCTGTGTTGGGCTTGTTTCCTCGAGTCCAACCCAGGCCCGATACGCGCCGCGATGGAGCGCCTGTGGGGCCCGATCGGCGATCCCCGGCTGCCGATAGTTGCCGCCAGAGCGAGTACCGTCGACTCAATCGAGCAAGCAATCAAGGAGCTTCGAACCCTGTGAGTCTTCGCGTCACTTTTCTCGGCGGTCTGGGTGAAATCGGAAGAAACTGCGCAGCCATCGAGATCAATGGTCGCATCTGCCTCGTCGATGTCGGGTTGATGTTTCCAGAGGAGGACATGCTCGGTGTCGACCTCGTGTTCCCAGACTGGAATTGGCTCACCAAACGCAAGCAAGATGTCGAGTTTGTGGTTCTCACTCACGCCCACGAGGACCACATTGGCGCCCTCTCCTATTTTCTCCGGGACATCAATGTCCCCGTTTACGGAACCAAGCTATCCCTCGAGATCGCCCGCGGGAGGATCGAAGAACTCGGCGTGGACGCCCAACTTCACCCGATCGAGGTGAACACCTGGAAGAAGCATGGTCCCTTCAAGTTCAAAATGATTCCGGTGAGCCACTCGGTTCCCGACGCGTGTGGGATCGCCTTCGACACCCCAGAGGGTCTCGTTGTGCATTCTGGGGATTTCAAGCTCGACCCAACACCCATCGATGGAAAACCGACCGACCTCCCGTCCTTCGCCGAACTCGGTAAGAAGGGAGTCCGCCTCTTGTTGTCGGATTCCACCAATGCCGAGATCCCCGGTTTTGTGCCTTCCGAGCGGTCTCTGGGCGAGCCGATCAAAGACATAATGCAGGATGCTCCCGGGCGTGTGATCGCCGCCTGTTTTTCGTCGCATATTCATCGGGTCCAGCAGATCGTCAACGCCGGCGTGGCCACTGGCCGAAAGATCGCGTTTTTTGGCCGGTCGATGCAACGCAACACCGAGGTCGGCCGAGACCTTGGAAAGCTGACCGTTCCGCCGGCCTCGATCGTGGACATCGAGAAGCTGATCGGATTACCAGAGAAAGAGCAGTTGCTGATCACCACGGGAAGCCAAGGCGAGCCGTTCGCGGCCCTTTCCCTTATGGCGCAGGGCCGCCACAAGTTCGTGAAGTTGGACGTCGACGACACCATCCTCATTTCTGCGACTCCGATCCCCGGCAACGAGACCGCCGTGAGCCGAGTCATCTCGCGTTTGGTCCGTCGTGGTGCCACTGTGTTCCACGGTCGCAATGCTCAAGTTCACGTTTCGGGTCACGCCAACCGGGACGAACTCCTCACCTTTCTCAATGTCGTCCGACCCGAGGCGTTTGTCCCCGTTCACGGCGAATACCGCCACCTCCATGCCCATGCTGGACTCGCCAGGATGATGGGCGTTCCCTGGGTCGAGGTGCTAGAAGACGGCGACGCCGTCATCGTCGACGGCAAGGAGACGAGGGTTGAACGGCGTGCGGTCGAAGCCGGTTATGTATACCTCGACGGATCGAGTGTCGGAGACGTGAAACGAGCAGTTCTCCGCGACCGGAGCCATCTTGCCGACGAGGGGGTGGTGGTCGTCACCGTCGCGGTCAACCATCAAACCGGCGAGATTGTCTATGGCCCCAGCCTCGACAGTCACGGCTTGATGGACGAACCCGACGCCATCCTCGCCAAGGCCGCCGAAGCAGTGCGACAGACGGTGGCCGATCGAGCGGGTAGCGGTGGTTACGACAACGCCGCCATGCAGCAGGCAGTGCGTCAGGCGACCGCAAACGTCATACGCGGCGAGACATCTCGCAAACCGGTGATCGTCCCCGTCGTGCTCGACCTCTGACGTCAGCGACCTGAAACCTCGACCAATACCTCGCTCAGTGGTTTGCGGGTGAGATCGGGAACAGTGCAGTCTTCAGCCGGATAGCCGATCGGGAACAAACAGAACGGCCTCTCGTTTTCTGGACGACCAAGCACTCTCGTCAGAAACGCCATAGGCGACGGCGTGTGGGTCAACGTGGCAAGACCCATGTGGTGGAGGGCGGCGACAAAAATGCCGGCGGCGATGCCGACCGATTCCTTGACATAGAAGTTGTGTCGTTGTGACCCGTCCGGATTGATGCCATAACGCTGCTCGAAGAGGACAACGATCCACGGCACCGCTTCCAGAAACGGTTTGCGCCAATCGGTCCCGAGCGGTTCCAGCGCCTCGCGCCAGTGCGGAGGGATTCGTCCGCCCTCGTAGTTCTCGCGCTCCTCGTCCTCGGCGGCCTCCCTGATTGCAGTTTTGATTCCGGCGTCCCCTGTCAGGACGAAAGTCCATGGCTGGCGGTGGGCACCCGAGGGGGCAGTTGATGCGGTTTGAATCGCCAGTTCGACGAGGCGCCTCGGCACCGGTTCGTCAGAAAACTCCCTGACGCTCCGCCGCCGGTCCATCTCCTCGAAAAAAGAAACCGCACGGTTCAGGCTCGTTTCCGGATCGAGACGCGCCGGACGGTGAGGGACAAAATCGGCCACCCGCCGAGATTAACGATCAACCACTTGTGCCCGCCGGCCTCAGCCAAGCGCCCGAAGCAGAAACGCCGCCACCTGGCCGTTTTCCAAGGGAGCCCTGGGGCAGAACCGACCCTCGACGGGCGGACTACAGCCATTATTGGAGCTAGCGGCTGACCTCCGAAAAGCGCGCCATTCCCTTCGGCCGGAGGCCCTGCCGGTGAGCCCTTGTTGCTACGGAGGCGGGTCCAGCAGCTCCACCTTCAGGCGGCCTTCGGGTAATCTGATCGGGCGGAGGCGATCAGCGTGGAATTGTCATGTCCCAACTGTGGGCGGTCCAACCGCGAGGACGCCTCGTTCTGTTCGTACTGCGGGACCTCTCTCCTCGCTCCCTGCCCAGTTTGTTCAACTCCCTATGCCGCGGGCAGCTCGTTCTGTTCGAACTGCGGGGCTCGACTCGAACAGGGTGGGCCGGCAACACCCGACAAGGATCTGGCCCGCTATCTGCCCCCCGAACTGCTGGCCAAGCTGGAGGCGGCCCGTCGCGGCCGCACCATGGCCGGCGAACGTCGCACCGTCACGATGCTCTTTGCCGACATCCAGGGGTCGACGGCTGCCGCAGAGAAACTCGACCCAGAGGATTGGGCCGAGATCGTCAACGGCGCCTTTGAGCGACTGATCCGATCGGTATACCGCTACGAGGGGACGCTGGCCCGGTTGATGGGCGACGCCATCCTCGGCTTTTTTGGGGCGCCCATCGCCCACGAGGACGACCCCGAGAGGGCGGTCATGGCCGGACTGGAGATGCTCGGTGCCGCCAAGCCCTACGCCACAGAAGTGAAGGCGCGCTGGGGCGTCGACTTCGGTCTCAGAGTTGGCATCAACACCGGTTTGGTGGTGGTGGGTGAGGTGGGCTCCGACCTCCGAGTCGAATACTCGGCCCTCGGTGACGCCGTGAATGTTGCCGCCCGGATGGAACAGACCGCGCTACCCGGAACCCTCCAGGTCAGCGGAGACACGCATCGCCTCATCGCTCGGCTCTTTTCCTTCGAGGAACTCGAACCGGTCCACGCCAAAGGCAAGGCGGATCCGGTTCCCGCCTACCGGGTGGTTGGCGTTCTCGACCGCCCGGCGAATACCAGGGGACTCCTGGGACGTGACACACCGCTCGTCGGTCGGGACTCGGAGCTGGCCACGCTTCGCGGTGTGATCGATCAGGTGAGACAGGGCAAGGGAAGAGTGTGCTCCATCATCGGCGAAGCGGGTGTCGGTAAGTCCAGGCTCGCTGCTGCCCTCAAGGCCGACCTCGCAGCCGAGAACTGCCTGGCTCCCTGGCAGGGAGACAAAACCAAGTCGGAGACCGTGAGGTGGGCAGAGGCCCGCTGCCTCTCCTACAACACGACCGTTGCCTATGCCCCCTTCATCGACCTCTTCAACCGGGTATTCGACATCACGCCGGGTGATGACGCCTTTGGAGCGCGTGCCAAGATCGTTACGGCCGTCGAGCAGGTCGTCGACGACGCCAACACGGCCGGCTACCTGTGTGCTCTCTTGGGGGTGGACCCGGGAGAGGCTGCCGCATCCCTGATCGCCGAACTACCTGCGCCCGCCCTCCAGAAGCGCACATTCGCAGCGGTGATCGGCTACATCGAAGCCTGCTCGAGCATCCAGCCCGGCGTGCTTCTCGTCGAGGATCTCCATTGGGCCGACGCCGTTTCGCTGGCACTACTCGATGAGCTGATGGCGGCAACCGACCGGACGATGCTGGCCATCGTGGGTCTGATGCGCCCCTACCGCGACGACGCCGCCTGGGGATTCCACGAGACCGCCGAGCGAGACTTCTCCCACCGCTACACGAGCGTGAAGCTCCGGCCGCTCGACGACCGAGCCTCGAGGCGCATGGTCGAGGACCTCCTCGGTGGACAAGAGGTTCCGGCCTCGCTCGAGGAAACAGTGCTCGCCCGTGCCGAGGGGAACCCTTTCTTCGTCGAGGAGATCCTGCGGGTGATGCTGGAGGCGGGCGCGCTGGTCGAGCTTGACGGTGTTTGGGTTCTCGAAGGTGAACAGGAACTCATCTCGGTTTCGGGAGGGGTGTCGGGTCTTCTCACAGCCCGCCTCGACCGCCTCGACGAGACCTCCAAGCTCGTCGCCCAGTTCGCGTCGGTGCTAGGCCGCGAGTTTGCTTTCACCGAACTCGCCGAACTCGTCGGCGACACCGACCGGACCGAATCGGCCCTCACCGACCTGATGCGTCGCGACCTCCTTACAGAGCAGGCGAGGATCCCCAAAAGAAGATATGCGTTCCGCCATGCCCTCATCCAGGAGACCGCCTACAGCACGATCCTGCTCAAGTCGCGGCGGGGGCTTCACGGGCAGGTTGCCGAGCATCTGATCTCCCAGGGCGCGGAGCCCCACGAGATCGCCCACCACCTGCTCGAGTCGAAGCAGGAGACGCGAGCCGTCCCCTATCTCATCGATGCCGGAGACGAGGCGACCAGAGCCATGTCATTGGCCGATGCCATCCGCTTCTACGACGAGGCGCTCAACTGGGTGAACGAGGCGACCGACCCCGAGCTGACCAGGCGGATTCATGAGGGCATGGGGTCGGCCTACACCCTGATCCCCGACTTGACCCGGGCCTCCATTTCGTATCAGAGGATGCTGGAGTTCGGCAAGGCACGCTCGGAGCCTTCTGTCCAGATCACCGCCCTCAACCGCCTTGGATTCACCTCGGCATTCCTGGGAGGTGACTACGACGAGGCGACCGAACACCTCGAAGAGGCTCGACGCCTCGCCGAGGAGTACGGCGATGGAATGGGACTGGCCGAATACCACATGAACAGCTGCATGATCGCCACCACCCGCGGTGACATGGAGAAAGCCGCGGCCCACGATGCCGAAACGGCAAGGATTGGTTCTGAGGTCGGATCTCAGATGCTTGCCATCGGCGGCTACATCCAGCGGGTGCTTTCCCTTGCCCACGCCACCCGTTATGAGGACGGCCTGCGGGCACTCGAGCAGGCCAGGGAGGTGACATCGGGCAGCACCGACCAGAAAGTGATCTCGGGCCTCGCCGCCGCAGAATTCTTTTACCTCACTCGCGAGGGAAAGCTGGTCGAAGCCTGGGAACAGGCACGCAAGGCAGCCGACATCACAGCCGGCATCTCTTCATCGATGGCCAGCGTGGCCGCGCTCCATGCAGGGATGGCTGCCGACGCCCTCGGCGACTTCGAAAACGCTCTGGCTTATCTCGCTAGCTCGCTCAAGCTCGGGGAAGAGTCCAACCAGGTCTTCAACTCGGCAGCAGCTGCCGCCGTCATCGTCCGGATCTACACGGAGCTCGGTGTCCGCACCAAAGACACCGCAGAGCTCAGAGAGAAGGCCGTTGCGTACCTGGAAGCGCCGATGGGTGAGACGATGGCGTCGACCGTGTACGCAGAGCTTGGCTGGGCCGCGGTCGAATCCAACGACCTCGAAGATGCGATTGACCTATTCGGTCGCGGCCTGGCCGGTTCTTCTGCATCAAAGCTGCTCGAGACGCCGCGCCTGTTGCTCGGATTGGCGGCGGCGAGGATCGCAACAGGCGATCTAAGCGGCGCCGACGAGCTGATCGCGGAGACAACGGGATTCGTCGAGGAGAGGAAGATGGCGCAATTCCGCCCGGTTCTCGCCAGTATTCGCGGTTCCTCGCTTCTCGAGTCGGGTCAGCACGAAACCGCTGCGATCGTGCTCGGTGAAGGAGCGGCCGAGGCAGGAGAGATCGGGCTCATGACCTTCGAGTGGCGTCTCCGCGCTGCGCGGTCCCAAGCCCTCGCCCTGAGCGGGAATAGCCCCGCTGCGGCAGAAGAGGCGGCGACAGCACGGCGCATCGTCACAGGACAAGCCGACCGGATCATTGACACCGCGATGCAGGAGTCCTTTCTGAGTCTGGCCATGAGCCGGCTCTCCGGTCTTGCCGGCGTCACCTCCGCCTGACCGACGGGCCGGGTCTTGTACGCAAGCGACGAAGGGATGGGTGGCGCCTTGATTCGTTACCCATCATTACCTCACCCTCTCTCCCCGAATGTCATCGGGACCTCCTTGTCGGGGATGGGCTCTACCAATTGCGCGGGACGGCCTCAGCCGAGCGCCCGATACAAGAACGCGGCCATCTGGCCACGGTCCACCGGGTCGGCTGGGCAGAAACGATCGTTGGCGGGCGGGTTGCAGCCTTTGGTTATCCCGGCAGCAGCCAGTTTGGCGATGTCGGCCTCGAACTCCGAACCGTCGTCGTCTACAAAGGTGTTGCCACCGCCATCGTCGGTGAGACCGAGTGCCCTCACCAAGAGTGCCGCCATTTCGGCTCTCGTGATGGTCCGATGTGGGCAGTAATTGTTGTTGGCGGGCGGGTTGCAGCCATAGGTGATGAACGCCTGGGCGATGGCATTGATATCGGGTTCATGAATGCTGCCTGTGTCGTCGACGAAATAGTCGGTCGCAGGGACGGGAAGTGCGAGGGCGCGCTTGAGGAAAGAGGCCATCTGAGCCCGTGTCACCGGGGCAGTTGGGCAGTACTGGGTGTTGGCAGGGGAGTTGCAGCCGAGAGTTATGCCCTGGTCGGCAAGCCAGGAGATCTCTGTGACAAACGGATGGTTCGCCGGAACGTCTACGAATGGCCCGGACAGCACCGGATCGCTTCCGGGGAATTCGGTCGAGACCATCACGTTGTCGAACCAGATGTGCTGGGTTTTTGGCGGATCCGGCATGTAGTTGACAATCGCAACTTCATTGAGGCGTAGGTCCGCGGTGTCGCGCCAGCGGATTCCCTGCACGTCGATCTTCACCTGGCCGTCGATCCACAGGGTTTGGCTGCCGTTGCTGCCGCCCGGTGTGCCCGCGTCGACTTCGACGATGATCTCGTGCCACTGCCCTGGCACGATCGCCACCTTGGGATCGGTTTGGTAGAACACGTTTCCGTAGCAGCAGTTCATGTCAGGGAAATACGAGTAGAACATGAACGGATCGAGGTCGGGGTCGTTGTAGGCGTGGCTCGGGTCGACCGTGGTGACAAAGAAGTCGTTTCCGTTGGGCACGATTCCGGCCTGCCCGTGGGAGCTCCACTTGTTGTCGATCCGGTTGCCGGCCACTGACGCAAAATGCATCCCGTGCCCGTCACCGCGAAGGTTCGCAAACCCTTCTTCGAACATGACATCAAATTTGAAGTAGACGCGGTCATAACCCGGCAGGAACCATTTGTTGATCTCTCCCCATTCGGCGGATGAGTCGATGGTTCCTTCGAGTGCGTAGCTGCCGTCCAGAACACGGCCGGGTGTGGACGTCACGGCGTACCGCCTCGAGTCGACTTGATCCCACTTCCCGAGATCGCCGGTTTCGAAGTCGTCCTGGAAGATGATCGTTCCTACCGGTGGTGCGGCGGATGCGGTAGGAACCGATTGGCCCGGCACCCCGGCAATGACCGCAATTGGGGCGAACACGACCAAGGCCGCGGAGGTCGCCCGACGCTTTGATTCAACGCCCATCATTTCCTCGCTCTCTCCTCGTTGAATGTCATCGGTCCCTTCGGGTCGGGGGTTGAGCGTCATCGGAGCAACGCCGGCCAGACACCTCGATGCTTGGCGCAGTGCAGGCATGGGTGTAGCGTTTCCGATTACATGGCAAAAAAGGCACCTGCCCGCCGGGGAACAAGTGGGCGGAGTCGGGTGTCAAAGAGCAACAACCGACGCAAACCCGCAAGGACGAGCACGAGGGCCAAGACGACCAGCGCCGGACGTCGTCGCCCAGAGATGTCCGTCACGCTGTCCTCCGTCCGCGACTTCCTGCGAGAGCGCTTGGGGCGGCAGGCGGAAGACGTCTGGGGTCTGATCCTTGTTGTTGTCTCGATCATCATCGGCCTCGCCTTCGTGGGAGAGGCCGGTCCGGTCGGGCGATTCCTCGACTCTGGTCTGCGGTTGCTGTTCGGTATCTGGGCTTACGCCGTTCCATTCCTTCTCGCCGGCGTCGGGATCGTCACCGCCCTTGGCCGACGTTCTGACGGTGCCGGAAGGCTCGCAGGCGGTTCGGCGGCGGCCTTTGTCGGTTCGCTCGCCTTGTTCCATCTCCTGACCGGTGCAGTGTCGCTTTCTGGAAACATCGATCTGGTCAAACAGCGCGGGGGAGCTGTCGGCTCTCTTCTCTCGTTTCCGCTCCGACGGATGCTCGGAACTTGGGGAGCGTTCGTGATCCTGGCCGCGATCGTCTGCGCCGGAGTGATGGTGATGACAAGGGCATCGGCTCGCGACATGGTCACCGCGGCCGGCGAGATCGGAAAAGGAATGCGGGCGATGGC
>JBGTHP010000026.1:0-189106 GCA_041746105.1 Acidimicrobiia bacterium
CCGTCAAAGGTGGATGCTTGGGTGATGGCACCCCGAGCCGACACTGTGCCGGTGCCGGCGATCGACCCGTCGGTGAGAGTGGTCGTCCCGGTGACGGTGAGGGTGGTGCCCGCGGCGACCGTGTAGGTGAGGTTGGCGCCGTTGAAGGTCACGTTGGCCAGGGTGTGGCTGCCGGTGATGTTGAGGGTGCCGACGAAGACGACGGTGGAGGTGGTGGGGTCGAGGTTGCCGCTGGTGTGGGTCCAGTTGCGGGTGGTGCGGATGAGACCGGTGAGGGTGAGAGTTCCTGAGGGTTTGGCGATTTCGAGGTTGGGCAGGGCCCCGGTGGTGGTCGAGGCGGTTCCGGTGAAGGTTTGGTCTCCGGTCCCGTCGATTATGAGGAGTCCGGTGCCACCGTCAAAGGTGGATGCCTGGGTGATGGCACCCCGAGCCGAAACCGTGCCAGTGCCGATCTCGCCCTCCGTCAACAAAAGCGTGCCCTGCGCAACGAGTGGGGTACCGACGGTGACCGTCTTGACCGCCCCGGCGGTGGTGGGTGCGAACGTGAGATGGTTGAAATCCGTTCCCGGGGCATCGATGGTGGCCGCTCCGCCCGTCAAAGTGACGGTCCCACCGTTGGCCACGAACCCTCCGCCGGCGCGGCTGAAGTTGCCCGCAACGGAAAGAGTTCCCGTAGTGCTCGTGAAGCTGCCGCCGGTAAGGGTGAACACGCCGTTGACTGTGATGGCCGAGTTGCTTCCGACAAATGTTCCGCCCGCCTGGCTGATTCCCGAGGAGCCCGCAGTTATCACTGCTGCCTGCGTGATCGTGCCCAAGTAACCGGATGCGATTTGGATGCCCGAAACGTTGGCACTGACATTGATGGTTGCGTTCTTACTCGACGTTGCATCGAAGATCGCTACATCGATGGAGCCTGGTGGTGCACCTGTCGACCAGTTGGCGCCCTCGGACCAGTTGTTGGTGCCACCGAGGCCAGTCCAGGTGATCGACGCGGCACGCGCAGGGCCTGCCAAGTAGAGGGCGCCGACGGCAATGACCATCAAGAGCAAGATGCGAAGTAGCAGGCCTGCGGTTTTGGTCGAGAGTCGCGACGCAGTCGAGATTCCTGCACCCATCGACCCCGCGACTCGGGTGTAGAGGGTTCTCATGGCTGTTGAGACCAGGTACCAGGTAGGTGCTTGAAGTTGCCCAAAAACGTCGCAAATTCCGAATCGGCCGGCTTCGTTGAGCACTGCTCCGCCGTTTCTACCACCGGGGCTTTCGCACCCGCGAGGCTGCGCTGCGAGTTCATCGCTTCTTATCGGCAGTTTTCGCAGACGGCACACACTTTTCAGAAACACACCAAGTGACTAGTCATGCCAGAAAATGCGGCAGCTCGGCACCGATTTGGCGCGTCGTCAGCCGGATTTTGCTCGCTAGTCCTCGATCTCGGCGCACATGTATTCGGCCGATGCCGACGGTGTCAGAAACCGATCCAACGAGGCATCCTTCTCGCCGAGGTACCCGGCTCTGGCGTTCTCGAGAGGCGGGCGCAGATCGAGGGGGAGGCGGTCGAGCGCCCAGGAAGCGGCTTCGTCTTTGGTGACTACCAGTCCACCGACTTTGGTGCACCACATGCGTGCCAGGGTGAGAAGGACGTTGGTTGTATCGGTGTCGAGTTCGGCGACGAGTGACGGTATCGCCCTGCGCATGGATTCGACCAGGTGCTCATGTGGAATCGGGTCGATCACCTCGAGGGCGAGCGGACCAACGAGGGCAACGGACGCGGTCAGCACGGTGGCCAGCAGGGGAGCTAGATCATGATTCACATGACGTTCTGGCACGAACCCGGTTTCGTATTCGTGGCGGAGCCACTCGCCGTACTGAAACTCCTGTTCTTGGTGCGGATGCCAGGGCTTGACCATCGACTGGAGAACGACGGTGACCTCGATCGGGCGCCCGGCGAGGCGCGTGCCGCGAGCCCCCGACACCGGCATGATCTCGGTGAGAAGTTGTTGACGTTGTCCGATCGTGGTTTGCGAGTCCACCACAGCCAGCACGTCGAGATCGCTGAAGGGTCGGAGGCCGCCCATGACCGCCGACCCGTACTGGTACACGCCTACAACGCTGGACCCGAGTACCTGAACCACACTCTTCAAAACGGCTTCGAGCTGCCTCAGATCCGTGCTCTGCATCATCGAACGGTACCTGGAGCCTGTGACCCGTTCGCTCTCCGGTGTTGGACGGACCTTCCTGGCGAGGGCGAAGGCTTTCTGTTTGAGCCCTCGGCGAGATCCTGGTCTAGATTCCCGGCATGACTTCTGGGTTACGTGGTCTGGTCATTGCAGCTGGTGGCACGGCCTGGCTGGCGGGTGTGGCTGTCCTGGAGTTGACCTATTCGGATTCAGACGAATCGTTTCCGCCGCTGTTTCCGGTTCTAGCGCTGTTCGCCGGTCTCTCCGTTGGGTGGGGCCTTTGGTCGGTGGCGAGATCGATGGATCGTCCGGCCGCTCGACTCGGCAGCAGATTGGTTGGGGTGAGTTCAGCGGTGTTTGGTATCGGATTCGGACTCGACCTGTTGCCGGGTGACGTCTTTATTGGGTTCCTGCTCGCCTATACGGTCGGTCTCTTTGTTTTGCCTGTCGCCTTGGTCTTCATGGGTGTGGGAGTAATCCGATCGGCGGCCTTTCCCCGATGGGCAAAGTGGGTTCCGCTGTCGACCGCCGCGGCCGGCGCCATCACCTATGGATTCCATGCCCTCGCCCGTGAGGTCTGGGATCCTTCCGACGCCATTTGGTTTATTTGTGTCGGAGTGGGTTGGCTTTTGCTCGGCCTGGCATCCCTGAGTATTCCCCTGGGCGCTCCGAAAGTGTCTGCCGTGGGAGTTTCGTATCAGTCCTGAGCCGTCGTCGGGCGACGGTCGTCGCCCGAAATCGTCGGGCGAGAGGAGTCGCCCGAAATCGTCGGGCGGCAGGAGTCGCCCGAACACCGGCCTTGTTGCCGTGACCCACGCGGTTCTCGAGACCCTCCGACTTCCAGCATTGGCCTATGGCCAGATGCCGCGCTTTTCGGTTGTCTCTCGGCAGCGCCGCAGCGCAACCACATGAGCCGCAGTCCTGAACGCAGGGCGCAGGACCGGTGTGTCGGGTTGGACCTCGGCCCAGGCCCGGGCGTAGGCGTCGAATTGGTCGAGGAGGCCGACCCGGGTCTCGACCATCGCATCGGTGGCTTGGGACATCGTGGTGCGGAGGCGGTCTTGCACTTCACGCTCCGTCCAGCGTTCGTTGGCAAGGTTTTGGACCCACTCGAAATAGGACACCACCACCCCTCCGGCTGCGCTGAGAACGTCGGGTATCACCGGGATTCCTTTTTCGTTCAAGATCTCGTCGGCTCCCGGTGTGGTTGGCCCGTTCGCCGCCTCAATGACAACTTTGGCTTGAACCCGGTCGGCGTTGGTCGTGGTGATTTGGGTCTCCATCGCCGCCGGGATGAGGACATCACAGGGAACCTCGAGAACTTGTCGATGTCCTAGCCACTTGGTTCCAGGCATCTGTGCCACTGAACCGGTCCCGTCCTTGTGGTGTTCCACCGCGGGGAGCGCCAGACCAGCTGGATCGTGGATTCCTCCCACGCTGTCGCTGAGTGCGACGATGCGGGCCCCCGCATTGGCGAAGATCCGGGCGGCATTGCGGCCGGCGTTCCCGAATCCCTGAATGGCCACTGTCATGCCAGAAAACTCGGAGATGTTGGGCAGCACACCGAGTGAGAGCAGGTGCTCTAGGACATAGAACAGGCCTTGGGCGGTGGCAGTTTCTCTCCCGGCGGAGCCTCCAAGATCGAGCGGCTTGCCAGTCACCACCGGCAGGTTGTTGAGCCCAGGGTGCATCATCGAATAGGTGTCGTACACCCAGGCCATCGTTTGAGAGTCGGTATACAGATCGGGGGCGGGTATGTCGGTGTGTGGCCCGAGATTGTCGCCGAGGGCGGAGATGTATCGGCGTGTGATCCGCCGTTTCTCGTTGTCAGAAAGGGATTTGGGGTCGCAGGCAACCCCGCCTTTGGCGCCCCCGAAGGGGATGTCGGTCAGAGCGCACTTCCACGTCATCCAGATGGCAAGAGCCTTGATCTCGTTCTCGTCCACGTCAGGGTGGAAACGAAACCCGCCCTTGCCGGGTCCGCGGGAGGTGTCATGGAGCACGCGATAGCCATGGAAGTTGTGAACGAAGCCGTCATCGAGAATCACGGGAAGGCTGACTTTGATCGTTCGCTCAGGCTCGAAGAGCAGTTCTGACATTCCTCGCCAGCCGTTTAGAGGATGGACGAAAGGTATTGCCCGATCGAACTGGCGCCGGGCGATCCGGAACAGGTCGAGGCTTTCTTGTTGATCCATCGAATCCTCTGGTTGACCCGGAGCTTCATGAATTGTAGAGCGCCTGGTAAGTGCCGAAGTCCCGTGGTGGGCGACTGCGAGAGTTTGGGCGGGTTTGTCTATCCGGTCGGGGTCAGACCTGGTTTCCCCAAGGGCCCACGCCTCGAACCCGGGTTGGGGTGACGCGGATGATGAAACCTTCTGGAGGATTGGGCATGGGTGGGAAATCGATCCCGGGACGGATGTAGCGCTGTGCAAGTTGGTTCAGCAGTGCCGGCGCACCACCTTCTGTGATGCGAGCTGTTCCTTCAACTACTAGATAGTTCTGCATCCCGTGTTGGTCGCCTTCCGCCTCGATCGACAGTGAAACCCTCGGATCTCGCCGGATGTTGGCGACCTTGCGGTCCGATTGGAGCTTGCCGATGACGATTTCATCGGCATCGATGCCCACCCAAACGACGGTCGTATGGGGCCGGCCGTCGCTCGCAATAGTCGTGAGGTGAGCCAACCTTCCCGACTCGATGACAGAACGTACCGACGGATTCAAAGCTACCGCCATGGTGTGCTCCCTCCTCTGCGTTTGGGCATCGGTGAACGGTACTGGCGCGGCTCGGCTCTGGCTCAGAGTTTGCTCAGGATCCGCATCATCAATCGGAACGAGAGTTGGGGTTTGGCGATCTGATTCACGGTCCCCGCGAGATACACATCCTTTTGTGGGTTGTAGAAGGCGAACGCTCCCGAGAGGCCGGAGTGCCCGACGAGTTCTGGCGATGGTCCAAACATGGTCAAGGCTCGCGGAAGCTTGAAGCGGAGAAGGCCGACGCCACTCTGCAGTGGGAAGAAGATCCGCTTCCAGCTGTCGAGTTCGTCGAGGTATTGGCGAGGGAACAGGTCTCCTTGAAAGAAACCGCGCAGAAAGCGCATGGAGTCCTCGGCAGTCGAGACGATTCCACCGTCAGGACCAAAACTGGCCATCGCTCGTGGAATGGGCAGAACAGCCCGCTTGTAGTACATCGGTTGGGGTCGACTGTCCTCCGGGTCGATATAGAGGTAGGTGCTTGGCAGCCCGAGCGGCCGGAAGACGAGCGATTCGAGCGCATCTTGCAGGTCCATTCCGGTCGCGATCTCCACAACACGGCCGAGCAATTGATAGTTGGTGTCGCTGTACAGGGCCTTGCCTGGAGTCCCTGGAGCGAATGCCGCTCCGATCGAACGGCTGGCTTCGATCACGTCTCCCAGCTCCCAGGATTGGTCGTCCCCGCCAAGGATGGTTTTCATGAGATTGCCCCCCTCTGGCCGCCTCTGCTGGAAATAGTCGGCTATCCCCGAGGTGTGCGACATCAGATGGCGTATCCGGAGTTCTGACGTGTGATCGTGACCGTCGTGCACGTGGATTCCGGCGATCAATTCGCCAGGCAGTCTGTCGGTCAGATGATCATCGAGGTCGAGCCGACCGCTCGCTCGCAGGGCGAGAAGGGCTGCGGATATGTAGAGCTTGGTGGTGCTGGCGATGAAGTAGGGCGTCGTTTCCTCGAAGTTTCCTGCAGCCTGCTCCCAGATGCAGCGGCGAGGACCGTCCTCTACTCGGATCACTGCACCGTGGACGAGTGGGTTCCTCACGAAGCGATCGAAAACCGCCTGGAGACTCGAACTGGGATCGTCCGGATTCTCGGACACGGTCGCAGGCGGTTCTTCTGGACTCATGACGCCTCCGCTTCGGTTGTGCCGGCGAGGTCACCGAGCAGGCGGGTCGCCCATGCGATTTCTGCCCTGGCATGTGCGAGTCCGTTGTGGACTGTGGCGAGACGCAGTCGTTGGGGAAGGTCCATTGTGTCGCCTGCATGTTTCTCGAGCGTCGACCCGATTTCGTTCAGCGTGGCTTCCACCAACATGGTTTCAGCTACGCGATGCTGAAGGAGTCGCCGGATTTCCGGCGTTTGGAGGCGCCCGGCAAAAAATAGCTGTAGGAGAAACGGCCGGCGCGACGTTTGGGTTTCGTGGGCGGTGGCCAGCCATTGATCGAGTTCGACCTTTCCTGCCTGGGTCAGTCTGTGCTCGTTGCGGTCCGGCTTGCCCTCCTGCTCGATGGGATCGACATCGATCATTCCTTCGTCCGCCAATCGCGCCAGCGTCCTATAGATCTGAGCTTGATCTGCCACCCAGAAGTGTCCGACGGTTTGATCAAAAACCCGCTTCAGGTCATAACCACTGAACGGCTGGAGTGAGAGAAACCCGAGAATGGCGTGTTGTAGCGACATGAGAAGACGAGACCATAGAGGACGAATCCTATATATGTCAAGTCATATAGGTCATGGACGAAAGTCAGGAACCGCTTTCGGTCTCCCCATCGGATTTGCCGAATGGCGCCCAGCGGGCCATAAGGAGTCCGAGAAGGATCCCCAGAATCGGCAACCCGAACACCGACAGATTGTCCAGGGGCCAGATTGACCACTGCTGTAGTGCGATCGCCAGGAATACACCGAAGAAGAAACCGGAAATCACTCCGAGAACAGGTCGGCCTCTCACGGCTTTCCCTTGACCCGGCCGGCGGCGACGACGCCTAACCCGGTGATGACCGCGGCCGCGGTCGAGCCGCCGCCCGCCGGCGTTGGGAGGACAGGGCCCTCGAGTTTTACGTAGGCGTCGGCATCACAACTTCCACCATCTGCATCGTGAAACGCGGTGAGTTGGTAGATCCCGACGATGTTGTCGAGTTCACTGCCGAGCACGTACGTAGCCCCGGGATCGGTGGAAGTGACGTCGTCATCGTTCGGGTCGAGACCCCAGTCTCCGATGTTGACGGTGAGGGGGCCGATCACAACCCCGACCGCACCCAGATAGTTCGTGTTGGTCATCGAAACACTTCCGGAATACGGGATCTCGAGACCGGCTCGTTTCTCAGGCACGACTATCGGATTTGAGGGGGTGTC
Organism: Acidimicrobiia bacterium; assembly: GCA_041746105.1. GTDB lineage: Bacteria > Actinomycetota > Acidimicrobiia > Spongiisociales > ZC4RG35 > JBFHRE01. The sequence goes on from JBGTHP010000026.1 coordinate 7,279, forward strand.
GAAGCTGGCGTCGTATGGTACGCCATCGATGGTGGCGGTCCCTTGACACGGACCGATCACCCTGGCGGAGGCTGGTGTGGCCGATATCAACCAGATCGTTGCAAACATTGCAACGATCACCGCAGTGCGTTTGAACGCGCGAGCCGCCTCTCCTATGGCTCTCACCATGGCTTTCACCCTAGTTACGAGAGAAGGCTCCTGCGGGTGGAAACCCGACCAGGATGCAACGGGGGGCCGGGATGAGCCGGTGATGACAGTCATTGATAGCGTGATCGCGATGGCCTCCTCGGCCCGGCGTTTGGTTGATGCGTGTCCAAACCACATCCATGTTTTTGCCAATCGGTCCCCTGGTGATCGATAGCCACCGTCCACCTGCGGATTGGTAGGTCACCGAATTGGAAACCTGAAACCTCCTCGTCAAGGTGGTCGCGAACGAACGGAGGGAGAGCATGAGAGTTGTTGTTGCCGGAGCTACCGGTTGGGCGGGGTCCGCCCTGACACGAGGAATCATCGACGCTCCGGACCTCGAGTTGGTCGGGGCAGTCTCGAGATCGAACGCCGGGAAAAAGATTGCAGACGTACTCGGGATGGACGCTTCGGGGCCCCTGGTGAGCTCCTCCGCAGAAGAGGCCCTGGTTGCCGGACCCGAGGTTTTTGTGGAGTACACCAAGCCGGCTGTCGCCCTCCAACACATCCTGACGGCTCTCGATTCAGGATCGCATGTCGTGATTGGGACTTCTGGACTGACCGACGCGGACTACGACCAGATCAACGACTCCGCCCGCGCCAAGGGTCTCGGAGTTCTCGCTTGTGGGAACTTCTCGCTCACCGCGGTCTTGATGATGAAGTTCAGCGAGGTTGCCGCACGATGGGTGAAGAGTTGGGAAGTGATCGACTACGCCGGAGCGGGGAAGGTTGATGCACCGAGCGGCACCGGAAGGGAACTCGCGAACCGCCTCGCCAACGTCGGCCGTGCCGACGTGGCGGTGCCGATCGATCGGGTCAAAGGGGAGAAGGAAGCACGCGGCGCGGACTTTGGCGGAACCCAGGTCCATTCGGTTCGATTACCCAGTTTCGTAATCTCGATCGAGTCGATCTTCGGCCAAGAAGATGAGAGGCTCACGATCCGCCACGACGCCGGCACCAGCGCCAAGCCGTATGTGGCAGGCGGACTACTCGCCATACGCAAGGTCAGCGGACTGGTGGGCCTCCATCGCGGGCTTGATACGGTCATGGACATAGACTGAACACCTCGCCGAGCCTCGCGAGTTGCTTCCGTCGGAGCCCGCCAGGTTAGATTCGGCTCTATGCGTGTGAGGTTGGGGGCGATCGTCGACAGGGTTCGGAGCAGTTTTTTCTTCGTGCCGACTTTGTATGTAGCCAGTGGAGTGCTTCTGGCGGAGTTCGGAGTCGCCTTCGACGAGGCAATAGGCGCCATCGATCTTCCCCTTCGCCTTTCTTCGACCGTTGCCAGCGCCCGCCTCGTCCTTTCCGTTGTGGCCGGCGCCACGATCAGTTTCGCCGGCATCGCGTTTTCGGTCAGCCTGCTCATCATTTCGATGACCTCCAGCCAGTATTCGCCGCGGGTGGTCCACGGGCTTTTCCGTGATCCTTACAACAAGCGGGCTATCGGAATCGTCGTTGGCACCTTTGCATACTGTCTGGCGGTGATTCGACTGGTGCGGGGCCCTTTGGAGGAAGGAGGCACCCCGGTCATACCCAGCCTTTCGGTGGGTTTGGCGGTTGTATTCGGCCTGGTCGCGATCCTTTCCATCGTTGCGTTCATCAATCACAGCGCACACTCGATGGATATCTCGAGGATCTTGCATCGGATCACCGCCGAGACCATCGCGATGTCGAAAAAGGTCTGGACCGATGAGCCGGAGTCCCAACCGACCGAACCCGGTGCGGTGCCATCAGAAGAGGGGTTTGTTGTCACGCTCGGGGCGAACGGTTGGATCCAGCAGCTCGACCTCGATGGGTTGGTCGGCCTCGCCTCAGACGGCGGCACCATCCGGGTCGACACATATGTGGGGCGATATGCCATCGAGGGGAGCCCGTTGTGCACGTTGTGGCCGGACCCAGAGAACCCGGAGTCAACGACCAGGCGGGCGAGGGCAGCTGTCGAGATCGGTGAGTCTCGGACAATGCAACAAGACGTGACCTATGGGTTGAGGCAATTGGTCGACATCGCCCTCAAGGCACTGTCACCAGGAATCAACGATCCCACAACCGCCCAGGACGCGATATTCCACATCGGCAGCACGGTGGAAGCCCTGCTCGAGCGCCGGCCCCGCCGAATTTCAGGGGAGGGAGAAGAGGGTACGAAAGTCATCACCCCCCACGAGGTGTCGCATGACCGGATTCTCTCGCTCGCCTTCGACGAGATACGGCTGGCCGCGGTCGGCCAGCCGGCCGTGAGCATCTATTTGCTCGAGGTCATTCATCAGATCATGAGCGTTCGAATCCAACGTCCCGTCGGAAACACGACTCAGATGCTGCGGCACCAAGCCGATTTGGTCCTGGCCGGTGTCAAGGCAGAAGGTTTTCTCGACGCCGACCGGGAACGAGTCGAGCAGACGCACCTTCGCCTGTTCGGTGCGTGACTCGAGCGACGCTCGGCGGAAGGGAAGTTGCACCCGCCACCTTGGCTTTTAGGAGCCTATGCGTCTCGATTTAGGAGCGGAACCAGGCCCAGGGTGTTATGTCGGTAGTGGAGCATTGCCCAGAACCAGAGGGCGCATACGACAACGGCAATCGCGGTGACCGTTATCGCTGCTGTGTTGAACGGCACCAGGACAATCGTCGTGACCAACTCGAGAGCGATCAGCGACAGCAACAAGAAGATGATGTGGTCCCTGGATGCGTGGGACGCCACAAACGCTCCGAGGGGTGCGCCCAGAACCACGATCGGAACTGCCACCAGCCAGTACTCGAATGCGATTCCAATGTCCTGCTGAATCAAGCCATGGATTGCGAAACCAATCACCGAGTTGATACCCATGATGATGACCGTCGTCGGTGTGCTCACCTTCTCGTTGATGCCCAACGCCAGTGTCAGGACAATGAAGGTCAACATGTCGATCCCGGATCCGGTGTTTGCCGCGAACGTGCCACCGGCAACGCCGATCGCGATAAAAAGCCAGCGGATGTGTGGTCCCCACGACGGAAGTTTGAGTCGGGGTTCCCACTTCAGTATCCAGCGGGATATCGCCATTGCCACACCAAACACCGTGGCCACAAAAGTGAACAAGATCTTCGAGTACGGACTGCCAACGCTCAACCAGAAGGTGCCGATGAACTGGCCGGCGATCCCGCCCAAGGAAACCCAACCGATCACTCTCGGAAGCACCGGAACCCGCCTGATGACGATCACCAGACCAGCCATCGTCATCCCGATCGACTGGATCATCAGCCCGAAAGTGCGGGCGGTAGCGGGGTCGATTTGAAGCACCTTGGTAAAAACGGGGAAGGCGACGGTGGCCCCACCCTCGGCAGTGGCCCGGCTACAAAAGATCCAAGCGACATTGTCACCGTGACCGGCCAGTGTTCGGCAAAAAGCCCCCACGACTGAGAGAGGACCATATAGGCGGCCCAGACCACGTAGACCAACAACAGAGCGGCTGGATAGGCGAACCGGCGCAGGCTTGGATGGATGGCGACGACCGCATGGGAAGGATCGGTGGGTGCTACGGGCGCGTCGATCAAACGTTCGGTCGTCATCTGCTACCCCAGTCCCCGGCGAATTCCATGGCGGAATGGTCCCGGATCGTTTCTACTCCCGATCGGAGTGGCCGCGAGATATGTCGAGATGCAAAGTGGGGTCGACCGCGGCGACGCAGCCAGTCTCAGTAGACCACGCCCAGCATCAACGTCGCGACCAGCGTGGAAGTCAGGGTCAAGGGCAGACCAACCCTGGTGAAGTCGGTGAATCGATAGCCGCCGAGGCCGTACACCATCAGGTTGGTCTGGTATCCAATCGGTGTCAGGAATGAGCATGACGCTCCGATCAGCACGCCGATGGCAAATGCGCGCGGGTCGCCCCCAACTTCGTTGGCGGCCGCGATTCCGACCGGAACCATCAACGCGGCGGCTCCGCTGTTGGAGAGCAACTCTGTCAATAGCTGAGTTGCCACCATCGTCATGACCAGAAGCCCGGTCGCCCCGAGGGCACCGCCAACACTGACCAGATTCCCGGCGAGCGCCTCGGCGAGACCGCTGGCCGACACCGCGTTGCCCAGGCTGATCGACAATGCGATGGTCAGAACCACGTTGAGATCGACGGCTCGCCGTGCTTCATTCAGGCTTAGAGCACCCGCTGCCACCATGAATGTTGCGCTCACAATCGAAGCGACCAGAAGGCTGAGTACTCCGGTGGCCGCCAGAATGATCAGGCCGGCGAATCCGACCGCGGCCACCCACGCCCGATTGCGGCGCGGAGGTGGTGCTTCGCCGATGGATGCGACCAACGAGAAGTCGCCGAATTCTCGCCACCTGGATGAGAACTCGGGGCCGGCGAGGATCAGGAGAACGTCGCCCGTATGCAAAGAGATGGTCCCCAACTTCCCGCTCAAATGTTCATCGGATCGGTGGACTGCCAGAACCGCGGCCCCATAACGCGCCCGAAACCCTGCCGCCTTCAGGGTTCTCCCTGCGAGTTCAGAGCGTCCGCCAACAACCGCCTCGTACAGCCCCACTCCCGGACCCTCGGCGTCGAGCACGTGCGCCTGTTCGGCGAAAACGAGACCAGCCATGTCCTGGAGGTCGACTATCCGGCCGACGTCGCCGACAAAATGGAGGTGGTCGCCCGCCTCGAGTTCGCCGTCCGGCCGCGCCGCCACAACCCTTCCATGACGTTCGACCGCCGCGAGGTAGAGACCGTCCAGGTCGCGTAGACCGGCTCCCTCGATGGTCAAACCCACGAGGGGGCCGCTCTGTTCTACCACCATCTGGATCTGAAACGTCCGCGCCGCCGCCCTCATCGATTCGCCGGCCGGAGTCCGTTCGCGTAGTAGGCGCGGTGCCACAAGCACCAGCATGGCGACACCGGCCAGGGCGACCGGTAATCCGATCGGTGTGATCTCGAAGACACCCAGTGGTTCTCCTCCGCCGGCCAGCAGCATGTCGGATACGACGAGGTTGGTCGAGGTCCCCAGGACTGTGATGACGCCTCCGAGAATGCTCGCAAACGAGAGAGGCATCAGCAGCCGCGACGCCGAAACGCCGTTGCGGCGAGCCCATCTAACGACCCTTGGTGCCGCCAGTGCAACCAGGGGCGTGTTCGGGACGAAGGACGAAATGGCAGCGGTTGCGGCCGAGAGTTGACCGACCCCGCCCTTTCTTCCAAATAGGAGCTTGTCGATGAGAGATGACATGGCACCGGTCAAGGAAATCGCTGCTGCCACCACGTAGAGGGCGCCAATCGTGGCGGTGGCAGGGCTCGACAGCCCGGAGAGGACAACTCCGTCGTCGACCGCCCCGACAACGAGGAGGACGGCAAGACCGCCACCCATACCAACGACGGTCGAGACTCGATCGGTTGCGAGGGCGGCCAGAATCGCGACGAGGACCGCCAGCACGACCCATGCGTCGGCGCTCATTGTTGGTCCTGCTCGTCACGGAACTCGCTGTTCCGGAGGAGAGCCAACTCGGAGTCGTGGACGTGACAGATCGATTTTGCATTTCCCGCCGACATCGATCTCATGAGAGCGGTCAGCTTATCGGGGCTCCTGGGCGGCGTTCAGGAAAGACCTTCGCGAATCATCGGAGCCACTTCGGTACCAAGGCGTTCGATCGAGGAGAGGACTTGGTCGTGCGGGAGGGTTCCGACGCTGACATGCATCATGTAGCGATCGATGCCGAGAATGTCGCGCAGTTGGAGGATCTTCTTTGCCACCGTCTCCGGGCTCCCGAGGGTCAGCGAGCCGCTGGGACCGGTCATGAAGTTGTATTGCTGGCGCGTCATCGGACCCCATCCCCGCTCTCGTCCGAGCCGGCTCATGGCCACCGCGTAGGAGGGATAGAACTCATCGGCGGCCTGCTCGTCACTGTCCGAGATGTAGCCATGTGTGTGGAGTGCAAGGGGAACCTTCACGGGGTCGTAACCGGATTCGACCAGTGTTCGCCGATGAAGATCTGCCAGAACCGCGAATCTCTGAGGGTCGCCGCCGATGATTGCCAGCGTTACCGGCAGCCCCCGTTGCGCCGCCCTGATGACCGACTGGGGAGTTCCGCCAACTGCGACCGAGATCGGTAGGGGGTTCTGCTCGGGCCGGGGAAACACCGGCTGTTCCTGAAGCGGGGCGCGAAACCGGCCGCTCCAGGTGACCACTGGGTTGTCTCGAATCGCAAGAAGCAAGTCGAGTTTTTCTGCGAACAGTTCTTCGTACTCGGAAAGCGGGTAGCCGAACAACGGGAAGGATTCGATGAAGGAGCCTCGCCCGACCATCAACTCTGCCCGACCAGAAGAGACGAGATCAAGCGTTGCGTAGTCCTGAAACACCCTGATGGGGTCGGCCGAGCTGAGAACCTCGACGGCAGGGGTGAGCCGGATTTTTTTGGTGCGGCCGGCGGCGGCCGCCAGAACGGTGGCGGGTGACGAAACCGCAAAATCCTTGCGGTGATGTTCGCCGATCCCAAAAACATCGAGCCCGACCGATTCGGCAACTTCGACTTCCTCCAACACCTGGCGGATCCGGTCGCCATGGCTGATCAAGGCCCCGGTATCGGGGTCGGGGAAAGTCTCGGCAAATGTCGTGATCCCTAATTCCATGATCGTTCCGTCGGGGGGTTGCGGAAAGGTACAGCCGTACGATCGGCGTGGATATTCCCCTGCGCCGCTCCGTCAATAGGTCAGGGGTACGAAAGTCTGCTCGCTCATGGGGGGCCTGACATAGGCGAAATCTTCCCGCTCCGGGAGGGCTACCGGCTCCGGAACCACGTCCTGATATGGGATCACAGAAAGCAGATGACTGATGCAGTTGAGCCTGGCTCGCCTCTTGTCATCGGAAGGGACCACATACCAAGGTGCCTGTTTGATGTCGGTGTATTGAAATGTGGTGTCCTTGGCCTGGGAGTAGCGCACATACAGCCGGTGCTCTTCGAGGTCCATGTCAGAGAGCTTCCACCGCTTGAGAGGTTCTGCATTCCGCGATTCGAATCGAAGCCTCTGTTCCTCCCAACTCACGGAGAACCAGTATTTGAGGAGGATGATTCCTGACCGAACCAGCATCCGCTCGAACTCCGGACAACTTCGGAGGAACTCCTGGTACTCGGGTTCGTTGCAGAAGTCCATCACCCATTCGACGTTGGAACGGTTGTACCAACTGCGGTCGAACAGGACTATCTCACCGGCCGCCGGCAGGTGGGCGACGTAGCGTTGGAAATACCACTGTGTGCGTTCTCTTTCGGTCCGCTTGGGCAGTGCAACCGTGCGCACGATGCGGGGACTGGTGCGTTCGGTGATCCGCTTGATCACACCACCCTTACCGGCAGACCCCCTTCCCTCGAACAACACCAATACCTTCAATCCGTTCTTCTGAACCCAATATTGGAGCTTCACCAACTCTTCTTGAAGGCGGGCCAGCTCCTCCTCGTAGAACGCCTTCTTGAGGCGGCCATCCTTCGTATAGAACTCGTGGTCCAGAGGAAAAGTGTCGAGCTTCGGATCGTCAACTCCAGCCGGGAGACCTGGATCATGGGTCATGCGAATCCTCCTCTCTGGTCGACAGCCTAAGGGTGGTCGCTCGGACCGAGGGCCAAAACGCCGCGGGCCGGTTCAGCCTAGGTCTATCTTTCTCCAGATGGCCTCCGAGCGCGATGCCATCGCGGCCACCTCAACTCCAGCCACTGTCTCCACCATCATTCGCGACCTGAAGCGCCTCGGGCTCGAATCCGGTGATGTCGTACTGGTGCATTCATCTCTCTCGGCCCTCGGGTGGGTGGCGGGGGCAGCCCAATCCGTGGTCGAGGCCCTTCTTACCTCGGTCGGTCCAGGTGGGACGGTGGTGATGCCGGCCCAATCCGGGCATCTGAGCGACCCGGTGGGTTGGTCGCACCCTCCTGTGCCGGAGCACTGGATCGAGACGATTCGCCAGGAAACACCCGCCTTCGACCGGTATCTGACTCCTACCCGCGGCATGGGCCAGGTGGTCGAGTGCTTCCGTCAGCATCGGGCGACGATCCGCAGCAACCATCCGACCGATTCGTTCGTGGCCAATGGCCCCTTGGCCATCGAAATCCTTGCCGATCATCCGCTCACCCCCGGTCTTGGCGAAGGCTCACCGTTGTCTCGGCTCTATGCGCTCGACGCCAAGGTGCTGTTATTGGGCGTCTCACATGCGAACGACACCTCACTTCACCTGGCGGAATATCGGGCCTCGCAAATCTCGAAGCCGATGAGGAGGGAGGGCGGACCGATGTTGATCGAAGGCCGGAGGACTTGGGTGTCCTACGAGGACCTGGAACTGGATGACAGTGACTTCCCGGCAGTAGGGGAGGCCTTCGCCGCCACCGGCGCCGAATCCGTCGGATCGGTGGGAGTTGGGACTGCCCGCCTGTTCCGGCAGAAGGTACTGGTGGATTTTGCGGCTCAATGGATGGAGGAGAACCGACCGAAGCTGGCCTAACTTGGCCGGGTTCCTCCCACCCCCTGCGATGGGTTCAGGTCGGCCGTCCGAATACACTCGCATTTAATGTCCTTTGGAGCAGCCACCGCGGTCGTCGAAGAGGTTCCGGGACGTTATCGAGGGCGGATTGAACCGGGTTGGGACATCTCTGGGAACGCCAACGGCGGATATCTGGCCGCGATCGCCGCCAGGGCGGGAGCTATGGCCGCCGGAGGCCGTCTCCCGGTCACCGTCACGAGCCACTTTCTGGCTCCAGGACGACCGGGTGATGTCCAAATCGAGACGCGTACTCACAAGGTCGGCCGCCGCTTCACCACCGTGTCGGCGACGCTTTCGGATGCCGAGCGGCCGCTTCTCACCATGCTCGCCAGCTACAGCGGCGTCTTGAGCGATGATGGATTCCCCGAGAGGGTCGAGGCGTCTCCGCCAGAACTGCCTGGTCCCGATGACTGTGTTGCGATTGAGCCAACAGAGACGTTTCCACCACCGTTCATGGGCAAGGTCGAGTTGCGACTGCACCCGGAGGACGCCACATTCGACGCCGGGGTCCCGCGCTTTCGCGGATGGTTCCGTCATCGCCCCGTCGAGCCAAACGATGCGTTTGGATTGCTGGTGGCGGTCGACTCGTTTCCGCCCACCGTCTTCAATGCGCGCATGCCGGTCACATGGACCCCGACGCTCGAGCTGACCGCCCACTTGAGGCGGCAGCCCGAGCCGGGTTGGCTGCGTTGTCTCTTCACCACTCGCTTCATCTCCGGTGGTTACCTCGAGGAGGATGGTGAGGTTTGGGACTCAACGGGGAGGCTTGTGGCTCAGTCTCGGCAGCTGGCTTTGTTGGGTGTGTGAACCTCAGGCTGCAGTGGTCATCGATGCGGGGAGTGCCCTCAGCGCGACCGAAATGCGGGCGAAGGCCCTGGTGCGAACCACCTCGGGTGCAGACGTGTCGAGTAACACACCGGCGAGTGAGGCTGCGGCGTTGTGGCGGACCGCCAGGTCGGCCACGATCTTCAGATCACCGGTGCGGGCGTCCAGGCCGTGCTCGGTGATCTCATGTGCAAGGTCGTCAAGGAATCGTGCTGTGATCATGAGTTTGATCCTTTCGTTGACTCAAAGTTAGGGACCGGTGTCTATGAAGTCCAACGATGTAGCGGAATGGTTGTGATTAGCTACACTTATATACACCATGACCATCGCCGACATCGAACTCCGGCATCTGAACGCCCTGAGGGCCGTCGCGGAGGAACGTTCTTTCGGTCGGGCCGCAGATAGGCTCGGATTCACCCAGTCCGCGGTGTCACAACAGATCGCCTCACTGGAACGGATCACCGGCGAATTGATGTTCGATCGCCCCGGCGGCCCCAAACCGGTGGAGCTGACTCCCGCCGGTCGGATGATGCTTGCCCATGCCGAGAAGATCCTCGATCGTCTCGAACTGGTGGAAAGGGACCTCGCCGGGTACCGGCAAGGGATGTCTGGCCAATTGGTGGTCGGGGCCTATCAGAGTGTCTCGGTCAAAATCCTCCCGACTGTGGTCGGGATGTTGCGCCGCGAGCGGCCGGACATCGACATCAGACCCTCCGAGGAGAACGACGCCTGGGTCATGATCGAGCGCCTGCTGGCGGGTGAGCTGGATCTGACTTTTACGGACGCGCTGGTGGATGACCCGAGAGTCGACTCCGTGCAGCTGTGCGTCGATCCTTTTGTCCTTGTGGTTCCTGCCACCGATCGCGAAGGCGGACGGGTCGACGTCGGGGACCTCAACCGGGTCCCGCTGGTGGGCCAGCGCCACACCGATGCCTGCCAGATCCGCATCGAGTCAGGGTTGGCTCGATCGGGAGTTCGTCCTTCGTTTGTCTTTCGTTCCAACGACAACGCCACAGTGCAGGCCTCGGTGAAAGCAGGCATGGGTTACGCGGTGATGCCGATGCTGGCAGTGGACATCAACGACCCCGATATCGCAGTGCGCGAGATTCATCCGCCACTGCCACCCCGCGTTATCACCATCGCCACCGCGGCCGGACGAACCAAGTCGCCGGTGACGGAGAGATTCATCGAGTTGGCGCTAGAGGTGTGCGCTGCGCTCTGAACCGTCGGGTCAATCCGTGGCAGCGGTGGCTCCGAACCAAGGATGAAATGCTTGCCATCATGCCCGTCCGCCCTTTTCGAGCTTCGCCGGCCAGGGCTAGCCTTCGACCCATCGCCTTCAGACCCGAAACCCCGTCGCTCGAGGTTCTTCTGTCGCTGGTAGCGGCCGGAGATAGAGCAGCCTTCGAACGTCTCTACGACGACGTCGCCGACGTCGTGTTCGGCCTTGCCCGCAAGGTTGTCATCGACCGGGAACTGGCACGAGAGATCGCGCAAGAGGTTCTGGTCGAGGTCTGGCGGAAAGCCAACACCTACGATTCGTCACGTGGATCGGGCATGACGTGGATAGCCGTAATGACCAGGAGACGCGCCATCGATGTCGTCAGATCGGTCGAGGCGTCACGCCGGCGTGAAACCGCCGTCCCCGACTCACCGCCAAGTCCCGATCCGGTTGGTGACAGAGTCGTTGACCGGGAAGAACACTCGCAAGTCAGGACGGCGCTCGACGAGCTTTCGACCCTGCAACGACAAGCGATCGACCTCGCCTTTTTTGGTGGTCAAACGCACTCTCAGATCGCCGAAACCCTCCAGCTACCCCTGGGTACTGTCAAGACTCGAATCCGCGATGGGCTCCTCCGTCTCTCTCAAACCATGAGCGAGGAACCCCATGGCTGAATTGCACGACCTCGCCGGTTTTTATGTTCTCGACGCTCTCGATCCGACCGAAAAAGACGAGTTCGAGTCGCACCTCGAAGGATGTCAGTCTTGTCGTACGGAGATCGGGGCCCTGTCGGGTGGAGTCGAGGCTCTAGCCCGCTCCGTGGCGGAGCCGGCACCGGCGGAGATGAAGAGGGCGGTCATGTCGACCGTAACCGCGTCGACTGCGACCGTTCTCCCGTTCAGGAAGCGCTCGTGGCAATTGGTCGCCGTGGCGGCGGTTGCAGCCCTCGTCTTTGGGATCGGGACGCTTCGGGTGACAGAACAAGAACGGTTCGACCAGTTGGTTGCGGCCGCCGATTCGCGTCAGGTCTCATTGCAGCAGTCTGGGGTAGGACCGGTTGAGATCATCTGGTCGGCCATGGAGGGCGCGGCTGCGTTCAGGGCGGAAACGGTTCCGGAGGTCGACGACGATCAGACATACCAGCTGTGGCTGATCGGACCGGGCGGACCGGTTTCCGCCGGAACATTTCGGCCGGGAAGCGACGGTGCGGTTCTGGTGATTCTGGAAGGCACTCCATCACCGGGGCTGGTTGTCGGTTTGACGGTCGAGCCGGAAGGGGGCTCGAACGCCCCGACCGGAGAGGTGCTGGCGGCACTGGAGATCTGACCGGAGTCCGCGAACGCCGGTCCTAGCATCGCCCGATGATTCGGCGCTTCATGCCATTGGCGGTTCTCGTCGCGAGTTGTGTGCAGTCGGTGCAGGAGGAGACGCCGAGGACGCTGCCGCCGACACCGACGATCACAACCCAGGTGGCGGCGGATGCCGGGCCGGTGGCGGCACCGGCGCGGTTTTCGGCGGCGCCAAAACCCATCTATTTCGTGATGACCGATAGGTTCTTCAACGGGGACACCAGTAATGACGACGGTGGGAGCGGATCGGATGATCCACTCGTCAGCGGCTTCCTCCCAACAGACAAGGGGTTCTATCACGGTGGAGACCTCGCCGGCCTCGCCCAGAAGGTCGACTACCTGGCCGGCTTGGGTGTTGAGGCGATCTGGTTGACGCCGCCGCTGCGCAACCGGCCTGTCCAGGGCAACGGGACCATCGAAGGGTCTTCAGCGGCCTATCACGGATACTGGATCACCGATTTTGAAACGATCGACCCTCACCTCGGCACAGAAGAAGACATGCATGAATTGATCGACCTCGCGCATGAAAGGGGGATCTCGGTCTATTTCGACATCGTCGCCAACCACACCGCCGACGTCATCACCTTCGCCGAGGATTCCTTCGCCTACCTCGGGGAGACGAGTACTCCCTATCTCGATGAGGCCGGCGATCCGATCGACATCACACTTCCTTCATTCCCCGAGGTCAGCACCTTTCCCTACACCCCGGTTTTTGGGACGGCTGAGGATTCGGTTGCCAAAAACCCGTCATGGCTCAACGACCCTGAGCGATATCACAATCGGGGAAACTCGACTTTCGACGGTCCCAGTTCACTCCTTGGCGACTTTTTCGGTCTGGACGACCTGTTCACAGAACAGATCGAGGTACGCCAGGGGATGGTGGGTATCTACACCGAACTGATGGACCGGTTCGAGATCGACGGGTTTCGGGTCGACACGGCCAAACACGTCGAAGACGGATTTTGGCGGTACTTCCTGCCTCGAGTCCAACAACACGCCGACAAGATCGGCCGTCCCGAGTTTGTGATCTATGCCGAAGTTTTTGATTTCTCGCCGATCGCGGTGGCCCGTTACATCACCCAGGTCGGTTTTCCCTCTGCTCTCGACTTTCCATTCAGCCAGGCGGTCGAGACGTTTGTTACCACCGGCGATGCCGGCGTGCTCGAGGCGCTCTTCGATCGTGACGATTGGTACACGGACCCTGATTCCAGCGCGCACGACCTCGTGACTTTTGTAGGGAATCACGACATGGGGAGAATCGGGCGTCGTCTCAACGGGACCGATGACGGCAAAGTGGCGAAGATGAGGATGGTGTTCGAGTTGCTCTTTTTGGCGCGGGGGACTCCGGTCATCTACTACGGCGACGAACAGGGTTTCGTCGGGGACGGGGGGGACAAGGATGCCCGTCAGACCATGTTTCCGTCACTGGTTGACGGCTATCTGAATGATGACCTGATCGGAACGGATGCGACCCATGCTTCCGCTCGGTTCGACGTCGAGCACCCCTTCTATCAGGCGGTGTCGACGCTGGCCGCCCTCCGCCAAACGCACCCTGCGCTGGTGGGCGGGGCCCAGATCACCCGACTGGCCGAGGGCGGGACATTTGCGATCTCGCGGATCGACCGAGCCGAACGGATCGAACACGTGGTGGTGTTCAACGGGCCGGTCACGGCCTCCATCACGATTCCGACGTCGAGCCCCCACACGCTGTTCGGTTCTGTCTACGGACCCGCTTTCGGACTCGACAGCGATGACGATGGTTTCATCAGCATCGACCTCGAACCCTGGTCGACAGTGGTTCTGGTTGCCGACGGCCCGCTCCCCCAGCCGACACAGCCGCTCGTTTTCAAGGCAGCGGCAGAACCGAGTGGCGAATGGGTGAAGATGACGGCCGAGGTCGGCGATCGCCGTTATGCAGAAGTCACCTTTGCTCTCGTGCTGGACGGAAACACTCCGTTCGTCATCGGGGTAGACGATGCCCCGCCCTATCGGCTGTACTGGAAGCCGGATCCCGAACTCGCAGGTGCAGAACTGATCGCAACCGCGGTCGATGGTTTTGGCAATGTGGCCTCGGTCGTCGCTCGGTTGCCCGAACCGAACTGAACCCCGACACTCAACAATTATCCGGAATTGCCGATGAGTATGGGAGGAAGCCAAGGAGTCGCCTGATGACATCCCTCGTCGATGAGTTCACATCACGTGATCTGGCCACGCTCGCCTCGGTGCTGGAAATCGATCGCGACATCCTCACTACCGATTTGCGCCGGAAGCCATGGAGAATCCATGACGTCCTCTCCGAATCCGACGTCTTCGAAGCTGTGATGGACCGCCATGCCCATCCTTCTCAGGTTGTTTCCCCCATTCTTCTTTTTGCGGTCCTCATCCATCGTGCGGGTGACGAACTGCGAGATGCGGAGTATGTAAACGACTGGTTCGGGCCGCGGTCCCGGCTGCCGGTTTTTGACGTCGCCCCGCTCCATGAATATCTGGACGATGGAGCAAGGATGATTTTCCTCGCGCGGCTGCTTGCTTCATTTGCCGTGCCGCTACCTCTTCCGGTCCCAGAAGAGAACCGGTTCGATCTCGTTGCGCTCTCGCGTTGGCTCGACTCCGTTCCCGACCGGGTTGGTCTCATGCGGCATCTGGGCGATCTTGCCCTGTTTCTCGCCGGTGTGTTCCCGGATCGCACAGGTGCAGCCCCGTTGATGCCTGTGGATGCGGAGAGGTTGGGTCGGGGTGTGGGATTGTCGTCTGACCAGATTCTCGAACTGTGTGACTCGACGACGCTCGCATCGGGGCTCTCGATGTTCGAGGCGCTCGGGTCACGTTGGTATGAATCCGCCGCCGACGATGCCAGGCAGCCACCTGTGGTGGCCGACGTCGCCCACCGTTTTCCCGCCGCTCGCCGGGTGCTCAACCACCTGAGCGACAATTATCTCAACCAGGTGACCACGGGTTTTCCGCTTGCCTCGTGATCACCGAGAGATTCTGTCGAGCCAGTCGATTATCTGATCGGCGGTGGAGTCAACGTGTTGTTTGTCGTTGAGCAGGTGATCGGCGCCGACGAGAGGCACAAAAGCTTTTGGCTGGTTTGCTTCGGAAAAGATTCGCTCGCCTTCTGAGACCGGAACTATTTCATCTTCCGGGGCATGCATCACCATCAGCGGAACCGTGAGATTTCGGATGGCAGCAGCATGGTCGTAACTCTCCAACTCGTGCAGGAACCGATCAGATAGCGGAAATGTCCTGCCGGCAATCTTGACGAAGGTGCAGCCCTCGACATGAGCCTTCGCCTGTGCTGCTTCGTCGATCAGATGAAGGACGTGACTCGCCATCGCCGGTGCCCCGATCGTCACGACCGACTTGAGGCTCCTGATCTTTCCGGCCGCGATCAGGCTGGCTGCTCCTCCCAACGAATGGCCGACCAGGGCAGTCGGGCCATACCCGGCGTCCAGCATCCATCGGGCCGCCCTGGTGAGATCACCGACATTCGCGACAAAAGTCGAGCCCTCGAAGTCGCCGTCGGATTCACCGAGCCCCGTGAAGTCGAACCGCAAGACGTGGTACCCACCGGCCGACAACCGTTTCGCCAACCTGGTGTTGAGTGAGAGGTCCTTTGAACAGGTGAAGCAGTGAGCCATTAGAACCCCACCCCTGGCATTTGTGCCAGCCCGGTCGAGCAGGCCCGACAGCTTGGCGCCATCAAAACCTTCGAAAGTGATCCGATCGGTCATGTCTTCCACAACACAGCGGGTTGAAGCGCCATTCCACCGAAGGTCACCTCGACACCAGCCTCGCGGACGATGGTGGACTCCTCGCTATCGGGATGGCCCGAGCCGAAAAGCGTGATCTTTCACGTCCCCGAGAAATCGGGTTGTCGCTTCTCGACTTGTGCGGCCATCGCCTCCATCAAGTCATTCGACTTGAGAAAAGCCGCATTCCAAAGGGCCATGTGATCGAGCGCCGACGACTCCGACATCCCTGCCTCGGCCCGGAGTACGGCCTTCGCTCCTTGAACCACCAGAGGGGAATTCGCCGCGATGCGCTCGGCCAAGCGAGCTACGCCCTCAAACAGCGAGTCCGCCGATGGAAATGTGCGATTGACGAGGCCGATCCTGGCGGCCTCGGCGCCGCTGATGTCCTCCCCGCCGAATACGAGTTCGGCCACATGGCCGGGAGACACGATCTTTGGCAGGCGTTGCATGGTGCCGACGTCGGCGACCAGTCCCATCCGAGTTTCGCGTACCCCGATCACGGCGTCTTCGGTCGATAGACGGATGTCACAGGCGGTGATCAAGTCGACACCAGCTCCAAGGCAGTAGCCGTGGATCGCCGCGATCGTCGGTTTGGGGCAGTCGGCGAACGCAGTCATGGTGTACTGCATCTGCTTGATCTTTCGATACAGGGCAGCGTTGCTAACAGCCATCGAAGGCGCGTCGGTATCGAGTGCCATCAGCATGCCTAGGTCGATCCCCACAGTGAGACAGTCACCGCGTCCGGCGACCACAACCACTCTGACGACTTCAGAATCACTCAGATCCTCGACCGCGGCCGGAAGATCCGACCACATGTCGGCCGACATTGCGTTCTTCTTCTCGGCTCGGTTGATCCAGACCCAACCAACCCCGTCCCGAATCTCAACCTCGATGTGTTCCATCATCCGAGCTTAAGGCGTCCGGTGTCTACTCGATTCGGCGTCCCTCCGCGGGGTGACCACAATCGCGTGGTGCGCGTCTGGCTTGTTCTCGTTGTTCTCATTCTCAGCGCTTGTTCTGGTGGCGACGTGGTTCAGCCAGTTGTCGACGCTCCAGATGACCACCCCGTCCGACTGCAACTCGAATGGTTCGTTGCCGCTCTCGACTCCGGGACGGTTCCGGAGAGCGATTTTGAGGCTCGATTCTCGGCGGACTTCAAGGCCAGAGTTTCTTTCGAAGAATCCTTCTTACCGGTTTTGGCCGACATGAGCCGGGTGGCGGGTGAGTGGCGGTTGATCGGACTCGACCTTTTATCCGATGTCGAAGGGGAAGGTGTCCTGGCTGCGGCCGGTGAGCGAATGCGAGTGACGCTGCGGGTCGAGGCCGAATCCCCAAACCGGATCGTTGATCTCATTGCCCAACCCGTGATGTTGACCCTCCCGCCGGACAGTTACGAGGACGTGGTCGATCCTCTTCGGAGATATGGCTCTGTGGCGTTTCTGGCGGCAGAGTTCACAGATGGTGATTGTGTGGCCGGCTTCGGAGTGGACGAAACCCGCCCGGTCCCGTTGGGGTCGGCAACCAGTCTGTTGGTGGCGGCGGTTGTGACGGACCAGGTGCATTCTGGAGAATTGACGTGGGACACGCCGGTGACCATTGCCGAAGAGTGGCGTAGCCACCCGAGCGGGATTTTAGGAGGCGTCGTCAACGGTGACGTTCGCACGGTGGCCGAACTCCTCATGCTGTCCGTGGCAGATTCTGACAACGGGGCGACCGACCATCTCATCGGACTTCTCGGACGAGACACCGTCGAGTCGAAACTGGCCGAGTTTGGGTCGGCGGTTGGCCCCCGCTCCCTGCCATTTCTGACGACGCGTGAACTTGCATCGCTCAAGATCGGCGGCGATCGCTCGGTGGCCAAAGAATATGCCGAGGCATCGGAAGAACAACGAAGAATTCTTCTCACCGGATTGAACAAGGACCTGTCGAACGCCGTGGTTCCGCGAGCACCCGTTTTTGTCGACGAGATCGAATGGTTCGCCTCACCCCAGATGTTGTGCACCCTCTTGACCGCGATGTACCAAACCAGCGCAGAAACGGACATGGAACCGCTCGCTGCAGCGTTCACCAAGAATCAGGGGATCGCGCCTGTGCCTGGCATCTGGGACGAGGTCTGGTTCGTCGGGGGCTCGGAGCCGGGAGTGCTGGCTGCCATCTGGCTGACCGTTTCTGGCAGTCAGGTCTACGTAACGATCGGTTCGGTTTCGAATGCAGACGCCAACTTCCCGGCGATCGATCCGTCATTGCGTCTGGCAGCAGGTCGCGACCTCGGCGCCGATCAGAGTTGACCGGCGTGAAGTAGCCTCCCGGAAATGACCGTCCAGCAGATTGCCGATGAGTATTGGGATTTCCACCGGCGGAAGCTTCATTTCTACAACCTCTATCTGGGAGACCTCACCTACCTTGAGCAGTGGAACGACTACTCCCCGGACGGTGAGCGCACCGCCATCTCTGGGTTCGAAGACATCGCCGCCAGGGCGCGCTCGGCGGCAGGTGGAGCGGTCGGGGCCGACCTGAATCTGGCTGAGACGGTGGCGGCCGCGGCCGATATGAACGCAGCCGAACTCGCCTGGTGGCCGGAGCTTGCCGGCCCCAACTACCAATCGGGTCTGGTTGCCGAACTGCTGCCGCTGATCGCGATGCAGCCGCTGCGGTCCGGCGACGATGGAGAGAGATATCTCGAGAAGTTGTCCAGATTTCCGGTCATGATCGACCAACTGGTCGGTCGTCTCGTCGAAGGCGCCGTCGTCGGAATTGTCCCGGTCGGGGTCAACGTTTCTCAGACGATCGAAAAGCTGGAAGAAATGTTGTCGGTTTCTCCTGGCGAGTCGCGTTTTTCGGCGCAACCGGCCCCGACCGAGACAAACGGGCAAGGCTGGAGCGATCGATTGTCCGAAGCGGTCGGTCACAACATGATCCCGGCGTTGAATCGCTATCTGGCCTGTCTGCGTGACACCACATTGCCAAACAGCCGCTCCGAGGAGAGCCCTGGCCTCGGCCACCTCCCCGGAGGCGACGATGTGTACGGCCGGCTGGTCACCGGGTACACAACCCTCTCGTTGTCGCCGCAAGAGATCCATGAGATCGGGCTACAACAGGTCGAGAGGCTGGAACACGAATATCGGCAACTGGCAGCGCCTCTCCTCGGAACCAACGACATCAATGAGATATACGAGGGACTCCGCCACGGCGAGGGTTTGCACCACGAGTCGGCGGAGACGGTGGTGGCAGATGCGATGCGCTGTCTCGAAAAAGCCAAGGCGGTCATGGGTGACTGGTTCGGGACCCTGCCTCAATCCGACTGCATAGGATCACCGATCGATGTGGGAGCCATGGCGTATTACCGGTCTCCCAGCGACGACGGATCCGTGCCAGGCCAGTTCTTCTTCAACACGTCCAATCCCTCTGCCTGGGCGAAGTTTCAAGTCGCCGCGATCGCCTATCACGAGGCGATTCCCGGTCATCATTTGGACACGGCACTTTCGATGGAGAACCCGTTGCTCCACGACATCCACCGCAAAGTTTACATCCCAGCCTTTGGGGAAGGTTGGGCGTTGTACACCGAACGATTGGCAGACGAAATGGGTCTGTACGAATCGGATTGGGAGAGGATCGGAATGCTCATGGGGGACTCGCTCAGAGCCGGTCGGCTCGTGGTCGATACCGGAATGCACGCCCTTGGCTGGTCGCGGCAAAAGGCAATCGACTACCTGTACGACCACTCGCCGATGTCCCTGTTTGAGATTACCGAGGAGATCGACCGGTACATCGGATCACCCGGTCAGGCGCTGGCATACATGTTGGGACGCCTCGAGATCGACGACCTGCGGACGAAGGCAACGACCACTTTGGGGCCGCGCTTTGATATCAAAGGATTCCACGACACCGTGCTCGGGAGCGGCACCGTGTCCCTGGCAACACTGAGGCGACGCGTGAACACATGGATGGCAACGGCTTAGGAGAAATCCGATGGACATGACCGAGGCGCTGTACACCACCCGAGCGATGCGCCGGGTGAAACCTGATCCAGTGCCTGAGACGTCGGTGGCGGCGATCCTGGACGCGGCGGTGCGCGCCCCATCGGGTGGAAACAGCCAGAACTGGCGGTTCGTGGTCGTGACCGACCCCTCGGTCAGGGAACGTCTTGGTCCTGTTTATCGATCGGCGTTCGAGAAGTTGGGGAACACCGTCTACAAAGACCGCTGGGAAAAGGCCGAGGCCGCCGGTGACACCGGGACGCTGCGAGTGATCAAGTCTTCTGGTTGGCTCGCGGAAAACTTCGAAACGGTCCCGATGTGGTTGATGGCGTTCAGTCGGAACGACCGGAGCGGCGCGTCGATCTATCCGGCGGTGTGGTCGGCGATGCTGGCTGCGAGAAACGAGGGTGTCGGGACCTGTATCACCACCATTCTCGGAATCTTCGAACAGGAATCGACCTTCGAGATTCTCGGGGTGCCGGAAGACAGAGGTTGGGTCATGAACGCAGCCGTTTCATGCGGCTATCCGCTCGGGAAATGGGGTGTTGCCGTCCGTACCCCGGCACACGACGTGGCCTACTCGAATCGATGGGGCAACCCTCTCGGGTTCGAGATACCCGAGGCTCTCTGGCCCTAGCCGACGCCATTGGCGACGAGAGTCTCGAATTCGGCCCAGCCTTCGACGTCGATGACCCCGGCGAGAGGACCGTTCCAGGGACGCACAAAACGGCAAACGGTCGCATCCGGCCGGTAACGAGCCAGCCGTGACAGGACATGGGGGGCATCATCGAGGAAGACGTCGCAGTCGACCATCCATTTCTCGCGGGTGATGTGGACCTCGGCTGCGGGAATGCCTTTATCAACCAGCCACTGGTATGTGTCGACCTCGGCCCATTTGGGTTTGGTCGTCACAACGATGACGTCGTGCTCACCGGCGAGACGGATCAAGCTCTCCACGGCACAAGGATACGGGTCCAATTGAGAGAAGAGTGAGCCCGGTTTGAGATTGCGTGCCCATGTCCAGAAGTCACTCATGTGGTCGAAATGGGTCAACCGCGGGATCTGGTCCCATTCGACAACCTCTGCTGTAGAGATCTCGGCTCTGAAATCCTGGTTGTAGGCGCGAACCCAGCCACCGTTGAAATCGGCAACGACCCCGTCGAGGTCTATCCCCAACCTCATTCTCGATCCCGATGGGTGTGGCGTGGCTGGGCGGCGATGTGGGCGGGGTCGTCCAAGAAGGCCTTGGCGTCCTCGACATGGAGCAGCGCGGGCCCATATGCCGCACGCAGGGGTCCGGATCGCAAGACGTGATCAGGGGGTCCCCCGGCGACGACCCGGCCGGACATCAACAAGACGTGGTCGGCAGCGGCGGCCTCGGCCAGGTCGTGGGTGGTGAGGACCACGGTTCGTCCTTGCCCTTGTTCTTCATGGATCACAGCGTCGATGGTCTCGGCTGACAACATGTCGAGTGCGGTGAGGGGTTCGTCGAGCAGCAGGAGGTCATGGTCCTGCGCCAGGCCCTGGGCGACGAAGACCCGCTGCCGCTGGCCACCACTCAACTCTCGCAGGTGGCGGTGGACCAGATCCGTGAGATCCATGCGTTCGATCGCGGCACCGACGGCCGCCCTGTCGCCGTCACCGAGACGTCCCAACAAACCGCGGTTTGCGTACCGCCCCATCCTCACCACCTCACGCACGGTCAGGGGTGCCGCTTCGTTGACCGTCGTGGTCTGCAAGACGAAGGCGACGCGCGGTCGGACGGATTGGGGTGCCTCTCCGAAGACGACGATCGAACCGGCGGTCGGTAGCAATGTGCCTGCAATGGCGCTGAGCACGGTTGACTTTCCCGAACCGTTGGGTCCGATCACCGCTGTGACCTTCCCTTTGGGGATCTCGAAGTCGGAGGCGGCGAGGGCGATTTTTTCGCCGTAGCGGAGCTCGAGGCCGACTGCTTTGACCGCGTTCATGTTTCGCAACTGCGACAGGTTCCGACGATGTCGAGGCTGTGGCCGGAAGACACAAATCCCGCCTCGAGCGCGATCTGGCTCGCCATCGCCTCGAGGTTCGCTTCGTTGGCACCGGCCACCTCAATGTCGGTGACATCTCCGCAGGCCGTGCAGACCAGATGGTGATGGTGCCCCGACAACCACTCGGCAAACTCGTAACGGGCGACCCCATCCGATCCGTGGTGACTCGTGATGACACCGGTCTGCGCAAGAACTGCGAGAGAGCGGTAGAGAGAGGAGAGAGGCACCGGTGGGTGCAGACCAGGATGTAGTTCTTGGGCGGCCACCGGCCCCGCCACCTGTTCCAGCGCCTGGATCACCGCGAGGCGCGCCGGTGTAAGGCGAACCCCGGCAGTCTTCAACTCGTCTTCGACCAGTTGGCGTTTCGTCTTCACCGGGTGAATGGTAGCCTCAACAGATAATGAGAACCATTCCCATCTGGTGGTGGCGGTTGTTTGGATCGATCCTGGTGGCGACACTCGTCGTCGGTTGTTCCGAGACAGCCGCACCGGACTCGCGTCCGAAGGTGGTGGTCACGACGAACATCCTCGCGGACGTGGTTGGACAGGTGGCAGGTGAGGGGGTTGAGGTCGTCACGCTGGTACCGCCCGGTTCGGATCCTCATGAGTTCGCGATTTCTTCTGCCGATCTGACTGCCATCGGATCGGCCGATCTGCTGGTTGCCAACGGACTCGGGCTCGAGCAAGGGGTTCTCGACATTCTGAGATCGGCGGCCTCAGACGGTATCCCGCTCCTCGAATTGGCTCCAGGTATCGATCCGATCCGTTTTGCCGGTGGACAATCAGACGGAGGCGAGCAGACCGGCGTTGGTGATTTCGATCCACATTTTTGGCACGACCCACGACGAATGGCGGTGGCTGTTGGCCTGCTTCAGTCGGCGCTCGAGGACGCTATCCCTGGTTTGTCCGGCCTCAGTGAGCGGGCAGCCTCCTACATCACCGAGCTCGGCGCTCTGGACTCGCGGTTGGCAGCGGAGTTTTTGGCGATACCTGCGGAGCGCAGAGTGATCGTGACCAACCATGACTCTCTCGGATATTTGGCCGATCGATACGGCATCGAGGTTCTTGGGGTGGTGATCCCTGGGGGCGACACGCTGGCAAGTCCGAACTCTGCAGATCTGGCCGCCCTGGTCCAAGTGCTTAGAGAAGGGCGGGTGACGACACTTTTTGCCGAAAATATCAGCGATCGCCGCGCTCTCGACGCGGTCGCAGCGGAGCTGGGGCAGGAAGTGGAAGTTGTGACTCTGTTGACCGACTCTCTCGACGTTGGGGTCTCGTATCTCAATATGCTCGAATCGAACGCGTCGGCGATTCTGGAGAGCATGAGATGATCGATTGGTTGACCGATCCGTTTCTTCTCGGGCTCCAACAACGCGCTCTGGTCGCCGGGCTGCTGGCGGCTCTCGTCACTTCTGTCGTCGGCACCTGGGTCGTCATCAGGGGCATGACGTTTGTCGGCGACGCCTTGGTCCACGGCGTTGTTCCCGGCATTGCCGGCGCCATGTTGCTGGGGGTCAGCCCGCTCTTGGGGGCGGGCGTGGCTGCGATCGCCATGATCGGAGGGATCAATCTCGTCCACCGCAGGGGCCGCTTTGGCGAGGACACCGGGATCGGGCTCCTATTTGTTGGGATGCTTGCCTTGGGGGTGATAATCCTGTCTCGGCAAGGAAGTTACGCCGGTGCCCTCAACACCATTCTTTTTGGGGATGCCCTTGGCGTGACGACAGCCGACATCGTCGCCCTCGCCGTGATCGGGGTGGTGGCGCTGGCACTCAGCTGGGTCGGGTATCGGGCTTTCCTCGTGCTCTCGTTTAATGAGGTCAAGGCCGAACTTCTCGGATTCCGACCAGGGTTGGCCCATGGCCTATTGCTGGCACTGATCACGGCTGCAGTTGTGGGGAGCTTCCGCACCGTCGGGACGCTTCTGGTTTTTGGACTTCTGGTCGGTCCCCCGGCTACGGCCGCACTTCTGGTGCGCCGGGTCCCGACGATGATGGCCGCCAGCGCCGGCATCGGCAGCTTCTCGGTGATCCTGGGATTGATCCTCAGTTACCACCTCGCAACCGCGGCGTCGGCCACGATGGCGCTGACCTCGATCGTCATCTTCTTTGCGGTTCTGCTGCTTCGCCGTCGAACCTGAGCCCAGGTTGCAGCGAACTTCGTTCAGAATGTTGGCTTCGTGTCCGATAAGCCAACAATGACGACAGAAACCGCGGCGTCCAATGACGTCATGGACGGCGGCGGTGCGGTGCCCGCGGTTTGGACCAAAGGTCTGACGCGACGATTCGGCAAATCCACCGCGGTCGACGACCTCGATCTCACGATTCATCGGGGCGAGTTCTACGGCCTTCTCGGGCAAAACGGAGCGGGAAAAACCACGACCATCAAGATGATTGTCGGCCTGCTACGGCCTAATTCGGGACGGGCCGGCGTGGCCGAGTTCGACACCTGGGAGTCCCCGATCGAGGTGAAGCGTCGGATTGGGGTTTTGCCCGAGGAGTTCAACCTGTACGAGCGGTTGACTGGTGCAGAGCTGCTCGATTTCACGGCATCTATGCACGGTCTTTCCAAAGCCGAGACCATCAGCCGGCGCGACGAACTCCTTTCCCTCCTCGACCTTGAGGAAGACGCCGGCAAGCTGGTCGGTGATTATTCGCGAGGGATGCGGAAGAAGGTTGCACTGGCGGCAGCCATCATCCACCGACCCGACGTGCTTTTTCTCGATGAACCTTTCGAAGGTGTCGATGTGGTGAGCGCTCGTCTCATCCAGCAGCTTCTCCAGCGGTTCACCGCCCAAGGAGCAACCATCGTCTTTTCCGCACATGAGATGCACCTGGTTGAGCGGTTGTGCACCCGGATCGGGATCATGGTGAAAGGCAAGCTCGCGATTCAGGACACCCCAGCCGGCCTCTGCGCCACCACCGGGATGGCAACCGTCGAGGACGCCTTTATTGCAGCGGTCGGCGGGATCGTGGAAACGGATGGGATGAAGTGGTTCGACGGCTCCTCTGGCTGAAATGGGCGCTTCTCCGTAACGGTCTGCGTAAGGATTGGCAGCGCAGGATCGGTCTACCCGCATCGATCGGATTGATCGGATGGGCTTCGGTGGCGATGGCCGGCGCCTACCTCGACGCCATGAATGTTTTAGGAGAACAGGCACGGATCGAACTCGGCCTGTGGGCGGCGTTGCTCCTGTTCATGGGCTGGGTATCCCTGCCTGTGGTCATCTTTCCCCTTGATGAAAACCTGGATCCCGACCAGTTCTCTTTGATGCCGATCACGGGTCCTCGGCTGGTGCTGGCCCTTGCCGCTTCCTCGATCATCGCCCCGAGTTTTGTCATCCCGCTGGTGACCAACGCCGCGAACCTGGTCGCTTTTCGCCAGGTCTGGCCTGCCGCCGCCGTGGCGGCCGTGTTGATGGCGGCGCTGATGCTGGTTTCTGGACAGCTGTTCACGACGGTGGTCTCTGCGATCCTCCGGACCAGGAGAGGGCGCGATTTGGCCATGGTCATCGTCGCCGGCATCGGGTTGGTCGGGTTTGGCGCCCAGGAACTGATTCGTCGGACCGTCGCCGAGAACGGATTGGAGGCGGCACTGCTCGAGTACCCGATCACCGGGTTGTTGGCGGCGTTGCCGCCGGTCGCGGTCCAGAAGGTCGTCACCTCGGCGGTGGCGGGCAACGTATGGGCGATCCTCGGTTGGGCCGTTGTCGCAATCGGGTGGATCCTTGTGTTGGGTTCGCTATGGCGGCGCCTTCTCGACTGGATGCTCACGACGCCTCAACACACCCCGGCTCGGTCACGCGAGCGAAGCCGTGCCGGATTTGCCGGGGGACGGTGGTGGACCGAGCGAACGGTGATGGCCAGAAAAGAACTCCGGTTCTACGTACGCGACCCACGGCAACGACTGGTCTGGACCGGTGCCGTGATCTTTCTCGGCTTGGGGGCTGCCTCCATTCTGTTGGGGAGTGGGAGTCTCAACCTCTTCAGCGACAGGGAGTGGCTGCCGCTGATGGCCCCGGTCCTCGTGCTGTTTGTCGGACTCCCGATCGCCCTCAACATGTTCGGTTGGGAACGCAACGCAGCCTCGTTCTTGTTCGTTCTCCCGGTGAAACCTCGCAGCATGATGCTCGGAAAAAACTTGGCGGTGGGCATGGGTCTGATCGTCGAGACATCGCTGATGGCCCTGATCATCTCTGGCGTGTCTGGGTCGTGGGCAATTCTTCGTTTTCTGCCGGCGCTCATGCTGTGCGCGGTCCTCTGCCAGCTTTCTGTTGGGAACCTGACATCGGTGCTCACCCCGCTCAGGCTTCCTCGTGAAGGGACGGACGTGTTCGCCCAGGCGACAGAACAGGGGTGCCTTGCGATCGTCTCTCAGCTGGTTTCGTTCTTCGCAATCGGGTTGCTGCTCGTGCTTCCGTCGTCGGTCATGGTGCTCACCGTAGATTTCGGGAGGGTCCTGCCCGAGTGGTTTGCCCACGTCTTCGCCGTGATTTGGGGAGCCATCTTCTACTCGATATCTCTTTGGCTGGCCGGAGCCTTGCTCAAACGGCGGGTCCCTGAGGTAGTGAGCTGGGTACAGGTGGTTTGACCGCGGCTTGCCTCGTCAGACGGGGGATGTCCGCGTGCCGGTAGGATCGTCTGGTGGAGTACCAAGCCCTCTATCGAAAGTATCGGCCGCAGAGTTTCGAAGACGTCATCGGTCAGAGCCATGTGACGACGACTTTGGCACGTGAAGTGGCAGAGGGCCACGTTGCCCACGCTTATCTGTTTGCCGGGCCCCGTGGCACCGGAAAGACCACGAGCGCCCGCATCCTCGCCAAGGCGCTCAACTGTGAGGGTCGAGCGGCAGACGGATCCCCCGACAACACATGTTCTTCGTGCGTCGCAATCACCGAGGGATCTTCTCTCGACGTGATGGAACTCGACGCCGCCAGTCACAACTCGGTTGATGACATTCGCGACATGCGGGTGAGCGTCGCCACGGTGGCTTCCGCGGCAGGGGGCCGCCGGGTGTTCATTCTCGACGAGGCCCACATGCTCTCCAAAGCTGCAGGGAACGCACTCCTCAAGACGCTCGAAGAGCCTCCGGAACGGGTTCATTTCGTCCTCGCCACTACCGAGCCCTACAAGCTCCTCGATACGATCCGGAGCCGCACCCAACGATTCGACTTCCACGCGATCCCGATCGAGGCGATCGCAGCTCACCTCGCCAGGATCGCCGAGGCCGAAGGCTTCAAAACCGATCCAAATGCGCTCGTTGTTGTCGCCCGCCACGCGCAGGGCAGTGCCCGCGACTCGTTGAGTTTGCTCGAACAGGTTGCCGCCCTCGGGGGTGGGAAAGTCGATCTCAACGGGGTACACCGGGCTTTGGGACTGGCCGATAGTGACGCCTACGACTCTCTGGTCAACGCGATTTCGGGCCAGGACGCCAAAATGGCACTGGAGCTCGTGGCGAAACTCGCCGGCCAGGGAGCGGACATGCGCCGCTTCACCTCGGAGGCAGTTGGCTTTTTCCGCGGTGTTTTTCTGGCCCACTACGCCCCGAATCTGGCCGAGGTGGCCGACGAATCGGAGGAAGTTCTCGCCTCGTGGCGGAAAGCAGCAAAACAGCTGTCTCCTTCGGAGGTCCTGCGCTCGGTTGATCTCCTCGGCGAAGCCTTGATAAAACTTCGTGAGGGACGTGAAGAGCGGCTCATGCTCGAACTGGCCCTGATCAAACTCACCAGGCCAGAAACCGCCGAGGATTATGGGGCCGTTGTCGCCAGGGTCGACCGGATGGAGCGAAGGCTTGCGAGCGGCGAGGTGGAGTCACGAGTCCAGCCACCGGCTGCCCAGAAGCACCCCGAGCCGAAGGCCGTGCCGGTCCCCGCACCGGAGCCGAAAGCGGCGCCGGTTTCAGCCCAATCTGTTGTCCAGAGTGAACCGGCAAACCGTGAGATCGTTGCGCCGGTCGCTCCGGCCGAAGTGGCGGGCCCGGCTACCGAACTCGATGTCACGCCCATTTCGACGGAGCAGTACCACGCAATTTGGCCGGAATTGTTTGGTGGGCTCAAGGACCTGCTCGGTTCCCGACGTTGGGCGCTATTTCGCGAGACCGAGCCGGGTGGCGCCTCCGGGACGACCCTCTTTGTCGACGTCCGTCACGAGTTCCACCTCGAGGCCCTCAAGAGCGATCCAACGGTGAGCAGTGTTGTCGCTACCAGAGCCGGCGATTTGCTCGGCCGGATCGTCCGCGTGGACTTCCGTTCGGCAGGAAACGGCTCGCCCGCGGCAAAGGATCCGACCGATTACGAGGTCGAAGATGTCTTGATCGACAAGGACCGATTGGTCGAGGTCGACGAGAATGCAACCGATCCCTTCAGACTGGTTCAGGACGCACTCGGGGGCGATCTGGTAGAAGAATTCGAGAGCGACGACTGAGCGGAGTGCGTCGGTGGGTTCGCCCGGCCCGGTACCCTGGCTCGCTCGCACCACAGGAGTTTCCACAATGGCCCGCCCGCCCCAGCGCCAACCGAACATGCAACAGATCATGCGCCAGGCGCAGAAGATGCAGGAGGATCTGAGGGCGGCCCAGGCGGAAATGGCGGAGAAGGAGTTTGTGGGGACTTCCGGCGGCGGCGCCGTCACCGCCGTCGTCAAGGGCACCCAAGAGGTTCTGTCGGTGACGATCGATCCGGCGGTCATCGATCCAGAAGACCCTGAAATGCTCGGAGATCTCGTGGTGGCGGCTGTCAACCAGGCGATGCGGCAGATCGTCGAAGTGGCCGATCAGCAGATGGGCTCGATGGGCATGGGTGGGATGGGAGGATTGTTCGGCTGATGTTCGATGGTCCGCTCCAGCGGTTGATCGACGACCTATCCCGGCTTCCGGGGGTAGGACGAAAGTCGGCGCAGAGAATCGCATTTCATCTGCTCAGCATCGAGGACACCGATGCGCGCCGTCTCGGCCAGTTGATTCTCGATCTGAGAGACCAGGTCCGCCATTGCAGCAGGTGTTTCAACGTCACCGCCGCCGAGGAGTGCTCCATTTGTCGGGACCCGAGACGTGACCAGTCAGTGCTGTGTGTCGTCGAGCGTCCTCAGGACATCATCGTCGTGGAGCGCACGCAGGAGTTCCGCGGCAGGTATCACGTACTCGGAGGTTCTCTTTCGCCGATCTCAGGGATCGGACCCGCCCAATTGCGGATTCCTGAATTGCGATCTCGTGTCGGCGAGGAGCAGGTCAAAGAGTTGATCGTGGCGACCAACCCGACCGTCGAAGGCGACACAACAGCAATGTATCTGGCTCGCGAGTTCAAACCGATTGGTGTCAAAGTGACGCGGTTGGCCAGCGGCCTCCCGGTCGGAGGTGATCTGGATTACGCAGATGAGCTGACACTGGGCCGGGCGCTCACCGGGAGGATGGAGCTCTGACCACAAATCCGCCGTGATTCTCCCCTTGAAGGGCGTCCGCGGCTTGGGTGTCGATCCGGGTTCCCATGCAGGCTCTAACCTCGCATGCGTGCAACACGTGGTCTGGGACTGGAACGGGACACTTTTCGATGATCTTCATATCGTGGTTGAGGCGGTGAACTCGGGCATAGCCGCTCTGGGTGCCGGCCCCATCACCCTCGACGACTACCGAGACCATTACACCCGTCCCGTCAAAGTGTTTTACGACAGCCTTTTCGGGAGGATCCTCGACGATGACGAGTGGCATCGTCTGGATCACCTGTTTCATCAGGGCTACCGGGACCTTCTCGAACATGCAGTGCTGCGTCGGGACGCGGCCGAGGCGCTCCGAGCGGTCAGAGCCGAATCGGTGGGCCAATCGCTCCTTTCGATGTTCCCCCATGACGAGCTCATTCCCCTGGTGGAGCGGCTCGGCGCGACCGAGTTCTTTGACAGAATCGATGGACTCAGGGGAACGGCGGGCGACACCAAAGCGGCCTACCTCGAAGCACATCTGGCGGAGTTGATCGGCGCAATCGACCCGGCCGATGTCCTGGTGGTCGGAGATACGCCCGACGACGCTCTCGCCGCCCAACATGTCGGAGCGCGGTGCGTTCTGATCGACAGTGGCGGTCACCACCGCCACCATCTGACTGGACTGGGCGTACCAGTGGTGACAAGCCTGTTGGAAGCACTCGACTTCGGTTGATTCAACCGACGGTGCCACACCCGGCTTGGTGGGGATATAGGTAACGGATCACCATCGTGTACGTAGCCGCTTCGTCGGTCCAGGTGGTAGCGGCGTTGGCTTTGTCGAAAACCTCGAGCGCCTTCGCCGCGGTTTCTCCATCCAGTGCAACACAGCGCCAGCTCGCTCCGGCGTCGACCATGTCGGCGAAGGGGGCTTCGAGCGGCCAGGGCTGTTCGTTCTCGAACTGGGGATCCATCGGGATCTCACGCACACCAGCCAGAACTTCAATCCGCTCTGGCTGGTAGTGGGGTCCAGGCTCGCCCTGGCCTATTGCCAGATGGAGCCGTTGCACCAATTCGTTGAGCAGAGCGACCCTGACGTCGAGGTTTTGGGTGTCGAGCCCGAGCGCATAGACCGAGAACTCGTGAGCCGAGTCGTCGTAAAAGGTCACAACCGTGTCAGGGGCATCGGCAATCTGGTTCATGGCGTGGTCGACTCGCTCTTTGGTGATGTCGGCCATTCCGATGTCCTCGATGTACTGCAAGATCTCATCGAGCGCCTGACCCGAAATGACGGCAGACTGAACGGCCGGTAGAAGTCTTCCCGGAAACTCCATGGTCATCATCCCAGGGCCGTAGAGCGTGCCATCACTCATCAAGACGAACACTGGCATTCGTCCGATCGAGAACTCGATGGGCACAAACCCGCCCTCCTCACGCACTTCGAGTACCACTCTGACAGGCCCCTCTTCACTGATGGCCTCTGTCGTCTCGGAAAATTCTTGTCCACCACAGGCGGCGAACGCCAACACGAGTATCGATAAAAGAGTCGTTCTCATGGACATATGACGCTGCCACGATCCGGCGGGTTCCTATGAACTGCGCGACCGTGAAGACGGCGGGCACGTTGGTGGTGAGAGGAGGTAGTTGCAGAGAATCATCCCTGGACCATCGGCGTTCTTGTGCCATGCTGGTGAGCAGAGGTTCTTTGAATTTATGAGCGTTGACTACGAACAACGCGGTCGTGTGGCCGTCATCACCATTGATCGCCCCGAGCGTCGTAATGCAATAGATGCCAAGACGGCGACCGAACTCTATGAGGCCTGGATGGCCTTCGACGCCGATGGCGAGGTCGATGTGGCGGTCCTGACCGGCTCTGGCGATGTGTTCTCGGCCGGCGCCGATCTCAAGAGTTTTGACCTGATCGACCGCCCTGAAGGCTTTCTCGGGTTCACCCGGGTGACCGTGTCCAAACCGACCATTGCCGCGATCGAGGGATACTGCGTGGCGGGTGGACTGGAAATGGCGTTGTGGTGCGACCTGCGGGTCAGTGGTGAGGGCGCGACCTTTGGATGTTTTGAACGCCGTTTCGGGGTACCGCTGGTTGACGGTGGTACCCAGAGACTCCCCCGGATCGTCGGCCAGGGTTTGGCTTTGGAGCTGATATTGACCGGTCGCCCCGTTGATGCGGCCGAAGCCCACGCGATTGGTTTGGTCAATGCCGTTGTGGATGACGGCATGGCCTTGGCCGCAGCGATCGACATCGCCGAACGTATCGCCCAGTTCCCGCAAGCCACCGTGCGTTCCGACCGGCGTGCGCTCTACGAGGGCATGGGGCTGTCCGAGGATGAGGGCCTTGCCCTGGAGCGGATTCGTGGCATGGAGGTATGGGAGACGGCAAAACGAGGAGCCGATCGTTTCGGCTCCGGTGCCGGACGTGGTGGGAAGCTGGTGGGATGGCTCAGCGCCGTGAAGCAGGCGAATTCGGAGGCTGAACGGGTTCCTGACCCGGATACACGGCCGGTAGATCACCTCACCGACGCCGAAACGGAGGTTTCCGTCGGCGACTCCGGCGTGGATCCGGTTTCGGTCGACGATGCCCCCCATGCCGTGGTCGTTGCCGTTCCCGAACTCCACACGATCTGGGGACTTCCGCCTGCGGCCTCTGGGCGGCCGGTCTTGGTGATCGGCGCCGACGGTCCTGTCGACGCCGAAACCGAAGCCCACGTCGAACGGCTCGCCAACGCCGGCTTTTTGACCGTCGCGGTCGACCTTCCCGCTTTTGCAAACTCCCCGCCACATTCGATCGCATCTGGTGTTCAGGCAGCGATCGATCGATTGCTGCGCCATCCGGCGGCCGCCGGCGACGGACCGGCGCTCGTCGGTTTTGGTCGCGGTGGCGGCGTCGCTCTGTGGTATTCCACGGTTGATCCCAGGATCAGGGTGGTCGCGGCATATGCAGGCCGGCTCCCAAGCACCTCGTTCACGCCGAACTTTCCGCAATCGCGGGCGGCCTACATCGGTCATTACGCAAAAGACGACAAGTCGGTCGACTGGCACTATGCCTATGACCTAGAGATGACCTTGCGCGATCGGGGCGTTGACGCAACTTTCAACATCTACCCGAAGATGAGCGCCGACTTCTACTCGCTTGTTGGTGAACCGGCGCCAGGCGCCGAGATGGCATTCCGGCGAACGGTGTCATTGCTTTCGAGGACATTGTGAGCAGCTTGGTTTGTTCGCACGGACCGGTAGCCTGCTGACATGGACGACTTGGTTTGGGAGGAACGCCCGGTCCTGTTGAGACCGGCAGCGGTCATTGCGTTCGAAGGATGGGGTGACGCCGGAGGATCCGCCTCTGGCGCGGCGGAGGTGTTGTTGGACCAGCTCGCCGGATTCCGTTTTGCCCGAATCGAGTCGGAGCGGTTTTTCGACTTCCAGGCGACCCGTCCCCTCATCGAACTGGACGAAACCGGTACCCGCAGCATCGACTGGCCCGACACCGAGTTTCATGCGGTGTCCACGGCCGATCGCGATCTGGTGGTCATCACCGGGGTCGAACCCCATGCGATGTGGAAAACATATTGTTCGGGGGTGGTCGAGGTCTTGCGAGCGTTGGGAGTCGAGGAGGTTGTCACACTGGGTGCGTTCATCGGTGAGGTCCCTCATTCTTTACCCGTCCCCCTGATCGGGGTGAGCAATCAACCCGACCTCCTGGACGAACACAACCTGCTCGCCTCGGGATACGAGGGGCCAACGGGAATCATCGGGGTCCTCAACTCGCTACTCGCAGAGGAAGGCTTCACCGTTCTCAGCGTCTGGGCCGCCGTTCCCCATTATCTGACCAGCCAGGACTATCCGCCCGGGGCTCTTGCCCTCCTCGACAAGGTCTTGGATTTTGTCGGCGTTGGCCTTGATCGATCCGATTTGGTGGAGGCCGCACAGGACTTCAAGCGGGAGGTGGACGAGGCGATCGACGACCCAGAGATGCGTTCTTATGTGTCCGAGTTGGAGACGCAGGCTTTGGTCGAAGAGGGCGGAAACGACCCTGGCGAGCAGTTACTCGACGAGATCGAGCGCTTTCTCCGCGATTCCTAGATGGCCGGCCTGTAGCGCCGCAGCCTGAGGCTGTTGGTCACGACTGAAACAGACGAGAACGCCATCGCCCCCGCCGCCACCATGGGATTGAGCAACCCGGCCGCCGCCAACGGAATCGCTGCCACGTTGTAGAAGAACGCCCAGAACAGGTTTTGTCGAATCGTTGAAAAGGTGCGACGCGCCAGATCCATGGCAGTCGGCACCAATGCCGGATTTCCTGTCAGGAGGACGATGTCGCCCGCTTCGATGGCGACATCGGTTCCGGTGCCTATGGCTATCCCGAGGTCGGCCTGAGTCAGGGCAGGTGCGTCGTTGATGCCGTCGCCGACGAAGGCCACGGTCTTGCCGGCGGATTGAAACTCGGCCACCTTGGCGCTCTTGTCACCCGGTAGGACTTCTGCAATGACCTCGGTG
This sequence comes from Acidimicrobiia bacterium, assembly GCA_041746105.1. Classification (GTDB taxonomy): domain Bacteria; phylum Actinomycetota; class Acidimicrobiia; order Spongiisociales; family ZC4RG35; genus JBFHRE01. Next base: position 41,017 of record JBGTHP010000026.1, read on the forward strand.
ATCCCGACTTCGGCTGCGATCGTGTTGGCGGTGGAGTGATTGTCTCCGGTGATCATTGCCGTCGCGACCCCCATGTCCTGCAAGGCGGACACGGCTGACCTTGCTTGGGGGCGCAGTGCATCTGCCACGGCGATCGCCCCGCGGGCCGATCCGTCCCAACCGCCGAGAAACGCCGTCTTCCCTTCTCGCTCGAGCCGGTCCATCTCTGCGCCGAGCTCGCCGTCGAGTGTGAGTCCGTTCTCGTCCATAAAACGGCGGGAACCCACAACTACCCGTGTACCGGCAACGACGCCAACTACGCCGCGACCGCTGTGCGACACAAAATCCTCCACCGTGAGCAGAGTGTGACCGCGTTCTTCTGCCCCAAGGGCAACCGCTCGCCCGATCGGGTGCTCGGAGGCTGCCTCGAGCGAGGCCATCCTCAAAAGCAGTTCGTCGGTGTCTGGGCCGATGACGTCGGTGAGCACCATCATGCCTTGAGTGAGGGTCCCGGTTTTGTCGAACACGACGATGTCGATGCCGCGCGACCTTTCAAAAACCTCCGCTCTCTTGAAGAGCACGCCCAACTCGGCGCCGCGAGCGCTTCCGACCATGATTGCGGTGGGTGTTGCCAGCCCTAGGGCACATGGACAGGCGATGATGAGAACTGCCACCGCCACCGCCATCGCCTCCGAAAGCGGGTAACCGAGACTCAGCCAGATTCCGAGCGTGGCCACGGCGATAACGATCACGGTCGGCACGAATACCGCAGACACCCTGTCGGCGAGCTTCTGGATCGGTGCCTTGGAGGCCTGAGCCTCTTCGACGAGGGCGACGATTCGGGCAAGCGCCGTTTCTGCGCCAACCTGACTGGCAGTCACCAAAAGACGACCGTCCTGGTTCATGGTGGCCCCATACACGAGATCACCTTCGATCTTCCCAACAGGCCGCGATTCGCCTGTGAGCATCGACTCATCGACCGTTGACGACCCGTCCGTAACGACGCCGTCGGTCGGAATTTTTTCTCCAGGGCGTACGACCATGATGTCGCCCGGTAGCAATTGGTCGGCCGGGACGATGACCTCGCCTCCATCCCGTAGGACCGTGGCCTGTTTGGCTCCCAATTCGAGGAGCCTGGTGATTGCAGACGAGGCCCGCCCCTTCGAGCGCGCCTCGAACGCCTTGCCCAGTGTGATCAATGCGACGATGACCGCAGCCGTCTCGAAGTAGACGTGTTCGCCTGAGAAAAACGCCCAAACCGAATAGATATAGGCACTCGCCGTCCCCAACGAGATCAGGGTGTCCATCGACGCACCCAGTGTCCGCAACTGCCTCACTGCCACCTGGTGAAATGGCGCGCCGATCCACCAGACCACCGGTGTGCTCAGCGCCCACTGAATCGCCATGTTCTGTTGTGACATCGATCCGAACATGGCGAGAAGCATCGTGGGAAGTGCCAGCGTCAGGGCAAACCAGAATCGTCGCCATTGCAGACGCTCTTCTTCGGTGTACACGTCCACCATGCTGCGACGCTCCGCATTCGGCATTACGACCCTGATGTCGTAGCCGATCTTTTGGACCGCGGCCCTAAGCTCGTCTGGCTCCACCCCATCCGAAACCCGGACCCTTGCCTGACCACCGGCGAAGTTCACCGAGGCGGCGTCGACACCTTCCTGTTTTCCCAGAACGCGTTCGATCCGTGCGGCACACGCCGCACATGTCATGCCGTCGACATCGAAGACGAGTTGGGGTTCGGTGCTGGTCTTGGTCACGGTCGGGCTACGTCGTATCCCTGGTCTTCAATGGCGTCGATGATCGCGTCGAGCGATAAGACGTTGTCGTCAAAAGACACGGCGACAGTCTTCGGGTCGATTTCGACCTCGACGATCTTGATGCCGTCGAGAGTGCCAATTGCGCCCTCGATCGACGCCTTGCAATGGTCACAAGAGATCGTGGGCACGGAAAGGGTGATGTCGGTCATAACGCTTCCTCATTGGTCGGGCCGGTGACGGCAGCGGTGTATTTCAGGGTTTCCATCAATTCGTCCACGATTTCGGCGCCGCGGCCGTCGGCCATGGCATGGGTGACGCATGTTTCGAGATGGTTCTGGAGAAGCACCCTGTTGACTCGTTCCAGCGAAGCTTGAAGTGCAGAGATCTGCTTCATCACTTCTGGGCAGTAGCGCTCCTCGTCCACCATTCCGATGACGCCATCGAGGTGGCCTCTGACCGTTTTGAGCCGGTTGAGGGCAGCCTTCTTGTGGAGTTCTTTCATCGCTCTGACGCTACCCCACCGGGGGTGGGGTGTCAACCCGGCCTTGTACCAAACGTGAGGAGCCCCGGTGGGTGGACCGGGGCTCCTTTTTCCTGTGACGGTACGACGTTGGGGGAGGGGGAGAGAACCAAACGTCGGAACGTCCGAGGAAGTCTCAGGCGCCGCCTGGGAGTATGCGTCCCCTGACTCGGGGATACTTCACCGGCGCGTGGGTGTAACAAAACTCTCGGCGGTTGTATCGACTCAACTTGGTCGAACAATCCCCGTCGGCGCAGACCCTTCCGTCTCCAAAATCTTTGGAGGGACGGGTCACTCCCTTGATTGCTTGCGCTTTCATCGTATCTGACATACCTGGCCTCCTATCTCTGAAAGCCTCTCTACCTATTGAACGATTATTTCGTTCAACTTGTTCCCGTATTCGGAACAGATCCGCTCCCTGGATTGCCAATTACCGGAATTGTGGGTGAGAGGACATAAAGCCGGCGTAACCGGCCGTGCACCACCCTCAGCTATTGGCCGCCACCTGTCAGTCGGTTCTGATCCCGAGGTTTGCCAGGAAGGCGGCGTTGTTCGGTTCGCGTCCGAGAAACCGGCGAAGCAAGTCCATACCGTCGATGGAGCCGCCGAGTTCGAGGATGGTGGTTCGGTAGTCGCGACCGACTTTGCGGCTTAGATAACCCTCTTCTTCGAACCTCCCAAACATGTCGTCGCCATATACCTCCGACCAGAGGTATCCGTAGTAACCAGCGTCATACCCACCGAGGAGGTGTCCGAAACTCGCGGGGAAGTACGTTCCTTCCTCCATCGGGAACAAACCAACGGCATTGGATCGAGTGAGGATCTCGTCGCTGGTCAGCCCTATTCCAGAAGGTCCGTGCAACATCATGTCCAATTTTCCGAAGATGGCCTGACGGAGCTTGGCGATCGAGACATTCAGTTGGCGGGCGGCCGCCAACTGATCGACCAGTTCGGACGGAATCGGGGACCCGTTTTCATGATGTTTGGCGAACCGGCTCAAAACGTCGGGTTTCCAAACCCAATGCTGCATGATCTGCGACGGCGCCTCGACAAAGTCGCGTTCTGTGCTGGTGCCGGAGAAACGAACCAGTTCTGCTTTCGTCAGCGTCTGATGGAGGATGTGGCCGAATTCGTGGAATAACGTTTCGACTTCGGTGTGCCTGAGCAGCGACGGACGATCCCCCATCGGTTTGGTGAAATTGGCCACGATGGCCGAAACCGGCTTTTGGTATGACCCATCCGCCAGTAGCCGGCCGGGGCGCAACGGAAACGCGGCTGCATGGCTGAACTTGCCCTCCCGGGGGAACAAGTCCATGTAGAAAAAAGCGAGCGGCTCGTTTCCGTCCTCGTCGAAGATGGCGTGCACTGTCACATCGGGGTGCCACGCGGACTCTGCGATCTTTTGATATCTGAGGCCGAAAACCTCGGAGGTGATGTTGAGCATTCCTTTCACAACAGACTCGAGCGGGAAATAGTTCGCGACCTCGTTCTGGTCGACCCCGTATTCGGACATCCGGAGTTGGTTGTCGTAATAACGCCAGTCGTAGGACCGAACGACGGGGTCGTCGGTTCCGTCCGCGGCCAGCATCTTGGCCATCCTGGCGATGTCTCGATGCCCCTCTTCGGTCAGGGGTGGAAGAAGATCCTCATAAAAACGCTCCACGGCTTCCGGGTTTTTCGCCATCTGTTCGTCGAGTTTGTGGTGAGCCCACGACGGCCGACCGAACAGCGACGCTATCTCGCGCCGAATCGCGACGGCTTCGTCGAGCACTTCGCGGTTGGTTTCCATGGCTCGGGTGTTGAAGGCGAACGAAACGCGCCGGCGAAGGTCGCGGTCGGCGGCACCGTCGAGAATCGGAATCACATGGGGGTATGCCGTCGTGATTCTGTAGCGCCCATCACCGACGGCTTCAAGCGATTGAATGAACTCCGGCGGAAGGCCGGCCAGATCATCGTCTCCGGCTTCGACCGTCCGAGCATCCTCCGCGATGTTTCGTTCGAAAGCCACTGAGAGCTCCACCAGGCGATGGGCGAGTTCCTTCAGTCGACCGCGTTTCTCCTGATCGAGTCCATGCCCTGCCTTTCGAAAGTCACGCATTGTGAACTCGAGCAGACGCGCCCGCTCGCCGGCGAGCGCCCCCGCCACCGGGGAGTCGGCCAGTTGCTTCACGGCCGAGTAGACATCGTCTCGAAAACTGAGCTCGACGCCCCATTTCGAGAGACGTTCCTCTGCTTCCTTGGCTGCATCCCTGACCGCCGCCTCGGGATGCACGTAACCCATGAAACCCGTCCGGGTGAAACCCTCGGCGATGTATGCCGCCACATCCTCGAGCGGCGCAAGCCTTCCGGAGTAGCTGAGTTCTGTGTCGTCGGAAACGACGGTGCTCACGATGGCATCTGCGCCTTCGATGAGTTCGTCGGTGTCCCTGGCGATCCCGGATGCCGTGATTTCGGAGAAGTCAAAGATCATGGCGGAACCCTACCTCGACGCACAATCTGGTCAGGATTGTTTGGAGGTGGTCGCCTCGTGGCACAATTTGGCCGTGCGAGAACTTGTAACGATCGAATTCTGCCGAACCTGAAACTACACCGGCCGTGCCGTGAGCATGGCGGAGACGATTTTTGAGGAGTTCGGCCAGAAATACGAGATCCTGTTGGTGCCAACCAAGGGGGGATTGTTCGAAGTGACGTTCCGGGGTGAGCTTGTCTATTCCAAGAAGGAGACGGGACGTCACGCCGAATATGAAACCGACGTGGCTCCGTCGCTACGACAAGGTTGATCAGCGCCGCCGCCGTCCGTCCTTCCACACGGCCATGACGCGAGTGTCCTCGATTCGATGGGTCTGCGTCGGATCACGGTCGATCACCAGTAGATCCGCCCGGCCTCCTGCCGCCAACGGGGTGCGGGTATAGAGGTCGAGAGCCGCCAGCGGGTCGACAGCTTCGGAAGGGTTGATGACGTGAGCTCTCGCCGCGGCCATGCCCTCCCAAGGATTGGGGTTCTCGACCGGTGCGTCGGAGCCTCCGATCAGGGAGACCCCGGCGCGTGAGAGAGATTGCATCGGATAGGCGAAATGGGAACGAGGACCGAGGCGTGACTCGACCCATCCGGCGTCACTCGGAATGAAGGGGGGCTGGACAGACGCGACGATCCCAATCCGAGCCATGTCCTCGATCAAGCCGGGGTCGAGAACGGAAGCGTGCTCGATTCGCATATTCGAAGGATCGCGGTCACTTGCCGCCAACTGATCGAACAGCGCGATGGTTGCGCGGTTGGCCAGATCGCCGATGGCGTGAATCGCAGCCTTTCCCCCGAGGTCCAATGCGGCCGTCGCCATCTCGAGATCGCGATCGTGATCGAGGACGAGCATTCCCAGATCGTCACCGTCCGAATAGCCATCAACCAGGGCGGCGGTGCGGCCGCCCAGGCTGCCGTCGGAAAACCCTTTCCACCCGCCAAAACGAAGTCGCCCGCCGACGTGACGTATCCGCTCAGAGGCCGTCCGTAGTTCCGACGCCGAGTGAGTGATCACGAAGACGTTGACATCGATGGGAAGATCGCCGGCGACAACCAGGAGGTCCTCCAACTCGTTGCCGGATCCGCACCACATCGGTGTTCCCGCCGAGACGATGCAATCCACCTCCAGGATCCCGATCCTGAGCAGACGATTGGCAGCCTCGACCAACTGCTCTGGTAGCGGCGAGCGTATCAATGGATCGAGAGCGGAAGAGACAAGCGCAACTGCTCTTTCCCTGAGCACGCCGGTCGGCTCCCCACTCGAAGTGCGGTCGAGGCTTCCGCCGGCCGGGTCTGGAGTTTCTGGTCCAACTCCGGCCAGTTCCAGCGCCGCCGTATTTGCCACCGCAATGTGGCTGCAGTGTCGGTAGAGCAGGATAGGTCTGGCCTCGAGCATTCGGTCTAGCTCGTGTCGAGTTGGCAGCCGACCCTCCGCAAGTTTGGTGTCGTCCAACCGGTTTCCGATCACCGGCGACCCGGCGATGAGAGTTCCTCCGTGACTTCTGACTTGTTCTCGGACCTCACCAAAAGTGGTTGCGCCGCCCAGGTCGAGTCCGCCCTTGGATGCCGCCCAACCGGCCAGGTGGATGTGGGAGTCCGTCAGGCCGGCCGTGATGATGCCATCAAAACTGAGCTCTTCGATTCCGCGGCGACGGAGGTCCTCTTTTGGGCCGATGGCGGCGATCAACCCGTCATCGATCAAGACGGCGGTGCCAATGGCTCCTGCACCAGTCACGACGGCGCGAGCGGAAAGCAACCGTTTCACAACAGGTGCCCCGGGATATGAGGTTTGACAGTCTCCAGCAGGTCGGCCTGAATCGTCGGATTACCTGCGATGGTTGTCGGTGCGTCGAGATCTCGACTCCGTCCATTGATGTCGGTGACGCGACCGCCGGCCTCTTCGACGATGAGATACCCGGCCGCTCCATCCCATGGTTTGAGTTGGTATTCCCAATAGCCGTCAACCCGACCGGCCGCCGTCCAGCACAGGTCGAGTGCGGCCGACCCAACGCGTCTGACGCCCTGGTAGCGGCTCAATACTGCCTCGACCGGCTTCAGGTACGCCGCGGCATTGTTCTGACGGTCGTAGGGGAATCCCGTAGTGATGAGGGCTCGTTTTGGCTCGGTCACGGCACTGACGCCGATGGGCTCTCCGTTGAGAAACGACCCGGCGCCGGCGATCGCCGAGAACACCTCGTTTCTGGCGACGTCGATGACCACTCCCGCAATGGGAGCGCTGTCGCCCCACAAAGCCACCGAGACCGCTACATGGGGAAAACCATGGAGAAAGTTGACCGTGCCATCTATCGGGTCGCATATCCAAACGCGGCCGTTACGCCACGACGAACCGCCGGATTCCTCCGCCAGGATCGCGTCGGAGGGGCGAGCCCTTTCGATCACCTCGATCACTGCACGTTCCGCCGCGTGGTCGGTTGCGGTCACCGGATCCACCTCACCCTTGTACGTGACCTCGGGTCGACTGCCAAATGCGTTTCTAACGATCGTCGCCGCGCTCGCGGCGGCCTGCAGTGCAACTTCGAGGTCGGAAAGCATGGAGCCAGAACGCTACCGCCTGTGAGGACGGCCACCGTCCGATAGCATCGGCCGCCGTGCGTCCCCTGTTGCTATCCGTCGTCTCCGGGCTCCTGCTCGCCTACTCCTTCCCACCGACTGCGTGGGGGGTTTGGGCGGCGATCCCTGCGGTCGCTCTTTTCCTCCACGCATCTCGTCTCGGAGGTTGGGTGGCGGGCGCGGGTTTTGGCTTGGCGTTTTTCGGATCTTTGTTTCCGTGGCTCGGTGAACTCGGCCTTGAGGCTGTCCTGCCCCTCGTCGTTCTGCAGACGCTGTTCCCCATCGCCTTCGCCGCCTGGTCAAAGAAGGCTGTCTCGTGGGGACACTGGCCGTGGTGGGTGGCCGTTGTCACCGGATGGGGTGTGATGGAGATGGCAAGAGAGAGGATCCCGCTCGGCGGATTCCCGTGGGGCATGCTTGGTTTCAGCCTTGCCGGTCATCCCGCCGGACGAAACGCGTCTCAATGGATAGGCGCATCTGGGTGGTCTTCTGTGCTTGTGATGATTGCCGCCGGGCTGGTTCTGATCGAGCTATCACGGAGTTTGTGGAAGCCGCTCGGTGTCGGCGCCGCGCTGGGCGGGGTACTGGTTGTGGCCGGACTTGTGGCCATGCACAGCCGATCTGTGGATGAGGTACCAGTGGCTTTGGTACAAGGGAATGAGCCCTGTCTGGGGTATCACTGTCCGGGGGAACGCCGCCAGATCTATCAAGCTCATCTTGCTCTGACTCGCATGATCGAGGCCGGCTCGGTCAGGCTGGTTGTCTGGCCGGAAGGATCCACCGGTTTTGACGCCGATCCCGTTCTAGACGAGGTGGTTGGCGCGGAGATCGGCGCGGAGGCGCGTCGCATTGGTGCATGGTTGATCGCAGGCGGTGATCGACCGGTGTCGGAGACGAGTTGGATCAACGCGAATGTCGTGTTCTCCGACCAGGGCGAAATCGTCGGCGAATACAACAAGCGCCACCCTGTCCCATTTGGCGAGTACATCCCGGCGCGGCCGCTGTTCGACTGGATACCGGCACTCGCCGCCGTGCCCCGCGACATGATCAGAGGTGACGAAGCCAAGGTCTTCGACATGGGCTTCGCCAAGGTAGGAAGCGTGATCAGTTTTGAGGGATCGTTTTCGCGCTATCTCCGAGAAACTGTGAATCAGGGGGCTCAAGTGCTGGTGACTGCGACGAGCCAGTCGAGTTATCCGGAATCGGTGGCTTCTGCCCAGTTCATCGCGATCAGCCAGATGCGGGCGGCCGAATTGGGAACCGACATCGTCCACGTTGCAGTTACGGGTCAGTCGGCGTTGGTGGCAGCGGGTGGAGAGATCACCGCCAAGACACCCCTGGCTGAGCCTGCCCTGGAATTGGCCGGAGTCCAACCCAGGGTCGGAGCCCGCACCCTCTACGCCCTCCTGGGCGACTGGACCCAACCCGTCTCCCTCGCAACCCTCGCCTGGCTCTGGTGGCGGCGCCGCTCGATCGAGCCTTAGGCTCTGGACCCCGTATTCGGGGCGAATCGCCGAAAGTTCACCGTCGGGAGCCACGCTCGGGTGCAGGAGACCGAATCGGCCACTGCCGATTACCGTCTGTCGCTTGTCACGTTCCATGACCAAAGATCGTGCCCGTCGGATAGCCCTCGGTGCCCAGGGGTTTGCCGATCCTCGCCCATCCGGCCGAGTCGATACTCGACATTTCCGTCGAGTTGTCGATCGGACCAAGTTGGTGCAACTCGACTCTGTCAACGTCTTGGCACGGGCCCATTACATGCCCTTCTATTCGAGGCTCGGTCCTTATCCACAGGAGACACTCGACCGGTGGTTGTGGCGGTCAGGCGAATTGTTCGAATATTGGGCGCACGAGGCATGCCTGATCCCAATCGAGGACCGTCCGCTGTTCGTTTGGGCGATGGAGCGCGGCTCGAAATGGAAAGCTTTGGACCGTCTCGCACGTGAAAAGCCGGACCTGATCGACCGGGTTTTTGAAACCGTCTCCCAGTCGGGTCCGATCAGGGTGGGAGAAATCGACGAAGACGCGCGGACAGAGGCGTGGTGGGGGTGGACCGACACGAAGATAGCTTTGGAGTATCTCTTCCTCACGGGTCGATTGACCGTCTTCGACCGTCCGAACTTCACTCGGCTGTACGAAATACCGGAGCGCGTCCATCCTGACGCACTGAATCACGCCGCAATTGATGAGCACGATGCAAGGAGAGCGATGCTCCTACGTGCGATATCTGCGTTGGGAATCGGGACCGCATCCGATCTCCTCGACTATTACCGCCTGCGTGGACCAGCCACTCGCGCTCTCATTGGCGAAATGGTCGACGACGGAGAGTTGGTACCGGTTGACGTAGAAGGTTGGAAGGAACAAGCGTACGTCACGCCCGCTGTTGGAACCCCGAGGACGATTCCGGGAGCGGGGTTCCTGTCCCCTTTCGATCCCGTCGTGTGGAGCCGGCCGCGGGCCGAGCGGCTATTCGATTTCTTCTACCGAATCGAGATCTATGTCCCTGCGCCAAAACGTGTGCATGGGTACTACGTTCTCCCTTTCAGGTTGGGTGACAGGCTGGCGGGGCGGGCTGATCTCAAGGCAGACCGAAAGGACGGGCGACTGCTGGTGAAAGGGGCGTTTGCCGAGCCCTGGGCCGATCCGGTAGTTGTCGGCGGCGCGATGCGCCACGAGCTGGGAACACTCGCCGGATGGCTGGGACTTAACGACGTCGTGATCGAGCCCAACGGAGACCTTGCCCGCCACTTGGTCTGAATCGAGCCTTAGGCTCCACGCCCCGAATACGGTGAATGTCGCCGGATGTTGGGTGAAGGCATCGGGAAGGCCGGGTCAGACGGCTTCGCGGAGCGCCAGTGCTTGGCGGACTTGCTCGACCACGACGTGGGCGTGGCGAGTGGTATCCGTCCAGGTGAATCTAAGTATGAGCCAACCGTTGAGTTGTGCGAGATTGTCTCGCCGGCGGTCGCGTTCAAATGCTTCAGCTGTCGTGTGCCATCTGCGACCATCGCACTCGATGATCACTCGGCTTTCCGGGTAAACCAGGTCCAGTCGACCGTCCACGCTCGTTCGCCAAGGGAACGGGCTTTGGCGTACCGGAGGTGGGAACCCGGCCAGCTCCAGCAAGTCAATCATCCGCCGTTCGAGTTCACTTTCGGGGGCGACGTATCCCGGTGCGAGCTCGGCAACCATCTGGCGAAAACGTGTTGTGCCCGGCCTCCCTCTGCGTCCGATCTCAGCGAGAACAACAGCCAAATCGGAGGGCTGCACCTGGCGGGTCGAAATAGCGTTGTCGACGACTCGCATCAATTGTCGATGCCCTAGAACGATGCTGAGATCGAAAAGGGTTCGCGGCACCGTTGTAACCGGCAAGTGGTCGACGGTGGTGATGTGGCCGGGCTGCAGATCGGTCGACTCATGAATCTCGACACCGGTGAACCGATTCGACATGCGGTGGGGGACAGTCACGACTGCCCTTCCTTTTACGACTCCTTTGAGGCCGTGGAGGTCCGCGGCGGCCTCGTGCGAGATGACGGCCGGCAAGGCAACTGTTGCCGCCGCCATCATCGCCAACGGCGTCGACCGTCCGTGCAACAGATACACCCCCTCAGCCAGCCGCGTCCACATTCCGTTTGAGACACGCCTCTCGATCGCGGACGAGGTCATCCCGACGGCCAGTGCCTGCGATCGGGTGACCGTTCCGTGTTGTTTCTCAGATATCTGGCGGACGGCAACTTCCGGCAACATGACGCAAGATTGCATGACGCCAATGACAAAATGATAGGAGCGGCGATCAGAGGGTCGAACTTTCGGCGATTCGCCCCGAATGCGGGGTCCAGAGCCTAAGGCTCGGAGAGCCCATCATTCATTTCGGCGACGCGGGTCTCGAGGGTGGCACGGTGGGTGTCGAGGGCTGTGGCAAGCGAGGGGTCGGACAGACCGAGGATCCTGATCGCCAGCAGTGCGGCATTCTCCGCACCTCCGATGGCCATGGTCGCGACCGGCACTCCTCGCGGCATCTGTGCGATCGACAACAATGCGTCCATCCCCTGAAGAGGACCGCTGGCAACCGGCACCCCGATCACCGGGAGTCGGGTGGTCGAAGCCAGCATCCCCGGCAGATGAGCTGCTCCCCCCGCACCGGCAATCATCACCAGAATCCCGCGCGACGCCGCGGCCCGCCCGTACTCGACCATCTCAAACGGAGTGCGGTGGGCAGAAACAACCCTCACCTCGGTCGAGACCCCGAACGACGAGAGAGTATCGATCGCCGGCCGCATCGCGGGCAGATCGGAGTCGCTTCCCATAACCACGGCAACTGTCATCGTCTCAAGTCTCCTCCGAGGGCTGCGACCACGGCCCAAGCCCTTTCTGCTGCCCGGTCCCGATCATCATCGCAGACTGTCACGTGGCCGATCTTCCGTTCAGGGCGAGGCTCCTTGCCGTACAGGTGGATCGCGGCGCCAGGGTCGACGGCCATCGCGTCGGCGAGCCGGCAGCGCGGATCGACCTTCTCTTCTGATCCGACGAGATTGACCATCACTGCCGGCGACCTCAGTCCCGGCTTGCCCAACGGTAGGTCGAGCACCGCTCGCAGATGGTTCTCGAACTGGGAAGTCACCGCCGACTCGATCGTGTGGTGTCCGGAGTTGTGAGGGCGGGGTGCGATTTCGTTTATCAGTAGCTGGTCTTCCTCGACGAACAACTCGACCGCCATCACCCCGACCGCGCCAGTCGCGTCGGCGACTCGTCCAGCGAGTTCTATCGCCCGCTGGCGTAGACCGTATTCGAGACCGGCGGGGGCCGTGACCTGCCGGCACATGCCATCGACCTGCAGGGTTGTCACCGGGTCATAACAAACGAGATCCCCGCCGGGGCGCCGTGCCACGATCACCGCGACCTCGAGGTCGGCAACGACTGCCCTTTCTGCAAACAACCTTCGACCATCTTCGAGTGAGCGCCTCAACACCCCTTGAGCCGCGGTCGGGTCGGGGCGAACCCAAACCCCCCGACCGTCGTACCCGCCCTTGGCCATTTTCAGAACAATTTCACCCCACCGTCGAAAGGCGGTGTCGAGATCGGTCTGATCGTTCAGTTCCGTGTGGGCAACAGACGGCAGACCCGCCTCGGAGAACGCACTCTTCTGGGCGAGCTTGTCGGCGGCAGTGGCGAGAGTGGAGGCGGTTGGCCGCAGCAGCACGCCCTCATTCTCCAGTTCGCGCAGGAGGTCGAGATCGAGCACCTCGTGGTCCACGGTGACCACGTCGGTATCCGCGGCGAGTTTCCGAATCATGGCGCCGTCGTCGGGCCGGCCATCCAGGCTCTCCCGAACGGCGAGTGCGGCTCCCGACCCCGCGTCTTCTGTCAGCACCACGAGTTCAATCCCCAGAGCAATCGCAGCCTGCTGCATCATCCGAGCCAGTTGCCCGCCTCCGATCACTCCGACACGCGGACCGGACATGCTCGAACGCCAACCGAGGTCAGTAGCGGGCAAGTTCCACTGCCCGCTCGGCGATGCGTTCTGACGTCGGATAGAGGGAGTCTTCGAGCGACTGAGCGTAAGGCATTATGGGAACGTCGGGAAGGGCGTACCGCCTCACGGGTGCATCGAGCCACTCGAATGCCTTGTCCGCGATCTGAGCCGCCACCTCGGCTCCGAAGCCACAAAACTCGTTGTCCTCGTGGACGATGAGCACACGGCTGGTCTTGTGGACGGAAGCCTGGATCGTCGGCCAGTCGAGTGGCTTGAGGGTTCGAAGATCGATCACTTCGAGCGACACCCCTTGGTTCGCGGCAATCGACGCCGCTTCGAGCGAAAAATGGGCCATAGCTCCATATGCGATGATGGTCACGTCGGACCCCGATCGACGAATGGCGGCCTTGCCGATCGGGACCCTGTGTTCGCCTTCGGGAAACGGCCCTTTGCCAAGTCGGTAGAGCTTCTTCGGCTCCATGAACAGGACGGGGTCGGGATCATCGACGGCTTGGGTCAACAGCCCTTTGACATCGGCCGGGGTCGACGGAATCACAACCTTCAGCCCAGGGATATGCGCGAACAACGACTCGATCGACTGCGAGTGATAGAGCGCACCTCGAATTCCCGCGCCGTAAGGGACCCGGATGACGAGCGGAATCTGCCACTTGCCGTTTGATCGGTAGTGGATTCGCGCTATCTCGCTCACTATCTGATCGAAGGCGGGGTGGATGTAGTCGGCGAATTGGATCTCTGCGATCGGTCGCAGACCAGTTGCGGCAATGCCAACCGCCGCCCCGGCTATGACCGCCTCGGCCAGCGGAGTGTTGAAACATCGCGCCGGTCCAAATTTTTCGCTCAGACCAACCGTGGCCTTGAAGACGCCGCCCTTGATGCCTCCGACGTCCTCGCCAAAAGTCACCACGTCATCATTTGCTTCGAAGATCTCGTGGAGTGTCCGGTTGACCGCAGTTATCAGGTTGACCTCGTCCCCCCCGGTTTGCGGTTCCGGCGTGGTCGCCGGGGTGGTGGGAGTGATTGGTTTGGCATAGACGTGCGACAACGCATCGTCGGGGTCGGGTGCGCCCTCTGCGAGCTCGACTGCCTCGACCAGCGTCTTTTCGACGTCCGCTATCAGGGACTCTTCTTCTTGGTCCGAAAGCAGGCGGTGCTCGATCAAATACTGCTTGAGCACTACGACGGGGTCGTTCCGACGCCATTCGTCTACTTCCTGGCGGGTTCGGTAGAGCCGATCGTCATCATCGGAGGTGTGGGCGTAGTACCGATAGGTCGACGCTTCAATCAGGGTTGCTCCGCCTCCGCTTCGAGCGCGGTCGGCGGCCCTCTTCACGGTCTGATAGACGATGAGAGGGTCGTTGCCGTCGATCAACTCGCCGTGGATCCCATATCCGTGGGCGCGATCGACGATCCGGCCGGCCACTTCCTCGACTGAAGGCACCGAGATCGCGTACTGGTTGTTTTCGATGATCACGATCACGGGTAGTTCGTGGATCCCGATCCAGTTCATCGCCTCGTGCCAGTCCCCCTCTGAGGTAGAACCTTCACCTCCGTAGACGGCGACCACCCCTGGCCGGTCCTGGAGGCGGAGCCCGTGAGCGATCCCGGCGGCGTGGGGATATTGGGTCCCGATGGTCGAAGACTGCGTGAGGATATTGAGGTTGGGGTAGGACCAGTGGTTTGGCAGCTGGCGCCCGCCCGACATCGGGTCGTCTCGTTTTGCGAACGTTGCCAGAAAGATGTCGAGAGGCGGGATACCCCAGGCCAGAGCGACTCCCATGTCGCGGTAGTACGGGAGCACCCAATCCGTAGCCACATCCAACGCCATCGCCGATGCGACCTGGATGCCTTCGTGCCCGCTCGAGCCGACCACAAATGGGACTCGGCCCTGCCGGTTGAGGGCGAACATCCGGTCGTCGATCCGTCGAGCAAGCAACATGAACGCGTACATCTGTTGGAGGTCTTCTGCGTTCATGCCGAGCTGGCGGTGTAAGGGTTCTCCTGCGTGCCAGGTCACGTTTGGGCCATCTCCTTGGGTGGTGAGACTGGGCCAGAGTCTACGGTCTCGGATCGACCGTGGAAGCCGACGGGCGCCGAAGGGTCAGGACGGGCCAGAGGCCACCTTTCCAACCGGCCTCCCCGAGTGCGATACTGAACGGACAATGTCAGATCTCTCCTTCGCCAAGTCCGACCCGCACGACTTTCTCGACATCGATGGGATGCTCTCGCCCGACGAGATCCTTCTCCGCGACACGGTTAGGTCCTATGTCGGCGACAAGATCCTCCCACAGGTCTCCGAGTGGTGGGAGGACGGCGTCTTCCCCAAGGAATTGGCCAAGGGGATGGGCGAGATGGGTCTCTTCGGGATGCACCTAGATGGCTACGGCTGCGCCGGTGTCTCCAACGTCATGTACGGGATCGCCTGCCGCGAGTTGGAGTTCGGTGATTCGGGCGTCCGCAGCTTCGTCTCGGTCCAGGGATCCTTGGCGATGTTTCCGATATGGAAGTTCGGGTCAGAGGAGCAGAAACAGGAATGGTTGCCGAGGATGGCCGCCGGTGAGGCCATTGGATGTTTCGGGTTGACAGAAGCCGACTCGGGCTCCGACCCCTCGGCGATGAAAACCAACGCAAAACGCGACGGATCCGACTGGATCCTAAATGGATCGAAGATGTGGATCACCAACGGATCGATCGCCGACGTGGCGGTGGTGTGGGCCCGCACCGACGGTGGCGTCAGGGGCTTCCTCGTGCCCACCGAAACCAAGGGTTTCTCCGCTCCGATCATCCATCGGAAGGCGAGCCTTCGCGCCTCTGTCACTTCGGAACTCGTGTTCGACGACGTTCGTGTTCCCGACGAGTTCGTCCTACCGGGGGTGGCATCGATGCGAGGACCCCTCTCGTGTCTCAACGAGGCCAGGTTTGGCATTTTGTGGGGTGTGGTGGGGGCGGCGGCGGCCTGTTACCAATCGGCGCTCGCTTACGCGGCCGAACGCGAACAGTTCAACATGCCGATCGCCGGGTTCCAGCTGACCCAGCAGAAATTGGTCGACATGATGGTTGCAATCCAGAGGTCGTCGCTGGTGGCGCTCCACCTCGGCCGGCGCAAGGACGACGGGACCCTGACTCCCGAGCAGATCAGCTTCGGCAAGCTCGACAACGTTCGTCAGGCACTCGAGGTTGCGAGATCCGCCCGTTCGATTCTCGGGGCCAACGGAATCACCTTGGAATACCCCGTCTTCCGGCACATGGCCAACCTCGAGACCGTCTACACGTACGAAGGAACCAACGAGATCCACACATTGATCCTTGGCAACGCCATTACTGGTCTGCAAGCGTTCAAGCCCTGAGGTTTCCACGACGAACGTAGCTCCGGACCGACTGATCCGGCAACAGGACGGGTGTGCGCGGCGACGGCTTCACGTCGTGTTGGTGGGCAGTTTTCTCATATAGTCGCGGCATGGATCTGGACCAGAAGCTGGGGACGGCGCGCCGGCGGTTTGTTGAATCTCACCCGGTCAGCCGGGAATGGCATGAACGTGCAGCCAAGGTTATGCCAGGGGGCAACACCAGAACGGTTCTCCATTTCGACCCATTCCCGATCAGGGCCGACCGGGCGGAAGGTCGCTACCTCTTTGACGTCGACGGTCATCGCTACGTCGACCTCCTCGGCAACTACACGGCGGGTCTGTTCGGGCACACCCCGGAGCACATTCTCGATGCCGTCCACAAGGCGATGGGTCAAGGCGTATCGATCGGTGTCGCCCACCAGGCCGAGGTGAGGTTGGCCGAGTTGCTTGCCGGTCGGTTCCCCTCCATCGATCGGGTCCGGTTCACGAACTCCGGGACCGAAGCCAACCTCATGGCGGTGGCGGCGGCCAAACACCACACCGGTCGAGATGGAGTGATCGTCTTCGACGGCGCATATCACGGAGGTGTGCTGACTTTTGGTCAGAAGGGGAGGGAGGTCAACGTACCGCATCGTTGGCTGCTCGGCCGCTACAACGACCTCGAGTCGGTCGCGTCACTGTTTCGTGCCGAGCCAGAGGGGATCGCCTGCATTCTCGTCGAACCAGTCCAGGGGGGCGCGGGGTGTATTCCCGGCGACAAAGAGTTCCTGACCGGTCTGCGGGAGATGGCCTCGGAGTTTGGTGCGGTTTTGATCTTTGATGAAGTGATGACTTCGCGCCTTGGCCCATCGGGGATCCAAGGCGCGATCGGTGTGGAACCGGACCTCACGACGCTGGGCAAGTATCTGGCAGGAGGTATGTCGTTCGGGGCCTTCGGCGGAAAAATGTCTGTGATGGCGGTTTTTGACCCGAATGCCGGCGGCGACCTGGGACATGCCGGCACCTTCAACAACAATGTCGTGTCGATGGCGGCCGGGGTTGCGGCCGCAGAGAGCTTGTCGCCGTCCATTCTCGACCTCCTGAATCGCCGCGGCGATCGGCTTCGAGAAGGGCTCAACTCTGCTCTCAATCCATTTGGGCTGTCGGCAACCGGAGTCGGATCCATGCTCACCGTTCATCCGGTGGTAGGCCCGATCAAGAACATCGACGACCTGGTGGGCGGTGACGACCGTTTGCGCGAGTTGTGGTTCTTTGCATGTCTCGAAGCCGGCTTTTACGTGGCCCGTCGTGGATTCATGGCGCTGTCGGTTGAGGTGACCGATGCCGACGTGGACATGTTCCTCGAGGTGATGACGGATTGGGGAGCATCGATGGGCGACGAACGATGAGCTGAATCAGAAATAGCCTATTTTGATCAGTCTTCGACTCGGTCGCCTGGGACGATCGTTTCGGTAGGGATATCCCTGACAGGTTCTGTCGTCGGCGGGTTCGTGGTCAGCGTTCCAGGATCGGGCCGATCCGACGGTACCGAGTCAGGCGGGCTCTCGATGACGGCTCGTGGCGGGGTATCAAGTCGTTCTGTTTCCAGTAGATCGAGACGGCGACGCAATGTTTCGTCGTCGATCCGGTCTACCTCACGCCTCGCCTCGTGGAGGCGGCTGTCGAAGGTTCGGTCGTCTACCTGATCGGAGACTTTTTCGAGTTCGTCTACTCGATTGGAAGCGGCCGTCGCCCGGTCGAACACCATCCGAATCGGCTCAAAAGCCGTCTTGACCGGATAGAGCAGGTCACCGGGGACCGTGTTCTCTGCTGCGAGTGCCGCGGTCGGGATCAGGAGGGCGACGGCGGCGGCCGTCCACCTGATGGCGTGACGACGGGGGCGGGGGGCCTGACGTCGCTGCGACAATGCGGCGGTGATCGCCTGTAGGTCTTCGGTCCTGCGCTCTGGTCCGACCTCGACGCGGTAGCGGTCGAGCTTTTCGAGATCTCTCATTCTGTTTCCTCCATCAGCTGGCGAAGACGTCGTTCGGCTCGGGCGATTGCCGCATAAACAGCGCCGCGGCTGCTCCGCATCACCTCTGCCACCTCCTGACCCGAAAGCCCGGCAACGTGGTGCAGGATCAGGAGGGTTCGGTGACGATCAGATAACTTGTTCAATGCTTCTTCGAGTCCGCTGTCGATCTCGTCGAGTTGATGATCGAGGTGCGGGATTTCCGGCAGGGCGTCGGTCGGGATCGCATGGAGCTTTCGACGTCGCAACTCATCCAGACTCCTGAACCTGACGCAACGAAACAGCCAGACCCGAATCGAGCGGCCTTCGCCTCGGATACCCCTCGAGCTGCGGACGAGCTCAATGAAGCTGTCTTGTACGACGTCCTCTGCCGCGCCTCGCGAACCCAGTAGCCCGAAGGCAAAAGACGTCAGGTCGCCGACCGTGTCGTGATATACCGCGGCGAACGCATCGTCATTCCCGGCGCGAATTCCATCCGCCCAGCGGTCAAGGGGGTGGCTCGAGGCCACCCCCTCTGCGCTCCCCATTGGAAGGCGTTCGCTCGAAGGTCTTCTCAGATCAGTCCCAATCGCTGCAACAACTGCCACAGCTTCTCCCATTCATGGTTCTGGATCAAGCGCAAGATCATCTGACGAGGACTGAGTTGGTCGGGGGCGTGATCCTTGCAGCGTTCCGGAATGCGATCGACGGGTCGATCGGGGCAGCAGCGTTGGGCCCGCTCGGTCTCCGACAGACACGTTCTGACGTCTATCGCCCGGTCATTGCGGCCGTCACGCCTTGCCTCATCGGTTGGGTGTGGCCGCTCGCCGGTACCGTCGATCGGACCCTGGTCGGTCGGCTCAGGCGCCGGCGCCGGTTCGGCCAGATTCGGGTCGGGCTCAGGAATGACGGGTTTGTCGTCCAGGACGGCTGGGTGGCGACTGTCGTCGGCAGCAAGGGCGGGAAGGCCGGCCGTGACCGCCGCCAATGCCAGTATCAGAACAACAAGTATTCGTTTTGTCACAGAGTCTCCTTGGTGTAGTCATTCGTACAGACGAACCGGAGGCAATGGATTCGACGGTCGCCTCGGGATCGGGGAGTCCATAAACTCGAGGCCGAACATCGGATGGTGGAACATTGTCTGCGTCGGTGACGAATTACCCGGTCGGAGCGAGCGTGACGGTCGCGTCTCTCCAAGACCAGCCTTATGAGCTCCTGCACGCTTTGAGGGCTTCTGAGCCGGTTTCGTGGGTACCGGCTCTCAACGGCTGGCTCGTGACCGACCGCAGCCTCGCGATCGCGGCGATGCGTGACGCCGTCACCTTCACAGTCGATGACCCGCGGTTTTCGACTGCGGCGGTGCTCGGGCCAAGCATGCTTTCACTAGACGGTGTCGAACATGACAGGCACCGAAGTCCGTTCTCCCCGTCGTTTCGTCCCGGAATCGTGCGGGACCAGTTCGAAGGTTTTCTCGAGGCCACGGTGGCCGATCTGCTGGAATCAATCGTGGACCGTGGAATCTCTGAACTACGCACTGCACTCGCCGGTCCTCTTGCCGTGGCAACCATCACGAGGTTTCTCGGCATGTTCGACGTTGAACCGCGCCAGGTCCTCGATTGGTATCTCTTCATCTCCCAGGCCATCGTCGACACCTCGCAGGGTGCGCCGATTTCGGACGGCGGGCGTGCCGCTGTCGCGCAGATCCGGCTACGGGTGGCAGAGACGATCAGAGCCAACGACAAGTCGGTGCTTTCCGAAATCGAACAAAGTGGGCTGCTCACCGCCGAAGAAATGGCATCCGATGCCGCGGTCCTGATGTTCGGGGCGATCGAGACTTCAGAGGGCATGACAGCCAACGTTCTGTGGCACTTGTTGGCGAACCCGTCGGCGCTCGAGGAGGTCCTCGAGGATCGGTCGCTGATCGGAGTGGCCATCGAGGAGTCGCTCCGCCTGGAGCCGGCGGCGGCGGTGATAGATCGGTATGCGACCGTTGAAACGACTTTTGGGGATGCGTTGATTCGCCAGGGGGACCTGGTGATGATCTCGCTGCTGGCCGCCAATCGCGACCCAGCGGTTTTCAACGACCCTGACCGTTTCGATCTGGGTCGCCAGAACTCACGTCAGCACGTCACCTTTGTGCAGGGCCCCCATGGCTGCCTCGGAATCCATCTGGCGCGGCTGGAAACCCATGCCGCCGTCTCCGGCGTCCTCAACGGCCTCCCTCGGATCGCACTCGATCCGGCCTTGAGTGAGCCACCGACCGGGCTCATATTTCGCAAACCACAGGCGGTTACAGCTCGCTGGACCCCACCTTGAGTGTGATGGTGGATATAGGATCGGCAGCCGTCCAGGCGAGGTAGCCATGTTTGCGCCAGAACACGACGAGTTCCGCAGGGTCGTCCGAAAGTTCGTCGAGAACGAGATCAATCCCAACGTCGAGACCTGGGAGCACGATGGGATGATGCCCCTGCACGAGGTGTTCGCCAAGATGGGTGCGCTTGGGTTTCTGGGTCTCGAATACGACCCCGCCTTCGGGGGCCAGGGGGCAGATCACCTTTTCACCGTCGTTCTGGCAGAAGAGTTCGGGCGCGCCGATCATGGGTCGATTGGAATGGCGCTCGGGGTCCAAGTCGACATGGCTACGCCATCCCTCCACACGTTTGGGACAGACGAACTCAAAGAGCGTTATCTGCTGCCGGCGCTGAAAGGCGAGAGCGTCTGCGCCGTCGCCGTGACCGAACCCGACGCAGGCTCGGATGTGGCATCGATCCGGACCCGAGCGGCCAGAGACGGAGACGAACTGGTCATCAATGGATCCAAGATGTACATCACCAATTCTCTTCAGGCCGACTGGATGTGTCTTCTCGCCAGAACCTCGGATGAGGGGGGTTATGAGGGCATGAGCCAGATCATCGTGCCGACCAACACCGAAGGCTTTGAGGTCTCCCGCAAGCTCGACAAACTTGGAATGAGGGCGTCGGACACTGGCCTCATCTCGTTTACAGATGTCAGGGTTCCGGCCTCCAACATCATCGGTGTCGAGGGGATGGGTTTCCAACAACAGATGGCACAGTTCGTGATCGAGAGAATGTGGGCATCGTATTCGGCAGTCGCCGCCTACGACCTGGCGTTGGAGCGCACCAGGGACTACCTCTTGCAGCGCCAAGCTTTCGGCCGGCCATTGTTGAAGAACCAATACATCCAATACCGGTTGGCCGAAATGGCGGCCGAGAACGACTTGCTCCGCCATTACAACTACGCCATCGCGAGGGCCCGGATCGAGGGTAGAGACGCCACCAGGATGGCGACCATCGCCAAGCTCAAGGCCGGCCGTTTGGGTCGGGAGATCGCCGACTGGTGTCTCCAGTTCCATGGAGGGATCGGTTACATGGAGGAGACATGGACTGCTCGTTTCATGCGCGACAACCGCTTGGCGTCAATCGGGGGCGGCTCCGACGAGACGATGCTTCAGGTCCTGGCCCGGATGGATGGATATTGGCTCTGAAACATTGGCGACCCCGCATATAGACTCGAACGTGGTTGGGGGGCGGATTCGAAGGCAATGGCCGAGCAAGACCCAATACATCCCGACTTTCTCAACTGGTGGAATTTCGCGGATCCGGCCGCGTCCCAAGCCGTTTTCGAGGCGGAACTGGCAAAACTCCCTGATGCTGGTGCCCGGTCGCGTTCTGCCCAGTTGTTGGCCCAGATCGCCCGCGCCAGAGGTTTGCAGGGTGAGTTCAGTGCAGGGCACGTCATGCTCGACCAGGCAGAGTCGCTCCTGGCTGGAAATGATCTACCGGTCGCTCGTTTGAGATGCCTTCTCGAACGCGGACGTCTGTTCGACAGCCTCGCCCATTCTGCGACCAATCGGCGAACAGAGGAGGCGCGGGCCTGTTATCTGGAGGTCTATGACACCGCAACGAAACTGGGTTTCGACGAGCTGGCGGTGGATGCCGCGCACATGCTTGCGATCATCGAAAGCGACAACCTGTCCTGGAATCTGACGGCGATTGCAATCGCAGAGGCCTCTTCGAGCCCGTTCGCCCGATCCTGGCTGGGGTCCCTTTACAACAACACCGGTTGGTCTCACCACGGGCAGGGCGATTTCTATACGGCCCTCGACATGTTCGAGAGGGCATTCGCTTTCCAGAGCGAACACGGGACCCCGGATCAGAAGAGAGTCGCCCGGTGGTGTGTGGCGCGTTGCCTGCGATCCCTCGAGCAACTCCAGAGAGCGCTGTCGATCCAGCAAGAATTGCTTACAGAATACGATACCGAAGGTCTAGAAGAGCCGGGTTATGCAGCAGAAGAGTTGGCGGAATGCCTGCTTGCACTGGGTCGGGTCCAAGAAGCGAGACCCTGGTTCGCCGAGGCCCACCGCCGGCTCACCTTGCACGAAGGCTGGCTCTCAGAGCACGAACCTGGTCGTATGGCGCGGCTCGCTCATCTCGGTTCTCAATGATCAAGAACCCTCGGTGGTCAGAAGATCTCTTGGCACCAAGGCGCGACGTGCCATTCGAACAGGTTGTCCGCTTTGGTCAATCTTTCATCGGATCCACGGACCCGGCCGACACCGGCAAGCTGGCGTAGTCGGGAACGGCCGAGATAAATGCCCCCTAGGTCTTCGATCCCTAGTTCGATGTCGGCCTCCCCGGCATCGGGTGAACAGACCGCTCGCCCGCCGTCTATGTCCAACCGGTAGGTTGTCGCTTCGCCGCCGGTCTCGCCTACACGCAACATGAGACTGCCGTCGTTCGGATAGGCCCGCGCCTCCAGCGCCTTGGGAACATCGAGAATTCGGAAAAAAAGCTGATCCGACAGTCGAGGTCCGGCGCGCCGGAATCCGGCCAGAAGTGAAAAAACGGGGTCGTCTTCCGGCCTCATTTCCAGCTTGATCTTCGAGACCAGATCGTGTTCGAGGAGAAACCGCCAGAGACCGACAGTCGAAGCCGGGGTATGAGCGATCACTTCGATGACGGAGATCTCGCTATCGCCGTGATGGTCGGTCCACTCACCGGGTTTGATGCGATAAATCGCGTAACCGGTCGGGTAGCCGCCCTCGCTCGCCTTCGCGAACCGAAGTGAGGACGCCCCGTTGCGGGCACTCGTTCGATCGTCTAGGCGCCGGATCCAGAATTCCTCTGTCCGGATGAACATCCCCGGCCGCTCGGGTACGGCCGCTTCGTAGATGTCGGGTGCCATCTGTTCGAAGGCGTCACGAGCCACCTGGTCCACCGACGCCGGGTTCGTCACAGAAGGGTGCGGAGCAACATGGTTTCTCTCGACGGTCGTTTCCGCCCACATCGATGCCAAACCGTATCCAAAACGCCCATAGATCGCGGAGTCAGATGCAAAAAGCGCCGCTCCGAATTCTCCCTTTTCTCGAATCTCGGCGAAGTGGGACTCCATCATCATCCTCAGTATTCCCCGCCGCCGGTGGGTGGGACTAACCGTCACCATCGTGGTGCCGGCGATTGGATGTTGGGTCCCGCCGGGGATTGTCATCGAGAGGCTGAGGGTACCGAGCGTTGCGACCATTTCAGAGCCGTCGAAAGCGCATCGGGTCCGTTCGACCTCGAGATATCGGCGCATCCGGTCGAGGTTCTCTTCGTCGGTTTCCGGGTCGGGACTGCCGAAAAAGACATTTTGGAGGCGTTCCCGAAACGTCGGAACTTCGTCGGGCTCGATTGGCCGGACGACGTAGGTCATGTCGATTCAGACGGCGGCCACTGCCGCAGCAAAATCGTTGGCGGCGGCATCGAATGCGGCTGCCCCGGCCCTGCGGTCTTCTGGACCGGGGGAAGAGACCCAACCGTCGAGGACGTCGTTGGCAGCCTGCAGAGCGCGGTTGGCGGCATCGGCGATCTGGGCCTGGCTGGATTCGAGACCGACCGGGACCGAAATCTGTCCGACTGCGGCAGCCCACGTGGCGACGTCATCGCGAACTGCTGTCAGGCGATCTCTGGTCTCCGCCGGTTGGATCTGTTTCGGGGTGGCATCCCAGGCGGCATTGACCGCGGCCATTTCTTGTTGGAATCCGAGCATCTGTCCGGCGAGAGCGCCCAGCGCCTCGCGGTATGCCTCCAATATGGGATCGGTGCTGCCGGTCGTCGCCGTGATGTCGGTGGAGGTCGTGTTATCGGTTGTGGCCGTGGTTTCAATCGTGGGACTGGTCGTCGGAGTTGCCTCCGAACCCGGTAGACGAGTCACGAACACGAAAGTGAACAGCATCATGCCTAGCACAACGAGTGGGAGCAGCCAGCGTCCGGGCCGGGGATCAGAATTGTCAGCCATCGAATCCGCAACGATAGTCCCACCGTCGGGGCTTGACCGCCACGAACCTCTTGTTGCTGCTTCGGCAATCTCGTACTTTCGAGACGTGACCTTTCCCGAACCAGACGAGACTTTCGAATCCATTCCCTGGGAGAGGCTTCTCACCGACCCGGTCGAACGCCGTCGCCGGCACATCTCGATGGCGGCCTTGGGTCTCGCCGTCCTCGCAGTTTCCGCTGGTCTGGCTCGGGGTCTCTGGCCGGCGCCGCTCCCGGTCTTGCCCACCGTTGTGCGTTCAGAAACCGGCGTTTCGGTCACGAACCTTGGGACGTTATTGAGCGAGGCCGACCTGCTCGGGATGCCTCAAATGGGGCCGAGCGTCAATGTCGAAGGGTTCGCCACCTGGTTTCTCTCTGAGTTTTTCACGGTCTCCGAGCCGGGGCGCCGCAATGCCACCGCAGAAGGAATGATGGCGCCAGGGTTGCTCGCCGGGGTACCACTGCCCGATTTTCGTTCCTTTGTCGATTCGGTGCACATCCTCACGGTGGACGAAACCGGAAACGGAACCTACGCGGTCGAGGCCGTGTTGAGGCTGTTGGAAGACCCGGACGGTTCCGGATTTCGACGGGTCGGACCGATCGCGGTGCGATTCGAGCTGGAGGTGGGGCAGGGCGGAGTGGCTGCGTCGTTGCCCAGCCCGATACCCGTTCCGAACGGTGCCGACACCGCGTCGTCCCAATTCGCATCGCTTCCACCGGGAGTCAGAGACCACGCATTGGAGATGGCGAGTGCTTTCGGACAGCCCCTACCCGAGTTGGTTCAGGGAGTGCACACCTCGAAAGGCTGGGAGGTGATCGTCGTCGTCAGAGATGCCGCCGGGGTTGGATGGCCTTTCGCCTTCTATGTGGATGGCTAGCGATCAGGCTTGGCCGAAGTGGTTTTCTAGGATCGGCGTAGCGGCGGCACCGATGGTATCCCAACCAGAGGCAGGATCCTTGGTGATGGTCACAAAATCTGCGGTCATGAAGACGCTCACAACGCCGTCGATATCGAGAAGGGCTGCGCCCAGAGGATGTTCGGTCGGTTGGGCGGCGGAAAACGTCGCCGGCCCGCCAACGGGCACTCCGACGGTGAACTTGAGGGCGTTCGGGTTGGGCGTGGAGTCCATACGAATCTGCATTGCGACGAAACCTAGCCGCGATCCGGGTCGATGACGGTTTTACCTTGCCGGTTTCCGTTCGACTTTGCGGTCGGGGCGAGTACCCCTCGACCGGCCGTGACCGCTCACTTTTTGGACCGAATGGCGGATCGGGAGCGTGGATATCGGCGAACTCATCGAGTCGGCCGATCGGTTCTATGGTCTTCCGTTTGCTCGGCTCGAACGGGTCATCGAATACAATCGAATCTCGAGGCGGCCCGAGGATCTGGCTCATCTCGACAGATCTCCCGAGCGGAGTGGGTCATCTCGACGGGGAAAGGGGCTGCCCCTGCGCACTGAAGCGTTCAGATGGTGGTCGGTGGTGCCAGCTAGCCTCGACCCATGTCGGTGATTGCTGATTTCGTGGACTTGCTGGGTCGGGATGCCGTACTCGACTCAGGTCTGGATCTGAAGCTGTACGGCAGAGATGCGGGCATCATGAGGGGGCAAGTCACAGTTGTGGTTCTTCCTGAGACAACGTCGGAGGTTTCCTCCATTGTGCAGATCGCCGAGCGTCACGGTCTGCCAATCGTGGCACGCGGCGCCGGTACCGGTCTAGCCGCCGGGGCGGTGCCGGCACGCGGAGGTGTCGTGGTTTCCACGATGAGGATGAACCAGATCGAAGACGTCGATCTCGACAATCGGACGGCGTGGGTTGGACCGGGCGTGATCAATCTCGACTTGTCGCGCCACACCGGTCCCCATGGCCTCCATTTTGCGCCCGATCCCTCGTCCCAGCAGTCATGCACCATCGGCGGCAATGTCGCCAACAATTCGGGTGGACCGCATTGTCTGGCGGAAGGGACGACCGTCAACCATGTGCTCGGCCTCGAGGTGGTGTTGGAGGGAGGTGAGGTCTTGGTGGTGGGCGGTGTCGCCCCTGACCCGATCGGCCTTGATCTGCGGGGAATCCTGGTCGGATCGGAGGGTACGCTCGGCATCGTCACCAAGGTCCTAGTCCGGCTCGTGCAAAACCCGCCGGCGGTCCGCACCATCCTGGCCGCATTCCCGACCGTCGAGCAGGCCGCCGCCACCGTCAGCGGCATCATCGCCGCCGGGGTGGTGCCTGCGGCACTGGAGATGATGGATCAGGCGATGACCGTGGCCGTGGAGAACTGGCTCCATGCCGGACTGCCAACCGATGCGGCTGCGATCTTGCTGGCGGAGGTGACCGGGTCATCGGAGGCGGTCGACGTCGAGGCCAAGATCGTTCTCGAGATCTCACAAGAACACGGCGCGATATCTGCTCGGCTCGCCGCCGATGAAGCGGAAAGGGCAATATTGTGGAAAGGTCGAAAGTCGGCTTTCGGAGCGGTGGCCCAATCGGCTCCCGACTACTACCTACACGACACTGTGGTGCCTCGGACCAGGCTGGTCGAGGCGATGTCAGAGGTCTACCGGATCGGCGAGCATTACGGGATCAAGATGATGAACGTGTTCCACGCCGGCGACGGCAATCTGCATCCTTTGATGGCGTTCGACGCATCGGAGCCCGGGATGCTCGAAAGAGTTCATTCGGCCGCCGACGAGTTGGTCGAAGTCTGCGTCCGTTTGGGAGGCGCCCTGTCCGGCGAGCACGGGATCGGACTCGAAAAGCGGGATCTGATGCCTCTCATGTTCACCGCACACGACCTCGATGCCCAAGCGCGGATCAAAGAGGCGTTCGACGCTCGGGACATCTTCAATCCCGACAAGATCCTGCCGACGGGCTCTCGCTGCTTTGACTTCGGTCGGACCATTCCCGAGGGCGCATGGGTGTGAATCCCAAACCGGTCGAAATCGGCGAACTCGAGAAGTCCGCCCCCGAGCTGACGGTCGGGCTGCCGCCGGCTCCACACACTTTCGCCCCGGGCACGATCGACGAGGTCGGCGAGATCATGCGAGCGGCGTCGGCCGACCGGCACTCCGTTATGTTCTGGGGTGGCGGCACCCACCAGGGAATCGGGCACCCGTTGGAGGCCGAGGTTTTGCTCTCGTCGGCGGGTATGCGGTCATTGATCTCGTGGGAGCCAGATGATCTCACAGTTGTCGTCGAGGCCGGGATGCCGGTTGGTGAGCTGGAAACTCTGTTGGCGAGCCGGGGTCAGACCGCCGGGCTCCCAGAACTCGTCGGGGCTGCGACCGTAGGTGGAGTCGTATCGACCGGGCTCTCTGGGTACCGGAGGGCACGTTATGGGCCGACCCGCGACCGAATGCTCGAGGTGATATTGGTGACGGGTGATGGTCGTATCGTTCGGGGCGGCGGCCGGGTGGTCAAAAACGTGACTGGATACGACCTCCCACGCCTGGCCACCGGCTCGATGGGCAGCATGGGGTTTATTGCGTCGGTCTGCTTGAAACTTTGGCCGCTGCCGGAGTCTTCGGTGACTGTCCCGGTACCGGACGCTCGCCGTGCCTCGCTGGTTGCATACCGTCCGCTGGCCGTCCTCGAGACCGATGAAGGCTCGAACGTGTATTTGCAGGGCCCTTCGCGGGACCTGGAGGTGGCAGCCAAAGCTCTCGGGGAGGATCCACGACCAGGTCTTCTTTGGCCACATCCCCTGGACGCCGGCTCGGTCTTTTCGCTGCGAGTGCCCCCGGCTCGGATCACGGATGCGATCAAGAGGCTCCCGCCGGGTCGATTCATCGCTCAGCATCTCGTCGGCGACATCTGGTTCTCACCACTGGAACCGGATGTGGTCGCATTGGCGGGCGTTCGCACATGGGCCGAAGGAATCGGTGGGGCTCTGATAACCATCCGAGCGCCCGCAGGCTTGGGGTTCGATCCGTGGGGAACACCACCACCGGGGGTCGCGCTCCAACGCCGATTGATGGCTGCCTTTGACCCTCGGCGGGTTTGTAATCCGGGACGTATGCCGGGGATGAACTGATGCCTTATGTGACCCCGCAGGCTCCGACACGCCAGGAATTGAATGCGTGCATCCAGTGTGGACTGTGTCTGCCGACCTGTCCTACCTACCGGCTCACCGGCAAGGAGGCTGCGTCTCCGCGGGGCCGGCTCCTCGCGATGTCCTTGGTCCTCGAAGGAGAAATCGACGTAGACACAGCCTTTGAAGACGCGATGTCCTTCTGTCTTGGGTGCAGGGCATGCGAAGTGGTTTGTCCAGGTTTGGTGCCCTACGGGAGGGTCCTGGAAGGTGCGAGAGCCGAACTGGCCGTCCAAAAGAGATCCGTCGGCAAAACGCTACGAAGGTTTGTCCTTGGTCGGCTGATCAGAAGGCGGACGTTGATGGCTGCTGTCACCCGCGGGCTTTCCTTGGTGCAACGGTTGAGACTCACCCGCGGACTACCTGGTCCACTCGGCGCGATCTCCGGCATCCGGAGGCTGGACCCCAACCGCTCATCCCATATTGGTCTGGTGGTTCATCCCGAAGGTCCTCCTCGTGGCTCCGTTGGTCTTCTGGCCGGATGTGTCATGGACCAATGGTTCGGCGCCGTTCACGAGGCGACCATAGGTCTACTGGTGCAGGGCGGTTATACCGTTGTGGTGCCGGAGCCTCAGACATGTTGCGGCGCCTTGGCTTCTCACGACGGCCACGTTGCCGAAGCAAAAGCGATGTCGGAAACAAACGAGAAGGCCTTCGAGGGCTGCGATCTGGTAGTCGCCAATGCCGCCGGATGTTCCGCCCACCTGAAGTCGCATTCCGAACGCGGCGCCGACCAGATTCGAGACGTTACCGAAATCGTAGCGCAGCTCATCGCCGACGGTTTCCTTCCTCGACTCGAGAAAGGCAGAGGCTCCGTTGCGGTCCAGGATCCTTGTCATCTTCGGCACGCACAACGAGTAGTCGATGCTCCGCGAGCGATCCTGATGGCCGCCGGATATGTCCCCGTTGAGATCGACGAATTCGGTATGTGTTGTGGTGCCGCCGGTATCTACTCGGTCATGAATTCCGAAGCATCCCATCGGCTTGGCCGCCAGAAGGCGGCGCAGATCGAGGGAAGTGGAGCCACGCTCGTGGCTTCGGCCAACCCTGGGTGCGAGATGCAGTTGCGGAGCCATCTGCGTGGACCGTTTCGGGTTGCCCATCCGGTCGAGTTGTACTGGGAGGCGCTGACGGAGCAGGCAGGCCAGGTACCCTCGACCGGCGTGAGGAAGCGGTGACCGATTTGGAAACGACAGGCAACCAGGAGCAGTTCTCCTACTGGTTCACCCTGGTCACGGGGACCTTCCGCTCGATGCTCGACATGGCCATGCTGGTTCTGGGGAGCGGATTGATCGCACTCGCGCTCACCGTTGTGCTGGATGGTTTCGACCTGGTCGGCATCGGCTTGGAGATGTCCACCGGTGCGATGCTGGCCACCACACTCAGCCTTGCAATCATCGGAGCATTCGCCTTTGGGATTGCCACCGAGGGTGGATACGGCACTCGCGCCGTTTCTGCACGGTTCTCGGACACTCGGGTGGCTTTGGGCCGTGCCTTCGCCGGACTTCTGATCGGGGCTTTGTTCTATGTGGCGGCGAATCGTCTGGCCGGGCTGACCGAGGATCTCTCCTACCCGATGCGTGTAGGACAGGAGTTGCTTCGGGCGGCCGGGTTTGCCGGCCTGTCCGTGGTGCCGGTCCTTGGTGTCGGCGGTGCCTACTTAGGTCGAAACAGCCTGAGACGAGTCGGATTTGGCCGGGACATGGAGCTTGGCCTGGTTTATGTGGTCTGGGTTCTCGGAACCGTGGCAGCCACGACCATCCCTGCTCCGTGAATCTCGAGCAGGCTCGATTCCTCATATCCGAAACCGGTCAGACCGCTCTTGCCGGGTTGAACCGAATCGACGATCGAGACATGCTCTCGGTTGTCGCGGGGCTGAGGAGCCTGTTCACGGCTGAGGAAGCCTCGGCGCTGGTGCAGACGACGGTGCTGCGACTGAGAGGGAAGGTGAAATTCGAGCGAGCCGACGAGATGTTGTTCACCGAGGAAGGTCTGCAGCAGGCAACTGCCGAACCGGTGTCCCGCTACAGGGCGGAGCGGTTTCGTCGTTACTCGTCGGTTTACGACCTGGGTTGCGGGATTGGAGGAGACGCAATAGCTCTTGGCGCAGTGTCGGACGTCACCGCTATCGATCTCGACCCTGTTCGCGCCGTCCTGGCCGAGTTCAACGCCTCTGTTCATGGGGTGCCTCTCGGGGTCGAGGTCCGGGATCTGCTCGGAGTCGGAAGGGAGACCGCGGACGCCTATTTCTGTGATCCGGCTCGGCGGGACGAGCGTGGGAAACGTATTCTCGACCCATCCGCTTATCGCCCGCCGCTCGGCGCTGTCATTGATCGTTTCCTGCCAGAACTGGCGGTCAAGACCCATCCCGCCATCGCCGATGTTGATATCCCCGCCGACTCCGAAGCCGAGTTCGTCTCCCTCCATGGCGAGTTGCGCGAGTGTGTGCTGTGGTTTGGAGCGATGGCCGGCGATTGCCGGCGGAGGGCAACTTTGCTTCCTTCCGGCGCAACGCTGGTGCCCGCTTCAGAAAGCGCCAAAGTCGATGCGGTTGGAACGTTCATATATGAACCAGACCCTGCGGTGATCAGGGCGGGTTTGGTGAAGACGGTTGCAGCCGCCATCGACGGTTGGAGAATCGACCCTTCTATCGCGTACATCTCCAGTGAAGCCGAGTCTGATTCGTCGTTCGTGACACGTTTCAGGGTCGAGGCAGTGATGCCGTTCAGCCTCAAACGGATCCGCGCCTATCTGCGCGCAGCAAAAGTCGGTGTTCTCGAGATCAAGAAGCGCGGAAGCCCAATTCGGCCGGAGCAACTGAGGAAGGACTTGAAGTTGTCCGGAGATCTCTCCCGAGTGTTGTTTGTGACGAGGGTCGCCGATGACCACACCGCGATCATCGCCCGGCGTGAGTAGCTACCGGCTGAGAACCGCCAAAACCTCATCGAGGTCTGCGTGGTCTCCTGCAAAATCCTCGTAGTCGGCGTACAACAGCTTGTTGGGCGGTCCGATGATGAGTGTTGCTCCCAGTTGGAGTGGCCTCCGGCCAGTTTTGCCCTGGCGGTTCCCTCCCAGGGTCGACCGGACTCCGGCTATCACGGCTCTTGGCTTGAACGAGGCCAAACCCAACGTCTTGGTTCCGGCGATGCCGGCCGCCGAACCGTCTTCGTCCAGCAACACCGGGAATGGGACGTTTTCGTCTTCGATGAACGCAACCGCGTACCGTTTCCCACCGGTCCCGATGGCAGTCACCCCGGCGCCTGTGGCGAGGATCTCGTCGTACCTTTCGCGGACCTGACCGGCCCGCTCGCGACAGGTAAGTCAACCAAAATGCCGTAGAAAAAGGATCAGATGAGGGCCATTGGCCCACAATGCTCCCAACTCGTGGGGGTCCCCATCGGGATCGATCAGGGTCTTGCGCCCGAGCGCGGCAACATCAAAGCTCATGTGAGGAGGCTAGGCGGCAACGTCGGAGTAGTTTGAACCGAGTGCGACTCGCGAAAAATCCGGCGCTCATCGGGATGGCGGTGTTTGCCGGGTTCGCCATCGTCTTCTATGGGGCCGGCGCCGATGGTTGGGGGATGGCCGCGGCCAACGAGAGTCCAATTGGCCAGGCCTCGCGCTGGTGTGAAAGAGTGGCCTCGGGTTGGCTGAGGGAGCCGGTCAACACCCTTGGCAATTTTGGATTCGTCATCGCCGGCATGGCGATGCTCCTCACACTGCGCAGCGACGAAAACCTGGGCCGGCCCAAGGCGAATCCGTTTCTCGGCATTTCGGCGATATCGATTCTGTATGCGACTGCCTCGTTGTGGCTGGGACCGGGTTCGATGGCGATGCACGGGACCCATACAACGGTCGGCGCCTGGCTCGACAACACCTCGATGGTCGCATTCATCCTTGTTCCGTGGATCTACAACGTCTCGAGGCTCGGTAGCTGGCGCCTGAGGCGGTTTTTTGTCGTGTATGCCGGGTTGCTCGCTCTCTACGCCGCCGGGTTCTGGTTGAACGGCCCCGATCTCGGAATCGGGATGGATCTTTTTGGACTTTCGATTGCGCTTTGGGTGATATCCGAGACCGTGTATCGGTTTCCGAGGAGCCGGTGGTGGTCGGGGTTCGTCGGGTTCGTGGTTGCCGGTGTGTTTGGGATAACTCCGGTGGCGATGTGGCGAAGCCCCGGCGAGTTTTGGTGGGTCATCTTTTTCTGGGTTCCGGGTCTCTTGTACCGAAACCCGGCTCCCGGGCGGCGCCGCTACTGGTGGTTTTGGGTCGGTATGACCGCGTTCGGTCTTGCCTACGCGATCTGGCTTACGGGGACCGATGATCATCCCTGGTGTGACCCCGATTCGGTCTACCAGGCCCACGCGCTGTGGCACCTGCTGAGTGCACTCGCCACATGGTCGTTCTTTAAGTTTCTGAGAACCGAACGCGGCGCTCCGAGCGACGTCCGAATGAGCCTTTCCCCAACTTCCACGACTGACGTCACCCGAGCGGCGGCGGCTCCGCATCCCTAGGACCGACGTTTGTCGTTCACGTCACGGGCGCCTTGGCACAAGGTGCCGTTAGTCTGCGCAGATGACGGGTAGTCGGCACATCGCGACCGGGGGCATCTTGGCCTGGGCTCGCAAACGAAGGTTTCCGACGCTTCTCCTGCTGACCGGCGGGTTGTTTTTGCTCGATCTCCTCATTCCCGATGTTGTACCCGTGGCCGATGAGTTGTTGCTCGGACTGGCGACTTTGGTGCTCGCTCGGTGGAAAGACCGGCGTGCATCGATCGTGGACGGCACGAGGCCGTAGTGGGAGAAAAGGGTACAAAGCGGACCTCGGTGGCCGCTGTCCTTGCCCAGGAGGTTTGTGACGAACTCGCCTCGCTCGGCGCCTCCTCCAAGGGGATGTTCGGGGGTTATGGCGTCTTCAGTGACGGAGTGATGTTTGGGTTGATCGATTCGAACGCTGGGCTCTTTCTCCGTGGTGGAGACGAGCCAACCATGGAGGGTTCCCACCGCCATGGGCGGATGCCGTATTGGAGTGTCCCCCGGTCGGTCGCCGCCGATGAGAGGCTGATGTTGGAAGAGGCGAGCGCGGCTTTGGCTCTGGCCAGGTCCGCCAAGAAGTGAACATTGGGCGCATCACCCGATAGTCGGGTCGGGCCGGATCTGGTTTAGCATCCAGTGGATTCCAACAGTTTGATCCATGTCTCCTTTCGCCACCGAGTTGGTCGGCTACGTCGCCTCAACTCTGATCCTCCTTTCGGTAACCCGTACCTCGATCCTCAAACTGCGGATCATCGGTCTCGCCGGGTCCACCGCGTTCGTTGTATACGCCCTCCTGATCGAGGCCTATCCGATCGTGATCGTCAATACGATCATCGCCGGCGTACACCTCTATTTCCTCTATCAGCTGCAGTCGCGGCGCAGAGAGTTCTTTCGGCTGTTGCGGGTCGATTCCGATTCGAAATATCTGCTCGACTTCCTGAGTTTTTACGGTGACGAGATCGACAAATTCCAGCCTGAGTTCTCGTACGTTCCAGGCGGCGACGAACAGGTCAGGACGTTCGTCCTCCGGGACATGGTTCCGGCGGGCTTGTTCATCGGCTCGATTCAGGACTCACGGTTGTCGATCGATCTGGATTTTGTGATCCCGCAATACCGCGACATGCGTGTCGCCCAGTTCCTCTTTTCAGCATCGACCCGGCTCACGGAAGGAACGAGGCTGACGGAAGCCGTCACCAGCTCTGGAACCGAGGCCCACAACGACTATCTGGAGCGGATCGGTTTCCAGCTTCGAGACGGTGCGTATGTCAAGAACCTCGAGTCGATTTCCTGGTGAATCAGCCTTCCACAACGAGCCTGCCACCCATCGAGTCAGGGTGGAACGCGCAAAAGAAGCTGTAGCTACCCGGGGCGAGGTCATCTGGCACCGTGAACCGAGTCTCCGAACCGGCCGGCAACTCCACCTCGACCCACACACTTTCGGCAGACGAGAACGTATGACGACCCCCATCTCGGTTGACGATGTCGAAGCTGTCACCGGCGCCGACCGCCGGGGCTTGGCCGAAGGCTCTGCCCTCGACGACCAAAACCGCGTCGCCGGCCGGGGCTTCACCACAGCCGTACGCCGTGACGACGAGCATTGCCACCAGGAAAACCGTCCTCTTCACTGCCACCTCCGGCCAGGCACGATAGCCAGTGATCTGGCCGCTCGACTCGCCTACGCTGCAACCGATGTCTGACGGAAAAACGGTTTCGGCGAGTTCGGTCACCTTTGCGCGGACGATGACACAGCTCGATGCCAACCTGGTGAGAAACGTGCATGGCGGCGTCATCATGCGCGAGGTCGACACTGCGGCGGGAATTGCGGCGGCCCGCCATGCCGGACGCCTGTGCGTCACAGCCTCGATCGACGAGTTGAGCTTTCACGAGCCGGTATATGTCGGTGACATTCTCATCGTGAGCGCTTCCCTCAACGACGTCGGCCGTAGTTCGCTCGAAGTTGGCGTGAAGGTGGAGGCCGAACCATGGCAGGGGGGAACTCGGCGGCACACCACCACCGCATATTTGGTCATGGTTGCTCTCGGGGATGACGGACTTCCGGTTGAGGTGCCGCCTCTCGTGGCCGTTACGGAGGAGGAGAAGCGCCGCCAAGAGCAGGCCAGAATTCGCCGGCAGATCCGCCGCGAACGTCGGATGCGCGTAGGTAACTGACGACTTCGGGAGCTCGACCGTCGCCAGACCCTAGAGGGGAATCGACCAAACGCCAGACGATCTCAAATCGAACCCGAGGGTGGCCAGGGAGTCGGCGAGCCATGGGGCAGAGGGGAGAAGGCCCCAGATCGACTCTGCGCCCATCCCGTCGGCGAGGTCGATGACGGCGCGGACGAGTCGGTGGGCGTCGAGGTCGCTGGTCTGAACCCAGGACACGTCTAGGGCCCCGTCCTGGTTGACTCCGGCAACCACCCAGCCGGATGGACACTGCCACAGTCTTCCACTCCGCACCGCGGCCGCCAGATCGTCGGCAACCATCTGACGGAGGGTCCATCCCTGGGGGAACAACTCACGCGAGGTTGTGGCCAGTTCGCCGACTTTCCATGTCATCCAGGCGAGATCAACCTCTGTACGGCGGGCCGGCGTCAAGCGTTCATCGCCTGGAACCCGTCGACCTCCGTTGGTGAGAGGCTCCATTTTGAGGTGCTTTTCGGCAGACACCCACGAAGACCTCTTCCGATAGCCCATCTTTTCGACTTGGTGCTGAGCTGCGACATTCCAGTCTTCGACCAGGAGACGGGCGATCTCGGCACCGCGCCGGCGTGCCCAGTTGCATCCGGCATCATTCAGCAGCGTGCCCACTCCGGTCCGGCGCGCCGATGGACGTACCCTGGCGGCGTGCATCCAGGCCTCGCGAGGGGACAGCATCGCCACTCTCGCCATGCCCAACACCTCGTCAGACGAGTCCACCGCGACCAGCACCTGACCGTCGGGGTCGTCGAGCCAGGAGAGGAATCTGTCAGATACGTAGTCGCCCCAGTCGAAAGTGCCCTGGGTGAAAGAGGCGATCGCATCGTGGTCCGATGGCGCGGCCGGCCGTACCTCCACTTTACATCCTTTCGGGAATCTCAATCGTGAGAAGCCCCAAGACCAGCTCGATCGTGCGAAGTGTGGCCTCGACCAGGGTCAGCCACGAAGCCTGGCGGGCCGGATCTGTCTCGGACAGGATGTGGCACTCGTCGTAGAACCGATTGAATGCGCCGGTCAGGTCATAGGCGTACTCGGCCAGATGGTTGGGTGCGCGTTGCTCGATGGTCCGTCCGATCACGTCAGGCAGCCTCACCAGTTCGAGGATCAGGCCCCGCTCTGAGACCGCCGACGGTGGGATGGGGTTCCCGGCCAGCAGCGACTCCTTGGCTGCGTTTCTCAGCACCGAACGGATTCGAGCGGCAGCGTATTGCACGTAGGGTCCGGTCTTGCCCTGGAGTTGGGTGAACTTGTCGAGATCGAATGAATAGTTCGAGGCCCGGTGGTTGGAAAGTTCTCCGTACTTGAGGGCGGCAAGTCCGACGAGGCGGGCGATTGCGGCCCGTTCCTCCTCGTTGTAGTCGAGAGCGACCCCTCCCTCTTCCAGCCTGATCCTGGCACGTTCGATTGCGTCATCGATTGTGTCACGCAATCGCGGCAGATCTCCGGATCGAGTCTTGAAGGGTTTCCCGTCTGGACCGTTGACGGTGCCGTTCCCGGAGTGGTCCAGAATCACCGATGGTGTCGCGATTCCCGCTCTGCGGGCTGCCCGGAACAGCTGCTGAAAGTGGAGAGACTGCCTCAAGTCAACGATGTAGATGATCTCCGAGGCACCGAGGTCTACCACCCTTTCTTCGATCGTTGCGAGGTCGCTGGTCGCGTAGGTGAATCCGCCCCGACTGTTCTGGAGCATAAGAGGCGGAATCTCGTGACTGTCGTCGGGTTCTGCGACCGGGATGACGATTGCCCCATCGCTGACCACGGCGACACCTTCGGCCGTGATCTTGGTTATGAGCGAATCGATACGGTCGTGCACCGACGCCTCTCCCAACCACAACTCGAAGGAAACACCGAGGCGGTCGTACACCCCTCTCAGTGCCACCACCGATACCTCCCGAAAGTGGGCCCACAGGGCCCTGTAACCGGGCCGGCCTTGCTGGAGTTCGACGGTCGCTGCCCGACTGCGTTCGGCGAACTCGGGATCGGACGCCACTTTCGCCGCGGCCACCGGGTACATTTCCTGAAGATCCTCGATGCCGACAGGCGATTCCTTCGGATACGGGCCAGAAGAGGTGCCGTCGAAGTATTCGAGGGTCGGGTAGCGCTCCTGCATCTCGGCCAGTAGCTGGCCCATGGGGGCACCCCAATCTCCCAGGTGAACATCTCCGAGGGCGTCATGACCAACAAAAGTGAGTGCTCTCTTGAGGCATTCCCCGATCAAGGCGACCCTCACATGGCCAACGTGGAGGTCTTTGGCGACGTTGGGGCCTCCGTAGTCGACGATGACCTTATGGCTCTTCGGTACTCGTTGCACTCCAAGGCGCTCGTCGCCGGCGATCTCGCCCAATGTGTGGGCGAGGTAGTCGTCTGTGACGACGATGTTCAGAAACCCTGGTCCTGCGACCTCGACCGATCGAATTCTGGCGTCGGCGCGTAGGAGGGCGGCGACGTCTTCTGCGATTTCGCGGGGGTTGCGGCCTGCGGCCTTGGCGCCGGCGAGGGCGCCGTTGATCTGGAATTGGCCGAGTTCTGGCCTTTGGGACCTGACGACCTCGCCGAGACTCGGATCGAGCCCGATCTGGGCGAACGATTCGGCGGCGAGGGCGGTCAGTTCATCGAACAAGGACATTGTTTCAGCATAGGAAGACGCGGGCCGGGCCCAACAATGGGCAAGATCATGATTCGGCCTCAACTCGACGACTCGCCCGCCGACCGGGAAGGTGTGGACACCTCCGAATCTGCGCGCCCGGCCCGGCGAATGCCGCCAGGTTGGCTGAACGATCGCGCCGCACCAGACATCCTGGCCGAGATCGTTCACGTTCAGCGCGAGTACGTCAGAGACGGAGACCCACAGCGGATGTGGGATCTTCTTCTTGACGCCGTCCTCCGAACGTCGTTCAGTGAGTACGGTTTCATCGGCGAGATGGTCTGGTCCGACCGAGGTATCCCCAATCTCGAAACCCGAGCGATGGTGTGGACGGGGGAGGGCCAGCGCAGTGTCCACCCTGACATAGGTTTGTTGGTATCGCAGGTGATTGCCGGGGAAGAACCGGTGATCATCAACCGCGAGTCCGGACGGAATGGCGACGATTCACGGTTCTCACCGGTGAGCGGGTTTCTCGGTCTACCTCTGGTGTCGGCAGACCGTCTAGTTGCCATTATCGGCGTGACGTCGCCGGCCGTTCCCTACGACGAACGGTTGGGGCAGTTGCTCCAACCTCTGCTCTCGACTTGTGCCAGCATCGTGGAATCGCTCCAGTCAGAATCCGCTCGCAACCGAGCCGTGAAAGAGTTGGAGGCGACGGCGGGGTTCCTCCAGACGTTGTTCTCGACGGCGGCGATGGGTGTCGTCGTGATCGATGGATCAGGTCGCATCTCCAGCGCAAATCCGTCGGCACAACGGTCGCTCGGGTTTCCCGACGGGACCCTTTTGGGGCGCAGGGTCTCCGACATCGCCGCCCCTGCTCACAGCCTGAGAGTCGATCGTTTAGTCACGAGGATTCTCAACCGCGGTATGCGGGGCGAAGTCAACAACGTGACTATCCGGGCTGCCCGGCTCGACGGCAGCGAGTTTACCGCGGAAGTGTCGGTATCTCAGATGCGATTGGGAGATGACTCCAGCCTGGTGGTCGTGTTCCAGGACATAACCGAGCGTGTTGACGCACAGCGGAGCCTGGCAAAGGCGGCTGAGATCCTCGACACAACTCCAGACATCGTATGTTGGGGATCGATCGGGGGAAGGCTCGAGTATCTGAACCGCAGCGGGACGTCCATGATGGGCGCGCCCGACGAGATCAGGAGCATGATTCTCGGCGACGACCTTGCCCGTTTCCATGCCGCCGTCAATGCAGCAGCGTCGACGGGAGCTTGGTCGGGGGAGCTTCGGCTCGTCGATCGCAATGGCCACGTGATTCCGGCGTCCGTTGTCATCTTGCACAGCCGCAGTGCCGAGAATCCGAGCCTGGCGCTGCTCGCCAGGGATCTCTCCGATCGCTACGAGATCGACCAACTCAAGGATGCATTCGTTTCGAACGTCTCCCACGAGCTGCGCACCCCCCTCACCTCGATTCTCGGTTACCTCGAGCTTCTCGACGAAGGTGAAGAGCTGACCCAGCCCCAATCCGACCTGGTTGCCGTGGTTCGAAGAAACGGGGACCGCCTTTTGCATCTGATCGGCGAGATCCTGCTTGTGGCTTCGCTCGATCGCGCCGAGTCCGATCGCAAGACCGTGTTGTTCACCGCAGATGAGCTCATCCGTGACGTGGCCGCATCCGTTGAAGTCACGGCCGTGTCAAAAGGGGTTCGGCTGACGTGCGAGGCCGACCCGTCGGCTCTCATCTGCGCCGACCGGGCCGAGATATACAGCGCCTTGGTCAACGTGGTCGGAAACGCGATCAAATTCACTCCAACCGGCGGCGATGTCTTGATCAGGGCGCAGGGTGACGGCGTTTTCACGACCCTCACCGTCAGGGATAACGGGATCGGAATCGATCCGTCCGACATCGAGCGGGTCAGAGACCGGTTCTATCGAGGATCCCTGGCCCGCTCCAACGAGATCCAAGGGACCGGTCTCGGTTTGGCGATCGTCGACGCCGTCACAAAACGTGCCGGTGGGGTCTTCACAATCGATTCGATGGTTGGGGTCGGAACAACCGCGCAACTGTCTCTCCCGGCCGCCGACAGGACCATTTGATATGCCACTTGTTTTGATCGTCGACGATGACGCCGACCTGCGCCGTTTGGTGCAGCTCAAGCTTCAGATGCATGGAATCAACACATTGACCTCGGTTGGGGGAAGCGAGGCACTCGAAGTTCTCGCCAACGAGCGGGTGGATTGTGTCGTCCTCGATGTGATGATGCCAGTGCTCGACGGCATAGAGACCTGCCGGCGGATCCGGGAGGACCTCGGTTTGATCGACCTTCCAGTGATCATGCTCACCGCCAGAGCCCGCGGCGGCGACATCGACGCCGGTTTGGCTGCAGGGGCCTCTGATTATGTGGTCAAACCCTTCAGCCCGAGAGAGCTTCTGGCGCGCATCACGTCCACATTCAGAGATGCGGCATGAGCCGCGGACTGTCGTGGGGCTGACCGCTCAGCGTCCGATGTCGTTTCGAAACCGGCGCCCCGTGAACTGGATCTGGTTTGCTGCGGAGTAGGCCCGCTCGGATGCCGACTCCAGGGTTTCGCCCAATCCAACAACACTGATCACTCGTCCACCGGCGGTAACGGTGTGTTTACCTGCACGAGCAGTGCCTGCATGGAACACCAGGACGTTGTCTTCCGTGGAGTCGAGGCCCGAGATCACCAACCCGCCTGCTGATGGTTCAGGATATTCGGCGGTGGCAAGTACGACATTCACCGCGGCCCGGGGCGACCAAGCGATCGTTGCCTTGGCGGCACCGCTCGTGAGGGTGGTCTCGATGATGTCTACCAGATCGGTCGCAAGCCTTGGCATCAGAACCTGGGTTTCCGGATCGCCGAGCCGGGCGTTGAACTCGATGACCATCGGGCCGTCGTCGGTCAGGATCAAACCGGCATAGAGGAATCCGACATATGGTGAACCGTCCTCGGCCATTTGCTTCAACGTCGGTCGAAAAACCCGCTCGACCACGTCTTTTTCCAAACCATCGGGCAGGCTCACCGGGCTGTAGCTCCCCATGCCTCCGGTGTTGGGCCCTGCGTCGCCGTCCAGCGCCCGTTTGTAGTCGCGGGCGGGTTCGAGGAGCACGACGTCGGCGCCATCACACATGCCAAAAACGCTCAGCTCTGGACCGTCGACGAACTCCTCGACGATGACCGTCGACCCTGAATCGCCAAAGGCCCCGTCGATGCAATGTTGGACCCAGGAGAGCGCGGCTTCGGGATCCGGCGTGACCAGGACACCCTTACCCGCCGCCAACCCGTCGGCCTTGACGACGAAGGGCCCTTTCACAGAGTTGATGTGGCTTTGGGCCGCGGCGACATCCGAAAACCTCTCATAAGCCGGGGTCGGGACTCCTGCCTTCTTCATCACGTCCTTGGCAAAAGTCTTGGAGGACTCGACCCTGGCTGCGGCCCGGGTGGGGCCGAACACGGGGATCCCAAGGCGGGAAACCGCGTCCACCACACCGGCCGCCAGCGGCTGTTCCGGTCCGACCACCACCAGATCGACCGAATGGATCCTCGACAGAGCCGCAACCGCACCGGCGTCGGCCGGATTCACCCCTTCGACCACTGCGCCGAGCCCGGCAAGACCAGGGTTCCCTGGGAGCGAGATGAGTTCTGTCACTCTTTCTGATCGGGTCAGGGCCCACCCGAGCGCGTGCTCTCGGCCTCCTGAACCCAGCAGCAGGACCTTCATTTTCGTTCGATCAGCTGGTGGCGCTCCGGGCCAACCGAAACCCATCTCACCGGTACACCCACGCT
This sequence comes from Acidimicrobiia bacterium, assembly GCA_041746105.1. GTDB lineage: Bacteria > Actinomycetota > Acidimicrobiia > Spongiisociales > ZC4RG35 > JBFHRE01. The sequence goes on from JBGTHP010000026.1 coordinate 82,740, forward strand.
GCTCTCGATGAACTCGAGATAGTTTCTGGCAGGTTGGGGCAGGTCGTCGTAACTCCGGCACTCCGAAACGTCGACCTTCCAGCCTGGCATCTCGTGATAGACGGGTGCGCAGTTGTAGAGCACTCGCTGCTGGCGTGGGAATTCCTCGAAGCGTTCGCCGAGCGATGTGTAGGCCGTTGCGACCTTGATCGTGTCGAACGCGGACAATATGTCGAGTTTGGTGATGAAGATATCCGACAGCGAGTTGATCCGGGCCGAATAGCGGAGGGCAACCAGGTCGAGCCAACCGCATCGTCGCCGGCGACCGGTGACGGTGCCGTACTCGCCTCCGAGCTCGATCATCGTATCCCCGATTTCGTCTGTGAGCTCTGTGGGGAATGGTCCGGTTCCCACCCTCGAGATGTAGGCCTTGGCGACGCCGACAACTCGATCTATGTCGCGGGGTCCAATCCCTGACCCCACGGCGGCGCCGCCCGCGGTCGGATTCGAAGATGTGACAAACGGGTAGGTCCCATGATCGATGTCGAGCAACGTTCCCTGAGCGCCCTCGAAGAGGACCGTCTTGTTGCCGTGGATCGCCTGCCACAACAACAGAGATGTGTCCGACACGTAAGGAAGTAGGCGTTCGGCGTGGCCAAGGTATTCGTCGGCGATCTCCTCGGCTTTCATCGGCAGCTGGTTGTAGACCCTGGTCAGGAGGCGATTGGCGTCGGCAAGCGCAGTCTCCACCTTGTCTCGAAAAATACTGGGATCGAACAGATCCTGGACCCGGATTCCGCGTCGGGCGAACTTGTCGGTGTAGGCAGGTCCGATGCCCTTTTTGGTCGTGCCGATCTGATTGCGACCGAGATAACGTTCCATCACGGCGTCGAGTTTTCGGTGATACGGCATGATCAAGTGGGCGTTCGCCGAAACTCGCAGCTTCGACGGATCGATCCCCCGAGCCGTCAGCATGTCGATTTCGGCCAGGAGGACCTTGGGGTCGATCACGCACCCGTTGCCGATCACGGGGGTGCAGGACGGATACATCACCCCCGAGGGGACGAGCGACAGCGCATATCGCTCCGAGCCGATGATGATCGTGTGACCTGCGTTGTTGCCGCCCTGATACCGGACCACAAAATCGGCCGATTCCGAGAAGAAATCGGTTACCCGACCCTTGCCTTCATCGCCCCATTGCGCTCCGAGAACCACCGTTGCTGCCACGTGGCGGCATGCTAGACGGGAGCTTGCGGCCACCCGCCGGATGCGGGTTTCAGAGCCAGCCGGATCGTTTGAACCTGAGGTAGAGGGTGCCACAGATTCCCGACATGATCAGGATCGCCAGGGGATAGCCGAAGTTCCAGCCGAGCTCGGGCATCCCATCGAAGTTCATCCCCCACACCCCGGCCAGGAGTGTTGGTACTGCGGCGATGGCGACCCACGCCGAGATCTTCCTCATGTCCTCGTTCTGCCTCACGCTCACCTGAGTCAGGTTGGCGTCAAGGATCGAGGTGAGCAGATCCCGCAGCGTCACAATCTGGTCCACGATCCTCTGCACTTGATCGTGGGTGTCGCGGAAGTATTCCCTCAGGTCGGGATGTATTGCCTCGAACCTTCCGCGGGCGAGTCGATCCAGCGGTCCGAGCAGTGGTGTGGTGGCCGACGCGAACTCGAGGACCTCGCGCTTGAGTTTGTAGATCCGCTCGGTGGGGGCGTCTTCTTCGACCGAGAAGACCTCGCGCTCGACCTGCTCAACGTCTATTTCCAGTTGTGTGAGAACGGCCGAATAGTCGTCGACGACCCTTTCGACGACTGCCATCAGCACGGCGCCCGGGCCTAGGGCCAGTTCTTCCGGGTGAGATTCCAGGGCATGCCGCACCCTGACCAGCTGGCTCGCCTGACCGTGACGTACGGCGACGACAAAGTCCTTGTCGACGAAGAGCAGGATCTCGCCGAGTTCGATGTCCTCCGTCTCATCGAGGTAGCGGGCCGGTTTCAAGACGACAAACACCGTGTCGTCGTAGAGCTCGAGTTTTGGCCGCTGGTGGGCGGTGATGGCGTCCTCGACCGCGAGTTCGTGGAGGTCGAATTGGCGCCGGACCTCATCGAACTCGCTTTCGTCCGGTTCGAACAATCCGAGCCAGCAGAAAGTGTCTGGGCCCTCCGACTGATGTCGGGCCCCGGTCAACTCAAACGGTTCAGGACGTCTGAGCCCATTCGTATAGACGGCGCCGTCAACGATCATGGAGCGATTGTGGCACGCAGGACGGCCCTATTGATTCGACCCCGAGACCATCACCCAAAGACGGTGTCGAGTGTCTCTCGCAAACGGCGTTCTCCGACCCCGGAAACAAACCACCACCAGCCGGTGGCGAGCGTGGCCAGGGTGAGTGATGCGATTGCAACCGCATAGGCGACCGCAAGGACGGGTGTCCGGTCGGCCAATGCAACGAACCCGATTGCCGCTCCCACGAGAAAGACGACGGCTCCGATCGCCGTGTAGAAGGCGGTCATGAACCCGAACCAGGTGAAACCGGTGCCTGTCGCAATGGACACGATCTTCCTTTTGTCGAGCGGAAAGACATAAGCATCTTCCATCCGATGCGCGATCAGCAGCTCCCGGTCGAGTGACGCGTTGAGATACTGCTCGAGACGGGTCGAATATTGCCGTGAGAAGATGAGGTAGCTGGCGTCGAACGCAGTTTGGGCTGCTCCCATCAACGCCACCAACGGCACGAGTGTCACCAGGCGGGGGTCAAGGGCACTTCCGGCCGCGAAGAGGGCGATCGAGGCGACCGTGGTGAACCGCACGTCACCGAAGAACTGGCGGTGATAGCGGCCATTCATTGCCCTCATTCTGGCGAGCTGGTCAGAGGCCAGTGTCATCTCGGGACTCAAGGGTCACACCGCCATTCGGCGCCTGCGCTCCGACAGGTGACGGCGGCGCACGGGTCGGCGTTCTTCTTCGGTCAGGCCACCCCAGATTCCGCTGACCTGGTTGCTGTCCAGTGCGTAGAGCAGACAGTCCTCTTGAACGTCGCAGGTCACACAAATCCGTTTCGCCTGCGCAATTTGAAGCGCCGCCGGACCGGTCTCACCTGCTGGGAAGAAGAGCGAAGGGTCATGACCGTTGCAAGCGGCGAGGTCTCGCCACTCGACGACGATTTCCTCCAGTGCGATCTCGAGGGTTTTCATGTCCGCTCCTTTGCCGCCAGGGTGTTGGCGGTGATCGATGTCAGGTAGTCCCAGAGCCGTTCTCGTTCTCCGTCGGGTTCCGCCGTTCTGGTGAGGCGGTGGGTGGGCCGGGGAAGTCTGTCGTGCCAGAACAACCCGGTGGTCGTGGCCGGCTCATCCGCGGTGGCCAGCCACACGATTGTGTCGGCGCCCTGGGCGGGCGTCCTGAGGATGGCGCTGGTCAGACGGCGAAAACGAGGCATCGAGTCGGCCACCCCCGGGGTGTCGACCCAACCAGGATGCATCGAATGCGAAACCACGCCCGTGCCCTCGAGCTGTTGCGCCCACATCTCCGCCAGCACGACCTGAGCTCGTTTGGTGTACGCATACGCCTCGGCCGGTTTGTAGTTTTTGTTGATACCGAGCCGATTCACTCTCAGCGGAACCGAATACATTCCACCGGAGCTCACTGTGATGATGCGCGCCGGGGCAGACTCCTGGAGCCGGGGTATCAGGCGATTGGTCAGGACGAATTGGCCGGCGAGGTTGGTGGCAACGGTCCGCTCCGGCCCCTCGGCGGTCGTGTTCCACCTATCGAACATCGTGCCGACGTTGTTGACAAGGACGTCGATCCGATCGAAACGAACAAGGAGTCGGTCGGCGAGCTGTGCAGTTTGGGTCATCAGAGACAGGTCGGCGAGTTCGGTTGAAATTTTTCCTTGCGATTGGGCGGCCAAACCGAGGAGTTTGTCCTGATCGCGGCCAACCGCGACGACGTGGGCGCCCAGTGACGCCAGCCGAAGTGCCGTCTCGCGTCCGATTCCCCCTGTGGCCCCGGTGACGACGATGGTTTTTCCCTGTGCCGAGGGGTGATCGGGATCGAGGTTGCGTGTGGAATAGCCGATTCTGGAGAACCCCGGTATGACGAGGCGATCCTGAAGCCGATCCCAAAAGGAAGAGTTTGAGTTCATGTTTTTAACACTAAACAGTTTTAGTGTTAATATCAAGTCATCATCGGAGAAACCAGGATCTACACGCTGCACGAGGCCGCCGAGATACTCGGCGTGCACTACATGACGGTCTACCGCTATGTCAGGCTGGGCGTGGTGGCGGCGAACAAGGTCGGGGGTTCGTGGCAGATCGCGGAAGCAGATCTCGACGCCTTCAGAAGTGGCGCTCGGGGCCCGACATTTGCCGAAGCCGGTGATGACTCGACGCCGTGGTCAAGCCGTCTCGAGGCGAGAATGTTGGCCGGCGACGTCAACGGAGCCTGGAGTGTGGTCGAGTCGGCTCTGGCATCCGGCCATGCACCGGCCGACATATATGTCGACCTTCTGGCCCCCGCCCTTCAATCCATCGGGCAGCGGTGGCATGACGGCGAGCTGGCCGTGGAAGACGAACATCTCGGCACGGCGGTGGCCCATCGGATCGTTGGCCGGCTCGGTCCCAGGTTCAACCGCCGCGGTCGGGACCGGGGAGCAGTGATTACTGCAATGCCACAGGGCGAGAGGCACGGCCTGGGGGTTGCGATGCTGGCCGACGTACTTCGCGGGTCTGGCTTCTCTGTGTTCGACTTCGGACCGGATACACCCACGGCTTCGTTGGTGCGGGCATGTGAAAAGACGCAGGGTCTGAAGGCTGTCTGTCTGAGCGCGGTGATGTCTGCGAGTCTGGACGGCCTTGCCGAGATGATTGCCGCGGTCCGTTCCGCCACGAGCGGAGACGTCGCGCTGCTGATCGGGGGCTCGGCCGTCGTCAGTCAAGAGCAGGCGTCTGATCTCGGCGCCGACGGTTGGGCCGTTGATGCCCGGGCCGCAGCCGAGTTGTTGGAGGAACTGACGGCTACCACCCCTCCGGCTTCATCTGGCTAGACGTCGATCGACCTCCGCCGGAAAACGCGGTTTGACGCGAGTGGGTCCGAGATACGCCTCTAGTTCACCCGCCCTTTGCTCCACCATGTCCCTTCCGGTGGATCCGATGTCTTCCAACAGCTCAAATGCAACCCTGCCCTCACGGGTCTGAGCCCACCCTCCAACAATTCGACCATTGTGCAGCACGGTTGCTCCGGCGTTTCCGTTGCGGTCGAAAACAAGTTCCTGGTGAGGTCCGAGGTAGAACGAACGGTCTTTCCACCCCATCACCGATGGGTCGAGGCTGGGTAGAAACGCCACCCAATCCGGGACGGCCTCCGACGGCCCGGCATCATCCTCGAGGATCCACCCTGCGGAGTCTTCGAGGGTGACGGCCTCCGCCCCGATCTGTTCAAGTGTTTTCCGGACCTTGGTCTGGCTCCACCCTCCCCACCAGCACAGGTCGAGGAGCGTGCCCGGCCCATACGTCCGGAGCCATGCCTCGATCAGGACCGCTCGCGCTTCCTTTTCCTTCGGAGCGCCGAGGGATTCACCCAACCAGAGATCGGTGCGGGCCCAGCTGTACTGGCCTGACGTCCAACCGCCGGTTGGTTGAGCGCGCACGACCAATCCCTCTACGGTCATCAGGAACAGGAGCCTGGTGTTGGCGCCGACGGTCGTTTCCCATTTGGTTCCCGTCCCCACCGTCAATTGTCGGTCGAGATCGGGAATGGACCGCGCGAGTGCTCGGGCGGTCATGGGTCCGTTTGCGAGCGCCTCCAGTAGAGCGTCGCGTTGCCGGTCGACCCAGGTCTCGTCTTGGATCCCGTTGTCGGCCAGCATCCGATTGAACCGGTTCTTCTCGGTTGTGTGATATTGACGAGCGCAAGCCACTCCCATAGCCCCGGCCAGGTGGCGCGGCGCAACAAACAAGGTCTTGCGCATGCCAACCACTCGCACCAGGCTTCGAGCGCCGAACAAGGCGTCGTCCATCGATGCGATTTCCGGATGAGACTCCCGCGCCCATGCCGAGAGGTAAACCGTGGCCGGGTCGCTCGAATGTAAACCGACGAGGGCGGCGGCGCTGGCCAGCGGGGACGATGACCTGTCGATCAACAAATGGCGGCGACCAATGCGGAGGCGCCGTTCGGAGTCGGTTATGTGAACCATTCACCCGATTGTCACAGATCAGGCCCGCACGGCAGCTTGGTAGGTTGCGATGGCCCGCTGTCTTGCGAAGGAGTGCTCGACGACAGGGAACGGGTAGTTGGCGCCCAGAACAACGCCGGCTTCGGCCAGCCGATCCGGCGCTGCTTCGGCCGGGTTGTGAATCTCCGGGTTCGCCAAACCTGCCAACTCTGGCAACCACCGTTTGATATAGGTGCCGTTTGGGTCGAATTTCTGTGATTGGAGAACCGGGTTGAAAACGCGAAAGTAAGGGGCGGCGTCTGCGCCGCTCCCGGCAACCCACTGCCAGTTGCCGACGTTCTGTGGGACATCGGCATCGAGCAGGTGGCGGCGCAGGTACCGTTCGCCCCGTCGCCAGTCGATGAGGAGGTCTTTGACCAGGAATGAAGCAACGATCATCCTCACCCGGTTGTGGATGTAACCCTCCTGTGCCAGCTGGCGCATTCCCGCATCCACCAGCGGGTATCCGGTCATGCCGAGTTTCCAGGCCTTGAACGATTCGTCGTCGTTGTTCCAGCCGATTCGGTCGTACTGGGGTTTGAGCGCGGAATCCACGATCTGTGGGTAGGCGAGGAGCAGGTGGGCATAGAACTCGCGCCAGGCGAGTTGTCGGATGAAGGCCATCCGTCCTTCGGTGTGATCTCCAATCAGATCCAAAACGGTGCGAGGAGAGAGGGTTCCCCACTTGAGATCGGCCGACAGTCGACTGGTCCCGTCATGATCGGGCCGGTTTCTGTTCTGGACATATCCATCGACCGAGGCGGCAAACCGCTCGAGTCGATCGAGCGCAGCCGCGGCGCCGCCCGCCATCGTCGAAACCCCGGTGTCGGGGATCCCGAGTCCCCGCTTGGAACTGACCGGCGAGTCCGGCGGTGTGACCGGCCAAAGGGGAAGCGGGGTCCGCTGCCAGGTTCTCCAGAACGGTGTGAAGACTTGATAAGGATCGCCGTCTCTCTTGGTGATCGACCCCGCCGGGTGGATGTATTGGCCGTCGTGGCCGACAAGACAGGTGTCTGCGGAAACCGCATTGTCCCTGGCAATGGCAAATGGAGTTACGTCGCGGTTGATGTGTACCGCGCCTGCGCCGACCTCCCTGGCGATGGACGGCACCAGCCTGGAGGGAGAACCTTGCTCCACACGGAGCGCTCCCCCGAGAGCCTGGAGTTGGGTGTCGAGGGCTCGCAAGTGCGCTCCCAGCATCGCCTGACGACGGTGGGAAACCCTTTGCCAGAGATCGGGATCGATCACAAACAAGGCGACGATCTCCTCGCCGGCGGCAGACGCAGCGCTCCATGCCGGGTTGTCCTCGATTCTCAGGTCCCGGCGGAACCAGACCAGCTGGGTCATGGTCGAATCGGGGTGTGATCGTTTGTGGCCCCGCGGATCCGTTGGGAGAGTCTCAAGGTGAAGTCACCGCTGCATCGCCGGAGAGCCAGTCGTCGATTCGATGCCACAGGTCGAACAGCCACTCCCTCTGGGCCGTGTGGTCGCGGGGAATCTCCGGCCGCCGGCAGATCCAGAACTCGACCTCGATCGTGGATCCCACCATCGCCCCTCGCCAGATGTCGCGGATTGTGGCAAAACTCTCGAGCCCTCGATGGGTCATCACAACCACAGGAGCATCGGTTGAATCGAGAATCGCTTGGACCCCGGCGGACTTCGGCGGCAACACACGTCGCATCGTTCGTGTCTCGTTTTCTGACCGTTTGAGCCGCTGTTGCCGTTCCTGGATCCGTTTCTTCTTCTCAGGTGAGAATCGTGTTCCTTCCGGGTAGATCAACAGCCCTTCGTTGCCCGCCAGCCCTTCTGCCAATCGAGCCAGTGCCATCAATTCCGTGTCGGCGGTTCCTGCCGACCGATCCACAAAATGGTTCGGAAGGCGGTTCCCGGCGATGTCGAGGCAGGGATCGAGGAGCAACTCGCGTTTCATGACATAACGGATCCGGGTCGAGCGAGGGCGTGTCAGTAGGACCGCCGGGAGCAAGTTGTCGATGATCGAGGCATGGCGTGCGATCAACACCATCGGTGTTGGCGCGGTGTCGTGGCCCTTTGCCACCAGCCCCAGGGAGAAAAGCCGCCGTGCGGCCGAGAAGATCCCAGAAGCCCACCAGTTCTGGATCGCATAGGCCTGTTCCAGACGGGCACCCTCATCACGGATCGTGATCAACCAGCTCGCCCCTAGCGCGACCACCCCGAGCGCCTCGAAGGTCAGGTAGACCAACCCGAACAGAACCAGTCGAGTGGCCACCATCGGGGTTCCCGAGAGAAGCTTGCGGGCAAGATCGGTGATGGCGGCTGCTGCCACCAAGACCGGAAACAGGACAATGATCAATCCAAAGGCGATGTACAGGCCGGGGACCGTCTTCAACCGGCGCCTCGTTGTTTCTTTCAACGGAATCTCAAGTTTCCGGGAACCACGCCGACACCACCGTTTCTTGTGACTGGGCGACGCCACCTGCCTTCTCAGCCGTGATCACGAGTCCTTCGAGCAGCTCCCTCTCGATGGTGAACGTCGTGACGCCGGGGTTTGAACCGAGGATGCCGGCCGACACCACTTCGCCCTCTTGTATCGCCCAGAGCTGGTATGTGTGCTGGTTGTCGAGCGAGGGAAGGTCCTCGCCGATGAGAAAACCGACGCCGTTGGGGAGGATGATCACCGTTCCTGCTCCCAAACTCCCGTCGATGACCGCCGTAGTTGCTGCCGGGTTGGTGGAGGCGAGCGTGGCGGCCTTTTGGAGATCCCCGGCTGCTAGTGCCAACTCCAGATCGGAGGTTGTCTGTTGTGCCAGGGCGAGCTCGACCTTGGTCTGATCGAGGCGAATCGTTTGAACCACGAGGCCGGCAAGGACGAGGATGGCGGCGGCGACGGCGAACACAGGAGAGAGTTTCGATCGTGGCCTGCGGAACTCGACCACCTCCGCGCGATGGATGCCGTCATTCAGGCGATCCCAGAGATGGGCAGGTGCTTCGTCGGATACATCGACGAGATATGAGGCTGCTGCTCGATGGGCATCGACCTCGCCTCTGCATTCCGGACAGATTGAAAGGTGCGCCTCGACCGCTTCGGATTCCGAGGGTTCTATCGCATCGAGCGCATACACGCCGAGCAACTCCCGAATTTCATCGTGTCTCATTGATGTGGATGTGTTGTCAGGCCAGCTCATTCAATGTCGTCCCAAGCCTACGCAGGCCGGTACGGATCCGGCTCTTGATCGTTCCTTCCGGTTGGTCGAGGAGAACCGCCACTTCCCGGTAGCTATGACCATCGAAGTAGGCCAGCTCGATTGCGCGCCGCTCGTCATCGGTCAGCTGGGACACGGCGGTTCGAACCGTCTCCGCGATGGTCAAGTCGATGACGTGCTCGTCGATCGATCGACCGGTTGTTGTCATCAGACTGTTCTCCTTGTCCTCTCTCATACGGCGCGCCGACTCCGATCGGATGAGGTCTATCGACCGTCCGTGGGTATGGGTCAAAAGGAACGTACGCAAGGTTCCGCGGGAGGGATCGAATTTCGCCGGTTGTTTCCAGAGGCGAAGAAAGACCTCCTGGCTCACCTCTTCTGCGAGAGCATCGTTTCTGGTGAGGCGGCGAGCGAGGCCAAAAACCTGTCCGGAGTGCCTCCGGTAGATCTCGGCCAGTGCGCCCTCGTCTTTTTGTGCCAGTGATGCCACCAGAAAGCTGTCATCGGTCTTCGTTTTGATGGTCAGGGTCAAAGTATTTACCTCCTGGGATGAATTTAGCACTAAATAGATGGAAGCCAAATCGACCTACAAGAATGGTGTTGTTTTGGGAGACGTCTGTCGGTTCTGGTCTGGTGTTCTGGTCTGGTGTCCCGGCCTGGTGTCCAGGCCTGAAACCGGGTTCAGGCTGGGCGTTCACCCATGAAAAAATCAGACGGGTTTGTTGTGGTTCTGGCTGCGTTGGCCACGTAGAGCGCCACGCCGAGGTTCCCCAGCAAGATGAAGCTGCCGATCCAGAGGAGGGCGAGGACCGGTCGTTGTTCGCGCCACCAGACCCACGCTGCTGCCAGGAAGACGCCGGTATAGAGATCGATCAGTGTGACCTTGCCCCAGGTCAGGCCGACAATTGTCGAACCCTCTGAACCAAACCCGCCGGCGACGAAAGCCAGGATCAGTGTCACTGTCATCACCCCACCGGCAAACCAGCCGATCAGCCTCCACATCCGCATCTTGTTCTCCTTCCAAGTCGAGGTGGCATGGTTCCAGCCTTCCGGTAGGGTCCGAAATCATGCAAGCGAGCAGGATCGAACCGGGCCCCGGCCAGGAGTCGGTTTGGGACTACCCCCGGCCCCCGGCGGTGATCGAATCCAACCAGTTGGTCGAAGTTCGGTTGAACCATCAGGTCATCGGATCAACCACGGCTGCGCTTCGGGTGGTCGAAACAAGCCACCCGCCAACGTTTTATCTACCGCCTGCCGACGTCTTGGCCGAGGCTCTCGTGCCTTGTGGCCGCCGTTCGGTATGTGAATGGAAAGGCGAGGCGGTCTACTTCGATGTGGTGGCGGGCGGAACCCGCGTGGAATCAGGAGCTTGGTCATATCCCGAGCCAGTGGAGGTGTACGTGGCGCTTTCGGACCACGTTGCCTTTTATCCGGCTCTTTTCGACTGCCGTGTCGACGGCGAACGGGTCGTTGCACAACCCGGATCGTTTTACGGCGGTTGGGTGACTTCCGGTGTGGTCGGACCCTTCAAAGGAGAACCAGGCTCGTGGGGCTGGTGACGGTCGCGCCCGGCGTTCAGTTGGCGGTGGTCGAAGCGGGTGGGCATCCGCCGGAGATACTCATGGTGCACGGTTTGGCTTCGAACGCGAGGCTCTGGATGGGTGTCGGCGCTCACCTGAGCCGAGTTGGGCGCGCCTGGAGGGCGATCGATCTGCGTGGTCACGGTCTGTCTTCGAAACCCAGGAGCGGCTACGACTTCGCAACGATCTCAGATGATCTGGCATCGGCAATCGGTGGCGATCGCATGGTGGTGGTAGGTCAATCCTGGGGAGGCAACGTCGTGGTGGAGCTTGCCTCCCGCCATCCTGAGCTGGTCTCGGCGGTCGTCTGCGTTGATGGCGGTTTCATCAAGCTCTCCGAGGATTTTGACTCATGGGCCGATGTGGAATCGAGTTTGCGACCACCTGATTTCTCCGGTCTGTCCGTGGTGGAATTCGAGGCGATGGCGCGAACCCGGCTCGGCCATTGGCCGGAAACGGGGATCGCCGGTCAGCTCTCCAATTTTGAATCTACCGAGGATGGGACCGTCAGACCGCGGCTGAGCTGGGACAACCATCGTCAGATCCTCGAGGCTCTATGGGGTCAGGATCCTGACGCGGTTGCCTCCAACGTCGTTGTACCGATGCTGGTCATCGCAACCAACGGGGACGATCGGAAGGCTGCGAGGGTCGAATCATTCGTCTCTGCCGCACCGCTCGGTGCCTCGGTATGGGTCGAAGCCGACCACGACGTCCACGGTCAGCACCCCGAGTTGGTGGCGGAGTGGATATTGGGGGTCGGTTCGTGAGCCGGCTCGTGCTCATGGGTTCCGGCGAGACCTCCCCTTCGATGGTTCGTACCCATCGAGAGTCGACGCTGGCCGCTGCCACCGACAAGGTGACGGTGATCGATACACCGTTCGGTTTTCAGGAGAACGCCGAACAACTGACCGACCGTATATCCGACTTCTTCGGCGGACGGCTGGGTCTGTCTGTGAATGTGGCGACCCTTCGAGGCAGGGAGCCCTCGGCGGTGGACACGGCCAAGTTCCTCGCCGATATCCGAAGTGCCCGGATGGTCTTTTCCGGTCCAGGATCGCCGACCTATGCGCTGGATGTGTGGGAATCGGTGGGAGTGGCAGAGTCGATGCTGGAGGTCATCCGAGAAGGGGGGGTGGTGACTCTTGCGTCCGCCGCCGCGGTCACTGCAGGCACGTTCACGATTCCGGTATACGAGATCTACAAAGTCGGCCTGGATACAGGCTTACGGCCGGGACTCGACCTGACAGGCGCGCTCGGGCTGCCCGCCATGGTGGTTCCGCACTGGAACAACGCGGAGGGTGGCAATCACGACACCAGCCGTTGTTTCATCGGCCGGCGCCGATTCGCCGACCTCAAGTCATCGGTGGACGTCGGGGTGATCGGTATCGACGAACACACGGCCGGCGTCTTTGACTTCGCCGTCGGCCGGCTTTCCGTGTCTGGGCTCGGTTCGGTGACGATAGAAGGCAGCCACCGGCGAGTCCTCGAGGCAGGAGAGAGCGCCGACCTGGCCGAGGTGGCACGATGGCTGGCGGCGCCCGATTGGAGCTCCCAATCTCTGGAGCCAACCACGACGCCGGGCGATAGAGAAGTCCGCCACGCTCTCGACGAAAAGCGGGTTGACGAGGTGATCAATGCGCTGCTTGCTCTCGAGGAAGAGGCCGCGGTTCATCCTGACCGCCGGACCGATCTTCGGGTTGGCCTGGTCGAACTGGCCCAGGCGGCCGAACGCGGGCTGCTCGACCCCCGCCAGTTGGTCGGGGACTATGTGGCTCTTCTTCTCGAGCTGAGGGCGTCTGCGCGTTCTCAGAGACGATTCGAGGATGCCGACAGGATCCGTGACGGGTTGTCGGGGCTGGGGGTCGAGGTGCGTGACACCGACGGGGGGGTCGAGTGGGACCTCAAGGACCTCTGAATCAAAACCCGGTCTTTTGTGACTGCCACGGCGGCGGAGAACCGGCAGCGAATTCCTCAACGGAGGGTCCGGCCAACCTGACCAGGCGACGACGGCCCAGAGCGTATGTTGCGATCAGGAGACCGAGGAGCCCGGGCCAGCCGGTGCCGGCTCTGACCAGACCCAACGCCTCGGTTCGATCCGTGACGTAGAGCCAACCCTGAGCACTCGTGCGGACCGAGAAGAACCCGAACCACATCCAAGAGGTGAGCGTGTAGGCCGGGCGAACCCGATCGTGCCAGTACCACTCCAACGGCCATTGCCTCGTAACCCACGAAGACCAGGCGACGAGCGGACGGCGCGCCATGATCGACACCAGGATCGCGAGCGATGTGACCGATCCTGAGATGATCCCGGGAAGGAAGTAATTGCGAGCGTCCCCCGATCTCAGCGCCAGACCTACCGCCAGCCCTGTCCCGAGCAGACCAGACAAGGCGTATTTGGCAGAACTTCCCCTCACCCATCTCCAGATGACGATTATCAAAGCGAGGCCGATGCCGGCGTATGAGGCGGGTTCGACGCCGGCGATGGCGTTGACCATCACGAAGACGAGCGGTGGCAAAACGCCGTCGGCGATGCCTCCTTTTCCGGAGACACTTGCCAGTTCGTCGAGAGCCTCTCTTATTATCGACATTGTTGGAATCTTATTGGAAGTCGAGATCTGTCAGGAGTGAGGATGGGAAGTGTCATAGTTGGAACCGGTATCGCTGAGCCGCCCAACGTTGTCACCAACGACGCCCTGAGTCGGATCATGGATACCTCCCATGAGTGGATCCTCTCGAGGTCAGGGGTTGGGCAACGTCGGTTCGTCGATGAAGGGGTGACCACGTCCGACCTCGCAGTGGAGGCTGGCCGCAACGCCATGGCCGATGCAGGTCTCGAATCCGTCGATGTCGTGGTGACGGCGACGATGACGCCCGATCATCAGAATCCAGGGATTGCCGCTCTGGTCCAGGACAAGCTCGGGATGGGTCACATAGCGGCATTCGATCTGCGCCAGCAATGTTCTGGATTCCTCTACGGGCTCGATCTGGCCGACGCACTGATCAAGTCCGATCGAGCCGAATCCGTCCTGGTCGTCGGAGCCGAGGTGCATGCGGGTTATCTGCCGTGGGGCAACAGCTGGGATATCGCACTGGGTCGATCCGATCGCACCGTTGGGGATGATCAGTGGAAACTCAACACCGAGCACCGAGGGTGGAGCGTACTTTTTGGCGATGGTGCCGGCGCGATGGTCGTGCAACGCCGATCTGGCTCGAGCGGAATCATCGGGTCCAGCTTGCATTCGGACGGTTCGCTCTTCGGACTCATCCATGTCCCGGGCCTGGGTTTTGCAAGCCGGCCTTACGTGGATCAGACCCAGTTGGATCTCGCCCTCCACCTACCTGAAATGGATGGGTTGGGCCTGTACAAAAACGCTGTGCGGTTGATGCCTTCTGCGGTCCGTTCCGTCCTCGAACGCCATGGTCTCGAGGTTGCCGACATCGATGTCGTCATCGCCCATCAGGCGAACCTGAGGATCATCGACGGTGTACGCAAACAGTTGCACGTCGACGCGAGTGTGGTGCCCTCCAACATCGAACGATGGGCAAATACGACCTCCGGCACGCTTCCCATCCTCTATCACGAACTGAGGAGAGCCGGCGAAATCTTGGCCGGTGGGTTGACCTGTTTCACCGCTTTTGGTGCCGGCGCACATTGGGGTGCCCTTCTCTATCGCGAGGATACCTGAGGACGAGGATTGGTCGAACGGGCGATTGCGGCGGCTGATGCCAGTCGATCGAGATTGAGAGGATAGGGACGCTGACCAATCCAGTCGTCTCAGCTACCGGCTGAGTCCGTCTACCCCTGGTGAGCTTCTTTGACTAGGCGCGCCGTGGTCGCGAGATGCAACCTCAAGTCTTCCGCGGCCTGGGCGTTGTCCCCGCCGGCCAGCGCCTCGAGGACGCTGCGATGCTCAAGGTCTGCCCCGTCGTGGCGAAAAGCGAGGGCGAGGCGTTGATAGCGTTCTGCATGCTTCCAGAGGACGTCGATCATGTAGGGCATCCAGCTGGAGTCGGTCCGCGTGTAGAGGGCGAAATGGTATTGGCGGTGCAACGTCATCACCAGGTCCAAGTCATTTGCCTTAACGGCTTCTCTCATTCGATCCAGCAACTCGGTGAGCGCCACGACCTCGTCGGGATCGAGCGGGCGAGCATGCTTCACGACTTCGGTCTCGAGCAGCATCCGCAACGAGTAGAGGTCCTCCATGTCCCCGAGCGAGAGGGGGGTAACCCTCGCTCCCCGGTTGGGAATAGTTTCGACGAGTCGCTCGGCTTCCAGGATCCTGAGAGCCTCCCGTACCGGGATGAGGCTTGCCCCGGACTCGTCGGCCAGCATGTGCACCGGGAGTCGGGAGCCAGGTGCGTAGTCACCAGAGAGGATGCGCCGACGGGTGAGCGTCAGAACTTGATCGACGAGGCTCGACGCCCCATCGACGCGCTGGGTTGTCATGGATCGGCTCCTTCGGACTCCTGGATAGCGGACACCCGTGCCGGCCACGAGCGCGGAGTGCCGCGTTTTGGTGAATGGAAATGTTAGACGCAGGCGGCGAGCGACGGAAGTCGGTAGGACTCGAATCACTTGACAAATTGACACCTCAACGACCAATCTGCGCGGGGTAAACGTTTACATCCTGCCGGTGGCCCACCACCAGCCGAGCTGGACATAGGAAGCTCCCTCGAGGGCGTTCAACATAGACAGGTCACGGCTATGAAACATCCCGCGTCGCGACGGCCGACCGTGTCGATACGGACCGTGGCCGAGGCGGCCGGTGTGTCCACGGCGACCGTGTCCAGGGTTCTGTCTCAGGCCGATCATCCGGTTAGTGATTCGACGCGGGAGCGGGTCCTGGAGGCCGCAGCCAGCCTCAAGTTTCGTCCCAGTCACGTGGCGCGGAGCCTTGTGACCTCTCGCACCCGAACCATCGGTGCCATCGTCCACGACGTCGCCGATCCCTACTTCGGCGAGATCCTGCGCGGATTGGAGGACACCTTCCACGCCGGCGGATACCAGCTGGTGGCTTGCAGCTCTGACCGTGACCCCGTACGGGAGCTCGGATATGTGGAACATCTCCTCGCCCAACGGGTGGATGGCATCGTGTTTGTCGGCGGCGGGATCGAGGACGAGGCATACGGGCACAAGCTCGAAAGCCTTCTTGACGAGTATCGAGACGGCGGTGGCGTGGTCGTCCTGCTTGCGCCGAACGCATACGACGCACCTGCAGTTGTCTCGAATAATGAGATGGGCTCGGTCAGCATGACCGAGTACCTGATCGGGTTGGGACACCGCAGGATCGGGTTCGTGGGTGGCCCTTCGACGGTGAGAACGAGCGCGGTCCGCCAGTCCGGGTACCAAAGCGCGATGCAACGGGCTGGCCTGTTCGATCCCATCCTCATGGAGTCGGGCGAATTCACGATGGAGGGTGGGGCGCAGGCTGCAGCCACGCTGCTGGCACGCGATAGTGAGATGAGCGCCATATTCGCAATGAACGACATCATGGCCCTAGGTGCGCTCAAGCACCTCGCGGGGGTGGGGGTGAATGTCCCAGACCAGATCTCGGTCGCCGGCTTCGACGACATTCAAATCGCGGAGTTTGTCCGACCTGGCCTCTCGACTGTCTCGGTCGGGACATTCGGGCTGGGGGAGGCGGGAGCCCGCCTCGCGATGCGGCTTCTCACCGGCCGGTCGGGATCGACGACGGTCCTTCCAGTTGAATTGGTGATCCGGGGTTCGACCGCGCCGCCGCCGGGCGGGTTGGATAGACGGCGTGCCATGAGGCCGGGAGCCAAAGATCTTGGCCAAGGGAACGAAGAGGAGAGGTCTTGACCGAGATCGAGGTTGGAGTGTTTCTGCCGACCTTCGTCTATGACGAAGGCAGGACCGGTGGAGAGATCGCGGCTTTTGCCACCCACGCCGAAGACATCGGGTTGGCATCGCTGTGGGCCACCGACCACCTCCTCCATGGCAGCCTGTTCTACGCGGTGCCGTGGCTCGAACCTCTTGTCGCACTCACATATGCCGCTGCCGTGACTCGTACGGTGGATCTGGGCACCTCGGTGCTCGTCATGCCTACCCGTCCTCCGGTGCTTCTCGCCAAGCAGATCTCTACTCTTCAGGCGTTGAGCGGGGAGCGGTTCATCCTCGGTGTCGGGACGGGGTGGGACGAGCGAGAATTCACGGCGGCCGGAACCGAGAAGCGATATCGCGGGGTCGAGACCGACGAAGGTATCGACATCGTGTCCGGCCTTTTGACGGGTGATTCTCTGGACTATGTCGGCCGTCGGACCCGATTGGACGGTGTTTCGATCGCGCCTGCGATGAAGGCTCCGCTGCGGTTGTGGGTGGGTGGTGGCAGGCAGGTGGCCCACAGCAACTCCCCCGAACGGCCGGAGATGTCAAAGCGAGTGTTGGAGCGGATCGGGCGTGCCGATGGCTGGATTGCACGCCCGACGTCCACGCCCGACCAAATCCGGCTCGATCTCGCAGACATCGCATCCCACTTCGCCCAGATAGGCCGTGATCTCTCTGCTCTCACGCTCGCCCACGAAAACTTCATCCACCTCGTCGATACCGATGATCCTGGCGAGGCAAGAGCAGAGCAGAAGAGCGCCTTTACGAAGATCATGGGCGATAGGAGACCTTTCGAGTACTTCGATCAGGTGTACCTGACGGGTACGACCAAAGAGATAATCGAAAAAATCCAGCTGAGAGCTGCAGCAGGTATTCGCCATTTCATCTTTCACACACTGGGACCGTCTCTCCATCAGCTCGACTTGTGGGCCGAGACACTCCTTCCAAACATCCGAGGTGTGCGGTGAGCGCTCCTGGAGTTGTCGGGACTTTGGCGGAGATCCAGCAGCAGATCTCGGCAGAAGGCATCGAACTCGTGCGGTTCGAAACGCCCGATCTGAATGGAGTGTCTCGAGGCAAGAGTGTCGCGGCCGAGCAGTTTGCCAAGTATGTCGAGAGTGGGTTGGCGCTGGTGAGCGACATCTACTGCTGGGACCATGAGTGCCATCTGGCCACCGGGACCGGGTTCGGCGAGGACCTCGTGTTCGCTGACCTGACCATGCGCCCGGACCTCTCGACCTTCCGGGTTCTTCCACACGCCCCTGGTCAGGCGCGGGTCATCTGCGATGTCGAATACTCGGATGGCCGGCCGGTCGAGGCGAGCCCGCGGCGGGTACTCTCGCAACTCGTCGATCGTGCGGCGACTCTCGGTTATACGGCCCGGATGCAAGGTGAATACGAGTTCTATCTGGTCGATCCCGAGACCCGCCAGCCACCGTTCGGTGGCACCGATATCACTACCACACTGACCAATCAGCGGTTGCCGGTCCTCATGCGGCTGATTCGCGACTTGCGTGCGCTCGGGCTTGCACCGACGACACTCAATCAGGAGTGGGGTCCGACCCAGTACGAGCTCAACTTCGACCCAGGTGACGGAGTGGACGCAGGTGATATGGCTTTCACCTACAAGACATACGCCAAGGACATCGCTGCGGTTGACGGTTATCTGCTCAGTTTCATGACAAAGCCCTGGACGGAGCGAAGCGGCTCGAGCTGTCATGTTCACATGAGCTTGTATGCCGACGGAGCAAACGTCTTCGCCGACCCTCGTGGCCCGGACGGCCTCGCGCCCTCGTTCTGGTGGGCGGTCGGTGGGCAGCTGGCGCATGCCCGTGCCTTGAGCGCTTTCTTCGCCCCAACCACGAACTGCTCGAAACGTTTCCGAAAAGGCACTTACGCTCCCGCCAGCATAAGTTGGGGATTCGAGAACCGGTCGGTCGCCGTGAGGGTGAAGTCTTGGCGGAATGAGCACACGCACATCGAAAACCGTCTCGGCTGCGGATCGTCCAATCCGTATCTCGTCATGGCAGGGATGCTCGCCGCCATGCTCGACGGGATCGAACACCGGATCGACCCGCCCGAGCCAATCCGGACGAATGCCTACCACCGCGATGATCTCGACCTGGTGCCGGGGACTCTTGAGGAGGCATTGGAGCACCTTGACGCAGACACCCCGCTTCGGTCGTACTTCCATCCCGAGTTCTTGACCGCTTACGGGGCGTTGAAGCGTCACGAGATCGACAAGGCTCGGAACGCCAATCCGGCGTACGGGACTCCGGAATGGCACGACAATGTCACCGCCTGGGAGCGTGACCAGTTCATGGTCTTCGGATGAGCCCCCGACGCCCGCGCATCGCCGTTGTCTGTCACCGCCGCGAGTCTGCGTCGGTGCTGGGACGGCACGTAGCGGCTGTTGTACCCGAGTCCTACCTAGATCATGTGTGCGACGCCGGTGGCGATCCGATCTTGATCTGGCCGGGAATGCCGAAGGCACCTCTCGATATCGTGGACGGTGTGTTGTTGATCGGCGGCGGAGACATCCACCCGACGCGATTCGGATCCCCTGACACCGGGGATTCGGTTGATCTGAGGAGGGACTCCATGGAGGTCGGGATCGTGGCGGACTGTCAGGCTCGTTCGATCCCGTTGCTTGGGGTGTGTCGCGGAGCGCAAGCCATCAATGTTGCGCTCGGTGGCACGCTCACGCGAGTGGCTGACCACCGCCAGTCTCACCCACTTTCTTTGCCGCACCACAAGGTGGAGATCGCCGAAGGTTCGCGCCTGGCGACACTCATTGGATCCGAGACCGTGGAGGTCAACTCCTTCCACAACTGGGCGGTCGACCGTCTGGGTCACGATCTGGTGGTAGTGGCCCGCGACCCCGATGGGACGATCGAATCGATCGAGTTCACCGGTGAGTCGTGGTGGTGCATGGGGATCCAGTGGCATGCCGAATTGCTGGTTGCCGGCCACGGTCGTGCGCTCTTCCGCGGGTTGGTGCAGGCAGCACTGGAGGAAGGATGACGGGGACCGGCTTCCCGCTCCGACCGGCGAGTCAGGGCCTCGTGGTGGTCGACATGCAGAACGATTTCGTTCGCCAAGGCGCTCCACAGGAGGTAACGGATGCCCGCGCCATCGTGCCCGCCGTCCAGCGACTTCTCGAGGCTTTCCGAAGGGGTGGGCGACCGGTGTTCTTCACTCGCTTCATTGCCGGCCCGTCCCGAACGCTGATGTGGGCGTTCTCGCCGGAATGCGCGGACGAGATGAAGTCGTGTTGGCTGGGACACCAACGGCAGTACGGGGACCGGGCAAATCTGCAGGAAGGCCCGGCAGTGATTGACGAGCTCACACCGCGTCAAGGAGAGCCCGTCATCGACAAGTTCGGCTACAGCGCATTCTTCAACACGAACCTGGCCGATGCGCTCCGGGCGAACGCGGTTGAGCAGGTGGTGGTGGTCGGGACGGTCACGCAGATCTGTGTCGAGGACACCGTGCGCAATGGCTTCCACTTCGGTCTCGAAATGGTGGTGGTCGAAGATGGGGTGGCGTCGTTCGATGCTGATCTCCACGCGGCGAGCTTGCGAGGAATGTCCATGAAATACGCCCTCGTGGTCGAGTCCGAGAAGGTTCTCGAGGGCCTTGCACAGGTGGAGGGACGATGACGAGCGTGCGTTTGCCGACTGACCAGGGCGAGATAAAGGTCTACGAACTGGGACCGCCGGGTGAGTTCGCCCGTCCGACCGCGCCTATCACAAGTCGGAGGGCGTTCGCTGCTGCGCATGTCGTTGCTGATCCCCTCGCCGACAACAGCCCTGGTTCAGGTGCTCGCCTCGATTGGGACGCCACTCTGGCCTTTCGGCGGCATCTTTGGTCATATGGCCTCGCTGTTGCCGAAGCGATGGACACGGCCCAGCGGGGGATGGGACTGGAATGGTCGGTCGTCCGCGAGCTCGTCACGAGGTCGCTGGCCGAGGCTGCCGCCGAAGGCGGCGACATCGCATGCGGTGCCGGGACCGATCAGCTTCCAGCCCTCGGCGTGTCCCTCGACGAGATCGTCGGAGCGTACGAGGAGCAGATCGACCTCGTTGAGGGGAATGGTGGTCAAGCAGTCGTAATGGCGAGTCGCCAACTGGCCGCGGTGGCGAGGAGCGCCGACGATTTCCACGAGGTCTATCGTCGGGTGTTATCACAGGTATCCCGACCCGTGATCATCCATTGGCTGGGCGAGATGTTCGATCCGGCGCTCGCCGGGTACTGGGGTGGAGCAGATCTCGACACTGCAACCGACCACTTCCTCGATATCCTCCGCGAGAACGCGTCCCACATCGACGGCGTGAAGATCTCTCTCCTTGATCGGATGCGAGAAGTGGACCTCAGACGGCGCTTGCCCGAAGGGATGCGCCTCTACACCGGCGACGACTTTGACTACCCGGAGATGATCCTTGGTGAGGGTGCCGCCCACAGTCACGCGTTTCTCGGTGCTTTTGACCTGATCGCTCCCGCAGCATCCGCAGCTCTGCAAGCACTCGACCAGGGCGATGCGAGGCGCTTCGAAGAGATATTGGCGCCCACGGTGCCACTCTCCCGGCACGTGTTTTCGACGCCGACCTACTACTACAAGACGGGCATCGTGTTCATGGCATACCTCAACGGTCATCAGAACCACTTCCGAATGGTCAATGGCCTAGAGAGTGCCCGCCCGGTTGTTCATCTCGCTCGCCAGTTCGTCCTCGCCGACCGGGCGGGGCTTCTGGTCGATCCCGAAGCGGCCGCGTCCCGGATGGCTGCAGTTCTCGCGCTTGCCGGTATCGAACAGGCATGACCGATCGGCTCGACGCGGTCGCGGATTCGACCGATCCTGTTGACGTCGTGATCGTCGGGGCGGGCGTGTCAGGCGGGGTGGTTGGGAGGCGACTTGCGGAGGCAGGTCTGACAGTCGTGTGCCTCGAGCAGGGTCGATGGCACGATGCATCCGAATTCCCGGGCAGGCTTCCGGAATGGGAACTCGTCATGAGAAAACAGTGGTCGCCCAATCCCAACGTACGTCGCCTGCCTGAGGACTACCCGATCGATTCGACGGACTCCGACATCGAGCCGCTGATGTACAACGCCGTAGGCGGGAGCACGATTCTCTATGCGGCAGACTGGTCGCGTTTGGTCCCATCTGACTTCCGGACGGCGTCGCTCGACGGGGTCGGTGATGACTGGCCCCTCACTTACGGCGATCTCGAGCACTACTACGAGCGAACCGATTCCGAGATCGGCGTGTCGGGGCTCGGTGGCAATCCCGCTTACCCGCCGGGGGCCGATTGCCCGCTTCCGCCGTTGCCTATCGGGGCGAGCGGCATGACCGTCGCGCGCGCTCACACTCGGCTCGGCTGGCACTGGTGGCCCGGAACGAACGCCATTCTCTCGGCTGCCTACGACGGACGCCGACCCTGTGTGCAATGGGGGGCTTGCATGCAGGGATGTCCCGAGGGAGCCAAGGCGTCGGCAGATCTCACTCACTGGCCAGCAGCGATGGCCCACGGAACCCGCGTGATGGCCGGCGTTCGCGCCACCCGAGTCGTGTTGGGTCCCGACGGTCGAGCCTCCGGGGTTGAATGGACGGACGCGAACGGGAATCAAGGATTTCAGCGGGGACGGGCGGTCGTCCTCGCAGCCAATGCGATCGGGAGTGCCCGTTTGCTGCTTCTCTCGGCTCAGAAAGGTCATGCCGACGGCTTGGCCAATTCAAGTGGGTTGGTAGGGCGCCGTCTGATGATGCATCCGTTCGCCGTGGTCACCGGGATCTTCGATGACTCGTTCGAGACCTGGAAAGGGCATGTGGGCTGTCGTATCAGCTCGATGCAGTTCTATGAGACCGACGAGTCTCGCGGGTTCGTACGGGGGGCGAAGTGGAGCATGGCTCCGAGTACCGGTGGCCCCATCAACGCAGCAATGCCTGCCCGCGCCGGGGAGGCCTCCTGGGGTGAGGACCACCACGACCGAGTGAGGAGCCGCTTTGGTCATGCCCTGAGTTGGGGGATATTCGGAGAGGATCTGCCCGATATCTCCAACCGAGTCCAGCTCCATCCAGACCTGAGGGATTCGATGGGATTGCCTGCACCGAAGGTCACATATCACGTGAGTGCGAACACCAGGCGACTGCTCGAATTCCATGCCGCCCGTGCGGCCGAGTCGCTTCTCGAAGCAGGGGCCCACACCATCGAGGCCAGCCAGTTGCTGCGCGAGTCGGGCTGGCACATCATGGGTACCGCCCGAATGGGAGTCGACCCGTCCGAATCGGTCGTCGACCCGTGGGGTCGGACCCATGATGTCGACAACCTGTTCATTGTGGACGGCAGTATCTTTGTCACCTCTGGCGGGGTGAACCCCACGAGCACGATTGCTGCTCTTGCTCTGCGTTGCGCCGACGCAATTCTCGATCGGCCCGGTCGGGGGAGAGGAGCTTCATGAGCGCTGGGTCCTGGGACGGGTCCTCCGAAACGGACATCCTCTCCGCGAGTCTGCGGGCCCGCCTGATCGAGCTTGCGGACCAACTGATCCCGGCCAATCACCAGATGCCGGCCGCATCTGAGGCCGGTGTGGCCGACGTCCAACTGACGGTCGTGCTCGAAGCGCGTCCCGACCTTGTCGATCCACTTCGCCGCGTGCTCTCCTTGGCGGGCGGAGAGCTGCCGGCTCTCGAGTTTCTCAATGCACTCCAATCCTCAGATCCCGAGGGCCATGAGGCGCTCGTGCTGGCGCTGGTGGGTGGCTATTACACGAGTCCTCGAGTTGTGCAGCTGCTCGGGTATCCGGGCCAAAACGCTGCTGTCGTCACCCCCGACATCTATCCGCCATACGTCGAGGAGGGCCTCCTCGAGTCCTTGATGGAACGTGGCTCGCTGTTTCGTCAGGCTTCCGACTGAGCTCCATCACGCCAATTGGTGTCCTGGTCGGGCCAGGCGGGGTCGAAAAAAATGTTATAGGATCTAGGAATCCTTCATTGACGTAGATCGAACGGAGTGGCTGATGGTCCCCAATGATGAGTTCGCCTACATGACTGCCACTGAGCTGGCGGCCCAAATCCGCAGGCGGGAGTTGTCACCCGTCGAGCTAATCGATGCCACCATCGATCGGATCGAAAAACGGAATCCCAGTATCAACGCTTTCATCTTTGAAGGTTTTGCGGATGCGCGCGCCCAGGCGAGGCAGGCCGAGCAGGATGTGGTCTCAGGGGCACCGCTCGGCCGCTTGCACGGCGTTCCCACAGCGATCAAGGATCTGTTTGACTTCAAGCCGGGATGGCCCACCACTTTTGGTGGTGTTCGGGCGCTCCAGGGCTTCATAGCCGACTTCTCGTGTGTTTTTGCCGAGCGCATCGAGCGCGCCGGGGCCATCATCGTCGGAAAGACGAACAGCCCTGTGATGGGCTTCCGCGGCACATGCGACAACCCCCTCTTCGGACCCAGTCGCAACCCGTTCGATACGTCCAAGAACACCGGCGGCTCCTCGGGAGGGAGTGCCGCAGCCGTTGCTGACGGGCTCGTTCCGCTGGCCGAAGGGACGGACGGCGGTGGCTCTATCCGAATTCCGGCTGCCTGGTGCGGTCTCTACGGCTACAAGGCGTCCTTCGGACGGATCCCGTGCGTCATCCGTCCCAATGCGTTCGGCAACACCATGCCTTTCATCTACGAAGGGCCTCTGTCGCGCAACGTGGATGACGCTGCCCTCGCCCTGACCGTGCTCTCCGGATACGACCCGCGCGACCCGTTCAGTCTGAACGAGGACCGCGATTTCACGGGTTCGGTTCGCTCTTCGATTGCCGGGATGCGGATCGCGTACAGCCCTGACTTCGGTGTGTTTCCGGTCGAACGCGCTGTTGCAGATTCGGTGGCGAAAGCGGTGAGGGTGTTTGAAGATGCTGGAGCTCACGTCGAGGAGGTGGAGATCGAGCTCCCGTTCGACCAGCGGGAGCTCAGCGACTTGTGGTGTCGCCAAATCATGTTGGTGAATCTCGGGACCTTCGAGAACTTCAAGAACTTCGGAATCGATTTGCTGGCCGATCACCGCGATGACTTCCCTCTCGAGTATCTGCGTTGGATCGACCACGCCTACACCATGGGCGCGGTCGAAATCAATCGGGACTACAACATGAGGACCACTGTGTTCGACGCCATCCAAACCGTGTTCGATCGACACGATCTCCTCGTGACGCCGACCCTTGCCTCCATGCCGGTCCCGAACGCCCACGACGGAAACACGGTCGGGCCTTCGGAAGTTGAAGGTGTCGAGGTCGATGAACTCATCGGATGGTGCATGACCTATTTCACCAATTTCTCTGGGCATCCGTCGGCGTCGATTCCGGCCGGACTGGTGGATGGGTTGCCAGTTGGTATGCAGATCATCGGACGCCGTTATGCCGACGACGATGTTCTCGCCGCAAGCGCCGCCTTCGAGCGGATGAGGCCATGGCAGGACATCTACCGTCATTGCATGAACCGTGAGCTCTGAGGTGGCTCCTGTCATGCGAGCATCGGTCTTCGCCTTTGCCACGGATCTGCACGACGAGGGGACCGGGACCGTACTCGACACCCTCGGCGAGCGGGGCGGGCTCGACGGAATCACGGTTGCCGCGTCCTATCACCACGGCCGGGACATCTTCCCCCACAACCCGGTGCGCAAAGTGCGATTCCTGGATGGAGGGGCGGTTTTCTTCAGACCGGACGCCGCTGCTTTCACGGGTCGCATTCAGCCCAACGTTTCCGGCCTCGCCCAGGAACACGACGTCTTCGCCGAGGCACGCGAGCAGACCGAGAACCGCTCGATGGAATTCCACGCCTGGACGGTTTTTCTGCACAACACGACGTTGGGTACCCGCTACCCGGACTGCGCCGTCCGAAATGCCTTCGACGACCCCTACCTCACTGAGTTGTGTCCGGCGAATCCGGAGGTCCGTCGGTATGCGGTCGCACTCGCCGCCGATTTGATGCGGTACCGCGTCGACGGGGTGTTGGCGGAGTCGCTTCACTACCACCCGTTGGAGCACGGATTCCATCACGAGCGGTATTTTGTCGACTTCGGACCTACGGCCCGGTTCCTCCTCGGTTTGTGCTTCTGCGAGCACTGCCTCAACCGGGCCAAAGAGCGAGGAATAGAGGCCGACGGCATCAAGGCGAGCGCTCGCGAGCAGATCCAGCAGGCGTTTGATGTGGCACCACACGACGCGGGCGAAACGGACGTTTCCGAAGATGCCCTCCGGAGCCTGTTCGGTGGTGCCTTGGGCGACTATCTCGACATGCGAGCCGACGCAGTTTCGACTCTGGCAGGTGACGTCGCGGAGGCCGTCGACGCCCAGGGAGGACGTTTCACCTTCATGGATCTGTCGGGTGCCGTGAAGGGTTATGCGACCGGACGGCCCCAAGGTGCCCCGGCGCCGACGATCGCGTGGCGGTTGGGCGTGGACATTGCCCGGTTGGCCGAGGCCTGTCATGCCATTCAGGCAATTGGCTACGCCTACGACCCCGACCGGCTTCAGCTCGACCTGGCTGCCTACCTCGACCTCATCGACCAAAACGCCGATTTCTCTGTGGCGTTGCGTCCGATGGATCCCGATTGTGATTCGTCCGAGAATCTTGCCGCCAAGCTCGGGATGTGCCGGAACCTGGGGTTGACGCGGGCCGACTTCTACCACTACGGGTTCATGCGCCTGTCGACGTTGGATCGCATTCACACTGCGTTGGCCGGCTGAGATCCGCGGCGCCGCAGCGCCCGCCCCGGAAGTCTGCCGGTGTGCCTGCCACCATCGACGACGAATACACCGTTGACCATTACGAACGGAATCCCGTCAGGTGTTTGGCGGGGGTCCTCATATGTGCTGCGATCCACCACGTTGTCCTGGTCGAAGCACACCAGATCCGCGACCATGCCTGGTCTCACGAGTCCTCGGTCGGCGAACCCGAGTCGCATGGCCGGAAGCGACGTCATCTTCCGAACCGCCTGCTCGATCGAGATGACTCCCAGTTCGCGGGCATAGTGGCCGAGATAGCGCGGAAAGGTGCCCCATGCCCGCGGATGAGGGCGTTCGCCGACGAGGATCCCGTCGCTGCCGGCCATATGGGCGACGTGCGTCATGATCTCGCGGACGTTCTCCTCGTTGCCGATGTGTTCGATGCATGATGTCCCGAGAGCCTCGTCGATGAGTAATTCGCACAGGAAGTCGATTGGGCGACGTCCCGCGGCCGACGCCGCTGCGGCCAAGTCGACGCCTACCAGGCGCGTGTTGTGTTGCCTCGAAGTACCGCTGATCACGATGCTCCCCCACTCGATCGGTACGCCCTGGAAGCCGTCGGATCCGGTTTCTTCGAGTTCGACCCGCAATCGCTCGCGCAGATCCGGGTCCTGGAGCCGTGCCAAAGTGGCGTCCTGGCCACCCGCCTGGCTCCAGCTCGGCAGCACCGCGTGAAGATAGGTGGAGCCGGCCAGATATGGGTAGGTATCCAATGTGACCTCTACCCCGTCCGCTCTGGCGGTGTCGATCATCTCGAGGAGTTCCCCGGCCCGGCCCCGATTGACCTCGAATCCGAGATGGGCATGTGCGAAATGGAGGGGGGCGCCTGACCGGCGTGCTACTTCGATGCAGGCGGCATATGCCTCGAGCGCGTGGCTCCCGTAGTTTCGGTGATGGGGACTGTAATAGCCGCCATGATCAGTGAGCACACGGCACAGAGCGACGAGTTCGTCGTCATCGGCGAACATTGCCGGCGTATACGTGAGCCCGGCCGACATGCCCACCGCGCCTTCTTCGAGTCCCGTGGCAAGCAACATCCGCATTTGGTCGAGTTCGGACTCGGAACAGGGACGATCGGCCTGCCCCATGGCCATCATTCGAACAGTTCCGTGGGGTACCAGGTAGGCGGCATTGACGGCGATTCCTTCGTCCAGTCGGTCGAGGTACTGCCCGACCGAGCGCCAGTTCCAGTCGAAGTCGTCAGGGTCCCCGTTCCATCCCCGCAGCTGGCGGCGCATCTCGCCCAGCACTTCGTCGTTCACCGGGGCATAGCTCAGGCCATCCTGGCCGAGAACGTCGAGCGTGACGCCTTGGTGCACTTTTCCCTCGTGGGCGCGGTTGGTGAGGATCTGGAGATCCGAATGGGAGTGCATGTCGATGAATCCAGGTGCGACCGTCAAACCGGACACATCGACCGTTCGGGCGGAGGTGGTTGTGCTCAGGCGGCCGACTTCGGTGATCCGGTCACCCATGATCGCAACGTCGGCACGAAACCCCGGATTGCCGGCGCCGTCGAGAACAACACCTCCTCGTAACACGATGTCGGGCATTGTCAATCGTCCTCGCCGGCCATTGCGAGCAGTTCGCGGGTCATGACCTCGTTGCCTGCGAGCAGACCGCCGTCTACACGGAGTACCGTTCCCGAGATCCAACTTGCGTCGTCCGAAGCTAGAAAGAGGGCAGCTTTCGCCACGTCCTCTGGCTCCCCTACCCGTCCGAGCGGGTACCACTTCACGAGGCGCTCGAACACCCGTGGGTCGCGGTCCACCCGCTCCTGCCAGATGGGGGTCCGAATGGTTCCAGGCGCGATGGCGTTGGCGCGGATACCGTGGCGTCCGTATCTCATCGCTACTCCTTGGGTGAAGTTGATGACGCCGGCCTTGGCTGCGCTGTAGGCCTCGTTGCCGAGCGCTGCCATCCCGTTCACCGATGCAATGTTGACGATCACCCCATGCCGTTGCTCGATCATGTGAGGGAGGACCGCACGCGTACAGAGAAAGGTCCCGTTCAGAACGACGGCGATGTCGCGCTCCCACACGGCGGGCTCGGTCAGCAAGACGTCGTCTCCGTCGGCGATGGCGGCGTTGTTGATCAAGACATCGACCGCGCCAAATTTTTGCAGGGCCGCGTCAACGACCTGCTCGGCGCCCTCGGATGTGCTGATGTCGGCACAGAGGGCCCGAGCTCGTCCGTCGAGTGCGTCGATCTTTCCGGCCGTCTCGTTGGCCGCGTCTTCGTTCCAATCGGCGACGACGACCGCGGCCCCCTCGGCTGCAAACATCCGAGAGATGACGGCGCCAATCCCGGATCCGCCTCCGGTCACGATCGCGACTTTGTTGCTGAAGCGCATTGATCCTCCGCTATTCGTCCGACAGGTCGTTGTGTATCACAGCCGAAACCTCGCTGCGCCTCTGCTCATGATTATGCGGCCGGAGTTCGAAAAGTAGAAAGGTGGCCGACGATGTAGCCCGCCACTCCCATCCGCCCTGCCGCGTCGATCGGAGCGGCGATGTGCGACAGACTTGTGCTCGCCGCGCCTGCGGTGACCGGAGGGCGGCGGCGATCCGTCGGCGTCCGGCGCTGAGCTCGCGATCATCGGCGGTATCGCCCTCGGAACCGCTCCATTCTCGCTCCTGTCCTGTCGGTGAACCTGCGCTGGTGCGAAGTAGAAAGGCCGTTGACAGCCCATGCAGTACTTTATATCATCTGCCCCGTTGAAGGTGGTCGACGAGCGAGGAGCGGTTCGCTATGGCAGACACGTACGGGGTGGCGATCATCGGTGCCGGTTGGGTTGCCGGCGAGTACGTCAAGGCGTTTCGAAGTCATCCTCAGACCAACCTCGTAGGCATCTTCAACCGCACGCCCGGCAAGGCAACCGCCCTTCTCGACTCGCATGGGGTCTCGGCCCAGGAGTACGCCACCATTGACGAACTCTTCGATGATGACCGGATTCAGATCATCGTGTCCTGCACGCCGCCTGATGCTCGACCGGAGCACATTGTGCGCGCCGCTCAAACGGGTCGGCACGTCGTCATCGAAAAGCCGGTCTCCCTCACCCCGGAAGGCGTTCAGCAGATCCGCGACGCAATCACCAAGAGCGGTGTCAAGTCGGTCACGTCATTCGTTTTGCGTTGGAACCCGCAGCTCGAGACGATCCGGCGTCTCGTCGACGATGGTGTGATCGGGGACCTGGTCTATGCCGAGGCCGACTACTGGCACCCGATCAGCAAGGCGTATCCGTGTTATGACTGGATAGTGAGCAAGGAGATCGGTGGGAGTGCCAACGTCGCGGCCGGGTGCCACGCCGTCGATTCTCTCAGGTGGCTCGGAGGCGAGGTCGTGGAGGTATCCGCGTTCTCGAGCGCGGCCAAGAGGAACCTCGATTACGGCTACGACCCCAACGTCGTGGCGTCCGTCAAATTCGCGAACGGCGCGGTGGGGAAGCTGTCCACGATCCTCGACGGCGACACGCCCTACATCTTCAACACCAGGTTCTTTGGCACCGAAGGCTCTATCCAGAACAACGAGGTGTTCTCTTCGAAGCGTTATCCGGGCTCCACCGGCTACTGGCAATTCCCGACGATCAAGCCCGACAGCGGCGATGTCACGCACCATCCATTTGTTCCGGAAATTGCCCATTTCGTCGAATGCATCGACAACGACGTGGAGTCGCACGCATCGATTCACGATTCCTACAAGACCATGGCGATCTGTTTTGCCATTGACGAATCAGCGGCGCAGGGCGGTGTGCCGGTCAAGGTGGATATTTGACGCGCGAACCGGAGTGATCAGTCTGCTGGCGTAACCAACAATGAGGAGGAGCAAATGGCTGACAAGGGCTTGACGCGACGGGAGATGCTGGCACGCTCGGCCGTGGGGGCCGGTGGTCTCGTGATCGGAGGCGCCGGTGGTTATGTCCTCGGTGACCGGGGGACCGGCGGTTCTGCGACGGGGGACGGGCCATCCGGCGAACCGATCCGCGTGGTCGGTATCTTCCCGCTCACGGGAGTGGTTGCCGCCGACGGACAGGAGATGCGCAACGGCACGGTGATGGCCATCGATGAGATAAACGAGCGGGGCGGACTCCTGGGTCGACCGATCGAATACATCGAGATCGATGATGTTGACTCGTTCACCGAGGACATCGTGAACGCATTTCGGCGTGCGGTCGATACCGAGAACCCCGATGTGATCGTGTCTGGCTACCACCTAGCCACCGGCCCGGAGTTCGACATCGTGGCCGACGCCGGGCGTCTGTACTACAACCTCAACACCCAGACTGCGTGGGTCGATCTGTATCAGTCCAACCCGAGCCGTTATTGGGGCATCTTCCAGGTCGACCCAACCGAAGCCTGGTACGGGATCGGCTTCGCACGATGGATGGACGAGCTGATCGACTCTGGAGCGTTCAGCGGCGCCAAGCGCGCGGCGATCCTCGGAGCGACCGATCCTTATGGTTCGTCGATCACCGACCACTTCGAACGGACGATGCAGGAGCTCAATTGGGAAGTCACGGGCAGAGAGAACTTCACGCCCGGGCAGGTGGCAGAATGGGGTCCGCTGCTGTCGCGGGTTCGTCGGGATGACGTGTCGGTGCTTTTTACGACGACCTTCAGTCCCGCCGACAACGCAGCGATGGCTCAGCAGTTCGTCGAGAATCCGATGCCTGCCGTGCTGTACCAGCAGTACGGTCCGTCGGTGCCGGAGTATCTCGACCTGGCAGGTGCCGCAGCAGAGGGAGTGGTGTGGTCCACGGTCCTCGGACGACTGCCCGATTCGATCGGACAGGACTGGGTTTCCAGGTATGTTGCGAA
Source organism: Acidimicrobiia bacterium (assembly GCA_041746105.1). Classification (GTDB taxonomy): domain Bacteria; phylum Actinomycetota; class Acidimicrobiia; order Spongiisociales; family ZC4RG35; genus JBFHRE01. The sequence goes on from JBGTHP010000026.1 coordinate 114,130, forward strand.
ATTCGGCTCGACTCCCGGTTGGGCGAATGCACCTGGCAACTACGACCTGATCCACACCTGGGCGAGGGCAGTGTTGGAGGCTGGGGACCCGAACGACTACGAGGCGGTCTCGAAAGCCACCGAGGGCGTTGTTCATCGCGGCATCACCGGCGGGATCTCCTTCGTCGATCACACGGGACGGCAGTATCCGACCGAGACTCAGGATCCGACCGTGGGACAGTCCCAGATCATCGTGCAGATCCAGGGTGGTGAACACCGGGTGATCTTCCCCGATCCCTATACAGATGGAGAGTTCCAGACCCCACCCTGGGTGTGATCCCACATCGAAGAGCCGGACGGAGTCGCAGTGGCCGTACTTGAGTGCGTCGATGTCACGAAGAGGTACGGTGGGCTGGTCGCCGTCAAGGATCTTTCCTTCACGGTCGAAGACGGTGAATTCTTCGCGATCGTTGGGCCGAACGGTGCCGGCAAGACGACCCTGTTCGACGCGATCTCGGGCCACGCGCCTCCGACGACGGGAACGATCTTGTTCGCCGGCCAGCAGATCCAGGGGGCGTCGCCCCATCTGACGTGCCGTCGAGGCCTGACTCGGACCTTTCAGACAACGACTGCTTTCGACAGCCAGACAGTCTTGACAAATGCGCTGGTGGCGGGGGTGTTCGGCTCGGGCAGCGGCGGGTCCCGCTTCCGATTCGACGACGACGCCAGGCAATCAGCCATGGAGGCCCTCGCATTTGTGGGGCTGGCCGCTCGGCAGGCCGATACGGCAGCAACGTTGCCCATTCTCGATCGGAAGCGGCTGATGCTGGCAACCGCTCTCGCCACGCGCCCGCGCGTGCTCTTGCTCGACGAGCCAGTCGGGGGACTCAACGCTGCGGAGCGGCAGGAATTCATCGACCTCATCGGCCGCGTCGCCGCAACCGGCGTCACCGTGCTCATGATCGAACACATCATGAAGGCGGTTCAGGCGCTCGCAACGAGGATGTTGGTGCTCCACCACGGTCAGAAACTGGCGGAGGGGAAACCCAGCGACGTTCTGCGTGACGAGCGGGTTGTCGAGGTGTACTTGGGCGGGCTCGCGGCGCGACGAAATGAAGAGAGCGAGGCAACGTGATCCTGGAAGTCGTAGGACTCGAGGCTGGATATGGCCCCGCCACAGTCCTTCATGGTGTGGATCTCTCGGTGTCGGAAGGTGAGGGGGTCGTGGTGCTCGGCCCCAACGGACACGGCAAGTCGACACTGCTCCGCACCATATCGGGGATTCTCACGCCGCGGGCGGGTTCGCTGCAGTTCGCGGGCGAAGAGATCAGCGCCTGGCGCCCAGACCAAATCGCCTCGGCTGGTCTCGTTCACATCCCTCAGGGGGATGCGTTGTTCGGTGAGATGACGGTGCACGACAACCTATTGATGGGTTCCTTTGTGAAGGCCGCCTGGCTGGAGCGCCATGAACGTATCGAGCGCGTGTACGAACTTCTGCCGCAGTTGAAGAATCGTCACAACCTGGTGGCGAGCAACCTTTCGGGGGGCGAACGACGAATGCTCGCCATTGGGCGCGGGTTGATGACGAATGCCAAGTTACTGATGATCGACGAGCCTTCACTGGGGCTCGCACCGCTGTTGATCGAGCAGGTCTACGAGCAGATCCAGTCGATCAAGGAGAGCGGGATGGCGATCCTTCTGGCCGACGAGAATGCAGATCACATCTCCGGACTCGCCGACCGCGTTCTGCTTCTTGAAAGTGGCCTTTTCGTTCGCGAGGGACCGGCGGACGCGCTGCTGGCGGATGAGGCTCTTCTGGCTGCCTACCTCGGATGAGACCGACATGAGCCAACTGCTGCAAGCCGCGTGGGGTGGTGTCCTTGCCGGCTCGGTCTACGGGCTCATGGCCATCGGTCTGACTCTGATCTGGGGGGCAGTGCGGCTCTTGAATCTCGCCCATGGGGCTCTGTATGTGGCTGGGGCGTACGCCGCTTGGATAGTGATCGACCTAGGCATGCCATTGGCGGTGGGGATTCCCGCTGCCGTCATCGCGGCGGGTGCTCTCGGATACGGAATGCACGCAACCATCATTCGGCCGATGCTCGGTCGACCGGGGTGGGACAGCGCCACCATCATCGCGACCGTCGGCGTAGCCATCGCCCTCCAGGCTGCGATCCTCCTTGTATTCGGACCACGCGTGAAGCAGATCCCGGCCGTGATTCCGGGGTCAACCGTCATCTCGTCGGTTCGTATCTCGTACCAGGGACTCGTCATAGTCCTGGTTGCGGTGGTGTCGCTAGCGGCTCTGTTCTTCTACTTGCGATCGTCTCGCCAGGGAATGGCCATTCGCGCGATATCCCAGCACATGGACGCCGCAGCGCTGATGGGTGTGCCGGTGCAGCGCACGTATGCATTGGTCATGGTCATCAGCGCCGGTCTTGCGGGTCTGGCAGGGGTGCTGCTGTCCTCGGTCCTGTTCCTTTCCCCGACGTCGGGATTCACACCCATGATCATTGCCTTGCTCGTGACCATTTTCGGTGGGCTGGGCAGCGTGAAGGGCACGATCGTGGCGGCGTACTTGATCGGGATCCTCGAATCTTCTGTGCAGGTGTACCTCGGTGGCGCGTGGGCCCTCCCCGCTCTGTTTATCTTCATCATCTTCATGTTGATCGTGAGACCAAGCGGACTGTTTGGGGTCCCGGAGGCGCGCCGACTGTGACTACATCCGATTCGATATCTCCTCGGGCAGCCGACCTCATCGATCGGGCCGCTGCCCCGTGGCGCAGCCCAAAGTGGGGCGCAATCTCCTCATTGGGCGTGTTCGCCTTGATACTGCCAGCCGTCCTGCTGCGTTTCGGAGCTGGGACATTCATGGTGCACCTACTCATTTCATTCTTCCTCTGGAGCGTGGTCGCCCAGTCATGGAACCTTGTTCTTGCGGTCTCCGGTATCTACTCGTTCGCCCAGATCGCGCTGTTCGCAGTCGGAGGGTGGGTCACGGGCGTTCTATCGATGAGCTTCGGATGGAACCCGTGGCTCAGTCTCGCTCTCGCTCCGATCGTCACTACCGTGGCTGCGCTCATCATCGGATTGCCCAGCCTGCGGTTGCGCGGTGTGTACATGGTGCTCTTGACCTTGGCCTTCCACGAGCTCCTCCGTAACTACGTCACAACCGGTCCACGTGTCATCAGTGGCGGTGGCTACGGGCTGATCGGCGTTCCGAGACTCGATCCCGGCCCGCTCTCGGGTTTCAGCCATCTGGTCCCGTCCTATTACCTCGCATTGATCTTCTTCACGGTTGCGACATTTGCGATCTGGTGGGTTTTCCAGTCGCCGATCGGTGTGGCGTTTGCCGCGCTTCGTGATTCGGAGGGCTACGCCGTCGGGCGAGGAGTGGACCAATTCCGAATCAAGTTGTTTCTGTTCGGCTTTAGCGCGTTCTTCACCGGGTTGGCCGGAGGCCTGATGACCCACTATCTGGGATCGATCTCACAGTCGATCTTTGCGTTTTCTGTCCTCATCAACGTTCTGGCGATGATCGTCATCGGTGGTTGGGGCAGCTTCGGCGGACCGATTGTCGGAACGGCACTGCTGTTGGGACTTCAGGAGGGACTCCGCGACCTGTCCGACTTCCGGACCCTGGTTCTCGGTCTGGCTCTTACGTCAGTCGCGGTGCTGGCCCCCAGCGGGCTGTGGCCCATTGTGCGCGATGGCTTTCGTGATTTCTTGGACGAGTCGGCCGACGTCGAAGCGGAGTCGGAGGGGGGACGAGCCCTGCTTGCGGACATCGGAGACGGCTCGGGAAATGATTCGAGCCCCCAGTCTGCGACACCGGACTAGTGCTCAGCGTCATCCCACTCACGGTGTCATTCGCCGAGGTAAAGGACGGCATCGATCTCGATGCTGAACCCGGGAAGATCCGACTGGATAGTCGTGCGTGCCGGGAGCGGCCCGTGGAAGAACTCGCCGAATATCTCGTTCATGGTGGCGAAGTCGTCCATGTCGCGCAGGTACACGCCGACCCGCACGGCGTCAGCCAATCTACCTCCGGCAGCTTCGGCCACAGCGGCGAGGTTGCGCAGGGTCTGGCGCGCCTGATCGCTGAACGAGGCCTCCACCTTCGCCCCGGTTCCTGGGAGGAATGGCCCTTGCCCCGCCAAGAACACGAACCCCCCAGCAACAACCGCTTGCGAATAGGCGCCACCAGGAGTGGGTGCAGAGTCGGTAGTGATTTTCCGTCTACTCATGGTCGGTCCCTGTCTCTCGCGCTGAGGATGCGATGCGCACGGTAACTCCGATGGATGGTCCAATCGAGGACCTGCTGTCACAAGTCCTCGACTCGTCGCACAAGGCCCTATCCCCGACGTCAGGACCGGTGTCTCTCGGGGATATCGAGCGTAGAGGCTGGAATGCGCTCGAGGGTGATCTCTCCTTTCCGGTGATGGTGTTGAAGGAGTCCGCGCTCGCCAACAATCTCGAGCTCATGGCGGCGTTCTGTGCCAACAATGGCCTCGATCTCGCCCCCCACGGCAAGACCACTATGGCACCTCAGTTGGTTCAGCGTCAGATGCAGGCGGGTGCGTGGGGCGTTACTGCCGCGACGGCGCCACAGGCGGCGTTGTTCCATCGCTTTGGGGTGCCACGGATCATCCTCGCCAACCAGCTTCTCGACCCGGCAGGGGTTCGCTGGGCGGTGAGTTCGATGCGAGGTGAACCGTCCCTGGAACTCTATTGCCTGGTCGATTCTGTGGATGCCGTCGAACAATTGGATCGTCTGTTGGTGTCAGCGGCTGCTCCGAGTTCACTCGCCGTCCTACTCGAGCTAGGGGTCGGGGGCGGACGGGCGGGAGCGCGAGGCCCCGAAGAGGCTTCGGCTGTGGTGTCCGCTGTTGCCCGTTCGCAGCGTCTGGTGCTCGCCGGTGTAGAGGCCTTTGAGGGTGTCATCGCGCCCGATCGGACGCCGGATACCGTTCGTGCGGTTGGCGACTTTCTGATTTCCGTTAGAACTCTCATGGAGGGTTTGGTCCGAGCCGGGACCTTTTCCGGGAGGCCGGAAGCGATCGTGAGTGTCGGCGGCAGTCTCTTTCCGGACCTGGTTGCGCAGGTGTTCGGCAAGGATTGGACACCGGCGCTGACAATCAGGCGGGTCCTGCGCAGCGGGTGTTATGTGACGCACGATCATGGGCTGTACGCCGCAGCGTCCCCTTTTCGTCGGGCGGCCGGGCATCAGGCCGGCTCGCTGGATCCTGCGCTCGAGCTCTGGGGTTTGGTGCTCTCGCGGCCAGAACCGGACCTGGCAATAGTGGGATTCGGAAAGAGGGACGTGTCATACGATGCCGGGCTTCCCGTTCCGATCGCGGTGCGGAGTTCCGACGGATCTCGGGTTGGTCCCGATCCGGGTCTGGTCGTCACCGCGCTCAACGACCAGCACGCGATGGTGCGGGTGCCTGATACGGTGCCGCTGGAGGTCGGAGGAATCGTTGGGTTTGGCATCTCGCACCCGTGCACGGCCTTCGACAAGTGGGGCCTCATCCCGGTCGTCGACGATGATTACCGAGTGATCTCGGCCGTGCGCACCTACTTCTGATCGTGACGCCTATCGATCTGGGCATGCGGGTCAACCCGTGAGCCCGAATCCTCCCACCCACGACGATTTTTTCGACCTGCCGGCGACGGCAGTCGCATTGTTCAGAACAAAAAAATGGACAAAAAGAACGGCTGGCGACGACTAATCGAGCTCCGGTTCAGGACAACCGATCGACAGCGCTCGGTACAGTGGGCAGGTGAGCGTGAAGCGATCCGAGGTCCCGGCCACGAGTTCTGATCCAGCTCTTGTCGACCGGAGGCACAACCTGCTTGCCGGAGTCTCCGAATCGTCGCTGCCGTCCCGGTCCATGACGATTGCAGGGATCGAAGGCGGCATCCGCGCTCGGATACTCTCCACCGACATGCGGGGCGATGCAACCAGGCTTGTGCAGATGCCTCCCGGATGGGGCACCGGACTCGTCGGCGCGTTCACATCAGACGTAGAGATCTTCGTCATTCGGGGGGAGATGACGGTGGGGCGCCAGGAGCTTGGAGTGCTGGACTATGTATCAATCCCACAGAACCGGGCGTTGACCGGTGTTCGCGCCATGTCCACGACGCTGGCCCTTCTCATGACCTCCGGGTCGGTTCGATTCGAGATCAACGTCGGTCGCGGACCCGCGCAGATCGAGGTGGCGCGAGGTTTGCAGCTCGCCTGGCAGCCAGAGGAGGACCGTCCAGGACGGTATGTGCGTTCGCTTGGCGACGGAGCCCGCGGGCCCGTGTGGATCGGCGGCTCAACGGAATGGCACGCTGTCGATGAGGACGCGCACTGTCATCAGGAATCCGAGGAGATGTTCGTGCTGGAAGGTGGCCTGTCCGTCAGCGAATCCGACGGTGTGAACGTTGAAACTTTCGACTATGAGGCGGGCGACTATTGCTTCCGGCCCGGTGGCCGAGTCCACGGAGGAGCCGGCTCCCGGTGTGACGGCAACGCGCTGGTTTTTCATCGCAGACTCGCGAGTCAGATGGGAGATGGTGCTCCCAGAGTGTGAAGGACAGCTTCGACAACAGCGTCTGCACCGGGAATCACGGCCGCTTCCAGGGGAGGGCTGAACGGGATAGGGGCGGGGGCGGCCCCCACCCGCCGGACAGGGGCTTGCAGCGTGTCAAAGAGCTCTTCGTGGATCTGGGAAGAGAGTTCGGCTCCGAATCCGCCGAACATCCACGATTCGTGCGCGACCACGACTCGCCGGGTCTTCAAAACGGAGGCAGCGATCGCCTCGAAGTCGAGCGGGACCAGGCTGCGAAGGTCCACAACCTCGACTTCGATTCCTTGGTCGGCGAGCCGTTCAGCCGCCTCAAGCGACGTGGGTACCATCGCAGAATACGAGATCACCGACACGTCGGATCCGTATCTCGCCGTGGTCGCCTTCCCGAGCGGCACGCGATGGTCTTCAAGGGGAACCGGTCCGCGCCGCGACGTGATCTTCTTGTGCTCGAGGTAGACAACCGGATCCGGATCATCGATGGCGGTGCGCAGGAGACCCTTGGCGTCCGCCGGGTTTGAGGGGGCCACCACCTTCAGGCCTGGCATGTGGGCGAACAGAGCCTCCAGGCTCGATGAGTGCTGGGCGGCCGACGAACGAAGAACCCCGTCGGACGCCCTCAGTACCAGTGGTACCGACACCTGTCCACCGAACATATACCGGAACTTGGACGCCTGGTTGACGATTTCGTCCATTGCGCCGAGTGTGAACTCGACGAAACTCATTGAGGCGACCGGTCGCAGGCCGGTGGTGGCGGCGCCGACTGCCACAGCCATGATGATCGCCTCCGAAATCGGCATGTCCACGACCCGACGTGGACCGAACTCCTCCGCGAGGCCCCGGAACTGGCCGAAGTTCCCCCCCCAACTGATGTCCTCGCCCAGTGCAAAGACGCGGTCGTCGTCCCTCATCGCATGCTGCATCGCCTCTACGGTCGCCTGGCCGAACGTGACGCGCCTCTCGCTCATCGTCGGGCCTCGGTGAATACGTCGTCGAGCGCTGTTCCTGGATCCGGATCGGGGCTTTGCTCTGCGAAGAGCTGTGCATCCTCGACCTCGGCCGCCGCCGTCTGCCAGACCGCGGAAATCTCCTCCTCGGTCGCCCAGCCCTCAGACACGAGACCGGCCTCCCAGCGTCCCACAGGGTCGAGGCGTTTTCGGTCGTTGACCTCGGCCGAATCGCGGTACACCTCGGCATCGCCCACGTAGTGGCCACCGAACCTATATGTCTGCATGTCGAGGAGTGTCGGTCCGCCCCCGGATCGTGCTCGGTCGATCGCCACTCCGGCCGCCGTCCACACGGCTCCGACGTCGTTTCCGTCGACCCGCATCCCCGGGATTCCGTACGCGGTGGCCCGAACCGAGAGGTCGTCCACCGCCGTTGTCCGGTGGCGGTCGGTGAACTGAGCGTATTGGTTGTTCTCGCATACGTAAACCACCGGGAGACGGTGGACCGCGGCGAAGTTCAACGCCTCATGAAACGTCCCCTTGTTGATCGCACCGTCGCCGAAGAAGCACACGGCCACCTGACCGGAAGATCGATAGAGAGCGGAGAACGCGGCGCCGGCGGCGATGCCGAACCCGCCGCCGACGATGCCGTTGGCACCGAGCATCCCCAAGGAGAAGTCGGCGACGTGCATCGAACCGCCCCGACCTCGACACGTCCCTGTGGCTTTGCCGTAAAGTTCGGCCATCAGTGCTTTGAGTCCGATACCCTTCGCGATCGCGTGACCGTGCCCGCGGTGTGTTGAAGTGATGTAGTCGCCAGCGTCGAGTCGGGCGCAGGTTCCGGTCGCGATCGCCTCTTCGCCGGTGTAGGTGTGAACGAAACCTGGGAGTCGCCCTTCGAGGAACAGGCGTTCGACGTGCGTTTCGAACGTGCGAATACGTACCATGGTCTGGTGGAACCCACGCGCGACCTGACGTCCGGTTCCCTCGGTGACCACCGCGGCTGTCTGATCCGGACTCATTGGGCGACAAACCCCCCATCGACCGCCAACACCTGGCCAGTGACCATCGCTGCCGCGTCTGAAGCCAGGAATAGGACCGCGCCGACCACGTCGTCGGGGGTTCCGAGACGCCCCATGGGGGTCCTCGACAAGAAGAATTGTTTGAGCTGGGGCTCCGTCTCCCATTGCCGTTGGACTAGCTCCGTTCCGATGTGGCCTGGCGCCACCGAGTTGACCCTCACCCCGTGCGGGGCCCATTCGACCGCGAGCGTCCTTGTGAGTTGCGCGACGGCGCCTTTGCTCGCCTGATAACCAACACTGCCAGGGAAGGCGACGATGCCCCCGATCGAGGCGATCGTGACGATTGATCCGCCTCCCGGTTGGGAGATCATCCTCCGGCCCACCTCGCGGCATACCCGGAATGTGCCCGTGAGATTGACGTCCAGCACTTGGTCCCACAGTTCGTCGGGGTAGTCGACCGCGGGTGATCGACCTCCGATACCTGCGCAGGTAACGAGAACGTCGATCGGCCCGGCGACGGACGTGGCCGCGCCCACGAGCTCTTGGACGGAGCCGGCATCGGTGACATCAGTTGTCACCGCAGTCGCTCGGTCGATCCGCGACGCCACAACCGAGTTGGCCTCGGTGCGGGCGTCCGCGCACACGACGTAGGCCCCTGCCTCACCCAGCCCGATTGCGACCGCCTCGCCGATGCCACCAGCAGCACCCGTGACGATCGCGACCCGGCCGTCAAGCGAGAATCGTGAGCTCATATCGGGCGAATCTCTGCCAGCAGCGTTCCAACGGGGACCTCCTCGTCGCTTGCCTCTACCAGGATTGTGATCCGACCCGACGCCGGAGCAACCAGCTCGGTTTCGACCTTGTCGGTTTCGATGACGACCACCTGGTCACCCGCTGCGACGGTGGTCCCATCCGAAACCAACCACTCGACGACGATGACGTCCTGAATCAGTCCCAACTGCGGGACGGCAAGAGGGACCGAATCAGATGTGGCCATGCCGTTCCAGGGATTCGAGTGGCGTCCCACCGGATTGCATCTCTCGCCGCACAAGGGCTTCTGACCCGACGACTTCCTCTGCGGTGATGAGGACCCTTTCGGCCTCGGCGGAGGGAATGATGAGGATCCCGTCGAACTCCGCGAAGACGATGTCTCCTGGCTCGATGGTGACATCTCCGATGGTGACAGGCACTTGGGAGGAGATCATCTCCCATCGTCCGATCGCGTTGAGCGGGGAGAGGTCACGGTAGAAGACCTGGAAGCCGATCTCCCGAAGCCCTTCGATGTCTCGCAGGTTCCCGTCGAGGATCACGCCGGCACAACCCCGGGCCTGTGCGGAATTGCCGGTCAGTTCGCCGAAGTGTCCCACGTGGCTCCCGCGGTTGACCGAGACCAAAACCGAATCGGCGGGCAACAGCTCGAAGACCCGGAGGTAGGACGAGATCCGGCCAATGCCTTCGTCCCAGGGCACATGAGGCTCGATCGCTTGGCCCTGCACCGTGTAGGCGGTGCCGACGATCCGCTTTTCTGGGAAAAGCGGACGGAGCGAACTTGGGAGGACCTGTTCTCGCAGCCCCAGCGAATAGAGCGCATCACAGACCGCCGGCATGTAGAGGCGGCGGTAGCGAGTGCACAACTCCGATGTGATCATGGTCAATCTTGTTCCTCGAGATAGTGGATGGCCACTGCCGCGTAGATCAGGGCGGCCTTGTGGGCTCCTGTTGAGTCCATCCATTCATTGGGACTATGTGCGCGGGGAAGCATTCCAGGACCGAAGGCGGCAACACAAGGAATTCCCGCAGTCAATTGGAAGTGGGGGGCATCGGTCGCGCCTGGGAATGCGTCGAGCCGAGGGGTGATCCCGAGCACCTGGGCGGATACGGCCAACAACGCGTCGACGATCGGTTCATCCGACTTGATCTCGGTGGCGGGAACCATCAGCTCCCAAACGAGCTCGGCATCGAGGTCGGGCTCGTCGGCCATCGCGTCCGCCAGAAAGCGGAGGACGTCGGCGCGAACCGACTCATCGGTCATGCCGGGGAGAGTACGAAGATCGCAGGCGAACTCCGCCCTACCGGGATACACGCCGTAGAACACACCCGCCTCTGCCATCACGCCGACGTTGACGGTTGGGCCCGTCGGACAGAGGGGATGCTCGTCGTAGGTCAAGTAAGACTTCAGCTCGCGGTCCATCCGATCGATGAGGCGGGCCATTTGGACAGTGGCATTGACGCCCCGTATCCGATCTGAGATCGACGAGTGCATCTGTGTGCCGGTCACCCTCACCTTGAAGAGGGCAGCTCCGCGCGATACAAGGTGAATCGCCTGCCACTCGTCGGTAATGCCGCTTGGTTCGCCGATGATCGCGACGTCAGCGGACAGGTGACCACCTTCGGCCAACCACTTTGAGCCGACCACCGAGCCGGCCTCCTCGTCAGCAGTGAACACCAGAACGAGCTCACCGTTGAACACGGCGTGACTGGCGAGCGCTCCGCCTGCATAAACCATCCCGGCGACCGCTGCCTTCATGTCGCCGCAGCCGAGCCCAGTGAGCCGGCCGTCCGACACGACTGGTTCCCAAGGGTCGGTGGCCCAGGCATCGAGATCTCCCGCGGGCTTCGTGTCAAGGTGGCCAGAGAGCATCAGCGTTCGCCCAGGACCCGTGCCCGGCACCCTGGCGATGAGATTTGGACGCGTCTCGTCGACTCCGAGACGCGAGATGTCTGTGATACCGAGACTCTGGAGCCGGGCCGTGACCAAGTCCGCCATCGCTCGCTCGTCGCCCGGCGGGTTCGGCGACGGTGTGCGGATGAGGTCACAGGCGAATTCCAGGATCTCCCGGGCCTGGTCTTCGAGGTGGAAGAGGACGGCGTCGATCGCGGAATCAGTCATACGGACACGGTCTTGCCGAGCCGGACAGCTTCGCCGATGCGGTGGACGCCTTCGGTGATGGCGTCGTCCGGCGCAGCCAGCGAGATACGGACCCATCCCTGACCGGCAGGCCCGAACACAGTTCCGGGCGCGACACTCACACCGTGTTCCTGCAACAGGTACATGGCGAAGTCGAGGCTCGGCATACCGGCGGCGGAGGTGTTCACCATCATGTAGAGCGCGCCGCTGGGCTCCACCACCTCGAGCCCTGCGATCGAAGCTGCTTCGATCGCCAAGGTACGTCTGCGCCGATACGACTCCAACATCTGATGGATCGGTTCCCTCGGGCCGGTCAGAGCCGCCTCCGCGGCCTTTTGGGAGATGGTGCTGGGACAGGAGACCTGTGGTTCCTGCAATGTGCGAAGGAGCTGGGCGAGGCCGGCGGCCGCGACCACGTAACCGACGCGCCAGCCGGTCATGGCGTAGATCTTCGAGAAGCTGAATACCGTCACCACCCGTCCGTCCTGGTCGAAGCGGGTCGCAGAGGTGTGCTGGGCGTCCGGAGTGAGGACCATTTCGTCGTATACCTCGTCGGAGACCAGCCACAGGTCGTGGCGCCGGGCGAACTCCACCAGAGATCTAACAAGGTCAGCACCGAAGACGGCGCCGGTTGGATTACCAGGCGTGTTGATGAACAACACTTTGGTTCGGTTCGTCACGAGGCTCTCCAGCCTCGCGAGGTCGGGGAGGTATTGGTTCGATGCCTCCAATTCATAAAAAACCGGGCTTCCTCCAACTAGACGCACCATCTCGTCCATGTTCGGGAACCCCGGCGTGGGCAGGAGTACCTCGTCGCCGGTCTCGACCAGCGCGAGATATGTCGAGTACAGAGCATTCATGCCACCCGGAGTCACGACGATCTCATGCGGGTCGGCGTCGAAGCGGTTCACCCGTCTCAGTTTCTCGGCGAGCAGCAACCGCAACGACAACAAACCTCCGTTGGGGCCGTACCCGGTATGACCGTCGCGAGCCGCCTGGGCGGCCGCGTCGATTATGTGGAGGGGGGTCACGTGGCTCGGTTCGCCAACTTCGAGTCGAATGACGTCTGGTCGCTTGGCGGCGACGTCGAACAAGACCCTGATCTCGGAGCGGCGGAGGTCGGTTGCCCGACCGGCGGCGGGTTTCACTTCGCCGAGCGCTGCGCCGCCGCGGCTTCCAGGTCGGGCCGCTGGCCGGGGTCGAAGTAGCTGAGTGCCCAGTCGGCACCCTGCCAGGTTTTGACCTTGCCGTTGCGGGGAATCAATCGGACGAGATAGCGTTCCCAACCCCACGACGCTTTCAGCTGCTCTGGGCCGTCCGGGCCGGTGTAGCGGGCGGCCATTTCGTTGGCGACTGGCACCCATTGTGATCCTTCTCCGACCGCCGGCCCCTCCACAATCTCGGCAGTGCACTGCGCGACGACCTTGCGAATCCTCGGGTGTGCCAATTCTTCGATGCAGATGCCGCATCGCGGATCCCGCTGGAGGTCGGCGACCCACTTGCTCCGCTTCCTGCCGACGACGTAGAACGCTTCGCCGTCCCACTGGTACCAAAGGGGGACGATCATCGGCCAGCCGTCCTCCCGCAGGGTCGCGAGTTTGAGCAGCCAGCGGCTCTCCGGGCTTGCCAGGAACTCTTCCACCTCGCTCCCGGCCATCCCGCCTGCGTCGGAACCCTCCTCGTAGTAGCGGTCCTGCTTGAACTCTGACACGCCGTCTCCTTCATGTTGGCGTTTCGCCCCCGAGTCGGCCGCCGCCGGACGACCTGACCGCCAAAGGCCGGACGAAGAGAAATAATATCAAATCGGATCGGACGACGTCAGGAGTACCGACGTGGACTATGGAGCATTCGTGCCGCAAGGCTGGCGGCTAGATCTCGTCGGCGTGGGAGTCGACGAACAGTGGCCCGCCATCCTCGATGTGGCCGCGCGAGCGGAGGCAGCCGGGTTCGGATCGATATGGGCGTATGACCATTTCCATACCGTTCCCATCCCGACACAGGAATCGACGTTCGAATGCTGGACACTCATGGCTGCGCTCGCCGCCGCGACGGACTCGGTGCGACTCGGCCAGATGTGCACTAGTGCGCCATACCGGGCCCCCTCGCTCCTCGCCAAGATGTCGTCGACAATCGACGTGATCTCCGGCGGACGCCTGGAAGTCGGCATCGGGGCGGGCTGGTACGAGAACGAGTTTCGAGGTTACGGATATGAGTTCGGTGCCCCGGCGGATCGCGTCCGACACCTCGGGGAGTACGTTTCGGTCCTCAAAAGGATGTGGACTGAGGAAGTCGTCGATCATGCCGGCGAGTTCTATCGACTGCAGGGTGCGATAAATGCACCACGGCCCCGCCAGAAGCCGCATCCCCGGCTGTGGATCGCCGGCGGAGGGGAGAAGAGGACGCTGGCGTTGGTTGCCGAGCACGCCGACGGGGCCAATTTCGAGTTCAGTGTGGAGGTTTTCGAGCACAAGTCCCAGGTCCTGGCGGAGCACTGTGAGCGGATCGGTCGCCCATTCGACGAGATTCTCCGTTCGTGCCATGTGGAGCTGCTTGTTGGAGAAAATGATCGGGATTTGCAGCTCAAGCTCGACCGCGTTTGTCGCCAGAGGGGGATGGCGCCGGAGGAAATACGGGCTCGAGGATTCGTCGGAACGCTCGGCGAGATCGAAGACAGGTTGGGTCGGCTCGAGACTGCCGGCTGCGATCTCGTCATCGGCTACTTCTCGGATTCCGTGTGGGGTGACGGGATCGAGATGATCGGCTCCGAGGTCATCGGCACTAGACAAAGCTCCTGACGGTGGACCTCATTGGGAAGACGGCCGCGTCGAGCGCGCACTTTGCGCAATATCGGGCCCGCCGTTGTTATTGCCCGTGGCTCGATCTTCAATGGCGTTTATGGGGCAATCTCAGGAAGGGTGAGCGTGGCGCGACCCACGGTGCGCGTTCCCAGCTCGGGAGCGAGACGCGGGAAAGAGCCGAAGGCGATGTCGAGGCCGATCCTCGAACGTGGGGAGAACTCGTGGGCGACATCGCCGACAATGACGTCGATCTCCCCCACCTCGCCGGCCGTGGCATGACCGATGCCCAGTCCATCCGCGATGTTGAAAGCCGTCCCGTCGGCGCCGATCTCCACGAGCGTCACGACCACGGTCGGCGCCGCAACATTGGCCTGGAGCTGAATGCGGGACGTGACGGGCCCGACCACGAGCAACTTATCGTCGAGCGGCCTGCTCGTGAAAGCGAGCACGTCGTGACGATTTCGCCGGCCTCTCTGGTCGAAGGAACCACAACGGAGGAACGGCTCCCAGGGGAACAGGCGGCCTCCGAGTGTCGGCGTGGGGTCGCCTGGGTCGAGAGTCACCGCATGGTCGCCGTCGACCCCGTCCTGTTCGATGCCCATGCGGGAAGTGAGCCTGAGCATCCTGGGAATGGGCGTAGGCAGGTCGGACGTGTCCACCCAACGATTGAGCCCGGTGATGAAGACCGCAGATTGCGGCTCCTTCGAGTCGAGGAGGCGGAGATGCCGATCGAACCAGCCCTTTTGGAGTGAGTGAAGGTCGAGAACCGCATCCCGGCCGAAGTCCCCGTCCCCGGATCTGCGGCGAAAAGGAAGGCCCGAGTGGTCCCACGGTCCCATGATGACCGCGTGTAGGTCCGGATTGGTGCGTCGGAGTGCGGTGCCGAGTTGGATCGAGCCCTGACAGAACACATCGAACCAACCACCGATCACCAGGGCTGGAGATCGAACATGACCGAGATTGTCGATCGGTGGGACTCGTTTGTCGTTTGGGTACGGATCCGCCGAATCGACCCATGAGCGGAACCAGGATCCAGCACGGGTGTTGGTTAGTTCTGGTTGGTCGCTGGGTCCGCGCCGCACGATGCGGGCGGGATCGTCGAACGCGGCGAGCAGCGAGTGGGGGTCGTCGGTGCGCCAGTCGGAACCGACAATGGCACCGAGTGCCCATGCCAGGTGGAATCCCAGATCGAGCACACCGCCCTGGCGGACCCAGGTCCACCGAACGTCACCTGGCGTGAGCCCAGGCACCCACGCCTTCAGGTTCTCGAGGCCGGCACTGGCCACCGCAATCTGGGTGAAGGCGTTGTAGCTCAAACCGGCCATGCCAATCGAGCCGTCGCAACAAACCTGCCCGGCGAGCCAGTCGATGGAATCGATGCCGTCTTCCTGCTCGGACACGAAAGGTTCGAACTCTCCACCGGACTCGAACCGACCGCGCACGTCCTGGACAACGACGGCGTAACCGGCTGCGGCGAGCTCTGGGGCGTTCACCTGGAGCGTGACCGATGCGGCACTGCTCCGGTCGTACGGTGTTCGCATCAGCACCGCCGGGTACGGGCCCCTTCCCGAGGGCCGGAACACGGTCGCGGCAAGGCTTGTTCCGTCCCGCATGGGGACTCGCACGTCGTTGTCGATGACGATCGTCGGCATGGGCGGCGGTCAGGTTAGGTTCTGGTCGGCGTGGTCGTGCCGGATTTGATAAATTTTGAGGCAGTTCATCCAGTCGAGCCCGGGAGGTAGACGTGATCAAGGCTGTCGGTACTGCGTATAGGCGCGACGACTTCACTTCTGAAGAGTTCTTCCGTTACTGGATGGAGGTCCATGCCCCAATCTCGGCCCAAGCGCCAGGTTTGCGCGGATACGTTGTGTCCGAGGTGGTGCGCAAGGTGCAGGGTGAGTTGGAGACCGAGGCTTTCGTGGAGCAGTGGTTCGATGACGAGGAGTCGTTCCTGGCCGCCGGCGCGTCGCCAGAAGTGGCGGCTGCCTGGGAGGACGTGCCGCGGTATGCCAAGACCACCGGGACGTTCTGGCTCGTGAAGGAGCATGTGATCATCCCGCCACCGAGTCGCGGGCCCGGCCTGGCGGCCGGTTGGGAGTCATACGCATGAGCCGCCTTCGTTTCAAGGATCGCAACGTGCTGGTGACCGGGGCGGGAAGCGGTTTCGGACGCAGAACTGCCGAGAGGTTTGCCGAAGAGGGAGCTCGAAATCTGTATCTGGTTGACAGGCTGTCGGACCGTCTGGCCGCTGTTTCCTCGGCTATCGCCGAACTGGGTGCAAACCCGGTCACGATCGAAGCGGATCTAGGAGACATGGCCCAGTGCTCTCGTGTGATCGAGCGGGCGTTGGAGGTGGACCCCAAACTGGATGTGGTGATCTCGAATGCGGCGGCATGGGTTGACGAACCTTTCCTCGAACTGGCCGACGAGTCCTGGCGCAGGGTGCTTGCGGTTGATCTCGACGCGTATTTCGTCCTAGCCCAGCGTGCCGCTCGGGCGATGAAGGAAACAGGCGGGGGAGTGATCCTCTTCACCTCCTCGATCAGTTCCCTTGGCCATGGACGCGGATTCACGGCGTACTGCGTGGCAAAAGCCGGCTTGGTGGCGTTGGCCAAGGCGATTGCAGTGGAATGTGCTCCGTACGGGATCCGCTGTAACTGCGTCGCACCGGGCCCGGCCGACACCCAGCAGTCTGTCGACCTGGTCGGGGACGAGTTGATGGACAAGTGGCGGAAGGAGGGGTTCCCAGTAGTGCCGGCCAACCGGCTCGCCTCGGTCGACGACATCGCCGAAGCCTTTCTGTATCTCGCTTCTGACGAGGCCCGCTACGTCACCGGGATAAACCTGGTCGTCGACGGAGGCCTTACGGCCCAGACCTACGACGTGCCAGAATCCTGATCAGACCAGATTGGTCGCCGCCGAGACGAGGATCTCCGCTGCAAGCGCGGTCTCCTCGATCCCGACCCACTCGTCGTCCGAGTGGGCCTGATCGATGCTGCCGGGTCCGAACACAACGCAGGGGATGCCGGCCGGCCCGTAGATGGAGCCGTCTGTGCCAAATGTCATACCGACGGGCCGTCCCGGATCCCCGATGACTGTGGCGCGTGCCCTTTGCAGGGCGGCGACGAGCTCATGGTCGGGCGACGTGTCGAGCGGGGCGGTTGCCAGGTGCGGCTCCCGTCGCTGGATCGTGGCGCCCGGAACAAGGATGGTTGCCAGCACATCGTCTATGTCGTCCAGAATGGCGCTGTGGGTCTCTCCGGGCACGACCCTCCGGTCGACCGACACGACACACTCCCCGGGAACGACGTTCTCGCCGGTCCCTCCGCGAATGGTCGAAATCGAAATCGTGGGGGACCCGACGAGGGGGTGGACGACCTTGCCCAGTGACGGTGCATAGACGTCGCGGATCACAGAGATCACGGAGGCCATGGCCTCGATGGCGTTCACACCGAGGTGTGGCTTCGACGAGTGCGCCGGCGATCCCTGGGCGACGATCTCGAACCTCAACACGCCCTTGTGGGCCACGGCCAATTCCAAACTGGTCGGCTCGCCCACGATCGCCAGGTGATGAATTGGGGTGGCGGCAACTAGCCGCTCAGCACCGGTTCCGGCAACCTCCTCGTCGATCGTTCCGGCGATTGTCACCGAACATCGCCCGTTCGCCGGCATCAAGGTGAGCAGCCTCATCGCTTCGACCATCGCGACGAGCGATCCCTTGGTGTCACATGCGCCGCGTCCGTGGATATCGCCGCCGGCGACGGTGGGGTTCGCCTCTGCCTTCCCGGAGAACCCGACGGTGTCGAGATGGGCTTCGAACAAGAGTTCCCGAGATCCAACTGCCCCCGGCAAGCGGGCGATGATGTTGTCGCGGTCCGGGGCGTAGACCGGTTGCCGCGTCACCGCGAGGCCGAGGGCCTCCAAGTCGTGTTCGAGGGCTCGCCCGAGCGGTCCCTCGCCGGCGCCACCGTCGAGTGCCGGATTCACAGACGGGATTCCCACGTAGCGCAGGAGAAGTGCCTCGACTCGGGAGCGATCGGCGCGCGGCGGCTCTGTCATGCGGCGAGACTACCCACTCTTCGAATGGAAGTTATAAAATGCCGGCCAACCGACCAGGAGGTAGTTCGATGTGCACAACCGGGGTCACTCGCAACACTGAGGACGAGTACCTGCTGTTCAAGAACAAGGACTTCGGCCGCGAACATTTCGATGATCGCTTGGTGGTTGAGCGGGACGTCTTCGGGGTGGAAGGCATCACGACATGGGCTGGGGCAGATCCGGACCTCGACCGCTTTTCGGGTTTCTCTATCGGCGCCAACTCGTCAGGGGTACTCGCTTGTGACTCCAATGTCCGCACGCTCGAAGACCACGCCAACTATGACGACCTGGTCGAGATAGGGTTGCGTGGAGGGTCAGACGTCCCTTCTGCTGTGGACGCGATTCGAGCCGCGATTCGCGAGGCACCCTATCTGTGGGGCAACCTGATTCTGATCGATGCCGACACGTCCGTCTCGGTCGAGGTCAAGTCATCCCAGCTCAAGGTTGTAGAGCTCGAGACACCGGCCGTTCGCACCAATCATCATGTTGTATGGGGCGCCAACCTGACCGATGACGACACGGTGACAAGTGAGAACCGCAGGCGGTCTGCTCAGGCGAGGTTGGAACAAGCGACATCGACCAGCGACGTTTTTGTGCTGCAGGCAGCCCATGACGACGGAGGCACGGGGATCTGCAACCACGCCCTCCACCAGACCGTGTATAGCTACGTGCTCGTTCGCCGTTCCGGTGTCACGAAGCTCCTCGTCTCGCAGGGTCGCCCTTGCGAGGATCCACCGCGAGTTGAACTCACGGTGCCACTGGGCGATCGATGGTCGCCTGAGGAGGCCGCGGTGTTCCGCTCGCTTTACCCGTCGGCTCGATCAAAAACGAGGGTCTGAATCCTCACTTGGCGGGTTGGATGAGGCCGGCGGAGAGCAGCCTCTGGAAGGACTCTATCGTTTCGGCTATCCCCACATCCAGTGGGCGGTGGCTGACGGAGCCATGTAGCAAAGAGTCGAGCGGCGCCCCGTCGACTGTCGCCGGGATCGGCAGGGCTCCGGAATCATGGGTGATCGACACACCCGGGACCTTGGACTCGATGAGCCGGGCCACTTCAGCGATCGGGGTGTCGATACCGCCAACGTTGTGAACACTGGCGTCGGCAGCTTCGAGCCTGGCCGCCGCGATGAACGCGGCAGCTACATCATCTGCGTGATGGAATGTCGACGAGCCTCCGAACGCGATGTGAGCTGATTCCCCCGCGGCCGCCGCGACCATGGCCTTGGTCGGGTCGGAAGTGAGACCCTGATCCCGGCCGACCCCATAAACGACCGCTGGGCGGAGCCCGACAGAACCCACCATCCAGTCTGCGGCATAGACGCGGGCCGTCTCTTCGTTGCATTGCTTGTATGCGCCGTAGAGGGTGGCCGGTCTGAGCGGCGAGTCGTCTGCGACCCGGCCGTTCGGATAGAGGTCAGGGCCACCAAAAACCGCGATCGAGCTGGCGTACGAGAGGCCTCGCACCCCGCCGTCGCTTCGCCGCACCGCTTCTAGGACATTTATCGTGCCCGTTACGTTCACCTGGGAGCCGGCGACGGGGTCGGCTTTGCAGAACGGCACCTGCAGCGCGGCGAGATGGACGACGTGGGTGATTTGATGGTGCCGGATCGTCGTTTCGACCACTTCCAGGTCGCGGATGTCACCGATGATTCGGTGCATGTCCACGGCCTCGTCTCCGCCGAGGACGAGGCTCAACCGACGGTTGTCCACCGTAAGATCCATCGCGAAGGTCTCGACTTCTTCCTTCGCCAGTCTTGCGAGCGTCCAGGCACCTATACACCCAGCTGCGCCTGTCACAAGGAACCGTTGGTTGCTCATGTTCTGACCTCCATCTGGACTTGTTCACTTCCTGGGCGGCGCGCCCTCGTCAAATCGTATAAGATTTTTCCACGGCGCCGAATCACTCGGCCGGCAACTAAGACGGAGGAAGCAATGGGCAACTCTTGGATACGGGATGAGTTCGGTCCGGAGGTTGTAGAGCTCGCTGAACTCTACAAGGCGACTAAGATCTCGAGGAGAGACTTCATGCGGCGGCTGGGGGTGGCCGGGATCGGGTTGGCGAGCGCCGCCACGATTCTCGCAGCCTGCAGTTCCGACAGCGGTGGGGCGACCACGACGGCGGGTGCCGGGGCCCCGGCGACTACGACGGGCGGCACAGAAGCCGGCGGCGGCGACATGAGCCCGGTATCGGGCGGAACACTGCGCGAGGGCTACAACCGCGACGTCTCGAAGCATGATCCAATCACTACCAACTGGTATGACCCCGGCTTCTTCGCCATCTACGAGACCATTCTCACAGACGACCCTGACGGGAACAGTGTTGCGCAATTTGCTTCAGACTGGTCTGTCTCGGACGATGGCCTCACCTACACATTCACCGTCCCGAGCGGGAAGGTTTCCCACTCGGGTGGTGTCATCGATGCGGCTGCGGTCGCCGAGTTCTACAGCACGGTGAAGGCGGAGAGCTTCATCGCCGGCCTCGCCGCCCCCGTCGACTCATATGAAGCCGATGGCGACTCTGTTGTGATGCGGATGAAGAACCCATGGGTGGGGGCCCTCGGTCCACACAAGACCGGTTATTGGGCGATCATCAACATCCAGACATGGAAGGACGCGGGCGGTACCGCCGTCGACTCGACCTATGGCACGGAGTTCGCCGACGGCACTGGCCCGTTCACCCATGAGGAATGGGTGCCGGGCAGCCACGTCCTCGTTCGTCGGTGGGAAGAATATCCGGGGTCCCTCACGCCCTATTTCGAGAACAAGGGCAAGGCCTATCTGGACGCGATCCGCTGGTCGGTGATCACAGAGGCGGGCCAACGAGCCACGCAGCTCGAAAACGGCGACATCGACTCCCTGATCGGTCCTGCGCCACAGGACATCGCCCGGCTCGAGGCCAACCCGGATCTGACCGTAATTCGGCATCCTGAATGGTCGGGATTCCATCTCGCCATGAACCGGGACTACGACGAGTTCTTCGGCGATGCGCTGACCCGCCAGGGCCTGTCCCATGCGATAGACCGGCAAGGCATGGTCGATGCGATCCTCGCAGGCAACGGTGCTCCAACGTTTGGTCCGTTCCCCACCACGGACCGAAACTACGATCCTGCCGTCGAGCAGTTCAACCAGTTCGATGTTGATCTGGCGAACTCCAAACTCGACGAGGCCGGATGGGTGCTGGGCAGTGATGGGGTTCGGGAGCGCAACGGGACCCGGTTCGAGTTCGAATACCTGGTCGAGGACGAGTCGGTTCAGAAGGCAGTCGCCGAAGCAGTCGCGCAGCAGTTCTCGGTCGTCGGCGTGGTCGCCCAACTGCGGGTGGTAGACCGGGCCGTGGCGTTCGAGTTTCAGAGCGGAGCGGGTCGAGATGCATCGCCGATGTCGCTGTTCTTCTGGCTGTGGCCGATCCCGATCGACGTGCTGACGTTGTTCGGCGGATCCCAGTTCGTCCCGGTTCCGAACTTCTCGCACGCAGTCGAGCCGCGGATCGATGCGGCCATCACCAGTTGGCAGAACTCGGCGACACCCGAAGCGGCACAGACGGCGGCATCGGAGTTCCAACTCGCATGGGCGGAGCAACTCCCGTTCTTGCCGATCATGAATCAGAACGCCACGTTCGTGTACAACAACACGGTGCATGGCTGGCAGCCTTTCGTGTGGAACCTGTATCCGTTCTACAACGACACATGGATCGAGGCTTGAGCATGGATTGTTGTGGGAGCGTCGGGATCGGCGCTCCCACACTTCCGTCGTGGTACGAGCCGGAATGACTCAACAAAGTGGACCCACGGCCGCACGCCGCGACGACTGGGAACGTGCTCTCGCGGAATTCGAGGAGTCACAGCATGTGACTCCGTGGAAGCGCACCCTCGAACGGATGCGACGGAACAAATTGCTGTTGTTCGGGACCCTGCTCGGTGCGGTTGTGCTCGGAGCCGGGATTCTCGGACCGGAGATTTCCGGCGTCAACTACACGGCGCAGAACTTTCAGAACGTGCACCTCCCGCCGGGAAGTGAGGGGCATCTTCTCGGCACTGACGGGTTGGGCCGCGATCTCGCCGTTCGGATGTTCGTCGGGATCCGGATAAGCCTGCTGGTGGCGGCAGGGGTCACGTTGTTGGCTTTGGTGGCCGGGATCATCCTCGGGATGATCGCCGGGTACTTGCGCGGGAAGACTGACAGGGTGATTGGTGGGGTCGTTGATTTCGTCTGGGGTTTTCCCTTGATTCTCGTCGCGGTGCTGTTCGCCGGTGGGTTTGGCGAAGGTCTGTTTCCCGTCATCCTCGCCGTCGGACTTGTCAACACCGCTGCCATCGCCCGAGTCGTGCGTGGGGAGGTCCTAGGACTGTCAGAGCGCGAGTTCGTCGAAGCTGCCCGTGCAGGCGGTTATTCGCGCACCCGCATCATGGCGCGCCATATCCTGCCCAACATCCTTGCCCCGGCCCTGGTGCTCGCCTCGTATTACGTCGCGGTGGCTGTGATCGCCGAAGCCGCCCTCGCCTTCATCGGGCTCGGTGCTCAACCGCCCCTTCCGAGCCTGGGTCAGATGGTGGGTGACGGCCGTAACTTCCTGAGGGTCAATCATTGGGAATCGACCGTGCCCGGAATCGCCATCGTGTTGTTGGTGTTGTCGGTGAGCCTCATCGGAGATGGCTTACGCGACGTTTTCGACCCACGGTTGCGGCACGAGGCCAAAGGGGTTGCCGAGAAGTGAGAAGGATCGCATCCCGCACCGTCTACACCGTGATTGTGCTCGTGCTTTCGTCGATTGCCGTTTTCTACGCGATTCGCCTGTCAGGTGGTGACGCTCTCGCCGCGCGACTTCCCGCTTCCGCCACCGCCGAGCAACGGGAGGCATTCAGGGAGTTGATTGGGCTGAATGACGCGATCTACGTTCAATACTTCGACTACGTCGGTCGCCTCGTCACCGGAGATCTGGGCAATTCGCTGACCAACAACGCCTCGATCTCCGCGATGCTCGTCGAACATGGGCGAAACAGTCTCATCCTTGGCGTGGCCTCGTTTTTCTTGGTTTTTGCAATCGGGGTGCCGCTCGGAATCCTGGCGTCGGTTCGACGAAATACGTGGACCGATGGTGGAATCATGTCCTTCTCGGTGGCCGCGATGGCCGTTCCCAACTTCTGGCTCGCTCTTCTCGGCGTCTGGCTGTTTGCGTCAACGCTCCGCTTGCTCCCGTCCGCCGGGTGCTGTAGCCCGCGCCAGTTGGTTCTCCCTGCCGTCGTCCTGGCGATGGAGGGAATCGCGTTGACCGTGCGGATGACCCGTTCTGCGATGCTCGAGAACCTCAGCCAGGATTTCGTCCGAACCCTGCGGGCCGGCGGTCTGAGTGAGTTGAGAATTGTCGGGAAGCACGTCTTCCGCAACGCGTTGGTGCCGGTGATCTCGCTGGCGGGCCTTCGAATCGGCCAGATTGTCGGCTATGCCCTCGTCGTGGAGACGATCTTCGGTTGGCCCGGACTCGGCCAGGTCCTCGTCAATGCCGTCCTCCGCCGCGACTACCCGGTGGCGCAGTTCTTCTCGCTGGTCCTCATCACTGTCGTGGTTCTCAGCAACTGGCTCGCCGATATCGGGTATACGCTCGCGAACCCGCGTTTGAGGAGAACTTGATGCCGGAGGTGGCGTCCGACTCGACTGCGATCAGCGCCGCCGGCGCCGGACCGATCTTGTCGATGAGAGGCCTCAGGACCTCGGTATCTACCCGCGACGGTGCCGTCGATGTGGTTCGCGGGGTGTCCCTGGATCTCTACCCCAACGAGGTGCTTTGTCTGGTGGGCGAAAGCGGCTGTGGCAAGACCATCACAGCCCTCTCGATCATGCGCCTCCTCCCCACACCCCCTGTCCGTGTCCGGGATGGGCAGATTCTGTTTCGTGATCGTGACCTACTGGGACTGTCCGATCGAGAGATGCGAAAGGTCCGATCGGAAGAGATTTCGATGATATTCCAGGATCCACTGACATCACTCGACCCCGTGTTTTCGATCGGAAGCGTAATGACCGAGGTGATCAAAACCCACCGCGACGTCAGCCGCTCGGTCGCTCACCAGATGAGCGTCGACATTCTCGACGCAGTCGGCATCCCGGACCCCCACCGACGAATCAACTCCTATCCCCATGAACTATCCGGTGGAATGCGCCAGCGCGTGATGATCGGAATGGCCTTGGTGCTAGACCCCGAGATCCTGGTTGCCGATGAGCCGACGACTGCGCTCGATGTGACCGTCCAGGCCCAGATCCTCGAGCAGCTGCTCGAGGAACAACGCGAACGCCAGATGTCGATGCTTCTGATCACTCACGACTTGGCCATTGTGGCTTCAGTTGCGGACCGGGTAGCGGTCATGTACGCAGGCGAGATTGTCGAAGAAGCACCCGTCCACGAGCTTTTCGAAGACCCAAAGCATCCATACACGCAGGGCCTTCTCCGTGCCCTGCCGCATGCCAGCATCAAACGTGATGTTCTCGTCCCGATTCCCGGCCGAGTGCCTCCCCCGCAGATGATGCCGCCAGGTTGCTACTTCGCGCCGCGCTGTCCCGACGCGATCGAGCTTTGTTGGGATGGGCATCCTGAGCACTTCGACCGTGACGGTCGCACCTACCGCTGCTTCAACTCGCAGCCGTTCCACCAGCGATGAGCCGGACACCGATTCCATTCGAGGTCGCATTGTCCTCAGGCCTCGTCCTTCGAGGCCACGAGTTCACCGGTGATGGTCCGACCGTGGTCCTTGTCCACGACCTCGGCGCAGACCTCGACATCTGGGGGCCGGTCACGGCCCAGGTCTCGGAGTCCGGCTTTCGGGTCATCTGCCTAGAGCTCCGTGGCCACGGCCTCTCCGACGGCGAAGTCGACCCGCCATCCACTTATGACGACCTCGTCGATGCCCTCCGGACGGTGTCCGACTCTTCCGGGCCAGTGGCATTCGTCTCAACAGGTGTGGTTGCCACCTGTGGGCTTTCCCTATCCGGTGATGACGGCGTCCCGGTTTCCGTCATCGTCAGCCCGGTGCCTGGAGAGCAAGCAGGCCTCGTCCTCCCGCGCCACAAACCTGCGATGCGGGCGCTGATCGCCGGTGCGAAAGACCCGGTGTCCGATGGATTCCTTCGTTCGGTGTATCCCCGCCTCCCGGGACAGAACATGTGGTTCTCTACGGGCACGGACGCGACAGGCATCGATTTGTTGCTGGCCCATCCGCATCTCGTGGAACAGGCCGTCACATTCATCAGGCGTTACCTCACTACCTTTCGTTCAGCCTGGATCGCCGAAAGCAAGGCGTCTGGTGCGTCGGCGGTGGAAGGGTGACGAAGCGTTCGATTCGAAGGAGGCAACGGTGGATGTTGTAGACGCTCACCTGCACTTGTTCAAAGCCGTGTCCAATCAGTATCCGCGCGACGTCTACGAGGCGATGACGCCGCCTGAGCGCGAGGAGTCGGTCGAGGAGTTCCTCTCGGCGATGGACGAAGCCGGCGTCGATCGGGCGGTAATCGTGCCGCTGTCTCACCACGACCACTATCTGGGCGAGATTCTCCGTGCCCATCCGGGGAAGTTCGCCGGGGTTGGCGTGTTCGATTTTGGGGTGAAGGAACCTGTAGCCGACCTGGAGGCGCGTTTGGAAACGGCCGACCTGCAAGGCATGAGACTGTTTGGCCTCGGTGGCGGTGCTGGTACGAATCCTGAAGCCCTAGCCGTGTTCCCGCTATTGGAAGCGATGCGGGAGCGGGACATGAAGGTCTGGTTCTATGGCCCGGCGGACCAACTCGCTCTGCTTGACGCCTGCTTGGGCCTTCTCCCTGGGCTCAAGGTCGTTCTGAATCACCTTGGGTTCCTGCCCGACATGTACACCGAGCTGCGAATCGATGACGATCGGAGGCCGCAATTCGACGTGTCTCTGCCTCCCGCTGGTCTCCCTCTCGTCGAGGAGGTAGCGGCCCGCCATCCGTCGGTCTTCGTCCATTTCTCCGGTCACTATGCATTCTCGGCGAAACCGCACCCATATGACGATCTGCAGGAAGTGGCGAATCGAATCTACCGGGCGTTCGGCGCCGATCGGATGCTGATGGCCTCGGACTGGCCCTGGATCAAGGACAACCCTGGTTACGCCGAGGTCCTGTCGGTGGTGGACCACCTTTTGGCGGACATCACCCCTCAGGAGCGCGATGCGATCCGGGGCGGCACCGCGATGTCCCTGTTCCGATTCTGAGCTTCAACTACCCCATTCGGAGACCGCGTCCGCCAGGCGGCTGCAGCCCTCCAAGAGAAGGTCGGCCGCGGTCGCGAGCGACACACGGACGAACTCTCCGGATTCAGGTCCGAAAGCTTCGCCGGGCACGACGGCAACGCCTTTTTCGAGCACCAACTTCTTTGCGAAATCGAGTCCGTTGATGCCGGCGGCCGCCACGCTCACCATTATGTAGAAGGCGCCCGTCGGTCGTACATGGGCAACCCCGCGGCGGTCCAATAGCTCGACCACGGAGTCGCGCCGTTGCCGGTACGACGACCGCATCTCTCCAACACAGTCCTGTGGCCCGACGATCGCCTCGATCGCGCCCATCTGCGCCGGTGCGTTGACACACGACGTGATCGGCTCCTGGGCCCTGATCACTGCTGCCGCAACAGTCGGTGGAGCGACGAGGTACCCGACACGCCAACCGGTCATGGCGTACGTCTTCGAGAACGAATAGAACGTGACGACCCGTCCGTCCTCGTCCAAGGGGGCGATGGCGACGGGTGGAGCGTCAAACCAAACCTCGTCATACACCTCGTCAGACAAGACCCAGAGGTCGTGTCTGCGGGCCAATTCGAGGATCTCGACCAACGCCGTCTTGGGGATCGTCGATCCCGTGGGATTGCCCGGCGAGTTCAGGATGATGGCCCGGGTGCGATCAGATATGTGTGGTTCTATGTCGGCCGCAGTTGGCACAAGCCCGCTGTCGGCCCTCACACCGAATCGTACGGGTCGGATCCCAAGCAACTGCATCATCAGCGCGTAGTTGGGCCAACTGGGATCTGCCAGCAGCACCTCATCACCGGGGTCGACGAGGGCAGCGAGGGTCGAGTAGATGGCTGCAACCGCGCCCGGGGTAACAACGACCTGCTCTGCGGTGGCGTCGATACCGTTGCGTTTCTTCACCTTCTCTGCCAGCGCCTCGCGGAGAGGAGCGATTCCGGCGTTGGGCGTGTACTTGGTGAAGCCGTCTGCTGCAGCTCGTGCTGCCGCCTCCACGATGTGCGGCGGTGTGGCGAAGTTCGGCTCGCCCACTTCTAGGTGGATCGAGTCCGGAACCTGGAGGGCAAGTTCATAGATCGCCCGAATCCCCGACCTGGGGAGCGAAGTGACGGCTTTCGAAGTCTTCATCCTGTGATCTCCTCCACGAATCTGCGCTCGATTTTTGCCATGGCCGAGTAGACAGGAGGCACCACTTGACCAATTCGCACCGTGCCGGCCGCTCCGAGCAATCGATAGGCCTCTGCGAGCGTGAACCCAAAGCTGGTAACCAGGCGCAGTGCCAGGTCGTCATAGGCGGCTCTGACCAGATCTTCGAGGTGTCCCGGACCGGGTGCGACCGAGCCGAGTTCGCCGGCTGTGTTTATCTGGGGAAGGTTCCCGTAACTGGACCCATCGAGTTTCAGAACTTCCAGAGTCACGTCCGCCTGGGTTTCGATCGCCGATCGATGGATCTCGGCGTCGCCCTGGGCGAGATGTGCGTCGCCGAGCGAGAGTAGGGCCTCATCGACGTTGCAGCGGAGAACGACACGGCACCCAGCCCGGAGATCAGGCAGATCGACATTGCCGAGAATGTCAGCCCTCTGGGAAAAGGACTCGATCTTGCCGGTGGCCGGTGCGACGCCCAGGGTGCCCACGAATGGTCGGTACGGGACCACCACCGCGTTCCTCGAGGACATGGGGATGGCAACGCCTTCTCCTTGTCGGTGACATATCGTCGTCTCGGCGGCGAGCGAAGAATGCAGAGTCGCCGTGGTGCACATGTATCCGTAGCCGGCGACGGGTGCGCCCTCGACGTGGTGGATGGCGATCTCTATGACGTCTCCGGCGCGGACTCCGCGTACCGCGATGGGGCCCGTGACAGGGTTGGCTCCCCCGATTCGCGCCATGACATCGGCGAGATCGGCGTAGACCACATCTGCTCCCGTGATGGTCCCACTATGGGCGTCCTCGGTTTCAACCACGATTCGCTCGCCGAGGTTGGTCGTTGCCACCGGCTCGGCGTTTGCGTCGAAGACGAAGGTCGTCTCGGATCGGGCTAATCGTTGGATGGGCGCACCCCTTCGATGAAACTGCGAGCGGCCGGACCAAACATTCCCATGTCGCTTCCTGCCACCAATTGGACCCCCCGCGCCAGATAGGTCGCGGCCATGACTGCATTCGACACCGGGACACCCACGGGTGTCCCAACCTTGCCGCAAGTCGAGAGGATCAAGTCGACAGCATCGTCGACCATGGGGTGACCGTATTCGCCCGGATGGCCGAGGCTGACCGACAAATCGGTCAGACCGATGAATATGCAATCGATGCCATCAACTGCAACGATGTCCTCGACCGCATCCACCCCGGCTTTCGTCTCGATCTGAAGGATGGTCAGCATCGAATCGTTCGCCGCCGTCACGTACTCGGAATATCCCATCTTCATTCCATATCCCATTCGTCTGGTTCCAGCGGTACCGCGAGAACCTCCCGGGCCGTAGCGGGTCGCGTTGACCGCCAGCGCCGCGCTCTCCGCATCTTCGATTTGGGGAACCATCACGCCGTGCGCGCCCGTGTCGAGTGCCCGGCTGATGAGGTCACGGGGGCCGGACGACACGCGCTGGATTGGCACCGTTCCCGATGCGTCGGCGGCCAGCACCATCGCCGAGACGGTCTCCCACCCAACGGGGGTGTGCTCGGTGTCGATGATGACGAAGTCGCTTCCGGCATGGGCGAGCATCTCGACAACCTCCACGGCCGGGATCCTCGCGAACGCACCAACAACCTGGTTTCCCGATTGGAGCATTTGCTTCAATCGGTTGCCGGAGCGGACGTCGTGCCATGTCACTTCAGACGACCTTCTTGACGCTGGGAAAATGGCACGCCACCCGATGGCCGGGAACGATCTCCATCAGCGGAGGCTCCGCGGTCCGGCAGATCTCCTCGTTCTTGCCGACGGGGCAACGCGTGTTGAAGCGACAGCCCGGAGGGGGATTCAGTGGGCTCGGCACATCTCCATCGAGGAGTATGCGCGTACGCCGGCGTTCTTCCTGGGGGTTGGGGATCGGGACCGCCGAGAGTAGGGCGTGCGTATAGGGGTGCATCGGCTCGGAGAAGAGCCTGATCGTCGAGGTGGACTCCACGATCTTGCCGAGGTACATGACGGCCACGTCGTCGCAGATGTGCCGTACCACGGCCAGGTCGTGGGCGATGAAGAGGAAGGTGAGTCCAAGGTCTTGCTGTAGTTCCTGGAGAAGGTTGAGGACCTGCGCCTGGATAGAGACGTCGAGGGCCGACACCGGTTCGTCGAGCACCACGAACTGGGGGCTGAATGCCAGTGCCCGGGCAACACCGATCCTCTGACGTTGCCCACCGGAGAACTCGTGTGGATAGCGGTCAACGATGCGTGGGTCGAGTCCGACCAGAGTCAGGATCTCGGTCACCTTCGAATCCTGCTCGGGTCTGAGCATCTCGGTGTGTACCGCCAGTGGCTCCCTCAGGGTTTGGCCAACCGTCATACGGGGGTTCAACGACGCGAACGGATCCTGAAACACAATCTGGATCTGACGCCTCAGTCGCCGGAGATGGCGGCGGTCCGCCGCCAGGACGTCGATTGTCTCGATGGCGCCCCCATCGGTGCGTCGCCGCATCACGACATCCCCGGAGGTGGGCTCGATCAGCCGGAGAATGCAGCGAGCCGTCGTCGACTTGCCGCAGCCAGACTCCCCGACGAGACCCAGAGTTGTGCCGAATGGAATATCGAACGAGACGCCTGCCACCGCCGATACCTCGCCACGCTCTGCACCGAATACTCCGCCCCCGACCCGAAAGGTCTTCACGAGGTCACGGACCGAAACTGCGAATCGGTCGGCGTCGGCAGCCTCGTCGATCCGTTCGGACTTTGCTACCACCTTCGCTCCTTGGTCTTTCGGTTTCGAGACCCGATCATGACGCCGGCGCACAGCCGCGTGCCTCCCGATCAGGATATTATAATCTCTCGCGCGGACCCAAGCAGGTCGGCGATAATCAGCAGAGGAGGGTCTCGTGGCGGAAGAATGGCGGGGAAAGATCGGTGGGATGACCGAGGAGCGGATGAATAGCTACCTCTCGGGGAGCACCAACGCCCGGGTTGCCGTACTCGACGATGATGGTCGCCCATATGTGCTCCCGTTGTGGTTTCACTGGGATGGACACGCCTTCTGGTTCGTCATTCGCGAACGTTCTGCGATAGCCCGGTATATGAAGGCGCGGCCCGACGTCGGCCTCGTCATCGACGACACGTCGGTGTCCGATCCGGACAATCAGCGCTTCTTCGAGATGCCGAAAGTCTTCGCGCAGGGCAAGGCCGAGGTTGTCGAAGAACCCAACGTCGGTGGTAAGTGGGTCGAGTACGCCTCCAGAATGGCGACGCGCTATCTCGGTCCCAACGGGCCTGATTACATCGTTCCCACCCTCGAACAGCCGCGTTGGCTTTTCCGTATGACTCCCGATCATGTGAAAACCTGGGAAGGTGTGGGATGGGCCAAGGGTTACTGGGTCGAAGGCGACAAAGGCCCGTCGTACGAGCAGGTGCACGGGAACTGAGATCTCGAGCACGAGAGGAGACAGCAGTGGCTGAGCAAGACTTTCGCGGCGAACTCGGTGGTCTGACCAGAGAACAGATGGATCAATTCCTTGCCGGCAACGCGCTGGCACGTCTGGCGGCGTTGAAGCCCGATGGTTCTCCATACGTGATCCCTGTTTGGTACCAGTGGGATGGCGAGGCTCTGTGGTTCGTCGGCCGGGAACGCTCGGCTTGGTGCCGCTACCTCGAAAACGATCCGCGCGCTGCTGTCGTCATCGATTCCGAGCACAGCGACCCAGACGAGTCGGGCGTGAGCGTCGAGATTCCCAAAGTCACGATGGAGGGGCTGGCTGAGGTTGTCGAGAAGCCCAACGTCGGTGGGCGATGGGTGCAGGTGGCCGAGGAGATGTCATATCGGTATCTCGGCCCCAATGGACCGACATACCTCACGTCGACGATTCAGCAACCACGCTGGTTGATCAAGATGGTGCCGACCCGCATCAAAACATGGAAGGGTGTCGGATGGGCGCGGAAATACTGGGTTGACGGTGCAGGCGGCCCTTCATATGAGGAGGCTCACGGCGTCTAATCCACTTGACCTGTTCCGGGTCGACGGTCGAGTGGCTGTCGTCACAGGCGGTTCCAGAGGACTTGGGGCCGCTGCTGCCGGCGCGCTGGCCTGGGCGGGCGCCAGTGTTGTGGTGGTGGCCCGGGACCAGCAGGCGCTATCCAGGACGGCATCAGCCATCGCAGACGAAACCGGTTCCATCGTTGTCGGTCGTGCTGCCGATGTCAGCGACGAAGCCTCGGTGGCCGAGGTCATTGCCTCGACGATCGACCAGTTCGGTCGGCTCGATGTGCTCGTGAACAACGCCGGGGTGAACATTCGCGGGCCGATCCAAGACCTCGAACGCGAGGACTTCGAACGCTCCTTGGCGGTCAACGTCACCGGGCCATGGTTGCTGTGCAAACATGCTCGACCCCACCTCGGGCGCCATGGCTGCGGGCGGGTGATCAATGTGGCCTCGACGTTCGGATTGGTTGGCGCCGCCGATCGAACGCCGTATACGACGTCGAAGGGCGCAATCGTGCAGCTCACCCGGGCGCTGGCCCTCGAATGGGCGGCAGCAGGAATCACCGTCAACGCGATCGCTCCCGGCCCGTTTCTCACCGAGATGAACCTCCCCTTCGAGCACTCGGAGCACTCAAGGAGGGTGATCGAACACGAGGTTGCCCTCAAGCGGTGGGGAGAGATTGGCGAGATCCAAGGGGCGATTTTGTATCTCGCCTCAGATGCCTCGAGCTACGTCACAGGCTCGGTGCTGACCGTGGATGGGGGCTGGACCGCGCACTGACGGCGGTCAGGTGGACGTCATCCGATCGGTGCTTGTCGGCGCAACCAACCGAGCGTGAATCGGTTCCATTCCTCTGCCATCTCGTGGAATGCGATATGGCTGGAGTGCGGACCCCCGAAGACATGCATCGTCGATCCAGAGATTCTCTCGTGGACCTCGAGCCCGTAACGGATCGGAACCTGCCAATCGACCTCTCCCGAGGTGATCAGCGTGGGCACAGCGATCGAGGACAGTCGTTGCAGCGCATCATGGGTCTTGTCGGCGTGGAAGTGGCCAAGCATGCCCACCTTCGAAGGGGGATGAGGGTTCTCGAGGATGAAACCCCGTTCGAAGGCTGCGACCTCGTCGGGTTGGTCGTTTATGAACGCTGGACTTGCCACCCACAAGAGGGCGATTCGGATGTACATCGCAGGATCATCGTGAGTGATGGCGAACTCCATCGACTCGATCATGCGGATGAACCATTCATCCGAACGGCCCCAGGTGCAGTGCAGTTGGAGCGTCGCCACCTTGTCCGGGTGATTCAACGCAAGCTCCTGGGCAGTGGCGCTGCCGAGCGAGAGTCCGGAGACGTGAACCCGATCGTATCCGAGGTGGTCCACGAGCGCGGCGGCATCGTCCGCGAGAATTCGCATCGAGTAGTCGGTGATGTGGACAGGATGAGTCGACATCCCGGTGCCTCTGGCGTCGTATGTGATGACTGTGTACTCGTCGCGGTAGGCCTCCACCTGGGCGGACCATGTGGTGTGGTCTGCAGCTGTCCCCATGATGAGTAGCAGGGGATCGCCTTTTCCCTCCGCCTCGTAGTAGACATCGATCCCGGACTGGAGCGTGACGGTTGGCATGGTGCCTCTATTCCTTGCCGCTGGTTGGTTCGATTGAAATGCACTCGCGTGGTGTCTCCCGGTCCTCGCGGGTGAGGGGCAACGACACTGATCCGGGCAAGTCAGAGAATGCCATGCCTCTCGAATACTTCCCCAAGTTCGTCGCCGGCGAGAATCTCGGCTCGAACTGTGGATTCGCCGGCGTCCTTGGCCTCGGCCAATTCGACGACGCGTTCGATGAGATCCGCGGGGATCACGATCACCCCCATCACGTCGCCGACGATCCAATCTCGGTGGCGAACGGTCGCGAATCCACACCTGACGGTCGCTCCATGGGTTACGACCTCTTGACGGCCGCTCGAGTCCAGCGGCGAGTAGCCGATCGAGAACACGGGAAAGCCCATTTCGAGCGTTTGTTCCGGGTCGCGGGTGAGGCCATCCATCACCGCACCCACCGCTCCCTTCACCATCGCTGCCGTGCTCAGGAGTTCACCCCACATCGCCGAAACCCGGTCCGCGCAAGCAAGCACGATCACGTCTCCATCCGTCAGGTCGGAGAAGGCGGCGATCAGGTGGGCGTACGGTTCGCCTGAGGGACGATCTATCGACCGGCACTGCATCGTGAAAGCTCTACCGATCACTTTCTGGGTGGGAGTCATCGGGCGAATGTCGGGACCCAGGGCCGATTCCCTGAATCCCAAAGAGTCCAACACGTCCGCGAGGAGGGCAGTGTGCAGCCGGGAGAGGCGCTGACGAATCTCGTTGTCAGTCATCAGTCTTTCTCCGGAGGGTTGTTGTCGGTACGCAGCATGATCTTCGGGTCACTCCTTTTGTGGGTGGCCAGATCGTCGAAGGCCC
Organism: Acidimicrobiia bacterium; assembly: GCA_041746105.1. Taxonomy (GTDB): domain Bacteria; phylum Actinomycetota; class Acidimicrobiia; order Spongiisociales; family ZC4RG35; genus JBFHRE01. The sequence goes on from JBGTHP010000026.1 coordinate 148,274, forward strand.
CCCCGATGCCCTCGAATGGCTCTGTCGGGCCGATCAGGAGCGCGAGGTCGAGTTCTCGCGATCCGAGACGGCGAACGGTTTCGGCGAAGACGCCGTCGGTGTAGGCGAACGTGCCGACGATGCGACGCTCGGCCACGACGATGTCGAAGAGTGGCAAGGTCACCTCGGGGACGCCTAGTCCGACGAAGCACACGGTGCCACCCTTGACGACTGACCTGACAGAAGCCGTAGCGGTGGGGGTGATTCCGACCGCGTCAAACGCCCTGGCGAATCCCGTTGGTTCGGATTGACTTGCGGGGTCGATGGTCTCGAAACCGGACGCCTCTGCGAGGTGCCTCCTGTCCGCCAGCGGCTCACATATGACGACCGATCCGGCGCCTTCCATGCGAGCGGTGCGGGCGATGCACTGACCAATCATCCCTCCCCCGAAGACGATCACGTCCTCTCCAGGAAGGACTTCGGCTCTCCGCGTGGCCTGCAGCGCGACGGCCATCGGCTCGACCGCCGCACCGGCAACCAGTCCGAGGCTCCCGAGTGGGATCAGGCGGTCCGCCGGAACCACCAGGAAGTCGGCGAAAGCCCCCTGAATCTCAGGTGTGACTCCGATCACGCGGAGGTCCTTGCAGTGATTGTCTATTGCGTGCCCGCATCCCCCGTCGCAGGGCATCGAGGGGTTGAAAGTGACCGGAGTGCCAACCGCGGGCGCCCGCGTGCCCGGTCCGACTTGATCGACCCATCCGCTTGCCTCGTGACCCATCACCATGCCCGGTTGGCGCCGACCCGACTCACCCGTGTAGCCGTGGAGATCCGATCCGCAGATCCCGACGTACGCAATGCGGAGACGTACCTCACCCTGACCCGGTTCCGGGACCTGCCGCGATTCAACACGAACCGAGTTCGGCCCCTCGTAGATCATGACCCGCATTTGCTCCCTCACCGGTGGATCCTCGTTGCATGGAGAGGAGGTACGAAAGAACTCCATCCTCCTGCCCGTTCGTTTGCCGCGGCAACCCCTAGCACCGTCGCTTCGTCGAAGGGACGACCGGCGATCTGCAGACGGATGTGCTCTCCTCTCGCAATTTGGTGGTCAGGGCCTCGCACATTCGATCCTCTGTTATCGAGGGACCCGACTTCGTTGTCGGAAAGGAATCGGTGCTCGGTGAGGCAAGGGCCAGGCATCCACTGATAATATAAAATGGCTGGAGGCGACGTCGAGTAAAGGGAGAGGAATGCGAATCGCTCGGTTCGATAGCTCCACCGGCAGGCATTGGGGCTTCGTGGTCGGAGACACGATCCGAGCCGTCAGGTCCGGTTTGGGACTCGTTGAGGTCATCGGAGATAGCGACCTCCTGACAGAGCTCAGCCGGTCGTCCAGCGATACCTTCGATCTGTCCGAGGTAAAGCTTCTGGCACCGTTGGACGGACCACCTCAGTTCATCGGTGTCGGGCTGAATTATCGTGATCATGCCGCAGAGAGCGGGTTGACTGTTCCTGCGGAACCAGTCACCTTCGGCTTCTTGCGGAGCGCGATTGTCGGCCCGGGCGAGGCAATCCGGCTGCCCCCATTCACGTCCTCGGTCGACTGGGAGGCCGAGTTGGCGATCGTTGTCGGCCGGAGCGGGAAGAACATCGAGGTCGCCGACGCCTTGTCGCATGTCGCCGGATACACAATCGTCAACGATGTCTCGGCCCGCGACCTCCAGGCGTCGGACGGGCAGTGGAGCCGGGCCAAGTCCTTGGACAGCTTCAAGCCGATGGGTCCGTGGATCGTCACCACCGACGAAATGGGGGCAGCGGATGAGCTCGATATCTCTCTGACCGTCAACGGTACGACCAAGCAGGCATCCAACACCCGTGAGCTGATCTTCGATGTCCCGCAACTGGTCAGCCGCTTGAGTCGGGCAACGACGCTCCTCTCGGGAGCGGTGATCTCGACCGGTACCCCCGCAGGCGTCGGGACCTCGCGCCGGCCCCCGGAGTATCTGCAAGCCGGTGACGAAGTCTCGATTTCCATCGAAGGCATAGGAACGCTGACCAATCCGGTGGAGGCTGGTTGATATTCGTGATCGACGGCACTGCCGCGAACTCGAGAAAGGGGTGAAATGCCGACCGTTGCCGTGAACGGCGCCAAGCTGTGGTACGAGTTCACCGGTTCGGGTGAAACTGTCGTGCAGATCGGTGGTGCGGTCAGTGCCCACGAAGGGTACGCGACCATCACACCGATTCTGTCCAAGTACTACCGCGTACTCGACTACGACCATCGGGGATACGGCCTGAGCGAGCGGCCAATACAGCGGTATACGTTCGAAACCTGGTGTGATGATCTCGCTGGGCTGCTGGACGCCCTCGGTGTCGAACGGGCCCACATCCACGGTGGGTCGATGGGGAGCTTCATCGCCGTGGCTTTTGCCGCAAAGTACCCCGACCGTGTCGACAAGCTTGTGCTCGGAGCGGGAGCGGTCGGCAAGTGCGACAGAATGGGTGTCCTTCAGTTCCGGGTTTGGCAGCATCTCGCCCGTTCTTATGGCGTCGCTTCCATCGAGCTCGCCGAGGAGCTGCTCACAAAGGCTTTCTCTCGTCGCTATCTGGCAGGCGAGGCGGGGGGAGATGCCGCCCTGGCCGAGATGCTGGATGTGACCGCGCGCAACACCGTCACTGAAGTTTTCGTCGATGCTTGCCAGGCGATGATCGACACCGACGTGACCGACCGATTGTCAGCCATCAAGTGTCCGGTTCTCGTCATGGTCGGATCGGAGGACATCCTGACGCCGCTGGAAGCGGGACCAGACGGCGCCGGGGCCAGCGCGGTCGCGGACGCTCTACCAAACGCACGGCTCGTGGTGTTCGAAGGAAGCGGACACGGCCATTACGTCGAAGATGCCGAGGCCTCCGCCCGGGCGATCCTCAGCTTTCTCGGCTCGTAGGCACTTCACCCTTCCGGCGACTGGTAGGCGTTGATCACGAGTTTGGCCGTCGTTTCGAGGTGTGAGCGCAGCGCAGACGCGGCCAGCTTGTTGTCGCCTGCCGCAAGCGCGCCAAGGACGGCCCGATGCTCGGGATCGGCCGCGTCGTGTCGGAATACGAGCGAAAGGCGCTGATACCTTTCGGCGTGGTTCCACAACAGGTCGATCAGGTGGGGTAGCCAACTCGAGTTGGTCCGCCCGTACAGTGCGAAGTGGTATTGGCGATGGAGGTCCAACACCCTGGCGACATCATCGGCTACCGACGCCGTTTGTATGTCATCGAGTAGGGCCGTCAGTTCGGCCACCTCGTGGGAATCGATAGGCCGGGCGCGGCGGATAGCCTCGGTCTCGAGGAGAATGCGGACGTTGTAGAGGTCTTGCATGTCGTCGAGGGACAACGGTGATACCCGCGCTCCCCGGTTGGGAATCGACTCGACGAGCCGCTCCGCCTCCAACACTCGAAGAGCCTCGCGAACCGGAATGAGACTCGATCCGGACTCCTTGGCCAACATCTGAAGGCGGAGGCGAGAACCTGGTGGGTACACGCCGGACAAGATCCGTTCGCGGGTCATCGCCAGCACCCGCTCGACCAGGCTGGGGCTTTCGCCGTTGATGTTCGTCGTCATGGGCCTCCGTGCGACCTTGAAGACCGCGATTGGATAGCACGTTCCTTGGCTTCCGACAGAGTCGGAATTTGGCAGCCATTTTAGATGTACCGCCTGCCCGATCGTGTCTCAACCGATCCTTACAGCCGTCTGCTCTGGATCCAGGGGGTACATAGGTCGCGGGATGTGCTGGAAAACCAGGTTCTCAAGGCGGGGGGTGGCGGCGCCTGGCACGTCCAGCGTGATCGCCTCCTCGGTCGAGGCCAGAGGGTAGTTGGGGCGGAAGTCGCTGCAGGAACGGACGACGATCAAATCGGCGACCTCCGTTCGCAGACCCGCAAACCGGAATGTCGCGGGGTCGGCCGTCCAGGCGGGGCGCTCGGATAGGAGCAAGGTCATCTGTCCGATGTCTACGACCGCGAAGCGGCCCATGTTCACCTCCAGCCCGGTGAACCCCGCTCCCTCGAGCCGGTAGCTGCCTTCGCCCACTGATCGAACCCTCCCCACCACAGGGACGGGTTTCCACCATCTGGTGTCCACAGTTGCCCCTACCGTCAAATCGACGCGCGCGCCCTCGCCGGCCAAATGGCAGAGATCCACCGAAGGTGGATCGACGACGGGAACGTACGCGATCAGACCGGGGGCATATCGCAACAAAGCCTCAACCATGGCCGGGCTATCGCCACTGGCTCCTGCGGTGGGAGCATCCGCCGATTCGGCGATGATGAATGGGCGGGTTCGACTGACGGCCGCCCGCTCGATTGCTTCCTGAAGCCCGAGCAACCGCTCGATGACGAACTCGTGGCGTCGTTCCCACGCATCTGATGCCACGTCCTCCGCCAGCTGGGCCGCCGCCCGTTGATCACCGTCGATCACAGCCACAACGCCGAAGCCGAGTTCGGGGACGTCAAGCCACGGTTGGACCGGGAAGATCGCGAGATCGATCAAGTCGTCGGGGGCTCGCACCAGGCCTGCTGCGCGGATTGCTGCCAGGGGACCTCGGTTGGTGTTCATGGTTTCGGCCGGCACCAGCATCGGTCTTTTGGCCAAGGCGATCCTCGGCCGTGTGCTGCCTTTGAGGATAGAAACCACTTGTTCGGCCGCTCTTGCCCCGGTTGCCGACATGTCAACGTGGGGGTCGGTGTGGTAGGCGGTGAATCCGTCCACCAAATCGACCATGCGTCTCGTGACGTTGGCGTGGAGATCGAGTGAGATGGCGATGGGCGGGCCGGTCCCGAGCGCCTGGCGCGCGGTGGCGATCAGTTCGCTTTCCGCGTCGAGGTGCCCTTCCGCGACCATCGCTCCGTGTAGGGAGAGCACGAGCCCGTCCACCGGACCCGCCTCGGCCAGCCCGGTTCCGAGCAATTCTAGGAGGGCGGCGAATGCATCGCTGGTGACGGGACCGGACGGCATCGCCCACGCTCTGACGATGGGAATGGCGGTCGCTCCGTGGGCACCCAAAGCGGTCACCGCTCCCGCCATCTCCGAGTTGGTCCCGTCGCTGAGCTCCAGCGCCGCGGCCGCAGTCGAGATCGAGAAATCGTCCATCGTGCAGCGAGTGACGGAAAACGTGTTCGTCTCCTGGAGGACGGAAGCCACTGCCACCCGCATCGCCAGCACGATACCTCGGCGTAGACTGGCTCCGTGTTGAACCCGACGGCCGCCCGCTCCAGCCTCGAGTCGGTGCCAGTCATCGGGATTATCAGGGGTTGCCCACCCCAGAATCTCATTCCCGTGGCAGCGGCGGCGGTTGACGGAGGTGTGAGGGTGCTCGAGGTCACGTTGGACTCACCCGATGCGCTGGACGGCATCGCCCGCTTGATCTCCCACGACATTGGAGCGGTAATCGGCGCAGGAACGGTGCGAACCCTTCAGGAAACCACTGATTCCGTCCGCGCCGGCGCCCGGTTCGTCGTCTCGCCGATCGTATCGACCGAAGTGATCGGGGAGGCTCTCAGGCTAGGGGTGGAGGTGTTTCCAGGGGCGGCCACCCCCACCGAGATATGGCGGGCGGTCGAGGCCGGGGCGCACGCCGTGAAAGTGTTTCCAATCGCCTCGCTGGGAGGGGTCGATTACCTGAAAGCGATCATCGCTCCGCTTGGCCAACCTCTTCTCGTCGCCACCGGCGGGGTAGACGATTCCAACGCCCGAGCTCTGATCACAGCCGGGGCTTTCGCGATCGGGGTGGGCGGATCGATCTTCTCCGTCGAGGCCATGGGCACCTCAGACACGGATGCGGTGAGACGGGGGGCAGAGGCCATCATCGCAGCGGTCCGACCATGACGGCCGAAGTCGTCGGGATCGGGGAGGCGATGATCCGCTTGTCCGTGCCGCCGGGGGAGAGGCTCGAGACCGCCGAGCGTTTCGAAGTTCATATTGGAGGAGCCGAGGCGAATGTAGTCGCGGCGCTGGCCCGTCTCGGAAGGAAGACGGCATGGATCTCCCGTCTGCCCGACAACCCGCTCGGCCGACGAGCGGCCGCCGAGATGCGCCAACACGGGGTGAACGTGGACCATCTCCGATGGTCCAACGACGATCGCATGGGCTTGTATTTCGTCGAGGCAGGCGTCGCTCCTCGTCCCACCGAGGTCTGGTATGACAGGCGCGATTCGGCGACGGCCGGTTTCGACGCTTCCGACTTTCCGTGGTCGGTTGTAGAAAGCGCCCGGCTCGTGCATCTGTCCGGGATCACGCCCGCTCTCAGCCGTTCGTGTCGGGACATCTCCCTGCGTGCGGCGGAATTGGCGTCTCGATCGGAGACCATGGTGAGTGTCGATGTGAACTATCGGTCGCGCCTTTGGTCGACCGAAGAGGCCAGGGATGTCCTTTCGGAGCTGTGCCGGTATGCATCGCTGCTGATCTGTTCGGCAGAGGATGCCCGCGACGTCTTCGGCATCGGGGGTGGAAGCGCAGACGCGGCTGCCGGGCTCGCCGATCTTCTCGGCGTCGATCGTGTGGTCGTGACCGCAGGGGCCAATGGCGCTTCCTGGTTCAATGCCGGCCACGCCGAGACAGCGGCTGCTTTCGATGCGACGATCGTCGATCGCGTAGGGTCCGGCGACGCGTTCGCCGCAGGAGTTGTGTGCGGGGTATTGGATGACAACCTGGCGGAAGGTGTCCAACTCGGCTTGGCGATGGCGGCCATCAAGCTGGGATTGGTGGGCGATCAATTGGTGACGACCCCTCTAGAGGTCCGTTCTCTGATTGACGGGCATTCGCGATCGGTGAGGCGATGAAAGGTTGGCGCGACGCTTCAGATGCCTGCGGCTCGCCGGAGCGGCGAATTCGAGAATCGACTGGATCGATGATCCTACGGCGGCAGGGTTTGAATCGGGCGACCGGAGCGGAGCGACTCACTTTGGTCGAACGGGCGATTGCGGCCCGACCCCGGTAGCGTCTGGTCGTGCCAAGGATCAGAGCAGAAAATATTGAAGCCCACAAGGCCCTCACCCGGCGGGACATTCTCGAGGCAGTCCACCGGCTCATCACGGAGGCAGGTTCAGCCGATATTTCTCTCTCGGACGTCGCTCACGATGTTGGAATCGGTCGAACGACTCTTTATGAGTACTTTCGCGACAAGGACGATCTGATCGCGAGTCTGGTCGAGGATCGCCTCCCCGAGGTCCTCGAAAACCTATTCGAGGGAAGTGGTGAGTCGGATCCGAGTGCCAGGCTCGCCGAGTTGGCGGTGGCGATGGTTCGATTCGTGGTCGCCGACCCCGTCCTTGGTCTGATCTTGCACCGTGAGCTGCCCCTACTCACCCAGGCGGCCCAAGACCGGATTCGCCTTGCTCACTCCGACCTGGCGTCCGAGATGGTTGATGCTTACCGACGCGGGGTTGCGGTCGGGCAGTTCCGACGGGTCGCCCCCGACATCGTTGGCAGGTTCATCCAGGACGTGATCATGTCAGGTGCCAAAGTGCTGATCGCTGCGCCCGATCCCGTGGCCCGGCTCGACGAGGTCGAACGCGAGCTGACCGCGCTGCTGCTGGGCGGCCTGTCGAACTGAGCTTCCATTGCAATTTGAGCGGCCGGTTCTACGCTCATTCCGGTGGACTTGCCCTATCTGAACCGAGAACTCGCCTGGCTCGACTTCAACGGACGCGTGTTGGCTCTGGTCGAACGAAAAGAAATCCCGCTCCTCGAACGGGCCCGTTTTCTGTCCATCTGGGCCTCGAATCTGGACGAGTTCTACATGGTGCGTGTCGCCGGCCTCCGCGAACAACTGGCTCACGGGGTTCGGGCGTCGGGTCCGGACGCAATGACTCCGCTCGAGCAGCTGATTGCGATTCGTGAAATGGTTGTGAGCCAGTACCAGCGAGCATCGGCGGTGTTCCTCGACGAACTCGACCCCTTGCTGGTGAAGGCCGGAATTCAGCGCTCTGACTACGACACTCTCGATGCCGAAGACCGCGAGTACCTCGACACCCAGTTCCGAACACGAGTATTTCCGGTTGTCACCCCCCTGGCAGTCGATCCGGCCCACCCGTTTCCCTACATCTCCAACCTCTCGTTGAACTTGGCGATCATCGTTCGCAACCCCGATACCGGGGTGACCCGCTTCGCTCGGATCAAAGTGCCTCCGATCCTTCCCCGGTTCGTGGTGATGCCCGATGGCGAGAGGTTCGTTCCACTCGAGCAGGTGATCGCCACTCACCTTGAAGCTTTGTTTCCCGGCATGGAGATCCTCGAGCACCACGCTTTCAGGGTGACCCGCAACGCCGACCTCGAGATCGAGGAGGACCAGGGCGATGACCTCCTTGCCACCATCGAATCAGAACTGACTCGCCGTCGATTTGGGAGGGTCGTGAGGTTGGAAGTCCACCCGTCGATGAGCCCCCAAGTGCTGGAGCTTCTCATGCGGGAGATGGATCTTTCTGACAGAGAGGTGCTCGAGGTCAATGGTCCGTTAGATATTGCGGGCCTTGGCGCCCTTGCTTCGCTGGATCGACCGGACCTGTTGTGGGAGTCCTGGCAGTGGGTGACCCAACCCCGTTTGGTTGCTTCGCTCGGCGAGAAGGTGGACATCCTTGCTGCAATCAGCGCCGGAGACGTTCTCGTTCACCACCCTTACGATTCCTTCTCTTCGTCGGTCGAGGCCTTTTTGGACCAGGCCGCCCGCGATCCGCGGGTGCTCGCCATCAAGTTGACTTTGTATCGCACGTCAAAGGACAGCCCGATCATGGAGGCCCTGATGGAGGCGGCGGCGGAGGGCAAACAGGTCGTCGCCCTGGTCGAGTTGAAGGCTCGCTTCGACGAGGAGCGAAACATCGAATGGGCGCAACGTTTGGAAGACGCCGGCGTCCATGTCGTCTACGGCGTTGTGGGTCTCAAAACTCACACCAAGATCTCGTTGGTGGTACGTGACGAGGGCGAAGAGATCGTGCGCTATTCGCATATTGGAACCGGCAACTACAACGATGCCACCGCTCGCATCTACGAGGATTTGGGACTTTTCACCTGCGATCGCGACATCGGGGCCGACCTCTCGGACTTGTTCAATTATCTGACGGGTTACAGCCATCACCGGCGCTACCGAAAGCTGCTGGTATCTCCGGTCACCGCACGCTCGGGTCTGATGGACCTGGTGTCGCGAGAGGCGGAACGAGGAGCCGGGGGTCATATCACGATGAAGATGAACTCCTTGGTAGACCAAGCGATGATCGACGGCCTCTACGAAGCGTCGCGTGCCGGATGTCGGATCGATCTGATCGTCCGCGGAATCTGTTGTTTGGTCCCAGGCGTCGAAGGAGTGAGTGAAAACATCACGGTGCGTTCCATCGTGGGTCGTTATCTCGAGCATTCTCGTGTCTATCGGTTTGGTACCAGAGGAAGCGAACGCCGTTACTACCTCGGGTCGGCAGATCTCATGCCGAGGAATCTCGATCGGAGGGTTGAGGCACTGACTCCAATCGAGGACCCCGACCTTCAGTTCCGGCTGGACGAGGTATTGGAGGTAACACTCGCCGACGACCAGCTCGCTTGGATTCTCGAATCGGACGGCCACTGGACCAGAGCACCATCGGCTACCGATGTCGATACTCATCTCTCGTTGCGGGCGCTGGCCGAGGCGCGCGCCGTCGTGCGGGGCGAGGTCTGAATTTCCCAAGGTTCATCTTCCGTTAACCAAGCGGTCGGAGAGGTGTCACCTGGGTTCTCTACTTTCGTCATCGCTGGCTTCAATCGGAGTCGCGACGACAAGCTGGAGGGTACGATGTCGATGAGGAAGGCAACCACGACGTGGGTTGCGATCGGGGCGATGGCAACGTTGGTGGCGGCGTGTGACGGGGGACCAGAGACCGGCTCTTCGGCGGTAGCGGCCACGGGCGCCAACTCGATTGCCATCTCTGGCTCCTCGACGGTGGAGCCGATTTCGGCCAGGGTTGGCGAGAGATTCGACGCCGCCAATCCAAGCAATTCGACCACCGTAGAAGGCCCGGGAACCGGGGATGGTTTTGCTCGGCTCTGTGCGGGGGAAATCGACATATCCGACGCTTCTCGCCCGATCAAGGACGCCGAAGCAGAAGACTGTGCTGCGAACGGCATCGAGTACGTGGAGCTCCACATTGCAACCGATGGTCTGACAGTGATGACCAATCCGAGCAACACAACGGTTGACTGCCTGACCTTTGCCGACCTCTATGCGCTCACCGGCCCCGAGTCAGAAGGTTTGGAGAACTGGTCGGAGGCCAACGCACTCGCAGCCGAACTCGGTGGTTTCGCCGGATTTCCCGATGCCGATCTGGTCGTGGTCGGGCCGGGCGAGGAATCAGGCACCTACGACACCTACGTCGAGTTCGTGATCTCTGACATCGCAGAAGAGCGGGGTCAAGAAGAGTCCACTCGAGCGGACTACGAGGCTTCGGCCAACGACAATGTCGTGGTGCAGGGCATCGCGGGCAATCCGACGTCGATTGGATGGGTCGGCTTTGCCTTTTTTGAGCAGAACGCCGACGTGTTGCGGGCAGTCGAGATCGATGGCGGCAACGGGTGTGTCTTGCCAACGATTGAAACGATCGCTTCATTCGAGTATCCGCTCTCACGTCCGCTGTTCATCTATGTCAAGACGAACGAGCTCGGCACAAAATCTGCTCTCGTCGAGTTCGTGGACTTCTATCTGTCCGACGAAGGCGTGGAAGCCGTCGGCGACGCCGGATACGTTGAGTTGCCTGCTGAAGACCTCGAGGCGACGAGAGCCGCCTGGGCCCAGGCGAAAGGCTGAGTCATCGTCTCTTTCAGATCGAACGTTATGTCGGAATCCGCCCGGAAGAGCCCTCTGGTCGTCTGTTTGGTGCTCGATCGGAGTTCCCGCGCGTGACCGCCAACTCGGCTCTGATCGATCTCACAGGCGACCCCAGAAGGAGGCGTCGGGAACGGACCGTCCGATTTGTCTTCATGACCGCCGCAGGCGTTTCGGTCCTTATCTCCCTGGCGATCGTTCTGTCGCTGATCGAGCAGGCGTGGCAGTTCGTGGTAGCTATCGAGTTCGACCAGTTGTTGGCCAACGGCTGGTTTCCTCGTCGAGGGCGTTTCGAGTTCCTCACACTTTTTGTTCACAGCTCGATCATCACCGGCATCGCGATGTTGGTTGCCGTCCCATTCGGATTGGGGTCGGCCATTTACCTATCCGAATACGCGAAACCGACGTCGCGCAGAATCCTCAAACCGATTCTCGAGGTCCTGGCCGGCATACCTTCTGTGGTTCTGGGCTTCTTCGCGCTTCAGTTCCTGACGCCATCGGTGATTCGCAAAGTGTTTCCGGCGGCCGACAGCGCCAATTTCCTGGCAGCTGGCATCGGGGTCGGAATTCTCATCATCCCCCTGGTGGCCTCGGTTTCCGAGGACGCGATGCGAGCCGTTCCGAGGGCCTTGCGGGAGGCCTCTTACGGTCTTGGCGCCAAACAATGGCACACTGCGCTGCGGGTCGTTGTCCCAGCGGCACTGTCAGGAATTGCCGCAGCGATCATCCTCGGGATCTCCAGGGCGATTGGCGAGACGATGGTGGTTGCCCTTGCGGCCGGGTTGAACGGGATCAGGAACCTAAATCCACTCGAGGGCGGGCTGACCATGACAGGTGCTATCGCCAACCTCTCGGTCGGCTCCGACCAGGTGGCCGGGAACGACTCTGCTTTTCAATCGCTGTTTTTTGTTGGTCTGATGTTGTTCACCCTCACCCTGGGGCTGAACGTGATCAGCGAGCGAGTTGTCCGACGCTACCGGCAGCGGTACTGATGGCCACCACCAGCACCTCCGAATTGGTTGGGCGGTCGCTGAGGCGGCGGGGGCGATCGTGGGTGAACACCACCATCGCCGGCGCCATGCTTTTCAGTCTTCTTTTCAGCCTCATTGTCCTCGTGGTGCTTCTCGCAGACACGATTGTCAAGGCCCTTCCTGTCTTTCGGTCGCGCGGTCTCGAGTTCGTCACCGCGAACCTGAGTTCGCAGGTCGACTCTGCCGGTATCGCGCAAGGAATCATGGGGTCCCTGGCCCTGACTTTTCTGGTGATCGTCATCGCATTCCCACTCGGGGTGTCTGCCGCCGTCTATTTGGAGGAGTACGCACGAGACAATCGCTGGACCCGCATGATCAATGCCAACATCAGGAACCTTGCCGGCGTCCCGTCGATCGTTTACGGCATCCTCGGGCTGTTCCTATTCGTGAAGCTGATCAACCAGGGTCTTTTCAGCGTGGCCGACGGAATCAGCGGTCGCAATCTGATCGCGGGCGGACTGACTTTGTCGGTGTTGGTGCTTCCAATCATGATCATCACGACGGCCGAGGCGCTGCGGGCCGTTTCCCGCGAATTGCGGGAGGCCTCATTCGGGGTTGGCGCCACAAAATGGGAAACGATTCGGGCCCAGGTCTTGCCGGTGGCATTGCCTGGGATCCTGACCGGTGCCGTGCTGACGATCAGCCGCGCCTTCGGAGAGACCGCCCCTTTGCTTCTCGCAGGCGCCGTCTTGTCGCAGTACTTTTCGGTCTCCTCGGACGCCGGTCTGGTGGACCTGGTATCGAACCAGCCCTACACCGCTCTTCCGCTGATCGTCTACAACTTCGCCAGGCAGCCGGAAACCGAGTTTGTCCAGCTGACCGCAGCCGCCATCCTGGTCTTGTTGGGGATGCTTCTGTCGGTGAACGCAGCCACCATCCTGCTGAGGGATCGAGTCGAACGGAGAAGGGGATGAACCTGGAACGGTCGCCGGTGCGATTGACGGGGGGCCAGTCACCTGTTGTTGACGGCTCACCGGGTGATGAACGGACTTCAGTTGTGTTCGATCTGGAAGAACTGAATGTCTTTTACGGATCCTTTAGGGCGGTGAAGGACGTGACAGTCCCGATTCGCAAGAACGAAATCACGGCGCTCATCGGACCATCTGGCTGCGGAAAGTCGACGGTTCTCCGTTGTTTCAACAGAATGAATGATCTCATCGAAGGCGCCAGAGTGGAAGGTTCCATCAGATACCACGGCGTCGATCTCTACGGTGACGACGTCGACCCCGTCGAAGTCCGTCGGCGGATCGGAATGGTCTTCCAGCGTCCCAACCCCTTTCCGAAGTCGATATACGACAACATCGTCTTCGGCCCAAAGATCGCGGGCCGAAAGACCGGTCTCGATGATCTGGTGGAAGAGTCGTTGACCAAAGCGGCACTGTGGGATGAGGTGAAAGACAAACTTCGGGATTCGGCTTCCGATCTGTCCGGCGGTCAGCAGCAGCGGTTGTGCATCGCTCGGGCGATTGCAACGAACCCAGATGTAGTTTTGATGGACGAGCCATGTTCGGCTCTCGACCCGATCGCTACCCTTCGTATCGAGGAGCTGATGCTCGACCTGAAGCGTGATTACACGATCGTGATTGTCACGCACAACATGCAGCAGGCTGCCAGAGTGAGCGACCGAACGGCCTTCTTCTCGGTCGATGTCAACGAGGTCGGACAGCGGACAGGCCGGCTGGTGGAGTTCGATACAACGGACAAGTTGTTCACCACCCCCGCCCAGACCGAAACCGAGCAGTACATAACGGGGCGGTTCGGATGAGAGGGCCGAAATGACCGATACCAGAGAGCATTTTCATCAGAACCTGTCGAATCTCGAACAGAGCGTCCTCGACAACGCCAACCGATGCATAAAGATGAGTGCGATGGCGGTCGAGGCGGTGGTCCTTCCCGATCTCGATCTGGCGGCGCGCGTGGCGGAGGAAGATCTGGCCGTCGATCAGACCTATCTCGAGACCCACAACCGGTGGATCAACACAATGGCCCGTCAGGCGCCGATGGGCGGCGATCTTCGATTGATGTCGGTGGTGCTGCACCTGAACACCACCCTGGAAAGGACCGGCGACCAGTGCGTGAACATCGCCAAGATGGCATTGGTCACCAAAGACCTTCCTCGGTCCGACCGAGTACTCCAGATGATTCGTGAGATGGGTGACCTGGTGACGCCGATGTTGCGGACGGCAGTGGATTCTTTTGTGAGGCGAGACGTCGAGGCGGCACGACTTCTGCCGGCCATGGACGAGCCGATCGATCGACTCAATCGGAACATGTATCGGGCAGTCGTGGACTGCGGTCCCGCCCCGGCCGTCCTGGAATGGGCGACCAGAATGATGATGGTGGCAAGGGCAATGGAGCGGATCGGGGATCAAGCAGTGGACATCGGCGAACAAGTCGTCTTCTTGGTGACGGGAGAGTTCGTCGAGTTCGCCGACCCGGGGGACCATGACGGCGACAGGGTCTGAAGGGCGCTCCCTCGTCCTTCTGATAGAAGACGAGCAAGCGCTGACCGATGCGATCGCCTACGCCCTCGAATTGGAGGGTTTTGACGTTGCAACGGCCGCGACCGGACGAGAGGGGGTCGAGATGGCTCGGTCCTCCGATCCAACTGTGATCCTTCTCGATGTCATGCTGCCAGAGGGTTCCGGTCTCGACGTGTGCCGGCAGATCCGGCGAGCCTCGGCCGTCCCGATCATCATGCTGACAGCGCGCGATTCCGAAGCCGACAAGGTGACGGGGTTGGAACTCGGTGCGGATGACTACGTGACCAAACCGTTCTCTATGAGAGAGTTGATGGCGAGGGTCAGGGCACAGGAGAGAAGATCTCGCCGCGATCCCACTGGAGTCGGGGAGAACGAGGTGTTGTCGGCCGGATCCCTACGTCTCGACATCGACGCACATGTTCTGATCGTCGCCGGATCGGCTGTCGAGTTGAGACCAAAGGAGTTCGATCTACTCGAGTCCCTGATGAGGAGGAAGGGGCGTCTGGCAACCCGCGAAACGCTCATCGACGAGGTGTGGGGACCGCACCATTTCGGAGACACCAAGACCCTGGATGTCCACATAAAGCGGCTGCGCCAAAAGATCGAATCTCAGCCTTCGGAGCCTCGCCACATCGTCACCGTGCGTGGTCTCGGATACAAGCTCGTCGATGAATGAACGCCGCCCGCAATCGTGGCTGGGTCGGCGGATTCTTCTGTGGTGGGTTGGGACCTCGTTGGGGATCATGACGTTGCTCGTTGCCTACATCGACCGATCATTGGCCGGTCTTGCGGATGGAAGCCAGGAAACGATCGACCAGATCAGGGTGAGGATGTGGTTCGGATTCGCCGCCGCCATCGCGGTGGGTGCGGCGACGATGGTTGTTGCCTCTCGTCGCATCAGTCGCCCTCTTTCTGCGCTGGTGTTTGAGGTCGAAACTGCTCTTGGTCTGAGAGCACAGTCAAAGACTGCGTCTTCGATGCTGCCGGAGGCCGACCGGCTCGAATCGGCGTTTCGTCTGTTATCAGACGATCTGTCTGCCGCGAGACAGCAGACAGAAGGAAGGGTGGCGGCGCTCCACGCAGTACTCGGAGCGCTTCCCCAAGGGGCAACCCTGATCGAGTCGGATGACACGATCGGATATATGAGCCCTCGTCACCTCGAGTTTTTTGGACACGGCGCCCGCAACGTCGGCGAACTGACACCCATGGCACTCCAAGGAATGGTGCGGTTGGCCCGTGGGGGCTCGACAGTCGATGAGGTGATCGCCCACGGAACGCCGCCCCGGATGATCAGAACCACGGCCCTTGCGCTGGAGGATCGTGGCCGTGTGTTGTTGTTGTCGTCCGATGTGACCGATGCCACCCGAATGGAGGCGATGCGCAGAGATTTTGTCGCGGACGCCTCGCATGAGTTGAAGACTCCGATCTCGGTGATCATCGCCGCCATCGAAACGCTCCAACTGGCTCTCGACTCTCGACCAGAGGAGGTGAGGAGGTTCGCCGTTCAGGTGGAAGCGTCGGCGCGCACCCTCAACCGCATCGTTTCTGACCTTTTTGACCTATCCCGAATCGAGTCAGGTGGATCGCCCCGGGATCGGGTCGACTTTGGTCTCGTTGTCGGAGAGGAAGTCGAGCGTATGAAAACACGCGCCGAAGCGGCCGGTATCGCCATCTCGGTGGACCTGGTGCCTGCAATTGTTCTGGGCTCTGCCTCGGATCTGGCTCTTGCCGTTCGTAACCTCTGCGAAAACGCCCTCAGGTACACGGACCGCGGAGGCTCGATCGCGATCCGGATGAGACAAGAGTCTGACCGGGCGATTCTCACTGTTGCCGATACCGGTGCCGGGATCCCGCAAAGAGAGATACCGCGCATTTTTGAGCGCTTCTACCGCGTCGACGCCGCCAGATCACGAGCCACCGGCGGCACCGGTCCCGGTCTTGCCATCGTCAAACACGCAGTCGAGCAGCACCGAGGGATGGTTGTTGTTTCGAGCGAGCTGGGTGTCGGATCCGTTTTTACGTTGAATCTTCCGCTCGCCCCCCCGGCTCCGGGTTCGGTAGAGGGTGGCGGTTGAGCGCGGTTGGGGGTATACGACATACTCCCACTAGGCTTTTTCTTCCAATGTCCCTTCTGGATGGCATACGCCAACCTTCCGATCTGCGGGCCCTCTCTCACGATCAGCTCACCGAGCTGTGCGATGAGATTCGGGAGTTCCTTCTGGACAAGATCTCGCGCACCGGGGGCCATCTCTCACCGAATCTCGGCGTGGTGGAGCTGACTGTTGCCTTGCACCGGTTCTTCGACAGCCCTCGCGACCGATTCATCTGGGATGTTGGTCACCAGTCCTATGTGCACAAACTGCTCACCGGCCGCAAGGACGGTTTTGATCGACTCCGCTCCATCGACGGGTTGTCCGGTTATCCGAGTCAGGCCGAGAGCGAGCATGATTTTGTGGAGAACAGCCATGCCTCTACCTCCCTCAGTTATGCGCTCGGCCACGCTCTCACCAACCCCGACTACTGGACCGTGGCGATCATCGGTGACGGAGCTCTCACCGGTGGGATGGCATACGAAGCCCTGAATCACATCGCGGTGTCGCGGCCGCGGCGGCTTCTGATCGTCGTGAACGACAACGGCCGCTCATATGCACCAACTATCGGAGGTTTGGCGACTCTGGCCAACCTCGCCCACTACCGGACCGACCCCCGATATGAGTGGGCGAAACGCACCACGGGTCGGATTCTGCGAGGGGTTCCTCTGGTTGGAGACGCTGCCGACGAACTCGCAATGAGGTTCAAAGAAGCTGTGAAGGCGGTGTTGGAGCCCTCAACCGTTTTCGACACGCTCGGACTGAAATACACCGGCCGCATCGACGGACACGACCTAGATCTGCTCGAAGAGACCTTCGCCAGGGCCAAGGAGTACGACGAACCTGTCGTCGTACACATCGTCACGGAGAAAGGGAATGGATACCAACCGGCGATCGACGACGAGATAGAGAAGCTGCACGGAGTGGGCAAGTTCGACGTAGCCACCGGTCAGCCGCTTGGAAGCGAAATGAAACTGACCGACGTCGCCAGCGAAGCGGTGCTCGACCTGGCGCGCCGCCGTGAGGATGTCGTCGGGATTTCGGCGGCGATGATCTCTTCGACGGCCCTGGCTGCGATGGCCGGTGAGTTCCCGGAAAGAGTGATCGACACCGGAATCGCGGAACAGCACGCGGTCGGTTTGGCGGCCGGTCTGGCAATGGCCGGGAAGCGACCCATCGTGGCGCTGTACTCCAGTTTCCTGCAACGGGCGTTCGACCAGGTCACGATGGACGTTGCGTTGCACCAATTGCCTGTCATCTTTTTGATCGACCGCGCCGGGATCACCGGTCCCGATGGCCCCAGCCACCACGGGGTGTTCGACCTCAGCTATCTGCGCATGATTCCTGGGATGACCGTTGGTGTACCGGCTGATGCCGATGAGTTGTGCGCCATGATCGAGACAGCCGCCAACCATCCGGGTCCGATGGCGATCCGTTATCCCAAGGCCGGCGCCGCTTCGGTGCCGTCACTCCCTGCGGCTCCTTTGGTGGTTGGGGAATGGGCGGAATTGCGCCGCGGTAGTGACGTCCTCCTGCTCGCCAACGGGCGTTTTGTCGAGGCTGCCCAGAAAGTGGCGTCCGACCTTGAGGCGGTGGATGGAACATCTTGCGGAGTCATCAATGCCCGCTGGGTGAAGCCCTTGGACGCAAGGCTCGAAGAGTGGGCGCGCCAGTATCGCCACGTCGTGACGATCGAAGACAACGTTACGACCGGTGGGTTTGGGGCTGCGGTCCTCGAGACCCTCTCGAACCATGGTCTTGCGGGGCGAGTCCACATCATTGGCGTCCCTGACCGTTTTTTGCCGTTCGGATCGGCAGACGATGTCCTTGCGTCGGCGGGCCTCGACGTCGAGTCACTCGCCGACCGAGTTCGGTTGTTTCTGACCGACTGAGTCGTTACCACAGTTTTTGTTGAGCCCGGCGAGATCGGATGCAATGACTCCGGTCAGGTCCGTCCGGTACTCGATCATGCGCCGACTCAAGCTGTTGGTTCGCACAGGTTGGCCGGCTCGTCCGTTGTCTGCTTTGCCTCCGACCTCTGCGTCGGGTCACCAAGAACCGACGGACGGACTCCACGTTGAAAGTTGATCTCCCTGTACCCTGGTCTCGGTCTTGGGCCTCCGCTCCACCCCTCGTCTCCTCCTGACCGTCATGGCGGGTGCCGTCGCCGGCACCGGTCTTTTCGTGGCATGTGTGTCAAACCGGGTGGAAGAGCCCACCAGGGCGGCGGCCGCCCCGCCCACCTCGACGTTGCCGGCTCCGACCACCACCGTGGTCGCCACCACACCACCCCCTGCGACCACCACTCAGCCGTTCGAGCCGATCGTGATCCACGGCGTCGGGGACACCAACTTCGATCCGGAATATGTGACGACCTTCCGGACCGAAAGCTACGACTACGCCTTCGCCGGGCTCGACGGCCTTTTCCTCCACGACGATCTGACGGTGGTAAACCTCGAGTGCTCGCCCTCGGATCTTGGCAGCCCTTTCGACAAGGAGTTCATCTTCCGCTGCGATCCCGCTTCGCTTCCGGTCGCCCACTCCAACGGGGTTGATGTCGTGAATCTCGCGAACAACCACGGACAGGATTTTGGGACGGAAGCGATGCTCGACGGTCGCCGGAACGCGTTGAGCGCAGGGCTCTTGCCGGTTGGTGTTGGGGAGAACCTGGCTGAAGCGACGAGTCCTGCTGTGATCGAGGTCCGCGGTGTCAGGATCGCCGTCCTCGGATTCGGGGGGGTCCATCCGAGCTCTTCTTGGCTGGCGACCGCCGATAGCCCTGGTATGGCCGACGGTGATGATCTGGCTCAGATGGTGGCGGCGGTGGAGGCTGCGGCCGGCGTCGCCGATCATGTGGTCGTGACCATCCACTGGGGGAGGGAACTCGTCATCGAACCACTTGCATTTGATCGTGAGGCGGCCGAGGCGATGATCGCTGCCGGCGCAGACGTCATATTTGGACACCATCCCCACCGCCTCGGCGCAATGGAGCTGATCGAGGGCAAGCCGGTCTTCTGGACTCTGGGCAATTTCATCTGGCCTCGTTTGTCCGACGCCGGAGCCACCACCGCCGTGGCCAGAGTGGTCATTGCCGAGGACGGCAGTTTGGTGTCTTGTCTGATTCCGGCATTCATCGAGACGTCTGGTCAGCCGGTCCTGCAGGCCGAACCGATGTGTGAGGGAGAAAAGTGAGACGCCCCCTCGTGATCGTTTTGGTGATCGTGGTCGGCGCCACCGTGGGCGGACTGGCCGCCGCACTTCGAGCCGATCCGGCAACGACATCCCCCGCAACCACCGGCACCCAACCGACAACGACTCTCGGCGCGGTGCCGTCGACGCCTACGACCGTTGCCGCAACCACAACGACCGAAGTTGTTCGCCCTGCAGGAATCGTTCCGGCGTGGACGATCGGTGAGGCGTGGGAGGGTGAAACGGTGGGGCTGACGATGTTCAGGGGGAATCCGAGCCGCACGTGGTATGGCACCGGCCCTCTGCCCACTTCTGCTCCTTCGATCCTCTGGACCTACCCCGATGTTCCCATGTGCGGCACGTCAGTTGTCGGTGGCGAGTCGAAGTTGTGGTGCGGAAGTGGTTGGACGGGCCAACCGGCCGTATGGGAGCGACCGGATGGAGTCACCGAAGTCGTTTTTGGTGCCTATGACAAGGCGGTGCATTTCGTCGCCGCCGCCACAGGTTTGGAAACCCGCGAGCCGTTTCGGGTCGGCGACATCATCAAAGGTTCTGTGACCATCGATCCAGACGGATTCCCGTTGCTCTACACCGGCTCGCGTGACAACAAACTCAGGGTGATCGCTTTGGACCGGGAACCGGTCGAGGAGTTGTGGTCACTCGACGCCTCTGTGGTGCAGGGGATCTGGAACAACGACTGGGACGGAAACCCTGTAGTGCTTGATGACCTCCTCTTCGAGGGAGGAGAGAACGGATGGTTTTTCGCGATCGAGCTCAACCGAACCCGATTGGCAGATGGATTGGTCTCCGTCGATCCCGAGGTGGTTTTTCAAACCCCCGGGTGGACAGATGAGCTCAGAGCCAAAGTCGGCTCCAACCTCTCCATCGAAAACTCTGTTGCCTTGTTCGACGACCGGGTGTATTTCGCGAACTCCGGCGGCCGCGTGGTTGGGCTCGACCTTTCTGATGTGAGGCAGGGGGAGGCACCGGTCGTATTCGACTATTGGGTTGGTGATGACGTAGACGCATCGATCGTTGTCGACGCCGAAGGGATGCTCTATGTCGCGGTCGAACAGGAGCGCAAAAATGAGCGGTCATTCGAGGTAGGTCAACTGGTCAAGTTGGATCCATATACCTCAGAAGATCCGCGAGTTTGGGGAGTAGCCGTAGAAGCCGAAGTCGGTGACGGCGGGATCTGGGCCACTCCGGCTCTCGCTTTTGGGCATCTATACGTCCCGACGCACACCGGGCGGCTTCTTGTCGTCGACACTGGCAGCGGCGAGATCACCTGGGAGGAGCCCGTGGGCCCGCACGCATGGTCTTCTGCCGTGGTGGTTGACGATCGGCTTCTCGTCGCAACCTGCGATTCGGCCGAACTCAGGTCATATTCGTTGAGTGACCCGTCCTCACCTGTCCTCCAGTGGACGCTGGCACCGGCGGCTGCCGGGTGTATCGAGTCGACTCCGGCAGTGTGGAGAGGCAAGATATATGTCGGCAGCCGCGATGGATTTTTCCGCGCATATGGATGACCGGGTGTAACCCCATTCCTGTTCCGAAGGTCCAACTAGTAGCCTGAACCCACCCGAATAGGACTTTTTCGCTTCATGGCCTTCAACGAAAATTTCGAACTGCTCGAAGCAGTCGAACCCGCAGTCAGCAAACTGATCGCCGAACATCAGGACCGCCGCAAGCACTGGTACTACCACGACATCATTCCGTGGGAGCGCGGCCGCAACTTCCGCGACCTGCCGTGGGACGAATCCCAATGCACGATCAATGAACGAGCGCGAACCTCTCTCGTGCTCAACCTCCTCACCGAGGACAACCTGCCCTGGTATCACCTCGCGCTCGAGAAATACCTTCCAAAACATTCTGTCTGGAAGGAATGGAATGGCTTGTGGACGGCCGAGGAAGGCCAGCACGCCATAGCCATCCGCAGCTATCTCCTCACCAGCCGCAACTGCGATCCAACGGAGTTGGAGGACGACAGAATGGCAACCATGCGCAAGGGTTGGGAGCCGAACTGGTCCGATCCCGCAGAGTTGTTTGCCTACACCTCGGCCCAGGAGTTGGCGACGAGGGTGTCGCATCGAAACGCCGGGCGTATTACAGAGGACGAAGCCGCTTTCGAGTTGATGCGAAACATTGCCTCCGACGAGAACCATCACTTCGTCTTCTATCGCGGCGTCATGGCGGCCATGCTCGACACATCGCCCGAGACCGCGCTCGAGGGTATCTACAACACCCTGGCCAATTTCGAGATGCCCGGTGCCGGCATACCGGGGTTCTTGCGTAAGTCGATCGACATTGCTCGGGCCGGTGTCTACAACCTTCGCATCCATCACGACAATGTCGTGCAGCCACTGCTGAGCCAGTGGGGAATCGGCAAGATCGACGGGCTCTCGGCCAAGGCGGGCGAGTTCCAGGACAGAATCATGGAACTGCCGGCTCAGATCATCAGCAAGGCAGAACGCTTCGAGGCTCGTTTCGCGATGTAAGTTCGGGCCCTCAGAGCTCCCCCCAGAGATCTTTCTCTGCGAGGTCTATCACCGTCCAGGCCATCGCCAGTGCGCCGTCGCGTATGGCTTTTTCTCCGTCGGGCGTAATCGTGTGCGCCGCAAACTCCCGCTGGTGATTCACCGCAGGGTATGAGTTGATGCTCAAGAAGGGGTGAATGGTCGGTACGAGCTTCGAGACGTTGCCCATGTCGGTGGAACCGGTCTGGCTGGGTGGGAGGTCTGCTCCTCTCAGCATCGGTCGACCCATCGCAGCAGAATTGGCTGCGTAGAGTTCGGTCATCGTCGGGTTGCTGAGGAGATCGTCGTAGACATTTCCGACCTCGGAGATCTCGCAGCTACATCCGGTCGCCACCGCCGCAGCTTCGAAACAAGCCTTGACCTTCGGAGTCAGCTCATCGAGACGTTCGCGAGTCTGTGCGCGTACGTACCACGAAGAACTTGTGTAGTCGGGAATGATGTTTGGCGCTTCACCGCCGTGCGTGATGATTCCGTGGATCTTGTCGGTCGGGTAGATGTGCTGGCGGTAGGTCGACACGTTCACATACGCCTGGACAAAGGCGTCGAGAGCGTTGATTCCAAGCTGGGGGTACGCGGAGGCATGTGCTTCTCGCCCGCGGTACTCGAGGTCGAGGTGGTTGACCGCGATGATGTTGGGGTCGACTACGTCGGTCACTGCCGGGTGAATCATCATCGCGGCGGAGGCGTTGCTGAATGCGCCGGCAGCAATCAGATCGACCTTTCCCCCAAACCGTTCCTCTGCCGGCGTTCCGAGAATGGTCAGTCTGAATCCGAGCTCCTCGACCAGGGGAGCGAGCGCGTATCCGGCGCCGAGTGCGGCGGTGGCGATGATGTTGTGCCCGCACGCCTGGCCCACTGCCGGAAGCGCATCGTATTCTGCGCAGATCACGACCTCTGGGCCTGAGCCCACGCTCGCCGAGAATGCGGTTTCCAACCCATAGGCGGGATGCGCGACCTCGAATCCTCGCTCTGAGAGAAACGCTGCCAGCTTGGAGCTGCTCTCGTGCTCCTCGTATGCAAGTTCGGGATTGTGGTACATCCACGAGTTTATGGCGGCGAGTTCCGACTCGAGATCGGCGATCCGGCTCTGGGCAGTCTTTTTGTGATCCAATTGCCACTTCTTTCCGGTGCGTGCCCTGTGGCGACGCACGTGTTTATGAGGCGCGATCCTAAGCACCGGAACCGCCACGTGTCGGAACTAGGCTCGGGACGTGTCGAGGTGGATCCCCCTTCTTTTGCTGGCAATGGCGTGTGGCCAAGCCGGCTCTGCCGATTCCACGGCTGCGGTCTCGCCGAGCAGTACCACCACCCCTGTCCCTTTGGCTTCCACGACCACGGATCTTGCTCCCGGCCTCACTGATTGCCCCGCACCTCGCTACGAGGCGGGAGCACTGCCGGAGAGGGTGTCGACCACTTCGGTGGCCGTAGAAGACGTCGATCAAGACTCCTTCACGTCTCTTCCCGGAACCAGGTCACAGATCTGGCTGGCCGACGATGGTGGCCTGGCGGTTGCCATCATCCGGGGCTCACTCCCTCCAGAAGAATGGCCGGGAGCCAAAGGCGAAGTGATCATCGATGGGGTGAGGGCGATCGCGGGCCAGTATGCGGACGGGACCTGGGTTGTTGGCTGGTTTGAAGAACCTGGCGATCGTTGTGACCTCTACACCATGGTCTTCTACCAGCCGGTTTCTTCAGCGGAGGTGTCGGAAACTCTGGCGTCGATGAACCGAGTCGCCGGCTAGGTTCGTATGACGCCGGACAATCAAGTTTGGGGCCGGACTCGCCGACCCCAAACTTTGTCGCTTCGCTGTCGGATCGCGGTCAGTCGGTCCGTGGTGGCCTCGGCGTTGCAGCTGAGGCGCCGGTTCCTTCCTTGAGCATTTCGCCGATGGCGGCGACGCTGCCCAAGACACCCGAGGTGTCGAGGGGAAGGAAGATCTTGGTCGATTGTCCGTTGGCGATCGCCTCCAACGCTTCGAGATATTTGATCGCGATGACGTCGGTGGTCGCATTCCCGTCATGGATTGCGTTGAAGACAGTTGTGATCGCCTGGCCTTCACCTTCTGCCACGGTGAGCTTCTGGTAGCGGTCGGCGTCGGCGACTCGCTTGATGGCTTCGGCCTCACCTTCTGCCTCGATGATCTGGGACTGCTTGAGACCTTCGGCTCGCAGGATTCTGGATGTCTTTTCACCCTCAGCCTCCGTGACCACCGCGCGCCGATCGCGCTCTGCCTTCATCTGACGGTGCATGGCCTCGGTCACGTCGGCCGGCGGTTCGATCCGCTGAATCTCGACCCTGACAACCCTGGTACCCCACTTGTCGGTGGCATCGTCGAGGATCTCACGAAGTTTGGTGTTGATGACCTCACGGGAGGTCAGCGCCGAGTCGAGATCGAGATCGCCGATGACGTTACGGAGGTTGGTCTGTGCGAGCTTGGTCACAGCCAGGATGAAGTTCCCGACGTTGTACTTCAGCTTCACCGGGTCGGTTGCCTCGTAGTAGACGACGGCGTCGACGGTCACAACCACGTTGTCTCTTGTGATGACTTCTTGCGGCGGTACGTCGACCACTTGCTCACGCATGTCGACTTTGACGATCCGCTTGACGAAGGGCATGACCCAGCGCAATCCGGATTCGACCGTCTTGTCGTATCGACCCAGGACCTCGATCAGGCCTTTCTCAAATGGGCGGACCACCTTGAATCCAGCGGCGGCAACCAGCACCAACGCGAAGAAGAGGACCACCAAAAGGATGACTAGTGCCTCAATTCCATCCATGTCTTTTCCTATCCCTTTCCGAACTCAGGCCGTTTCGGCCGGCTCTACCACCAGGCGTGCTCCTCGCACATCCTGTACCACGACCTTGGCGCCCTCGGGCAGCGTCAATCCGCTGTCGGTTGTCGCTCTCCATTCCTCTCCGTCTATCCGCACCATCCCGGTGCCCTCGTGTGCATTCACCTCTCTGAGGACGACGCCGTTGGCTCCGACCCATCTGTTGGCGCCGATCCGCGGTTGCTCCTTTGCATCCTGACGTTCGACGTAGGTTCGGAGGTAGGCAAAGGAGATGGCGGAGATTCCAAAGAACACGAGCCACTGTGCCAGCGGTCCGCCGACCGCGATCCAAGCCAGAACTGCGGCAGCGGCCGCTCCGATGGCGAACGGGAGCAGGAAGAACCCGGCCGTGAACATCTCACCCACGCCCATCCCGATGGCCAGGAACGTCCAAATCCATCGCCATGTGTCGTTTGATTCCACCGACTCACCTCCTGAGATTCGGGATCCTGCCACCGCGCCGCCGACCAATGCGACAGCGCCGGCGCCGTATGTGAACAACTCCCATCGAGCCTTTCTCTTGCGGGCGCTGGCGCCGCTCTTGACGTCTTGCCAGCGGTCCGGGTCCGACGTCGGGCTTCGATATTCAGACGCCCATGCTTCGGCGAACTCGGCCAGGTTGGTGCCGACCACCTTTTCGGGATCGGTGCCGTCGGCGGCGGCCTCTTGAAGATGCTGCTCGAGCTGGAGGCGCATCTCGCGGATGGCTGAGGCGGGGACCCTGGTCTCCCTCCAATAGCGGTCGCAATCGGCCACGATGCGGACAACTGCTGCCTGATCAGTCACCAGTTCCTCCAGTCAACACTCGCGTAACTCCTGTCACCATCCGGTCCCAATCTTCCTGCCATCCGCCCAGGGCCGAGACGCCGTCCTGCGTCGCCCTGTAATACTTTCGTGCCGGTCCTCCGGCAGACTCGACCAGGTAACCCTCGATCAAGCCGCTCTTCTGGAGCCGGCTCAATACCGGGTAAATCGTTCCTTCCCCAACCAGATCGAGTCCTCGCCCGGCAAGCTTTTTCACCATCTCGTATCCGTAGCTCGGCTCCTCAGAGATGATTGCAAGGAGGCACATGTCGAGCACTCCTTTCAGCAGCTGAGAGTTCCGGTCGACTCCGGTATCACCTACTACCATGCAACGTAAGCTACCAGATCTAGAAAGAGAGTCAAACCCATTTTCCGCTTTTTATGAGGTGAGCAGACTCTCAGCCTCCGTTTCGCGCGCTAGAACCTGATCGGGGGTCGCGCCGGCCGGGATCTAATCTGGCAGCATGCCCTATCGCGGCTGGGATGACCGGAGCAAGCTGATCGAGTTCGTGGTGGAGCATGAATTGATGGGTCATGTCGGCCTTCACCGATTGCTCGAGCTCACCAAGAATGTCGACATCCAGCTGTTCCAGAGCGGCCCGCTGACCGCTCCCCCCTGGACGGAGACCGACGACGGGCTCATCCTCGATGGACGAGTCGAGCTACGTCTGGATGGCCGGATCGTTGACACCCTGGAGCCAGGTGACCGGCTGGCGATCGGAGGGCTCGAGGCGGACGTTATCGAGGACACGATCTGCTGGCGTCTTCCGGCGCACACGCTCGAATCTTCCGGCGATGGGCGGGTCGCGGACGTCCCGACCGACGAGCTGGCACCAGTTTCCGGCCTCGACTTGGGACCGTGGGTCGAGGTCGACGCCTCGTCGAGCGTTCTCGAGCTGGCCCGACGAATGTCCGAGATCCACGTGAGCGGTGCCGTGGTGCGCAGCCGTGGTCAGATCGGGATTGTCACCGATCGCGATATCAGAGCCCGCTTGGTGAGTCCGGGGCTTGGGTTGGATCAGCCTATCTCGACAATCGCGACCGTGCCGGCGCGAACCATCGAGCCTGGGACGACGCTCGCTCAAGCGCGAGATCTGATGATGCGACATGGGATACATCACCTCCCGGTCGTGGCAGAAGGGGCGGTGTCCGGAGTCTTGACCGACGTCGACCTGCTCGGGCACCTTCCGCCGGGTGGGGTTTCCCTTCGCCGCGAGATCGAAGCATCTCGGGATCTTGCCGAGTTGGTGGGCGCGGGCAGCCGGGTTCGGGAAACGCTCGCAAGATTGGTGAAAGTCGGGGTTGACGTCGAGAAGATCGGTGTGTTTGCCTCGGTCCTGACCGACTCATTGGCCGCCCGTCTGATAGAGCTTGCAGAATCCCATGTTGAACTCGTGGACGGGCGCTTTGCCTGGATTGCGCTCGGGTCGTGGGGCCGTCGCGAGCAAGGATTGGTCTTCGATCAAGACCACGCGATCGTGCACGCCGAGTCGGACCCGAGCCGGGTTGACCTCTTGTTGGCGCTGGCAGCTTTTGTCGAGGCCGGCTTCGAGAGATGCGGGATTCCCCGTTGCCCGTCCGACATCATGGCGACCTCAGAAGGCTGGCATGGGCACGAACGGGAATGGGAGGAGCGTCTGGCGAAATGGATGGCGATACCCGAGCGAAAGGCCACGTTCTTGGCTGCGACGGCGCTCGACGGCAGAGGAGTCGTCGGCAACATCGATCTTGGCTCCATCCACGAGAGAATGGTTCAAAACGCCGCGACCAGCCCCGCTTTTCTGAATGGGCTGTCGCGTCTGGCGACGGACATAAAGGTCCCTCTCGGCTTCCTCGGGGATTTGGTCACAACCGAAGATGGCGATCATCAGGGGCTCGACCTCAAACTTCGAGGAATCCTTCCGCTGACACTGATCGCTCGCCGTTACGGCCTGAGCGCTGGAGTCGGATCCGCCGGGACGACCGAGCGTTTGACCAGGGCAGCAGACGCCGGTGTCATCGAGACGGAGGTTGCGTCGGGGCTGTGCGAGGGTTATCGGTTGTTCCGCCGGCTCGTCGTCTCGCATCATCAGTATCAACTGGAGAATCGGATGGAACCCGATGCCGTCATTGACCCGCGTCACCTCGGCCCGATCGAGCGAAGGTCATTGCGGGAGGCGTTCGGTCTGTTGCGGAGGGCACAGAGGCGCCTCGTGGTGGAAATGCAGCCAGTTCGCTGGCGCTGAGCCGCCAACAGAAATTGCCGGTCTGGGCGGCAGGACGGGGTGCCGCGGCAATAACGTGTCGCCCGGCTGTAAAAGCCGCGCGGGAGAGTCCGCAAAGGACACCGAAGGAGCAACCGCCTCGGAATCTCTCAGGTGAACAGACCGCGCGGAACAGGCCACTCTGAAGAGCGGGCTATTCGCCCCCCCGAAGGAGCAAACCGGAGCGTCCGGCGAACCTCTCAGGGCCCACGTACAGAGGAGGCATCGTGGCACTGCCGCGGACGTAGGTGCCAGGCATGATCTGATATCGGGAGGTGCGGATGAGCGACGAAAAGTTGCACGTAAAGGGTGCAACCTACGAGAGGGTCGACCAGTCATATCTGGACGACCGCAAGCTTCAGAAGAGCGCCGGTTGGGTGCTTCTGTGGGCTCTCGGGGTTGGCGCCGTTATCTCCGGAGACTTCTTCGGATGGAACTTTGGTCTTGCGGCCGGTGGCTTTGGTGGCCTACTTATTGCCACGGTGTTCATTGCGATCATGTTCGTTTGCATGGTGCTTTCGATTGCCGAGATGTCGGCCGCACTACCGCACGCCGGAGGTTTCTACGGTTTCACACGTAACGCCTTTGGGCCGGGTATGGCGTACTTCAACTCGATCACCGACATGGTGGAGTATGTAGTGACGCCGGCCGTGATCGTGGTGGGTATGTCCTCATACGCCAATAGCCTGCTTGATTTGTCGGGCATATTCGGTGCGAATGGGGCCAACATCGTCTGGTGGTTGTTCTTTTACGGCCTGTTCGTGGGGATCAACATCTGGGGCACGGAACTCACCTTCAAGGTGGCATTGGGAGTGACGATCGCATCGATCGCGGTGCTGGTTCTCTTCTACGTCGGGGCCATCTTCTCGGGAGCATGGGATTCTGCGTTGCTCAACAACATTCCGGTGGACGAGGCCAGAAGTGGCGCCTCGAGTTTCCTGCCGAACGGTTGGTACGGCGTATTCGCCGCCCTGCCCTTTGCGATTTGGTTCTATCTCGCAATCGAGCAGTTGCCTTTGGCGGCTGAAGAGTCACACGATGTCGTCAAGGACATGCCGAAGGCGTTGATCTGGGGAATCGTCACTCTGCTCGGGCTGTCGGTCTTCACCCTGGTGCTCAACACCGGAGTGGGTGGCGGAGCGCTTGAGATCGGATCGGCCGGTGCTCCGCTTGAGATCGGATTCAAAGCAGTTTTTGGGGAGGGTTTCGCATCTGAGATCCTGACCTTGATTGCCCTGACCGGATTGATCGCCAGTTTCCATTCGATCATCTACGCCTACGGTCGAGTGTTGTTCGCGGCGTCGCGCTCTGGCTACATCCCCCGCGGGATCTCCAAAGTCTCGAAGCGGCACACACCTCACCGCGCGCTGATTCTCGGCGCGATCGTCGGCTTCGCTTGTGCAGTCGTCCTTCAGTTCGCCGGCGGCGGCGGAGTTGGGGCGGCCTTGCTGACGATGGCGGTATTCGGTGCAGGCTTCTCCTACGCCTTGGTGATGTGGACTTACATCAAATTGTCGAAGAGTCGGCGTGATTTGGATCGCCCTTATGTGAGCCCGTTGGGAGTCCCGGGAGCGTGGGTCGGATTGGTTTTGGCTTTGATCTCGCTGGTGGCAACCCTGGCACTCGAGGACAACCGACCTGGCGTCATCGGCACGGGGATCTTCGTGATCCTGATGTTCATTTACTACTGGACGGTTAGCCGTCACCGGCTGGTAGCAAACTCCCCTGAAGAAGAGCACGCTCTGATCGTGGAGGCGCAGACCGAACTGCGTTGAAGTTGATTCAGTGATCGTCGGGCCTCCCATCAAGGGAGGCCCGACCACGTTTGTCTAGGAGGTTGGATGCTCAAGGGAATGCTGACGCTCGACGAGTTGCAGGCCATGGTGGCCGCAGGATCCATAGATACGGTGATCACCGCTTTCACCGATCATTACGGCCGCGTACACGGAAAACGTTTCGATGCCGACCACTTCGTGGAAGACGTCCATGGGCACGGCACCCACGGGTGCGACTACCTGCTGACCGTCGACATGGAGATGGAACCGGTACCGGGATACAAGTACGCCAACTGGGAACTCGGATACGGGGATTTCCATATGGTCCCTGACATGGAGACGTTACGAGTAGCCACCTGGCTCGACTCGACGGCCTTTGTCCTCTGCGATCTGCACGATCCCAAACACCACAATCAGGTGTCGGTGGCTCCCAGATCCATGTTGCGACGCCAGCTCGAGTTGGCAGCGGACTCGGGTTACACCGCCTTGGGTGCATCCGAACTCGAGTACTACCTATACGAGGACAGCTATCGCGAAGCCGCCGAGAATCGCTACCACCCGATGCGACCTGTCGGCTGGTACATCGAGGATTACCACCTGCTCCAAGGCACCCGCGAAGAGTTCTACACCCAAGAAGCTCGCCGGCATCTCGCTCGCTCTGGCATTCCGGTAGAGAACAGCAAGGGCGAGTGGGGTCGGGGCCAGCATGAGCTGAACGTGCGGTACGCCGACGCGCTGACCATGGCCGACCGCCACACCATCATGAAGCTGGCGATGAAGGAGATCGCAGAACAACTCGGAGTCAGCATCACGTTCATGGCCAAACCCGACATGACCGAGGCCGGATCGAGCTGTCACATCCACCTCTCTTTGTGGGAGGGTGAAGAGGCGGCGTTTCCTGGTGACAAAAAAATCGGTCCGGTGATGGGCACCGACGTGTTCCGCTGGTTTTTGGGCGGATGGATGGCGCACGTCCCCGAGCTCATGGTCTTTTTTGCTCCGACCATCAACTCGTACAAGCGTTACCAGGACGGCTCGTGGGCGCCGACCCGCATCGCCTGGAGTTATGACAACCGCACCGCAGGATTCCGGGTGGTGGGCGAAGGCAAGAGTCTTCGTATCGAATGCAGGATCCCAGGAGCCGACGCCAATCCTTATCTGGTCTATTCCGCCGTCCTCGCAGCAGGGATGGATGGAATCCGTAACCGGATCGAGCCGCCGGACGTGTTCGAAGGCGACGTCTACCAGGCCCAGGAATTGCCCAGGGTCCCGTATACGTTGCGCGACGCGATCGACTTGTTCGAGGCGAGCGAGTTTGTCACCGAGGCCTTCGGGCAAGATGTGAAGGACCACTACGCTCATTTCTATCGAGTCGAACAAAAGGCGTACGACAACGCAGTTACCGACTGGGAGCGAATCCGCTATTTCGAGCGGATCTGAACCGCCCGAAACTTTGAACGGAGACAATTGACGTGAAGTTGCAAGGAAAAGTCGCGCTCATCACCGGGGCCGGCGCCGGGATCGGGCGAGAGACATCTCTGTTGCTGGCCGCAGAAGGCGCCTCGGTGGTAGCGGTCGACGTGAATCTCGATGCCGCATCGAAGACCGTTGCCGACATCGGGGCCGTCGGTGGAGCGGCGATTGCGGTCAAGGCCGACGTTTCTGTTGACGCCGATTGTCGCGAGATGGTGGCGACGGCCGAGTCGACCTTCGGAAGGCTCGACGTGATGTTCAACAATGCCGGGATCAGCCATGCAGATGATGACAACGCCATGACCACCACAGAAGAGGTCTGGGACCTGACTTTTGCGATCAACGTCAAGGGCGTCTTTCTTGGATGTAAGTATGGGATACCCGCCATCATGCGCGCCGGTGGTGGATCGATCATCAATACGGCATCATTTGTGGCAATCGTGGGTGCCGCCACTCCACAGCTCGCGTACACCGCTTCCAAAGGGGCAGTGCTGGCGATGACCAGGGAACTTGCCGTTATCCACGCCAAGGAGAACATCCGGGTCAATGCGCTGTGCCCTGGTCCGCTCAACACCGAACTGCTCATGAAGTATCTCGACACGCCGGAAAAAAAGAACCGCCGGTTGGTTCACATTCCAATGGGGCGTTTTGGTGAGGCTGCCGAGATGGCCAAAGCGGTGCTGTTCCTTGCCTCCGACGACTCCTCGTTCGTCACCGGCACCGATTTCATGGTCGACGGCGGTTTGACCGCGGCCTATGTGACACCGCTGTGATCACCTCCGTTCTCAACCCGGCGACCAATCAGGTCATCTCCGAGGTCCCCCACCGCACCCCGGCCGAAGTCGACCGCGTGGTCGCCCTCGCCCACGAGGTGTATGAGCAGGGTGTGTGGCGGAAGGCGGGTGTACGTCATCGACGCGATGTCCTGAGAACCCTCGCCGATCTCATCAGGCGCGACCTCGAGCGTCTGGCCCGACTCGAATCACAGAACGCGGGGAAGCCTATCGCCGGCGCCCGGGGGGAGATCGGGGCCGTCGCCACAACCTTCGATTTCTACGCCGGAGCGGTCGACAAGTTCGGGGGCCAGACCCTTCCCGGCAATGCAGCCGGAACTCTAATGACGTTCAGGGAGCCGATCGGTGTCTGCGCCGCGATCACTCCGTGGAACTTCCCGGCCGTGATCCTCGGATGGAAGGTCGCACCTGCTCTCGCCATGGGCAATTCGATTGTCGTCAAGCCGGCAGAAATCACGCCCTTGACCGCCCTGGCATTGTGCGAACTGGCGGTCGAGGCCGGCCTCCCGCCTGGCGTCTTCTCGGTGGTGACCGGCCCCGGTTCGGTGGTGGGTGATGCGCTGGTCGGTCATCCCCTGGTGCGTAAGGTCAGCTTCACCGGTTCGACCGCCGTTGGCACCGCCGTGATGCAGCAAGCGGCGCTCGGTATCAAAAGGGTCTCGTTGGAACTCGGCGGCAAATCGGCCAACGTGGTGTTCGCGGACGCCGATCTCGACGCCACCCTCGAATCGTCATTCTGGTCGGCGTATGACAATGCTGGTCAGGACTGCTGTGCCAGGAGCCGTCTCCTCGTCGAGCGATCGATTCACGACGAGTTGGTAGAGCGGTTCGTCGAGCGCGCACGGTCGGTGGCGATAGGTGATACGTCCGATGAAGCTACCGAGATTGGCCCGCTCATCACCCCTTCGCACCGGGAGAAGGTGGAGGCCTACCTGGCGTCGGGACGGGAAGAGGGCGCGACCCAGGTTTGTGGTGGTGAGCGTCTTGATAGCCCTGGCAACTACCTGACTCCTGCGGTCTTCACCGGTGTTGAACCGGGAATGAAGATCGCAACTGAAGAGATCTTCGGTCCGGTTGTCGCGGTCATCCCATTCGATACCGAGGAGGAGGCCATCCGGCTCGCAAACGACTCGATGTATGGGTTGTCCGGTTCTGTTTGGACGAGAGACATCGGTCGGGCGTTGCGGGTGGCGCGGGCGATGGAGACGGGGATGATCTCGATCAATTCGTCGTCGAGCGCTCATATCGAGGCCCCGTTCGGCGGTATGAAACAGTCGGGGATCGGGCGCGAACAGGGGATGGCCGCCCTCGATGCCTACACCGAATACAAAACGGTCTTCATCTCCGAGCAGTGAACCGTTTAACTCACTAAGACCCGTCGGCCCAAACCCGTCCGATGCGGGCCATTTCGGTTTTGGCGCGCGAAACGGGCTGTGTGGCTCCGCTGAGCGCGCTAAAAAGGGGTCATGATCGGTTTGTTGGTATGCGATCGCGTGCGCGACGAGTTTGTTGAGGCGGCCGGGGATTATCCCGACATGTTTCAGCGGCTGCTCGCCGACCGGCTGGAGCTCAAGCCGTTTTTTCTCATGGAGGACAACTTTCCGAACACTCCCCACGATTGCGACGGCTGGATCACGACCGGGTCGCGCCACTCCGTGTACGAGGACATCCCGTGGATTCACCGTTTTGCAGATCTCACGCGCCAGATTGCGGCGTCCGGAGTGCCAATGGTCGGAGTCTGTTTTGGCCAGCAGATGATCGCGCATGCGCTCGGAGGAAGGGTGGAAAAATCCGACCGGGGTTGGGGGGTGGGGATAAAAGAAGTCACGGTCACCCAACCCCAACCATGGATGGGATCCTCCCCGTCCTCATTTCGGATTCTCAACTCTCACCAGGACCAGGTTGTCGAGGCACCTCCGGGAGCGACCGTCATCGCCTCCAACGCCCACTGCCCGGTCTCGGCAATGGCCCTTGGAGAAAACATCATCACGTTTCAGGGTCACCCCGAGTTCGAGCCGGCCTATTCAAGGGCTCTCATGGAAGCGCGGCGCGGGACACTGATTCCAGAAGAAGTCGTCGACGCCGGTCTTCTGTCTCTGGAGGTTGGCCCGGATCGAGAATTGCTGGTCGATTGGATCGTCCGGTTTTTCGAAATGCATCTTCCCCGGGCGGATTGACACCGGGACCAAAAAGATGACCCGGTCGGAGCCGGTTCATCTTCGATTTGGTGTATTCGAGTCCTACTTGCGAAGCGAGTCTCGGATCTCGCGCAACAATACGACGTCTTCTGGGTCTGCCGCCACCTCTTCTGGTGCCTGCATTCTGTTGTAGGCCTTTACGACCATGAACATCACAAACCCGACGATGACGAAGTTGATGAGAGCGGAGACAAAAGCGCCGACACTTCCAGCAGGTATACCCGTGGCGTCGTCAATCGTTCCGAACGTCATGGTGTTGGTGAGATCTGGAACGTTGAAGATCATGGCGATGAGCGGGCTGACGATTCGGTCGGTGAACGTCGATACCAACCCGGCAAACGCGGCGCCGAGCACGAACGCAACCGCGATATCGACCAGGTTTCCTTTGGTTATGAAGTCTTTGAACTCCTTGATCATGAGGCTCCTTTTTCTCTTTTCCTCGATCCAGGACCGTAGTTCCGCGCCGCAACCATCCTCGAATCGATCTGAATCCCGCCGCGTCCGGCGGGTGCGGGTAGCCTGGCTCGAATGCTCGAAGAACGCCCCCATCTCGCCACGATCGACCAGCACATCGAAGATGATCGGGCCGCGGTGGTCGTAACTGTCGGTCTTCACGATGCTTCATACTCCGGTGTGGCCGAGGGGCCTTCCGACTCGGCGCATCGTGCTCGACTGGTCGGGGAGGCGACGTTGCGGGCGGTGGAAGCGGTGATGGGCGGAGGTGCGACCTTCGATCTCACCGCCGTCGGCACTTCCGATCTTGGCCCGGTCAAGATCGCCCTCGCTCAGGTCAGGGAGCAGGGTTGGAGTGACTATTTGATCGGATCTTCCCTGGTTCGGGGCGGTGATCCGGCGTCGGCGACGGCCAAGGCGGTGCTCGACGCCATCAATCGGCGCATCGCCCGCACCTGATCCGCCTCCTCAATCGGAAAATCCTGAAATCTCGTATCCCAAATCTGATATAATGACACTCAGATTTACTGAGGGAGTTCGATGGACCTTTCAAAACTGACCAATAAGAGCCAGCAGGCGCTGGTTGCTGCGCGCGACCAGGCGGTCGCACGCAATCACTCTGGAATCCTTCCTGCCCATCTCCTCAGGGCGCTGTTGGCCCAGACCGACGGCATCGTCCTGCCTCTGCTGCAGGCGGTGGGGGTGACAGCGGCGGAGGTGCGTTCTGCCGCGGAATCAGTTCTCAATGCCCAGGCACAGGTATACGGCGGGTCGGAGCCCACGATGACACCCGATCTGTCGCGAGTGTTGGAGGCCGCCGATCGGAGGAGGGCAGACTTCAAAGATGACTACACCTCGGTGGAACATCTCCTGCTGGCCCTTGCGGAGTCCAAGGATCCTGCCGGCCAGGCTTTATCCGAGGCCGGGGTTGATCCCCAAACGATTTTGCAGGCGCTCAAGACCATTCGCGGCAATCAACGGGTGACATCTACAGACCCCGAGGCCACCTTCAATGCGCTAGAACAATATGGACGTGATCTCACGGTCCTTGCCCAGGAAGGGAAGCTGGACCCGGTCATCGGCCGCGACGAGGAGATCCGCCGCATCATCCAGGTGCTGTCGCGGCGAACCAAGAACAACCCGGTCCTCATTGGTGAACCAGGTGTCGGCAAAACCGCCGTCGTCGAGGGTCTCGCAAGACGCATCGCCGACGGTGACGTTCCGGAAGGCCTAAAGAACAAGCGCATCGTGGCGCTCGACCTCGGGGCACTCGTCGCCGGTGCAAAATATCGAGGCGAGTTCGAGGAGAGACTCAAAGCCGTTCTCGACGAAATCCGATCAGCCGAAGGGTCGGTCATCACATTTCTCGATGAGTTGCACACACTGGTCGGCGCCGGTGCGGCCGAGGGCGCGATGGACGCATCCAACATGCTCAAACCGATGCTGGCGCGGGGTGAACTGCGGATGGTCGGTGCTACCACTCTCGACGAGTATCGGAAATACATCGAAAAGGACGCCGCGTTGGAGCGAAGATTCCAACCTGTCTTCGTCGACGAACCTGGGATCGACGAAACCGTGGCGATACTTCGAGGACTCAAGGAACGTTATGAGATCCACCACGGTGTGAGGATCACCGACTCCGCCCTGGTCGCGGCCGCAGCCTTGTCCCACCGTTATCTCCCGGCTCGCCAGTTGCCCGACAAGGCGATCGACCTGATCGATGAATCGGCGAGCCGCCTCAGAATCGAAATCGACTCGATGCCGGAAGAGATCGATGATCTCAATCGAAGGATGATTCAGCTCGAGATCGAACGCCAAGGTTTGCGCAAGGAGACCGACGCTCCGTCGAGAGAACGGCTGGAGAGACTCGAGCGCGAGTTGGCCGACCTCGATGAAGAAGTTTCGGCGATGAACGCACGCTGGCTGCTGGAGAAAGATGCCATCGCCGCCATCCGCAAGACAAAAGAGAGTATCGAGCAGGCCAAAGCGGACGGAGAGCGCGCCGAGCGCGCCGGTGATCTGGAACGAGTCGCAGAGGTCAGATACGGGATTCTGCGAGGCCTCGGGGCCACGCTGGAACAACAACAACAGGACCTCGCATCGATCCATGAGAACGGAAGCATGCTCTCAGAAGAGGTCACCGAACATGACATCGCCGAGGTGGTGGCACGTTGGACCGGCATCCCGGTCGCCAAGCTGGTGCAGGGAGAGTCTGAGAGGTTGCTGGCGCTCGAGGACCACCTCCACCTGAGGATTGTCGGTCAGGAAGCAGCGGTGGCGGCGGTCGCAGGTGCGGTGAGGAGGAGTCGATCCGGGTTGTCCGATCCCAACCGCCCGATCGGTTCCTTCTTGTTCCTGGGTCCTACCGGTGTCGGCAAAACCGAGCTGGCGCGTAGCCTCGCCGACTTTTTGTTCGACGACGAGAGGGCGATGGTCCGAATCGATATGTCCGAATACATGGAAAAACACTCGGTCAGCCGGCTCATCGGGGCCCCGCCTGGTTATGTCGGTTATGAAGAAGGCGGCCAGCTCACCGAGTCGGTGCGTCGCCGTCCCTTTGCGGTGGTTTTGCTCGATGAGATCGAGAAGGCCCATCCAGATGTCTTCAACGTCTTGCTTCAGGTACTCGACGATGGCCGACTGACCGACGGACAAGGACGCACGGTCGATTTCACAAATGTGGTTCTCATAATGACGTCCAACCTCGGTTCAGAGTTCATCCAGCCCGATCTTCCCGACGAGGTGGTTCATGAGCGCGTCATGCAGGCCGTTCGATCTGGCTTCCGCCCAGAATTCATCAACCGGGTCGACGACATCGTGGTTTTTTCCAGGCTGGGTATGTCAGATCTGAGAAAGATCGTCGAGATCCAACTTCACACCATGGAGGACCGTCTGGCCGAACGAAGGATGTCCATCGAGTTCACCGGTCAAGCCCTCGACCACCTCGCGGCAGAAGGGTTCGATCCCGTATTCGGAGCCCGGCCCCTGAAACGACTGATCCAACGCGAGATCGGTGATGAGTTGGCGAAGCGAATTCTCGGCGGTGATTTTGTCGAGGGTGACACCATCAAGGTCGGCGTCGAGGATGGGGTCCTCACCTTCGTTTGAAGTCGGGTGATCGGGCCGGTTATGGTGCCCGATCTGATCGGGAGGGCTGCGTCGACAAGAAATGCGGCTGAAAGCATCGGCTGGGTGATTCTGTGATCACCACGGCCAAGCAGAGGGCGCCGTGAGGAACGGAGGAATCGCGCGCCGGATTGCGCTTGGTTACACGATCACATTGTTGGTCAGTGGGGTGGTTCTGACCGCGGTTTTGGTCGGAGGCGGTCGTTTGGCCTCTGCGCCTATCCTCGCCCCCCTCCAGTCTGTCCCGCCTTTGGTCTCTCCATGTATCGGATCGTCCATCGCGGTGTTGCAGTCGGGAGTTTTTGTCGACATCCACGTTCCGGGCCCGGCCGGAGATGACACCCGTACAGGAGAGCTGGGCGAGCGTCTGGCAAGGGCGCGCCTCGACGCCATGGGCAACGCAGCAGTTTCTCTGGAATGTCGCGATGGATCAATGCTCGGGGTCGAAATCGAGGTCGAGCACCAAGACTCCGAACCTGCTGCGCTGATCTGGATCGTCGAGAACGACATGATCCAATCTGGAGTGGTTCTGTCGCCCGACGATTTCCGCAGCGTCGACGATAACGGTCTAGACGGTGGCGAGTTGGTGGCAAGAATGCTGCTTGCCGTTGCGGTCGTTGTTGCGGCCGCCCGACTGGTGGGAGCGTTGTTCGCCAGGATCGGTCAACCGCATGTGATCGGTGAGATCGTCGCCGGGATCCTCCTCGGTCCTTCCCTTCTCGGCTTCCTCGCCCCTTCTGCCGTCGACTATCTCTTCCCTGGGGCCGTAGTCGACGTGCTTTCTGTGATGTCCCAGTTCGGGCTCGTGCTCTTCATGTTCTTGATCGGTTTGGAACTGGATCAATCGCTACTC
This sequence comes from Acidimicrobiia bacterium, assembly GCA_041746105.1. Classification (GTDB taxonomy): domain Bacteria; phylum Actinomycetota; class Acidimicrobiia; order Spongiisociales; family ZC4RG35; genus JBFHRE01. The sequence continues at coordinate 186,963 of JBGTHP010000026.1, forward strand.
CGCGGGTCAGGGCGGACGGCGGTTTTTGTCAGTCACGTCTCCATTCTTGCCCCGCTGGCAATGGGGGCGGCTTTGTCTTTCTGGCTCTATCCGCTCGTCGGATCGGGACAGTTCGGGGCCTTCTCCCTCTTTGTTGGTGCGGCTATGGCAATCACGGCGTTTCCGGTGCTCGCTCGAATTCTCACTGACAGTCGATTGTCAGGGACGCGCCTCGGGGTTCTGGCCATCACTTGCGCAGCAGTCGACGACGTGACCGCATGGTGTCTTCTGGCGATTGTTGTTGCCATCGCCCAGGCCAGCGGCGCCGGTGACGCACTCGCCACGATCGCTCTCGCCGCGGCCTTCATTGGAGTCATGATCTTCCTGATCAGACCCATGTTGAAGAGATTGGAGTGGGTGCACGCACGCCGGGGGCGGCTCGGGGCACAGATCACAGCGGCCATCCTGGTTGGTCTCTTGCTGAGTGCGTGGGCGACAGAAACGATCGGTATCCATGCGATCTTTGGCGCGTTTCTGGCGGGCGCGATTCTTCCGCGATCAGGCGCCCTCGCCCGCGAGCTCACCGATCGACTCGAAGATCTCACAGTTCTTTTTCTTCTTCCTATCTTCTTTGCAGTGGTCGGACTCTCGACCAGCATCGGGTTGCTCGACGAGCCGATTCACTGGTGGATCGCGGCGAGCGTGTTGGGGGTGGCTGTGCTCGGCAAGTGGGCGGCCGGGGGGCTGGCGGCTCGGTTCGCAGGAGAAGGTTGGCGCGACTCGAACGCTCTTGGCATCCTCATGAATACTCGTGGCCTCGCCGAGATCGTCATCCTCACCGTTGGCCGCGAACTCGGGGTCATCACACCAGTCTTGTTCACCGCAATGGTGCTCATGGCTCTCACGACCACATTCATGACGACTCCTCTTCTCCGGCTGTTCTACCGGCAGCGAAAATCCCTCACCGAGCCTGCTGCGCCCTCGTCCGCCGAACTAGACGTACTCGTGGCCATCGGGGATCCAACCACCGCCGACGGTTTGGTCGAACTGGCGGCCAACATCGGCCATGGAGCTCCCAGCGCCAGGTTGACGTTGATCCGTGTGATCGAGCTGAGTGGAGACGAATTGATCCGATCTGCCGCCTTGCAGCAGGAACTCTGTGAACAGGCCGCGGCCGAGCTCGGCGAGATTGTCGCCCGGCTGACCGATCAGGGTCTGACCGTCGAGACGATTGTGGAGGCGGCCTCGGATCGAGGTCGCGCCCTGGTCGGAGCAGCCAGGGACCGAGGCGTGGATCTGCTGATCTTGGGGATGCACAGATCGATCTTCGGACTGAGGGCGTTGGGTGGTGTGGTCGGAGCGGTGTTGGACGAAGTCGAATGCAGCGTGGCGGTGCTGGTCGGGCACACCGCGTCAGGCGAAGGCCTGGTGGGAGCAGGCGATGGTCCGGTCGTGGCGGTTTCCTCCGGCGCCGATGGACCGGCGGCCGGGGAGATCGCGGGACTGATCGCGCGGGCGACGGGGGCCTCCGTGATGGAGCCGGTCGGGCTCGTGCCGGTGGCTTCGGCCCGCCTGGTAGTGGTCGGCCATGACGGCGAAACGGCACATCAGATGATCAGAAACAGCTCGGTTCCGGTGGTTGTTGTGAGGCGACCACACCCCGCCGACCAGGTAGCAGTAGGACTTGGCGGATCGACTGGCGCGGTTCCTCACGTCTGAGGTTGGCGGTGGATGCGTTTTTGAGGGTATTCTGTTCGCTGGCGCCAAAGGAGGCGCAACGGGTCGTGTCTTCCTGACTGTGCGAAACCGTGTTGGAATCAATTCGCCGTCCGGCAAAGTCAGGCAAGAGCTGGCGCGGTGTGAGGAGCAGGCATGAACCTGTATGTAGGAAACCTGTCGTTCAACACTACAACGGAAACGTTGCAGCGTCTGTTCGAAGCCCATGGTGAAGTGAAGTCGGCTCAGGTCGTCATGGATCGTGAGACCGGACGCTCTAGGGGCTTTGGTTTCGTCGAGATGGCCGACGCCAACGCAGGCAGGGCCGCTATCGAGGCCATGAATGGCGCTGACGTGGATGGCCGTAACCTGACCGTGAACGAGGCTCGCCCACGGGCCGAGCGTGGTCCAAGGGGCGACGGCGGCGGATTCCGTGGTGGCGGTGGTGG